>AP022133.1:2400000-3600000 GCA_014169315.1 Enterobacter cloacae | reverse complement strand
CCTGCAAAGCGGCAATGGTCTGCTGGCGGCTGGTCAGTGTATCGGTATCGCGAATCGGCATATGCAGCCAACGCTTAAGCATGCGGCTGCCCATTGGGGTAACCGTGTTATCGAGCACCGAGGCGAGGGTATTTTCCACACCACCAGCCAGATTCTGGGTGATCTCCAGGTTACGGCGCGTCGCAGCATCCATGATGATGCTGTCCTGCTGACGTTCCATTGTAATCGAGCGGATATGCGGCAGCGCCGTGCGTTGGGTATCTTTCACATACTGTAGCAGGCAGCCAGCTGCACACAGCCCGCGTGGGGCATTTTCCACGCCAAAGCCAATCAGATCGCGCGTGCCAAACTGCAGGTTCAACTGCTGGCGCGCGGTATCAATTTCGAATTCCCATAGCGGGCGGCGACGCAGGCCACGGCGGCCTTCAATGAGTGCCATTTCGGCGAAATCTTCGGCATAGAGCAGCTCTGCCGGGTTTGTGCGTTGCAATTCGGCCGCCATGGTTTCGCGGTCAGCCGGTTCGCTCAGGCGAAAACGTCCGGAGCTGATATCCAGCGTGGCGTAGCCAAATCCTTTACTATCCTGCCACAGCGCTGCCAGCAGGTTATCCTGGCGCTCCTGCAGCAGGGCTTCGTCACTGATGGTGCCTGGCGTGACAATGCGCACAACTTTGCGTTCAACCGGGCCTTTTGAGGTGGCTGGATCGCCAATCTGCTCGCAGATCGCCACGGATTCGCCCTGGTTCACCAGCTTTGCCAGGTAGTTTTCTACCGCGTGATGGGGGATACCCGCCATCGGGATAGGCTCACCTGCCGATGCGCCACGTTTGGTCAGGGAGATATCGAGCAACTGCGACGCGCGTCTGGCATCGTCATAAAAGAGCTCGTAAAAATCGCCCATACGGTAAAACAGCAAGATTTCCGGGTGTTGTGCTTTCAGCTTCAGATACTGCTGCATCATCGGCGTATGTGCGTCGAAATTGTCGATTGTGGTCATGGAGTTATGATATCCATTTCTTTGATAATATTACGCTTTGAGCGGCTCAGTGGCCGTTAGTTCCCTCTATTGTCGCATGAAAAAAAGGTGTGGCGCAGAAAAATGTCACGACTTTACGAGACGCCTTCCGGCATTAACTCGATGATGATTTTTCCATGCTCAACACCCACCCGAACCTGCGAATTTGTGGTAAATCCGGCTTGTTCAAGCCAGTCCCCTTTTAAGCTTAAAGCAGCATGCACGCTGTAATGTGTCGGGATTTTAGTCTTGCGGTCCTCGTGACGTTTTCTGAAATAGCCGACTTTTAAATGACGATAGGGTTTGGCGATAGCGATCTGTTGCATACGGTCTCCGGTAGATACGGGCAAAGTGTGTTTCTGATACCTGTATAAAATACCAGTAAAAGTCATGAGGGGCGGGGTTAAAACTGGAAGGCGTCTTCAGAAAACGAAATGCAACGACTGAAACCGCAAGGGATAAATGGTATTATAAATGCACTTTATTATTCGGTGACCCGTCATGTCTGATAAACGCATCGCACGAGAAAAAGAGACGATCGCCAAAATGATCGCCCTGTATGAAAAACGGTGCCCACAGGCTTCACAGGAAGAAGGGTACTATCAGGCACTTAATGCCTATGCGGATAAGCGTCTGGATAAATGCGTCTTTGGTGAGGAAAAACCAGCCTGTAAACAGTGTCCGGTACACTGCTACCAGCCCGCCAGACGTGAGGAAATGAAGCAGGTTATGCGCTGGGCAGGGCCACGCATGCTGTGGCGTCACCCCATTCTGACGATTCGCCATCTGATTGACGATCGCCGTCCGGTACCGGAATTGCCGGAAAAATATCGTCAGAAAAAGTAGTCCGTTACGTCCGGGAAGGTCGTATTGAACGGCAAATCACGGGTAACGCAAGTGCGCTACAAAAAGGAAATAACGCCAGCAGCAGCCAGGGGTAAATTGCCTGCGTTGAGGGAACCAGCGCATGATCCAGTAGCGGGCCGAAGAACAGATTCCCCGCCAGCACTGCGCAGCCCCCGGCGGTAGAGAGTGCACCATAGTGTGCCCCCAGCGTTGACGCTTCGGCAAAGTGTGGGATCAGGTCTTTTGCTGACGGTACGAGCAGCATTTGGCCCAGCGTTAACAGGGTCACAAGGCACACCGAAGGCAACAACCGTAACCAGCCTTCCGGCGGCTCTGTTGCGGCGAACAGGGAGACGCTCGCAAAGGCGGCGGCGAGCAGCAAAAAACCCACCGGTAAGATCCTGATGGCACCCACGCGTCGGGCGAAGCGCGCCAGCGGAAGCTGAAAAGCGATAATCAGTACTGAAGCCAGCATAAAGAGAGGACCGAGATCTTGCTCGCTGCCACCTGAACGCTGGATCTCTACCGGCAACGCCAGATAGAGCTGGTTATAGCTCAAAAGCCACGAGCTATAGGCAATGATAAAGGCGACAAAGCGCGGCTGGCGGAAGGTCGTCCACCAGGGAAGCACCTTTAGTACCTGTTTGCTGTGGGGTGTGGCAGGAAGGCAGAAGTACAGCACAACGAGCGCAATGACAAACACTCCAGCACCTGCCAGCGCCACCTGACGGAAGCCCAGCCCTGTCAGCAGCGCGCCGGCAACCGGGCCCAGGACCGCTCCAAGTTCACCGCACACGGCAAAAAGAGCAAACCACTCTGCCCGGCTCCGTTTTCCCTTTGCTTCGCTTTGTGTCCCCGTTTTTGCCAGCAGGGCTTCAATGGAGGGAGAGAACAGTGCCCCCCCGATACCCGTCAGGCACGCTCCCAGAATGATGGGAAACAGGGATTGTCCGCATGCCAGCAGGAGATAACCCGCCACGCGAATAATGCAGCCGCAGAGGATAACGATCTTTGCGCCATATTTGTCAGAGAGCGCTCCACCAACGATAAACATACCCTGTTGGGAGAACGTGCGTAACCCCAGCACCAGCCCGATAAGCCCGCCAGAGAGCAACATATCGTCGCGTAAAAATATCGCCAGGAAGGGAACAACTGCGTAAAAACCAATATTAAATACGAACTGGCTACCCAATAAAACGGGCGGCCAGAGCGTTGTAGCAGAACGCAGGGAGAACAGAGACATGCAGCCTGACCCTAAACGATAAAATGAATGTGCTTTTTGCCGTGGTACGGGGAGATCTCAATTTTGGTTTTCACCCTGAACACATCCCAAAGCAATTCCTCGGATAAGATCTCCTGCGGCGTGCCTGTGGCGACAATTTGCCCTTTCTGCATCACAATCAACGAATCACAGAACATCGAGGCGTGGTTGAGGTCGTGGAGAGCCACAATGCTGGTCACCGGTAACTCGCTGATCAGGTGCATTAATTGTATCTGGTGATGAATGTCCAGGTGGTTAGTCGGTTCATCCAGCAGGATTTCGGTGGGTGTCTGCGCCAGTGCGCGGGCAATATGCACGCGCTGACGCTCCCCTCCGGACAGGCTCAGCCAGCCCTGGTCACTTTTTCCCTGCATATCCACCCTCTGCAGAGCCGCGGTGACGGCCTCGTCATCATGCGTGCTCCAGTTCGAGAAAGGAGAGTGATGCGGTATACGACCAAGTTTTACCACATCACGAACCCGCATGTTGGCATCAGTCATGCTGTGCTGTTCAACGAATGCCACCCGGCGTGCCAGCTGTTTTTTGGCGATGCGGGCAATGTTTTGCCCATCCAGCGTCACGCTACCGGTATCCGGGCGACGCAGGCCTGCCAGAATGCGCAAAAGAGAGGACTTACCACAGCCATTGGGACCAAGTAGCCCAACTGTTTCTCCCCGGGAAACGTTCAGCGAGACATTATTGACGATGACCTTTTTACCGACCTTCCAGGTAATATTTTCAGCGGAGATACTCATCACTTATTCCTTGAGCGGTAGATAATCACGGCAAAGAAAGGTACGCCAACCAGAGCCGTCACCACGCCAACGGGAAGGCTTTGCGGTGCAATCAGTATGCGAGAGGCGATATCCGCCAACACCATCAGGACCGCCCCGGCCAGTGCACTGGCAATCAGCAACGTGCGGTGCAGCGGGCCGAAGAAGAAGCGCATGACGTGCGGCACAACCAGCCCCACAAAGCCGATAGAGCCAGCCATGCTGACGATAGTCGCGGTGATGAGTGCAGTGGTGGTAAAGAGGATCAGGCGTACCCAGGGCACGGCAATACCCAGAGAGGCGGCGGCATCATCACCAAAGGTAAAGGCATCCAGTGCGCGGGAATAGTAGAGGCAAACGGCAAGCCCAATCGGTACCACCACCAGAATCAGTTGAAACTCAGGCCATCTTACACCGCTGAAACTCCCCAGTAGCCAGAACATCACATCACGTGCCTGCTGAGCACTGGCAGAGGTACTGATGGTGTAAGCGGTGATCGCGTTGAAGAGCTGCGACGCGGCAACGCCCGCCAGAATGGTGCGTTCATTGCCGCCGCGAGCGCCGTTGGTCAGGAAGGCGACAAAAACAAAGGCGGCAAATGCCCCGGCAAATGCGCCCGCGGAGAGAGAAACCGCACCGGTACCAATACCCAATACGACCACAGAAACCGCACCTGTTGATGCTCCCGCAGAAACGCCGAGCACGTAGGGCTCAGCCAGTGCGTTCTTCAACAGGCTTTGCAGCACTGCTCCGCAGATGGCCAGACCAGCACCACAGCATGCCGCCACCAGGGCGCGGCTCAGGCGGAAGTCCCAAATCACGCTCTCGTAGATGCGGTTGAGGGGAACATCGGTCAGGCCGATTTTATTGCTGACGGTGTAAAAGACGTTTTGCAGCGGGATCGAAAGTTCGCCAACGCTGACACTCAGGGCAATGACCACGAACAACAGTACTGTTGCGAGCAAACACGAGGTGGTCAGGAGCAGTCCCTGTCGCGCCTGAATAACGGCCGTCGTCATCAGTTCAGCCCCAGTTTTCTGAGCTGTTCACCCACTTGTTCAGCCCCGTAAATCGTGCGGATTGTCGGGTTCATCGCCTGACCATCCATCACCACAATATGACCTTTTTTCACTGCATCCAGCTGGCTGACGGCAGGATCACTTTTCAGGAATTTGATTTTTTCTTCAGCATTATCAAGCGCCCAACGGTTACGATCCAGGCTGGAGACCACGATCACATCGGGGTTCGCGGCGATAATGCTTTCCCAGCCCACCGTCGGCCATTCGGTTTCGGAGGTGATGGCGTTATGTCCACCGAGAACGTTGGCGATAAACCCAGAGGCGCTGTTTTTTCCGCCTACGTAAGCATCAGCAGAAGGGGAAGAACTGGAGAACCAGAAGACAAAAGAGAGATCCTTTTTATTCTTACTGAACGTTTTACGCAGGTCATTCTCACGTTTTTTGAAATCGGCAATCAGTGCTTCGCCACGAGATTGCACGTTAAAGATTGCCGCGAAATCTTCAATCTCTTTATAGAGCAAGGTCATATTCCACAGCTTTTGACGGCTGCCGTACATATCACCTGCGGCTTTTTTGGTCGCACACATCCCCGGAGATAAATAGCTGTTTACGCCGACGGTGGCCAAATCTTCACGTTTTGCCACCTTGCTTTCTGGCCCCAGTAAGAGGGGGAGTTGTGCAGGAACAAAATCAGGGTTTTGCGCAAGGATTGATTCAAGGGTGGGGATTTCTACCGTCAGCGTTTTGATTTTTGCATTTTGTTCAGCCAGCTGCGGCAGAACTTTGGTCGGCCAAAACGCACTGGCGGTAATGTTATTTTGCAGGCCTAACAGCAGCAAAATCTCGACGGTATTCTGACCGAGAGCAACCACCCGCTCAGGGGCTTTAGTAAATGTCTCTTTATACCCGCAGTTTTCAATCGTCAGAGGGTACGTGGTTGCCAGAGCAGAACTGGCTGACGCAAACGCCAGGCTTAACGCGCAGATGATTTTTTTCATTAAACGCTCCCCGTCATTAAAATTATTTTTAATGTAAATGAAACTCATTATTAAGGCGGGATTTTATACAGAGGAAAAGATTTTGTGTCAATGAAGGCCACTTCACGGAGATAACACGGGGGGAGCGAAGGGCGGTGCGCATGCTGCCGCCCTGTATCAGACGTTAAACCAGGCTCTCTTTATCAATTCCCAGACGCTTCATGCGAGACAACAGCGTGGTGCGTTTCAGCCCCAGCCGCTGTGCCGCGCCTTTTGGTCCGGCAACCACACCGTTCGTCTCTTTCAGCACGCGCATAATCAGCTGGCATTCGTTTTCACCGTCCTGTGCCACGTCGGTTGCTATCACGGAGGTTTCCGGCAGAGAGACTTCCGGCAGCGACAGTTGCAATACGCTGCCGCGCGTCAGCAGTACCGCGCGTTCAATGACGTTTTCCAGTTCGCGCACGTTGCCGGGCCACTCCATCAACGAGAGGGTACGCAACGTCTCGGCGGGAATGCTGTCGATGTTTCGCCCCATCCGGCGCGCAATTTTAGCCGTAAAGGCTTTGACCAGCAGGGGGATATCTTCCGGGCGTTCGCGCAGCGGCGGCAGGCAAATCGGGAAGACGTTCAGGCGATAATAGAGATCGCTTCGAAATTCGCGGTCGGCGACCATTTTTTTCAGGTCGCGGTTGGTGGCGGCAATCAATCGCACGTCTGTCTGAATCAGTTTGTTGCTGCCGAGGCGTTCAAACTCCTGCTCCTGCAGGACGCGAAGCAGTTTTGGCTGCAGCTCCAGCGGCATATCGCCCACTTCATCCAGAAACAGCGAGCTTTTATCCGCCAGCTCAAAACGGCCCAGACGCTGGCTACTGGCACCGGTAAAGGCACCGCGTTCATGGCCGAAGAGATCGCTTTCCAGCAAACCTGCAGGCATGGCGGCGCAGTTCATCTTCACCATGCGACGGCTGTTGCGGTTACTTAAATTGTGGATCGCGCGGGCAATCAGCTCTTTACCCGTGCCCGTTTCACCCAGGATAAGCACCGTACTGTCGCTTTGTGCCACCATCTCAACCTGCTTGAGTACGCTGTACATCGCTTCGCTACGCCCGATAATCTCACCAAACTCGCTGTCAACGTTGTTGAGCTGCTCGGTCAGCGCCAGGTTTTCATCCACCAGCCGTTCTTTCAGACGGTGGATTTCCTGATAGGCCAGCGCGTTATCCAGCGCGATGGAAATACGCTCGGCGATCTGGCGCAGCAGCTTCAGGTTGGCGGTAGTAAAAACGCCTTCCTCACACTGCGCCAGCTTCAGGACGCCCAGCATGGTGTTGCCGGACATCAGGGGGAGCAGACACAGCGTCTGGATGTTATTGCCCCAGATGTTAAACAGCATCCGCTCGTAGGGGGCCTGTGCATCCTGTTCATTGAGATTGAGCAGCAGGATCTCTTTGCTTTTGAACATCCGTTCAGAAAGGGTGCCTGCTTCATCCACTTCGCTCTGCTCGTGAGCCGGGTTTGCCTCATCAAGATAGTGCGTGGAGTAAATATTCAGTTTGCCCTTACGATGGCCCCGGAGCGCAATGCTGATGGCATCGATTTTGAAATAGTGGTGGATCTCTTTCGAGACTTCGCTGACCAGTTCATCCATGTCGAGCCGTGACAGCACGGCGTTAGTGATCGCCACCAGAATGCGGAAGTTGTCACGCTCGCGGCTCAGCAGGTCGTAGTCCACATTGTTACTGACGCGGCTTTGGATCTGCTCTGCAACGACGGCCACTATCTGGGTAAAGGTGTGCAGACGCTCATATTCCGCCTCGCTCCACGACTGGTCGGTATTGCGAATAAACTCGCAGCCACCGAAAATATGGCCTTCCACGGCCAGCGGCAGCAGGCAGTAGTGCCCGAATGGCGGATATAAATGGCTCTCTGCCAGCATCGGCCAGGCTTGTCGGAATTCATCAAAGTTGCAGTGCAGGGCTTCCGGGCGGGAAAGAATGCGCCGGACAGGGCCATGTGCCAGGAAAGTTTCATCTTCATATTCAAAGATTTTGCCGCTATCTCGTGTGGAGTAATAGCTCGCGCGATGGCTCCCGCTATGCCAGAGCACAATCGCGGCGCTGTCCGCCAGCGCAGATTGTCTGACCAGCCGCGTCAGGGCATCGCTCAGCGAGCCGAGGTCGGGCTGCTGCAAAAGTGTGTGCGTGATGTCAAACAGGCCTTGCTGTCCAAGATTGCTCATCGGTGTATACGGCATAGTGCTTTCCAGTAGAAACGGGCAAATATAGATAAATTCAGTGCTGACCGCTTTTGCCGCGGTTCTAGCAAATTCTGGGTAGGGGTTCCGCGTGCGGGAGATCCAGCGTACGCTTCACACCATAAAGTCCGGCCAGGCGCACCCCTTTGCGCTCAACCACTTCGCCAACGATCGCGGCCTCTTTCCCTAAGGGATGTGCCCGCAGCTGTTCCAGCACCGCATCGGCCGCTGCGCGTTCAACGCCAATCACCAGCTTACCTTCGTTCGCAAAGTTTAGCGGATCGAGACCCAGCAGCTCGCAAAGCCCACGAACGGCGGGTTTGACGGGCAGACCGCGTTCAGTCAGTTCAATTCCGCAGCCGCAGCTTGCGGCGAATTCGTGCACCACCGCATTGACACCACCGCGTGTGGCATCGCGCAGGGCTTTCACGCCCGGAATGGAACGCAGCGTCTGGATAAGTGGGGTGAGTACGGCGCAGTCGCTGCGTAACTCGCCATCCAGCCCCAGACCTTCGCGCAGGTTCAGTATGGTTGCGCCGTGGCAACCCAGCGTGCCGCTGACTAACAACACATCGCCCACGGCAAGCTGCTGAGCACCCCAGTGGATCTCCGCAGGGATAGCCCCCATTCCGGCAGTATTGATGAACAGTTTATCTGCCGCACCGCGCTGTACCACTTTGGTATCGCCGGTGACGATGGCGATACCCGCCTCGCGTGCAGTATGCGCCATGCTGTTGACTACGGTAGTGAGCGTTTCCATCGGCAACCCCTCTTCGAGGATAAACCCGCAGGAGAGGTAGCGCGGGATTGCACCGCTGACGGCAACATCGTTCGCGGTACCGCAGACAGCCAGCTTGCCGATATCGCCTCCAGGAAAGAACAGCGGGTCGATCACGTAGCTGTCAGTGGAAAATGCCAGCCTGTCACCCTGCGCGGTGAGGGTCGAGAGGGCAATACGTGCCTGGTCTTCCTGCTCGGCCAGCCAGGGGTTGTTAAAGGCTTCCATAAATAGCCGGTTAATCAGCTGTTGCATCGCCTGGCCGCCGCTGCCGTGCGCCATTTCAACCGTATTCATGCTTCACACTCCTGATTGCGATACTGATACCACGCGGCACATGCCCCTTCGGAGGAGACCATCAGCGCGCCAAAGGCGGTGTGCGGGTTACAGGTGTTGCCAAATAACGGGCATTGATGGGGTTTGCATTTTCCGGTAAGCACCTCGCCGCAGCGGGCGCGGGGATCGTCGCAAACCTGTTGTGGCCGCGGGCGGAAATGTGCTTCGGCATCGAATGCGTGATACGCAGGCGTCAGGCGCACGCCTGATTCGGCAATCAGCCCCAGCCCACGCCATTCGCTGTCGCCTTCAACGCTAAACACTTCCGCAATGGCACGCTGGGCTCGTTCATTACCGGCATCGGGCACTACGCGGCGGTACTGGTTTTCCACTGCACTCAGGGCTGTTATTTTCTGCTCAACCAGCATGGTTACGCCTTGCAGTAGATCAAGTGGCTCGAAACCAGCGACCACTAACGGGCGATTGTACTGCTCAGCGATAAAACCGTAGGCTTCTGTCCCGATAACCATGCTGACGTGGCCCGGTGCCAGAAACGCGTCAATGCCGTTTCCCGGCTCTTCCAGCAGGCTGCGTAACGTCGGGATGAGCGTAATGTGCTGGCAGAAAAAGAAAAAGTTATCGACGTTGCGGGTTTTAGCCTGCTGCAGTGTGATTGCCGTGGCGGGCATCGTGGTCTCAAAACCCAGCCCGAAAAAGACGACTTTACGCTCAGGGTTATCGGTTGCCAGCGTCAGGGCATCCATCGGCGAGTAAACGATCCGGATATCCGCACCACGGGCTTTAGCCTGTAGCAGTGAGCCATTTTTTCCAGGCACGCGCATCGCATCGCCAAACGTGCAGAAAATGACGTCAGGCTGGCTGGCAATTTCGATACAGCTGTCGATGCGTCCCATTGGCAGAACGCAGACCGGACAGCCGGGGCCGTGGATAAACTCGATGTTTTCCGGCAGAAGCTGGTCGAGGCCAAATTTAAAGATCGCATGCGTGTGCCCGCCACACACCTCCATAATCCGTAACGGCTTTTCAGCGCTGTAGTTCAGCAGTGCAGCTCTCGTTTTCAGATGCCCGATAAGCTGCATTACCTGCTCGGGGGCGCGATATTCATCAACGTAACGCATGGGTTATTGCTCCTCGCCGTACAGCAGTGCGCCGACGTCAGGCTCAACGTCAAACATGTTTTGCAGGGCATCCAGCGTGTCGCGGGCTTCCGCTTCATTTATCACGCTCATGGCAAACCCCACGTGTACCAGTACCCACTGACCAAGGCGTGATTCACCGGTTTCATCGGTGCTGCCCACCAGCGTCAGGTCGACGTCGCGCAAAATGCCACAAACCTCAACTTTGGCCTGATTTCCGTCAATGGAGTGAATTTGTCCCGGGACGCCTATGCACATCGTTCACTCTCCAGCCAGTTCAGCCAGGCGTCCATGCCGTCACCGCGCGTGGCGGACACCAGCAGGATCGTAATATCCGGGTTCACTTCACGGGCGTACGCCAGACATTTGTCCACGTCGAAGTTCAGGTACGGCAGCAAATCCACTTTGTTCAGCAGCATCAGCGAGGCGGCGGCGAACATGTGCGGGTACTTCAGCGGCTTGTCCTCCCCTTCGGTTATGGAGAGCACCGCCACTTTATGCCGTTCACCGAGATCGAAGCTTGCCGGACAAACCAGGTTGCCCACGTTCTCAATAAACAGGATGCCGTTATCTGTCAGCGGCAGACGCGGCGCGGCATCGGCAATCATCTGCGCATCCAGGTGGCAACCTTTACCGGTGTTAACCTGAATGGCCGGTGTGCCGGTTTCGCGAATGCGCGCGGCGTCGTTTACGGTTTGCTGATCGCCTTCAATCACCGCACAGGAGACACTTCCGTTCAGACGTTTGAGCGTTTCCGTGAGTAGCGTGGTTTTGCCGGAGCCGGGGCTGGACACCAGGTTCAGTACCAGCTGCTTACGCGTGGCAAAGCGGGCGCGGTTACGGGCCGCGAGTTGGTTATTTTTGTCGAGTACGTTGATTTCGACTTCCAGCATCTGACGCTGGCTGATGCCCGGTGCATGCGTGCCCGCTTCGCCGTGGCCATAATGCAAATCGCCCGCACCGGATTGTTGAGGGGCAAAGGTGATACCGGTTATCACCGATGCGGGACGAGCCGCAGGGGAAAAGGGCGCGGAGCGAAACGCAGAGTGAGGACGGTGTTCATCCCCTTCTATATACAGGTTGCCTTCAGCACAACCGCAGGTACTACACATAATTTACTCCCTCTCGATTTCGAGGCGTTGGATCTGCATGCCGTCATCCGCCACGATGCGCAGCCCGGTGCTCTGGCACTGCGGGCAGCTCCGGACTTTTGATGACAACAGGGTGACGTACTGCTGGCACTGCTCGCACCAGCACTCTGCCTGCTGTTCTTCAATGTGAAGTTCACAGCCTTCCGCCAGTGTGTCGCGACACACCAGCTCAAAACAGAAGGTGAGGGCGCTGGTTTCGACACAGGAAAATGCCCCGATTTTCAGCCAGACACCGGTCACGCGT
The DNA here is from genome assembly GCA_014169315.1 of Enterobacter cloacae. Classification (NCBI taxonomy): domain Bacteria; kingdom Pseudomonadati; phylum Pseudomonadota; class Gammaproteobacteria; order Enterobacterales; family Enterobacteriaceae; genus Enterobacter; species Enterobacter cloacae. Next base: position 3,588,246 of record AP022133.1, on the reverse strand, counting down.
TTTGCGTTGTGCTGCACTGCCTGCTGTTCGATGAGCTCCAGCGCTCGCTGGCAGAGGGTGATTTCGTGCATGACGCCTCCTTAATGAATTGCCCCGGTAATGCAATAACAGTGCCAGCTTGATTTTTGTTAAGGCGTGACGATGTCAACGCTGTCGAAATGACACGTCGACACCGCTGAAGTGACAGCGGATGGTTACTTAAATTCATTAAAAATCAATGCATTAAAAACTGGCACGGAATCTGCTTAATAGCCGCAATCTCCACTAACCGGATACCTTTTATGACTATTTGGGAAATCAGCGAAAAAGCGGATTACATCGCGCAGCGCCATCAGCAGTTACAGGAGCAGTGGCACCTTTACTGCAACTCTCTGATTCAGGGCATCACCCTGTCGAAAGCCCGTCTTCACCACGCCATGAGCTGTGCAGCACAGGGTGATATGCGCTTTGTCCTCTTCGGCCACTTTACGATTTACGTCACGCTGGCAGACACCTTCAACAGCCACACCATCGAGTACTACGTCGAGACGAAAGAGGGCGACAGAGAGTGTATTGCGAAGGCGCAGCTGATGGCTGATGGCATGGTGGATGGTCATGTCAGCAACCGCGATCGTCAGCAGGTGCTGGAGCATTATCTGGAAAAAATCGCGCCAGTTTATAACGGTCTGTACACCGCCGTTGAACACGATCTCCCGGTCAACCTGAAGCAGCTGATGGATACAAAAACATCGGCGAATGTGGCCTGACCTGTGAGTGTCGATAAGTGTCGATAAGACAGTTTTTCGTCAAAAATGACTATCACCAGAGGATGACCCGGTGAACCGTTTTGTAATAGCTGACTCGACGGTCTGTATTGGCTGTCGAACCTGTGAGGCGGCGTGTTCGGAAACCCACCGCCAGCACGGGCTACAGTCCATGCCGCGCCTGCACGTTATGCGTAATGAAAAAGAGTCTGCCCCGCAGCTCTGCCATCACTGTGAGGATGCGCCGTGCGCGGCTGTCTGCCCTGTTAATGCCATCACCCGTGTTGATGGCGCTGTACAACTGAACGAAAGCCTGTGCGTGAGCTGCAAGCTGTGCGGCATTGCCTGCCCGTTCGGAGCCATTGAATTTTCCGGTAGCCGTCCGCTGCATATTCCGGCCAATACGAATTCGCCGAAAGCGCCACCTGCGCCACCGGCTCCGGCGCGCGTGAGCACGCTGCTGGACTGGGTACCTGGCGTGCGTGCGGTGGCGGTGAAATGTGACCTGTGCAGTTTTGATGAGCAAGGCCCGGCCTGCGTACGTACCTGCCCAACTAAGGCGCTGATTCTGGTCAATATTCGCGATATCGCCCGTACCAGCAAGCGTAAACGCGAGCTGACCATCGATACTGATTTTGGCGATCTTTCTCTGCTTCAGGCGCTTAACGAGGGGGCGAAATGAACGCGATGACGATGATTAACAGCGCGGTAGCGTACTATGCTGCCACCGCTATTCTGGCGCTGGTCTTCTCTTTTCATAAAACCCTGAGCGGCTGGATTGCGGGCATTGGCGGGGTAGTTGGCAGCCTGATGACACTGGCTGCCGGTGGAGTGATGTTGTCTGGCGGGCAATCCGCAGAAGCGGTGATGCCGCTTATCCACCACAGCATTCAGCTTACACCGCTGAATGCTATCTGGCTGGTAACGTTTGGCCTCTGCGGCGTGTTTATCAGCCTGTTCAATATCGACTGGCACCGCCATCACAATACCAAAGCAAACGGTCTGCTGGTTAACCTGCTGATGGCGACGGCGGTCTGTACCGTAACCGCCAGTAACCTCGGCGCGCTGGTGGTAATGGCAGAAATCATGGCGCTGTGCGGCGTGTTCCTGACCGGCTGTAGCACGTCCGGCAAACTGTGGTTTGCGCTGGGTCGCCTCGGCACGCTGCTGCTGGCGCTCACCTGCTGGTTGGTGTGGAGCCGTTACGGCACGCTGGATTTTTCCCTGCTGAATGAACGCACGCAGGTGCTGCCGTTTGGGGCGGATATCTGGCTGACGGGCGTGGTGGGTTTTGGCTTGCTGGCCGGGATCATTCCGCTGCACGGCTGGGTGCCGCAGGCGCATGCGAATGCCTCTGCGCCGGCGGCCGCACTCTTCTCGACGGTTGTCATGAAGGTGGGGCTATTCGGCATTCTGGCGCTGTCGCTGACGGGGGGGAAACCGCCGCTGTGGTGGGGCGTGGTGCTGCTGGTCGCTGGCATGGTCACGGCGTTTGTCGGCGGTCTGTACGCGCTGATGGAACACAATATCCAGCGTCTGCTGGCGTATCACACCCTGGAAAATATCGGCATTATCCTGCTGGGTCTTGGCGCGGGAGTGACCGGGCTGGCGCTCAATCAACCGGCGCTGGTTGCTGCCGGGTTTATCGGCGGCTTGTATCATCTCGTCAACCACAGCCTGTTTAAAAGCACGCTGTTCCTCGGTGCTGGCAGCGTCTGGTTCCGCACGGGTCACCGTGATATCGAAAAGCTCGGCGGTATCGGCAAAAAAATGCCTGTGATTTCACTTGCGATGCTGGTGGGGTTGATGGCGATGGCCGCACTGCCGCCGCTGAACGGCTTTGCCGGTGAGTGGGTGATTTACCAGTCCTTCTTCGCGCTCGGCCAGAGCGACGTATTTATTGCGCGCCTGTCAGGGCCACTGCTGGCAGCGGGCCTGGCGATTACCGGGGCGCTGGCGGTGATGTGTATGGCAAAAGTCTACGGCGTGACTTTCCTCGGTGCGCCGCGCACGCGTGAAGCTGAAAACGCCTGCTGTGCGCCGGTACTGATGGCGACAAGCGTGGTCGCGCTGGCGCTGTGCTGCATTGCGGGGGGGATCGCTGCACCTTGGCTACTGCCATTGCTGGGGAATGCGGTTCCACTGCCGTTGACCACGGCACATACCACCGTTTCCCAGCCGATGATTGCGCTGCTGCTGATTGCCGCACCGCTGCTGCCGTTTGTCCTGATGCTGTTCTTCAAACGTGACCGACTCGCTTCCCGCTCGCGCGGTACTGCATGGGCCTGCGGCTATGAGCATGAACAATCTATGGTCATCACGGCGCACGGTTTTGCCATGCCAGTAAAAGAGAACTTCTCCACCGTGCTGAAACTGCGCCACTGGCTGAACCCGGTAGGTTGGGTTCCGGGCTGGCAGAGTGCCGCTGCACCTGCATTGTTCCGCCGCCTGGCCGTTATTGAGCTGGCGGTGCTGGTGGTGATTGTGATTTCGCGAGGAGCCTGACATGAGTCTGTTACTGGCATTACTTCAGGCGCTGGTGTTATTCGCCGTTGCGCCATTGCTTTCCGGGGTGAGCCGCGTGGCGCGCGCCCGGATGCACAACCGTCGTGGGCCTGGCGTGCTGCAGGAGTACCGCGATCTCTTCAAATTGTTCACGCGTCAGAGCGTTGCACCGGATGCCGCAGGCTGGGTCTTCCGCCTGACGCCGTTTGTGATGGTGGGCGTGATGCTGACCATCGCCACCGCGCTGCCGGTGGTGACGGTCGGTTCTCCACTGCCGGTGCTGGGCGATCTGATCACGCTTATCTACCTCTTCGCCATCGCCCGTTTCTTCTTTGCGATTGCAGGCCTGGACACCGGTAGCCCGTTTACCGGCATCGGTGCCAGCCGCGAGGCGATGTTGGGTGTGCTGGTTGAGCCGATCCTGCTGCTGGGGCTGTGGGTCGCCGCGCAGGTGGCGGGGTCAACCCATATCAGCTTTATCACCGACACCGTCTACCACTGGCCTGTGGCCCGCTCCATTCCGCTGGTTCTGGCCTTGTGTGCCTGTGCGTTTGCCACCTTTATTGAGATGGGCAAATTGCCGTTTGACCTCGCCGAAGCGGAGCAGGAGCTACAGGAAGGGCCGCTGACCGAATACAGCGGCTACGGTTTTGCGGTGCTCAAGTGGGGGATCAGCCTCAAACAGCTGGTGGTGTTGCAGATGTTTGCGGGTGTCTTCTTCCCGTGGGGGCAGATGACGCACTTTTCCGTTGGTGGTCTGGTACTGGCCGCTATCGTTGCCGCACTCAAGCTGCTGGTTGGCGTGCTGGTGATTGCGCTGTTTGAAAACAGCATGGCACGCCTGCGTTTTGTCGCAACATCGCGCATCACCTGGGCTGGTTTTGGTTTTGCATTTTTAGCGTTCGTCTCCTTTCTGGTGGCGTGATTGAAGAGAGTTTTTATGTCTGAAGAAAAGAAAGGTCAGCAGTATCTCGCCGCGTTGCATCAGGCTTTCCCGGGCGTGGTGCTGGACGAAGGCTGGCAAACCAAAGACCAGGTAACCATCACCGTGAAGGTGAACTACCTGCCGGAAGTGGTGGAGTTTCTTTACTACCAGCAGGGTGGATGGCTGTCGGTGCTGTTTGGTAACGACGAGCGTCAGCTGTGCGGGAACTATGCGGTCTACTACGTGATGTCGATGGAGCAGGGCGAGAAGTGCTGGCTCACCGTGCGTATCGAAGTTGACCCGAATAAACCGGAGTATCCATCCGTAACGCCGCGCGTACCGGCTGCCGTCTGGGGCGAACGTGAAGTGCGTGATATGTACGGCCTGGTGCCGGTCGGCCTGCCGGATGAGCGCCGTCTGGTGCTGCCGGATGACTGGCCGGACGAACTTTATCCGCTGCGTAAAGACAGCATGGACTACCGCCAGCGTCCGGCACCGACCACCGACAGTGAAACCTACGAGTTCATCAACGAGCTGGGAAGTAAAAAGAACAATGTGGTGCCAATCGGCCCGCTGCACGTCACTTCCGATGAACCGGGTCACTTCCGCCTGTTTGTTGATGGCGAGAACATTATCGACGCCGACTACCGCTTGTTCTACGTCCATCGTGGCATGGAAAAACTGGCAGAAACCCGCATGGGTTATAACGAAGTGACGTTCCTCTCCGACCGCGTGTGCGGTATTTGCGGCTTTGCCCACAGCACGGCCTACACCACCTCGGTGGAAAACGGAATGGGGATCGTGGTGCCGGAGCGAGCACAGATGATCCGCGCCATTCTGCTGGAAGTTGAACGTCTGCACTCGCATCTGCTCAACCTCGGGCTGGCCTGCCACTTCGTCGGCTTTGACTCCGGTTTTATGCAGTTCTTCCGCGTGCGTGAAGCATCGATGAAAATGGCGGAAATCCTCACTGGGGCGCGTAAAACCTACGGTCTGAACCTGATTGGCGGGATCCGCCGCGATCTGCTGAAAGACGACATGATCAAGACCCGTCAGCTTGCGCAGCAGATGCGTCGCGATGTGCAGGAGCTGGTCGATATGCTGCTCAGCACGCCAAACATTGAGCAGCGTACCGTCGGTATTGGCCGCCTCGATCCTGAGATTGCCCGCGACTTCAGCAACGTCGGCCCGATGGTGCGCGCCAGCGGCCACGCCCGCGACACCCGCGCCGACCACCCGTTTGTCGGCTATGGCTTGCTGCCGATGACGGTACACAGCGAGCAGGGCTGTGACGTGATCTCCCGTCTGAAGGTGCGTATCAACGAAGTCTTCACCGCGCTGAATATGATCGACTTCGGGCTGGATAACCTGCCGGGCGGCCCGCTGATGGTGGAAGGCTTCACCTACATTCCAAACCGCTTTGCCCTCGGTTTTGCCGAAGCGCCACGCGGAGACGACATTCACTGGAGCATGACCGGCGACAACCAGAAGCTCTACCGCTGGCGCTGCCGTGCGGCCACCTACGCCAACTGGCCAACCCTGCGCTACATGCTGCGCGGCAACACGGTGTCTGATGCGCCGCTGATCATTGGCAGCCTTGATCCGTGCTACTCCTGCACCGACCGTATGACGGTGGTGGACGTGCGTAAGAAGAAAAGTCAGGTGGTGCCGTACAAAGAGCTTGAGCGCTACAGCATCGAGCGTAAAAACTCGCCGCTGAAATAAGGACTCGTCATGTTTACCTTTATCAAAAAAGTGATCAAAACCGGCACCCAGACCAGCAACTATCCACTGGAGCCGATGCCGGTCGATAAAAACTTTCGTGGCAAACCGGAGCACAACCCCCAGCAGTGCATCGGCTGCGCGGCCTGTGTCAATGCCTGCCCGTCGAACGCCCTGACGGTGGAAACTGACCTGAAAACCGGTGAGCTGGCCTGGCAGTTCAACCTCGGGCGTTGCATCTTCTGTGGCCGCTGCGAGGAGGTTTGCCCGACGGTGGCGATCCGCCTTTCGCAGGAGTACGAGCTGGCGGTGTGGAAGAAAGAGGATTTCCTGCAGCAGTCACGCTTTGACCTGTGCAACTGCCGCGTCTGCAAACGTCCGTTTGCCGTGCAAAAAGAGATCGACTACGCCATTGCACTGCTAAAACACAACGGTGATGTCCGCGCGGAACACCATCGCGAAAGCTTTGAAACCTGCCCGGAGTGCAAACGTCAGAAGTGCCTGCTGCCGTCTGACCGTATTGATATAACCCGCCATATGAGAGAGGCCAGCTGATGGAAAACCTACTGGGCCCACGCGATGACAACGGCATTCCGGTGCCGATGACGGTGGACGAATCCATCGCCAGTATGAAGGCGTCGCTGTTGAAAAAAATCAAACGCTCGGCCTACGTCTATCGCGTGGACTGTGGCGGATGCAACGGGTGTGAGATCGAAATTTTCGCCACACTGTCACCGTTGTTTGATGCTGAACGCTTTGGCATCAAAGTGGTGCCATCGCCGCGTCATGCGGACATTTTGCTGTTTACCGGTGCTGTCACCCGCGCTATGCGCTCGCCTGCGCTGCGCGCGTGGCAGTCCGCGCCCGATCCAAAAATCTGTATCTCTTATGGAGCCTGCGGTAACAGCGGTGGCATTTTCCACGACCTCTACTGCGTGTGGGGTGGCACCGACAAAATCGTGCCGGTGGATGTCTATATCCCGGGTTGCCCGCCAACGCCTGCCGCGACGCTGTACGGTTTTGCAATGGCGCTGGGCCTGCTGGAGCAGAAAATCCACGCCCGTGAACCGGGCGAGCTCGACAACCAGCCTGCCGCGATTCTGCACCCGGATATGGTGCAGCCGCTGCGCGTGAAGGTTGACCGCATGGCACGCAAACTGGCGGGGTATCGCTATGGCCGTCAGATTGCTGATGACTATCTGCGTCTGCTAAGCCAGGGCGAACACCAGGTGGCGCGCTGGCTGGAAGCGGAAAACGACCCGCGTCTCAATGAAATAGTGGCGAACCTGGATCAGGTGGTTAATGAGGCGCGTATCCGATGAGTGAAACGGTGGTGTTCAGTCAGCTGAGCCGTAAGTTTATTGATGAGAACGATGCCACGCCGGATGCGGCGCAGCAGGTGGTCTATTACAGCCTGGCGATTGGGCATCACCTCGGGGTGATTGACTGCCTGGAGACGGCATTAAGCTGTCCGTGGCCGGAATATCTGGCCTGGATAGCCACTCTGGAAGAGGGCAGTACGGCGCGGCGCAAAATGGAGGGGGTACCGAAGTACGGTGAGATCGTTATCGACGCCAACCATATTTCAATGCTCGCTAACGCGTTCGATGTTGCGCTCAGTATGCAGACGCCAGAGCAGCAGGCGTGGAGCAAAACGTTGCTCAGCATGCTGCATGATATTCATCAGGAGAGCGCCATCTACCTGATGGTGAGGAGATTACGTGACTGACGTTTTACTGTGTGTTGGCAACAGCATGATGGGCGACGACGGAGCAGGTCCGCTGCTCGCCGAAATGTGTGCCACAAACCCGCAGGGGAACTGGGTGGTTATCGACGGCGGCAGTGCCCCGGAAAACGACGTGGTAGCCATTCGCGAACGGCACCCGGACAGGCTACTGATTGTCGATGCCACCGATATGGGGCTAAACCCTGGTGAAATTCGTCTGATCGATCCGGACGATATCGCTGAGATGTTTATGATGACGACCCACAACATGCCGCTGAACTACCTGGTGGATCAGCTCAAGGACGACGTGGGTGAAGTGCTGTTTTTGGGTATTCAGCCGGACATCGTGGGGTTTTATTACCCGATGACACCGCCAGTGAAAGAGGCGGTGGAAGTGGTGTATTCCAGGCTGGGAGCGTGGGTTGGGGAGGGGGGATTCGCCCGGCTCTGAATAATGCCGGGTGGCGGCTTCGCCTTACCCGGCCTACAAAATCCTTCTCCCTCTCCCTGTTGGAGAAGGCTGGGGTGAGGGCAACAGGCTACGCCAGATCCCCCCCGTTACTTGCAATCACCTTTTTATACCACCAGAACGATTTCTTGCGTTTCCTGTCCAGCGTGCCGTTCCCGGCATCGTCCCGGTCGACGTAGACAAACCCGTAGCGCTTGCTCATCTCGCCTGTTGATGCCGACACCAGGTCAATGCAGCCCCAGGTGGTGTAGCCCATCAGCGGTACACCGTCCTCAATTGCATCTCCCATTGCGCGGATATGTTCGCGCAGGTAGCTGATGCGATAGTCGTCGTTAATCTCGCCGTTAGCATCAATGACATCTTTTGCACCGAGGCCATTTTCCACCAGGAATAGCGGCTTCTGGTAACGGTCGTACATCATGTTCATGGTGATACGCAGGCCCAGCGGGTCGATACCCCAGCCCCATTCGCTGACCTGAATATGCGGGTTACGCAGTGACTTCACGATATTCGCCGCGCTGGTATTCCCCGCGTTCATGTCCGCCGACGCGCAGCGCGAGGCGTAATAGCTGAACGAGACAAAATCGACAGTGTTCTTGAGCAGCGCGTCGTCGCCAGGGTCTTTAACTATCTCCACCCCTTTTTCGCGGAACACGCGGGCAGAGTAAGCCGGGTAGCGACCACGGGCCTGTACGTCGATAAAGAACAGGTTCTCGCGGTCTTTTTCCAGCGCCATCCACACGTCTTCTGGCTTGCAGGAGTACGGGTAGAAATTACCGCCTGCCAGCATGCAGCCGACCTGGTTTTCCGGGTTCACCTCGTGGGCGATTTTGGTTGCCAGCGCGCTTGCCACCAGCTCGTGGTGTGCGGCCTGGTATTTCACCTGATCTTCGTTTTCACCTTCTTCAAACACCAGCCCCGCGCCGGAGAACGGGCTGTGCAGCATGATGTTGATTTCGTTGAAGGTCAGCCAGTATTTCACCAGACCGTTAAATTCCACGAAGCAGGTGCGGGCGTAGCGGGCGAAGAAATCGACCATTTTGCGGTTACGCCAGGAGCCGTACTCCGTGACCAGGTGCATGGGGACATCGAAGTGGCACAGGGTGACCAGCGGCTCGATATTGTACTTTTTGCACTCTTCAAACACCGCACGGTAGAAGGCAATGCCTTCCTGGTTCGGCAGCGGCTCGTCGCCGTTCGGGTAGAGGCGGCTCCAGGCAATCGAGGTGCGGAATACCGTAAAGCCCATCTCCGCCATCAGGGCGATGTCTTCTTTATAGCGATGGTAAAAATCGATCGCCTCGTGGCCTGGGTAAAACTCGTCGTCACGCAACGAAAAACGTTTTTCCTTACCGAGTTTCACCGCCAGTCGGTTGGCTCCGTGGGGGATCATATCGACCGTGGCCAGCCCTTTACCGCCTTCACGGTAAGCCCCTTCACTCTGGTTGGCGGCCAGTGCGCCGCCCCATAAAAATCCTTGTGGAAAAACAGACATTTTTACCTCGCTATCAATTTATACTTGTGCTGCTTTGCCCTGAACCGGGGCGGTGTGCAGGGCGCGGGCCTTTTCCGCCTCGTCCTCAACCGGAATATCCTCAAAGCCCAGCATCAGGGTCAGAACAAACGACAACACCACCGCCAGCGCCATCACGCCAAATACCCAGACGATGGTCATCGGATTAGCCGGATCAAAGAACTGGACGCTGGTAAACAGCCCCGGAGCCGCCATCGAGTGGCTGGCAAGACCCGCCATTCCGGCCACTGCACCGCAGATGAAACCGCTGATAAGGCTCGCAATCAGCGGGCGTTTCAGACGCACCGCTACGCCGTACAGCGCGGGTTCAGAAATACCCGCCATGATGGCGGAAGCCGCTGCCGCCAGCGCCGTCTGGCGCAGTTCCGGGTTTTTCGTTTTCCATGCCACAGCCAGTGATGAACCGCCGAGCGACAGGTTGGCTCCAATTTCTGACGGCATGACCATCCCTTCTTTGCCCGTTTCGGCGATGGTCTGAATGATGGTTGGCGTGAACACGCGGTGCATGCCGGTCATCACCAGTAGCGGCCAGAGCGCGCCCATAATTGCCACGGAGAGCCAGCCCAGATAGCCGTGAATGGTGTACACCAGCGCAGAAATGGCGCTACCGATCCAGATCCCAAGTGGCCCAATCAGCACGATGGCGAGTGGGGCGGCAATCAGGACGATCAGCATCGGTTTGAGGAAGTTTTTGGTGACTGCCGGAGTCATCCGGTCGACCCAGCGTTCGATATACGACAGGCACCAGGTCATGACCAGCGCCGGGATCACGGTGTAGGTGTATTTCACCGCCGTTACCGGAATAAAGGCGAATTCAACGTGCTCGCCCTGTGCCGCTTTTGCCATCAGCTCGATAAAGCCCGGGTGTACCAGCACCCCCGCGATGGCAATGGCCAGCGACATGTTGGTTTTGAATTTTACCGCTGCAGAGGCTGCCACCATCAGCGGCAGGAAGAAGAATGCACCGTCGCCAATAACGGTCAGGATGGTGAGCGTCGGCGCACCTTTTGCCAGTACGCCCGTCATCTCAAGGATCATCGCCAGCAGCTTGACCATTGAGCCGCCGATGATCGCCGGGATCAGCGGGGACATGGTGCCGATCAGTGCATCAAGGATCCCGGCACCAATGCGGCGCAGGGTCATTTTTTGCGGGCCTTCCGGTACGACAGGCTGCAGGTTCGTCGGCAGCAGGCTGATCACTTCACGATAAGCCTGAGAAACGGTGTTGCCAACGATCACCTGACACTGGTTGTCGTTGCGTACCACGCCGAGCACACCGCTGATGCTTTTCAGGCGAGCGGCATCGGTGAGGGTTTCGTCTTTCAGGACGAAACGCAGGCGCGTCATACAGTGGGTGACGGCGACGATGTTGTCTTTACCGCCCAGCGCGCTGACAACGTCGTTCGCCAGCGCGGCATAATTTTTGGCCATCGGATGTGATCCTGTTGTCATGGTGAGAATATGTAGGAAACCGGTTCCACATAATCATCATGAGTTTCTTTGAATGAAACAAGATTACATTTTGTACATTTCTTATATTCGTGATGATGATCACTTTGAGGTGTTGAAAGCGTGATATCGCCGCTGCGACAATTTTTCTGCGGTGCAGTACACTGCGCCCATCAGTTTCAAACGGAATAACATCATGACCACGATGCTGGAAGTGGCGAAGCGGGCCGGCGTTTCAAAAGCGACGGTTTCCCGGGTGCTGTCGGGGAATGGCTACGTCAGCCAGGAGACCAGAGACCGGGTGTTTCAGGCGATTGAGGAGAGCGGCTATCGCCCCAATTTGCTGGCGCGAAACCTGGCCACCAAACGTACCCAGACGCTGGGGCTGGTGGTCACTAACACCCTCTACCACGGCGTCTACTTTAGCGAATTGCTGTTTCACGCCGCGCGGATGACGGAAGAGAAGGGGCGACAGCTGATTCTGGCGGACGGCAAGCACAGCGCCGACGAAGAGCGCGAGGCGATCCAGTACTTGCTCGATATGCGCTGCGATGCGGTGATTATCTATCCGCGCTTTTTGAGCGTGGATGAGATGGACGAGATTATCGAAAAATGCGAACAACCGATTATGGTGCTCAATCGTCGTTTGCGTAAAAACAGCAGCCATTGTGTCTGGTCAGATCATAAAGCATCCTGCCAGGACGCCGTGTCGCAGTTGATTGCGAAAGGGCATCGGGAGATTGCGTTTATCACCGGCTCGCTGGATTCCCCGACCGGGGCTGAGCGTCTTTCCGGCTACAAAGACGCGCTGGTGCAGCATCACATTGCGCTGCGCCCGGAGCTGATTGCGCAGGGGAAATGGAACCCGGCCAGCGGCGCGGCGGCCGTTTCTGAGCTGTTATCACGCGGTGAAACTTTTACGGCACTGGTGGCGAGTAACGACGATATGGCCATCGGGGCGATGAAGCAGCTTCACGACAGCGGGGTTATCACGCCGGATGCGGTGTCGGTGATCGGCTTCGACGATGTGGCGATTGCGCCCTACATGGTGCCGTCACTCTCCAGCGTGCGCATTCCGGTAACAGAAATGATTAAAGAGACCATTAGCCGCCTGATCTTCATGCTCGACGGCGGTGAGTTCAAATATCAGCAAACTTTCTCTGGTGAGCTTATTCTGCGTGATTCTGTCATTGACGGCCCACACCGCTGACGTCGACAGCTGTCATCGTCATAAGTGACGATGACAGTGCCGCACCTTATATTTCAAATCAATATAAATCAATGAGTTAAAAACTGGCACGGTTTATGAATATCTCCGCGCATGACTGTTATGCTGGAGAAGCAGATGAACCGTTTTATGATGGCCGATGCCAGTAAGTGCATTGGTTGCCGTACCTGTGAAGTTGCGTGCGTTGTATCCCACCAGACGGAGCAGGATTGTGCCTCCCTGACCCCGGATTCTTTCCTGCCGCGTATTCATGTTATTAAGGGCGTGAATATCTCAACCGCAGCGATTTGTCGTCAGTGCGAAGACGCACCGTGCGCCAACGTCTGCCCGAACGGGGCGATTAAACGCGAAAAAGGGTTTGTCCACGTCATGCAGGAACGCTGCATCGGCTGCAAAACCTGCGTGGTGGCCTGTCCGTATGGCGCGATGGAAGTGGTGGTTCGCCCGGTTGTGCGCAACAGCGGTATGGGGCTGAGCGTGCGCGCGGACAAAGCGGAAGCCAACAAATGTGACCTCTGCTACCACCGTGAAGCGGGCCCGGCCTGTATGGAAGTTTGCCCTACGCACGCGCTGGTTTGTGTGGATCGTGACAAGCTCGAACAGATGAGCGCCGAAAAACGTCGTCGTGCGGCGTTCGACACCAGCTCATCTCTGCTGTTCTGATCCGCTATGAGCAGTAACGGTGTGCAGTTGCGGGTGCGCGGCAAGGTGCAGGGCGTGGGGTTTCGTCCCTTCGTCTGGCAACTGGCGCACCAGCTTCAGTTGACGGGGGATGTCTGCAATGACGGTGAGGGCGTGCTGGTGCGCGTTGTCGGTGATGGGGGGGACTTCATCGCAAGGCTGCACCAGGACTGCCCACCGCTGGCGCGTATTGATAATGTCGACACGCTGCCGTTCGTCTGGCCGGCGCTGCCGGAGGAATTTACCATCCGTCACAGTGCGGCTGGGGCGATGGACACCCAGATTGTGCCGGATGCGGCCACCTGTCCGGCGTGCCTGGCCGAAATGCGCGATCCTCGCGAGCGCCGCTATCGCTATCCGTTTATCAACTGCACCCACTGCGGTCCGCGTTTTACCATTATTCGCGCCATGCCATACGATCGTCCGGCCACGACAATGGCGTCATTTCCGCTCTGCCTGCCGTGTGAAATGGAGTATCTCGACCCCGCAGATCGGCGCTTTCATGCTCAACCGGTGGCATGCCCGGACTGCGGGCCGGAGCTGGAGTGGCATGCGGGTGATGCTCAGTCCACGCGAGAGCAGGCACTCAGCGCAGCGGTTGAGAGGCTAAAAAACGGTGGCATTGTTGCGGTTAAAGGGCTGGGGGGCTTTCATCTGGTCTGCGACGCGCAAAACCCGCAGGCGGTGGAGAAACTACGGGCACGCAAACAGCGCCCGGCAAAGCCGCTGGCAGTGATGATCCCGCATGCAGGTTCTTTGCCGGAGCCGGTTCAGGTGCTGTTGCACTCTCCTGCGGCTCCGATCGTACTGACGCCGAAAGCATGGCTGCCTCCATTACCCGATGCGATCGCGCCGGGCCTGGATTGTGTGGGGGTGATGCTCCCGGCGAACCCACTGCAACATTTGCTGATGATGGACTGCCAGCGCCCGCTGGTGATGACCTCCGGCAACCTCAGCGGCAGGCCACCCGCTATCCGTAATCAACAGGCACTGGACGACCTCGGGGATATTGCCGACGGTTTTCTGCTGCACAACCGCGATATCCTTCAGCGGATGGATGATTCAGTGATGGATCGGGACGGTGCAATACTGCGCCGTGCGCGCGGTTTTGTGCCAGATGCCATCATGCTACCTGCCGGTTTCAGCCATATTCCCGCCATGTTGTGTACCGGGGCTGAGATGAAAAACACCTTCTGTCTGGTGCGGGGTAACCAGGCGGTGCTGAGCCAGCATTTTGGCGATCTCAGTGATGAGGGCGTTGACGCTCAGTGGTGCTCGGCGCTGTCGGTCATGCAGCAAATCTATGCGTTTCAGGCGGAGCGTGTGGTGTGCGATGCGCATCCGGGATACCACACCCGCCAGTGGGCGGAAGCGCAGGCGTTACCGATTGAAACGGTATTACATCACCACGCCCATGCCGCGGCGTGCCTGGCCGAAAACGGCTGGCCGCTCGACGGCGGTGATGTCATCGCCCTGACGCTGGACGGCATCGGGATGGGCGAGAACGGTGCGCTATGGGGCGGGGAGTGCCTGCGGGTTAACTATCTTGACTGCGAGCATCTGGGTGGGTTGCCTGCCGTGGCGCTGCCGGGGGGGGATCTGGCAGCAATGCAGCCGTGGCGCAATTTATTCGCCCACTGCCTGGCGTTTGTGCCGGACTGGCAGCGCTACCCGGAAACGCGAGCCGTTCAGATGCAAAACTGGCCGCTGCTGGCGACAGCGATGTCCCGTGGTATCAACACGCCGCTGGCTTCATCCTGCGGACGGCTGTTCGATGCGGTGGCTTGTGCGCTGGGCATTGTGCCAGAAAAGCAGCGCTATGAAGGTGAGGCTGCATGCAGGCTGGAAGCGCTGGCAGCGCAGTGTGCGGGGGTCGAACACCCGGTTACGCTGTCAGTGGAGAACCTTGCTCTCTTCTGGCAACAGTGGCTGAACTGGCGGGCTGAGCCCTGCGAACGCGCATGGGCGTTTCACGATGCGCTGGCAAAAGGACTGGCTGATTTCGCCGCGTTCCATGCCCGGCGCTTATCACTTACTGCCGTCTGTTTTAGCGGTGGCGTGTTACATAACCGTCTGTTGCGTGCGCGTCTGCGTCATTACCTCTCTGACTTTACCCTTCTTTTTCCTCATCACCTGCCTGCAGGCGATGGGGCTATCTCCTTCGGGCAGGCGGTAGTTGCCGCCGCCCGGTCATGTTCACAAAGGACTTAAAATGTTACGACTTTTACGCAATGAACCTCGTGCGGCGCTCCTGCTGCTGGCTCTGGTAATGGCTAATCTTCTGGCCTGGGGATGGGCCTGGCAAACCTTCAGCGGCAGCACGGCGCTGATGGCGGCAAGCCTGCTCGCCTGGTGCTACGGACTGCGTCATGCGGTGGATGCCGACCACATTGCGGCCATTGATACCGTTACGCGTAAGATGATGCAACAGGGCAAACGCCCGTCCGGTGTGGGGGCGTGGTTTTCACTGGGGCACTCCACCATCGTGGTGCTGGCCTCCATTGCCATTGCCGCTACGGCCACGGCGTTTCAGAAGAATATGGCCTGGTTTCATGAGACGGGCAGCCTGATTGGCACGGCGGTTTCTGCGACGTTTCTGCTGGCGATGGCGCTGGTCAATATGGTGATTTTACGTGGCGTCTGGCGTAATTTTCAGGCGCTGAAAAACGGTCATCCAACGTGCGGCGACATCACGCTTCCGGCATCTGGTGGGGTGATGAACTGGCTGTTTGGTGCAACGTTTCGCCTGGTAAACAAGAGCTGGCAGATGTATCTGGTTGGTTTCCTGTTCGGTCTGGGATTTGATACCGCGACGGAAATTGGCGTGCTTGGGATCTCCGCCGCCAGTGCCTCAAACGGCATGTCGGTGTGGTCAATCATGATCTTCCCGGCACTTTTCGCCAGCGGTATGGCGCTGGTGGATACCCTCGACAATTTGCTGATGGTGGGAGCCTACGGCTGGGCATTCAACAAACCGCAGCGCAAGCTCTACTACAACATGACCATCACCGGTACCTCTGTGGTGGTGGCCCTGTTCATCGGCGGCCTGGAAGCGCTGGGTCTGCTGATGGACAAATTTGCCCTGACCGGTGGCATCTGGGATCTGATTGGCGAGGTTAATGACAACCTGGGCAACGCCGGATTTGTGGTGGTGGGGCTGTTTATCGCCTGCTGGCTGATCTCCATGATCAACTACCGCTGGCGTGGCTACGATGCGCTGGTCGTGCGTTCCTGAGCGGGGGGTAACCAGGCGCGAGTGAAATCAAGCCAGCCTCCGGCCGTCAGCACAATGTCCTGCACATTTTCCATCGTGTTGATGCGATAGCGATAGTGGAACAGCGGCGTACATGCGCCGCTTTCGAGCAGAGATTGAAAAAAGGAGGGCAGGAGGTTACTCAGGCTCTCCTCGCTCCCGCAATATCCCATCAGCTTCTGCTTCTCTTTTTGCCATATGTCTTCGCCCAGTGCAGTGGCCCAGGCCGGTTCGTCAGTAAACCACTCTGCCAGCGCAAATCCCGGAAGTCCGCCCGCCAGATAGTCACCGAGCAACAGATCGGCCTGCGTCAGTGCGTTATGTGTATGCCATTCTTCGCGATCTTTCCTGCTGATTGTCAATTCGCAACCGTGCTTTCTCAGACGCGTTTGCAGCATGCTGGCCAGCTCGCACAGTTCTGGGGTGTGGTAGCAAACCAGCGCAAGGGTGGCGGGAAGTTTTACTCCGGATGTTTCCGGATATTCTGGTGTCGTCAGGCCAGGCAGTATTGCCGTCCTGGTTTCTAAATCATCCCGATGGGCAAAATGTTGCTGATTAATTGACAGAATTTCCCGGCGCAGCCAGGCAGCCAGCGGTGGGGGCAATGTGGCGTTCACCATTAACCACGCGAATCCCTCGCTGGTCGAGGTAATGGCTTCCTGCGCGTTTTGTCCCTTCCCGACGGTGATCCACGCCGGTTTATCTGCTTCTGTGCGGGTTCGCCAGAACTCAATCGCATGCAGCAGTGGATGAGCGGCAAAGTACCAGGGCTGGCGCTCAAGGCGCAGGTAGTGCGAGTGGTGATGGGCGATGGCAAACGGCCCGGCACCGACATCAGGCTGTTGCGGGTGCGGAAGACGACAAACGTGATGCGCAAGACGGTGTGCCAGCATGGCATCAGGCGTGTTCAGGTTTATCTCCAGACACCAGGGGGCGACAAGCGACGTCTCCTTAACGTGTCTCAACCCCACATTACGTGCCGGGTCAGCCAGTACCTGTTGTAGCGCACTGAGAATATCTTCATCGCTAATGGCTTGCCCGTTATGCCAGTGTGCGCCGCTGCGCAGGTAAAAACGCCAGCGGCGTTTGTCTTCACTGGCATTCCAGTGATGGGCTAAATCGGGTATCGGGTGCGGCTGACCGGGTGTATAGCGCGTCAGCCCTGCGTGTACCGCGCAGATAATATGCTGTTCGGCGCGGCGGCGCTGTAGTGCCGGATGAAGTGACGTCAGCGGGCGATACCACGGAATACGCAAGGTTGGCTGGTGCTTAAGCCATTTCCCGCCCAAAAATGGGGTGATGATGTGATGCAGACTGGCCGGATCGCCATCGGCCAGCTGTAATGCACTCTGGTAATCCCCTTTTTCGAGACAAGCGTGCATCAGCGGCGCGCTGAGTTCACTGGTGGTCGCCAGGCAATGCAGAATGGCGCGATGTCCACGTCCTGGGTGCGCATGCCAGCTTAACCATCCGCTTTGCGTGAGCTGGCGCAGTAACGTGCGCACATGACGTTCACTGCACAGCGCGACCTCAGCAACTTCAGCAATAGTCGTGGGCTTTGGCTCCGCACCGTAGTGCTGGTAAAGCCGTTGATACTGACGGATTTTCTGAAGCTGGCGCATGACGACGTACCGGTGGTGAAAGGGGCATGATGAGAGTGTAAGTGGTTTTGCGGAATAAATAAGGCAGGGATATATAAAGTGTTCCGGTTTTATTCCCTCACCCTCGCCATTTTGGCGGAGGGTGAGGGGATGTATCAGGCTTCGATCTGCGGGCGGATCTTCAGCGCGGGCTCGTCCAGCACGCTGAAGGTATCAATACCGTGCTGTACGGAAGGCCATATGTGGCCACGAATCCACGCGATATAAACGGAATATTAAAAACGTCAGGTTGGCCCAGGCGTAATGATATAGCGGCAACGGGTAATGTTGCGATATGCGTTCATGAGACAGGATCCCAAAGAGGACATCATTCACAACGAAAAACAACAGTTTTTGTTTTAATGTAAAAGCGTGAAGAAGAAAAGTGTGATGTGGGATAAATTAATTTCTGTGATGTTTTTAATAAGTCATTCTTTAAATAAACGATGAAGAGTTAAATAATTTGTTCCTGTTTTTTACCTGATGACCCTACGCTTACCCGGCCTGCAAAATCCACAGGCCCGCGTCAGCGTAGGGTCACCAGGTGGTTACCGCTTAACATTGCTCATCGGCATCATCAATTCACGCAGACGCTCAATACGGGCTTCCGGGCTGAGATACAGCCAGCGAAATAAAATATGTTCTGCTTTCTTTGTCTGTTTAAAATAGGCAGAAAGATAGTTAAGCTCTTTGCTAAAAGTGGCCATGGGATGTCTCCGGCTGATTAATTCACTGTCAGAGTAAGCCGGGAACATGGAATAAAACAGGTTGATGTTTTTCAGGTGTTCCGCATTTAAATATTCATGGATGTAATGAATAAGGGATTAATGACGATGATTTATCTGATTTGTATTCTTTTGTTGAATAAAATACGCAAAAAAAAAGCCCCGGGACGTCGGGGCTACGGATAAGAAAATCCTAAGGTTAAGTAAGTGTGGTAAGAGGGTTAAGCGGGCAATGATTTCAGTAGTGCGAAAGCCTCCTTCATCCGGTCTTCACTAACCACAAAAGCGCGCACCTGACCGTCATGATCGGATCCCCGGGCCACCATGCCCTGGGGTTCAATAGCGATGTGCCAGTTCAGATCCTGGCGCTGCGTTTCGCCTGCGAGATGCAGCGGTAACTCCGGTGTTTTCACCTTCACCAGCATGGCGGGTAATTTCAGTGGTGCAGAAGCGCCAAGCAGATTTTTCGCCAGATACATCGCACTTAATTGAATCGGCTGCAGGAACGGCAGTACCTGGCCGTTGATTTCGGCGCAGTCACCCAGCGCGTAAATATCCGGCTGCGTGGTTTGCAGGTAGCTGTCCACCTTCACGCCACGGTTCGTCCCGGCTCCGGCACGTTGCGCCAGACCGATTTCCGGGCGCAGACCCGTGGCCGCAACCACCACATCCACCTCAACATGGCGATTACGGTCGAGCGTGACGCGAATACCGTTCTCTGTTTTAGCCAGACTTTGCAGCTGAGATTTCAGCAGCAGATGTACACCCATATCGGTCAGACGATGCTGTAAGCGACTGCTTACTTCTGCGGGCATTAGCGCTGACAGAATGCTGGCAGCGTGGTCGAGCAGAGTGACGGATTTACCCGCACGACAGAAATCCATCGCCAGCTCAGTGCCAATCAGGCCGCCGCCGACAATCATCACCCGTTGCGCGTCACGAAGCCACGTTTCACTGGCCTGATACTCCTGTTGGCTGTTGAGCGTAATCATCAGCTCACGCCCTTCAACCGGTGGCACAAACGCTGATGCCCCCGTAGCCAGAACCAGCTTGTCGTACTGCCAGGTTTTCTCTTTCGCTTTCACCACATGGGCGGCAGCGTCGATATCGGTAACCCAGGTGTACGGAAACAGGTTCAGGTTAAATTGCTCCGCGAACTCTCCCGCGCTCTGGCGGGTGAGATCGTCGGCACGTTGGTTCTGGCTAATGACGTGGCTTAAATCAGGTTTGTTGTACTCATCCATGCTGTCGGCGGCGATCACCGTCAGCGGCACATTAGCATCCTGTTTGCGGATATTTTTCACCAGCTGGCGGGCAGCAAAGCCCGAGCCGATGATGACGATACCGTTGCTCATTTTGCCTCCGTACCCAGCTCATCAAAGACGTCTTTACCGAGCGAACATTCCGGGCAAAGGAAGTTGTCTGGCACATCGCTCCACGGCGTTCCTGGGGCAACATCCTGCAGCGGCTCGCCCAGTTCCGGGTCGTAGATCCACTGGCAGACGCTGCACTGCATGCGCGGGCCGAGGTTAGCGGTGGCGGCCGCAGCACAGGCGCAGGCTTCCTGTTGTGCGCTGGTTTTTACCGCCACGTCTGGTAATGGAGCGAGCGCCCACTGACGTGCAATGTCACGGCCATGCTGGCGGCAGAGTTCCAGTGCGTCGATATCCGGACGCCATTTTGCCTTCAGGCTCATGGACATCTCAAAACCGGCATCCTGCAGGCGGGTAGACAGACGGTCTACCGCACCGCCGCTCCAGCCGTGTGAGCCAAAGGCGCTGGCGCGTTTGTTACGAAAACGCAGGCCGGTCATCTCTTCCACCAGGCCGGCAATTTTCGGCATCATCACGTTGTTCATGGTGGAGGTGCCTACCAGCACGCCTTTAGAGCGGAAGACGTTGGTCAGGATCTCGTTTTTATCGCTGCGCGCCACGTTAAAGATTTTTACCGCCACATTCGGGTCAACTTCGTTGATACCCTGGGCAATGGCGTCAGCCATCATGCGGGTGTTGTTGGACATGGTGTCGTAGAAGAGTGTGATGCGGTCTTCCTGATAATCTGCTGCCCATTTCAGGTACAGCTCCACAATCTGGGTTGGGTTTTCACGCCACACCACGCCGTGAGAGGTGGCAATCATATCTACCGGCAGGTTGAAGCCGAGGATCTCGGTGATTTTTGGCGTGACCAGACGGCTGAACGGGGTCAGGATGTTGGCGTAGTAGCGCTGGCACTGCTCAAACAGTTCGGTCTGATCCACTTCGTCATTGAACAGACGTTCGTCGCAGTAGTGCTGGCCGAAGGCGTCGTTACTGAACAGCACCGCGTCGCCGGTCATGTAGGTCATCATGCTGTCAGGCCAGTGCAGCATGGGGGTTTCAACGAAGATCAACTGTTTGCCGTTACCGATATCCAGTGAGTCGCCGGTTTTTACGGTATGGAAATTCCACTCCGGATGGTGGTGGTGGCCGTTAATGGAGTCGATAGCGTTGGCGGTGCAATAAATAGGGGTATTCGGAATGTAAGACATCAGCTCGGTCAGCGCACCGGCGTGGTCTTCTTCCGCGTGGTTGATGATGATGTAGTCGAGTGCGTCCAGGTCGATTTCGTTACGCAGGTTCTGCACGAACTCGCGGCTGAATTTGTGATCGACGGTATCAATCAGCACGTTTTTCCCTTCACGGATGAGATAGCTGTTATAGCTGCTGCCGCGCAGCGTTTTGTACTCCGTTCCGTGGAAATCACGTACTTCCCAGTCACGTTGGCCAACCCAATGAATGTTATTTTTAACCAGAATAGACATAGCAACCTCAATTAATACGGCATTTTTAAATAAGATGTTTTGCTTATATCAAGTTGCGTGCCAACTTTTTATTATATTGATTTTTATGTATTTTTTATTTTGTTATCCGTAATGGGTAGTCATTATGACTATCACTGAAGCTGTCAATATGACAATATGAGTTGTCAAAATGACAGTGAGGCGCAGATGAGTTTTTCCGTAGACGTGCTGGCGAAAATCGCCATTGAACTGCAAACCGGTATTGGGCATCAGGATCGCTTTCAGCGGCTGATCTCCACACTGCGTCACGTGCTGGCATGTGACGCTTCGGCACTACTCCGCTACGAAGGGCGGCAATTTATTCCGTTGGCCATCGACGGGCTGGCGCAGGACGTACTCGGACGGCGCTTTACCCTGGAAGGCCATCCGCGTCTGGAAACCATCGCCCGTGCGGGTGATGTGGTGCGCTTCCCGGCAGACAGTGATTTACCCGATCCTTACGACGGTCTGATCCCCGGGCAGGAGAGCCTGAAGGTACACGCCTGCATCGGCCTGCCATTGTTTGCCGGACAAAATCTGATTGGCGCGCTGACCCTCGACGGGATGTCGCCAGACCAGTTTGATACTTTCAGCGACGAAGAGCTGCGGCTGATTGCCGCGCTGGCCTCCGGGGCGCTGAATAATGCCCTGCTGATTGAACAACTGGAGAGCCAGAACATTCTTCCTGGTAGCCCGTCGGCATTTGAGCAGGTGGCTCATACGGAGATGATTGGCCTGTCGCCGGGCATGGTCCAGCTCAAAAAAGAGGTCGACATCGTGGCCGCCTCCGATTTGAACGTACTGATCTTCGGGGAAACCGGCACTGGTAAAGAGCTGGTGGCAAAGTCGATTCACGAAGCGTCACCGCGTGCGGTGAATCCGCTGGTGTACCTTAACTGTGCCGCACTGCCGGAGAGCGTGGCGGAGAGCGAGCTGTTTGGTCACGTTAAAGGGGCATTTACCGGGGCTATCAGCAACCGCAGCGGCAAGTTTGAAATGGCGGATAACGGCACGCTGTTCCTCGATGAAATTGGCGAATTGTCGTTGTCGTTACAGGCTAAATTGCTGCGCGTGTTGCAGTACGGCGATATTCAGCGCGTGGGCGATGACCGCAGCTTACGGGTGGACGTGCGCGTGCTGGCGGCGACTAACCGGGATCTGCGCGAAGAGGTGCTGGCCGGGAATTTTCGTGCTGATTTGTTCCATCGCCTGAGTGTGTTCCCGCTTTCCGTGCCGCCGCTGCGCGAGCGTGGTGAAGATGTGGTGTTGCTGGCGGGCTATTTCTGCGAGCAGTGTCGGCTCAAAATGGGGCTTTCCCGGGTCGTGCTAAGCCCGGGTGCGCGCAGTCATCTGCTGAGCTACGGCTGGCCGGGTAACGTGCGCGAGCTGGAACATGCGATCCACCGCGCGGTGGTGCTGGCGCGGGCGACACGTTCAGGCGATGAAGTGGTGATCCACGCGCGTCATTTTGCGCTGCATGATGAAAGCGTTCAGGCCGTCACTCAGGCTGCGCCAGAGATTGCCAATGAAAACCTGCGCGACGCGACAGAGGAGTTTCAGCGTCAGATGATCACTCGCGCGCTGGAGCAGAACAACCGCAGCTGGGCGGCATGCGCGCGGGCGCTGGAAACCGACGTCGCCAACCTGCACCGGCTGGCGAAGCGTCTGGGGCTGAAGGGTTAAATAATTCCGGCCTGGTAGAAGTCCTGCAGGTTGATGGCACCGCACAGCTTGCCGCTCTCATCCACTACCGGGGCGGCGGTGATTTTGCGCTTCATCAGTACCTCTTTGGCCTCGATTGCGCGGCTTTCGGCATTCAGCGTCAGCCCGCCTTTGGTCATCGCTTCAGAAACCTGCGATTCCAGCTTGCCGCCACCCACCAGCCAGCGGCGCAGGTCGCCGTCGGTAAACACACCGTTGACCTGACCGTGCTCATTACACACCGCGACCAGCCCTAACCCGGTGCGGCTCAGCTCCAGCATCGCATCCATCACGCTGGTGTTGAGTTTGACTTGCGGAATAGCATCGTCGGTACGCATCAGGTGATGCACTTTATTGAGCAGGCGTGCGCCAAGCGCGCCCGCAGGGTGTGAGCGGGCAAAATCTTCTTCATTGAAACCGCGCGCCTGCATCACCGCCATCGCCAGCGCATCGCCCATCATCAGGGTATTGACGGTGCTGGAGGTTGGGGCGAGGTGCATCGGGCATGCTTCACGCTCAACGGAAATATCTAGCACCGCTTTGGCTGCCAGTGCCAGCGGTGAACGGGCTTTACCCGTCATCGCCAGCAGGGCGACGGATTTTTCCTGCAGACGTGGAATGATGAGATCCAGCTCTTTGGCCGAACCGGAGTAGGAGATAAACAGCATCACGTCACGGCTTTCAATCATCCCCAGATCGCCATGCAACGCCTCGGCAGGATGAACGAAGAAGGCTGGGGTACCGGTGCTGGCAAGCGTAGCGGCAATTTTCTTACCGATATGGCCCGATTTACCGATACCCGCCACAATCACTTTGCCTTCACACTGGATGATGGTGTTTGCTGCGCGAACAAAATCCTCCCCAAGACGTTCCGGCAGGCGGCTGGCTTCCTGCAGCTCCAGCATCAGCGTCTGGCGACCTGCGTTTAACAGAAAATCACTCATCTCTTTCTCCGGTTACGATCACATCGATTCCTTTTTCTTCCAGCGCTTTTTTAAACGCCGGATCGATACCTGCATCGGTAATCAGCTTATCGACGCTCTCAAGGCTACAGACAATATTGGGGCTTTTACGGCCAAACTTCGAAGAATCTGCCATCAGAATCACTTCCCGTGCCGCGTTGCACATGGCCTTGCTGACGCTGAACACCTCGTTGAAGGTGGTCACGCCCGCATTCAGGTCGATGCCGTCGGTGCCCATAAAGAGTTTATCAAAGCTGAAGTGGTCGAAGGCGTTCTCTGCCAGTTGACCGTGAAACGAGGCTGATTTTTTACGGAAGGTACCGCCAGGCATCAGAATGGTTTGCTCGCAGTCGTTTTCCGACAGGGCGTTGACGATATGCAGGCTGTTGGTCATCACCGTGATGTTGTTAAAGCGGCTGAGCATCGGGATCATCTGTAACACCGTGCTGCCCGCATCAAGGATGATAGAGTCGCCATCGTGGATAAATTTCACGGCGGCTTCGGCAATCAGCGCTTTCTGGTGCGTATTGATCAGCGTTTTGTGGTCGATAGGCGGGTCGGTTTCGTCTTTGTTGAGCACCACTCCACCGTAGGTTCGAATGACTGCGCCAGAGTTTTCGAGCAATACCAGGTCCTTGCGTATTGTCGTGCCGGTCGTGTCAAAGTAGTGGGCCAGTTCTTCTACCGAGCATTTTCCCTGCTTTTGCAGATGCTCCAGAATGGCCGCCTGCCGCTGACGTGGTTTCATAGGCGCTCAATTCCTTACGTTACGAAATGATAATTTCGCAAGCTTATAGCGTTCACAACGAAATTATCCATGTTTCAGATTAAGCGCTAATGATAGTGCATTCTGACAGAGTGGATCATGGGGAAAGATCACATCAGGCTGCAATTCCTGCAATGATGTGCCATTGATTGCCAGGATTTTCGCCGGTCTGGCGAACACCGTCATGCCACGCATGATGAGTGAATCGCAGACGTTGTCGTCTTCATCCAGCGCAATCGCAATCACCACACGAGGTTTGAAGCGTCCGCCGGAACGCCCGACGCCCACGCGGCCTTTCTGGCACAGCGCCTCGAATGCGCGGTTGAACTGGTGGATTTGCCAGCCGCCAAACGCCATCTGGCAGATCCAGGCGATAGCGGCGACGGTGATTAATGCGGTGACCATATCAGCTCCTTGTTTTTTTCCCCTCTCCGGCGGGAGAGGGGTAGGGTGAGGGCATCAGGCTGCTCGATCAGAACATGACCTGCCCACCGGTCACGTTAATCGACTGCCCGGTGCAGTAAGACGCTTTCGGGCTGGCGTAAAACAGCAGCATATTCAGCACGTCCTGATAGTCGCAGCCGCGCTTCAACGGCACTTTGTCGATGTAATATTGCTCCACTTCGTCGGCGTTGATACCGAGTTTGGTGGCATACTGCGGCAGCAGGGACTGGAACATCGGTGACTTCAGCAGGTTGCCGAGCATCAGCGAGTGTACGGTAATGCCGTATTCGGCCAGATCCAGTGCCAGCGACTGCGTCAGGCCCACGCCGCCAAATTTGGCCGCGCTGTAACCGGAGTTGTGTTTGCTGCCCACTTTACCCGATTTGGAGTTGATCTGAATGATGCGTCCCTGAATTCCGTCGCGGATCATCAGGCGTGAAAACTCGCGGGCACAGAGGAAATACCCCACCAGATTGACCTGCAGCGAGCGGTCGAAATCGCCCAGCGCGAAGTCGCTGATAAATGCCGCTTTTGCAATCCCGGCACTGTAGACCAGCAGGTCAGAGCGGCCAAAAATCTCATCCACACCGCGAGCGAGCGCCATCACGCTCTGTTCGCTGGTGGCATCGGCTCCAAACCCGTACGCCATCCCTTCGCCAAACTCGGTGTTGATGGTGTCCGCCACGCGCGCGGCTTTTTCACTCTGAATATCCACTACCGCTACGCGGTAACCCTCTGCGGCAAGCCCACGGCAGATGAACTCTCCTAAGGTTTGTCCCCCACCAATGACAACGGCAACCTGACTCATATCTTTCTCCTTAAATTACGCAACAAATTTTAACGTGCAGCCTGGGGTTACGACCTGTGGAACCGGGCCATCCACGTGAACCGTACCGGGGTATTCCGCCTGCGACTGGCCATCAAAACGCAGGGTGATGTGGCCCAGTTCACGCAGGTTTTGCTCAGCCACGTCACCCACGGCGGTGACGGCATAACGCGTTTCACCCAGCTCCAGCTGACTGCCGGCCTTCAGCTCACCGTTCAGCTCGCCGTGGCAATGGATAAAACAAAACTCTTCAATATCCGCTGGCGCACCTTCGCGGAAGGTGATCAGCATCTGGTCACTGAGCGCATCGGCTGCGCTCTGCCCGATGCGGGTAATGGTGGTTTGGTAAATCACGGTCATCGCAGGAACCTCTTATTGATAAATAAAGCCGGAGACAAACCAGGCAATCAGTACGGTTGGTGCACCTGTCAGGAAGCGGCTTACCAGCACTGACGGTACGCCAACGCGCACGGTGTCCTGGCGCGCTTCGGCAAGCGACAGCCCAACGGGAATGAAGTCGCACGCTGCCTGAGCGTTAATGGCAAACAAGGCAGGCAGAGCCAGGTGTGGAGGAATATTTCCCAGACCGATTTGCACACCAATCAGCACGCCGATGACCTGTGCAATCACCGCGCCCGGGCCGAGGAACGGCGACAGCAGCGGGAAAGAGCAAATCAGTGCCAGCGTCACCAGCCCGAGCGGATGGCTGGCAAGCGGGGCGAGGCCGTGGGCAATCCAGTCGCCCAGACCGGATGCCATAATGATGCCGATAAGCGCCGAGACGAATGCCATAAACGGCAGAATGGTTTTCAGCACCGTGTCGATGGTGTCGCGCCCGGACTGGAACAGCACCGCCACCGCCGAACCCATGCCCATCCCAACTTTCGCCAGCAGGCCGTCGCTCTGCTCGGTGATTTTTTTGCTGGTGTCGTAATCACGCGGCGCGGCTTTGGCTTCCTTTTTCTGTGAAGCAGGGGACCCTTCTGCCAGACGGATGTTGTCTTCTTTCACGCCTGAAACATAAATATCTTCAAGGATGTACTGCGCCAGTGGGCCAGATTTACCGGTGGCGTGAATATTGATGGTCGGGATGCGACGCTTTGGATAAATGCCGCAGCGCAGGGTGCCGCCGCAGTCAATGACCGCAACGCCGATTTCAGCTTCCGGTGGTTCACCCTCTTTAAAACCGTCGACGGCTTCCCAGCCGGTTAACTCACGCAGTTTGTCGACAATTGCCGGGCGCGTGCCTGCAGTGATGTAGACAATTTTTTTGTCTTCAGTAGCGTCGAGTTCCAGCGGGCCGCCCCAGCCGCCCGTTCCTTTAACAATGCGAATACGGCTCATGCTGTGGCTCCTGAAAGATGGACTTTTTGTTCAAGCTGGATGCCCATTTTTTTCTCGAAAATGGCGGTCGTGAGGTCGGTAACCCAGCCGCGGAAGAAGTTGGTGACCAGACCGACCAGCAGATAGCTCACCGCCAGCGGGCCAAGTGGTAAGCCAAGCGTGGTCAGACCGCTGGCAATACCGAGGTAGACAAACAGCTCGCCGGGGTTGATATGCGGGAACAGGCCGTTCATCGAGTGGCAGCTGTAGGATGCAGCGGCGTAGTAACTCGGCTTGTATTTTTCTGGCATAAAGCGACCGAGACTTAAGGTCATCGGGTTGCAGAAAACGAACGTACCGATGCAGGGTAGAACCAGATAACGGGACAGTGGGTTCCCGGCGCAGCGCTGGGCGAAGCGTTCAATGCGTTGCTGGCCGATAAAGTTAATAAGTGCGTTCATGATAACCAGCAAGCTGATCAGCAGAGGCAGGATCCCGGTCACCATACTGGTGAACACCTCTCCGCCTTTCTGAAACAGCCCGATGAACCACTCGGCACCGTGGGTGATGGTTTCTATCATTCTTCTCTCCTGTGGGGGCTTTTTGTTTTTGTATAACTGCGACTAATAATAATCACTTTGATAGGTTTTAAAGTGTTAGTTAGATCTCACAATGAAAGAAAAATGGATTGTTTTGAAAGTTAATTAGTGTGATGAATTGTTTTTGGTTGAAAAAAACACAGATTTGCGTTGGGGAGCGTAAAGATTTGGCAGGGGAGATGAGTACCGCTTCCTTGAGGTGTCGGGGATGCTTTACCATACTGGGCTCTTATCGAACTCGTTAAATGGATGTCCCATGTTCAAGCGTCGTTATGCAGCGTTGTTACCTGCGCTTATTCTTCTGTCTGCCTGTAGTAGCAAACCTAAAACCGAAGCTGCTCAGCCTACGGCTGGCACGCCTTCCGGGGGATTCTTGCTGGAGCCGCAGCATAATATGATGCAGATGGGCGGTGACTTCGCGAATAACCCGGCGGCCGAGCAGTTCATCGATAACATGGTGAGCAAACACGGCTTTGACAGGCAGCAACTGCATGAAATTTTGTCTCAGGCAAAACGTCTGGACTACGTTCTGCGCCTGATGGACAGACAGGCACCGACGGCGCAAGCGCCGACTGGGCCAAACGGTGCGTGGCTGCGCTATCGCAAACAGTTTATTACCCCGGACAACGTGCAAAATGGCGTGGTGTTCTGGAATCAGTATGAAGATGCCCTTAACCGTGCATGGCAGGTTTACGGCGTACCGCCTGAAATCATCGTCGGGATCATCGGCGTGGAAACCCGCTGGGGCCGCGTGATGGGGAAAACCCGCATTCTCGATGCGCTGGCAACACTCTCCTTTAACTACCCGCGTCGCGCCGAGTATTTCTCGTCCGAGCTGGAAACCTTCCTGCTGATGGCGCGCAACGAACAGGACGATCCGCTGGATCTGAAAGGGTCGTTTGCCGGTGCGATGGGCTACGGTCAGTTTATGCCGTCATCCTATAAGCAATTTGCCGTCGACTTTAACGGTGATGGTCATATCAACCTGTGGGATCCGGTGGATGCCATTGGTAGTGTGGCGAACTACTTCAAATCACACGGTTGGGTCGCGGGCGGCCAGGTGGCAGTGCAGGCTAACGGCCAGGCTCCGGGGCTGGAAAATGGTTTTAAAACTAACTACAGCATTTCGCAGCTGACAGCGGCAGGTCTGACGCCAACGCAGCCTCTGGGTAATGCACAACAGGCGAGCCTGTTGCGTCTGGATGTGGGGACGGGCTATCAGTACTGGTACGGGCTGCCAAACTTCTACACTATCACCCGCTATAACCACAGCACGCACTATGCAATGGCGGTGTGGCAACTGGGGCTGGCAGTTTCGCAGGCGCGTGCACCCGCGGCATCACCGTTTAGTCAATAATCAGTCCGGTTGAGTATGCCGGGTAAGGCAACGCCGCCACCCGGCAATAATGCAGACACAGCGCAGACTGATGCTCTCACCCTCTCCCACGGGAGGGGGAAATACCACAGAAACATTTCGCCACACTCCTGTTCAATCCTCTTCGTTTACATCTTCGTTTTCTTTCATTATTGTTATGTTATAACATTTAACGTGGTGTCGAGATGTCAACGTCCCTTTTCTCTTTATCCGCGTCAGTCCGGCTTCTGTTGGCACTGGTGCTTATTGTGTTTATCGGGCTGGCCGTGAGCTGGGCGGTGGTTTTGCCATGATCGTAATGAACGAACTGATGGCGGGGTATGACCGCCAGCCTGTTACGCGTCCTCTGTCGGGTGTCATTGAACGCGGAAGCATGACCGCGATTATCGGTGCTAACGGATGCGGGAAATCCACATTACTGAAAACGCTCGCCGGGTTTATTCCCCCTGTAAGCGGCGATTTTCGCTGGCAGGGTAAACGCCCGGTGATTGGCTGGCTGGCGCAGCGCCACGCGCTGGAGGCGCAATTTCCACTGACCGTGCAGGACGTGGTGAGTATGGGCTGTTGGCCGGGGATTTCGCTTTTTTCTGGTTTTCGTCGCGACACGCGGCTGCGTATTACCGAAGCCCTTGAGCGTGTGGGGCTGGAGTCGATGGCGTTATCAACTATTGATGAACTGTCCGGCGGCCAGTTTCAGCGCATGCTGTTTGCGCGCGTACTCGTGCAGCAGGCTCCGCTGGTGATGCTCGATGAACCGTTTACCGGCGTTGATGAAGTCACCTGCAATGTGCTGATGGCGCTGATGCTGGAGATGTATCAGCAGGGGCAGACCCTGCTCGCCGTGTTGCATGACAGCGAACGCGTGTCGCGCCACTTCCCGCAGACATTGCGGCTGGATGTTGATACCCCCCTCTGGAAAACCGAACGGGTGAGGGTGGCATGATCTGGCATCTCTTTTTTCAGCCGTTTATCGACTACGGCTTTATGCGTCGTGCGCTGGTGGTCTGCCTGGCGCTCTCGGTCAGCACTACCGCGTTGGGTGTATTTCTTCAGTTGCGCCGGATGAGCCTGATGGGCGATGCACTCTCTCACGCCATTTTGCCCGGTGTCGCCGTGGGATATTTGCTGAGCGGAATGTCACTGCTGGCGATGAGTATTGGTGGCTTTATCGCCGGAATTACCGTTGCGCTGGTGGCCGGGCTGGTGAGCCGCCGTACGCCGCTTAAAGAGGATGCCAGCTTTGCGGGGTTCTATCTGGGATCGCTGGCGTTGGGCGTCACGCTGGTGTCGTTGCACGGTTCGAACGTCGATCTGCTGCATCTGCTGTTTGGCTCTATTCTCGCCGTGGACAACGATGCCGCGCTGTTTGTGACCGGCGTTTGCATCTTCACACTGATGATGCTGGCTATTTTCTATCGTGGGCTGGTGACCGAAGCGTTTGATACCGCCTGGCTGCAGGTGAACGCTCGCGGGGTGCCCGGCTTATTACACGGCCTGTTTCTGGCATTGCTGGTGCTCAACCTGGTAGCCGGTTTTCAGGTACTTGGCACGCTGATGGCCGTGGGGCTGATGATGTTACCCGCAGTGGTGGCCCGCTGCTGGGTACGCACCCTACCAGGATTGCTGCTGATGGCAGGTATTAGCGGCATTTTCTGCGCGTGGCTGGGGCTGAGCCTCTCCTGGGCGATGAGTCTACCCGCCGGGCCGTCCATCGTCCTGACGGCCAGCGCGCTGTTCTTTATTTCCATTTTATTTGGCACGCGCAGCAGGCTGGCAGGCAGCCTGCGTGCGCTTTTTTAACGCAAGGGGAAACGATGAAACGTACAGGGTTAGCAGTGGCGCTCGCGCTGGGGATGATGTCACACAGTGTGATGGCGAAAACGCTCAACGTGGTGACCAGCTTTTCCATACTGGGGGATATCACCCGGCAGGTGGGGGGCGATCACGTGAAGGTGACGACGCTGGTCGGGCCGGACGGTGACCCGCATACTTTCGAACCGTCGCCGAAAGACAGCGCAGCGCTGAGTAAGGCTGACGTCGTGGTGGTAAACGGTCTGGGGCTGGAGGGCTGGCTCGACCGGCTAGTAAAAGCCTCTGGCTTTAAGGGCCAGCTCGTTGTGGCCTCCACAGGAGTGAAAACTCATACTCTGGAAGAGGATAGCAAAACCGTGACCGACCCACATGCGTGGAATAGCGCGGCGAACGGGGCGCTGTATGCGCAAAATATCCTCTCGGGGCTGGTGAACGCCGATCCTGAAGATAAAGTGGCGCTGGAAGCCTCCGGTAAGCCCTATATCAAACAGCTCACCCAACTGGATAACTGGGCTAAAACGCGCTTTAGCCAAATCCCGCAGGAGAAACGTAAAGTGCTGACCAGCCATGATGCGTTCGGGTATTTTAGCCGTGCCTACGGTGTGACTTTTATGGCACCGCAAGGGCTGTCATCAGAGAGTGAGGCCAGCGCGGCGCAGGTCGCGGAGATCATTAACCAGATTAAAATGGACGGCGTGAAAACCTGGTTTATGGAAAACCAGCTCGACCCGCGTCTGGTGAAACAGATTGCCAGTGCGACGGGCGCGCAGCCGGGCGGGGAGCTTTACCCGGAAGCGCTGTCGGCAAAAGGTGGTGTGGCAGATACCTACATCAACGCGTTTCGCCACAATGTGAATACCCTTGCGGACAGTATGAAATAATCTTTCCTGTAGCCGGTGCACCCGCATCGGCTTTTTTCTGAAGCTCCCTCGTAAAACCCGAAGCTCGTCCCCATATCGGACGAGAAAGTGCTATCTTGTGCAGCACGTTTTTCCGAAGCCAGGAGCGATAATGACTGACCATGAATTGATGCAGCTGAGCGAAGTGGTAGGGCTGGCGCTTAAGCAACGTGGTGCGACTATCACCACCGCAGAGTCCTGTACTGGCGGCTGGGTTGCCAAAGTGATTACGGATATTGCAGGCAGTTCCGCCTGGTTTGAACGCGGCTTTGTGACCTACAGTAACGAAGCTAAGGCACAGATGATTGGCGTGCGTGAAGGGACGCTTGAACAGCATGGTGCGGTCAGTGAACCGGTGGTGATTGAGATGGCTATTGGGGCGCTGAAAGAGGCGCGTGCCGATTATGCCATTTCGATCAGCGGCATCGCAGGGCCGGACGGTGGCAGTGACGTGAAGCCCGTCGGTACCGTCTGGTTTGGTTTTGCCACCTCAAAAGGTGAAGGGATCACTCGCCGGGAGTGCTTTAGCGGCAATCGCGAAAGCGTGCGTCGGCAGGCAACCGAATATGCGTTAAAAACGCTCTGGCAACAATTTCTACAAAACACTTGATACTGTATGACTGTACAGTATAATTGCACCAACAGAACAGAAATCCACGGTGAAGCGCAGTCGCTTCTCCAGGCATGACAGGAGTAATAATGGCTATCGACGAGAACAAACAGAAAGCGTTGGCGGCAGCACTGGGCCAGATCGAAAAGCAATTCGGTAAAGGCTCCATCATGCGCCTGGGTGAAGACCGTTCAATGGACGTGGAAACCATCTCCACCGGTTCGCTTTCTCTGGACATCGCACTGGGTGCTGGCGGTTTGCCAATGGGCCGTATCGTAGAGATCTACGGACCGGAATCTTCCGGTAAAACCACTCTGACGCTGCAGGTTATCGCTGCGGCACAGCGCGAAGGTAAAACCTGTGCGTTTATCGATGCCGAGCATGCGCTGGATCCAATCTATGCCCGCAAACTGGGCGTTGATATCGATAACCTGCTGTGTTCTCAACCGGATACCGGTGAACAGGCGCTGGAAATTTGTGATGCGCTGGCACGCTCCGGTGCCGTTGACGTTATCGTGGTTGACTCCGTTGCCGCACTGACGCCAAAAGCCGAAATTGAAGGTGAAATCGGTGACTCTCACATGGGCCTCGCGGCGCGTATGATGAGCCAGGCGATGCGTAAGCTGGCCGGTAACCTGAAGCAGTCCAATACGCTGCTCATCTTCATCAACCAGATCCGTATGAAAATTGGTGTGATGTTCGGTAACCCGGAAACCACGACCGGTGGTAACGCACTGAAATTCTACGCTTCTGTCCGTCTGGATATCCGCCGTATCGGCGCGGTGAAAGAGGGTGAGAACGTGGTCGGTAGCGAAACTCGCGTGAAGGTGGTGAAGAACAAAATCGCTGCACCGTTCAAACAGGCTGAATTCCAGATCCTCTACGGCGAAGGTATCAACTTCTTCGGCGAGCTGGTTGACCTGGGCGTGAAAGAGAAGCTGATTGAAAAAGCGGGCGCATGGTACAGCTACAACGGTGATAAGATCGGTCAGGGTAAAGCCAATGCAATTGGCTGGCTGAAAGAGAACCCGGCTGCGGCGAAAGAAATTGAGAAGAAAGTGCGTGAGCTTCTGTTGAACAACCAGGACGCCACACCAGACTTCGCAGTTGATAGCGCGGATGCTGAAGAAACCCACGAAGATTTTTAATGTTTCGTGTAAAGACGAAGGGCTGCTGATGCGGCCCTTTTTGCATTTCTGAACCAGCAGGTTTTTTATGAGTGAACCGACAACTCGTCGTCCTGCGTACGCACGTTTACTGGATCGTGCGGTACGTATTCTTGCTGTGCGCGACCACAGCGAACAAGAGTTGCGGCGGAAACTTTCCGCCCCCATCATGAGCAAAAATGGGCCGGAAGAGATTGATGCTACCGCGGAAGATTACGACCGCGTGATTGCCTGGTGCTACGAGCATCACTATCTGGATGATGACCGTTTTGCTTCCCGGTTTCTCGCCAGCCGTGGCCGCAAAGGATACGGCCCCGTGCGCATCCGCCAGGAGCTTAATCAGAAAGGCGTAGCCCGTGAATCCATTGAAAAAGCGATGCGCGAATGCGATACCGACTGGTGCGAACTGGCAAGAGAACAGGCGATGCGTAAATATGGTGAACCGCTGCCGCGTGAATTTTCAGACAAAATCAAAATTCAGCGCTTTTTGCTCTACCGCGGCTTCCTGATGGAAGATATTCAGGATATCTGGCGCAATTTTACCGATTGAACGCATGCGGGATTTTACTTCCCACTAAAGAAAACTTATCTTATTCCCACTTTTTCCAGTAGCTGGTCTGTTCAACTGTTTAACAGTACAGGCTTGCTACGACATTTCGTTAGCTTGATTTCAGGATAATTATGAGCAAGAGCACCGCTGAGATCCGTCAGGCGTTTCTCGATTTTTTCCATAGTAAGGGACACCAGGTTGTTGCCAGCAGCTCCCTGGTACCGAACAACGACCCGACTCTACTGTTTACCAACGCCGGGATGAACCAGTTCAAGGATGTATTCCTTGGTCTCGACAAGCGTAATTATTCCCGCGCCACAACCTCACAGCGTTGCGTGCGTGCGGGCGGTAAACACAACGACCTGGAAAACGTCGGTTACACCGCGCGTCACCATACCTTCTTCGAAATGCTGGGCAACTTCAGCTTCGGCGACTATTTCAAACACGACGCCATCCAGTATGCGTGGGAACTGCTGACCGGTGAAAACTGGTTCAACCTACCGAAAGAGCGTCTGTGGGTTACCGTCTATGAAACCGATGACGAAGCCTTCGAAATCTGGGAAAAAGAAGTTGGTATCCCGCGCGAACGTATTATCCGCATCGGCGATAACAAAGGCGCACCTTACGCGTCTGACAACTTCTGGCAGATGGGCGATACGGGCCCTTGTGGTCCATGTACCGAGATCTTCTACGATCACGGTGACCACATCTGGGGTGGCCCTCCAGGAAGTGCTGAAGAAGATGGCGATCGCTACATTGAGATCTGGAACATCGTCTTCATGCAGTTCAACCGTCAGGCTGACGGTACGATGGAGCCGTTGCCGAAGCCGTCCGTTGATACCGGTATGGGTCTGGAGCGTATCGCGGCTGTTCTGCAGCACGTTAACTCCAACTATGAGATTGACCTGTTCAGTACTCTGATCAAAGCCGTTGCTGATGTGACGGGCGCAACCGATCTGAACAACAAATCTCTGCGCGTTATCGCAGACCATATCCGTTCCTGTGCATTCCTGATTGCCGACGGTGTTATTCCGTCGAATGAAAACCGTGGTTACGTGCTGCGTCGTATCATTCGTCGTGCTATCCGTCATGGCAACATGCTGGGTGCGAAGGACACCTTCTTCTATAAACTCGTTGGGCCACTGGTTGGCGTGATGGGCGCTGCGGGCGATGAACTGAAACGCCAGCAGGCGCAGGTTGAACAGGTTCTGAAAACCGAAGAAGAACAGTTTGCCCGTACTCTGGAGCGTGGTCTGGCGCTGCTGGATGACGAGCTGGCTAAGCTCAAGGGCGACACGCTGGATGGCGAAACCGCTTTCCGCCTGTACGATACCTACGGCTTCCCGGTTGACCTGACGGCAGACGTTTGCCGTGAGCGCAACATCAAAGTTGACGAAGCGGGCTTTGAAGCTGCGATGGAAGAGCAGCGTCGTCGTGCGCGTGAATCCAGCGGTTTTGGCGCAGACTATAACGCGATGATCCGCGTTGAGGGTGCGTCTGAATTCAAAGGCTACGAAAATCTGGAACTGACCGGCAAAGTGACCGCTCTGTTTGTTGACGGTAAAGCCGTAGACAGCATCAGCGCAGGCCAGGATGCGGTTGTGATTCTGGACAAAACCTCGTTCTATGCCGAATCTGGCGGCCAGGTTGGCGATAAAGGC
This sequence comes from Enterobacter cloacae, assembly GCA_014169315.1. Classification (NCBI taxonomy): domain Bacteria; kingdom Pseudomonadati; phylum Pseudomonadota; class Gammaproteobacteria; order Enterobacterales; family Enterobacteriaceae; genus Enterobacter; species Enterobacter cloacae. The sequence continues at coordinate 3,552,134 of AP022133.1, read as the reverse complement.
GAACTGAAAGGCGACGGCTTTAGCTTCAACGTTACTGACACCCAGAAATACGGTCAGGCTATTGGTCACCAGGGCAAACTGGTTTCCGGCTCTCTGAAAGTGGGTGAGGGCGTTCAGGCTAACGTTGATGAAGTTCGCCGTGCACGTATTCGTCTGAACCACTCCGCAACGCACCTGATGCACGCAGCCCTGCGTGATGTTCTGGGTACCCACGTTGCACAGAAAGGTTCTCTGGTTAACGATAAGGTTCTGCGTTTCGACTTCTCTCATTTCGAAGCGATGAAGCCATCTGAAATCCGTGCGGTGGAAGATCTGGTCAACGCGCAGATCCGTCGTAACCTGCCAATCGAAACTCATATCATGGAGCTCGAAGCGGCGAAGAAGAAAGGTGCGATGGCACTGTTTGGTGAGAAATATGACGAACGTGTTCGCGTACTGAGCATGGGCGACTTCTCCACCGAACTGTGCGGTGGTACTCACGCTTCCCGTACGGGTGATATCGGTCTGTTCCGCATCGTTTCTGAATCAGGTACGGCGGCAGGTGTTCGTCGTATTGAAGCGGTGACCGGTGAAGGTGCTATTGCCAGCCTGCATGCGCAGAGCGACCAACTGCACGACATCGCACAGTTGCTGAAAGGCGATAGCCAGAATCTGGGTGAGAAAGTGCGTGTTGCGCTGGATCGCACCCGTCAGCTGGAAAAAGAGCTGCAGCAGTTGAAAGAGCAGGCAGCAGTACAAGAGAGCGCAAGCCTCTCCAGCAAAGCGGTAGAGATTAAGGGTGTCAAACTGCTGGTCAGCTGCCTGGCCGGTGTTGAGCCTAAAATGCTTCGCACTATGGTCGACGATCTGAAGAACCAGCTTGGTTCCACAGTTATCGTGCTGGCGACGGTGGCAGAAGGTAAGGTTTCTCTGATTGCGGGCGTCTCTAAGGATGTGACCGACCGCGTTAAAGCAGGGGAACTGATTGGTATGGTCGCTCAGCAGGTGGGCGGCAAGGGGGGCGGTCGTCCGGACATGGCGCAAGCTGGTGGTACGGATGCGGCGGCACTTCCTGCGGCATTGGCCAGCGTTGAAGGCTGGGTAAGCGCGAAACTGTAATAATTACAAAGCACAAGCAGACGCCATAGCGGCAACGTTATGGCGTCTTGTTCACTGTGCTATCGATAACGATAAAGTCAGGTTGAGTTTGTGTATATCGGCTAAACTTACGTTTAACAGAATGTAATGCCGTGACTGCTTACACTTTACGTGTTTGTCATCGCTTACTTTTTGGCGTTATATGATGGATAATGCCGGGATACAAGAGACCCGACTCTTTTAATCTTTCAAGGAGCAAAGAATGCTGATTCTGACTCGTCGAGTTGGTGAGACCCTCATGATTGGGGATGAGGTCACCGTGACAGTTTTAGGGGTAAAGGGTAACCAGGTTCGTATTGGTGTGAACGCCCCTAAAGAAGTATCTGTCCACCGTGAAGAGATCTACCAGCGTATCCAGGCTGAAAAATCCCAGCAGTCCAGTTACTGATATTATCGCGTCTCGCTGTCGGGCGAGACGCAACCTCTCCCGCAATTTTTCCTGCTTAAAGTTACCGTTTGATTTCAACCGCTCTGTTTTTAACCACTCCCTTACCCTTATCTCGACCAAACGCCGTCATTCCCTCAATAGATTTCTGTGAAGATGCCTGCAAAATCCGCTTATAAAACACCCTCTTTGCGGCTTTTACATGCGAATTGCGTGCGATTTGTGCAAACGATAAAAGCGTGTGGAAAATTGTTTGACTTATAAGTCCCAGAAAGTAATATATGCGCCACGCAGCGACGAGAAGCTCTTAACGAGTTACTCGAAGCACTCGAAAGAGGCGTTGTGTGGTGAGGTGGCCGAGAGGCTGAAGGCGCTCCCCTGCTAAGGGAGTATGCGGTCAAAAGCTGCATCCGGGGTTCGAATCCCCGCCTCACCGCCATTTTGCATCCGTAGCTCAGCTGGATAGAGTACTCGGCTACGAACCGAGCGGTCGGAGGTTCGAATCCTCCCGGATGCACCATCTATTACTTCATATTGCTTTCGAAGTGATATGAATATCGAGTAGTACAGTAGTAAATCCCGATGCATCCGTAGCTCAGCTGGATAGAGTACTCGGCTACGAACCGAGCGGTCGGAGGTTCGAATCCTCCCGGATGCACCATATTCTCCGAGATAACAGCAACACTGTTATTTCAAGGTCTGCGAGTTAATCGCAAGCACCAGGGAGGATAACGTTGCTTCAGCAACGGCCCGAAGGGTGAGGCGCAGCCGAGTAATCCTCCCGGATGCACCATTTACTATTTCTGAAAGCAGTACCCTGATGCATCCGTAGCTCAGCTGGATAGAGTACTCGGCTACGAACCGAGCGGTCGGAGGTTCGAATCCTCCCGGATGCACCATCTTCTCCGAAATAACAGCAACACTGTTATTTCAAGGTCTGCGAGTTAATCGCAAGCACCAGGGAGGATAACGTTGCTTCAGCAACGGCCCGAAGGGCGAGGCGCAGCCGAGTAATCCTCCCGGATGCACCATTTACTGTTTCTAAAAGCATTTCCCGATGCATCCGTAGCTCAGCTGGATAGAGTACTCGGCTACGAACCGAGCGGTCGGAGGTTCGAATCCTCCCGGATGCACCATATTCTCCGAGATAACAGCAACACTGTTGTTTTAAGGTCTGCGAGTTAATCGCAAGCACCAGGGAGGATAACGTTGCTTCAGCAACGGCCCGCAGGGCGAGGCGTAAGCCGAGTAATCCTCCCGGATGCACCATCTCTTCTTGTCATTCTCCTTGTGTTCAGTTCTTAATCACTCTCATTGTTATCATTTCGCAATCAGCGACAAAAACCACCATTTACGATAAAGTAATGCTTTGTTAATCGTTTAGCGAGAGCACGATGTACGCACAGTATGACGGTTTGATCTTCGATATGGATGGTACCATCCTGGATACTGAACCCACGCATCGTAAAGCCTGGACTGAAGTCCTTGGACGTTACGGCATGCGTTTCGATCTCCAGGCAATGGTTGCCCTCAACGGATCCCCAACCTGGCGTATTGCGCAGGCCGTGATTGAAATGAATCAGGCCGATCTCGACCCGCACCTGCTCGCACGTGAAAAAACTGACGCGGTAAAGGCGATGCTTTTAGATACCGTACGTCCATTGCCGCTAATAGATGTTGTTAAGGAGTGGCACGGACGTCGGCCGATGTCGGTTGGCACGGGCAGCGAAAGCTCAATCGCAGAAGCGTTGCTCAACCATCTTGGCTTGCGTCACTATTTTTCCGCTGTGGTTGCCGCCGATCATGTTAAAAACCACAAACCCGCACCAGACACCTTTCTGCTTTGCGCAGAACGCATGGGTGTACCTGCGGCAAAATGCGTTGTTTTTGAAGATGCAGATTTTGGTATTCAGGCCGCGCGTGATGCCGGAATGGATGCGGTGGACGTTCGCTTACTGTGAGTGACGCGCTGTCACTTGCCTCATTATTCGCCAGCAGCTTCTTAAGCGCCACGCTCTTACCGGGAAATTCGGAAGTGGTGCTGGTAGCGATGCTGTTGTCTGGTGCCAGTCAGCCCTGGTTGCTCGTCTTAATAGCAACAATGGGTAATAGCTTTGGAGGGCTGACTAACGTTATTCTTGGGCGTTTCTTCCCGCTGCGTGAAAAATCACGCTGGCAGGAAAAGGCAGTCGGCTGGCTAAAACGCTATGGCGCTGCCACGCTGTTATTAAGCTGGATGCCTGTAATAGGTGATTTACTGTGTCTGCTGGCGGGATGGATGCGCATCTCCTGGGGACCGGTGCTCTTTTTTTTGTGCCTTGGCAAGGCGTTGCGCTATGTTCTCGTGGCATGGGTAACACTACAGGGTATGACGTGGTGGCACTAATTGGTGGAGTGATTTAGCGACCTTCAATCGTCAACCATTACAATTATGCTGAGTAACAATACTTTGACAGGCGGGAGGTCAATTTGATCCCGGACGTATCACAGGCGCTGGCCTGGCTGGAAAACCACCCTCAGGCTCTGAAGGGTATTCAGCGTGGGCTTGAGCGTGAAACGCTGCGCGTTAACGCAGATGGCAGCTTAGCCACAACGGGTCACCCGAAGGCGTTAGGCTCGGCGCTGACACATAAATGGATCACAACCGATTTCGCCGAAGCGCTGCTGGAGTTTATCACTCCGGTGGATGGCGATATTGATCATATGCTGACGATCTTGCGCGACGTCCATCGCTTTACCGCCCGTAATCTGGGCGATGAGCGCATGTGGCCGCTCAGTATGCCGTGCTATATCGAGCAGGGGCAGGAGATTGAGCTGGCGCAGTATGGCACGTCGAATATCGGTCGGCTGAAAACGCTTTACCGTGAAGGGCTGAAAAACCGCTACGGCGCGTTGATGCAGACCATCTCTGGGGTGCATTACAATTTCTCTCTGCCGATGGCGTTCTGGCAGGCGAAATGCGGCGAAACGGATAAAGAAGCGATCTCCGCAGGCTACTTCCGCCTGATCCGTAACTACTATCGTTTCGGCTGGGTCATTCCTTATTTGTTTGGCGCGTCACCTGCGATTTGTTCATCATTCCTGCAGGGAAAACCGACCACGCTGCCGTTCGAGAAGACCGAATGCGGGATGTACTACCTGCCGTATGCCACGTCTCTGCGCCTGAGCGATCTTGGTTATACCAATAAATCGCAAAGCAATCTCGGTATTACGTTTAACGAATTGCATGAATATGTGGCAGGATTGAAGCGCGCGATTAAAACGCCGTCGGAAGAGTACGAGAAAATCGGTCTCGAAAAAGACGGTAAGCGCCTGCAAATCAACGGCAACGTGCTGCAAATTGAAAACGAGCTGTACGCGCCCATTCGTCCGAAGCGTGTCACGCGCAGCGGTGAAACACCGTCTGATGCGCTGCAGCGCGGCGGTATTGAATACATTGAAGTGCGCTCGCTGGATATTAACCCGTTCTCACCGATTGGTGTTGATGAGCAGCAGGTTCGCTTCCTTGATCTGTTTATGGTCTGGTGCGTGCTGGCCGATGCGCCTGAAATGAGTTCAGATGAACTGCTCTGCACCCGTACTAACTGGAATCGCGTGATTCTGGAAGGGCGTAAGCCGGGTCTGACGCTGGGTATCGGCTGTGAAGCGGCGCAGTTCCCGCTGCCAAAAGTGGGTAAAGATCTGTTCCTTGACCTGAAACGTGTTGCCCAGACAATGGACAGCGTATACGGCGGTGAAGAGTATCAAAACGTTTGCGACCAGTTGGTCGAATGCTTTGATAACCCTGAACTGACATTCTCAGCACGTATTCTGCGTTCTATGATTGATCAGGGTATCGGCGGTACAGGGCGTTCGCTCTCTGCGCAATACCGGGAAATGCTGATGCAGGAGCCGCTAGAAATCCTGAGTGAAGCGGATTTTATGGCAGAACGAGACGCTTCTGTCATACGTCAGAAAGAGGTCGAAGCGGCGGATACTGAGTCGTTTGAGGCGTTTCTGGCGAAGCAGGTTTGAACCAAAAAGAAAAAGGCCACATCGCTGTGGCCAAAATATACATCTCTGAATTCAGGGATGATGATAACAAATGCGCGTCTTTCATATACTCAGACGCGCATTCTGTCGAAGAGTTCAGTTTTTTTTAAAAAAATCACTATCGGAGGTGACGTATGCCGTTATTAGATAGCTTTACCGTCGACCATACCCGTATGGAAGCACCTGCTGTACGTGTGGCGAAGACCATGCACACTCCGCACGGCGACACGATCACCGTATTCGATCTGCGTTTCTGCGTGCCGAACAAAGAAGTGATGCCTGAAAAAGGCATTCATACGCTGGAGCACCTGTTTGCCGGTTTTATGCGTGACCACCTGAACGGCAACGGCGTAGAGATTATTGATATCTCCCCAATGGGCTGCCGCACGGGTTTCTACATGAGTCTGATTGGTCAGCCTGAAGAGACGCGCGTTGCAGCAGCCTGGAAAGCAGCAATGGAAGACGTGCTGAAGGTGAAAGAGCAGAATCAGATCCCTGAACTGAACATTTACCAGTGCGGGACTTACCAGATGCACTCTCTGGAAGAAGCGCAGGAAATCGCGCGCCACATCATTGAGCGTGATGTTCGTGTGAACAGCAATGAAGAGCTGGCCCTGCCAAAAGAAAAACTGCAGGAACTGCACATCTAGTGCGCCTTCGCCCTCTCCCACCGGGAGAGGGTAAGGGTTGTTTAACCCCATGACCACAACCTCGACCTTCTCCTTTGTCCATCGTCCCCTGGTACCGTTTGCGCATGATTATGCTCATGGCGACAGTGAACCCTGGCATCAACATGACTGCGCACAGCTGTTGCACTGCCTGAGTGGTGTGGTGAGGGTGGATACTGCCTCTGGCTGTTGGGTTGTCCCACCGGGTCGCGGCGTCTGGCTGCCTGCGGGTACACGGCATTCCCTGCGCATCACCGGTCATGTTGCCGCACGTACGCTGTTTATCGATCCGCTGGCCCGTGCCGATCTCCCAGCGACCTGCCAGATCGTGCAGATCTCTCCACTATTACGCGAACTGATCCTCGCCTCTCTTACGCTTCCGGAGTCGTACTCGCCAGGCAGCCGGGATGAGCGGGTGTATGAATTGATCCTGGATGAAATTCGCGTGATGCCGGTACTACCGTTTCACCTGCCGGAGCCGGAAAGTGAAACGCTGCGAAATCTTTGCAAGCAGATCCGCCAGACGGCGGGAGAAAGCTGGAGCAGCGTGCAGGCCGCCAGCCTGATCGGCATGAGTGAGCGAACCCTGAATCGCCATTTTCAAACGCAGACGGGGTTAAGCTACAGCGAGTGGGTAAGAAGGGCGAGATTACTGGAAGCGCTACAGCGGCTGGCACAGGGCCAGCCTGTGTTACGTGTGGCTCTGGATCTGGGTTACGGCAGCCACAGCGCCTTTACGGTGATGTTTCGCCGGGTGATGGGAATTTCACCCAGCGATTACTTCAAAGACAGCTAACTGATGGCGTTCAATAGTGCCTGAAGAGACGCGCGTGCCACGTCGCTGTCAATGCCGACTCCCCAGCGGCTACTGCCGTCCTGGAACAGACAGCGGATATACGCCACAGAGCGGCTGTCGCTACGTTCTCCCAGGGTATGTTCATGATAATCCTTAATCACAAACGGGGCGTTAACCCAGCGGCTCAGGCCGTTAGCGGCGGCGGATAATAGCCCATTTCCCTGGCCATCAAGCTGGCGCACTTCCCCTTGTGCGATGATGTTTGCCGTCAGACGTAACTGCCCGTCCTGCTGGCTGTCGCTAAGGTAAGATTGCAGGGAAAAGCGCGGTGTCACCACCAGTCCATAGCGGCTGCGGAACAGTTGCCACAGCGCATTCTGCGTCATCTCTTTCCCGTGTTTATCCGTTTCCTGCTGTACGTACTGGCTAAAGTCCTGCTGCAGGACACGAGGCAATTTCAGACCATGATTCTGTTCAATAAGCCAGGCGCTGCCGCTTTTACCGGACTGGCTGTTCACGCGGATCACCGCTTCGTAAGTACACCCAATATCCTGCGGATCGATGGGGAGATAAGGCATCTCCCAGCGTTCGCCGGGGCTACGGGCATCAAAGCCTTTTTTGATCGCATCCTGATGTGAGCCCGAGAAGGCGGTGTAGGCCAGCCGTCCTGCCCACGGATGGCGCGGATGCACTGGCAACTGGTTGCAGGTTTCCACGACTTCCACCACGCGGTTCATATCGCTGAAGTCCAGCTCAGGGCTGATCCCCTGGCTGTAGAGGTTCATTGCCAGCGTTACCAGACAGACATTGCCCGTGCGCTCTCCATTGCCAAACAGGCAGCCTTCGACACGGTCAGCTCCTGCCATTACCGCCAGTTCGGCACTGGCGACGCCAGTGCCGCGATCGTTATGCGGGTGAACGCTAATGCAGACATCGCGACGACGGCTAAAGTGGCGACAGAAATACTCAATCTGGTCGGCATACACATTCGGCGTATTCACTTCTACAGTGGCGGGTAAGTTAATCACCATCGGTCGCTCATGGCACGGCTGCCAGATTTCCGCCACGGCTTCACAAATCTCCAGCGCAAACTCCGGCTCGGTAAAGCAGAAGGTTTCCGGGGAGTATTCATACTGCCAGCGGGTGTCGGGGTTCTCTTCACAAAGCTTACGGATAAGGTACGTGGAACGGGTTGCCAGCTCGACGATCCGGGCTTTCTCCATACCGAACACCAGGCGGCGGAACAGCGGCGCAGTCGCGTTATACAGATGAACAGTAGCCTGCTTCGCGCCGCGCAGAGAGTCAAAGGTGCGAAGGATCAGATCTTCCCGTGCCTGCGTTAATACCTGGATGGTCACATCATCCGGGATGCGGTTTTCTTCGATCAGCTGGCGAACAAAGTTGAAGTCGGTTTGCGAAGCGGAAGGGAAGGCGACCTCGATCTCTTTGAACCCGCAGCTTAGCAACAGATCCCAGAACTGCAGCTTGCGCGTGCTGTCCATCGGTTCGGCGAGGGATTGATTACCGTCGCGTAAATCGGTAGAGAGCCAGCGCGGCGCATGAGTAATGCGTTGCTCAGGCCAGCGACGGTCGGGCAGAGAAATGGCGGGAAAAGGCTGGTATTTGTCGGCGGGTGTGTTCAGCATGATGCGCTCCTGTTGTCTTTTCACTATCGTGAATTGATCTCAGGAGCGCTGCTTTATCGGAACTGACAATCGCTGTCGCGTTTTGGACAACGTGGGTTAGTGCGCACCACCACCACCGCTACCGGCACCAAACGGCGGTCTGGCAAACCACACCAGGCCGAGCAGAATGATAAAGATCCCTGCCGATATCCAGAAAATCTCATTTGCAGAGATAATCAACCCCTGGTTAGTGATCTGCTGTGCAATCCAGCCGGAGGCCTGCTGCTCCGTCATTCCCATTCCCTGAAGCTGGTTATACATCTCCCGGGAGTTCGGGTTGAACGGGTTCACCGCTTCGGTCAACTGGGCATGGTGCATCGATTCACGGTTGGTCCACAGGGTGGTGGTGATCGACGTCCCGATGGAGCCTGCCAGCGTACGGGTAAAGTTCGACAGGCTGGACGCTGCCGCCATTCGTTCAGGTGGCAAACCGGAAAGCGTAATGGTCGTCAGTGGCATAAAGAAGCATGCTACGGCAAAGCCCTGAATAAACTGCGGCCAGGCGGATGCGCCAAAGTCCATTCCCGGTTCGAACGTATACGCGCGCCAGTAGAAGCACACGGCGTACATGATAAAGCTGAACGTCACCAGCCTGCGCATGTCGAGCTTATGGGCAAAACGGCCAATAATCGGCGACAGCAGAACCGGAATCAATCCAACCGGTGCAGAGGCAAGACCCGCCCAGGTTGCGGTGTAGCCATATACCTCCTGCAGCAACTGCGGTAGCAGAACAATGGCACCGAAGTAGAGCATGTAGGCGAGGCTGATACACAGGCAGCCTATGGTGAAGTTTCGCGACTTAAAGAGCGAGAGATCGACTATCGGGTTATCATCGGTCAGCTCCCAGACAATCAGGAAACTGAGCGATACCACCGCAACAATCGTCAGGATGATGATCTCCCGTGAGTTGAACCAGTCCAGCTCTTTACCCTGGTCGAGCATCACCTGCAGGCTACCGATGCCGAGGATCAATAACGCCAGGCCCACGCTGTCAATGCGCCGCTGTTCGGTTCGCGTTTCCCTGCCACGCAGCGACTGCAACGTCATCATGACGACGATGGCACCAATCGGTACGTTGATGAAGAAGATCCAACCCCAGTGATAGTTATCGCTGATATAGCCGCCCAGGATAGGCCCGCAAATCGGCGCGACAATCACGGTCATTGACCACAGTGCCAGCGCGATAGAGCGTTTGGCCGGCGGATAGTTGTTCAGCAGTAAACTCTGTGACAGCGGAATCAACGGCCCGGCCACAATCCCCTGAATGACGCGGAAGAAAATCAGCATCGTCAGGCTGGTGGACATGCCGCACGCCCAGGAGGCGAGCACAAAGGCGATGGTTGACCAGAGGAACAGCTTCACCTCACCGACGCGCTTTGCCAGCCAGCCGGTAATCGGAATGGAGATAGCGTTCGCCACCCCGAACGAGGTAATGACCCAGGTTCCCTGGCTCAGTGATGAGCCAAGGTTCCCGGCGATAGTGGGGATCGCCACGTTTGCGATGGTGGAGTCCAGCACCTGCATGAATGTCGCCAGTGACAGCGCAATGGTCATAATGACCAGTTGCGCGCCTTCCAGCGGTTTTTGCGGCTTTTGCTGTTGCATAACGCTCACCTTCGGATTAACCGGCGTTTGCCTTCACGATGTCATCGATCAGTTTGTTGACCGGATCGAGGCTAATTTCACGGGCGTTACTTTCATAAGCCGGGCTGCTACGTACCTGGCTTGCCAGGATCTGTCCATCGCGGTTGGCAGTATCAACCGTTACCAGCGTTGAGAGGCCAATACGCAGCGGGTGGTCAGCGAGCTGTTTTGCATCCAGCTCGATACGCACGGGCAGACGCTGGACCACTTTGATCCAGTTACCGGTGGCATTCTGCGCGGGCAGCAGGGAGAAGGCGCTGCCGGTCCCCATATCCAGACCCACTACTTTACCGGTGTACTTCACGTCATCACCGTAGATGTCGCTGATAACTGTCGCCGTCTGGCCGATACGCATATGGGCAAGCTGCGTCTCTTTGAAGTTGGCATCCACCCACAGATTGTTTGCCGGTACTACCGCCATTAGCGGTGTTGTTGGGCTAATCTGTGCGCCTGGCTGGACGGAACGACGGGAGACGTATCCGGTCATTGGGCTGACAATTTTGGTACGCTGCAGGGCAAGCCATGCGTTGCGCACTTCAGTCGCCGCCTGTTTTACCGCCGGTTGGTTTTCCAGACTGGTACCGAGTACCATCGCCTGGTTGGCGTTGTACTGTTGGATCGCCACATCCAGCTGTGCCTGTGCGCTGGCAACGGCATCACGGGCGTGTTGCAGCTCTTCGCGGCCAATCAGGTTGGCGGTGCCGAGAGGAACACGACGATTGAGGTCGCTCTGCGCCTGGGTCAGCGCGGTTTTTTGCACATCAATGCTGGCCTGAAGCTGTTTACTGTTGATCATCAGCTGGCGGGTTTGACGGACGCTGGAAGCCAGCCCTGTCTGTGCTTTTTCAAACGCCTGCTGGGCGTCGGTCGGGTCGAGTGTAACCAGCACATCCCCTTGTTGCACAAAGTCGGTATTGTCAGCCCAGACTTTCGTCACGCTGCCCGACACCTGCGCCATAATTTGTACCTGGTTCCCTGCCACGTATGCGTCGTCCGTCTCTTCAGCATGACGCAATACTAAAAACCAGTAGATCCCATATGCCACGGCAATAGTAATAAAGAGCAAGGTCAGCAGAAGAAGGGCGCTCTTACGTTTGCCTTTCTTGTTGGCCGGTTGCTGCGGGGTTGCGTTCTCCGCATTTGCGCTCATTGTTGTTCTCCACGATCTTCTTATTTTCACATCGGCTGAGCCGACCTGTTGTCAGAAAGGCCAGCAGTGTGACGTGCTGGCCTGTCAGTTTTCTTTTCTAATCTGGATAATCGAGCGTGTCGTCGCGTTAGCGCAGCGCTTCAAGAATAGCGCCATCTTCATCCATCTGATCCAGACGGGTAAGCAGCTTGCGAGTGATGTGCTCAAGCTGGTCGCGCTCGGCGGTGCTGAGGGCAGACCAGAGTTTGTGCAGACAGTTGTGCTGAGGTGGTAACACCTCACGCAGGAATTCATGACCTTTTTCAGTCAGTTGCAAATGCAGACAACGGCGATCGTTGTCGCTTTCACGGCGCTCAATCCAGCCGCGTTTTTCCAGCTCATCAGCAATACGGGTGGCATTGGTACGGGACGAACCCAGCGCGCAGCTCAGCTCTGATGGCTGGATACTGTGGTTTTCCTGAGACTCCAGCGTAATCAACGCCATAAACAACGTCTCGTTAATCCCTTGAGCTTTCAGCATTTTATTACGGTTATCCAGTAACTTCCCCTGCATGTGCATGCACAGGCGGGTCAGCAGGATTTCCTGATACGGGAAGTCCTCATGACGACTGGCGCGGAATTTAAGCATTTGTTCAATGGGCGTAAACGAACTATCCATTTGGGTATAACCTCATTAATTACAGCCGATATAGTAACGATGGTGACAAATAATGTAAATGAATTATTTGTGCGGTTATATCCGCCAAATTTATGACACCATCAGAAAGCGCCGGGTAAGTCCGTGACCCGGTGAGCACAGAAAGGACGAGGGATTTGCCCCCGGAAGAGAGGATGTGAGGACGGGGTTCTGAACTATTCATGCCGATTGTAAATATGTCACCCACATTAAAATTTCTGGGATAAATGATTACATTAACATTAACAGACTGAAAGGCCCCTTTATACCCATAAGAGGCCTAAAGCAGTGTAAAACTTAGTGGATTGACTCCTGGCGATGAAACCCACGCCACCAGACCAGCAGATTCAGTGCGGCCACAATTGCCCCTATTGCACATACGCCTGACCAGCCCGCGTGCTGCCACGCCGAAGCTGAAATTAATGAACCCGCAGCACCACCGATAAAATAGCTGGTCATATACCCGGCAGTAAGGCGGTTACGCGCCTCTGGCTTCACGCGGTAAATGACGGTCTGGTTGGTAATATGCACACCCTGCACGGTGAGGTCGAGCACCAGAATACCGACGATCAGCGCCAGTACAGAGGTATGTCCGTACCAGATAGCAGCCCAGGAAAGCAGCAGTAAAACCAGCCCGGTGGAGGTGGTCAGGTGGGATTTGCCTTTATCGGCCAGCCCGCCAGCCGGACGCGCACCCAGCGCGCCCGCCGCGCCAGCCAGACCAAACAGGCCAATCACCCCTTCGGAATAGTTAAACGGCGGCGAGGCAAGGAGAAATGCCATTGACGTCCATAAAATACTGAAGTTAGCAAAGGTGAAACATCCCAGCAGCGCGCGGGTGCGTAGCAGTTTATCCTGGGTGAAGAGGCTGAAAACCGAGGCGAGAAGCTGCGGGTAGTTCAGGTGATTCTCCGGCTTCACTTTTGGCAGCCCACGCCACAGCGCCAGCGCCATCGCCACCATCAGTACGCTGGCTACCCAGTAAACGGTGCGCCAGCCACCCAGGCTTGCCAGCAGTCCCGCAACGGTACGCGCCAGTAAAATCCCCAGCAGCAGGCCGCTCATGATGGTGCCTACCACTTTGCCGCGTTTTTCCGGCGAGGCGAGCGTGGCGGCGAGCGGTACCAGAATTTGTGCCACGACAGAGAACAACCCCGTCAGGGCGGTGCCGATAATCATCATCGTTAACGACTGACTACTGGCGGTGATCAGCATCCCGCCTGCGGCCAACAGGGTCATGGAGACAATCAACATCCGGCGTTCAAACATATCGCCCAGCGGTACCAGGAACAGCAGCCCTGCGGCGTAGCCAAGCTGTGCGGCGGTGACAATAAAACCTGCTGAGCTGGCGGAGAGGTTAAACGCGCGGGCGATGGTATCAAGCAGAGGTTGTGCGTAGTAGTTACTGGCGACAGCCAGACCCGTTGCCACGGACATTAAAAGGATGAGTGCCGGGCTAAGCCCGTGAGTTGTTTTTGTCATTAGGTTCAGGGATCGTGAATTAAGTGATTATTTTTCCAGAACCATAATAACGAATGATGGTGAATGTTGGGGGATTGTTAAGTGATGGTTTGTGCGGTTTAGCTTCCCTCTCCCGGTGGGAGAGGGAAGTGAAATGATTACTTCTGCGCGTCCAGCGCCTCCTTCAACCAACCGTCAAACTGTTTCTGGTGGGCTTTGATCCAGCCGTCGACGTGGCCTTTAACATCCGCTTCAGACGATTTTCCGTCATGCATCATGGCATTCTGGGCGTTGATGTCCGCCAGCGGCAATTTCATCACCGAAAACAGTTTTGCCGCCGCCGGGTTTTTCTCTGCCCAGGCTTTGTTGGCAACAATATGCATGGTGTTTACCGGGAAGCCGTAATTCATGCCGTTTGGCAGCTTAGTGTCGATATCTTTCTGCTCGCCTGGCAGGGAGGAGAACGGTACCTGCAGCCACACCACGTCTTTGCCCGGCTTCAGCACGTCGCTCACCCAGTACGGAGTCCAGGTGTAATAGATGACGGGTTTACCCTCTTTAAAGCGGGCAATGGTATCGGCCATCATCGCGGAGTAGTTGCCGTGGTTTACGTCGACGGTCTTCGCCAGATCGAAGGCTTTGTTCTGGTGGTTAATCACCGCTTCACAACCCCAGCCCGGCGAGCAGCCCATCATGTCGGCTTTACCGTCACCGTTGGTGTCGAACAGTCTGGCGATCTTCGGATCTTTTAGCTGCTCAATATTGGTGATGTGATACTGGTCGGCAGTTTTCTTGTCGATCAGATAACCCTGCGCTGCACCGGTTACGAAGGTCCCTTCGCGGTAGAATTTCTTGTCACCACCGGCGGCGGCATACATATCGTCGTGCAGTGGCTGCCAGTTCACGGCGGTAAAGGTCGCATCCCCGGAGGCAATCGAGGTATAGCCCACGTTGTAATCTACTTCACTCGGCGTATTGACCGTATAACCCAGCTTCTCCAGCGCGCGGCTGACGATCAGGGTCTGGAAACTCTCTTCCGAAATGGTGCTCTGCACCGGCTGCACGGTAATGCCTTTGCCAGGCAGGTCAGCGGCAAAGGCGCTGGTGGAGACCAGGGTGGCAAACGCTGTGGCAAAAAACAGGTTCTGTCGCATCGTTGTTCCTTAGTATTTGGTGAATGGACGGGTGAGTAATCCGACAGGGCCGGTGGTATACCAGCGACGGTTACCGCGACTGCGTGAATCACGACCGACAGCCTGGGTCAGGCGGTCAAGAATAATGGCGAGGATCACGATGCCTACGCCGCCCACGGTCGCCAGTCCCATATCGAGACGGCCAATACCGCGCAGTACCATCTGGCCGAGACCACCTACGGCAATCATCGAGGCGATCACCACCATTGAGAGCGCCAGCATCAGCGTCTGGTTGACGCCTGCCATAATTGTTGGCATGGCCAGCGGGAGCTGGACTTTAAACAGCATCTGACGCGGGCTGGCCCCAAACGAGCGTGATGCCTCGATAAGATCGGCAGGCACCTGGTTAATCCCCAGAATGGTCAGACGAATAATCGGCGGCAGGGCGAAGATAATGGTCACCACTACGCCCGGCACGTTACCGATGCCAAACAGCATCACGATTGGTACCAGGTAAACAAACGCCGGAGTGGTTTGCATCGCATCCAGCAGCGGACGAATAATTTTCGCTGCCCGCGGGCTTCGCGCCAGCCAGATCCCCATTGGCAAACCGATCGCCACGCAGAAGAGCAGGGCGGTCAGGACCAGCGCCAGGGTGATCATCGCCTGTGACCACGCGCCAATGGCACCAATGGCAATCAACGAGATCAACGTAGCGATACCCATGCCTGTGCTGCCAAACTGCCAGGCGATCAGCGAGAACAGCACGATAGCTACTGGTGCGGGCATCCCCAGCATCAGCTGCTGGAAGCCATTCAGGATGTAATCCACCGGGACGCGGATCCCCTGAAATACCGGACGGAAGTGGGTGACCACCCAGTCGATCCCTTCCGTGACCCAGCTATCCAGCGGGATCAGCGTTTTGTGGAACGGATCCATAATATTGAAGTGTTCTGGCGCAGGCGCTGGGGCGCTGTTGAGCCAGTCTGCCGAACCGCCATCGGCTGGCGCAGGTGTCGATGACCCCCACGCGTCGGCAGATTGTGCAGCGCTGTCCGCTGCCTCAGTGGTTCCCCACGGGTTCGATTGATCAGCCATTGTTTGCCCCTTCGCGGTCTAAAGCCTGCAGCAACATGCGTTTTGAGATGATGCCGACGTACTGGTGTTCTGCACCCACTACCGGCACGGCACACGGTGCCTGACCCACGTGAGAGAGCAACTCGCTGAGCGGCGTTTCGGCATCTACGGCAAGCGGCGCGTCGATTAGCGCCGCATCAATTCCCTGATTTTCGCTCAGTGCGGTTTTCAGGGAATCAATCGAGACGATGCCTACAAATTTATTACCGCGTTCAACCAGATAACCGTATTCGCGGTCTTCATCCTGCAAAAGCTTGAGTGCGGAGCGCGGACCGAAACCTGGTGTTTTACGGATAATGCCGTTCGGGGTACGGCGGGCAATATCTTTGGCGCTAAAGACCTGGCTAATATCCACGCCGCGGAAGAAGGTACGCACATAATCATTCGCCGGATTATTCAGAATTTCATCCGGCGTGCCGACCTGCACCACCTCACCATTTTGCATAATGGCAATACGGTCGCCAATACGCATCGCTTCATCGAGATCGTGGGAAATAAAGACAATGGTACGTTGATGTTTCGACTGTAATTTTACCAGCTCATCCTGCATCTCGGTACGAATTAACGGGTCAAGCGCCGAGAACGCTTCATCCATTAATAAAATGTCTGGATTAATGGCTAATGCGCGGGCTAATCCCACGCGCTGACGCATCCCGCCGGAAAGTTCATCCGGGTATGCGTGAGCATAATTATCCAGACCTACCTGACGCAATGCATCCAGCGCTTTTTCCTGGCGCTCATCGGCCGCAATGCCTGCTAATTCCATGCCAAAGGCGGTATTATTTAATACCGTCATATGCGGCATCAGCGCGAATGACTGGAACACCATCGCAATCTTCTTTCTGCGCACCTCACGGAGCTCAGCATCTGATATTCTGGCTATATCCACACCATCAATCAGCACCTGTCCACGGGTGGGTTCAATCAGGCGATTGAGAAGGCGAACCATAGTGGATTTACCCGAACCGGATAACCCCATGATGACGAAAATCTCGCCTTCTTCAATGGCCAGACTGGCGTCTTTAACGCCAAGCGATAGCCCGGTTTTTTCCAGAATTTGCTCTTTCGAAAGTCCTTTTTCGATATATTTGAAAGCACGTTGCGGATGCTCACCAAATACTTTATAAAGATTTTTTACTTCTAATTTAATTGCCATGCAATAGAGAATGTCCTGTTATTTGTTTATGTCGATATGATTACCATGGTAAATAGTTAGCGGGTATTACCCTAACATACTGAGAATCTGAGACAACCCTGAGGCTACTTATAGTGTGAATTTTGCTGCAGGTGAAGTGGCTGAATTTCCCATGAGTAAAGGGCTGAGCGTGGTTTGAATTTTTCTGAATTTTTTGTTGTTGTACAGGGAAATTTCACCTGAACTGGAGTGATTCAGGTGAATATGACGTGGACATTACAGTGTAGATGGTTTGGGCATATTAAGGGTAAATAATGAAGTTTATATTAAATTAATCAGTATTAATTTCCCCTCACCCTGACCCTCGCCACTTTGGGGAGAGGGCGGATGAGAGGGCGTTTTTAAAAATCCCAATCCTTATCTTCAGTCTCTACCGCTTTGCCCATCACATACGATGAGCCAGACCCGGAGAAGAAGTCGTGGTTTTCATCGGCATTCGGCGACAGCGCCGCCAGAATCGCCGGGTTTACTTCCGCCATTTCTGGCGGGAACAGTGCTTCGTAGCCGAGGTTCATCAGCGCCTTGTTGGCGTTGTAGCAAAGGAATGCTTTCACATCCTCCTCCCAGCCGCTTCCAGTGTACAGCTCTGCGGTATAGCTCAGCTCGTTGTCGTAAAGATCCATCAGTAAATCGAGCGCAAAACCTTTCAACTCCTCACGCTTTTCCTCGCTAACTTTCTCCAGCCCTTTCTGGTACTTATAGCCAATGTAATACCCGTGAACCGCTTCATCACGAATGATGAGACGAATCAAATCTGCGGTGTTGGTTAGCTTGCCACGGCTCGACCAGTACATCGGCAGCCAGAAGCCGGAATAAAAGAGAAAAGACTCCAGAAACACGCTGGCGATTTTCTTCTTCAGCGGCTCGTCGGCCTGATAATACTCCAGTACCAGTTTCGCCTTACGCTGCAAAGCGTTGCTTTCTTCACTCCAGCTGTAGGCGGCATCCACATCTTTGGTCTGGCAAAGCGTGGAGAAAATCGAGCTATAGGAGCGGGCATGTACCGCCTCCATAAAGCAGATGTTCGACATAACCGCCTCTTCATGCGGTGTCAGCGCATCGGTCATCAGCGCGGGCGCACCCACGCTGTTCTGAAGGGTGTCCAGCAGCGTCAGGCCGGTAAAGACGCGGATCGTCAGTTGCTGCTCGGCATGACTTAGCGTTTGCCAGGCCGGAATATCGTTGGAGAGCGGTACTTTTTCTGGTAGCCAGAAGTTGCTGGTCAGGCGATTCCACACCTCCAGGTCTTTATCATCCTGGATTTTGTTCCAGTTAACGGCACTGACAAGTGACAGTTTCATCCTTTCTCCTTACAGCGCGCAGGACACGCAGCCTTCAATTTCAGTGCCTTCCAGCGCAAGCTGGCGCAGGCGAATGTAGTAGAGCGTCTTGATGCCCTTCTTCCAGGCATAAATCTGCGCTTTGTTGATATCGCGCGTGGTGGCGGTGTCCGGGAAAAAGAGCGTCAGCGACAACCCCTGATCCACGTGTTTTGTCGCCTCAGCGTAGGTATCGATGATCTTCTCCGGGCCGATTTCGTAGGCGTCCTGATAGAGCGCAAGATTCTCGTTGGTCATAAACGGGGCAGGGTAGTAAACGCGCCCGGTTTTGCCTTCCTTACGGATCTCAATTTTCGACACAATCGGGTGGATGCTCGACGTGGCGTGGTTGATGTACGAGATAGACCCCGTCGGCGGCACCGCCTGCAAATTCTGGTTATAGATACCGTGGTGCATCACATCGTCACGCAGTTGCTGCCACATCTCGTGCGTAGGAAGCGTTATCCCCGCGCGGGTAAACAGCGCCCGCACTTTCTCTGTTTTCGGCGTCCAGCTGCCTTCGAGATACTGACTGAAGTACTCGCCGCTGGCATAGCGCGACAGTTCAAAACCTGCGAAGCGCTGGTTGCGCTCGCGTGCCAGCTGCATCGAGGTATGCAGCGCATGCCAGGTGATGGTGTAGAAATAGAGGTTGGTGAAATCCAGCCCTTCGGGGCTACCGTAAGCGATACCTTCCCGCGCCAGGTAGCCATGAAGGTTCATCTGCCCCAGACCAATGGCGTGCGACGCGGCGTTACCCGCTTCAACGGACGGCACACTGCGAATGTGGCTCATGTCCGACACTGCCGTCAGCCCGCGAATGGCGGTTTCCACCGTGCGACCAAAATCCGGTGAATCCATTGTGTGGGCAATGTTCAGCGACCCGAGGTTGCAGGAGATATCTTTACCGATGCCCGCATAGTCCAGGTTTTCATCATAGGTGGACGCGCTGTTGACCTGTAAAATTTCCGAGCACAGGTTGCTCATATTAATGCGCCCGGCAATCGGATTTGCGCGGTTTACCGTGTCTTCGTACATGATGTAGGGATAGCCGGATTCAAACTGAATTTCCGCCAGCCGCAGGAAGAAGTCGCGGGCGTTGATGGTCGTTTTGCGGATGCGGTCATCGGCAACCAGCTCATCGTAAAGCTCGCTTATCGCCACATCGCCAAAGGCTTTGCCGTAAATGCGTTCAATGTCATACGGCGAGAAGAGTGCCATGTCCGCATTCTCTTTCGCGAGCGTAAAGGTGACATCCGGGATCACGACACCCAGTGACAGGGTTTTGATACGGATTTTTTCGTCGGCGTTTTCGCGTTTGGTATCCAGAAAACGCAGAATGTCCGGGTGATGCGCATGCAGATAGACCGCGCCCGCGCCCTGACGTGCGCCAAGCTGGTTGGCATAGGAGAAGGCATCTTCCAGCATTTTCATCACCGGGATGACGCCGGAGGACTGGTTTTCAATGCGCTTAATTGGCGCACCCGCTTCGCGCAGGTTAGAGAGCAAAAACGCCACGCCGCCACCGCGTTTAGACAGCTGCAGCGCCGAGTTCACCGCGCGGCCAATCGACTCCATATTGTCTTCGATACGCAGCAGGAAGCAGGAAACAAGCTCGCCGCGCTGGGCTTTGCCGCAGTTGAGGAAGGTCGGTGTGGCGGGCTGGAAACGACCTGACAGGATCTCATCCGTTAAACGTTCTGCCAGCGCTTCATCACCCTGAGCCAGCGTGAGCGCCACCATCACCACGCGATCCTCAAAACTCTCGAGATAGCGTTTGCCGTCGAAGGTTTTCAGGGTATAGCTGGTGTAGTACTTCCATGCACCCAGGAACGTCTGGAAACGAAAACCGCTGGCATGGGCCTTCTCAAACAGCATCACCACAAAGGCGCGGTCATAGCGGGCGAGTACCCGCTCTTCGTAATACCCCTCTTTGACCAGGTAGTCGAGACGTTCATTTGGGTGTGCAAACGTCACGCTGTTTGGGCGGACATGGGCGGCAAAAAAGGCGTCCACCGCATCATGGTCTTTGCCAAACTGGATACGGCCATCGCGATCGTAGAGGTTAAGCATCGCGTTTAGTGCGTGGTAATCCGGTATCGCCTGAATTACGCGTTCTGCGGTTGTCGTTGCCAAAATTCGTTTACTCCTTTACGCACGTTCTCTACGTCCTGCTGTGTCCCCATCAGTTCAAAACGATAGAGATACGGCACGCCGCATTTTTGAGAGATAACATCCCCGGCGCGGGCAAATGCCTCGCCGAAATTGCGATTACCTGCCGCAATAACGCCGCGAATAAGCTGTCGGTTGTGGGGATCGTTCAGAAAGCGGATCACCTGACGCGGTACCGTGCCTGCCGTACCTCCGCCGCCATAGCTGGGAACCACCAGAATGTAAGGTTCCTCTACCTGGATCCGCTCGCGTTCGTTGAGCGGAATACGTATCGCTGGCAGCCCGACGCGCTCAATAAAGCGGAGCGTGTTTTCCGAGCTGCTGGAGAAGTAGACCAGCCTGCTCATGCACGGGTGGCCAGGCGATTAATCATATCCGGACGAAAGCCAGACCAGCTGGTTTCTCCGGTGACGACGACCGGGAGCTGGCGGAAACCTTGCGCGCGCAGGGTATCGGCGGCATCCGGGACCAGATCGATATTCACCATCTCGAACGCCACGCCGCGGTTTTCCATTGCGCGTTTGGTTGCGTGGCACTGAACACAATTGCTACGAGTGTAAATAACAATGCTCATGATTCGTATTTCCATTTAAAATGAGAAAACGGCGCGAGTCATCGCGTCAGGTTGTGTGTGTTGCGCTAAAGGAATACTAGATGTAGATGTGGTGATTTTCAACCACACAATATATGGGATGTTTGGCGTGTTATTGCCCCGGTGATGAGTACAGCGGGGCAGGGCAGACGTATCGCGACAGGTCTTTACTTACGCAGGCTGAGCAGAGCCCCTACGACGATGCCGACGGCGGCGACCGTGCCCAGGGCACAGAGTGGTCTCTCACGGACGAAGGTATTTGCACAACTCGCCGCGTCACAGGCTGCCTGCGTCGCACGATGACGGCCATGCATTCTGGCGCGGGTTTCACGCAACAGAGACTGAGCCTTACGTTTTACGGCATCCGTTTCGTCCTTTGCATCAGAACCCCAGGATTTCAGTACTTCTTCCAGCGCGTCTGCTAATTGGCTGACATCATTACGAATATCCTGGGTGTCGTGGTTAATATCATTCCGGTTCGGTCTGTTAAACATACGATCCTCCGTAATTTTACCTTCGCATTGAGTTTAGCCCAGAATTTTAATATCTGAAGCGAGTCACGACTTATCCGGCAGTTTATGGAATATTCTGAAAGCCCTGCTAATGCTGAATACGGTAAGGTTGCCCGGCAGGAAAAAATAACGAGGAAGAGATATGTATTTACGACCCGATGAGGTGGCGCGCGTTCTTGAAAAAGCGGGATTCATCATGGACGAAGTGACACCAAAAGCCTATGGATATCGCCGTGGTGAGAATTATGTTTATGTTAACCGTGAAGCGAGAATGGGGCGTACGGCTCTCATTATTCATCCGACGCTGAAAGACAGAAGCCAGTCATTTGCTGAGCCTGCCTCGGATATTAAAACCTGCGATCATTATCAGCAATTCCCCCTCTATTTAGGTGGGGAAACGCATGAACATTATGGTATTCCGCATGGTTTCAGTTCGCGTATGGCGCTGGAACGGTTCCTGAAGGGACTGTTTGGCGAAGTACAATAGGTCTGCGACTGGCATACGCCAGTCGCTCCTGATCACGCTTTTGCCTGGTCGTACTGGCTGACTTTAAACAGGCGACGACAGTAGTCGAGAAAATAGCCATACACCGCGCCCATCAACATTGAAATCACAATGTTCGAGCTCACCGCAGCGGCAATTTGATGCCAGTCTGCGCCAACCGTGAGCAAAATCGCCACGTAGACCGGAGACTGGAAAGTGACATATGCCAGTACGTCTGCCAGATTTTTCACCCAGCCTGCCGGGCTCATACGACGGGCGAAACGCATCACCGCATCGCGGTATAATCCGTAAGGCCATGCAATAAGGATGTTTACCGGGATCGCCACCAGACGAGAAGAAAGCGACTGCTCGAAGGACATTCCGGAGAGGAATATTTCAATCAGCATGTTCACGACGGAGCAGTAGACAACCATCGCGACGGTATCCGCTACCGCATGGCGCAGGCGAGATTGCGGTGAGAACATGTCTGAACTCCTTGAGAAGAACACGATAGTAACGTTTTACCCGAAGCGTTTAGTGCTTTAGGTTGCTTTGTTTGGTGTGTATAGCGTATATCTCTGGTTTGAAACTAACAATTAGTGATTAATTTTTATTTATTACCGTTTTGTCCACAAAACTCTCTAAAATCGATTAATTTTTAATCGCCTCGTTATTTTCTTTTTCTTTATTGTTTTTGTTGTTTAAAATCATGTTGTTGTGATCTGTTTGCATGATTCTCCCTCCCGGATTAACCATGTTATCAGCATGGTGTTTCTTGTTTTGAACAAAAAACATTCGCCTCATGATAATTGTTCTTCATTTTTTGATTTTTCAGATAAAAATGCTGATTTTGTTCAGTCTGTTTTATTCTTCTGTGTTGCATTTTTATGCATTCGCTCATCGTGCAGCGTTATATCCCCCCATGCTTTATCCAGAATTAGAGCAATATTAAGTTTAAATATTTCAAACTATTTACAGCAATGGCTGAGAAATTAGATGGGTAGATATTGAAGGGGAAATGAATTATTCTGTTCTTTGATTTCTCGACTTACCACAAAAAAGGTTTTCAATTAATATGTCTTTGACGTTACAGAATCTAAATAATATCCGTACACTGCGTGCAATGGCGCGTGAATTATCCCTGGATGTTCTTGAAGAAATGCTGGAAAAAGTCAGGATCGTTGCGGAAGAGAAACGTAGCGAGCAGGAAGAGTTCGAGCAACAACGCGCTGAACAGCAGGATAAAATTAATGCTTTGCTGGAACAGATGAAAGCTGATGGTATTTCACCTTCCGATCTGCTCGGTTCTCAACTGGCTCAGACGGGCAATCCGGCGAAAAAACGCAAAGCGCGTGAAGCAAAATATCGCTTTATTGACGTGAACGGTGAAGAGAAAACGTGGACCGGTCAGGGCCGCACGCCGAAACCAATCGCCAGCGCGCTGGCAAACGGTAAATCACTGGATGAATTTCTGATTTAATCCGTGGGCCGGGCGGAAGACTCCGCCCGGTTGCATATTTAGCAGACGCCGAAATCACCGTCTTCGGTGTACAGGGCAACATCTGCGGAGCTCAGCGTGAATTTCTCACCCTGCTCATTGCTGGCCTGCACTGCCACAATACTCTCGCCGTTCACTTCGAGAATTTTCAGTTTCGGGCCGCCTTTACGCGGTTGCACATAATCACCGACAGAAAACATAGTACCTCCTCATCGTTATCGTGTTCTCCACCTTAGCCCACGTCTGGCACTGGGTACAGCCTATTCTGCCGGGGTACTGCTTACGAGGTACGTCGGTTCCACGGCATCACTTTCAGCAGACGCGCCATTCCACAAAAACCGGTTACACCGGCAAACAGCAGCCCGGCACCCACAAAACCACTGAGCAGGAAAAAGCCGCTGGAAATGCTGTAACCAAGCACGACGCCGCAGAGAATCAACAGCCCGGCGGCAATTTGCACCTGCCGCATCAGCGGGAGCGGCTGCGATTTGTCTTCAATGGTCTGCAGCCCGGCCAGTTTCCAGCCCTGAATACCGCCTTCGACCATGTAGGCCTGAGCAGGGGATGCGGCCTGCGCCAGACGGGCGGCATTGTCTGATGTCCGTGCGCCAGACTGGCAGTGAAAAATTACCGTTTCACCAGGTTGTGTCTTCAGCCCGCCAGGCAAGGTTTCCAGCGGAACCGACTGTGCGACTGGAATATGCTCGCGGGCGTATTCGTCGGCATCACGAATATCAATCAGTTTTGCGCCGACATTGACGAGCGCATTCGCCTTTTGTGGAGAAATAAGAGGAAGAGACATGGCGGCTCCTTATGGACAATAAAGGGTTTTCAGGGTGCTGATGAGCTGATTCACCGCATCGTTTTTAATGAAATAAAGAATGCGCTGCGCCTCGCGGGTGCTATCGATAAGACCCTCTTCACGCATACGTGCGAGATGCTGAGATGTGGCGGAGGCGCTTAACCCCGTGGCACGAGCCAGTTCCCCCGCGCTGGTACCGGGAGCACCGCACAGCATGCACAGGATTAATAACCTGCGCGGGTTACTCATGGCTTTTAACAGCGCTGCGGCTTGTGCTGCGCTGGCCTGAAGTTGTTCGAGTTCGTTCATATTAGTTTAGCATTTACTTAATTAAGGTAATACTAAACTAATGACGCGAACTTAGCCAGTGCCAAAAGTGTAAAGAAAGGAATAAACCATCAGCTGGGCACGCCAGCGCTGAAGGCCAAACTGACCATCAGCGCCGGAAGTGACTCAATAACCTACTTTATACACCCGTCCGCTTTGTACCCCTTCCACACTGCGGCGGTAGGCCAGGGCAACGGTGGCGGCAGGAACACTTTCAAAGCCGGGGAAGAACCCATCGTACGCTTCGGCGGATTCCGTCAGTACCGTTGGGCTGATCAGGTTGATGCGAATGCCGCGCGGCAGTTCACAAGCCGCAGCACGGACAAACCCTTCCAGCGCGGCGTTCACCGTAGTGGCATTGACGCCCTGCGCAATGGGTTCGTGCGCCACAATCCCGCTAATCAGGGTAATCGAGCCACCTTCGTTCAGATAGTGCTGTCCGGTCAGCGCCAGACGCACTTGTCCGAGCAGCTTATCCTGTAAGCCCTGGTTGAAGTCGCTGTCTTTCATGGTGGAGAGTGGGCCAAAGAACAGACCGCCGCTGGCCGAGACAATGGCATCCACCGGACCGATTTTTTCGAACAGCGCCTGCACACTTTCCTGAGAGGTAATATCGACCTGATGATCGCCCTGAGTACGACCCACGCGGACAACCTCGTGGCGACGACCCAGCTCTTCCGTTACTGCACGACCCACCGTACCGCTGGCACCAATAATTACGATTTTCATAGCAGACTCCTCATGTTGTGAGCCTTCATTCTTTAATAAATCAAAAGTCAGATAAACTGGGCTAAAGTTAGATGATTGCTAATCAGGGGTTTGTAATATGGATAAGCTTCGCAGTATGGAGACGTTCATTGCCGTGGTTGAAAGTGGGAGTTTTACCGGCGCGGCGTCACGGCTTGAGATGTCGGCGGTGATGGTGGGGAAATACATTGCGTTGCTGGAGTCTCAGTTTGGTACGCGCCTGCTGGAGCGTAATACGCGTCGTCAGAGCCTGACCGATGCCGGGCGTGTCTATTTTGAAGAGGCAAAGCGGGTACTGGAGCAGGTTGCTATTGCCGAAAATGCGGTTGAGCGGCTACGCGCGACTCCCGCCGGAACCTTGCGCGTCACGGCTCCCACCTCGTTTGGCGGATGTGTGATTGCGCCACTCACCGCCACGTTTTTGCAGCGCTACCCGGAAGTTCGTGTGGAGCTGGATCTTACTAACCGGAAAGTGGATCTGGTGGATGAAGGTGTTGATCTGGCTATTCGTATTGGTGACATTCACAACGACGATCTGGTGGCGAAATTTCTTTGCCCGTACCGGATGGTGATTTGCGCCGCTCCGGACTATTTAGCACGCTACGGCACGCCGCAAACGCCTGCCGATCTGGTGGATCATCTGTGCCTGTCACATACGGTCTGGACTGCGCGCAACGAGTGGCGGCTGCCGGGTGTGGAAGGGGAGGTACGCTGGAAGCGGGATGCTATCCTGCGTTGTAACGATGGCTACGGGCTACGCATGGCGGCAAAAGCCGGGGCGGGATTATTACTGCAACCGGAAGTGCTGGTGGCAGAAGAACTGGCAAGCGGCAGGCTGGTGCGGGTGCTGGAAAACAACACCCCGGAGCCGAGGCCGGTGCATCTGTTGTGGCGGCAGGATCTCAGACCGTTACCCAAGCTCACTGAATTTATCGCGCATATTATGCAGGCGGTGCGCGACCCGGCAGATCCATAAAAGTAATTATCAAAATCGCAGACATGTGCTACTAAGATTAGGCACATCATAAAAAAGAGAAGGTAACGAGAGAATGTCTGTGAGTAAACTCGCCAGCAGTGCGCAGGGCCTGCAATCATCTGCCATCCGTGAATTATTAAAACATAGCAAAATGGCAGGCGTCATTTCTCTGGGAGGCGGTATTCCTAATCCGGCACTTTTCGATCATGAAGGCCTGAAAATTGCTGCAGATGCCGTGTTATCCCAGCATTTTGACGAGGCGTTTCAGTATGGTCTGACGGAGGGTGTTCCGGGACTGCGCGAGGGTATTCAGCAGATCTGTGCGGGTCGTGGTATTCAATGCAAGGCCGACGATGTGGTCGTTACGTCCGGTTCGCAACAATCTCTGGATGTGCTGGCGCGCGCATTAATTAATCCTGGTGATATCGTCGTTGTAGAACGTCCTACTTATCTGGCCGCATTGCAGGTATTTGGTCTGGCACAGGCGAAATTTGAATCTGTGGGGACTGACGGCGAAGGGATGATTGTCGACGAGCTGGAAACGCTGGTGGCAAATAAAACGATTAAAGCGGTTTATATTGTCCCGACGTTTGGCAACCCGGGCGGAGTAACGCTGTCCGAAGAACGCCGCAAACAGCTGGTGGAATTATCGAAGCGTTATGATTTCGTCATTATCGAAGACGATCCCTACAGTGAAATAAATTACACCGATGAAGTCTTCCGCCCGTTAATTGCGCATGCCAGGGCCATCGGTAATGAAGACAATGTGGTTTACACCTCGACCTTTTCTAAAATTCTCGCACCGGGAACCCGGGTGGGCTGGGTGATTGTACCGGAGTGGCTGAAAAGAGCCGTGGTGAATCTGAAACAAACGACCGATCTGCACACCAGCACACTGTCGCAGCTGATGACGTATGAATATCTGAAAACCGGCCGTCTGGCTGACCAGATTAAAATGATCCGCGAAGCCTACCGTCAGAAATACCAGACATTCGCACGTGAGCTGGAAGCCGAGCTGGGTGATGTGATGTCATTCCATAAGCCAAAGGGCGGGATGTTCCTGTGGGCCAGAATGAACAATGGCATTAATACCACCCGCTGGCTGGAAAAGACGTTAAGCAACGGCGTGGTTTTTGTGCCGGGTGAATTCTTCTACTGCAATGAGCCAGATCACACGACGTTGCGTATGTCGTTTGTCACGCCAACGGATGAACAACTGAAAGAGGCGGTGAGACGCCTGAAGATCTCACTGTAAACCGGCCTGCGCATAATGGCAGTTACGCTGTTATGCGCAATACTTATCGAATTCCTGATTTCTCGTCACCAGCGCGGTGAACCACATGGCTGAATTCATTACGGGTGTTGTGAGCCACACGCCCATCTGGGTGTGGGTGCTTTTTGTCTTTCTGATTTCCCGCGGTGTCAAAGCCCGCAAACCCGCCACGGTTACCCTGGAAAAGCTTGCCATCATTCCGTCGATTTTTCTGATCTGGGATATTTACGATCTGGTGATTTACCGCCAGCTTAGTGTCGCCACCATCGCTCTGTGGATGGCGGGTATTCTGGCGGGAGCTGCGACAGGGTACGTCCTGATTAAACCGACGGCGATCAACCGCGCCGCTGCACCGCGCAGTATTTTCCGTCAGGCTGATTACACGGCACTGCCGTTTATGATGCTGGCGTTTCTGGTGAAATATGTACTGGGCGTGATGAGCGCCATTTCACCGCAAACTTTACAACAGCCCGCCATGAGCGCATTTGCGATTGTCTCCGGCGGAGTTTTTGCAGGGGTGTTTATCGGTAAATTTACCCGCTATGTCGGTGTCTATTTTACAGCACAACCGCAGGAAACAGAGTAATGACAGCAACCCTTTTGTCACACCGCTAAGCCTGCCGTCCTGATGAACGGTCAGGCGACATCCGGCTGGCCAGACTTTTTCTTTGCCAGGATCTCCGCAACGCACTTGATACGGCCTAACTCTTCCTGCGTCCGTGAGTTGGTCTGCACTTCCCAGATGTCTACGTTCAGCTGCAGGTTCAGCCAGAATTCGATGGTGGTATCAAAGGCTTTAGCCAGTCTGATAGCCATATCGGCAGTCAGCTTACGGTTATTATTCACCAGCGCACTGATGGTGTTGCGGTGCACATTCAGCATGTCCGCGAGATCGCTGATTTTCAGATTGAGCGGTTCAAGATACTCATACTGCAACACATCACCCGGCGTGGTGGGTTTGCGAAGTGCCTGTTGGAGTGCCATAAGTCATGCCTCATTTGTATAGCGTGTATTTATGGGGTGAAAGATAGAGATCGTCTGCTTTACCCTCTACCCACCTGAATACCAGCCTGTATTGCCTGTTAACGCGAATTGAGGAAAACCCCTTTAGTGGAGGATTCAATGTTTCGTACATATTGCCTGGTGGCGATCGCAGATCCCGGTGAGATGTTGCTGCATTGATAATATCCAGCTTTCTCGCCAGAGCTGCTTCAAGGCCAGAAGGGATCACATTGCTCGATTTCCCATAAAGAAAAAAATCCTCAAGCCATTGATCGCGAAAATGATTAATCATAATGCTTGTTAGCTCCGCTCCATGAAGCTGAGTGAATTTTATTGCACTTCCGCACTGTGCGCAAGTGCATTTTTTTTGGTGCTGTAGGTTGTGGATGGAGAGCAGTGATACGCCTCTCTGAAGCGCTTTGTAAGGGGGATGGGCAGAATAAGTTGAGTTTGCGAGATGGCTTCAGGGAAAATGTATGGCGTTGCACAAACGGTATCCCTCTCCCCTGAAAGGAGAGGGCGTCGTATTATCTACTCTCTCACCATCGTGCGGATAACCGGCAATGCTTACCGTTCCCTCAGTGCTTCTTTTGCCCGGTTAAACGGCTTAATCATATAATCCAGCACCGTTTTCTCTCCGGTTTTGATATCCACTGTCGCAATCATCCCCGGTACAATCGAAAAGTGTCTCCCCGCTTTATTCGTCAGATAGTCCTGGCTGGTTCGGATAAACACCCGGTAATAGAACACCTCTGGTTTGGCTTCGTCCTGAATGGTGTCCGGCGAAATGGTTTCAACTACCCCGTGAAGCCCGCCGTAAATCGCGTAGTCATAGGCCGTGATCTTGACCAATGCTTCCTGGTTAGGATGGATAAAGGCGATATCACGCGGCGACAGACGGGTTTCAATCAGCAGATGATCGTCCACGGGAACAATCTCCATCAGCACGCCGTTAGGTGGGATCACACCGCCGATGGTGGTGACTTTGATGTTTTTGACGATCCCACGCACCGGGGATTTTACCGTCAGGCGTGCGACGGAATCCTCACGCCCTTTCAGGACGGCAGTGACCATATCCACTTCTGCGTTGGCTTTGGATAGCGCCTCGCGTGCCTGAACGTAATACTGCGAACGTACGTCGGTGAGTTTCAGTTCCAGATCGCTTTTTTGCCGCTGCAGACGCAGGGCTTCCACGTGACTCGCTGCCCCGGTTTTAACCAGGCGCTGGGTGATCGCCAGCTCTTTGTTGGCGAGATCTAATGCGGCACGCAGCTCGCGTTGCGTGTCTTCCAGCTGAGCACGTCGCGAGTTATACAGCCGGGTTTCGGTGGCTGTCAGCTCCGTCCATTTTGCCAGTGAGGGGGGAAATTTCAGCGGGAGATCGTTGACCTCGGCATACAGACGCGCGCTGGAAGCCAGCGACGCGCGGTAGCGTGCGGCACTCTCGCCGGCGTTTGATTCTGAGCGCGTCGGATCAAGCCGCGCCAGTACTTGTCCGGCCTGCACCTGGTCACCCTCGTGAACGTTGAGTTCGGTGAGGATCCCGCCGTCCAGCGATTGTAAAACCTGTTCGCGCGAGCTGGGGATCACTTTCCCGGTGCCGGTCGAAACCTCATCCAGAATGCCGTACCACGCCCAGACGCCAGTGACGATAAACAGCAGCAGGGTTAACGACACAATACGGCGCGCGCCGGAATAACCGCTTTCAGAATCAAGTGAGTTATCCAGATCGTCCATCGCGGCGGCATCATGCTGACTGATTTTCATTTTTCCACTCCCGTCCGTTTGCCTGTTGTTGCATGCGGCTGCTGTTGAGCGCCTGCGCTTTTGGAGCGTCCATCACCAGCATGCCTTCTTTCAGCACAACGACGCGTTCTACCAGTTCCAGTACCGGAACGCGGTGGGTTGCCACCACCAGCGTGCGGTTACCCAGCCATGCGCCAAGGCGCTGAATAAATTCGCGCTCGGTGTGTTCATCCAGCGACGCAGTAGGTTCATCCAGAAGTACGATATTGGGATCGCGCAGGAGCATGCGTGCCAGCAGAATGGACTGTCGCTGGCCGCCGGAAAGCCCCACGCCGTTCTCCATAATCGGGTAATCCAGACCCTTTGGCAGTTTCTGCACAAAACTTGCCGCGCCGCACATCTCCAGTACGGTGAAGATCTCTTCATCGCTGGCGTGTGGCAGACCCAGGGTGATGTTCTCGCGCAGGGTGCCGTGGAACAGCCGTGCATTCTGGGTCATCAGGCCGACGTTGCGTCGCAGATCCGCCACGTCCAGATGCGGCAGGCTCAGGTTGTCCAGCCGTAGTTCACCGCTCGCCAAATCCATACCGCCCGCCATTGCCTGAAGCAACGTCGATTTCCCCGCCCCGTTGCGGCCAAGTATGGCCACACTCTCTCCGGGGTTGATCTCCAGTCGGTTGATCCGCAAAGCCATACGCGGATCTTCCGGGTGGTAGCGAAACTGTGCCTGGTCAAAAAGATAATGTCCGCGCAGCACATCCTGGCGAATGGGCGTCTCTTCCCGCTGGTTCTCGGTGGGCAGTTGCATAATGCTGTCCAGACCTTCTTTTGCCGCTTTCACTTGCTGCCAGCGCGCCAGTACGCCACACAGGGTAGCCATCGGGGCGATCATCCGTGACGCCAGCATCGACGCGGCGACCACGGAACCGGTTGTTAACGTACCTTCAATCACCATCGGTGCGCCGACCACAATGACGCCAGCGTAGACCAGGCTCTGAATGGTCATTCCCCAGTTGATCAGCGCCTGGCTCAGCTCGCGGGTGCGCAGGCCGGATTCGGCGGTGATCTGGATGTAACTGTTCCACTGTTGCAGGAAGCGGTTTTCCGCCTGCATAAGCTTGATGTCTTCCAGCCCCTGCACGCTCTCTACCAGCACCGCGTTGCGCAGGGTGGACTCATGGGCAGACTGCTTTGCCAGCGTGGCCAGTTTTGTCTGCAACAGCAGACCTGGAAGTACCATAACCACGGCAGCGACGGGGGCGATCCACGCCAGCTGCGGGGCGATGATCGCCAGTACCACCACAAACAGCAAAAAGAACGGCAGATCGACGATGGTCGAAATGGTCGATGACGTCACCATCTCGCGGATCTGCTCCAGCTCGCGCAGCTGCGAAATAAAGCTGCCGGTTGAGCGTGGAACGGCGCTGTTACGTAGCCGAAGGGCGTGGCCGAATACCCGGTCGGAAACGCGCAGGTCGGCGCGTTTTCCCAGCAGATCCATGATGTGCCCGCGGGCAAGGCGCAGCACGAAGCCAAACAGCGTGGCGATCAGTACGCCAATCGTCAGCACGTAGAGGGTGGGGTAGGACTGGGCGGGGATCACCCGGTCATAAACCTGCATGGAAAAAACCACCCCGGAGAGTGACAGAACGTTGATAAATAGCGCCGCCAGCATCACCCACGTGTAGGGGCGTAAATCGCGCATCACCAGCCGGTAGAGCCAGTCCGGGCGGTACTTCGAAATGTAGGCGTCAACGCGGCTGTCCTTCAGGGCAGCCAGCGGGCGCAGGGCGATCACATGACGAATGTTGGGCAGCAGCGCTGTCAGGGAAAGGCGGTTGGTTTGCGCGGTGTCGCCGACAAAACAGATCTCCAGCGTATCTTCACCATCGTAGTGTTCGATAACGCCAATCTGGCCTTCAGCGAGTTCCACCACCACGGGCAGACGCCAGCTGTTGAGGCTATCTTGTGTGGTTTCCAGGGGCTGGAACGACAGCCCTGCTTCCCGCGCCAGCTGAGTGAGTGCTGGCACCATTGGTTTGCCGCATAGCCAGGGGGCGCTGGCCATCAATGCGCCGGGGGAACAGGCCACACGGTAATGGTCGGCGACATAGCCAAAGGCCTGCGCCCACTGCGCCAGCGCCTGCCCGGTCAATACATCATCCTGCGGAATGTCGGTGTGTTTCATGGCTGGATCTCCACAGACTGAATGGTGCGGTTATCGAGGCTGAATGCATGGCGGATGCGGCCCGTGTTATACAGGCAGTTAAGCTGAAGCTGGTGCAGTTGCCCGAGGGTTTGTTGTTGGGTAAAGCGTGCCTGATACACCTCCTGCTCGGCGTTCAGTACGTCAAGCAGCGGACGTGAACCAAGATCCAGGTATTGTTGCTGGTACAGCTCGCGCGTGCGGATGTTGAGCGACTCCTGGCGGGACTGAATTTGCAGGGTACTCAACAGGCTCATCACCTGGCTACGGGATTCCAGTAGCTTTTGCCGCACGTCAAGGCGCGTGCGCTGGATGGTAGATTGCGCCGCTTCCACCGCGTGTCCGGCTGCGTTACGCCGTGCGGTCAACCCGCCGCCCTGGTAGAGGGGCATCTGTACCTTGACCCAGGCAGAGTACTGGGTGCGATCCAGTGAGCCGTGTCCCGCATAATTGTCATTCAGATAGTGGCGCACTTCGGGTTCGAGCGAGATGGTCGGCGTCATCTGGGCATTGGCGTTATCCAGATTCGCCTGCGCGACACCGGCCTGTGCCCATGCGGCAAGCACCGATGGCACCAGCCGATCGTCAGGCTCGGCGATGTCACAGCTGCGCTTCAGACTGTCGGGGAAGTCGTTGCTGATGGCGCTAAGGCTGTTCCACCCCAGGTCGCTCATCAGCGTGGCGCGTGAACTGTCAAGATTGGCCTGGTACTGCATCAGCTGGGCGCGCGCACCTTCGATGCGGGCATCGGTCTGGACGACGTCAGAGAGCGAGGTGGCCCCTTCGTCATTGCGCTGTCGCGTCAGTTTACCAATGGCGTTAAGGGCATCAAGCTGCTCTCTGGCCGTTTCGACCATCTGTTGCCAGGTCTGAACCTGCACCATTGCGGTGGCGGTATCATGGGCGATGGTATCAATGCTGACCAGCACGTTGGCCTGCTGTTGGGCGACACCCGCGTTCTCGGCGCGAACCTGGCTTGCCACTTTGCCGAAGTCGTAAAGCATTTGCGAGAGGGATAACACCAGAGAAGGCGTAAAGCCGGAATCCCCGCCATTGTGGGTATAGCCGTTGTCCATACCGGCGTTAACCTGCGGATAATACTTCGATTTGGCGACGTCGACCTGTTCAGATTGCTCGTAGAGTTTTCCTACTGCCTCACTAATTGCCGGGTGCCAGCTCACGGCGCGTGTGACGGCATCGTCCAGCGTCAGTACGCCCGGGGGAGTTTTACTGGCCGGGAGCGCAACGCGTCCTTCCAGAGCGGGTAACTCTTGTTCCTCGCTGAGTTGTTGGGGATTGATCACCACTGCAGCATGTACAGTGGTGGATATGGCGATCAGGCAGCACGAAAGCCACCAGCGAGGCATTCTTTTTCTCATGTCTTGTCCCTAATAAAAGAGTACTGCTTTATTGTCTTTATGCCCGGGCGACGAGCGCCCGGGGTATTTTTTGTTGTCAGGTAATAATGTTGTGGTGCTGATTCACAAGCTCGTCATAGCTGGTCTGAACGTTATCCAGAGTGACCAGGGTTGTGTTGGCGTAGGTGCTTCCCGCACCGTCGCGGTCGATGGAAATCACGGTATTACTTCCGCTGGTCGTGACGTGCAGGTAGTTACCGAGCGTTGAAGACTGACCGTTCCAGCCGACCAGCAGATCGCTGATGTCGATCTTATCGCCCTGCGAGACGGAGAAGTTCGTCCAGTGATCTCCCGTGCCATTACCGCCCGTAGCGGCTCCCACAGTGGTATCGAGCACGTGATAAATCAGCGTGTCGCCATAGACGCTTCCCGTCAGGGTGTCGTTATGGTTGGTGCTGATCATCTGCGGCGACAGGTTGATGGTCAGCGAAGCGCTGTCCGTTTGCCCGTTGGCTGCGGTGAGGGTGTAGTTAAAGACCTCCTTGCTGGTCATGGTCGCCAGCGAAATACCGCTGTTCAGCGTGTAGGTGTAACTACCGTCGACGCCAACAGAGAGGGTGCCGTAATGTCCCACAACGGTTGCTGTGGCGTTGCTGGTGGTATACGGGTCGAGCGTACTGACATGGCCGTCATAACCGGTGATGCTCAGGCGCGTATCCACCGACGCCAGCTGATCCAGCGCCCCTTGTGAGTCTGTCCCGTCGAAGATGTTGCCGATGACGGAATGGCCTGAGGTGGTTTCGTCGTTATTCAGGAACACTGAGGTACCCGTGACGCTCGGGGTGATCGTGATACCACCGATGCTCAGTGGCCCGGCCGTACCGGTGAAGCTCAGGGTGTAGGTACCGGCATCCAGATCCAGACTGCTCAGGTTGATGGTGGTAGAGCCTCCGGTAAACGAGTCAGACATGATGGGGGTGGATGCACCCTGCAGGGTGATAGACCAGCTCACGGCCAGCCCACCCAGCGGCAGCAGGGAAGAGATATTAAAATGCAGCACGATGTCGTGCAGGGCGGTGTTCTGATCGACGATAAAGGTTCCGCTGCCGGTTCCGCTGGTGGATTTCAACAGGGCTGTCGTCCAGTTGGTGCTCCCGACGGACGTATCGCTCCAGGCCACGGTATGTTGCACGGTGTCGAACGTCATCACCTTGCTGACATCGTTGATGGCGTCCAGCGCGTGTGGCGTTGGGGTGATGTTGAGCGAGGCGCTGTCCTTATGGCCGGTTGAATCCGTGAGGGTATACACGAAGGTATCCGGCGTGCTGATTTTATCCGCCCCGACGCCGCTGTTCAGGGTATAGGTGTAGTTCCCCTGTGCGTCGATCGACAGTGTGCCGTACAACCCCTGAATGGTGGTCAGACCGGAGGCGTTGACGTGTACGCCGTTCACATCGGTGACGGTGGCGGTGACGCTGGTCGGCAGAATGTCATCGGCCATGACGTTACCGGTAGTGCTACCGCCAGTACTGGAGACGGCGTAAACGTGATCTTCAAGCACGTTCAGGGTGTAGCCGGTCAGGGCGGTGATGCCGGATGCCGTGTTGAGCAGGAACAGATACTGACCCGCCGGGAGATCCACGGTCAGCTTCCCGGAGGTTCCCCCCAGCAGCGGCGCAGTCAGCCAGCTTTTTTCATACCGGTATTGCTGGTAGGTCTGGGTCGCGGTATTGAATTTGTAGACGTAAAGGTCGAACACTGAGCCAATGGCCACGCCACCCACGCTCGCCTGCAGCGTCATGGTGCGGGTGGTACCCTGATCGACGTTATAGATGATTGGATTGCTGAGGTCGCTCAGTACATCAAGCGTCAGCACATTTCCCAGACCGATACCCACCACGGTAAAGCCACCCTGCGACGATGTACCGTTGTCGACAGCATGAACACTGGTATCGAAGGTAAAGGTCGAAGAGTCATCCACGGCGATGGCGTGGGTGTTTTGCACACTGCTGCCCAGCGTGATCACCAGCTGGGCACTGGCCGTTACGCCGTTGTGCATAATGGTATAGGTGAAGTTCTCCGTACGACCATAGGCGGTCGCGCTGGTGGTGGTTAGCGTGTAGGTGTAAGTCCCGTCGGCGCTAATGGTGAGATCGCCATACTGCCCGTGAACCACGGTGCTGCCCGTTGCGTTGATGGCCGTCGCCTGACCCAGAGCATTGGTCACCTGCGTGAGCAGCGTGCCGGCTGGTGCATTATCGCTGCCTGCACTGGCGTCCACATCGGTGATCACGTTTCCACTGACGTTGAGGTTAGTGCCAACAATAGTGCCCGCGCTGGTCTGGCTGACATCGACATCCAGACTACTGTAAGAGCCGGTTGCCAGCAGGCTGGTGTTGTAGGTCAGCACCCGATACTGACCCTCTGCCAGCCCGGTCAGGTTCAGGGAAACGCCGCTGGCCCCGATGGTTAACAGGTTCAGGGTACTGTTGTTCCCGGTGTCCACCACGGTTGTCCAGACATTGTTGGTCGCATCCCAGTGCTGCACCACAAGCTGCATACTGTTGAGCAAACCGAGCACCACCCCTGTCCCGTAGGCATTGATGGTGATATCCGCTGACGCACCGTTGTCGACGTTGAAGTTCACCTGCGCACTGTTGTTCCCCAGCAGCGAGAGAACGTTGCCCACCGCACCAACCAGCAGGACACCGTAATCACTGTATTGTGCGTCAGTGACGGTGGCTGTGGTGGTGAAGTTCAGTTCATCAACGTTGTTCGCGGCAGAGAGCGGCAGATTGGGTGCCAGCACCTGACCCGGCAGAGACGTATTCCCCGCAGTATCGGTCGCCGTCAGCGTCAACGTACCGCCATCAGTCTGTTTGTTAACAAAGGTCAGCGAGTAGCTGCCGCTGGCATTGGCCGTTGCGGTGTACGTTGTGCCATCGGGCAGGCGGATCGTCACGGTACTTCCCGCCTCTGCCTGGCCGGTGAGCACGCTGCCATCTGCGTTGAACTGACCCGTAGGGGCATTCGGCGCGGTGGTGTCGACGATCACGGTCATTGCGGCTGAGACAGGACCCGTCCCGGAGCCGTTGGTTGCGGTCGCGGTAAAGGCGTGACTGCCTTCCCCCATCGCTGGCGTGGTGAAGCTCCAGTTGCCGCTGCCATCGGCAAGGGTTGTGCCGATTAATACTCCGTTATTGTAAAGGGTGACGGTGGAACCGGGCTGTGCGGTACCTGCCAGCGTTGGCGTGGTGTCGTCAGTAGTTTGCCCGTTAGACAGCGTGCCTTTCAGGGTGCCGACATCGTCGCTCACGGTGGCAATCACCGGCGCATTTGGCAGGGTGGTAAACGGCGCGGTGATGCTGGCGGAAGCCCCCAGGTTACCGGCTTTATCGGTTGCATATGCGGTCAATGTTTCGCCGTTGGTCTGCGCAGGTGAGAGGGCCACGCTGAAATGACCGCTTCCGTCCACCGTCGCTGTACCGAGCACCGTGCCACCGCTGGTGGTGATGGTGACGGTACTGCCCGCTTCTGCTGTCCCGGTCACAAGGGTTCCCACATTCACGACCGCAAGTGCGCCCGGGGCGAGCGGGGCGACGGTATCGA
Source organism: Enterobacter cloacae (assembly GCA_014169315.1). NCBI lineage: Bacteria > Pseudomonadati > Pseudomonadota > Gammaproteobacteria > Enterobacterales > Enterobacteriaceae > Enterobacter > Enterobacter cloacae. The sequence goes on along the minus strand of AP022133.1, from coordinate 3,514,412 downwards.
CCACGATGGCGCTGATGGTTGAGGCGGCGCTGGTATTGCCTACCGCATCGGTCGCGGTCACGCTGAAGTTATGTTGTCCGTCACTGAGTGCTCCGGTGGTGAACGTCCAGTTGCCGCTGCCATCGGCAGTGACCTGGCCAATTGGTGTGGCTCCGTCGTAGATACGTACTACGGCGTTGGCTTCAGCCGTACCGTGAAGCTCTGGCGTGTTGTCGTTGGTGGGGACTGAGCTGGTAACTGGACCGGTCAGGGTACCCACATTATCAAGAATGCTGGTGATAGCGGGTGTGTTCGGCGCGGTGGCATCCACCACGATGTTAAACACGCTGGAGTCTGCGCTTGGGTTGCCCACTGCGTCACTGGCGGTGGCCTTCAGGGCATGAGGGCCGTCGCTCAGTGCTGTTGCAGGGGTAAAGCTCCAGCTGCCATTGGTAGCAACCACGCTACCGAGGAGCGTGGTGCCGTCATAAATGCGAACTAACGAACCGGCAACCGCTGTTCCTGACAGCGTTGGCAGATTGTCGTTAGTGGCCTGGCCGTTGGTCAGCGGGCCGGATATTGACCCAACATCATCCACCACCGCGGTGATAACGGGGGGAGCCGGTGGGGTGGTGCTAATTGTCAGCGTGAACGGTGTGGAGGGATCGCTGAGGTTTCCTGCGGCATCACTCGCCCGCACGGTAAAGCTGTGCGTTGTCTCGCTCAGGTTAGACGAGACCTGATACGTCCAGTTACCGCTGGCATTGGCGGTGGTGGTTCCCAGCAATGTGAGACCATCATAAACGTTGATTGTCGCCAGCGGTTCACTGGTGCCTTTCAGCAACGGACTGGTGTCGTCAGTAGATTGACCGTTGCTCAGCGTTCCCTGAACGGTGCCGACATCGTCCACCGCCTGGGTGATAAGCGGCACGGACGGTTTTGTGGTATCGACGACTACCGTGAACGGTGTCGATGCCGGGCCAACGTTGCCTGCTGCATCGGTGGCGGTAAAGGTAAATCCGTGGCTACCTTCGCTCAGTGCTGGCGGCGTATATGTCCAGGCACCCGTGCCATCGGCTGCGATTTGAGTAAGCAGTGTACCGTTATCGTAAACACTGATCAGCGCGTTCGGCTCGGTTGACCCGGTAAAGGATGGCGTGGTGTCATCCGTGGATTGCCCGCTGCTGAGTGGCGTTTGCTTCGTGCCCACATCGTCGGCAACGGAGATAACAAGCGGAGCCACCGGCGCGACCGTATCAACGGTAAACGTGAGCGTCGGGTTGACGAGGCTGCTGTTTCCGGCCGGATCGGTGGCCGAAATCACCAGATTATGCGTACCTTCTGACAGCGCTGTGGCCGGGGTGAATGTCCAGGTGCCACCGGCCGTCACGACGGCGGTGCCTATCTCCGTACCCCCATCGGTAATGTGGATGGTGGTGCCTGCTTCGCCCGTACCACTGAGGGTTGGTTTGCTGTCGTTGGTGGTTCCCCCCGCGCCGATTTGCCCGGTTACCGGGCCAACATCATCCAGCACGCCAGTAACCACCGGGTTAGCCGGTGGGGTTGCATCAACAGTTATGGCAAAGGCTGGCGTGGTTGTTGAAGTATTGCCCGCGTTATCGCTGGCGTAGACGCGCAGGTTATGTACACCCTCGCCAAGCGGTACTGTGGGTGTAAAGCTCCAGGTTCCGTTCGTGACAATCGCAGTGCCAACGGGTGAGCCATTATCCAGAATATGGATGGTGGTACCGTTAACCCCTGTACCGTTGAGCGTCGGCGTGCTGTCGTTAGTGAGCTGGCCGTTGGTCAGGTTCCCCGTACCGGACGGGAGATCGTCATACACGGTATCCAGCGTTGGCTGTGCCGGTGGTGTGGTGGCAACGGTCACGCTGTAGTCATCCGAAACGACACTTTGATTACCGACGCTATCGGTGGCAACTACCGTGAAATCATGTGTGCCGTCATTCAGCGCTTTTGTCGGTGTAAAGGTCCAGGTACCGCCAGCGCCTGCCGTCACTGTCCCTATCTCAACGCCATTATCGCGAATGGATACGGTACTGCCCGCTTCGGCGTGGCCTGAAAGGGTCGGTGTGGTGTCGTTTGTGGCGGTATTTTTGTCTACGTTTCCGGTCAGCAGTGGGACATCGTCTGTAACGGTATCAATACCAGGCTTCGCGGGCGGGGTGGTATCCACCACCACCACGAACGCTTCAGACGGTACGCTGGGGATGTTAGTGATATCGGTGACGGTAATCGTCAGGCTATGGCTTCCGTCAGAGAGTGCGCCTGGGGTATAGCTCCATTTACCGTCAGCACCGGCGACCACGTCGGCAAGTTTCGTCAGTCCATCATAGATGGTGACGGTGTTATTCGCACCGGCTGTGCCGCTCAGGGTTGGCGTGTTGTCGTTGGTGGTCTGGCCGTTTGTCAGCGGGCCGGTATATGGAGCCACATCATCCGTCACCGCGCCGATCACCGGCGTACCTGGGGTCAAAAGGTTGATGGTGACACTCGCCTGGTCGGAGGAGGCACTGGTGTTCGCCCCCAGCGTGGCGGTGGCGGTAAAACTGTGCGCCAGCGGAGTCAGCGGCACGATGAGCTGGAAACTCCAGTTGGTTTCACCTGGCAGCAGCGTGATGGTCGTCAGGAGTATGCCATCCTGGTAGAGGTTAACCGTACTGCCTGCCTGAGCCGTGCCGCTGATGGTCGGGAGGGGATCGTCAGAGATGCCGCCTTTAACGTTCCCCTGAATCAGCCCCACATCATCGAGAATGGCATCAATCACCGGTGGCTGCACGGTACCCGTCACCGTCCAGGACGTCGCGTTACTGGTATTTCCGGCGCTATCTTCGGCGGTGATACTCAGGTTATTTCCTGACGCCTGTGGTGAAGAGAGCGTGACAGTGAAGTGGTTATTAACATCCGCAGTTCCGGTGCCAATCAGCGTGTTGCTGGCATCACGTACTTCCACGGTAGAGCCTGCTTCCGCCGTCCCTGAGAGGATGGTGCCTTGTCCGTTGATGCTCAGCCCGGAAGGCTGATCTGGTGCAACGGTATCCACATTAACGGTGATGGTTGGGCTTTCTGTACTGATGTTGCCTGCTTCATCCTTCGCCGTGGTGCTGAAGGTGTGGTTGCCCTGGCTTAGCGCAGTGGATGGCTGGAAACTCCAGTGACCGGTCGGGTCGACCGTTACGCTGCCCAGCACACTTTTGGTGCCATTGACGTTGTCATACAGGGTGATCACCGCACCGGGTTCACCGGAACCGCTTAATACCGGGCGGCCGTCGTTTGTTGAGCCGTTGTTGCTGACCGGGCCGGTGTGGGCATCCACGTTGTCGGTGACCACCGGAGCCGCAGGTGTGGCTGGCGCACTGGTATCAATGATAATGGTTGCAGCCTGCGACGCGGCGCTTTCGTTGCCCGCACCATCTTTGTCCGTGGCTGTAAGACTGATGTCGTAGGTGCCGTTAGGCAGTGGAGGATTAGGCGTCCAGCTCCAGTGACCCGTGCCATCTACCGTTGTGGTACCCAGCGGAGTGCTACCGTTATAAATGGTGATCACATCACCCACATTACCGCTGCCGCTAAGCGTTGGGGTGGTATCCCGCGTGGGTTGTCCTGGAGACAGAATGACGTCCACACCGTCCGGGTTGACGGTGACTACCGGTGTTGACGGGGCTGCTGGGGCAACGGTGTCGACTTCCACGACAAAAGGAGCGGAGGTGGCGGTATTGCCCGCAGCGTTAATGGCAACGGCAGTGATGTTGTGCGTGCCATCGGCTAACGGGATGCCTGGCGTGAAGCTCCAGTGTCCGGAAAGATCGACGGTGGCATTGCCCAGCAGCGTATTACCATCATAAATGGCAATGGTATTGCCTGCAGTGGTTGTGCCCTCCAGCAGAGGCCGGTTGTCATCGGTTGGCTTACCGCTGGTCACCGTGCCCTGAGTGCTGCCAACGTCATCGGTAACCGAATCAATGGTCGGGACCCCAGGTGCGGTGGTGGAGAGATTCACCTGGAAGACAGAGGTCGGGTTGCTATGGTTACCGGCTGCATCCACGGCGACAAACGTCAGGTTGTGTGTGCCGTTGCTCAGCCCGCTGGCAGGCGTCCATGTCCAGACGCCATTCGCGTCGATATTTGCCGTACCAATGACGTTCCCCCCCTCCATGACGTTGAGGGTCGCCCCCGCTTCGCCAGTACCGCTAAAGGTTGGGGTGCTGTCGTTGGTCACCTGGCCGCTGGTGATGGGGCCGGTATTTTCTGCAACATCATCCAGCACATTTTTCAGTACGGGGGTATCGGGGAGGGTGGTATCGACAGTGACATTCCAGGCCGCAGAAATGCTACTTGCCTGACCTTTCCCATCCACCGCCTGTGCGGTAATAACGTTCCCGCCTTCAGACAGTGGTGCGTTTGCCGGGAATGACCAGCTGCCATCTGGCTGGATCACCACCGTGCCTATCAGCGTGTTGTTGCTGTAAAGACTGAGCGTAGTACCCGCTTCACCTTTGCCGTAAATCGTTGGGTGGTTGTCGTTCGTCAGGCCACCGTTGCTGATATTGCCGGTAAAGTCGGCCACATTATCAACAACACCCAGAATTTCAGGTGTTTGCGCCGGCGTGGTGTCTGGCGCGAGTAGGGTTCCTGGCGTGCTGGTATTCCCGGCCTCATCGGTAGCGGTGGCGGAAAGGGTTTCGCCATTGCGCTGGGATGGGGTGAGCGTAACCGTGAAATTACCCTGATCGTTCGTCACCGCCGTGCCGACAACGGTGGTGCCGTTGCTGATGGTGATGGTGCTACCGGCTTCGGCTTTACCGGTCAGCGTACCGCCGTCGACGGTGATGGCGAGATTGGTTGGTGCGCCCGGTGCGGTGGTATCCGGGGCGATAGCCAGCGCGGGCTGGCTGGTATTGCTCGCGCCGTCGGTGGCCGTCACGTCCAGCACTTCGCCGTTTTTCTGTGGCGTTGAGAGGGTGACATCGAAATGACCGCTGCCATCTGCCTGACCAGTGCCAATGATGGAGCCTTGCTCGTCCTTCACGGTGACGGTACTGCCAGGCTCTGCTTTCCCGGTGACATGATCACCATCGTGGTTGACCACGACATTTGTTGGAATGGCCGGAGGCGTGGTATCCGGAGCCGTCAGGCTGGCGGGTGGGCTGGTGTTGCTTGCGGCATCGGTGGCGGTCGCTGAAAGGGTTTCACCATTAAGCTGGGCGGGGTGCAGTTGCACCGTGAAATTGCCCTGAGCGTCCGTCACCGCCGTGCCAACAGTGGTCGTGCCGTTGCTGATGATGATGCTGCTACCGGCTTCGGCTTTACCGGTCAGCGTGCTGCCGTCGGCGGTGATGGCAAGATCGGTTGGTGCGCCTGGTGCAGTGGTGTCCGGGGCGATAGCCAGCGCGGGCTGGCTGGTATTGTTCGCACCGTCGGTAGCCGTCACGTCCAGCACTTCACCGTTTTTCTGCGGTGGTGAGAGGGTAACATCGAAATTACCGCTGCCATCTGCCTGACCTGTACCGATGAGGGTGCCTTGCTCATTTTTCACGGTGACGGTACTGCCAGGTTCTGCTTTCCCGGTAACATGATCGCCATCGTGATTGACCACAACCCCCGTCGGAATGGCCGGAGGTGTGGTATCCGGAGCCGTCAGACTGGCGGGCGGGCTGGTGTTACTTGCGGCATCGGTGGCGGTGACTGAAAGGGTTTCACCATTCAGCTGGGCAGGGTTGAGCGGTACCGTGAAATTGCCCTGGGCGTCCGTCACCGCCGTACCAACAATGGTGGTGCCGTTGCTGACGATGATAGTACTGCCCGCTTCGGCTTTACCGGTCAGCGCGCCGCCGTCGGGGGTGATGGCGAGATCGGTTGGCGCGCCCGGGGGCGTGTTATCAACAATAAAGTCCAGTGGTCTGGAGATGCCGCTGGTGTTCCCGGCCGGATCGGTTTCCGTGATCGTCAGGGAGTGTGTACCTTCGGTCAGTGTGGAACCGGGGGTAAAATGCCAGTTTCCGTTACTATCGACGTTGGCTTCGCCAATTTTCACCCCTTGATCGTAGAGGGTGATGGTATCGCCAGGCTCACCTTTTCCGGAAATCTCAGGTGTACCGGTATGGGTATAGTGACCGCTCTGAATTTGTGTCGCCGTCGCACCGTTGCGCTCAGTTGCGTTCAGGAGCGTGGGTGTGTCCGGCGGTGTGGTGTCCACAACCACGGCAAATGAAGAAGAGCCCGGGCCAGTGTTCCCGGCAGCGTCGGTGGCTTGGGTGGTGATGTTATGTGTACCTTCGCTTAAATCTGTCGACGGGGTAAAACTCCATTTGCCGTCACTGCCTGCCGCTACGCTACCGATGGCTGTCCCGTTGTCGTAAACCGTTACCGTTGATCCGGCCTCTGCTGTTCCGCTAAAGGTTGGTCGGGAGTCATCGGTGCTTTGACCACTGGTGAGTGCGCCCTGGACTGTACCGACATTGTCCGTTACGCCGGAAATAGCAGGTGCAACGGGAGCTGTTTTATCCGGGGACGGAGGGTCTGCGGGATCCGCCGGGTCGCTACTTCCGCTGTTGCTATGTCCACTGCCACTGCCACTGCCACTGCCACTGCCACCGCCACCGCCACCGCCACCGCCACCGGCAGCCAGCGCTATGCCTCCGGCTGCCGCAACGCCGCCCAGAACCCAGGGCCAGATTGCACCACCGGTGGTTGATTCACCGCCTGCAGCGGCCAGCAAAACGTCCGTTGAGGCAATGGATTCATAATGCGCGGCTGCTGCAGTGGGGTCTTCAATCCACCACAATGCGCCGTTGTCATCTTCCAGTACCAGCTGACTAAGACCCTGTGCATCCGTGACGTAGAAATTCTTGATGACGATGGTTTCACCAGAATGCAGGGTGAGCACCAGATCGTTGTTATTTCTGGCAAAATGCTGAATATCGGCGCGCTCCAGGTGAAGCTTAACGATAGAGGAATGATTCAGCGAGACCTGAGTCCCTTCCGTGGTCGTTTTCACGCCAGTCAGTTTTGAGATAACAGATATTTGGCTCATGAGGTTACGGCTCCTGGTGGTGATGCTATTTTGATGAGTAACACGATGATGATTTCTTCAGTGCGAACGAAGCCCGCCAGAATAAAAATTGGCTATACGCGTCCGATATCTATTATTTCCTTCAGATAATATTAAGTTGTTTTTTTCTTCTTTATATAAATCCCTTTAATTCGTGGTGTTATTGTTTTTTGTTCGTCTAAAAATGATATAGCTATAAAAATTCAATTACGCAAACCTGATGGAGAGAATAAATATTAATGCAGCAGAGAGGTGGTTTTTTCGTGTGTATGGCTTTTAACGCCAGGCGTGGTGCGGGGTTGAAGGGGGTTGGTTCGTGGCGGAGAGAGGTTAATTTGCGATAGGGAGTATTTTCTGGTGATGTTAATTTAATTTATTTACACGATCATTTATTGCGGCTTAACCTCCATTTAAGCCGCAATAAATGGAGCGTGGTGTATGATATATTATGTTTGCTATTTTATTTTTAGTTTTTTCGTGACGCGTATTAATATAATCACGCTAATAGTGATTCACTTATTATTCATATGCTGAATGCACTATTGAGAACCAATGTGTAGCCACTCTCCCGGGGATGAATGAGCCCGGTGTGCAGAAAAAATGTTCAGGTGATGAATAAAAACGCGCTACTGCGCGTTAACACTATGTACACCTACTGTGCATTCACCCTGGAGCAAAATATGAAAACCTTCGCCACCGTCCGCTATCTGGCCGTTCCGGTGCTGTTATTGTTCCTGCATGCCCCACAAGCGCTGGCTATGGGCAATAATAGTACTAATAGTAAAACGCCTGACTGTCCTTCCGGACAGGTGTATGACAGCACCACCCAGAAATGCGTGCCTGATAAAAGCAGCAGTCTTAGCGATCAGGACAAAACTAACTATGCCTACCATCTTGCTAAGAAAGGGGAGTATCAGGCGGCATTAAACCTTCTCAACACCCTGAAAAATAGCAATACGGCAGAAGCCTGGAATTACCGGGGGTACGCCACCCGCAAACTGGGCCGCACGGATGAAGGGATTGGGTATTATCAGCGCTCTCTTGCCCTGAACCCTAACTATGCCAAAGCGCGTGAGTATCTGGGTGAAGCCTGGATGGTAAAAGGACGCCCCGATCTGGCGAAAGAACAGCTGAACGTTATCGCCGGTATTTGTGGCCAAACCTGTGAGGAATATCGTGACCTGCAGGCTGCCATTAACGGACATCCGGAATCCTGAGTTCAACCGTGAGGGTCGTAAAATCACAACCAGTGACGTTCGCCAGCAGCTTGCCGCACACCTCACGCGCCTTTGGCGCTACGGCCTGGTGTTGTCGCATAATCGTGATACGGCGGAAGAACTTGTCCAGTCAACCTGCGTGCGCGCGCTCGAAAAGAGCGCGCAGTTTACGCCGGGCACGCGCATCGACAGGTGGCTGTTTTCTATTCTCCACTCAATATGGATTTCCGACCTGCGTGCGCGTCGGGTTCGCATGGGGCAGGGATTTGTGGAAAGTGACGATCTGGAGGCTCCAGACACGCGTGACCAGGACGATGACAGCCTGCGTTTTCGGCAAATTATGCTGCGGGTTAATGCGCTACCAGAAGCGCAGCGTAATACCGTGTTTTTAGTCTATGTCGAAGGGTTTACCTATCAGGAGGCGGCAGAAACCTTATCGGTACCCGTCGGCACGATTATGAGCCGGTTAGCCACCGCGCGTGCCACGCTGGCAAGGTCGTTTGACCTGCCGCCCTCTGCACAGGAGAAACGCTCTTGAAACCGATTCGTTTTGCGCCCCCGTATAACGACGATGCCATTGTCACCTGGCTGGATGGCGAGATGGAGAGTGAGGATGCACGTCAGTTTGAACAGTGCCTGCGCGGTGACACGCAACTGTCTGCACGAACCGCCGAATTGATGAAAAGCCATCAGGATTATAAAAGTGCCTTTGCGTCCTGGCTGAACGATGCCCCGCTTGCAAGAATGCAGGCCAGGCTGGAGCAACATCTTGCGGAGCACCCTGAACCACGCGCAAGCGTTAGCCGCCGCGCATTGATTGCCGCTTCACTGAGTTTTTTGGTCTTAGGAAGCGGTCTGGGATATCTGGTGCGCCCGGCATCAGAAAAACAGGATGAAAACGAGCAGATTCGTGATCTGGAGGCGCAATACATGTCGCTTTACAGTGCTGAAACGCTGGTGGATGTCGACAGTGGGGCCGCGTTACTCCAGAAAGGGTTGACCCGTACGATGCAGGATTTAGGGTTACAGCTCAATGAACAGCAGCTGATGCTGCCAGGTGCAGAGCTGAAAATGGTGCGTATTCTGCGGTATGAACGAACCTCTATTGCGCAGATTGCCTGGCTTCACAATGATTATGGCCCGATGGCGCTGTGCATCTCCGCAACGGAGCAGGGGAAAACCACACCCGTTCAGGCGGAAAAACGGTACAACATGAACATTGCCTGGTGGAACCGTCGGGGTCATCAGTTTGTCCTGATTGGACGTAACCCCGCATCACAACTGCAGGAGACCGCGCAGGCGTTATTGCGCATGATTGGTTGATTCGCGCCCGGGCCGGGCCTGAATATCAATATTGATCGCAATCCGGTCATCGACAACCAGGGCAAAGCGATCCATGTTAAAAGACGCGCGCGAGATAGCCGTAGTGGCATGGAGCGCTAAAAATGCCAGGTTATGCTCTTTGAGCATGACATCCAGAATCACCGGCCGTCGTATCTCTCTCACGTTCAGTGTGCCAAATACCCGAAAATGATCCTTTTGCAGCGTAACCACCCGGTCACTGATAAAGATGATTGTCGGGTAGCGTGCAGCATCAAAAAACATATCGCTTTTGAGTTGCCAGGTGAGCAGACTATTGGATGCCACCAGTGTGGCTACGGGGATCGTGACATGGATCTGGTCGTTGAATTCGTTCGCTGGATCGAGGATGACATCGCCCGTAACCCCTCTGAGCCATGCCTGCGAGAGTATGCCACCGAACGCGCGCCAGGAGAGCACAATTCCTGTTTTTTGCTGGTCAATGGCATAGCGGACAGGGGTTGCATTCACCATCGGGCTAAGCAATATCACAATCAGCAGAGCGATATTACGCATCATCTAAGCATCTCCATCATTCAGGCATTGTATTAACGCCTGACGCAGAGATTTTATTCGCCGCGTAATATCCGAACCGGCCCGTCGGGCCGGTCCAGGGTTCAGACAATGTGAACAATATCAACGGAGATTTCAACGGCCGGGGTGCTACCGCGATTTTCCAGCCAGTGAATCGTGTTGTGATCTTCAGGCCAGCCCACGCCCGGGCCATAGTCTGTTGCAATGCCATTTCGGTGATCGGTAATGATGCCCTGTAAAATGTAGACAGTGCCGGGACGATCAACATGGTTATGTACCGGGCCAAACACACCTCCCGGATCGATAGTGACCTTACGCATACGAAGCTGACGGCCTTCCATCCCGGCAATTTCAGGGCCCAGGTCAATGCTGGCAAGAAGCTCAACGGTGACGCCACGGGTTTCAGGTGCGACTTCCTTAATGTTCATCTGCGTGTACCTCTCTTCAGGGAATGAAGAATATGCGGTCTTCACGCTTTTATTTTAGCGTTTCCGGTTGGTATGGAAGGAGGACAGGGGAGGGAAATAAAAAAGGCCGCTTGCGCGACCTTTCGGAGGGGTTATTCAGTGACTTTCTTTTCCAGCTCAGCGGCACCCTCTTTGGCCTTATTCCAGCCTTTTTCTGCACCGGCTTTGGTTACGTCCCAGCCTTTCTCGGTACCCTCTTTGGTTTTATGCCAGGCTTTCTGGGAATCTTCGCTGACCTTGCTGCCAAAGCTTTCGCTTTTACCTTCTGCGGCATGCTTTTGTTTCAGCTTCAGCTCTTCACCTTTGTTCTGTTCTTCATGCAGCTTTTGCTTCGCCGTGCTGGCGTGCGCGTTCGCCGTGGCGACGGTATCGTCGGTTGCATGTGTGGTCGCCGCAAAAACAGGAGAAGCCAGCAGAACGGCAGATAATGCGATAATTGTTTTTTTCATCATTTATCCTCAATTAACGTTTTCGTGTTATGAGCGTGATTAAGGATGACATGCGAAATGCGCGGGTGGCTTTAGGAATAGACTGTAAGTGAAGCAGAACGCCACACAGCATAATAGTTAGCGGCTGGAGGATGTCAGGGGCTGTACAAGTATTGTATCTTACCGTCAGTAACAAAAACTCTTTGCTCAGGAATATGTTATGTTTTCTGGATTGCTGAAAATGCTGCCAACATTTCGAAAGGACAATGTCAAAGACACTGAAAGTCCTTTGAACTATGATGACCTGATTTTTCTGGATGCTGAGACATTGGCTGAAGAAGGGATTGCCGGGGCTTATCAACGCTTGCTGCCTGAGTTAAAAAAACATATCCGCAATCCCGCTCAGATTTATGAGTATATTGATTCTGAAATCCCAGAATACAAAGTGTCGTGTAATGGAGAGGAGTTCACTATATATTCTGCAGAAGTCCCTGGTTCTGAAGAGGAAAGTTGGGCAAGAGCAACATATTCTCTCTTCGTTATTGTTAACGCTCAACTTTGTGACTCAGAGATTACGTTTTTTGCTATTGATGCTGACAACAATCTTTCAGGGATGTTTTTAACCGAGCAAGAAGCAATGGCTGCGCGAAATATCATAAAAAGCGAAGTTGACTGGCCTTATATTCCAACGCTCGATGCTCCTTTTTATGGACAATATCACGAGGGGAAATCTGCGGGTTGTATGTCGCAGTAAGCGGTTGCAGGGACTTCTGGATAACCCGGTGTCGGATGAGTGCCTGATGATGGCTTAAAATGTGGAAGTACTCAAAAAAGTGCGTGGAAGTAAAACAGGGTGCTTACAATATTATCGACGTAAAAAATGGGAAATTAATCAGGCTGCCGGTCGCTATATTAGCTCGCATGAGGACGTGCAGCGCATCAGCATCCTCAACCGCCTGAATGATTTTATGCAGGCGCACGGCGCAGAGCTGACCGCCTCACTTGCCCCCGAACTAATGGGCTATAACAACCAGCATCCCGCTGTAAAACACTGCGTAATGCAGCATTCGGTGGACTACCTGCGTGAAGCGCTGTCGGTGTGGCTGGCCACCGGTGGAAAAATAAATTATTCCGCACAGGATAATGACATTTTAACGGCCATTGGGTTCAGGCCTGACGCGGTTTCACGGGATGATAATCGTGAAAAATTCACGCCTGCACAAAACCAGAATTACGTCCGAAAACGCGCTGAACTGGCCGCGCAGTAGCCCGTCAAAAAATCCCCGTAAATCCCGCCATTTTCCCTGAATTAAGCCATGCATACATAAGGTGCATGGTTTTGCATACGTTTTCATGTCCCTGCCTCCCCCGCCAGCGCCAGTTCTGGCGCGGCCTGAGGTCGCCCATGCACCTGCATTCAAAGCGCCCCATTAAGCGGGCAGGCGGGGCGGGGAGAGCATTGTGCGCAGAGCTGATGTGTTATTTATTTTCTATGACCTTTTCAATTACAGCTCTTATCTCTGATATTGAAGGTCTGTTTGTTGGTGTATAGCTTGTACAAGCTGATATGACTTCATCCAGTAACTCTATTTTATCCAACATGCAGTAAGTAGATAACTTTGCCTCTGGACGGTCTAATCTAAGTTCCCCAGCAATGGGATACTTATTTCCGCTTAATAAGGCCCATAATGACTTTGCATAGCTGTATATGTCAGCATACATACCAGAATTTTCTTGAGAACTGCTTAACATTTCTGGTGCGTAGTAATGCAGGGAACCCATTTTGGTACCTTCTTTAGTGATTTTTTCTTTATCGGGGAAAGTGGCAATGCCAAAATCACCAAGAGACCACTTATGTTGATAGATAAGTATGTTATCTGGTTTTATATCTCGATGGTAAATGTCTTGGGCGTGAAGTATTTCAATTGTCTTACAGACATCCAGCATGCCTTTTAATATGGTTAGAGGTGTGGATGCGTGTTTTTCAAAATGTTTTTCCAGAGGGGTGGCTTCTGGCATTGTAAACCAAGCAAAACCATCATCGTCCAAGTTGCTATAACTATTAATGATAGGGATTGTGTGAAGGTTCTTGTCCCTTATGGCTTTGATTCTATTTAATGTGGATATTTCATCATCAAAGCGTGATAATGCTATTCCTTTACTACGTTTAGCAATTTTCATTATATGCAGATTGTTATTTGTTGTTCTTGTTTTCCATACTACTGCATTCCCACCTTTCCCAATCTGGCGAAGTAATAAATGTCCGGATATGGATGTTCCCTGTTGGATTCCCTGCTTATTAATATCATTAGGTAGACTCTCGAAAAAATCAATCATCATATTAAGGGATGAGTCTGATATTTGTATTATCCTACATAGTTTAGATTTTGACCCCGCAAGGGATATCGCTAATTCAACTTCAGCAAGTGCACGAGTTCTTCCAACAAGAACTCCCCAATTTTGTATCTGAACATTCCTAGCCATTCCGGAGACCATTCCTCCGGGCTTGTAATGAGAGTTTATCTTATCTAAAGCTTGTAAGAATCCCCAATCCCTGTCTAAACGAAAAAAATTTGCCATATATATTTCCTTCAGGAGATGCGGATGCGTTGTAGGGTGTCATTGTTACTAAGTTGTTCATTTAAAAATGATACCCAATCGTTAGAGTAAAGATAATTGTTGAAGCCTAAGACAAAACCTGAATATATTCCTTTGTAGTCATTATTCATTTCCACTGGCCTAGCATCGAAGAACTTCCAGCACTTTGTGTGTAAAGCCATATTGAAGAAGTTATGAGTTTCCTTTACTTTTGAAACAATATCTGATGGCTTGTGAATATAAGGGCTTCGTACTTCTTTTATAAATGTTATGCCCTGTTCATACTGTGCTTTTTCTTCATCGCTTAGTTTTCTAAAATTAACAAATTCAATAGATAGATCTGATGATGAGGCATGATTTCCTATCTTTGGAATTAAAAAAGCTTTAATGCGGTACTCTTGGCTCTCTAATGCTTCTGCACTTAATTCATGTTGTTGTGCTTCCATGAACTCCCTAACTACGGTGTAATTCTGTGATTGGAATTGTTTTAATGCTTCTATTTTGGCCTCTGAAGATACCCGACTAAGTTGCATGGCTACAGCAAGGTTTACTAATAATGCATGCTCATCACCAAATTCTTTAGTTATAATGTTTTCAAAGTTAGTTAATGCTGCTTGACATTCTCCGCTACACATTAAGTCTATGACAGGAAGAAAGCGATGCTCGATTTTGTTTCTTAGGCCTATAAGAAAGTGAAGGTTAGATTTAATTGGTGAGTTGACCCCAAACCAATATTTTTCTGTGCATTCTTTTAATTCCCATGCTTTTTCTTCTCCATCGATGAAAATTGTATTCCCTGCACCATCTTTGTGATAATAGTCGACCTCGTTTTTTTCAAATATAGCATGAAAAAGTGATGTGAATGCTATATTCATGTTGATTATAAACCCATATGTTTTGAATTTTATAGTCGGGTTGTTGTAAGTGGAAACCGCGAGTATCGCAAACTCTTTAGCTTTATTTAAAAGAATTCCTTTTCTTGAGTAATTATTGGTTAGAGATGATATCTGGCTTAGGGCTGTTCTGAAGTCGTTTTTACTTAAGAATAAAAGACCATTAGTTATATAGTCGTCTCCTTCCCTCTGGAAATAGGAGCTAAGCTTCTTTGAAATATGTGTTGAACATGTTTTCAAAGACCATGTGCTGGCTTCTGATAGCTCCGACAATTTAAAGGTTGCGCCTTGTTTTTCTTTTTCAATTAAGAAGTCATATGCTAAGTCTATTTTTTGGAATTTACTCATGACATACCCTTTTTTATAAATGATAAGGAGTATATAGAACCTCCCCACCAACTCATTATTTCCTTTCTTTGATTCAAATATGTTGTACGGTTGTAGGCTCTCCTAACTTCATTTTTGTCACTATGAGCGAGTGCTGCTTCAATCACATCTGAATTCAAACCAGCTTCATTCATTGCAGTACTCGCTATTGAGCGCAAACCATGTGCTACTAATTTACCCCCATATCCAATTCTTTTTAAAGCAGCATTTTCTGTCTGGCTATTCATTGGTTGCTTTGGGTCATTCCGACTCGGAAAAACATGTTCACGATGAGCACTGATAGGCTTTATCACATCAAGAATCTCTAATGCCTGAAGAGATAGAGGAACTATATGCTCCCGCTTAGCCTTCATCCGTTCGGCTGGAATTGTCCAGAGCTTTGTTTCGAAATCGATCTCTGCCCACCGAGTACCGGAGGCTTCAGAAGGGCGCACAAGAGTCAGGAGCTGCCATTCAATGAGACAGCGCGTCGGGACAGACAGATTTGACATGATTAAAGAACGCATCAGTTTCGGCAATTCTTCTGGCCGCAGCGTCGGCATGTTTTGTTTTTTGGGTTTCTCAAAGGCCATCCCAACACCTGATGCTGGATTCGCATCAATCAGACCAGTGTTTACGGCATAAATCATTATCTCATTAATACGCTGCACCAGTCGACGTACAGTCTCAAGCGCCCCACGAGCTTTGATTGGCTCAAGAGCTTCAACCAGGGTACGGGCTTTGATTTGCTGAACAGGGATCTCACCGATGGCAGGGAATACATCTTTCTCCAGTGAGCGCCAAATGTCTTTTGCGTAATCAGGTGTAACGCTTTTGCTTTTGAGCTGAAACCAGTTAGCGGTCACCGTCGAAAAAATGCTGTCCAGAGCGATTTGCTGCTGTTCCTCTGCAACTTCAGCTTGAATTTGTGGGTCGATTCCGTTGGCTAATAAGGCAAGGTAATCAGCTCTTAACCCTCGGGCATCAGCAAGCGAAAGGGCGGGGAATGCACCGAGCCCCATCAATGTCCGCTGCTTTGTTACCGGACGTTGATAACGGAAACGCCAGAGATTTTCCCGCTGGTTTTCACTATCAGGAAAAGCCCATTGCCATCATGTAGCGTTAGATCCTTCTCTAACACTTTAGCGTGCAGAACTGCGGTGTTGTCAGGGGGCGTATTGTCCGTACCACGATGGTCGCTCCTTCAGGAATTGGTATACGCTTTTAGGCATACATCCTACCGTATACCTAAACGTGTACCAATTCTCTCTGGATTCAGCCGGATGTTCTCGGACAACGACAGGCACAAAAAAGCCCGTAGGGCTTGCGCCGTACGGGCTCTTAGGACTTCATCGGATGACTCTGGTAATCACCGATGGAGAATTTTGGTGGGCTGGCGGAGTCTGAATTGGTTGTATAACTTGTTGTTTAATAGCTGCTAACCTTCAGTTCAATTTTCATTTTGGTCCCATTGTTGGTCCTAAAAGAAAATGTCAGGTTTTTGCCGGGGAGGGTAGGTTACAGTAGAAGTCTCTTCGTCTGTGAGATTAGCATTTTGCTTTCCTTTAGTCTGTCTGTATTTAAGCGTTTATTTCACGTTAGCTTTTAGCAATCCGGTAGAGCGCCTTGCTCGCAGAATATCTACTACGGAAATATAGGGAGTCTGTTGTAGCCACGAAAATCCTCTGCGATCGATACGTACCAGTTCGTATTTCTCCACCAGAAAATTAACGGCATCAGCCAGCGTGATAGCGGCATCAATGTGTTCCTGAATCACGGTTTCATCACTGAACGGGGTGTCGTTTAGCGTCAGGCCATAGTGTTTTTCGAGCAGTCGGGTCAGCAGCATTTGCCAGACAGCCACAGGTGACAGGCATGGCTTCGCCGCCCGCGAAGTTGTTGCAGGTTGAGGTTTCATGTTTGCTCTCGTGAAGGTAATTAGCGCTGAGTGGGGTAAATGGCGATGTATACGTAGCCGCAACTGCCAAGAGTGTCGGCTTCGCAGGTAAAATCGTTATGGTACAGAATGACGCAGTGGGCGTGTCGGGGATTAAGTTCACCGGTAATCAGCATGGACTCCATCTGGCTGATAAAGTGTGGAAATGCCACATCCAGCTTCTGGCATTCGGCGTCACTGAATTTACCTGTGATACTGGCCCGGTCAGCCAGATAATGCAGCCGGTTGCCCTCCTGCACCAGACGTGCTCCCAGGCGCGGCGTGATATCCCGCTGCAGGCCCCATGTGATGTTGCTCATTTATAATCTCCTTTATCGTCAGTTCAGGGTAATACTCATCAGGCAAGCATACGGTCCCTCGCGGTCCTGGCGGCGTTCGGCGTATACCGCCAGGACTCCTGTGATATCCGGAACTTCCCTGCCGGTGTAATGGCAGACGCTACCGTGCCACTGGTATTTGCCGGTGCAGTAACGAAAGATTCGGGACTCAGGATGCTGGCGGTATATCGTCATTGCCCGGCGTTTACTGATAATTTTCATGTAATACCTCACAGCAGACCGTGTTCTGCGAACGAATAGATTTGTCTGCCGCCGACAATCAGATGGTCAGGGACACGGATATCCACCAGTTGAAGTACCTGAACCAGTCGCTGCGTGAGGGCTTTGTCAGCCTGGCTGGGCATCGTCTCGCCGGAAGGATGGTTATGCGCCAGTATCACCGCCGCCGCGTTGAAGTACAGAGCACGTTTGACCACTTCCCGGGGATGGACCTCGGTGCGGTTAATCGTGCCACTAAAGAGCGTCTCATGGGCGATAAGCTGGTTCTGATTATCCAGATACAGCACCCGGAACTCTTCCCGCTCAAGCGCGGCCATATGCAGTCGCAGCCATTCACGGACAGCATGTGTGGAGGTGAAGGCCACCCCGGGCTCATGCAGATGCCTGTCCAGAACTCTGAGGGCACGCTGGATGAGACGCCGGTCCTGTGGCGTTATCTCGCCGGGTAAAAAGGAAAGCTGTTTCATTCGTTGCTCCTCCGGTCAGTCGATGATGCGCAGAATGGCGTGAGCTTCAGGATGCTGCAGGGCATAGTCCCGCAGGCGGTAATAGTGTGCGGTCATCACGTCACATTCTGTACGGCAGGCATGGTGGCTGTATTCAATCAGGCAGACAGCAATGCCTGCGGCTTCCGCGCTCATTTCCACACCATTTCCGTTCATGCCGTTGAAAAGATGCCATTTATCGTCACTGTCAGCATCAGGGGCCATAAACGCTCCGCCATTGCTGAGTGTGTAAAAGGACCAGATACCACCGCTGTACTCATCACAGAGGCGGCCCATCCAGGCGAAAATACGCGGTTCCAGCGTTATCCACTGCGGAATGGAGCTGAAGTGCTGTGGCCAGAAGTTGATACGCTGTTCGTCGGGTACCAGCGTGGCACTGAGGGTGAACTGCGGTTCGTTAGCGGGAACAAACTCGTACTGTGTCTGTGTTGTCATAGGGTTTCTCCGTCAATAAAAAACACCAGCGGCGATGGCTGGCGTATGGGATGGGGTAATCAGGGTATGAAATGTATGCTGGTAAATGACTGCAGTCAGTCGATGGATAATGCTCTGCAAATGCCATCCTGCCAGATATATCGGTTTAGGGCCGCACCGGCATCCGGTTCAAAGTTCCACGCTCGCCAGACCATCCGGCCTTCGGGGTCGCGAACCACCAGACGGAAGTGACTGCCCTGGTCGTCTTCAATGGCGATGTTGTGATACCGGCGGGTAACAGCTTCGGCCTGCTGGCGAGTGAATGAACCCGACGGTAGTAATTGAGATTCAGGCATTCGGTGTACCTTAAAAGCAAAAGCCCCTGACGCAGACGCGTCAGGGGCTGTGGGAGTATGCGGGTGTGGGGAAATTGTCAGTAACCGGTTTGTACCTTATACAGCTTGAGGGTTTTGCTGCCCCGGACAATCTTCACATACAGAGCATTATCTTTCGAGCCACGCACAAACCCGGCCTGCACATCGCCCTTACAGTCACCACCATCGTAAGGAATGTTGACGCCGGTCTGGCGCACCAGGTCGATAACCCCGAAGCTTAAATCTTCACAGGCAGGGCCCGGCAGGTCCTGAATCAGGGCAAACTTACGGTCATGACTGACGCCGGTCAGCGAGCACATGGAGGTGTTGATGTCGTTCCCCTGGCACCAGTATTCCTGGCCGGGATTGTCTTTATCCATCAGGCTTGCCGGAAGCTGCGCGGCACCGGTACTGAAGGTGGCGAGTGACAGAATGAGAGCAGGTATGGTTGAGGTGATAATTCTTAACATGGCATTATTCCTGAATTAATGGATGTCGTAATACAACCGATATATTTGCCAGGCATCTGGTGTGATTTAAAACGCCTGTAACCAGACTTTCAGCAGTTACCGGTACGGCGGCACAGCTCAGCCATGCTCTGCTTTGCCACCCATTGCTGCAGTTCGCGGTCTTTTTGAGAACGCTTAGCCGCCAGCGCGGCCTGTTGTTTTGGATTGACGCAATTATCAGGCACGACCAGCAGGGCTTTCGGTACGTAGGTAGACCGGGCATGATTCAACGCTTCTGTTGGATTATCTGTACCACCCGATCTCTGTTGCGCCTCGTCCAGCAGCGAGGCCTGGGTATCAATCAGAGTGAACCCACACGCCTTACCCTCTCCCTGATACACGGATGTCAAATCGGCGGGGGAGCCACTGGCCGTTTTGAGTGCAAGTTTGCGTACCGTTTTGGTGTTTTTGTCCGCGAGAAAATAGCCTCCGTTGTATCCCATCCGCAGCAGAAACTGCCGGGTCCAGGGGTAATTATCAATGACTCTGGCACCGTAGAGCGCATTGCTGAGGGTGTTATTGTCCAGACCATCGGCTGATTTCCAGCCGTCAGCTTGCATGTATTGCCAGGCCTTAACAGTCCCTACGACATTTTCAGCGGCTACTGGCAAAACGGTACCCGCGCACAGACTGAGCGCCAGCGCCGTGGTAGTAAGTAATTTCATATCTGTTCCTTTTGAGGTGAAAACCCGTCGTCACTGACAACGAGCAGTGAGTGGAAAGTCTGAAAGTGGGGTAATACCCGAAGAAAACCGGGATGTGACAGCAGGTTACGCACCCGTACATCCGGCACGAACAGTGCCGGATGGAAGGTTACCGTGTGAATATCGCCCAGCGGGAAAACCGTTATATGCCCCCCGAGCTCACCGGTCAGATACCAGCAGCCATCGCTGCACACCAGGCGGTAAGGAGCCAGCCCGGAGTAACGACCGCCTTCTGCCAGCAGCGTCACCCGACGGTGTTCAGTGATAGCGCGAACCAGTCGCGTAAACACTTCAGGCCGTGCCAGTGCCCGGGAGGTAGCGCTGTGCCAGATAAGGCAGGGGGATTCACTAGCACTCAACAGGGAGGTAACCAGTTGGTTGTCGATATCCGGAAAGAGCGCCTCCACGCCGGAGTGGCGGACGAAGGTCTGCACCGCCAGCTCCCGCTGGCGGCTACCGGACAGCAGGCTGCACTGCCCGTCACGGAACTCCAGGTCGAGATAGGTCAGCCGCTCACGAAAATCCCGACGCAGCGTGCGTACTGACACGCCGAACTCGGTAGCCAGCTTCTGCATAATCAGCGTTTCTCCCGCCACAAGGCGGCTGATAATCAGCGACAAGCGGACCGCAAGGCGCTCATGGCGGCGCTCAGTCTGAGACATGAGAGGCTTTCTCCATTCGGTTAATGGACTGAAAATTAAGTGATTAGTGTAACGAGAGGGCTGGACAGGATATGGACAGCAGAAGCAGTATTTTTTCAGTTGGCCGAATGCGATCAGAATGCGGCTTCGTGTCCAGTTAGAGGAAAAATCGCCTGTAAATTGAGCAATGAACGGACAGGTGATGTCCGCATTAATCCGGAGCTAGTATTTGTTTGTCTGAAACCCGCTGAGCATCGTTTCTGCCATCACCCACAACGCACGGTTAAGCTTCACGTCGCCATCGATTCCGCGCACGGCACGGGTATGCGTTCGGCTGCCTTTTACACTGCGTCCGCTAAGCCCACCTTTTATCAGATTCTCCTGAATACGCTGGTAGGTGGTCCACAGGTCGTTGCTTTCATCCTGCCAGCGGCGTGGGGACAGCACCTGTGATGGAGCAACCGGCTGGTGGTCTTCTCCAAAACGATACGTCAGTGCAGCGTGTGCCAGCGCCTGCTGCGCAGGTGGCGGCAGCATCAGCGACTGCATCGCATCACGCTTCTCTTCCACGCGGTCAAAAATCCCCAGTACTTCATACGCCCCTTCAATCACCTGGCTCACCACATCGCCTTTGTGCGGCACCCGAACCTCACCAAACGATTCACCGCAGACGAGTCCGTTTGCACAAACCGCACGAAATAACCCCGGCAGCATCTGGTACGAACTTGTACCGTCATGGGAGTTGAGCAGAATGATTTCCGGGACCTGTTTGCCGATAATCTGTCCTTCCCGACGCAGACGCAACATGTGCTTTGTGTGTTCGCGGCGACCAGGGTCACGCACCCGTGTCTGACAGGCAAAGAACGGCTGAAAGCCTTCCCGCTGCAAGCTTTCCAGCAGGGAGATGGTGGGGATGTATGTGTAACGTTCACTACGCGATTCATGTTTGTCCTCGCTGAATACGCTGGGTACTACCCGAAACAACTCTTCACGGGTTAACGGACGGTCACGACGAATAATATTTGCTGCGCTAAAGCGCGAAGTCAGACGGGTCATAAGCAGATTCCTCATGATGGAAAAATAAATACAAAAAAGCCCTGTCGCTCAAATGGCGACAGGGCTCAGGAAACAACGGATCAAGTGGCAATATTCAGAAGAAGAAATTCCAGACGGCACGGGCGACTGACACCACGGTATCGCGTACAGCCTGAATGATTGTTCGAACCGGGGCCGGTATCAGGGGCAGGGAGCTTACTGTATCCAGTACCGAGCCGACTGTTTCACCAAAATCGTCACGGGCTTTTTTATTAACGAAATCGGTACGAAGTGGCGCACTGAGCTGGACCACCACCGGACTGCTGGCCTCACGCGGCAGGAACTTTATCATCCGCTCGGCCATCACCCGCAGTCCCCACTGTAGTCGGATGGACACGGCACATACCGGATGCACGGGCTGGAACAGCTCATGCAACAGGCAGATTTTGCGGCTGATGTTTTGCTTCTGCTCTGTGGATAATCGTTCTCCTCCGCTGGTGGGTTCAGCTTTGTCTGTCTGGCTGATAACAAACAGCACCTTATGCCGGTATGCTTCACCAATCACCCGACGGTAAAAATGCTCATCCACCGCCAGTGCCCGGTCATCAGCTTTAATCAGCCACAGCACAAGGTCGAGCCGGGGTAGATGTTCGCGGTACAACGCAGCATACTCAGTATCGCGTGCACCACTTTCCCCCACACCGGGCAGGTCCACCAGCGTCATATAGTGCTCACCGACTTGTAGACGAAAGCGCAGAGGTTCACGTGTACAGGCCGCAACATCGCTGACCGGCGACACTTCACCGGCAAACAGGGCATTGCACAGCGACGATTTTCCCGCCCCTGTTTTCCCCATAATGCCGATAACTGGCTCGTAGTTTGTGAGCTGACGAATTTGCTGCATGACTCGTTCTGAGGCCCATTCAGGTAAGCCCTTAAGTGAGCCCTGCAAGGACTGCAACCCTCCCAGATTATTCATGATATCTCCTGAAACAAAGAAAACAAAAACGGCGAATCCTTATGGATTCGCCGTTATAGTGATATGTTCAAGATGATGATATATATTTGAAAAATTTTGGAATGCGTTCACTTTGCGAACGGTATAAAATTTCTGGCGTTCACTTTCATAATCACATTTTTAGTATCAGGCAGGCGCAATCTATGCAATGTCTGAGATAACTACATCCCATTTTACTTGACTACCACCAACAGCATTGTAGTGGTGCAGGAGAAAACGTGAAGTATCAGATAGTAGGTGGTGCAGGCCTGCACCGTAGTGAAACCAAAACAGTTGATATGATGGTCAAACAGTTACCTGATAGTTGGTTTGGCTATGCTGGCTTGGTTGTTACCGATAGCCAAGGCTCGATGGAAATCGATACATTAATTATTACTGCTGACCGGCTGCTATTAGTCGAGCTCAAAGAGTGGAATGGTAGCATCACATGTGAAGGGGGCAAGTGGCTGCAAAATGGTAAGCCACGAGGCAAAAGTCCCTATCAGATCAAACGCGAGCATGCACAGCGGCTAAGGGATTTGTTGCAGGAAGAGCTCTCTCGTAAGTTGGGTTATTTTTTACATGTTGAGGCTCATGTAGTGCTGTGTGGCAGTGCAGGCCCTGAGAATTTGCCGCCAAGTGAGAGTCGCTATGTTCATACCCGCGATGAATTCTTGACTATAGGCAATCCTAAAAAATACGAAAAACTGGTGCAAGAGACTAATTTTTCTTATCTATTTGAAGGGGGCAAGCCTCGTCCAAATTCAGATGAGGCATTACCGATCATTAAGTCTTTCTTTGAAGGCCCAAAAGTAAGGCCTTTACCATTGAAAGAGAGCGGTTATCTTGCGAGCGATAAGCCATTCTTTAGTCATCCCCACATGGTCTACCACGAATTCAGGGCTAGCCACAAAGACAATAGTCAACATAGAGGCCTGCTACGCCAGTGGAACTTTGATGCCCTGGGTGTAGCAAATGCAATGCAAACATTATGGTCTGAGATAGCTCTGCGTGAAACACGAGTCGGTCGCTTGGTTCGTCATGGCAGTGCAACTATGCAGGATTATATGTTGCGTGCGGTAAGGGAATTATCCGACGAGGATGTAACTGATGATGCCCGTGAGCTGTATGAGTTACGCCGCAGTTTTAGCCGATTGGATGAGATACTAGATAGCGAAGCTGACGGATGGAGTAAGTCTGATCGTATTGATCGCGTTCGTGCATTATTGGCTCCATTCTCTGAATTACATAGCCTAGGTATAGGCCATTGTGATATTGACCCGCACAATCTATGGTACGCAGGGGATCAAAAGAGCATTGTCGTTACTGGTTTTGGCGCAGCCTCGCTGGAGGGACATAATAGCCTAGAGGCATTACGTCCGACATTGCAAAGTGCTCCATATACTCTGCCCGAAGATGCTTTTGAAGAAGCAGTTGAGCCCTATCGCCTAGATGTATTCATGTTGGCTGTAATTGCTTATCGTATTTGTTTTGCAGGCGAATCGTTACTGACTCCTGGACAGATGCCTGAATGGCGAGCTCCATTAACTGATCCTTTTAGCGGCATTTTAAATAGCTGGTTTGAACAAGCTCTTAACCTTGAGCCAAGTAAACGCTTTCCACGTGCAGACATAATGCTCAATGAGTTTAATGCGGCTACTAAGGAACATAGCCAAGAATTTGATGAAGCAAACCAGATTTATCAAGAGTTAAAGCAAAACAAATTCTTTCGCGAAGGGATGAACAGCGTTGGTGTGTTAATTGAGTTTCCTCCGCTTCCTGAAGATTTGTCTATGGTTTACCCTGCGCTTGCTGCCATTGCTACGACAGGCAGCATCAGTTACCACTGTGAACAAGGTGGGAAAGCCCTGCAGGTAAAGTTGTGGGATGGCGTGATTCTGAATCCTCAGCAACCTGGTGTTAACCGCCGTATCCACGCTTTTAAGCAGCGAATCGATAAGCTTACACATATAAATCTGCCAACTCCTAAGGTGCATTCCTGTGGGCTATTAGGGCAAGGCGGCTTGTATGTAGTGAGCGAGTATGTGGATGGTCTACCGTGGTCACAGTTTATTGCTGAGAACGTGTTAGAACAATCCCAACGTTTCACAATAGCGGAGACGTTGATCAACACCATTCATGCTTTCCATGAAAAGCAGTTACCTCATGGAGATCTTTGCCCAGAGAAACTGCTGGTACTAGCCGGGGAGCAGACAGCAATTACCCTGATTGGATTGCTTGAATTCAGTGATGAATTAACAGCAGATAATCGTTACCAGCCAGATAATCCTGAAAGCACTGATGCTTTTGGGCGAGATTGCTTTGCCGTATATCGTATGGTGGAGGAGTTATTTAGTGAAGATATGCCAGTACCGGTTCAAGCTGAGTTGGAACGTGCCAAGCAAACCGTTGACGGTATACCTATCGCGCTCGATCCTTTGCTGCAGTCACTTCGAGCCCCGGAACAAGCTGAGATTAAGCAAGTTGTGGAGTCTGAATTACAGGATAAGGTAATTCCTGTTTGCTGGGGCACAGATGATTGGCCGCAAGAAATGAAGCTTCTAGAACAAAATGATGGCATCTATCATTTTCACTGTAACTGGTCAGCTAATCCACGCTTTGCGCATGAATTGCGTTGTTACATCACTGGTTTAGGTGAGCGGCTATTGGTAGACCTGGATCCTGATAATCGCACTATTAATAGAATATTGTATAAAAAAGGATTATCGATCGAAGAAAGTATAAAGGCTGGTAAATATTCCCAAGCTAAAATTAATACTCAACTTTCATTACAGCGTGGCTCACTTAATCAGCGTAATACTTTTATTGAACTGCTGTTTAATCTCGAGCCAGTAATTGACGCCATCATTGAGCGAGCTAATCCTAATCAAGAGATGGATGAAGATGACTTCGATAGTAGTGAGTCAAGTCCGGTTGAGTTGTGGCAGGCATTGTCTGACACAGAAGTAGACCTACGAGATATAGTCAACATCGATTCAACTGACTTTCAGGAATCACCAAGTGGTTGCTTACTCTACCCATATACAACGGAATCCGGTGCTGACCTCAGCTTTGAACTTGATGATAAGATCATTGTTTATATTAAAGATAAGCGTGAATCAGTGCAGTTAGGGGAGTTGCGGCTAAATGAAACTACGCCGAATCTATTGGCTATTCGCTTTGATTTCGATGCTGCTCGTAAGCGAATTAGTAGCGGCAGCCAGCTACTATTGGAGTCGATCCGTGACAAATCATCAAGAGAGTTGCGCCAAAGAGCCCTTCAACGAGTAATTGAAAACAAAGCAGAGATCCAGCATCTGCCACAGTATTTTGATTACCACCAGAAACCCTGTATGCAGCAAATGCAACCGCGGCCATCCGCGGAGACATTACGCGAGCTTTATGATCAGCCTGGACAACGTTTTAATGAACAGCAGCTCATGGCGTTTCAACAGTTGGTCGAGTTGGGACCGGTTGGAGTTCTGCAGGGACCGCCAGGAACAGGTAAAACTACCTTTATTTCAAAATTTATTCACTATCTGTATCAACATTGCGGAGTGAATAATATTCTTCTTGTCGGCCAATCCCATGCTTCTGTTGATAATGTAGCCATTAAGGCTCGAGAGCTCTGCCATACAAAAGGAATGGAACTGGATACAGTACGTATTGGTAATGAACTTATGATTGATGAGGGTATGCTAAGTGTTGCAACTAAAGCTCTTCAGCGACAGATTCAGCATAAATTTCACCGTGAATATGACCTGCGAGTTAGCTCCTTGGGAAAACGCCTAGGCATGGCTCCATTATTAGTCAAACAGTTATGTCAGTTACATCGTACGCTGAATCCCTTGATGGTGACATATGGCCAATATAGCCGTGAGTTGGATAAAGTAGAACAGACAAAGAGCAGTAGTATTAGTCATCAAGAGCGACTGACTGAATTATTAGAACAAAGCAATCAGCTTAAACTGCGAACACAAGAAATTGTTAACTCAATATTCGATGAAAGCTTGCTGAAAACTCTCGTCTATGATGAGACCTTGATAAGACAGTTGGCTGAGCAAATTGCCATACAATGCAGTTATAACAATCCAGAGAACCTTGAACCTTTTCTGCAACTATTGGAAATGAGCCAAGAGTGGATGGATGTATTACGCGGCGGCGAGGCTGGGTTTGATCGATTTATGTTCAAAAGTAAGCGATTGGTTTGCGGAACTCTTGTTGGTGTTGGGAATCGTCGACTAGAGCTAGCTGAGTCTAGTTTTGATTGGGTAATAGTTGATGAGGCTGGCCGAGCACAAGCTGCTGAATTGATGGTAGCACTGCAATCAGGCAAGCGAGTATTACTGGTAGGGGATCATAAACAATTGCCACCATTCTATCATCAACAGCATCTTAAGTTAGCCTCTAAGAGGTTAGAACTCGGGAAAGGGATCTTTTACGAGTCTGATTTTGAACGTGCTTTTAAAGCAACAGACGGCGTAACACTCGATACTCAATATCGAATGGTAGAACCAATTGGCGAGTTAGGGAAGGTGCGAATAAGTCCGAGATGTGAGATCATCGTGTTGTAACCTGAACCCAGAATGAGTAACCGGATGAGCCAGCAACTGACTTTTGCCGACAGTGAGTTTTCCAGTAAACGCCGCCAGACCCGCAAAGAAGTTTTCCTTGGCAGAATGGATGACTTGCTTCCCTGGGACAAATTACTTGGCGTTATCGAGCCTGTGTATCCCAAGGCCGGTAATGGTCGCAGGCCCTATCCGCTGGAAACCATGCTGCGTATTCACTGCATGCAGCAATGGTACAACCTGAGCGATGAGGCCATGGAAGATGCCCTCTATGAAATCGCCTCCATGCGCCAATTTGCTCGCCTGTCACTGGATAAAGCCATTCCAGACCGCACTACCATCATGAATTTCCGGCATTTGCTGGAGCAGCATGAACTGGCCCGCAAAATCTTCAGTACCGTTAATCACTGGCTAGCAGAGTGTGGCGTTCTAATGACCCAGGGCACCTTGGTGGATGCCACCATCATTCAAGCCCCCAGCTCTACCAAAAACAAACACAACAGCCGTGATGAAGACATGCACCAGACCAAGAAAGGTAACCAGTGGTACTTCGGCATGAAAGCGCACATTGGCGTGGACGCCAAAAGTGGCCTGACCCACAGTCTGGTGACCACGGCGGCTAACGAGCACGACCTCAATCAGG
This sequence comes from Enterobacter cloacae, assembly GCA_014169315.1. Lineage (NCBI taxonomy): Bacteria > Pseudomonadati > Pseudomonadota > Gammaproteobacteria > Enterobacterales > Enterobacteriaceae > Enterobacter > Enterobacter cloacae. Next base: position 3,486,594 of record AP022133.1, on the reverse strand, counting down.
TTGGCAAGTTACTGCATGGCGATGAAGAATTTATCTCAGCCGATGCTGGTTATCAGGGGGCCGAAAAGCGCGATGAGCTCAGCGATGTCAGCGCAGACTGGCTTATCGCCAAGCGTCCCGGCAAAGTGAATGCATTGAAGCAACACCCGCGCAAGAACAAGCTGGCCATCCGTTACGAATACCTGAAAGCGAGTATCCGAGCGAAGGTTGAGCATCCATTTCGGATAGTAAAATGTCAGTTTGGTTTCGTCAAAGCCAGGTACAAGGGGCTGGCTAAAAATGACAGTCAACTGGCGATGTTATTCACCCTGGCGAACCTGGTTCGAGTTGACCAATTGATACGGGCACAGGCGAGATCTACCTGAAATGAGGAAATTGGCCTGAAACAGGGCCAAAATCAGCCACGAAGAGACGATTTTGGGCTGAAAATTGGAAAATTGAGCCACAGGACGTCGATAAAGGACGGTTTGGGGCGTCATATCGGGAGCTGCGGACCACTTAATCGCAGCTTCCTTAGTATCGGAGTGCTTCTACGCTCAAGATATCGGTAAACTGCATTCATCAAGGAAAGTCTCGCCAGATTGGTATTCCCAGCTACCAAGTCCTTGGAACAAAACTGTTACTTGGATCGATAGTTCAAGCCCTAATGAAGCAGGTGCAGAAGAGCATAAGGGTAATGGCCGTTACTACAATCAACGAGAAGTCAGGCTACTGCTGGAGGCTTTGCAGTCATTGTCGAGCGATGACTGCATTGCACAGCTTGAGCAAACTATTACCACAGAGCAGCCATATCCTATTGGTATAATCACAATGTATCGTCAGCAAAAAGAGGAAATTGATAATGCTATCAGTCGGGCTGAATGGGCAGCATCGTTACGTGGTTTGATTAAGATCGATACCGTTGATTCATATCAGGGTCAGGAGAACAAGATAATTATCCTCAGTCTGGTCCGCGATAATCCCAACAAACTACAAGGTTTCCTGCGCGATGCGCCGCGAATAAATGTTGCTATTTCGCGAGCTCAAGAAAGGTTATTGATTCTGGGAGCTAGGCGTATGTGGTCAAAGACCAATAATGATTCAGCACTTGGAAACGTTCATGAATTTATTAGTAAACAGGTTGCCGTAGATGAACCAAACTACCAAATCCTGTGTGGTCAAAGCCTGCTTGGAGATAACAACTAATGTCAGAACCACGTCTGGGTAATCTGATTACCGTTCTACTACCTGCGCGTAGTTACAAAATCAACTGCGCTTTGACCACTGAAAAACTAATGCCTGGAATTGAACAATTTGCATGCCGCTTGCTGCTTATTTTTGATCAGCTCTACCCCAGCGAGTTACAGAATTACTTTGGTCTAACCGATCGTGAGCGAGAGGTATTGCTTGATGGCTTGCTGGCTAACAGACTGATCAACATTAATCCTGATGGGCATATTGAGGCTAGCTCATTCCTACGTAAGCATGCAGCTAGTAATGGTGGGAAGCCAAGTTTAGTTAAGTATCAAGAACGTACGGAGGAGGTGGCGTTCGATCTACTAACTCTTTCGATATGTAAACCGCAACCGAATCGTCGTTTTACTTCTGGACTGCCAGAGCTATTGCCTCGGCATCAGATCGGGGGAGATGCTGCTGCGGTAACAGAGGCTTTTAGCTCCCAGTTTCGCCACCATCTTTTGCTTAGCCGCAACAGTGAGTATGAGCGTCAAAGGACTAGATTATATAAGATAATGAGCTGCAGTTCGCATGAAATGGTGCAGCTCCCAATAGAGATAGAGGTTAGCTACGATGCTTCTGCTGGTAGCATTGAGCCGCAGAAATTTACTCGCTCCTATGAATATTTAGGTAACACCCGACTGCCGCTTTCAAACGATCTGGAGGCTCATATCGCAGATTTTTTGGGAGAACATAAACTAGATGAATTTGGTATCGACTGTGAAGTTTTCTGTAAACTAGCAAATGATAAAGTGTTGTTACAATTTGCTAATGGTTATAAGTTCGACTATTCCGCTTGGATAGAGGCCCGCGAACAACGGAAAACTGGCTACGGTACTTCATTGACTACCGGCATGTTAGGGGCTGTTTATTTGCCGCATAACTCTAAGCTCTTTATCAGTATGTTGCATAATGCATTACGTGATTATGAAGGTAACATTGTTCCAAAAGCGCTATGGTATAGCAGCAAAGTACCACTTTGGGGAGCTAATGGCAGTCAACTTTCGCGTTTTAATCGTGATCTAGGTGATATCCTTGGCAATTATGCTGATGATAAGGTTGCCCGTATTTCGCTTTTACACCCAAGCGCTGATGAAGGCGAGAAACGTCAAGAACGTAAGCGACACTTTGGTCGTTTTCCTACCGGTATTGGCCTGACTTCAGAGGCTAAGTTTGATCGTTTGGAGATACTCTTAATCCCTGATGTGATTGCTCTGGTGCAATACCATGGTCAACCTAATTCTGATAGTGCATTAACCCTGCCGATTGGTTATATAACCGTTGAGCCAGAGCGTTTAGAATTACTTAAAAACCTAATGATTAAGCGAATTGAAGGGGTTGTTGCAACCATCAATTGGTCTGAATCAAAACTTGAAAATTTAACTTCGCTATTACCTGTTGAGTTTCTGATTAAACTGAATAAGAAAAGTGGTGAAGATGTGGATGCTGCAATACAAAAAATGCAAATTGCTAACCGTGCTGAAACCGCACGGGCAATTTTATCGCTACGCAAGTAGCATTTATATTGCAGAGAATAAATTTTTCTAAGTTGCTATGAACTAGCTAAAGGACAACAAATAGGTGAGGGGCATTATTCATGTCAAATGAGATAATGCTAAATTGATAGGAGTTTATACCCCTCCGACCATTTTGAATGGTCGGAGTTAATTATGCTTTTTTAAATGAATTGAGCTTTCGGTTTGACCTGTCCCCGGTGTAAGCATACCTGTTTTAGTTCCAGGCACTTTTTGAGATTTCCGGGTTCCAGATGATATGCAGGCAGGGTAACGCTTGGAACCATAAGCGTGTTCACGGGATTTACTGTTTGAATTTTCGACGAAAAGGAAAGCAACGTCTGCCAGGCCGTCGCCCGGCACCACTGGCTACGCCAGAAGCGCTTAACCAGAGTGAGGTATCCCCTGTAGAAGGCCATAGAATTCACTCTAAAATTTATATTTGTAATGAATTTGAGTTCGATAGCAATTATCTACCTTATCCTAACAAAAACCTTGCAAACAGAAGGGGAACTTGCCCATATACTATAAGTTCGGTAGCAGGTGTTGGGTCGAAGAACTTTCTGAAATTAGTAAAGAGTTGTTTTGAAGAAAAATAATTGGGGACATCATGTGGCATGACAATGAGACAACCGTTGATTACGTTAATTTTCGCCTAGTAGCAAAAGCATGTGCGGAGCTCATTAAAGATACCGGTGGGGAGCCAATCTCGATTGGGATCTCGGGAGGCTGGGGAGCAGGAAAATCGTCACTTGTACGGATGATCGCATCTGAGTTATCGCTGGAACAGACTGTCGGAGTGGAAATTGCCTCTGAGGAACGACCAAAACATATAGTGATAACTTTCAATCCATGGCTTTATCAAGGCTTTGAAGATGCACGTACCGCGCTGCTACAGACGGTTGGAGATGCAGTACTTGAGGCTGTAGTCGCCCAGAATAGTGGACTTTTAGGTAAGGCAAAATCCCTCGTCAAGCGCATTAATTTTCTACGGTTGGCTCAACTTGGTGGAGAAGTTGCAGCCACTTTGATCACAGGGGTTCCGGTCGGTCTTATTGGAAAAGTTGTCGAGGCTGGAAAAGGTGCATTGCAGAATGAATCACTTAATGAAGGCATCGCAGTCGCCAAAGATGCATCAGAAGCTACCAAAGGACTCTTGAACGAAGCTAAACCCGTTTCGCTGCCAAAAGAAATACAATCCTTTCGAGAAGCCTTGGAAGAGCTACTCGTCGAGCTGAATATCACGTTAGTAGTCTTTGTCGATGACCTTGATCGATGCCTACCTAAGACTGCTATTTCAACGCTCGAGGCTATTCGGTTGCTACTGTTTCTGCGTCGAAGTGCATTCGTCATCGCCGCGGACGATGTGTTTATTCGTGGAGCCGTCCGTGTCCACTTTGCTGGTACTGGTTTGGATGACGATATCGCAACCAATTATTTCGACAAGTTAATTCAAGTTCCGTTGCGAGTACCAAGACTAGGCTCTAACGAGACTAAAGCATATACCGCGTTGCTATTTTTGGAACGTGCTCACCGCAGCGGACAGCTGAAAACCGAGAGTTTTGAGAAAGCTAAACTCAGCGTAGAAGCTCGACTACGAGAAACTTGGACGGGAAAAACCGTTGATCTTGCATTCCTCGAAACGCTGGTGGAAAAGGAGGATGCTGAGTTACTCGACCTAATGGGGCTAGCTGAGAGGTTGGCTCCATTACTTTTTAGTGCAAGTACAGTCCAGGCCAACCCACGACTGATTAAGCGATTTCTTAATACCGTGTTTTTGCGTAAGACATTAGCTAAACCACAAGGCATTGATGTGGATGTACAAATTCTGGCTAAGTGGCATTTACTCGAGCGGTGTGACGAAGCTACTGCGAATGCATTGGCGGAAAAGGTTTCGGCCGAAAACGAAGGAAGAGTCAGCATTCTTCATGACGCAGAGATGGCTGCTAAAGACCCGGATAATACGCTCCCCACTCTATTTGGAGATAAAGAGTTTGTCCGTGAGTGGCTGCAGCTCAAACCTCTGCTTGGTGATATGGATATGCGACCTATATTGCACCTCAGTAGAGATAGCACCGTTAGGGATTTTGGTGCCGATGATCTGAACGTAGTAGGTAAAGCATTACGTGATGCGTTGGTGGCAGCCCGAAATTCGAACGAAGCATTAAAACAGCAAATAATGGATGCTGGTGAACTGCAGTCTGGTCTTGCCATGGCTCGCGCCTGGGAAATTCGGCGACCAAACCGTTTATGGCAAAAGGCCGAAGAGGTCTTGATGCTTATCGAGGTGTCTCATATTCACCCAAGTACCGGGGCTCGAGCCGCTGCACTCATTAGTCAGGCACCTATTTCTCAGCTTGCCCCAGGCTTGGTTTCAGCTTTGACAGAGTGTAGCTGGGCGAAAGATGTTTTATCTAAGTGGGAACGGGACGAACAGATTCCGAAACCTGTTAAACGTGCAATTGAAAATGCAAGGAAGAAATAAATGGGTACCTCGACCTCAAGCTCAGGAGCCGGTTCTGGCGCATCGTTTGATCCACCATGGCTAGATGATGCTGAAACTGGCATTGACTCTAGCCATGCAGACAAACCTATATCACCAAATCCAGCTCCCGAAGATGGCTCTGATGGTGCAAATGACAGTGACTCGGAGAATGACAACACTACACCGCAGCATGTAGAAAGTCCGGCCGCAGCGCCAGCGGGTCGTTATCAGGAAGCGCGAAGGGCTCTCACGGGTTTCGTGCAATCTGGTAGTGGATCTGATTTACGGCGAGGTATTTCGAGTTTCATTAAAAAAGGTATGGGCGGCTCAGTAAAAGCGGCGAGCCGTATGCGCACTAGCGCTATAGCTTCTGCTTCATTAGGGGGCTTTCTGGCAACAGCCCGAGATGGGACTGACCCTGATATCGATGCGTGGGTTGCTTCGGTAAAACAGAGAAATCTATCTGCCCATGATACTGCTCTAGAAGTTGTACAAAAGCTGCTGCCCACGGGGGGAAGTATTGACGAAGAGTCAGCCAAGCATGCAATGAATCAGGCCATCTCTCATCTTTATGAAGTAGATCCCACTGCTGATATCTTCAATCTTGCGGATGACCAGATTGCCAATGTAATGGCATTCACAGTGGCGTACGATGTTTACAACCGGGTTCAACTTGAACTCGGAAGGGTTTTTGAAAAGCTAAAATATGTACCTAGCGTCATACAACAGCGATTAGCACAAGTGCTTGACTACATTATGGTTGTTGTTAACAAGTCGATGGGAAAGGTACGTTCTGGCAGTACTTCACATTCCATGCGAGAAATTGCGACTTCGGCGTTACAAGACGCCCTTACGGTGTTCTCTGAATCATGAAAATTCTTTGCTCAAGTATCAATTCGCTACCCCAAAATGTGCCAGTAGGCACTCGTGCATTCACCTTCCTAGAGGCATCATCACGACCCGGCATTGGACGTATTGCCTCTGGTTGGCTGCGTAAGCTAAAAAGTGCTGGCTATGCCCCATCGATCCCAGTGTGGGATTTCATGCTTTTTTGTTTTGCTGTTTATGCCTCAGATGTTGCTGTTCTCCGCAAAAATAGTGCTGATGGTTGGACTCGCCAAATTGAGCTTGATATTACACTTAATGATCCAGTTCCTTGGGAAGCAAATAAAGCTATCGCAGAGGAAATGCTTCGAGTTCTTTCTGGTGACTTTTGGACGCTGCACTTCCTGCCTGGCGGCCCAACACCACCAAAAGGCAATCACAGAGAGTGCGACCGAGATTGCGTGTCTCTACTTTCTGGAGGCCTTGATAGCCTGATAGGTGGTATAGATGCAACAGCAGCAGGGCGTAAACCAATTTTTGTGTCACAACTTGCTTTTGAAGATTCAGCTCGGCAAGTTGCCTATGCTGATGCACTAGGTGGAGGCGACTGGCATCAACAGTGGAGTCATAAAGTCGTTTTTAGTGGTAAAAAAGAAACATCGACCAGAGCTCGCTCAATGGCGTTCTATGGTCTTGCTGTGCTCGCTACATCATTGTTATCGGTCAACAGAGCCGAAATATTGGTACCAGAAAATGGGTTCATAAGTATCAATCCTCCATTGCTTCCGGGAAGGATGGCTAGCCTCAGCACAAGAACAACACATCCACAGTTCATGACTTTCCTTCAAAAATTACTTGATGCCGTTGGCGTCAATGCTCAATTGTGTATGCCCTATCGGTTCATGACGAAGGGAGAGATGTTGGCACAGTGTGCAGATCAAACACTGCTAACAAGATTTGCATGTGATTCGACAAGTTGCGGTCGTTTCCGTACCTACAACCGAACACACTGCGGTCGATGCGTGCCATGTATGGTTCGTAAAGCTGCGATTCAGCGCTGGGGGATTTCTGATACGACAAGATATAAATTCACCAATCTGTCGTTGGCAGGAAAAGCAAATGCTGACGATCCAATGGCAGTGGCTTGTGCTGTACTCGCCGCCGAAAAAAAAGGGATTGATGCCTTCCTGGGGGCCACACTAGCCTTTGCGTCAGCTGCGGATCGCCCTCATTATCGTCACGTTGCTGAACAGGGGTTAGCTGAGTTAGCTGCCTTGCTTCGAAGGGACGGTGTAATTTGATGGATTTCCACTGCCACTTAGATCTTTATCCGAATGCCAAGAAAGTCTACATCGAAGCATTGCAGCGAACCGAATTTGTATGGCTGGTTACAACTAGTCCAAGAGCATACGCTGCAACTTCGAAAGTTCTGGCCACCACTCAGAAATGTTTCATTTCCCCAGGCCTACACCCTGAGATAGCAGATAAAAAACATAGCGAATTGGAAATGTTGCTATCACAAATGGAGGATTGCACTGGTATTGGCGAAATTGGTCTGGATGGTTCATCACGGTGCAGGCCGTACTTTGAACTTCAAAAGAATATATTTAAAGCCATTGTTGAAAAGTGTGTAGGACTAGGTGGGCGAGTTCTCAGCATTCATTCTCGGGCTGCAGCCAAGGAAGTTTTAGATATTCTTGATGTGAATCCTGGATTTGGCACAGCGGTTCTTCACTGGTTTACCGATTCTCCTTCTGTCCTTCGAAGAGCAGCCGATGCCGGCTGTTGGTTCAGTGTTGGACCAACAATGATGGAGTCTGCTAATGGACGTAAGCTGGCAGCACTTATGCCACGTGATCGAGTGGTCCCAGAGAGCGATGGACCATTTGCGAAAATGCGTGGTGCGCATGTAATGCCATGGGAGGCTAATACTGTAACAATTAAATTAGCTGAGATATGGAATATATCGCAAGATGAAACATCGTTTTTGCTGAGATCGAATGGCTTACTTCTAATGAAACGTTTAGCTTAGGCCAAAAGTGTTTATCTTGCTTCCTGGCAACTGCTACAGCTGCTACGTGTAGCAGCTGTAGCAGGGGAGTCAAAAGCATCATTTGCTTTTTCGGGCTGCGCCAGCGCTTTTCTGTTGACGTCTGGTCGTTTTTCCCTCCTTCTTAAATTCCCCCTCTCTACGTATTTCTGATGCAATCCTCAAAGCCTCACATATCTTTCCCCGAAGACGTCTTGGCTTTTCTGTTACTCCGGCAAATATCCTGATGTGTCCTAGTTCTTCTTCAGGGCATCTCAAATAATTAATAAAAACATTGATACTACTCAGGAAATTATAAAGTGTGCATTTATCAAGTACGCCAACCAGGTTTTCATTCAATTCACGAGCTGTTAGTGTTTTATTTTTCACTATAAGCCGGGCTAGTTCATTGCTATCAATTTTAGCACCTGTTTCGCGAATAAGGATATTTAATTTACCCAGTGCACATTCTATTTCATCAAGAACCCCGAATATAGCTTGCGGACAGATATCAGATGGTGAATCTTCAGATGAATAACTTACCTTTCTTATCATATGGTTGTACATTTTTATTGCACGCATGATAGTCATGTTATCTGCGGATAATACAATGCTATTATTTTCCCCTGGGGTTAAAGCAATAAGTTCAGTAATGGTCCCCTGATTGCTCAACGTACTATTTATTATGGATAGTAGTGTTTTGTTTTTTATTTTTTTTCTTTCCAGTTTCACTTTTAATGCCAGTTTGATAACTGAAAAGGCTGAGGGCAGGTAACCAATCGGTAAGGTATCTAATGGGATTTTGTTTACAAGATGGAATGCTTCTTCTGTTTTATTCTGATTGAGAAAAATTATGGCTTGTAAAAGTTGGGAGTAAGGCTTTAGTACATCTGAGTTAGCTGCGGCATTAAAACAGGATGCCATTTCGGCTAAATCCCACTTAGAGTATTTATTGTCTTCTCCGGTGTTAAAAACAAGCCATTTTAATTTGTGAACATAGAGATATGGTTTCTCCTCGATCATTACCGAAACTGGTCGGACTGCCTCATTATAAAAGGGGAGTGTAATATAGTGTAATAATTGTTCATCATACCCTCTGGAATAGAGATATCGACACAAAATACCATAACTATTTTTGTAATTAACACCATTGTCCACGGTATGTCGGTAATTCCTGGATACCGCGGTGACTGCTGAGGTCTTGCGCTCGAATGCAAGCAGTATGTTAAGCGATAGATAAGCCCTTTCAATTTTATTTAAATTCAGTGCGTTGAGTCTTATGTCCTTTTCAGAAATGTAACTTTCATCATACTCTGAACGGCAATCTTTTATTACTCTTTTAATAGTCGCTTCCTTCTGTCCACTACTTTCTTTAATATTGTTAATGAAATTAATAAGTGATGCCAGATGATCTGTGTAGTGAAAATCAAGTGTGCGAATATATTCCCGTAGATATTCTTTTACTCCGGAATAAATCTTTCTTTTATCAGTGATTTCGTGTGGGCAGTGTCTACTGATTAAAAAAAGATGAATATGGTAATAGAAGTGTATCTCATCATCGGGTTGAAGAGTATTGTAAACGTCTAATGCTACTATGGGGGGTAATGCGGATTGAAGGTATCGCTTTGCGATTTGGCGATTGTCCAGATGAGAAAAGACCGGAATATACATTATTGCGTTATATAGTTGCTCGTATTTGTAAAAAATATTACGTCTTTCTTCGAGGCTGAAGATTTCATTACTATCAATTATCCTTATTACATCGTCATAGCCCTTATCAAAAAAAGACTGATGAAAGGAAAAACTGCTGTTTCCAAGCGCTTCACGTCGTTCGTCATCTTTATCAAACAGGCCAAAGCACTGGTAAAGGTTATACATCATATCAGCAAAAGCATGAGTCCCCACGTTCCCTCCGGTTGGTTTCCGTTTTTTGACGGGGACAGTATCTCAGATGGTATGAGAGAGTTCGAGCGCTGACTAAGACGTCCAATTAGGGGAACTAAAAATGTTAAAACCATGTGAGCAAATGAACCATTCTAACCAGCCTCTGCGCATTCTGCGTATGGCTGAGTTGACGGCACTCTTGGGAATATCCCGATCCAGCATCTACGAGAAATTGAACCCAAAATCCCGGTATTACGATGCTGATTTTCCTAAACCGATCCGGCTTGGGGCTGCATCTGTCGGTTGGCGCTCTACCTCTGTAGACGAGTGGATCGCCTCCCGGGTGGTTTAATTTTTTTCTCAAAAAGGAGTGTTCAATGAAACTTACACATAAAAAAAATGAAAATCATGATCTTAATCTGGATGTTAGAGCGATTTTGATTTTCGTCCAGCAAATTTTATTTTACATATGTGGAAAAACTAAAGCCTCTATTGAGCTAACATTTTCCACAATTCTGGCAAGCATGTCTCTGGCCTGTCAGGATATGTATGATGTTGAAATTGTTGATGGTGTTATCGCACCCGTGTCGCATTTCCACATTAGTTTGGCAAGATCGGGAAGCCGAAAAACAACGGTATATAGGGTTGCAATGGCCCAAATTCACCAGTTTGAGCACCAACAAGCCGAGGTATTCTCAGTTAGGCTGAAAGAATACGAACGACAATATGTGCTCTGGGATGAAGAATGTAAAAGCCTTAAGAAATCGCTTCAGAAAGCGATACGTCAGAAAGACGGAATAGAAGAAGCCAGGCACGAGCTGGAGGAATGTCTTAAAAATGAACCTGTAAAGCCTGTGAGAGTGCATTTAACGGTAACAGATCCTACACCGGAAGCGCTTTTGAAAGAAATGAGCGACTATTCCAGCCTGGGTATCACTTCTGATGAGGGAAGTGCTCTGTTCGAAAGCATCATGCGCCGTAAGGCAGCAAATCTTAGCAGCCTGTGGTGTGGTGATAATTATCGGGTCAGCCGTGTGTCAACGGGCAGTTCTTACATTAAGGATCCCCGGCTGGGTATGCTATTGATGATGCAGCCGGAACCACATGACAACGTTCTGAAATCTATGGCTAACAAAATAAGGGCAACGGGAGGAGATGCGCGAATTTTAAGAATGGATCTTACATTGATCAGCAGGCTGATTGACATTAATGATCTTGTACCTGGCAATGAATCCGATCTCGATAAGTTTTACTCTATTCAGAAAAAACATATAGCCGCTGGGATCAAGCGAAGGGAAAAAAATGAACCCCGCATCTGTATGACCTTTGCTCCAGATGCAAAGAAGCGGTTACATGATGTTGACAGGCTTATAAAATATCTGATACAGCCAGGGAAAAAACTGTATCACTATAATGACTGGGGTGCTCGGTTCATCGAACATACAGCCAGAATTGCTGCTGTGATGCAGTTATTTATTACCCCTGACTCAACAGTTATTTCGCTGGAAACGCTGGAAGCTGCACTATTAATATCGGAATGGTACCTTAACCATTTTATGATAAAAATGGATGCTGTCATGGGACCTTCCTATACTGAAATAGTTCTTGAATGGTTCGAAAACAATCTTGTCAAGAACGGCTCTTACGATTTTTTAAGGCGTGAGATTATGCAAAAGATTTATCTTCCACTCAGAAAAAAAGCAAACCTGATGCCTATTCTTGAACAGCTTTCTGACGAAGGAAAAGTTCAGTTATGGGAGGATGAAAACGGGACGCATTACGTCAAATATCTTGCTTACAAAATGACGCCTACAGAACTGGATGCAAAACTAAACATCCTGTCAGGAAGACCGGTTTATCATAGTGGTGGGAGTGTATTTAGCAGCTTGCCCATTAAAGAATAACTTCAGAGTGATTTTTATTATTTATTAATGAGTTATTTCGGTATTAACCCCTAGTCGGCTGAGGATTATATTGCTGTGAATAAAGTTATTTCCAGTTTTGATTGGTCGGTATATGTAATATATACCAGTTAACTAACCATCCTTATATACCCAGATACCAGCAGAGATAATCTATCCCTGTTGAGGCTCTGTACACCTAATTACATGGGTAGCCCACAGCTACCCACAACAAATATCACTTGAGTAATTTATTATGAGATCACTTGATGGGTTATCTGAAAAAAACTTTGAATACCTTCTACTGGATGCAGAAAATAAATATAGCTCCCGAATGTCGCGGTATATGCTTCGTCGCTCGCTTGCGGTGGTATATGATTTTCTTGAGAAGAATAATCGCATATTCGCCGTGTTTGCTGTCCTGAGATTTGCTCAGTCCCATGCTGCCGGTGAACCTGATTTACCATTGTGTTTTCAGAGAGATGATGAGAAGGCTATCACCCGAGCCTTAGACTCCCTGAAAAGCCAGCTACGGGCTGAGCACCTGCGTTCAGGTAGGGCTGGTGAACCTGCATTACCCGCTTATATCTGGGCCCGAGAACGTAATACCAGTGAACATCCCCACTATCACCTAGTTCTGTTGTTTGACAGAGAGGTCTATGCTTATCTGGGGAATTACACCGAACCTGATGCTGATAATATGGCGACTCGTATTCAGAAAGCTTGGTGCAGCGCTATTGGACTTGATTATCCCGATTACGCCAGTCGGGTTCATTTCCCGAAGAACCACACTGCTTGGTTCACACGACACCACGCATTAACGTTAAGCCCTAATTATTATGACTTCCTGCTACGGGTCGCTTACCTGGCAAAGAACAACACCAAACATTTAAGTGACGGTTACCGGAACTTAGGCACAAGTCAGATAACGTCATAGCCACTGTAAGGCCAGTAGAACCTCAGTTGCAGATTTGCCGATATAAGCGCAGATCTGCACTCTTATCCTGGTTCTATGTTTACCATCAGCCAACAAGCTGGCGATAATCACATTCCATCTCATCGACGAAATCATCACCGATTGTCGGAAATCCAAAGATTAAACGTTCCTTCCCTTGAATTCTAAATAAATTATAGAGATAGCTGTCCTTTCGGTGAGCGACGTGAACAGGCACAAATGGCCTGCTTCTTACGATATCTTCGTTTAGTTTACTGGCGTTGATGATGTTGTATTGATCCCCGGTGATATCAATAACGTAATCCCCCACTTCCAGCCAGTAGTGAGTTATCGCGCCATTTTTACCGGTGGCTCCTGTGACACCCTTCAATTCCAGCTCGGGCCATAATTGCAGAAAGTGGAAGGAAAGCAACATTGAGCAAAGCCTACAACTCATGACAGGAAAGTCGTGAGGTATGAGGTAGGTTGTTGATGGATCACATTTTTCGAGTAGCTCTCGAAATCTACTCGCCTCTTCATGTGCAGCCCGAAGGATAAACAAAATTATTCCCCTGATTTATTATATGAGTGTCTGGAAGCGCCCGTACCAATGGAAGGCTGGTTTATCAGGTATTAGAGGTCGCAGCCAGAACATAATCTCCCATGTCTGCATCATTTGGCGTCATTCAACAAGTCTGTACGATTGCAGGCTGCTTCACATTTATTTCTGATAGTATGAGCCAATGCTCGTCCGGTCAAATCATGCATGTAGCCCAAGAAATAAGATTTTATAAAACAGGATTGCGTCATTACCACACACTCCTGTTTTTTGCTTTTGTGGATTAAGAATTTCTCCTATCCAGTGAGCTTTAATGTTGTAAATTCAACTTCAGTGAGGCTACCACTATCTGCCTTTTTCACAAAGTCAGCCCACCATTGCATCATTGGACGACGTTGCTCTAGGTAATCGCTACGATTATAAGCTCGCCGAACCTCATTTTTGTCAACATGAGCCAATGCTGCTTCAATAACATCAGGCGGAAATCCCTGCTCATTGAGAGCAGTGCTGGCGATAGAACGCAAGCCATGAGAAACGAGAACGCCTCCTAATCCAGCACGCTTGAGTGCTGCATTCACTGTTTGGCTGTTCATCGGCTGGGTTGGTTTGATGCGACTGGGAAAGATAAATTCTCGGCCATCACTGAGAGACTTCATCATTTCCAGAATAGCGAGAGCTCCATCAGATAATGGAACCGTATGGTCCCGGTTCATCTTCATTCGAGCAGCAGGAATTTTCCATTCGCTAGCATCAAAATCGATCTCATCCCATCGAGCTTCAGCGGCTTCGGCAGGGCGGGTAATGGTGAGAAGCTGCCACATGAATAGGCATCGTGTGGACAGGCTGATACTTGCCGTGCGCATAGTCTGCATTAGTTGTGGAAGTTGATCCGGGCGGATACTAGGCATGTTTTTCTTCTGCGGTTTCTCGAACGCTTTCCCGATGTTTACGCTGGGAACTGCATCAATCAAGCCTGTGTTCTGCGCATAAATCATGACTTCGTTAATACGCTGACAAAGGCGGCGAACAGTCTCTAATGCACCTCTGGCCTGAACCGGCTGAACTGCTTTAACCAGAGTATGAGCCTTAATCTCGGTGACACTGATATCACCGATTGCCGGGAAAACATCTCTCTCAAGCGAGCGCCAGATATCGTCGGCATAGTCCTCTGTTACGCTGGTTTTCTTCACATTCCACCAACGCTCGGCAACTAACAAAAAGGTATTGGTCTTGGCCTCTTGAGAATTCCTCACCTGTTCTTTCTGATGCTCCTGAGGATCAATGTCTTTTGCTAATAAAACTCGAGATTCAGCTCTTAGTTTACGCGCATCAGAAAGTGAGACGGCAGGGTAGGCTCCAAAGCTCTGCTTGGTTCGCTGCTTTGTCAGAGGTCGATAGTAACGGAACTGCCAGAGCTTACTACCACTGGACTTGATTAGCAGAGTAAGCCCGTCACCATCATACAGCTGGTAATCGGCATCTTTAGGTTTGGCGGCTTTGATTTCCGTATCGGTTAACGGCTTGGTTTTTCTTGCCATGGTGAGTCTCCATGCGTTTAGGCCCAACGAAAACAATAGAGCTTTTCGTTGGGCCTATCAATGGGCCTAAAAGGTTCGGATTTAATTAGTTCTCTTCGGACTTCGCGGGACAAATTGAGGGCACAAAAAAGCCCGCAGGGCTTGCGCCGTGCGGGCTCTTAGGACTTCATCGGATGACTCTGGTAATCACCGATGGAGAATTTTGGTGGAGCTGGCGGGAGTTGAACCCGCGTCCGAAATTTCTACATCCTCGGTACTACATGCTTAGTTTGTCTTTACATTCGCACGCCAGCTGCGGACAGACACGCCACTAACGTACTAGCCTGATTAGTTTTAACGCTTCAACCCCAGGCAGGGCTTCCACGCGATCTCTTTTGGGTTTGACCTCTCTTTGATCCCCGTCTTAAGAGCGGAAGCTAGGGAGAGAGGGCTCAGAGCAGGTTATTAAGCTGCTAAAGCGTAGTTTTCGTCGTTTGCGACTATTTTTTTGCGGCTTTTAACGAGGCAAACCGCCCCTCGGCATGCACCTTGGGTTTCGCAAATCCCGTCGAATCCAGAATCAGCCCCAATAGTGTTACGCTGAGTATACCAGATTTCACTTCCTGGTTACCAGCCCAGAACGCTAACTTATTGAATAGTACAATAAGTGTGCAGAATCAACGTCCTGCGTTTTTCATGATACGTGCTTTGTCGAGCTGCCACTCGCGCTCTTTCAGGTCGGTACGTTTGTCGTGCTGTTTTTTACCTTTCGCGACGCCGATTTTCACTTTGCACCAGGCGTTTTTCCAGTACATAGAGAGCGCAACCACAGTGAAGCCTTCACGGTTAATACGTCCGTAGAGGGATTCCAGCTCACGTTTGTTCAGCAGCAGCTTACGGGTGCGCGTTGGGTCACAAACGTAGTGTGAAGAGGCAACGGTCAGCGGCGTAAAGTTCGCGCCGAACAGGAAGGCTTCGCCGTCTTTCAGGATCACGTAGCTATCGCCGATGTTCGCTTTCCCGGCGCGCAGTGATTTGACTTCCCAGCCCTGCAGCGCAAGGCCTGCTTCGAATTCTTCTTCGATGAAATACTCATGGCGAGCACGCTTGTTGAGCGCAATGGTCGCTGAGCCTGGTTTATGTGCTTTTTTCTTCGTCATAAGTGTCGTAAAGCCGTCGGTAATCTGATTTCAAAAAGTCACCTCATTGCGTCCTGTGAGGTCTAACGCGCTATCTTAGCACGAGATGAGGCTTAGCGTTTTTTTAACAGGTGATAAATGTTATTATTTGTCCGTTGTGTGACCATGGAAAATGCTATGCCTCAGATTAGCCGTACTGCGCTTGTCCCTTACAGCGTGGAACAAATGTATCAGTTAGTGAACGATGTTCAGTCTTATCCGCAGTTTATTCCGGGATGTACCGGTAGCCGGGTACTGGAATCTGGCCCGACGCAGATGACTGCGGCGGTGGATGTCTCCAAAGCGGGGATTAGCAAGACGTTCACCACCCGCAATACGCTGACCGATAATCAGAGTATTTTGATGCATCTGGTGGATGGTCCGTTTAAGACCCTGATGGGAGGCTGGAAGTTTACGCCTCTGAGCGCTGACGCCTGCCGCATCGAATTCCATCTGGATTTTGAGTTTACCAATAAGCTGATTGAACTGGCGTTTGGCCGCATCTTCAAAGAGCTGGCCTCAAACATGGTTCAGGCATTCACGACCCGCGCCAAAGAGGTCTACAGTGTCGCATAAGATTGCTGTGGAAGTGGTGTATGCGCTGCCAGAGAAGCAGTATCTGCAGCGTGTGACTCTGGAAGAAGGGTCGACGGTTGAGTCTGCTATCCGTGCTTCAGGCCTGCTTGAGCTTCGCAGCGATATCGATCTGGCGAAGAATAAAGTTGGGATTTATAGCCGTCCGGTTAAGCTTGCGGATGTACTGAAGGACGGTGACCGGGTTGAGATTTATCGCCCACTGATTGCCGACCCGAAAGAATTGCGTCGTCAACGTGCGGAGAAATCTGCGCAGTAGCGTTTTTCCCCTCACTTTACCCCTCTCTCTGTAGGGGCGAGGGGATAAAAAGAAAAACAAAAAAAGGTGCTCATTGAGCACCTTTTTGCATTTCTGACGCCTGATTATTTGGTCAGAGCAGGCTTGTTGTCGATGTTGGTCAACACACCGGCGCTGCTGAAGGTCAGCGTCAGGGTCTGCTGGGTCACGTCTTCGTGGCCTGGCTGCTGACGGAATACATAGAACCAGGTGTTTGTCCCAAACGGATCGGACATCATCGGGGTTCCCAGTGCATAAGCGACCTGCTGTTGTGTCATTCCTGGGCGGATTTTGGACACATCGTTAGGAGTAAGGTAGTTCCCCTGGTTGATGTCAGGACGGTAAACCACTTTCTCCAGAGTGGAACAGCCTGCGGTCAACATCAGAAGAACCGCTGCGGCAGCGGTCAGCGTTTTACAGCGCATAGTGATTTGATTCCTTTTCGGGCCCGAGCAGTACGCGGCTCATATGTAATATGCCGATGATAATAGACCTTGCCCCACTTTGAAACCGGTCTGGCGGCGTTTTTATTGTTCTCTATGACCCTGAGATCCCGAAAAAGTTTATGCCGCCAGTAGTTCTTTCGCGTTAGCAAGGGTGTTGCGGGTGACTTCACTGCCGCCGAGCAGGCGCGCCAACTCTTGCAGACGCGAACGTTTATCCAGTGGTTTCATATGCGTTTCGGTCATTTCACCATCAGTTTCTTTGCTGACAATAAAGTGGTGGTGACCACAACCTGCAACCTGCGGCAAGTGGGTGACGCACATCACCTGAGTTGATTCACCTAACTGACGTAACAGCTTGCCGACCACCGCCGCCGTCGGGCCGCTGATCCCCACATCGACTTCATCGAAAATCAACGCCGGGGTTTCCATTTTACGGGCAGTGATCACCTGAATCGCCAGGGCTATACGCGACAACTCACCGCCGGATGCCACTTTGGAAATAGGTTGTAGCGGCTGACCAGGGTTCGTGGTGACGCGGAATTCAATGCGATCTGCACCTTCAGCCGTCAGGTGGTTTTCTTCAAAGCGGACATCAATAGTGAATACGCCGTGTGGCATCGCCAGGGTGTGCATACTGTCGGTGATGTGCTGGCCTAATTCTTGCGCATAATGCTGGCGGATATCATGCAGCTGTTTTGCCGTCACGAGCGCCTGCTGATGGTGCAGATTCACCGCCAGGGATAAGGTTTCCAGTGAGTCGGCCTGATCGTCGAGCTGCTGCTGTTCATCAAGCAGAGACTGATAATAGCCCGGTAATTCTTCTGGCGTGACGTGGTGCTTGCGCGCCAGCGAAATCTGTCTGGAGATGCGTTGCTCCAGTTCGAACAGACGGTTGGGATCGAGATCCAGACGTTCACAGTAGTGTCGCAGTTCGTCGCCCGCTTCAGAGATCTGAATGGCGGCCTCTTCCAGCATATCCAGTACACCGGAGAGTTTGCTGTCCATACCGGCCAGTTCAGTGACTAACTGACGCACATTATACAACTGGCTTTGCAGATTCACGTCCTCGCCATCCGCCAGCATGTCCAGCGCATTCTGGCTGGTCGAGAGCAGGTGACCACTGTTGGCCAGACGCTTGTACTCTTCATCAATTTGCTCGAACTCACCCGCCTGTGGGTTGAATTCGTTCAGTTCTTTCAACTGATATTCCAGTAACTCAGCACGTGCAGCACGCTCCTGGCTTTGCTGTTGATGCTGTGCGAGCTCGCGACAGCTCTGGTGCCACTGACGATAGTGCTCCGCCATCAGTTGAGTGAGCGCATACTCACCCGCGTAACCGTCGAGCAGGGCTTTCTGTTGCTCTGGTTTAATCAGCTGCTGATGGGCGTGTTGACCGTGGATCTGGATGAGCAACTGGCCGAGTTCGCGCAGTTGGGAAAGAGGGACGGCTGTACCGTTAATAAAGCCACGAGAGCGGCCGTCGCTGCTGATGACGCGACGAAGTAAACACTCACGTCCGTCTTCCAGCTGGTTCTCTTCCAGCCAGCACAGGGCGGCCGGGGTATCTTTCAGGGAAAAGCGGGCACAGAGATCGGCACGGTTTGCACCGGTGCGCACCATATCACCCTCTGCACGGCCGCCGAGGCACAAGCCGAGGGCATCAATGGCAATGGATTTACCCGCACCGGTTTCCCCGGTGATTGCCGTCATGCCGCTGTGGAAGTCGATCTCAAGCTCACGAACAATGGCAAAGTTGCTGATGGTCAGTTGTGCCAGCATAATTGCTTTCCTGTATGAAAAACCATAACTGTGTTTTCATACAGTATAAACTGGTTTTTTATACAGTAAAGTGCTGGATGCAAAATCAGAACAATTTTTTTGACCAGCCAAGCTTTGAGCTTAATGTGTTGAAATAACTGTAATCTTTTGGGTGAATAAGATTCAGGTGGTAATCGCAGCGGCGAATTAATACATCTTCACCTTCCTGAATAGGCAGTGCGATCTGGCTGTCGCAGCTGATCTCCAGGTCGTTGCGGCGGTGTGAGAAACGCAGGCGAATGGTGCTGCTACCGTTAATGACCAGCGGGCGGGCAGAGAGCGTATGCGGGAACATTGGCACCAGCGTGATGGCATCCAGTGACGGGGTCAGAATTGGGCCGCCTGCAGAGAGCGAGTAGGCCGTTGAACCTGTTGGCGTGGAGATAATGAGCCCATCAGAACGTTGTGAGAAGGCGAAGATTTCGTCGATGTAGACTTCGAACTCAATCATGTGCGCCACTTTGCCGGGGTGAAGAACCACTTCGTTAATCGCGGTGCTGATGCGCTTCTGACAGTCTTGCTGGCACACCTGGGCTTCAAGCAGAAAACGTTTTTCGCTGATATAGTGACCTTCCAGCACGTCAGCCAGCTGTTGCTGGGCGTTGTCCGGGTCGAGGTCAGTCAGAAAACCGAGGTTGCCGCGGTTGATACCGATGACCTTGATATCATAGCGAGCGAGGGTACGTGCTGCGCCCAGCATATTGCCATCGCCGCCGACCACCACAGCGAGGTCTGCCTGTTGGCCAATTTCCGCCAGCGTGCCGGTTTTGACGCCCTTGAGCTGCAGCTCCTGAGCGATTTGCTGTTCGACCATCACTTCATAGCCTTTGCTACACAGCCAGCGATACAACATTTCATGTGTCGTCAATGCGGTAGGGTGACGCGGATGCCCGACGATCCCAATACACCTGAAATGATTATTCATTTTCTGGAGGTCCTTGTGCCTGATGAATGATGACAATCTGTCTTGTTCCCTTGAATCCCGGAAACTGATCCCCATAATAAGCGAAGTTAGCGAGATGAATGCAGAAAAACGCGGAGAAATTCATGAGTAGTAAAGAACAGAAAACGCCTGAGGGGCAAGCCCCTGAAGAAATTATCACGGAACAGCACGATGAAGTTGAGGCGTTAGAGCCAGACGCATCTGCTGAGCAGGTGGACCCGCGCGATGAAAAAATTGCGAATCTGGAAGCCCAGTTGGTAGAAGCACAGAATCGTGAGCGCGAAGGTGTGCTGCGCATCAAAGCGGAAATGGAAAACCTGCGCCGCCGTACTGAGATGGACGTTGAAAAAGCGCATAAATTTGCGCTGGAGAAATTCGTCAACGAACTGCTGCCGGTAGTGGATAGCCTGGATCGCGCGCTGGAAGTGGCTGACAAAGCTAACCCGGACAACGCGGCAATGATTGAAGGCATCGAACTGACGCTGAAATCTATGCTTGATGTGGTGCGCAAGTTTGGCGTGGAAGTGATTGCCGATACCAACGTGCCGCTGGATCCAAACGTTCACCAGGCGATTGCGATGGTGGAATCAGAAGACGTTACCGCAGGTAATGTGCTGGGCGTGATGCAGAAAGGTTATACCCTGAACGGCCGTACCATTCGTGCTGCAATGGTGACCGTGGCGAAAGCGAAAGCGTAATTTGCCATCTGTAGTGCCGGGTGGCGGCATTCGCTTTACCCGGCCTACATTCGACTTCCTACTCAGAAATACTTTCCCGAATCGGCTTAACGGGCAGAATTTTCACCTGCTTAATCATATTGTCCTGCACGTCCAGGATATCAATATCGTATTGATCAATTCGTACCCGCGTGCCCGCTGCCGGGATCTCTTCCAGTGCTTCCAGAATCATCCCGTTCATGGTGCGAGCCTCGTCTTCCGGCAGATGCCAGTTAAAGGCTTTATTAAGTTCACGAATATTGGCGCTACCGTCGATCAGCACGGAGCCGTCATTTTGCGGAGTGACTTCTTCAGCAAGGGAAGGTGACATTGATGTCGTAAAGTCCCCGACAATCTCTTCCAGAATATCTTCGACCGTCACCAGTCCCTGAATGTCGCCGTACTCATCCACTACCAGCCCGACTTTCTTCTTATTACGCTGAAACTTCACCAGTTGCGTGCTGAGTGGCGTTCCTTCCGGTACGTAGTAAATTTCGTCTGCGGCGCGCAGCATCACCTCTTTTGTGAACTCTTTTTTCTCGGTCATCAGGCGATAGGCCTCGCGCACGCGCAGCATGCTGATGGTGTCGTCCAGTGAGTCACGATAGAGCACGATACGCCCGTGCGGCGAGTGCGTCAGCTGGCGAACGATGGCTTTCCAGTCGTCGTTGATGTCAATCCCGACGATTTCATTGCGCGGTACCATGATGTCGTCAACGCTGACCTTTTCCAGATCCAGCACCGAGAGCAGCATGTCCTGGTTACGACGGGATATTTGCGAGCGGGATTCGTTCACGATAGTGCGCAGCTCGTCTTTACTGAGCGCACTGCTGATGGTGACATCGGCTTTGATTCCCACCATACGCATCAGTAAGCGGGTAACCATATTCAGGAGCCATACCAGCGGCATCATCAGGATTTGCAGTGGCGCAAGCAGGAAGCTGCTCGGGTAGGCGACTTTTTCAGGGTAAAGCGCGGCGATGGTTTTTGGGAGTACTTCAGCAAATACCAGCACCACAAACGTCAGTACACCGGTGGCGATGGCGACGCCCGCATTACCATACAGGCGCATCCCAACGATGGTACCCAGTGCAGAGGCGAGAATATTGACGAGGTTGTTACCGATAAGCACCAGGCTAATCAGGCGATCCGGTTTTCGGAGTAATTTTTCAACGCGACGCGCGGCACGGTTACCCTGCTTCGCACGATGACGTAACCGGTAACGGTTTAAGGTCATCATGCCGGTTTCTGAACCAGAGAAATAGGCGGAGATGACCACCATGACGATCAGCGTGACGATCAGCGTGGTGGTAGAGATGTGTTCCAGGGGGAACTCCTTTGTTACTTAGCCAGCAAATTGCTGTATAAAGCGGCTGCCAAAATAGGCAAGGGTGAGAATGCCTGCGCCCGCAACGTTAAACCAGACCACGCGACGACCGCGCCAGCCTTCATGATAATGGCCCCATAACAGGACAATATAGACAAACCACGCGACGATGGAGAGAACCGCTTTGTCGATATTCTCCACGCTGAACAGGTTTTTCATATAAAACAGGCCAGTGCAGAGTGTTAACGTCAGCAGAACAACACCAACCTGCGTAATGTGGAACATCTTACGCTCAATGACCATCAGCGGCGGCATCTCATGGTTGAACGCCAGCTTTTTGTTTTTCAGCTGGTAGTCAATCCAGGCGAGCTGCATGGCGTAGAGCGCGGCAATGATCAGCGTCGCGTAAGCGAACAGCGACAGACCAATATGCACCAGCATGCCCGGTGTGGCTTCCAGGTGGGTGATGAACTCATTGGGCATAAAGGTGGCTAAGGCCAGATTGATCAACGCGAAGGTGTAGACAATCGGCAGCAGCAGCCAGCCACGATTTTTAGACGCAACAATGGTCATCACCGTGCAGATCATCAGGCTGACCAGCGAACCGACGTTCAGCACGCTCAGGTTTTGTACGCTACCGTCACCAGGAATAATGCGTGATTCCAGTGCAAAAGCGTGGCTGATTAGTGCGATCACCGCCGAAAGAATAGCCATGCGCCGCCAGCCGCTGTTTTTTTGCAGCAGGCCGGGAATGATCAGCGCGAGGCTGACAGAATAGGCAACAAGGGCGATCAGTGCGAAAACAGGCATATAGGCGTCGGCAGTTGTCTTAATAAGAAAGAGAAGCAGTATAACGTTACGTGACGCCTGCTCCAACCGTTGCATAACAACAAAGCCGCCTTCATGTTATACTGCGGCAAAATTCTGTGTATGTGTCGCAGCTCGCGACCCAACGTTTCTACCCAGGCGAGAGACAATGTTTGATAATTTAACCGATCGTTTGTCGCGCACGCTGCGCAACATCAGCGGCCGTGGACGCCTTACTGAAGAGAACATCAAGGAAACGCTGCGCGAAGTGCGTATGGCGCTGCTCGAAGCAGACGTTGCGTTACCGGTCGTGCGTGATTTTATCAACCGCGTAAAAGAAAAAGCGGTTGGTCATGAAGTTAACAAGAGCCTGACTCCGGGTCAGGAGTTCGTCAAAATCGTTCGTAATGAACTGGTTTCGGCGATGGGCGAAGAAAACCAGGTACTTAACCTGGCCGCTCAGCCGCCAGCGGTCGTGCTGATGGCTGGTTTGCAGGGTGCGGGTAAAACGACCAGCGTTGGTAAGCTGGGTAAATTCCTGCGCGAAAAACACAAGAAAAAGGTGCTGGTTGTTTCTGCCGACGTGTATCGCCCGGCGGCGATCAAACAGCTGGAAACGCTGGCAGAGCAGGTTGGCGTGGATTTCTTCCCGTCGGACGTTGCCCAAAAGCCTGTCGACATCGTTAATGCGGCGCTGAAAGAAGCGAAGCTGAAGTTCTACGACGTGCTGCTGGTGGATACCGCCGGTCGTCTGCACGTTGATGAAGCGATGATGGACGAGATCAAGCAGGTGCATGCCTCTATCAACCCGGTAGAGACCCTGTTTGTTGTTGACGCCATGACCGGTCAGGATGCGGCGAATACCGCGAAAGCGTTTAACGAAGCCCTGCCGTTAACCGGTGTGGTTCTGACTAAGGTTGACGGTGACGCCCGTGGCGGTGCGGCGCTTTCTATTCGTCATATCACCGGTAAGCCGATCAAATTCCTCGGTGTAGGCGAGAAAACTGAAGCGCTGGAGCCGTTCCACCCGGATCGTATCGCTTCCCGTATCCTCGGTATGGGCGACGTACTGTCGCTGATCGAAGATATCGAGAGCAAGGTTGACCGCGCACAGGCTGAGAAGCTGGCGAGCAAACTGAAAAAAGGTGATGGTTTCGATCTCACCGATTTCCTTGAACAACTGCGTCAGATGAAAAACATGGGCGGCATGGCAAGCCTGATGGGCAAACTGCCGGGTATGGGGCAAATTCCTGACAACGTAAAAGCGCAGATGGATGACAAGGTGCTGGTGCGTATGGAGGCGATCATCAACTCGATGACCCTCAAAGAACGTGCTAACCCGGACATCATCAAAGGTTCCCGTAAACGCCGTATCGCAGCCGGTTGCGGCATGCAGGTGCAGGACGTTAACCGTCTTCTGAAACAGTTCGACGACATGCAGCGCATGATGAAGAAAATGAAGAAAGGCGGCATGGCAAAAATGATGCGCGGAATGAAAGGCATGATGCCCCCTGGATTCCCTGGCCGCTAAAAACAAGGGCATAAGGTTATCTTGTTTGCCATTTTAGCTCCGGGTTGTGCTCGACAAGACACAAGAGTGTTTTGAACGCCCTTTAGGGCGGCTCGAAGAGCGAGCGGAGCGAGTAAATGCTCAGTATCAAGATGCTGATTGCATTTTCCCCAGAAATCAGTAAAATTTTCGGGCTTTTAATATGACACCCGGGCTCCGTTCCTCGATGGGGCCCGGTTGTTTTATTCACACAAGAGGATGTTATGGTTACTATTCGTTTAGCTCGTCACGGCGCTAAAAAGCGTCCGTTCTACCAGGTTGTTGTTACTGACAGCCGTAATGCACGCAACGGTCGCTTCATCGAGCGCGTTGGTTTCTTCAACCCACTGGCCTCTGGCGCAGAAGAAGAAACTCGTCTGGATCTGGATCGTATCGCTCACTGGGTTGGCCAGGGCGCTACTGTTTCCGATCGCGTTGCTACGCTGATCAAAGCAGCAAACAAAGCAGCTTAATCTGTCACGGTGGTCATGATGAGCAATAAAGCACCTGTTGAACCGATCGTATTGGGAAAAATGGGTTCTTGCTACGGTATCCGTGGTTGGCTCAGAGTGTTTTCCTCCACTGAAGACGCTGATAGCATTTTTGATTACCAGCCCTGGTTTATCCAGAAGGCCGGTAAGTGGGAAGAGGTCGAGCTGGAAAGCTGGCGTCACCACAATCAGGACATCATCATCAAGCTGAAAGGCGTTGACGATCGTGATGCCGCGAATGCGCTGACTAATTGTGAAATTGTCGTGGATTCGTCGCAGTTGCCACAGCTGGAAGAGGGCGACTACTACTGGAAAGACCTTATGGGTTGCCAGGTGGTCACTACTGAAGGTTACAGCCTGGGGAAAGTCATCGATATGATGGAAACCGGGTCAAATGACGTTCTCGTCATTAAGGCAAACCTGAAAGATGCATTTGGCATCAAGGAGCGGTTGGTTCCGTTCCTCGATGGACAGGTTATCAAGAAAGTCGATCTCACTACTCAAACGATTGAAGTAGATTGGGATCCTGGTTTTTAAATTCTCCGGATAAACGGTAAAAGACGGCGCTATGTGGATTGGCATAATTAGCCTGTTTCCTGAAATGTTCCGCGCGATTACTGATTACGGGGTAACTGGCCGGGCAGTAAAAAATGGCCTGCTGAACATCCAGAGCTGGAGTCCTCGTGACTTTACTCATGACCGGCACCGTACCGTGGACGATCGTCCTTACGGCGGCGGACCGGGGATGTTGATGATGGTGCAACCCTTACGGGATGCTATTCACACAGCAAAAGCCGCGGCAGGTGAAGGCGCGAAGGTGATTTATCTGTCACCTCAGGGACGCAAGCTTGATCAAGCGGGCGTGAGCGAACTGGCGACGAATCAAAAGCTGATTCTGGTCTGTGGGCGCTACGAAGGGATAGATGAGCGCGTAATTCAAACCGAGATTGACGAAGAATGGTCTATCGGCGATTACGTTCTCAGCGGTGGTGAGTTACCAGCGATGACGCTGATTGACTCCGTCGCCCGGTTCATTCCGGGTGTACTGGGCCATGAAGCTTCGGCAACGGAAGATTCCTTTGCTGATGGGTTGCTGGACTGCCCACACTATACTCGACCTGAAGTGTTAGAAGGGATGGAAGTACCGGCAGTGTTACTGTCTGGAAACCATGCTGAGATACGTCGCTGGCGTTTGAAGCAGTCGCTGGGCCGAACCTGGCTTAGAAGACCTGAACTTCTGGAAAACCTGGCTCTGACTGAAGAGCAAGCAAAGTTGCTGGCCGAGTTCAAAACTGAACACGCGCACCAGCAGCATGAACATGATGGGAATGCGTAATACGCTCCCGAATATCAGTTTACCCAGGATAAGAGATTAAATTATGAGCAACATTATTAAGCAACTTGAACAAGAGCAGATGAAGCAGGACGTACCTTCCTTCCGTCCAGGTGACACCGTGGAAGTGAAAGTATGGGTTGTTGAAGGTTCCAAAAAACGTCTGCAGGCATTCGAGGGCGTGGTTATCGCTATTCGTAACCGCGGTCTGCACTCTGCATTCACTGTTCGTAAAATTTCCAACGGCGAAGGCGTTGAGCGTGTCTTCCAGACTCACTCTCCGGTAGTTGACAGCATTGCTGTTAAACGTCGTGGTGCTGTACGTAAAGCTAAACTGTACTACCTGCGTGAGCGTACTGGTAAGTCTGCTCGTATTAAAGAGCGTCTGAACTAAGATTCGCTTAAGCGACATCCTGTTAAAAAGGGCTGGCCGAAAGGCTGGCCCTTTTTTTATCCCATTACATCTCTCACATTAACTATTTTGTCATAAATCATTTACAATGCTGGCCTCTTCAGCGGAGGAACAGTGGATAACGTACTGCATCAGCACAACCGGAAGCGCACAGCGGCATTGACCGCGTTGTTTGCGATCCTGCTGATCGTGGTCGCACCGCTTATCTCTGTCTCGCTGCAAAAAGATCCCATGAGTGCCATGCCGGGTATGCATCATGACATGAGTATGATGTCGATGGATGAACAGCACACAGGGATGCAACACACGATGCCTGTCGACCATGCGGAAGCGTGCGGCTACTGCGTGCTGTTAGCACATGTGCCGGGCGTGATGCTGGCGCTGATCGTGCTGCTGAGTATGGTGCTGCAAAGGCTTCGCGTTAAGCCGCCTCGCCAGACGGTCAGCCACTGGCACTTTTTCCCCTGGCTCTATCCTGATACCCGCGCGCCGCCGTGCCGGTCTGCTTTTTCCCTTTAAAAAACAAAATCGTTCACTTTTTGCCTTAAAAAGGAAAAATATGACTACCTGCACTCCGCGCGCAGCATGGGGAAACCTGCTGCGTCGACTCCATTTCTATGTTGGGTTGTTTGTCGGCCCGTTTATCTTTTTTGCCGCGCTGACCGGCACGTTGTATGTGGCAACGCCACAGCTGGAAAATGCGCTTTACCGGCATGCGCTACACACGGTTACCGTGGGTGAACCGCAGCCGCTGGCAAAACAAATTGCTGTGGCAGAAAACGCTGTCGGCGCAGAGCTGCGTTTACATGCCGTGCGTCCGGGTCTGATTGACGGTGAAACGACCCGCGTGATGTTCGCTGACCCGGCGCTTGGGCCATCGGAAAACCGGGCCATCTTTGTTGACCCCGTGAGCCTTGAGGTACGTGGTGATATGACGGTATATGGCACTAGCGGGATTTTGCCGCTGCGTCAGACCATTGATTATCTGCATACCTCGCTGATGCTGGGTGATGTCGGGCGGCTCTACAGCGAGCTGGCCGCCTCCTGGATGTGGGTGGCCGCGCTCGGTGGCATTGCCCTGTGGTTTTACACCCGACCAAAACGGCGTATTAACAATCGCTTCCAGAATCGGCGTCGTGTGCATGTGATCTTAGGCTGGACGCTGCTGGGTGGGATGTTGCTGTTCTCCGTAACCGGGCTGACGTGGTCTCAGTGGGCAGGGGGCAATGTTGATAAACTCCGGGCAGAGATGAACTGGCTGACTCCGCAGGTGAGCACCCGGCTTTCTGGCGCACCCATAAGCATGGACGAACATGCCGAACACCACGGTCATCATAGTGGAATGATGATGGCGGGGATGGGGATAGATCTGGCGCAGTTCGATAGCGTGTTGCATGCCGCCCGTAATGCGGGGATTGATGCGAACAAACTTGAGATCCGTCCGCCAAAAATGGCTGATCAGGCCTGGACGGTGACGGAAATCGATCGCCGATGGCCGACACAGGTTGATGCTGTCGCCGTTGATCCTCACTCCATGCAGGTTCTGGACAGAACGCGTTTTGACGATTTCCCGCTAATGGCAAAACTCACCCGCTGGGGCGTAGATTTTCATATGGGGATCTTGTTTGGGCTGATCAATCAACTACTGCTTATCGCGTTTGGCATTGCCTTGTGCGTGCTGATAATTTGGGGATACCGGATGTGGTGGATGCGTCGTCCTGCACGGTCGGCAGCGGATCCGGTGCAAACGCTTTGTCAGAGCTGGCTGGCGTTATCAGCCTGGGGAAGGGGGGCCACGATAGTCGTTAGCGTTCTGTTGGGACTGGCGTTGCCGGTGATGGGCATTAGCCTGGCGCTGTTTATTTTGCTCGACTGGCTGCGCTGGCGAGCGGCATCAAGCGTGTCGCTCGCCGGGTCATCCGCCAGGTAATCCTATGGCGCGCTGATGACTACCGCAACCCGGCGGTTTTCAGCGCGCCCTTGCGAGGTGCTGTTGCTGGCAACGGGATATTTTTTGCCTAATCCCCGCGTGGTGAGGTTACTGCGTGGGATATTCGCCCCCTTTGCCCAGGCGTCTGCCACGACGTTTGCGCGTTTTAACGACAGCGCTTCGTTGTAGCCCTCTTCTCCATAGTTATCCGTATGCCCGTCCATTCTTGCGTGGTTCAGGCCTGTTGCGGCCAGGCGTGATGCCATAGTCTGGATTTGTGATTCACTCTCCGGACGCAGTCTGGCGTCGTTTTTATCAAACAGAATTTTATCCGACAGTCCCAAAGACCAGTCGCCATTCAGTTCGTTAAAGCCGTAAGACTTCATTGCCGTAATTTGCTCTGGGGTGAATTTACCTTGCGGGGTCTGACAGCCAGACAGTGCCAGTGAGGCCAGTAACAACAGCGAGAAGTAACGCTTTAACATATCGTATTCCTTTCTAATATATTGTTTTTGTACGCTGGTTTTTGACCATGTACATGTTGCGGTCGGCTTGTTCCAGTAACGCCTCGACAGAGACATTTTCCCACGCCAGAGCAAAGCCAATGCTGAGTGACATCAATGCTGTGCGCCCGTTATGCAGATCAAACGGACGGGTAAACTGCTGCGACAGTGCAGCACAAATGCGTTGAACCTCAGGTTCAGAATGGACACCATACAGCACCATTGCAAACTCATCACCACCAAGACGGTATGAGAGATGGCGCTTATCACCGAACTCGACCATCCTGCTGGCGATTTCAATCAGTACGCAGTCTCCCGCAGCATGTCCCCAGGTGTCGTTGATATACTTAAAGTTATCACCATCGAGGAAGAGCAGGGCAGAGTTTGCTTTGGCAGAGGCGTCGTTCATCAATGCTGCAATGCTATTACGAAACGCGGCACGATTCGCCAGCCCGGTGAGAGGGTCATGCATGGCCGTGCGCATCAACTGGGCATTTGTCGCCTGCAGCTTAAGCTGCCATTCTTCCATTTCATCCAACAGGCTGTTGAAGTCTTCACCAAACTGGTGAAATTCTTCGATACGTCCTGCTTTTACCCGTCGGGAGAAGTTGCGGTTGGTACGTACATCATGGACAACATCGGTGATGTTTTGCATCGCCGTAACCATACCGTGATGCAGAGAACGTGTGATCGTGAGCGCGACAGTGGAAGCAAAAAGAATACAACCAGTAAGAACGGCAAAGGACATCCAGATAAAATGGCTGATCAGGCTGTCACGCGCGGTAAGATGAATTTCGCCGATTGCATTGCCATTATGCATTATCGGCTGTGAGACGGGTTCAGGGAATAACCAGCGGCTGATCAACGCGCCCAGCGTATCCGTATTGTCTTCAGGATCCCATGACCAGTAAGCAAAACGTTTTTTGTGGTTGTCGAGCACTTCCGCTGCGGCAAATTGCCCCTGTTTGCCGAGGGTCGCAAGAGTTTCATTGGCTGCCAGTGAATCATTGAAAACCAGCGAGGCTTCAAGATTGTGGCTCATTGTTGCACCGGTTAATTCGAGGTTTTTTTGTGCATATTGCTTTAATGTCACCACAGAGGCAAAACACAGCAACAGCCATATAAATGTCATTGTTATTATGACACTTATCATACTGATACGCCGTAACGTTCTTTTAAACGTCGGACGTGGCTTTGGAGTGAAATCCTTATTCATGCTTTGTATTCCGTGCAAGCATTAATACATCCGGATTGACCCTTACGCCACTGCGAGACAGTGCATCCAGATTGACAGAGAACTTGACCCGGTTGTCATTGATAATCAGACAAAATGCACTGCCAATTACGCATTCCGGGTTTTGCTCTGAGATTAATAGCAATGCTCTGCCCTGGTATTGTCTTATTAATTCAAGCTGGCTGGCAGGTGATTCAGTTCCGAAATAAATCGCGTCGCACGTAGCGGACAGCGCTTCCTGATCGTTACGAACAATCACAGGAGTATACGGTAGCGGGTTTTGTCCCTTTTCACTACTGAGTGCCTGCACGTAGCGAGAAGAGGCATAAACACAGAGTTTGGGCTGACCAGAAAGTGCTGGCCACCGGGTATAGCTCACAATACCAGAAACAATTGAACGCACTGATTTATCGGTTTCTGCGAGCGCACCTGCAGCCGCTGAACCAGCCGTAAGAAACAGTATGAACACCAGAGTGAGTCGGAAAAAAGAGACCAAGAATGAATTTCTCACCAGAATCCGCCATATCGCTCCGGAAATAGATGTCCTTAAGAGTTGCTGGCAGAATACCATTGTTTATCAAAGCCGTCATTATGTCAGAAATGCGACTATGTCGACCTAAGTTAAATCCTACAATTGTATTTATTCAGAGTGTTAAAAATAAATTCAATTAAGCCTGCTTGCGCTCATGCTTTCATCCATTCCTTTTTGCCAGGACTCATGCAGTTTTGCTGCATTTGCGGTGGCATCACAGCTGGCAGGAAACGATTTGCCCGCTAATCCCCAGGCGTGGAGGAAGCCTTCTTCACAGACTCTTTTCTGTCCATCGGCATAACCGCGGAGATATTCGCTACGATCAACATGCGGATCGTTAAAATTATCGGCCAGCAACTGGTTATCTTTAACCGGGAGGCCATTCATGGCGTCTTCTTTGCCCGCGTCAAACCAGCTGGGGCTTGTCCAGTTGGGCTGGAACGTATAAGGATTGATTTGGCAGCCCGATAAAAGCAATACCATCAGCGCAGGAAGCATCGAACGCATAGCGACTCTCCTTTTTTCTTCAGCATAGCCTGGCAAAAGAATTTGTGAGTGTAATTTTAACTTTACGTTTTTATCGGCTGATTTTTGCAATGAAATGGCCTGTGTAAAGTAATATGTACGTATTTTGGATTGAAATCTTTACTTGTTGTGGTATCGTTGTTCCACCTCTTAGAGGAAAACAACTATCGCAAACGAGCCAGACAGGATCGCCATCATGCAAAAAGACGCGCTGAACAACGTACACATTACCGACGAACAGATTTTAATTACTCCGGATCAACTGAAAGCGGAGTTCCCGCTGAGTATTGCGCAGGAGGCTCAAATTGAGCACTCTCGCCAGACCATCTCTGACATTATCGCTGGCCGCGATCCGCGTCTGCTGGTGGTGTGTGGTCCATGCTCTATCCACGATCCTGAAACGGCTATTGAATACGCTCGTCGATTTAAAGCATTAGCGGAGGAGGTCAGCGATAGCCTCTACCTGGTGATGCGCGTCTATTTTGAAAAGCCACGTACCACCGTTGGCTGGAAAGGGTTGATTAACGATCCGCACATGGATGGCTCGTTTGATGTGGAAGCAGGCCTGAAGATTGCGCGTCGCCTGCTGGTGGAACTGGTGAGCATGGGGCTACCGCTGGCAACAGAAGCGCTGGATCCAAACAGCCCGCAGTACCTGGGCGATCTGTTTAGCTGGTCTGCGATTGGTGCGCGTACGACAGAATCACAAACCCACCGTGAGATGGCGTCTGGCCTGTCGATGCCGGTGGGCTTTAAAAACGGAACCGATGGTAGCCTGGCGACGGCGATTAACGCGATGCGTGCCGCTGCGATGCCACACCGTTTTGTCGGTATTAACCAGGCTGGTCAGGTTTGCCTGCTGCAAACCCAGGGTAACCCGGACGGTCATGTGATCCTGCGTGGTGGTAAAGCACCGAACTACAGCCCGGCGGATGTGGCGCAGTGTGAAAAAGAGATGGCACAGGCAGGACTGCGTCCGGCGCTGATGGTAGATTGCAGTCATGGTAATTCAAATAAAGATTACCGTCGTCAGCCTGCGGTGGCGGAATCCGTGATTGCACAGATTAAAGATGGTAACCGTTCTATTATCGGTCTGATGATTGAGAGCAATATTCATGAAGGCAATCAGTCATCTGAACAACCGCGTAGCGCGATGAAGCATGGTGTATCCGTCACGGATGCCTGCATCAGCTGGGAAACCACCGATGCGCTGCTGCGTGAGATCCATAAAGATTTACACGGCCAGCTGGCGACGCGTCTGGCTTAAGAGGTTAGTTATGGTTGCTGAATTGACCGCATTACGCGATCAAATTGATGAAGTGGATAAGGCGCTGCTGGATCTTCTGGCGCGCCGCATGGCACTGGTTGCCGAGGTAGGTGAGGTTAAAAGCAAATACGGCCTGCCCATTTATGTACCGGAACGTGAAGCGTCCATGCTGGCATCCCGCCGGAAAGAGGCCCAGGCGCTGGGCGTTTCTCCCGATTTGATTGAAGATGTTTTGCGTCGCGTGATGCGGGAATCTTACTCCAGCGAGAACGATAAGGGCTTTAAAACCCTCTGTCCGTCGCTGCGTCCGGTGGTCATTGTGGGCGGGGCAGGTCAGATGGGGCGTCTGTTCGAAAAAATGCTGACGCTTTCTGGCTATCAGGTGCGCATTCTGGAAAAAGAGGATTGGGCACATGCGCCAGAACTCATGAAAGATGCGGGCATGGTTATTGTCAGCGTGCCGATCCATGTGACGGAGCAGATCATCGGGAAGCTTCCTCCGCTACCGGAAGATTGTATCCTGGTGGACTTAGCCTCCGTCAAAAATGGCCCGCTACAGGCGATGCTGACTGCGCACACTGGCCCGGTGCTCGGTCTGCACCCCATGTTTGGCCCGGACAGCGGCAGCCTGGCAAAGCAGGTGGTTGTTTACTGCGATGGCCGTCAGCCGGAAGCCTATCAGTGGTTCCTGGAACAGATTCAGGTGTGGGGCGCGCGTTTGCACCGCATCAGCGCGGTTGAGCACGATCAGAACATGGCGTTCATTCAGGCGCTGCGCCACTTTGCGACCTTTGCATATGGGCTGCATCTGGCAGAAGAGAATGTACAGCTTGAGCAGTTGCTGGCGCTCTCTTCACCAATCTATCGGCTTGAGCTGGCAATGGTTGGTCGTCTGTTTGCACAGGATCCACAGTTGTATGCCGACATTATTATGTCGTCAGAAAACAACCTTGCGCTCATCAAACGTTACTATCAGCGATTTGGCGAGGCCATTACGCTGCTTGAGCACGGCGATAAACAGGCGTTTATCGACAGCTTCCGTAAAGTTGAACACTGGTTTGGTGATTACGCAAAACGTTTCCAGAGTGAGAGCCGCACGCTGTTACGTCAGGCAAATGACAGTCGCCAGTAATGTGATGATGTATATACTAAAAGCCAGTATTGCTGGCTTTTTTCATTTTGGGGAACTGTCATGGCTGAACCACAACAGCTGTTGAATTACACCGGGCATCTGCCGGAGTGCCCGACATGGAGCGCAGAAGAGAGTGCGCTCTACTGGGCAGATATTCTGGAAGGGGAGATCCACCGTTACCATCTGCCTACGGCAGAACATACTGTGCTTTCCTTCCATGAAGAGGTGGGGTGTTTTGCCCTGCGTGAACGCGGTGGTTTTATCGTTGCGATGCGTAACGCCATCTGGCTCACCGATAATCACGGCCTGCTCCGGCGCAAGGTGTGCGATAACCCGTCTAACCCGCAGCTCGCGCGTTTTAACGATGGGGGAACCGACCATATTGGCCGTTTCTATGCGGGTACCTTCTGGGGGCCAGGGGACTACAACGGTGCAATGCTGATGCGTATCGACAACGACCTGACGCCGAAAGTGATCCAGTGTGATATCCACGGACATAACGGGTTAGCGTTTAGCCCCGATAAACAGTGGATGTTCACCTCCGATACGCCGAACGGTGTCATTTACCGTACACCACTCGATGAAAATGGGGAGCCTGGTCAACGTAAGGTATTTCATCGGTTCAAAGAGGGCGAAGGGATACCCGACGGCGCGGCAATGGATGTGGAAGGCTGCTACTGGAGTGCGCTGTTTGACGGCTGGCGCATAGCGCGGTTTTCTCCGCAGGGGGAACAGCTGGAAGAATATCGGCTGCCGGTGCGTTGCCCGACGATGGTCTGCTTTGGGGGGGATGACATGAAAACGTTGTTTATTACGACTACGCGGGAAAATATGGATGAGAATGAGGTGGCGCAATACCCGCTCTCTGGCGCTATCTTCACCCTGCCCGTCAGCGTAGCAGGGATGAAGAAAAGTCGTTTTATCGAACGTTAAGCCGGGTCAACCGGGACGACATTTTCGCTCGGATAACAGCCCAGTACTTTCATTGAACGGGTGATCTCGCCCAGTTCGCGCAGGGCTTTCTGCATGGATGCAGATTCCAGATTGGCCTGGATATCGAGGTAGAACATCTCTTCCCACGGATTGCCGTAAATCGGGCGGGATTCCAGCCGGGTCATGATCAGATTGTGATTGCGTAGTACCAGAAGAGCCTCAACCAGCGCACCCGCCTGTTGGCCGGTAGCCATCAAGAGAGTGGTTTTTGCCGGAACCTGGTCAGAGACATTGATTGCTTTGCGTGCCAGCACGATGAAACGGGTGATGTTTTGCGTCTGGTTTGCCAGATTACGCTCCAGTACCTGTAAGCCGTACAGCGCGCCACCTGCTTCGCTGCCCAGTGCCGCTACCGTTGGAGAGTTTGTCTGCGCCACTTTTTCCATCGCCGCTGATGTACTTTCGGTGTACTCAATTTTCCAGTCTGGATAACGGTTCAGGAACTGGCTGCACTGCTGGAAAGGCTGCGGATGGCTATAGACCGTTTTGATGTTGCTCAGGTCGGTTGAGCCGGAGACCAGCACACAGTGATCGATAGGGATAGTTAACTCACCAACCAGTGACAGGCTGGTATGTTGCAGCAGATCGTATACATCGTTGATGGCACCGGAGCTGGTGTTTTCAATGGGTACGACGGCGTAATCGGCCTGGCCAGTTTCAACCTGATTGAAGATATCGGCAAATTTTGCACAGCCGCTCTCAATAAACTCTTCAAAATGGCGGGCTGCATACTGGCGTGCAGCCAGGTGAGAGTAAGAACCTTTTGGGCCGAGGAATGCAATGCGTGCAGAGTGCGGGTTGGTCTTGTTCAGATGTTGCTGCAGCAACGCTTGCTGGGTCAAAACGGAATCTTCGATAATGAGCTGGAACAGACGGGTAATGTAATGGGCATCCAGATGATGCACTTTGCCAAGCTGAACCAGACGTTCCAGCAAATCTCGCTCACGGTCGATATCACGCACTGGGCGATGAGAGTCCAGTTTGGCTTTGCCCACTTCGATGGCAAGAGCGCGGCGTTCTGCCAGCAGCGCCAGTAATTTCTCATCCAGTGCGCTGATTTTTACTCGCAGATCCAGTAACGGGTTTTCCGGTGTCATAGTGTTGCCTGTCTGTTTATCGTTATTAATAAAAAAGGCCCCCCGGTTTGGGAGGCCTTGTTGTTCGTCTTCGCATTCTTTATCACACGACGAAACGCCTCCCGTTCAGGGGAAGGTAAAAAAGAATGCGAAGAAAAACGGCGTATGTTTCATGAGTTCATCCTGTGGTTGATACCGTTAAAGTACCTGTACTGTTTTCACCCTGTCAATAAAAAACGCGCCCGAAGGCGCGTTGGCGGTATACTCAATTTAAAGGATTACTCTTCTTCAACTTCTTCCGCGAGGCTGGCGTCTTTCACCGATGTTGCGGCGCGACGGGCTTCGCCTTTGTGTTGCACTTTATTGAGCTGCCGTTCCAGCTTGTTGATCAAATCGTTAATAGCTGTGTACATATCTTCATGTTTTGCGCTGGCGACCAGATGGCCGTTTGGAGTATTGATAGTTGCGTCAGCGATGAAACCCTGTGGCTCCTTGGACAGAATGATATGCGGGTTAATCAAATGAGTTTGCCATTTATCCAGTTTAGCGAGACGGTCTGCGACGTGCTGGCGAATTGCCGGAGTAATTTCCATTTGTTTACTGGTAATGTTCATTGTCATAAATTTTACCTCTTGTCTTTCCGTCTTGGTGATTCCAGCATACCTGTCCTAATGTCAAAATGTGTGATTTAGATCACGTTATTTTGTCGGTTTTTGTCAGGGAATCTTTTTTGTGAGGCAAGGCAGGAAGAGGTGATATTTACCTTGTCGAAGGCAAAAATTGCAGTCATAGTTGATAAGATGTGTTGAAGCTAAACCGCTTCAGCTTATGGCGAAATCGAATAAAAAAACGGCAGCCCTGGGGCTGCCGTTTTGCGTTGAAGTCAATATCAGGTGTTGCTGCTGTTCGCGGCGATGATCTTCGCCACTTTGTCAGCCTGCGCGGTCATCTGCATCTGACGGTAAGCATTTTCCATCAGCTTCAGGCCATCGCGTGTTGCTTGTGTATCCGGGTAATCGCGCAGCATACCTTCGACACGGTTAACGACAGCAACCCATGCGCCACGGCGAGTGTAGTATTCAGCAACGGAGTATTCGTATTTCGCCAGGCGATCTTTCAGGAATACCAGACGTTTGGACGCGTCGGTCACGTACTGGCTGTTCGGATAGCCGCGCACCAGTTTGGAGAAGTCGTTGAATGCATCACGCGCGTGCTGCGGGTCACGGTCGGAACGATCCACACCGAAGAAGCCCTGCAGAGCACTGTCATCCAGCGCCATGTTAGTCAGACCGCGCATGTACATCACGTAATCGATGTTAGGATGAGTCGGGTTCAGACGCACGAAGCGATCGATAGTGGCCTGAGCCAACGGCAGATCGGCATTTTTATAGTAGGCGTAGATGAGATCTAACTGTACCTGCTGCGAATATGGACCAAATGGATAGCGATTATCCAGCGCTTCCAGTTGCGTTATCGCCTGTTTCCAGTTACCGTCCTGCAGTTTTTGTTGTGCAGTCGCATAGATTTCATTCGGCGGATTGTCAGGGACCTGTTCATTTGAACCGGAGCAGCCCACCAAAGCCAGGCTCAACGTGGCCGCTGCCACCAGATATTTCATGCGCGTCATGACGTTTTGACTTTCCTCAAATGTTTGTCCGGGAGAATCTCTGTTCCTGCTCCCGATTAAGACCAGCTACAATAGCACACTATATTAAACGGCAAAGCCGTAAAACCCAACGTTAAACAAAGAAGCAGTTTATGGCACAACGAGTAGAACTCACCGCAACAGTCTCCGAAAATCAGCTCGGTCAACGCTTAGATCAGGCTTTGGCCGAATTGTTCCCTGATTATTCGCGTTCACGCATAAAAGAATGGATCCTTGACCAGCGCGTGCTGATTAACGGCAAGATCTGGGACAAACCAAAAGAGAAAGTGTTAGGTGGGGAAGTTGTCGCCATCAATGCTGAAATCGAAGAGGACGTCCGCTTCGAGCCACAGGATATCCCGCTGGATATCGTTTATGAAGATGATGACATCCTGGTCATCAACAAGCCGCGCGATCTGGTTGTTCACCCGGGCGCAGGTAACCCTGATGGTACGGTGCTTAACGCACTCCTCCATTATTATCCGCCGATTGCTGACGTGCCGCGCGCCGGTATCGTCCACCGTCTGGATAAAGACACGACCGGTTTGATGGTGGTGGCGAAGACGATTCCTGCTCAGACTCGCCTTGTTGAATCACTGCAGCTGCGTGAAATCACGCGTGAATATGAAGCGGTAGCGATTGGTCATATGACTTCAGGCGGGACGGTAGAAGAGCCGATCAGCCGTCACCCAACCAAACGTACTCATATGTCCGTACACCCAATGGGTAAACCGGCGGTAACGCACTATCGCATCATGGAGCACTTCCGCATCCATACGCGCCTGCGTCTGCGTCTGGAAACCGGGCGTACTCACCAGATCCGTGTCCATATGGCACACATCACCCATCCGCTGGTGGGGGATCAGGTGTATGGTGGCCGTCCACGCCCGCCAAAAGGCGCATCGGATGAGTTCATCAGCGTATTGCGCAAATTCGATCGTCAGGCGCTGCATGCAACCATGCTGCGTCTTTACCATCCTGTCACCGGTATTCAGATGGAATGGCACGCGCCAATCCCACAAGATATGGTGGAGTTGATTGACGCGATGCGCGCTGACTTTGAAGAGCATAAGGATCAAGTGGACTGGTTATGACCAAACTGATTGTCCCGGAGTGGCCACTACCTGAAGGCGTGGCTGCCTGCAGTTCGACCCGTATCGGCGGGGTGAGTCAGGGCGCGTGGGAGTCTTTGAACCTCGGCGCGCATTGTGGTGACAACCTTGAACATGTTGAAGAGAACCGCAAGCGCATGTTTGCTGCGGGGAACTTACCGTCGAAACCGGTCTGGCTTGAACAGGTGCACGGTAAAGATGTGCTCATGCTTACAGGTGAACCTTACGCGTCTAAACGTGCCGATGCCTCTTACAGCAATATTCCGGGAACGGTTTGTGCCGTGATGACTGCCGATTGTCTGCCGGTACTGTTCTGCAACCAGGCAGGGACAGAGGTCGCTGCCGCACATGCGGGCTGGCGTGGACTGTGCGACGGTGTGCTGGAAGAGACTGTCGGCTGTTTCAACGATGACCCGGCCAATATCATTGCCTGGCTTGGCCCGGCTATTGGCCCTAAGGCGTTTGAGGTAGGGCCAGAGGTACGTGAAGCCTTTATGGCGAAAGATCCGCAGGCGGTGAATGCTTTCATGGCAACAGGTGAAAAGTATCTGGCCGACATTTACCAACTTGCTCGCCAGCGTCTGAATAATGTCGGGGTGACGCAAATCTTCGGCGGCGATCGCTGTACTCTCACCGAAACGGGTGATTTTTTCTCTTATCGTCGTGACAAGACGACGGGTCGTATGGCAAGTTTTATTTGGCTGATATAACCTAAAGAATCAAGACGATCCGGCACGTGCCGTTTTCTTTTCACATAATTCAGGTCATTAACCTTGAATAATTGAGGGATGACCTCATTTAATCTCCAGTAGCAAATTTGACCAGTTATGGGAGGAGTTATGCGTCTGGATCGTCTTACTAATAAATTCCAGCTTGCTCTCGCCGATGCCCAGTCCCTCGCACTTGGGCACGACAATCAGTTTATCGAACCTCTTCATTTAATGAGCGCCTTGCTGAATCAGGAAGGGGGATCGGTTCGTCCGTTATTAACCACTGCTGGCATTAATGCTGGCCAGTTGCGCACAGCCATCGATCAAGCGCTGAGCCGTTTACCGCAGGTGGAAGGCACCGGTGGCGACGTACAGCCGTCTCAGGATCTGGTGCGCGTGCTGAACCTTTGCGACAAGCTGGCGCAAAAAGGTGGAGACAACTTTATTTCGTCAGAGCTGTTTGTTCTGGCGGCGCTCGAATCACGCGGTACCTTGACCGACCTGCTGAAAACTGCCGGCGCAACCACTGCCAATGTGACTCAGGCGATTGAGAAAATGCGCGGAGGTGAAAGCGTGAACGATCAGGGAGCCGAAGACCAACGTCAGGCTTTGAAAAAATTTACGGTCGATCTGACTGAACGTGCTGAGCAGGGCAAACTTGACCCGGTGATCGGCCGTGATGAAGAAATTCGCCGTACTATCCAGGTACTGCAGCGCCGTACCAAAAACAACCCTGTGCTGATTGGTGAGCCTGGCGTCGGTAAAACGGCCATTGTTGAAGGGCTGGCGCAGCGTATTGTGAACGGTGAAGTGCCGGAAGGGCTGAAAGGCCGTCGCGTACTGGCGCTGGATATGGGCGCGCTGGTGGCCGGGGCGAAATACCGCGGTGAGTTTGAAGAGCGTCTGAAAGGTGTACTTAACGATCTGGCGAAACAGGAAGGCAACGTCATTCTGTTTATCGACGAACTGCATACGATGGTTGGTGCGGGTAAAGCGGACGGCGCAATGGATGCCGGGAATATGCTGAAACCTGCTCTGGCGCGTGGTGAGCTTCACTGCGTGGGGGCGACGACGCTGGATGAGTACCGTCAGTACATTGAAAAAGATGCCGCGCTGGAACGTCGTTTCCAGAAAGTGTTTGTCGCAGAGCCAAGTGTTGAAGATACCATCGCAATTCTGCGTGGTCTGAAAGAACGTTATGAGCTGCACCATCATGTGCAGATCACCGACCCGGCGATTGTCGCGGCAGCCACGCTTTCACACCGCTATATTGCCGATCGTCAGTTGCCGGATAAAGCCATCGACCTGATTGATGAAGCTGCATCA
Organism: Enterobacter cloacae; assembly: GCA_014169315.1. Lineage (NCBI taxonomy): Bacteria > Pseudomonadati > Pseudomonadota > Gammaproteobacteria > Enterobacterales > Enterobacteriaceae > Enterobacter > Enterobacter cloacae. The sequence goes on along the minus strand of AP022133.1, from coordinate 3,445,855 downwards.
AGCATTCGTATGCAGATTGACTCTAAACCGGAAGAACTGGACAGGCTCGACCGTCGCATCATTCAGCTCAAGCTGGAACAGCAGGCGCTGAAGAAAGAGTCTGATGAAGCCAGTAAGAAACGCCTGGATATGCTCAATGAAGAGCTGGACGATAAAGAGCGTCAGTATTCTGAGTTAGAAGAAGAGTGGAAAGCGGAGAAAGCGTCACTCTCTGGCACTCAGACGATCAAAGCGGAGCTGGAGCAGGCAAAAATAGCTATTGAACAGGCGCGTCGCGTCGGCGATCTGGCGCGGATGTCTGAGCTTCAGTACGGCAAAATTCCTGAGCTGGAAAAACAGCTTGAGCTCGCGACACAGTCCGAAGGCAAAACAATGCGTCTGTTACGTAATAAAGTGACGGATGCGGAGATTGCCGAGGTGCTGGCGCGCTGGACAGGTATTCCGGTCGCTCGCATGCTGGAGGGCGAACGTGAAAAACTGCTGCGTATGGAGCAGGATCTGCATAATCGCGTCATTGGTCAGAACGAGGCGGTCGAAGCGGTTTCCAACGCCATTCGTCGTAGTCGTGCGGGCCTGTCCGATCCGAATCGCCCAATTGGTTCGTTCCTGTTCCTGGGGCCGACCGGTGTCGGTAAAACCGAGCTGTGCAAAGCGTTGGCTAACTTTATGTTCGACAGCGACGACGCGATGGTGCGTATCGATATGTCCGAGTTTATGGAGAAACACTCCGTATCGCGTTTGGTCGGTGCACCTCCGGGATATGTCGGTTATGAAGAAGGTGGCTATCTGACAGAGGCGGTTCGCCGTCGTCCTTACTCCGTCATCTTGCTGGATGAAGTGGAAAAAGCACATCCGGATGTATTTAACATCCTGCTGCAGGTGCTGGATGATGGCCGTCTGACGGACGGGCAGGGGAGAACGGTCGATTTCCGTAATACGGTGGTGATTATGACCTCGAACCTGGGTTCTGATTTGATTCAGGAACGTTTCGGTGAACTGGACTACAGCCATATGAAAGATCTGGTTCTTGGTGTGGTCAGCCATAGTTTCCGTCCTGAGTTCATCAACCGTATTGATGAAGTGGTGGTGTTCCATCCTCTGGGTGAGAAACATATTGCGTCGATTGCACAGATCCAGCTGCAGCGTCTGTACAAACGTCTGGAAGAGCGTGGATATGAAATCCATATCTCTGATGATGCGCTGAAGCTGCTGAGTGAAAATGGCTACGATCCGGTTTATGGGGCGCGTCCATTGAAACGCGCTATTCAGCAGCAGATTGAAAACCCGCTGGCTCAGCAAATCCTCTCCGGGGAGCTGATTCCGGGCAAAGTCATCCGTCTGGAAGCCAACGACGATCGCATTGTGGCAGTGCAGTAAGTCACAAAACACTAAAAACGGGCCGCTTGCGGCTCGTTTTTGTTTAAAAACCAGGCCAGAATTGAGGTCTGGGAAGTGATTTGCCTGGAAAGTGAGCGGTCGGTAAATAATTTTCACTTTATCCTTGCAGCTTCAGAATAACTCCCTATAATGCGCCTCCACTGACACGGAACAACGGCTTACAGGCCGCCGGGTTAGCGGGGTTCAGAGATGAACACCAGCAGAGAAAGGCAAAATAAAATGCTTGACTCTGTAGCGGGAAAGCGTAATATGCACACCCCGCGCCGCAGCGAAAACGAAGCGGCACTGCTCTTTAACAATTTATCAGACAATCTGTGTGGGCACTCAAAGTGACATGGATTCTTAACGTCCTCGGACGATAAATGAATACCAAGTCTCAACGAGTGAACACGTAATTCATTACGAAGTTTAATTCATTGAGCATCAAACTTTTAAATTGAAGAGTTTGATCATGGCTCAGATTGAACGCTGGCGGCAGGCCTAACACATGCAAGTCGGGCGGTAACACAGGGAGCTTGCTCCCGGGTGACGAGCGGCGGACGGGTGAGTAATGTCTGGGAAACTGCCTGATGGAGGGGGATAACTACTGGAAACGGTAGCTAATACCGCATAACGTCGCAAGACCAAAGAGGGGGACCTTCGGGCCTCTTGCCATCAGATGTGCCCAGATGGGATTAGCTAGTAGGTGGGGTAACGGCTCACCTAGGCGACGATCCCTAGCTGGTCTGAGAGGATGACCAGCCACACTGGAACTGAGACACGGTCCAGACTCCTACGGGAGGCAGCAGTGGGGAATATTGCACAATGGGCGCAAGCCTGATGCAGCCATGCCGCGTGTATGAAGAAGGCCTTCGGGTTGTAAAGTACTTTCAGCGGGGAGGAAGGTGTTGTGGTTAATAACCACAGCAATTGACGTTACCCGCAGAAGAAGCACCGGCTAACTCCGTGCCAGCAGCCGCGGTAATACGGAGGGTGCAAGCGTTAATCGGAATTACTGGGCGTAAAGCGCACGCAGGCGGTCTGTCAAGTCGGATGTGAAATCCCCGGGCTCAACCTGGGAACTGCATTCGAAACTGGCAGGCTAGAGTCTTGTAGAGGGGGGTAGAATTCCAGGTGTAGCGGTGAAATGCGTAGAGATCTGGAGGAATACCGGTGGCGAAGGCGGCCCCCTGGACAAAGACTGACGCTCAGGTGCGAAAGCGTGGGGAGCAAACAGGATTAGATACCCTGGTAGTCCACGCCGTAAACGATGTCGACTTGGAGGTTGTGCCCTTGAGGCGTGGCTTCCGGAGCTAACGCGTTAAGTCGACCGCCTGGGGAGTACGGCCGCAAGGTTAAAACTCAAATGAATTGACGGGGGCCCGCACAAGCGGTGGAGCATGTGGTTTAATTCGATGCAACGCGAAGAACCTTACCTACTCTTGACATCCAGAGAACTTAGCAGAGATGCTTTGGTGCCTTCGGGAACTCTGAGACAGGTGCTGCATGGCTGTCGTCAGCTCGTGTTGTGAAATGTTGGGTTAAGTCCCGCAACGAGCGCAACCCTTATCCTTTGTTGCCAGCGGTTAGGCCGGGAACTCAAAGGAGACTGCCAGTGATAAACTGGAGGAAGGTGGGGATGACGTCAAGTCATCATGGCCCTTACGAGTAGGGCTACACACGTGCTACAATGGCGCATACAAAGAGAAGCGACCTCGCGAGAGCAAGCGGACCTCATAAAGTGCGTCGTAGTCCGGATTGGAGTCTGCAACTCGACTCCATGAAGTCGGAATCGCTAGTAATCGTAGATCAGAATGCTACGGTGAATACGTTCCCGGGCCTTGTACACACCGCCCGTCACACCATGGGAGTGGGTTGCAAAAGAAGTAGGTAGCTTAACCTTCGGGAGGGCGCTTACCACTTTGTGATTCATGACTGGGGTGAAGTCGTAACAAGGTAACCGTAGGGGAACCTGCGGTTGGATCACCTCCTTACCTTAAAGAACCTGCCTTTGTAGTGCTCACACAGATTGTCTGATGAAAAGTAAATAGCAAGGCGTCTTGCGATTGAGACTTCAGTGTCCCCTTCGTCTAGAGGCCCAGGACACCGCCCTTTCACGGCGGTAACAGGGGTTCGAATCCCCTAGGGGACGCCACTTGCTGGTTTGTGAGTGAAAGTCGCCGACCACCATATCTCAAAACAGACTCACGAGTCTTGTTTGAGATATTTGCTCTTTAAAAATCTGGATCAAGCTGAAAATTGAAACGACACATCTTAATGGTGTGTTCGAGTCTCTCAAATTTTCGCAATTCGTGATGAATCGAAAGAAACATCTTCGGGTTGTGAGGTTAAGCGACTAAGCGTACACGGTGGATGCCCTGGCAGTCAGAGGCGATGAAGGACGTGCTAATCTGCGAAAAGCGCCGGCGAGGTGATATGAACCTTTGACCCGGCGATGTCCGAATGGGGAAACCCAGTGTGTTTCGACACACTATCGTTAACTGAATACATAGGTTAACGAGGCGAACCGGGGGAACTGAAACATCTAAGTACCCCGAGGAAAAGAAATCAACCGAGATTCCCCCAGTAGCGGCGAGCGAACGGGGAGCAGCCCAGAGTCTGAATCAGCTTGTGTGTTAGTGGAACGGTCTGGAAAGTCCGGCGATACAGGGTGACAGCCCCGTACACGAAAATGCACAGGTTGTGAACTCGAAGAGTAGGGCGGGACACGTGGTATCCTGTCTGAATATGGGGGGACCATCCTCCAAGGCTAAATACTCCTGACTGACCGATAGTGAACCAGTACCGTGAGGGAAAGGCGAAAAGAACCCCGGCGAGGGGAGTGAAAAAGAACCTGAAACCGTGTACGTACAAGCAGTGGGAGCACCTTCGTGGTGTGACTGCGTACCTTTTGTATAATGGGTCAGCGACTTATATTCTGTAGCAAGGTTAACCGTATAGGGGAGCCGAAGGGAAACCGAGTCTTAACTGGGCGTTAAGTTGCAGGGTATAGACCCGAAACCCGGTGATCTAGCCATGGGCAGGTTGAAGGTTGGGTAACACTAACTGGAGGACCGAACCGACTAATGTTGAAAAATTAGCGGATGACTTGTGGCTGGGGGTGAAAGGCCAATCAAACCGGGAGATAGCTGGTTCTCCCCGAAAGCTATTTAGGTAGCGCCTCGTGAACTCATCTTCGGGGGTAGAGCACTGTTTCGGCTAGGGGGCCATCCCGGCTTACCAACCCGATGCAAACTACGAATACCGAAGAATGTTATCACGGGAGACACACGGCGGGTGCTAACGTCCGTCGTGAAGAGGGAAACAACCCAGACCGCCAGCTAAGGTCCCAAAGTCATGGTTAAGTGGGAAACGATGTGGGAAGGCACAGACAGCCAGGATGTTGGCTTAGAAGCAGCCATCATTTAAAGAAAGCGTAATAGCTCACTGGTCGAGTCGGCCTGCGCGGAAGATGTAACGGGGCTAAACCATGCACCGAAGCTGCGGCAGCGACACTATGTGTTGTTGGGTAGGGGAGCGTTCTGTAAGCCGTTGAAGGTGGCCTGTGAGGCTTGCTGGAGGTATCAGAAGTGCGAATGCTGACATAAGTAACGATAAAGCGGGTGAAAAGCCCGCTCGCCGGAAGACCAAGGGTTCCTGTCCAACGTTAATCGGGGCAGGGTGAGTCGACCCCTAAGGCGAGGCCGAAAGGCGTAGTCGATGGGAAACAGGTTAATATTCCTGTACTTGGTGTTACTGCGAAGGGGGGACGGAGAAGGCTATGTTAGCCGGGCGACGGTTGTCCCGGTTTAAGCATGTAGGCGGAACGATTAGGTAAATCCGGTCGTTTTTTAACGCTGAGGTGTGATGACGAGGCACTACGGTGCTGAAGTAACAAATGCCCTGCTTCCAGGAAAAGCCTCTAAGCATCAGGTAACACAAAATCGTACCCCAAACCGACACAGGTGGTCAGGTAGAGAATACCAAGGCGCTTGAGAGAACTCGGGTGAAGGAACTAGGCAAAATGGTGCCGTAACTTCGGGAGAAGGCACGCTGATATGTAGGTGAAGCCCCTGCGGGTGGAGCTGAAATCAGTCGAAGATACCAGCTGGCTGCAACTGTTTATTAAAAACACAGCACTGTGCAAACACGAAAGTGGACGTATACGGTGTGACGCCTGCCCGGTGCCGGAAGGTTAATTGATGGGGTTAGCGGCAACGCGAAGCTCTTGATCGAAGCCCCGGTAAACGGCGGCCGTAACTATAACGGTCCTAAGGTAGCGAAATTCCTTGTCGGGTAAGTTCCGACCTGCACGAATGGCGTAATGATGGCCAGGCTGTCTCCACCCGAGACTCAGTGAAATTGAACTCGCTGTGAAGATGCAGTGTACCCGCGGCAAGACGGAAAGACCCCGTGAACCTTTACTATAGCTTGACACTGAACACTGGTCCTTGATGTGTAGGATAGGTGGGAGGCTTTGAAGCGTGGACGCCAGTCTGCGTGGAGCCGACCTTGAAATACCACCCTTTAATGGCTGGTGTTCTAACGTAGACCCGTAATCCGGGTTGCGGACAGTGTCTGGTGGGTAGTTTGACTGGGGCGGTCTCCTCCCAAAGAGTAACGGAGGAGCACGAAGGTTAGCTAATCCTGGTCGGACATCAGGAGGTTAGTGCAATGGCATAAGCTAGCTTGACTGCGAGAGTGACGGCTCGAGCAGGTGCGAAAGCAGGTCATAGTGATCCGGTGGTTCTGAATGGAAGGGCCATCGCTCAACGGATAAAAGGTACTCCGGGGATAACAGGCTGATACCGCCCAAGAGTTCATATCGACGGCGGTGTTTGGCACCTCGATGTCGGCTCATCACATCCTGGGGCTGAAGTAGGTCCCAAGGGTATGGCTGTTCGCCATTTAAAGTGGTACGCGAGCTGGGTTTAGAACGTCGTGAGACAGTTCGGTCCCTATCTGCCGTGGGCGCTGGAGAATTGAGGGGGGCTGCTCCTAGTACGAGAGGACCGGAGTGGACGCATCACTGGTGTTCGGGTTGTCATGCCAATGGCATTGCCCGGTAGCTAAATGCGGAAGAGATAAGTGCTGAAAGCATCTAAGCACGAAACTTGCCCCGAGATGAGTTCTCCCTGACTCCTTGAGAGTCCTGAAGGAACGTTGAAGACGACGACGTTGATAGGTCGGGTGTGTAAGCGTAGCGATACGTTGAGCTAACCGATACTAATGAACCGTGAGGCTTAACCTTACAACGCCGAAGCTGTTTCGGCGAAGAGACAGAATATTTTCAGCTTTGATACAGATTTAACAGAATTTGCCTGGCGGCTTTAGCGCGGTGGTCCCACCTGACCCCATGCCGAACTCAGAAGTGAAACGCCGTAGCGCCGATGGTAGTGTGGGGTCTCCCCATGTGAGAGTAGGGAACTGCCAGGCATCAATTAAGAAGAACCCCGTACCGGAAGGTGCGGGGTTTTTTGCTCTGGATTTTCGCGATCCCCCTCCCTGAAGCTTTCTCACCTTTCTCCTAATCCATTATCCTGCTAATAAAATATGTGATCATCGTCTCGTTGTTGTTTATAACAAAATAATAACATTTCATTTACGAAACAATCGAGTCAATACGGGTCTCAGTACGCCACTGTTTATGGCAGGAGTATAATCACAATGTCAGAAAGCATTACATCGCGCGGGACGCTGGTTAACAGTGATACCCGACGAAGGGTATGGGCTATTATCAGCGCTTCATCCGGGAACCTGGTTGAATGGTTCGACTTCTACGTCTACTCATTTTGTTCACTCTACTTCGCCCACATTTTCTTCCCGTCCGGGAACACAACGACTCAGCTACTTCAGACCGCTGGAGTTTTTGCCGCAGGGTTCTTAATGCGCCCAATTGGCGGCTGGTTATTCGGTCGTATTGCCGATCGTCGTGGACGTAAAACATCGATGCTGATCTCGGTCTGTATGATGTGCCTGGGATCGCTGGTGATAGCCTGTTTGCCCGGTTATGATGCCATTGGTACGTGGGCTCCAGCATTGCTGTTACTGGCTCGTTTATTCCAGGGACTGTCCGTTGGGGGAGAATATGGGACCAGTGCTACTTACATGAGTGAAATTGCAATCGAAGGTCGTAAAGGTTTTTACGCCTCTTTCCAGTACGTCACGCTCATCGGTGGACAACTTCTGGCCATCCTTGTTGTGGTGATCCTCCAGCAAATCCTGACCGACAGCCAGCTTCATGAATGGGGATGGCGAATTCCTTTCGCAATGGGGGCGGTGCTGGCGGTTGTTGCGCTTTGGCTGCGTCGCCAGTTAGATGAAACCTCGCAAAAAGAGGTCAGGACGCTGAAGGAGGCTGGATCGCTCAAAGGGCTATGGCGTAACCGCAAAGCGTTCCTGCTGGTTCTCGGTTTCACTGCTGGAGGCTCGCTCAGTTTTTACACTTTCACCACCTATATGCAAAAGTATCTGGTGAACACCACGGGAATGCACGCTAATGTCGCAAGCGTAGTGATGACTGCTGCGCTGTTTGTCTTTATGCTCATACAGCCAATTATCGGCGCACTTTCCGATAAAATAGGCCGTCGCACGTCGATGCTAATTTTTGGTGGACTGTCCACCTTATGTACCGTACCTATTTTGTCTGCGCTTCAGCATGTCTCCTCACCGTATGCTGCATTTGCCCTGGTCATGCTGGCAATGATGATTGTCAGTTTCTACACCTCAATCAGCGGGATACTGAAAGCGGAGATGTTCCCGGCACAGGTTCGTGCTCTGGGTGTAGGGCTTTCTTATGCAGTGGCGAACGCACTGTTTGGCGGGTCGGCTGAGTATGTTGCTCTGTCGCTTAAATCATGGGGAAGCGAAACGACATTCTTCTGGTACGTTACGGCGATGGGGGCGTTGGCTTTCATTGTATCCCTGATGCTTCATCGCAAGGGTAAAGGTATCCGCCTTTAGTAATGTGCCATCTGCCACACGGTATAGCCGGTGGTTGCGCCAGCGACATCCCAGGCAAAATCTTTCCAGCTCCAGCCGCTCCCTGCAGGGCGGCTATCCCAAATTTCTTTAGATGCCCCCAGGCTGATTGAGAACATCAGGCCGATGGCTGCGCTACGATCCCGGCTATAACCCTGGTGTTGCGCGTACTCATTACCTGCAGCGGACAACATAGCAGAAGCGATAAAGTGTTGCGCTTTATCCTGACCAGACCAGCTATCGTTAGCCATATGGCTGCATCCGGTCAGATAAAAGGTGGCTAGCAGGAGAGTGGTTCGCATTAACAGGCTCCATAAAAAAGCCCTGTCGATGACAGGGCCTGAGCATTACAGAATACGGCTGATAAGGCGGTCGATACGGATCCGCCGTAAACGACGAATCAGTTTACGGACTTTCACCGGATAATCGGCGATGCTCTGTAGATCGCGGTAATGACGAACCGTAGTCGTATGAGTGCGAATAAGTTCCAGCTCACGTTCACGCTTAGCGGCTAATTCATGTTTTGGATCGTGGATAAGAATTGCATTTTCCAGATCCAGACGCCAGGCGCGAGGGTTCAGGTTATTCCCGGTCAATAACATCCATTCATCATCGACCCACATTCCTTTGAGATGATAGGTGTTGTCATCATCTTTCCACAAACGAACAACCAACTGGTCGGTGTTCACATAATACTGTAAACGACTCAGGAAACGACGAAGGTTAATCTCATAGAGATAGGGCAGTGCACCGATGATTTTGAACGGTTGATCTTCCGGGATAAAGAAGTCATTTGCCGTTTTATCACCGACGATGATCTCTACCTTCTTACCATCACGCAGCAGCTGAATGATGTTGCGTACCAGAACGGCTGGAAGGTTAAAGTATGGCGTGCAGATGGTGAGTTTTTGCTCAGCGCACGGCATTAAATGGAAGATCGTTTTGTTCAGCAGGCTCGATTTACCTAACCCCACCAGTGGCGTAACGGATAACTCTTCGTTATTTGCATCACCCTGGAAGTAATAAACCGCGTCACGAAGCTCCTGTCGGAACGAGCGAACATCGTTTTTGATTTCCGGGCTCTTGGGACGATGGGGATCATCAAGACGATTTACGCCGCGACCATGAACCAGGTTTTTATCAACCCAGTTAAACATGATATCGGCCATTTGCGGATTGCGGATCAGATGATAACGGTCATAACGGTATTTATCGAGCTGATGGAGGTAAACATCATTCAGGCTCGCGCCGCTATAGAGGACGCTATCATCGATGATAAATCCTTTGAAATGCAGTACGCCGAGCGCCTCACGGGTATTCACGGGGACGCCATAGACCGGAACATCGACGCCAGGGTTCTCCTGAGCCGTACGGCAATACCAGTCAGCATTTGTATTTGAAGCGACAGCGCCAATACGGCCACGCTGCGCGCGGTGCCAGTCAACCAGCACGCGTACATCCAGTTCCGGACGCTGACGTTTGGCCTCATAGAGCGCATTCAGGATCCCGCGCCCGCCTTCATCTTGTTCAAGATACAGCGCGACAACGCAGATACGTCGCGTCGCACTGGCTATCTTTTCCAGAAGCATCTCCCGAAAATGAGCGGGAGCGTAAAAGAACTCTACATCATCAACTGACTGAGAAATCTTCGGTAGTTGAGCAAGGTGTTGTTGATGTTTATTACGCTTAAATTTTGACAACATCACAGTGCGTTTCTTCTCTGTTCATTGAAGGGTTGTCTGTACCATGCAAACAACATAAGCAGACAATGATACCACCAGTACCGTCCAAAGTGGTTAACATTTCCAGTAGCTTACTCTTGTTTATCCGCTGATGTCAGCCTGAGCGACAGGGCAACAATCCCTTCGTCCAGTTGAATATCAACGTCAAATCCAAGTTTTCGCGCCAGGGTCACCATACCGCGATTGTTAGGCATAGTAATGCCATTCAGGCGTAACAATCCGTGATCGCGCGTATAACTGATGAGTTTTTCCAGCAGCCGCCGTCCCAGACCCAGACCTTTTAAATCAGAACGTACCAGCACGGCAAATTCCGCATCGACATTATCCGGGTCGGAAATAGCGCGCGTCACGCCGAGGATCTCATCTCCCTGATCGGTACGACGAACGGCCACAAACGCCATTTCTCGATCGTAGTCGATCTGGGTCATATTGGCTAAATCGTCATGGGTAAATTCATTGATTTCGCTAAAGTAGCGATAGTAAAGATCCTCTTTGGTGACCTGAGAGATAAACACCCGCAATTGCGGTTCGTCTTCCGGCAGGATGGGACGAAAGAGCGCACGCTCTCCGTTTTTCATCTCTACCCACTCTTCAAGTTGCAAAGGATACGGACGGATCGCGAGACGACTTTCTCTGTCTCCTTCGAAAGGTGCAATATCCAGCGTGACGTCCAGCGCAGTAAACTCATTGCCGGAGGCGAGCAGCGGATGAATGTCCAGCCGTTGGATCTCTGCGCAATCGACAATCAGGTTAGAAACCTGTACCAAAAACTGGCTTAACCCGGCAATATCGAGTGGACGCAGGGCACTTCGGCCACGGATTTTCTTGCTTTTTATCGCCTGAATAACCAGGTATCGCGCCAGGTTCATATTGAGCGGCGGTAAAGCGACCACCGCCTGTTCCTCTGGACGCCAGTCAACGCCGCCTTCTCCCAGCATGATGAGCGGACCAAAGACGGGATCGTGCTCAACCACCACCCGCAGCTCCTGAGCACCCGCACGGTTGGCCATGCTCTGCACCAGTAGCCCGTGGATCCTCGCCTGTGGCCAGGCCATCTTAGCGCGATCGATAATGGCCTCTGCCGCCTGCTGCACTTCCGCCGCCGTGCGCAGGTACAACATCACCCCCTGAATATCCGACTTATGCGGGATATCGGGCGAGCGGAGCTTCAGGGCGACCGGGTAGCCAATCTGCTCGGCAATATGAACCGCTTCGGCACTGTCGCTGGCAATCCACGTTGGCAGCGTTTGCATCCCATAGCTGCCAAGAATAGGTTGCACCTCGTGAGTATCAAGCGACGTAGCGCCTTCTTCGATAGCCTGCTGTAACAGCCTGTGGACATCGACGGAATTCGCCATCAGGTTACCAGGTAATGCAGGCGTTTCACGCAGTTGCTTCTGGTTCCGGCGGTACTCCACCATATGCATAAATGCGGTAATGGTGCCTTCCGGCGTGCGATATGTTGGTAGCCCGGCTTCACTGAACAGACGTCGTGCCTCCTGAGAGGAAAATTCGCCGCACCAGTTGGTCAACAGAGTGACGTATTTACCGCGAGGATGGTTCCGTACTGCCTCAATCAGCGCACGCGCACTTTCACTGCCTGGTGCTACTGCGCTGGGTGAATGGATAATCATCAGCGCATCAAAGTCCTGGCTATCCAGTAAAATGGATATGGCCTTGATATAGCGTTCGCTGCTGGCATCATCTCGCAAATCGAGTGGGTTGCCGGGCGAAACGCTTGCCGGTAAAGCCTCACTCAGGCGCTGCAGCGTCTCTTCCCCCAGTGTTGCCAGCTTGCCATTGCGCAGCCACAGCTCATCCAGGGCCAGTGCTGCCGGGGCTGCACCATTGCTGACTATCATGAGTTTTTCACCGCGTAATGGCCGCATATGACTTAACGTCTCAACGGCAGAAAAAAGTTCGTGCGTATCTTGTACCCGCAACAAACCCGCGCGCTGGATTGCGGCGTCCCAGGCGGGATCCATACCGGAATGTGAATGCAGCAGGCGCTGAGCGGCGGGGCTACGTCCGCTTTTGATAACCAGGATTGGCTTATTGCGGGACGCGCTACGTGATGCAGACACAAAACGGCGGGCATCACTGAGGTGCTCAAGATAGAGAAGAATGGCGCTGGTCTTGCTATCACGTGCCAGAAAATCCAGCAGTTCATCGACATCGATATCCAGGCTGTCACCCAGTGCGATGAAATAGGAAAACCCCATCTCCCTCTGTTGTGCCCAGTCGAGGATCGTGTTTGATACGGCGGCCGACTGGGAAATAAAGGCGAGTTTACCTTTGCTGATGGGTACCGGGGAGAAACTGGCATTCAGTCCCTGCCAGGGCGCGAGCAGACCCAGACTGTTGGGGCCAAGAATGCGCATCTGGTAGCGGCTGGCACATGCCAACAGCTCAGGTTGTTGTTCAGGAGGAGACGAAAGGATAATACAGGTTTTACATCCTTTCTTGCCAAGCGATTCCAGCAGCTCCGGATTACGTTTCGCGTGCGTACACAGAATGGCAAGGTCGGGTACAAAAGGCAGGCTTTGTACATCTGGCCATGCCAGTACACCCTGAACGGCTTTATACGTGGGCGTAACGGGCATGACGGGGCCATTAAATCCACCCGCCAGCAGGTTGCGCATCATCAGATAACCTGCGCGGTCTGGTTTCATTGATGCACCAATAACGGCAATGGATTTAGGACGTAATAGCGCTTCTAACCCTCGCTGGCTCATGCAACTCTCCTGTGAATGCAAGCGGCCTGATGATTTTAAACGTTTTCCGTCTCCGTTGCTGTGATGCTGCCCTTATGAACGGTTTTTCCCGCCAGATAGCGCTCACGGAAACAGGAGAAATGGTTGCCCAGTGCGCTGGCTGCGGTGGTGTCCCCAGCCAGATCCAGAAGCGCAATCGCCACTTCAGCCGTGCAATATTGACCGTCAGCATGGGCTTCACGTAAGCGATAGGTCGAGACCCGAGACAGATCCACTGAGATCACTGGTAGCGCATCAAGATACGGGCTTTTACGGAACATTTTGCGTGCTTCGGTCCAGGTGCCGTCCAGCATAATAAACAGCGGGGGTTTACCTGATGGCGGAGTGGAAAGCACCTGACGCTGTTCTCCGGCATAGGAGGCCGGAAAAACAACCATCGGCTGATAGTCCGGGCTGGCGACCAAATCGAGCAGCGCCTGAGGCGGCTCCGTGCGTGACCACTGAAATGCGGCGGTATCTGGCAGAATATCGGCGATAAGACGACCCGTATTGCTGGGTTTCATCGGTTCGGTATCGAACATGACCAGACAAAAACGGCTCTCCGCCGAGCTCGGGGCCAACGTCTCGCATAAACAAACTTTAAGCGGCAGCAGGCAGCGCTGGCAGCGGCGAATACGGTTGCCACGGGCAAGGAAAGGGCGAGTGGCGCGCGCAAGGCGTTCGGCACGTAGTTGAAGGACAGCGTTATCAGTCATGAGCGAAATACAGGGGGAAAACCCCATTTTCGCAGAGGCAGGAACGGGGCACAAGATGTGCCCCGCGAATGTTACAGCGATTCGTTTAACCAGCTTTCAAAAGGGGCCTTCGGTACTGCACCGTTAAGCATATCGATGACTTCACCATTCTTGAAAATCATAATGGTCGGGATGCTGCGAATGCCAAAACGCGCGCTGAGCTCGCGTTCCGCCTCGGTGTTCACTTTAACGAAACGCATCTTTCCGCTACGCTCTTCGGCGACATCTTCAAAGATGGGCGCAAAGCTACGATATGGGCCACACCACGGAGCCCAGAAATCGATAACCACAGGAAGATCGTCCTTGAGGAGTTTGTCCAGCGTAGCACCCGTAGCGTTAATGACATCACCATCAAACAATTCATGGCCACAACGCCCGCATTTCGCACCATCATCAATCCGATCGTCCGGAATGCGATTAAGAGCCTGACAGTTGGCACATACGGTATTCATAACTAACCTCTGATAGAGCCGTGGGACAGCGGCAGAACGCCGATAATGTTTCTAATATGTTACATATTATCAATGAGCCCGTGTGAAACGACAATGCGTTTTATTCAATGAGAACAATAGTCGCAGGCTTTTGTACGAAATTATGGCTATGCGCTGACACATCGGGTAATCTGCGCGCTTCGCGCAGCGCTGGTGGAGAAAAGCATGAACGACGAAATGAAAAACAAAAGCGGCAAGGTCAAAGTGATGTATGTCCGCAGTGATGATGACTCTGATAAACGCACCCAAAATCCGCGTACCGGAAAAGGTGGCGGGCGTCCGGCGTCTTCTCGTGCAGACGGTGGCCGTCGCCCCGCCCGCGATGACAGAAATAACCGCGGTGATGACCGCAAACGTGATGACCGTAAGCGTGACGATCGCAAACGCGATGACCGTCCACGTGATGACTTCTCACGTGATAACTCATCCCCGTGGCGTACCGTTTCTCGCGCCCCTGGCGATGAAACGCCAGAAAAAGCCGATCACGGCGGTATCAGCGGTAAGAGCTTTATCGACCCGGAAGTGCTGCGTCGTCAGCGTGCGGAAGAGACCCGTGTGTACGGCGAAAACGCCTGCCAGGCCCTGTTCCAGAGCCGTCCTGAGTGCATCGTCCGTGCCTGGTTTATCCAGAGCGTAACCCCGCGCTTTAAAGAAGCGCTGCGCTGGATGGCGGCCAACCGTAAAGCCTACCATGTGGTTGACGATGCCGAACTGACCAAAGCGTCCGGCACTGAACACCACGGTGGCGTGTGCTTCCTGATCAAAAAACGTAACGGTACCACCGTTCAGCAGTGGGTCAGCCAGGCGGATGCCGATGACTGCGTACTGGCGCTGGAAGATGTGGGCAACCCGCATAACCTGGGCGCGATGATGCGTAGCTGTGCACACTTTGGCGTGAAAGGCGTACTGCTACAGGATGCTGCACTGCTGGAATCTGGTGCGGCGATCCGTACTGCCGAAGGTGGTGCTGAGCACGTACAACCGATCACCGGTGACAGCGTACTGGATGCCATTGAGCAGTTCCGTAAAGCGGGTTACTCCATCGTAACCACTTCCAGCCATGCCGGTACGCCGCTGTTTAAAGCAACGCTGCCGCGTAAAATGGTGCTGGTGTTAGGTCAGGAGCGCGATGGTCTGTCTGATGCTGCGCTGTCCAGTGCGGACCTGAGCGTCTCTATCGACGGAACTGGCAATGTGGAAAGTCTGAACGTTTCCGTGGCAACTGGCGTACTGCTGGCTGAATGGTGGCGTCAGAATAAAGCATAAGCATTTGTGCTTTTTGTATGCCCGGCTCTCCGGGCATACAAAACAAATTACTCGCTTTCAGCCGGTAGCACAGGCATCCAGTCAATCGGCGTTTCGCCACGTTTTTCCAGCCATTCATTCGCCAGTACAAAGTGATTACTGCCAAAGAAACCGCGATGCGCTGACAGCGGTGACGGGTGTGGTGCTTTCAGCACATGGTGACGCTGTCGGTCGATAATCGCCCCTTTTTTCTGCGCGTGAGAACCCCAGAGTAAAAATACTACCCCTTCACGATGTTCATTGATCAGGCTGATGACTTTATCGGTAAAGGTTTCCCAGCCCAGACTGGCGTGGGAATGGGCCTGACCTGCACGGACGGTTAATACGGTGTTCAATAACAGCACACCCTGGTGCGCCCAGCTTTCCAGATAACCATGATTTGGCCGGGTAAACCCGGGCAGGGTGCCTTCAAGCTCTTTATACATATTCAGAAGTGAAGGCGGAATGGCAATGCCCGGACGTACGGAAAACGCCAGACCATGCGCTTGTCCCGGCCCGTGATAAGGATCCTGTCCGAGGATAACCACCTTCACATCACTCAGTTCGGTATAGCGAAAGGCGTTAAAAACATCTTTTTGTGGCGGGTAAATTGTCTGGCCAGACTGCCGTTCAGCGGCAACGGTACTGAGGGTATTGATAAAATAGGGCTGCTGTTTCTCTGCTGCCAGCACGTCGTGCCATGTTAAAGGTGTTGTCATCTCGCTCTCCTGCGAATCTCAATCTGCGCTTAGCTTACCCGTTAAAACCCGGTGCGCAAAATTCCACGCTGAAAATGCGTCTAAGTGACTAAATTCATTTTGAAAATATGCAAAATAAGTTGAATTGGTAAAGTGTCTAAATTGATCTGAAACAATAAATTCAAACCACACTCTTTATGTGGTTGGTGTTTTTGTTGATTTAAATCAATAAATCACCCATGCCTGAATGATATATATACACACAAGCAACAATGGTTTTACCAATTGGCCGCGAGAGGCCGACACCCGTTACTGTAGCCTAAGGGAGGCATCACATGATTACAGGTATCCAGATTACTAAAGCTGCAAACGACGATCTGCTCAACTCTTTCTGGCTGCTGGACAGCGAGAAAGGTGAAGCACGCTGTGTAGTAGCAAAAGCAGGTTTTGCGGAAGATGAAATTGTGCCAGTCAGCAAACTGGGCGAAATTGAATACCGTGAAATCCCAATGGAAGTGAAACCGGAAGTGCGCGTAGAAGGTGGTCAGCACCTGAACGTTAACGTTCTGCGCCGCGAAACCCTGATGGATGCCGTTGAGCACCCAGAAAAATATCCGCAGCTGACTATCCGTGTTTCTGGTTATGCGGTACGTTTCAACTCTCTGACCCCGGAACAGCAGCGCGATGTTATCGCGCGTACCTTTACTGAAAGCCTGTAAGGTTTCAGCCACGGGGGCGAAATAAAAAAGCCGGGAATTTCCCGGCTTTTTTTTACTCTTCTGTTTTCGTCTCTGGTGCAGCAGCACTTGGCTTACGGCGCTTACCAATGTTCTTGGTATCGCGGTGGCGTTGTTTAACGCGCGGCTTCTCTTTTTCTTTCTCTTTCTTCTCAGCACGTTTGGCGAGCGCTTTCTTGGACGGTTTACCCGTCATTTTTTCGCTCGGGGCACGTGTGGTCGGACGAAGTTCACTGATAACGCGGGCCTTCAGCGGCTCATCAACATAGCGGCCAATTTTCTGCAGCAGCAGGAAATCATGTGCTTCGACCAGAGAAATAGCGATACCTTTGCGGCCTGCACGACCGGTACGGCCAATGCGGTGCAGATAGGTGTCACCGCTGCGCGGCATATCGAAGTTAATCACATGGCTGACATCCGGAATATCGATCCCGCGAGCAGCAACGTCGGTGGCGACCAGCACGTTTACGCGACCATCGGTCAGGCGCTTGATGCCTTCGGTACGCTTAACCTGCGCCATCTCGCCTTCAAGGTAGCAGTTGTTGATCCCTGCATTACGTAGCATTTCAGCCAGCTCGTGCACACGCTCGCGCTTACGCACGAATACGATGGTGCGAGTCGCGTCTTCTTGCTTCAGCAAATGCTTGAGCAGCTCAACTTTGTGTTCCAGATCATCCGCGCGGTAGTACCACTGGTGGATCTTCTTGCGCTCACGAGTGGAAGGGGTTGCAGATACCTCCACCGGCTCTTCCAACAGGCGCTCTGCGAAATCTTTAATCGCTTCCCCTTCCAGGGTGGCAGAGAACAGCATTGTCTGGTTACGCCAGCGCGTTTCACCCGCGATGTGTTCGATATCCTGGGCAAAGCCCATGTCCAGCATACGGTCGGCTTCGTCGAGGATCAGCGTTTCAACCGCGCGGCAGTCGAAGTTCTCTTCTTTAATGTACTGCAGCAGACGGCCAGTCGTCGCCACGACGATGTCCTGGTTCTCACTGAACACTTCAGCGTGGTTCATATATGCAACACCGCCGGTAATGGTGGCGATATCAAGATGGGTGTTCGCAGCCAGTTCACGCGCGTGTTCGGCAACCTGCATTGCCAGTTCACGAGTAGGCGTCAGGATCAAAATGCGCGGTGGGCCTGATTTTTTGCGAGGGAAATCGAGCAAATGCTGCAAGACAGGCAGCAAGTAGGCTGCTGTTTTCCCCGTGCCGGTTGGCGCAGAACCGAGCACATCGCGGCCCTCAAGCGCAGGCGGAATGGCCGCTGCCTGAATGGCGGTCGGGCGTGTAAAGCCTTTGCTCTCAAGAGCATTGAGCAGGCTTTCATCGAGTTCAAGTTCGGAAAAAGTCGTTACAGTCATGTTCTACCTCTGTGTGGGGCGCTGATTATAGACGTTACGGCTGTAATCTTCATCTGTTTGTATGGATATCGCTTTGCGACCACTTCGCTTTCCCCTATGCTACTCCAGTTTCACTTAGAAGGTTGCCCTGACATGTCTCAACTCAAAGCGCAGTTGCGCCGCGATGGTTTTACGTTTAAACAATTTTTTGTGGCTCACGATCGCTGTGCGATGAAAGTCGGCACAGATGGTATTTTACTGGGAGCATGGGCACCTGTCGCAGGTGTTAAACGTATCCTGGATATCGGCACCGGCAGCGGCCTGTTGGCCTTAATGCTGGCGCAGCGCACGGAAGAACACGTCACTATTGATGCCGTTGAGCTGGATGTACAGGCCGCAGGGCAGGCGAGCGAAAATGCGGATGAATCGCCGTGGGCCGCCCGGATTAAGGTTGAGTGCGCGGATGTGCTGGTCTGGGCACCAGAACAAACAGCCCGTTACGATCTTATCGTCAGTAACCCGCCATACTATGAGCCAGGTGTCGAGTGCGGTTCGCCGGAACGCGAGCAGGCTCGCTATACCGGTTCGCTCGATCATAAGGCGCTGTTAACCAGTGCGGCAGAGTTGATCTCCGAAGAGGGATTTTTCTGCGTGGTTCTGCCAGAAAATACCGGTAACACGTTTATTGGGATTGCGCGGGAGATCGGCTGGAACTTACGTTTACGAACCGATATTTCGGACACCGAAGGACGCTTACCTCACCGCGTGCTGCTGGCACTTTCACCACAAGAAGGGGAGTGCTTTAACGACAGGATGGTGATCCGTGGGCCAGACCAGCGTTACTCCGAAGATTACACTGCTCTGACCCAGGCGTTTTATCTGTTTATGTGAACCTGCGGGGACAAAATTGACGGACCGGATCCCGCCAGTTGGTCGGGGTAGTCCAGGGTATAGTGTAGGCCGCGGCTCTCTTTACGCATCATCGCGCAGCGAACAATCAGCTCGGCTACCTGCACCAGGTTGCGCAGCTCCAGCAGATTATTGGATACACGGAAGTTGGCGTAATATTCATCAATTTCTTGCTGTAGCATTGTGATGCGGCGTAATGCGCGTTCAAGACGTTTAGTGGTGCGTACGATGCCAACGTAGTCCCACATAAACAACCTCAGCTCGTGCCAGTTATGCTGAATCACGACCAGCTCATCCGGGTTCTCTACACGGCTTTCATCCCAGGCGGGTAAACGCGAAGTCTGGCGGGTATATGGAATGCGTTTGGCAATATCTTCCGATGCAGACCATCCATAAACCAGACATTCCAGCAGCGAGTTTGATGCCATACGGTTTGCACCATGCAGCCCGGTGTAGCTTACCTCACCAATGGCATACAGACCATCCACGTCGGTACGACCGTGATCGTCAACCATCACACCACCACAGGTATAGTGAGCTGCGGGAACGATGGGAATGGGATCGCGAGTCAGATCAATACCCAGACCCAGCAGTTTTTCGTAAATCATCGGGAAGTGCTGGCGGATGAACTCGGCCGGTTTATGGCTGATGTCCAGATACATACAATCCACGCCAAGACGTTTCATCTCGTGGTCGATAGCGCGGGCAACGATATCACGCGGTGCAAGTTCGCCCCGGGCGTCAAAGTCCGGCATAAAGCGGGAACCATCCGGGCGTTTCAGATAAGCCCCTTCGCCACGCAGGGCTTCCGTCAGTAAGAAATTGCGAGCCTGCGGATGGAAGAGTGCCGTCGGGTGGAACTGGTTGAACTCCAGGTTCGCCACGCGGCAACCGGCGCGCCAGGCCATTGCGATACCGTCACCGGAGGCAATATCCGGGTTGGTGGTGTATTGATACACTTTGGAGGCCCCGCCAGTGGCCAGCACAACGGCTTTTGCCTGACAGGTTTCGACCTTCTCTTTATTGCGATTCCAGACCCAGGCTCCCACCACACGACGCGTGCCGGGCAGACCAATCTTGTCGGAAATGATCAGGTCAACGGCATTACTCCGCTCCAGAACCTGAATATTAGGATGGCTAAGCGCTTTACTGACCAGCGTGGTTTCAACCTCTTTCCCTGTGGCATCTGCAGCGTGCAGGATACGACGGTGGCTATGCCCACCTTCACGGGTAAGGTGATAGCTCTCTTCACCGTTTGGCTGAACCTGGGTATCGAACAATACCCCCTGGTCGATAAGCCACTGCACGCAGTGGCGGGCGTTGCTGGCGACAAACTCGGCGGCATGTTCGTCCACGATCCCAGCTCCGGCGATCAGCGTATCTTCTACGTGTGACGCAATGCTGTCTGTTTCATCAAATACGGCAGCAATACCGCCCTGGGCGTAAAAAGTGGAGCCTTCGCTCATTGGCCCTTTGCTCAGAACGATAACGCTCTGATGCTCGGCCAGACGCAGCGCCAGTGAGAGACCGGCAGCACCGCTGCCGATGATCAGTACATCGCAATGAAGTTCGGGTGTTGTGTTCATTATGTTTGTTTAATTTACTAAACATTGTTTGGTCAGAATAGCACCTGAATGCGAGATATCGCACGTTTTTTTTGATCTTTGTTGTAATGGCTAAACTTGTTGCAGGGGGATTAAAAAGAGGTAAAAGAACGAAAATATTTTGCGAAGCAGATCGTTAGCTTCAGATTTTGTGGTGAAATAAAGCCCGTGTTGCGTTACTCTTTCGGCGGGAAATTTGATGTTTCTTGTCAGAAAGTGGGTACGTATCGTGAACAGACTTATAATGAGAGAAAATGAATGGTCTGCGGCGCGATGAACAAAAACAAAGGCGTGACGGAACTTATTGAAGAACAGACACTCTAACTCGGTGCTTGCTCAAAGTGCGGTATTTTTAGAGTGGCGTTTCGATAACGCGTGGAATTTAGGTTTGGGGAGACATTACCTCGGATGAGCGAGCAGTTAACGGACCAGGTCCTGGTTGAACGGGTCCAGAAGGGAGATCAGAAAGCCTTTAACTTACTGGTAGTGCGCTACCAGCATAAAGTGGCGAGCCTGGTTTCCCGCTATGTGCCGTCAGGTGATGTGCCTGATGTTGTGCAAGAGTCTTTTATTAAGGCCTATCGTGCGCTGGATTCGTTCCGGGGAGATAGTGCTTTTTATACCTGGCTGTACCGTATTGCGGTGAATACAGCAAAGAATTATCTGGTCGCTCAGGGCCGTCGTCCACCGTCAAGTGATGTGGACGCCATCGACGCCGAGAACTTTGAAAGTGGCGGTGCATTGAAAGAAATTTCGAACCCTGAGAACTTAATGTTGTCAGAAGAACTGAGACAAATCGTTTTTCGCACGATCGAGTCGCTCCCGGAAGATTTACGCATGGCAATTACGTTGCGGGAGCTGGATGGTCTGAGCTATGAAGAGATAGCCGCTATCATGGATTGTCCGGTCGGCACGGTACGTTCACGAATATTCCGTGCGCGAGAAGCTATTGATAATAAAGTTCAACCGCTTATCAGGCGTTGACGATAGCGGGATACTGGAAAAGGTATTAGGCATGCAGAAAGAAAAACTTTCCGCTTTAATGGATGGTGAAACGCTGGATAGTGAGCTGCTCAACGAGCTGTCCCATTCTCCCGAGATGCAAGAGACCTGGGAGAGCTATCATCTCATCCGTGACACACTGCGCGGTGACACTGGCGAGGTTCTCCATTTCGATATCTCAGCCCGCGTAATGGCGGCTATTGAGAACGAGCCTGTTCATCAAACCACACCGCTGATCCCTGAAGCTCAGCCTGCGCCTCACCAGTGGCAGAAAATGCCGTTCTGGCAAAAGGTGCGTCCGTGGGCCAGTCAACTTACCCAAATGGGTGTGGCTGCATGCGTATCGCTTGCAGTTATCGTTGGCGTCCAGCACTATAATACTCAGTCTGAAACTAACCAGCAGCCAGAAGCGCCAGTGTTTAATACACTGCCGATGATGGGCAAAGCCAGCCCGGTAAGCCTGGGTGTACCGGCTGATGCCTCCGCCAGTGGTGGTCAGCAACAGCAGGTTCAGGAGCAACGCCGTCGCATTAATGCGATGTTGCAGGATTACGAGTTGCAGCGTCGTCTGCACTCTGAACAGCTTCAGTTTGAGCAGGCACAAACCCAGCAGGCCGCTGTGCAGGTGCCAGGAAACCAAACTTTAGGAACGCAATCGCAGTAATGAAGCAACTTTGGTTCGCCATGTCTCTGATGGCGGGTAGCCTGTTCTTCTCTGCCAACGCCTCGGCTGATGTTTCATCCGGGGCGTTGTTGCAGCAAATGAATCTGGCCAGCCAGTCACTCAATTACGAGTTGGCATTTATCAGCATCAATAAGCAGGGTGTCGAGTCGTTACGCTATCGGCATGCCCGCCTTGATAACCAGCCTCTCGCCCAGCTTTTACAGATGGATGGCCCGCGCCGGGAAGTTGTCCAGCGTGGCAAAGAAATCAGCTATTTCGAGCCAGGCCTGGAACCTTTCACGCTGAATGGCGACTATATTGTCGATTCTCTGCCATCACTCATCTACACCGATTTTAAACGTCTTGCCCCTTACTACGATTTTATCTCGGTAGGGCGTACGCGCATTGCGGACAGACTGTGTGAAGTCATTCGCGTTGTCGCGCGTGACGGTACGCGCTACAGCTATATCGTCTGGATTGATGCCGAGACGAAGCTGCCAATGCGCGTTGACCTGCTTGATCGTGATGGTGAAACGCTGGAACAGTTCCGGGTGATCTCCTTTACCATTAACAATCAGGTGGGGAGCAGCATGCAGAATCTGGCGAAAGCCAGCTTACCGCCGCTTTTGTCCGTGCCTGCGGGAGATTCCATTAATTTCAACTGGGTACCATCCTGGATCCCACAAGGGTTTAGCGAAATCTCCAGCAGCCGTCGCCAGTTACCGACCATTGAAACACCGGTTGAATCGCGCCTCTATTCCGATGGTTTGTTCAGCTTCTCGGTGAACATCAACCGCGCAACGGCAAACAGCACTGAACAAATTCTCCGTACCGGGCGTCGGACGGTTAGCACGACGGTACGCGATAATGCAGAAATCACCATTGTCGGCGAATTACCGCCGCAAACCGCGAAGCGCATTTCTGACAGCATTAAATTCAGGGCCGGACAATGATTAAAGAGTGGGCCACGGTCGTATCGTGGCAGGACGGCGTTGCGCTGGTGAGCTGTGATGTAAAAGCTTCATGCAATAGCTGTGCGTCCAGAGCCGGCTGTGGAAGTCGCGTGCTGAATAAACTTGGACCGCAGACTTCGCACACGCTCTCTGTGTCGAGCGAACAACCGCTGGTGGCAGGGCAAAAAGTGGAACTGGGTATTGCTGAAGGTAGTCTGCTCAGTTCCGCCATGCTGGTTTACCTCTCCCCACTGGTGGGGTTGTTCGTGATGGGGGGGATCTTCCAGATGCTGTTTGGCACCGATGTAGCCGCTATGTGCGGTGCTGCGTTGGGGGGCGTTGGCGGATTTTGGCTTGCCAAAGGTTTCTCCCCTAAGCTTGCCGCTCGTGAAGAGTGGCAACCCGTCATTCTTAGCGTTGCGCTGGCTCCAGACCAACTTCGTGTCGAAACGCTCTCTTCTGAGGCCCGGTGATCCACCGGGCTTTATCATTATTTACATCTCAAAAATGAAAACGACGTTTCTTCACGCTATACCTGGCTCTAAGTGCATTTCCAGGTTACAGGTATGTAGTGTAGAATGCTGCGTTTTCGCACTGAAAAACGTCAGGCTAAGAACAGCGGCCTCCAGGAATTCGTAAGGCATAATTATTTAACTATATGAAGAACATACGTAACTTTTCGATCATTGCTCACATTGACCACGGTAAGTCGACGCTGTCTGACCGTATTATCCAGATTTGCGGTGGCCTGTCTGATCGTGAAATGGAAGCCCAGGTTCTGGACTCCATGGACCTGGAACGCGAACGTGGTATCACCATTAAAGCGCAGAGCGTTACGCTCGATTACAAGGCGGCTGATGGTGAAACCTATCAACTGAACTTTATCGACACCCCAGGCCACGTTGACTTCTCCTATGAAGTTTCACGCTCGCTGGCGGCCTGTGAAGGCGCGCTGCTGGTGGTGGATGCCGGGCAGGGCGTAGAAGCTCAGACCCTGGCAAATTGCTACACCGCGATGGAAATGGATCTTGAGGTTGTACCGGTTCTCAACAAAATTGACCTGCCGGCAGCCGATCCAGAGCGCGTAGCGGAAGAGATTGAAGATATTGTCGGTATTGATGCGACCGATGCTGTGCGCTGCTCGGCGAAAACCGGCGTGGGTGTTCCTGACGTGCTGGAACGTCTGGTGCGTGATATTCCACCGCCAGAAGGTGACCCGGATGCGCCACTGCAGGCGCTGATCATCGACTCCTGGTTCGATAACTACCTGGGCGTTGTCTCGCTGGTACGTATTAAAAACGGCACCATGCGTAAAGGCGACAAAATCAAGGTGATGAGTACCGGCCAGGTCTATAACGCAGACCGTCTGGGGATCTTCACGCCAAAACAGGTTGACCGTACTGAGCTGAAATGCGGCGAGGTGGGTTGGCTGGTGTGTGCAATTAAAGACATCCTCGGTGCACCGGTTGGCGATACGCTGACGCTGGCGCGTAATCCGGCAGATAAAGCACTGCCTGGCTTCAAAAAAGTGAAGCCGCAGGTCTATGCCGGTCTGTTCCCGGTCAGCTCCGACGATTATGAGAACTTCCGTGACGCGCTTGGCAAACTGAGCCTGAACGATGCTTCCCTGTTCTACGAGCCAGAAAGTTCAACGGCGCTGGGCTTCGGCTTCCGCTGCGGCTTCCTCGGCCTGCTGCACATGGAGATCATTCAGGAACGTCTGGAACGTGAATACGATCTGGATCTGATCACTACCGCGCCCACCGTAGTGTATGAAGTAGAGACCACGTCGAAAGAGGTTATCTACGTCGATAGCCCGTCCAAACTCCCGCCGCTGAACAATATTCATGAGCTGCGTGAGCCTATTGCAGAGTGTCACATGCTGCTGCCGCAGGAATTCCTGGGCAACGTGATCACGCTGTGTATTGAGAAACGTGGCGTACAGACCAACATGGTTTACCACGGTAACCAGGTGGCACTGACCTACGAAATCCCGATGGCGGAAGTGGTACTCGACTTCTTCGACCGTCTGAAGTCGACCTCTCGTGGCTATGCGTCACTGGATTACAACTTCAAACGCTTCCAGGCCTCTAACATGGTGCGTGTGGACGTGCTGATCAACGGCGAGCGTGTTGATGCGCTGGCGCTGATCACCCACAACGATAACGCGCCGTACCGTGGCCGTGAGCTGGTTGAGAAGATGAAAGAGCTGATCCCACGTCAGCAGTTCGACATCGCGATTCAGGCGGCTATTGGCAACCATATTATCGCCCGTTCTACCGTGAAACAGCTGCGTAAAAACGTTCTGGCTAAATGCTATGGCGGTGACGTCAGCCGTAAGAAAAAGCTGCTGCAGAAGCAGAAAGAAGGTAAGAAGCGTATGAAGCAGGTCGGTAACGTTGAACTGCCGCAGGAAGCATTCCTTGCCATTCTTCATGTTGGTAAAGACAGCAAATAACTTTAAGGAGTTGGCATGGCGAACATGTTTGCCCTGATCCTGGTCATCGCTACCCTGGTGACGGGTCTGTTGTGGTGCCTGGATAAGTTTATTTTCGCCCCGAAACGCCGTGAACGTCAGGCTGCCGCGCAGGCAGCCACTGGCGAACAGCTGGATGCGAAAACCCTGAAGAAAGTCGGCCCGAAACCGGGCTGGCTGGAAACAGGTGCATCGGTATTCCCGGTGCTGGCGATCGTTCTGGTTGTGCGTTCGTTTATTTACGAGCCATTCCAGATCCCATCAGGTTCAATGATGCCAACGCTGTTGATTGGCGATTTTATTCTGGTCGAGAAGTTTGCCTACGGCATTAAAGATCCTATTTACCAGAAGACGCTGATCGAAACCGGTCATCCTAAACGTGGCGACATTGTGGTATTTAAATACCCGGAAGATCCGCGTCTGGACTACATCAAACGTGCTGTAGGTTTGCCGGGTGATAAAGTGACCTACGATCCGGTAGCCAAAGAAGTGACCGTACAGCCAGGCTGCAGCTCCGGTACTGCATGTGAAAACGCGCTACCAATCACTTACTCGAACGTTGAGCCAAGTGATTTTGTGCAGACCTTTGCTCGTCGCAATGGTGGCGAGGCAACCAGCGGTTTCTTCCAGGTACCAAAAGGCGAAACCAAAGAGAACGGGATCCGTCTGGTCGAACGCAAAGAGACGCTGGGTGATGTTACGCACCGTATCCTGACCGTACCTATTGCGCAGGATCAACTGGGTATGTACTACCAGCAACCAGGTCAGCAGCTTGCCAGCTGGATCGTACCGCCGGGACATTACTTCATGATGGGTGATAACCGCGATAACTCTGCGGACAGCCGTTACTGGGGCTTTGTGCCGGAAGCGAATCTGGTTGGTAAAGCGACCGCAATCTGGATGAGTTTTGAGAAACAGGAAGGCGAATGGCCGACCGGTGTCCGTCTGAATCGTATTGGCGGCATCCATTAATTCTCATTAATTGAACACGTAGCCGTGGTTATTCGCGGCTACGTGAATTATTTAAGCGATAAATCTGTTTGAACTAACGACATCCCCTGTCGTTGTGTATAGAATATTCCCCCGAAGTTTAAGGTTGGCCCTGTAAGGGTGCCACGGCACACGAAACCGCGTTGGTTTTCTCAGGTCGGTTTCGTGTGCTGCATTTTTGACGCATTCATTTATTGGTATCGCATGAACCCCATCGTAATTAATCGGCTTCAACGTAAGCTGGGCTACACTTTTCATCATCAGGAGTTGTTGCAACAGGCATTAACCCATCGAAGTGCCAGCAGCAAACATAATGAGCGTCTCGAGTTTTTAGGCGACTCTATTTTAAGTTTCGTGATTGCCAATGCGCTTTATCATCGTTTCCCGCGTGTGGACGAAGGTGATATGAGCCGCATGCGCGCCACGCTGGTACGGGGTAACACCCTTGCGGAAATCGCACGCGAATTTGAACTGGGTGAATGTCTGCGTCTTGGGCCGGGTGAACTGAAAAGCGGCGGCTTCCGTCGTGAATCTATTCTTGCCGATACGGTCGAAGCATTAATCGGTGGCGTGTTCCTGGACAGCGATATCCAGACCGTAGAAAAGCTGATCCTGAACTGGTATCAGACCCGTCTGGACGAAATCAGTCCGGGCGATAAACAAAAAGATCCGAAAACGCGTTTGCAGGAATATTTGCAGGGTCGTCACCTCCCGCTGCCATCTTATCTGGTGGTGCAGGTGCGTGGTGAAGCGCACGATCAGGAATTTACCATCCATTGCCAGGTCAGTGGCCTGAGTGAACCGGTGGTTGGCACAGGTTCTAGCCGTCGTAAGGCGGAACAAGCTGCCGCCGAACAGGCGTTAAAAATGCTGGAGCTGGAATGAGCGAAGAAAAAACCTATTGCGGATTTATTGCCATCGTCGGACGTCCGAACGTCGGTAAATCCACCCTGTTGAATAATCTGCTCGGGCAGAAGATTTCTATCACCTCTCGTAAGGCGCAGACCACGCGCCACCGCATCGTCGGTATTCATACTGAAGGCGCGTATCAGGCGATTTATGTCGATACTCCTGGCCTGCATATGGAAGAGAAACGTGCCATTAACCGCCTGATGAACAAGGCGGCGAGTAGCTCGATTGGCGACGTAGAGCTGGTAATTTTCGTTGTGGAAGGCACCCGCTGGACGCCAGACGACGAAATGGTGCTGAACAAGCTGCGTGATGGCAAAACGCCGGTGATCCTGGCTGTCAACAAAGTGGACAACGTGCAGGACAAAGCCGATCTGCTGCCGCACCTGCAGTGGCTGGGCAGCCAGATGAACTTCCTCGATATCGTTCCGCTGTCTGCTGAGACTGGCCTGAACGTCGATACCATCGCGGGTATCGTGCGTAAGCATTTGCCGGAAGCCATTCATCACTTCCCGGAAGAGTACGTTACCGATCGCTCCCAGCGTTTTATGGCCTCTGAAATCATCCGTGAAAAACTGATGCGTTTCCTGGGCGCAGAGCTGCCGTATTCAGTGACGGTTGAGATCGAACGTTTCCAGAGCAACGAGCGTGGTGGTTATGACATCAACGGCCTGATCCTCGTTGAGCGTGAAGGGCAGAAGAAGATGGTGATTGGCAACAAAGGTGCCAAGATCAAAACCATTGGCATCGAAGCCCGTAAAGACATGCAGGACATGTTTGAAGCACCGGTTCACCTGGAACTGTGGGTGAAAGTGAAATCTGGCTGGGCTGATGATGAGCGTGCTCTGCGCAGTCTCGGTTACGGCGAAGACCAGTAGTTTTCATACTCTATGGCTTTCGAGGTGCAGGAAGGCGGCAAGACCGCGAATCCCCGGGAGCTTACTTCAGTAAGTGACTGGGGTGAACGGGCGCAGCCAACGCACCTGCAACTTGAAAGACGACGAGTATGATGGAAGGATGGCAGCGCGCCTTTGTATTGCATAGTCGTCCCTGGAGCGAAACCAGCCTCATGCTGGACGTCTTCACGGAAGAGTCGGGCCGCGTGCGCCTTGTTGCGAAAGGTGCACGTTCCAAACGTTCTAATCTGAAAGGTGCATTACAGCCTTTCACACCGCTGCTGGTTCGCTTTGGTGGGCGAGGGGAAGTCAAAACCCTGCGCAGCGCTGAAGCCGTTTCCCTGGCGCTTCCCCTTTCTGGCATCACGCTGTACAGCGGTCTGTATATCAATGAACTCATCTCACGCGTTCTTGAACATGAGACCCGCTTCTCTGAACTTTTCTTTGATTACCTGCACTGTATCCAGGCGCTGGCTGGCGCAACCGGTACGCCTGAACCCGCATTGCGCCGGTTTGAACTGGCGTTGCTGGGGCATCTGGGATACGGCGTCGATTTTTTGCACTGTGCCGGCAGCGGTGAACAGGTCGAAGATACAATGACCTACCGTTATCGCGAGGAAAAAGGCTTTATTGCCAGCGTCGTCATCGATAACAGTACCTTCACTGGTCGTCAGCTCAGGGCGCTGTTTGAACGAGAGTTCCCGGATCAGGATACCCTGCGCGCCGCAAAACGCTTTACCCGAATTGCGCTCAAGCCGTATCTTGGTGGCAAGCCCTTAAAGAGCCGCGAATTATTCAGGCAGTTTATGCCTAAGCGTTAGATTACTGTATTAAAAGAAAATCGAGGATTGTCATGGCTGAATTACTGTTAGGCGTCAACATTGATCACATCGCTACGCTGCGTAATGCGCGCGGCACGGCTTATCCTGATCCGGTTCAGGCGGCATTTATCGCCGAGCAGGCTGGCGCTGACGGCATTACCGTTCACCTTCGTGAAGATCGCCGCCACATTACCGACCGTGATGTGCGTATCCTGCGTCAGACGCTGGATACCCGCATGAATCTGGAGATGGCCGTTACCGAAGAGATGCTGACGATTGCCTGCGACACCAAACCGCACTTCTGCTGCCTGGTACCGGAAAAACGTCAGGAAGTCACCACCGAAGGCGGCCTGGATGTGGCCGGTCAACGCGACAAAATGCGTGATGCCTGCAAACGTCTGGCGGATGCGGGCATTCTGGTTTCTCTGTTTATAGATGCGGATGTCGAACAGATTAAAGCCGCGGCTGAGGTGGGCGCGCCGTATATCGAAATCCACACGGGTTGCTATGCCGACGCTAAAGACGATGCCACACAACTCAAAGAGCTGGAGCGTATCGCCAAAGCGGCCACCTATGCGGCAAGCCTGGGACTGAAGGTTAATGCCGGTCACGGCCTGACCTACCACAACGTGAAAGCGATTGCTGCACTGCCAGAAATGCACGAACTGAACATTGGTCACGCCATTATTGGCCGGGCGGTGATGAGTGGTCTGAAAGAGGCGGTCTCAGAAATGAAACGCCTGATGCTGGAAGCACGCCAGTAATGGCCATTCTGGGCTTAGGCACGGACATTGTTGAAATAGCCCGTATTGAAGAGGTGATCGCCCGTAGCGGCGATCGCCTGGCCAGACGCGTGCTGAGCGACAATGAATGGGTTATCTGGGAAGCGCATCAACAGCCTGTGCGCTTTCTGGCAAAGCGTTTTGCGGTGAAAGAGGCGGCAGCGAAAGCCTTTGGGACAGGCATTCGCAACGGCCTGGCATTTAACCAGTTTGAAGTGTTCAACGATGAGCTGGGTAAACCGTGTCTGCGTCTGTGGGGCGAGGCGCAAAAACTGGCGGAAAAACTTGGCGTGGCACACATGCATGTGACGCTTGCCGATGAACGCCGCTACGCCTGTGCCACGGTGATTATTGAAAGTTAAAGTTTGTCCGCGTGATGCATCAGGACAAACTTGTCCCACAGTTGTTCTTCGCTTTCGACGTGTGCCGGATCTTTGAGGATAGTATTGGGGATAGGGCACACTTTCTGGCAGGTCGGCGTTTCATAGTGGCCGATGCATTCAGTGCAACGGTCGCTGTTAATCTCATAAATGCTGTCACCCATTGAAATTGCCTGGTTTGGGCATTCGGGTTCGCACATATCGCAATTGATGCATTTTTTGGTGATTAACAGCGCCATCAGGAAATTCTCAGAAACAACACAAACAGGGCGGGCATTATATGCGCATTCCCTGCTCAAACCAATTTTTTTACCAGCTCTTCACTGTGACGGATACGTTTCGGGGCGTGCTCCAGATCTTGCTGAACCAGCGCCATAAACAGCAGATCGGTCAGCATCATTTGCGCGCTGGTGGACGAGATAGCGGCGCTGCGTGTGGCCTGCTCCTCCGCAATGGTATACAGACAGCGCGTTGCCCGCTGTTGTAGTGAATTGGGGGTAAAACCGGTGATTGCCAGAATTTTACCGCCGACACGCAGGGCCTCATCGGTGGCCATGTTGATCTCGCGACGCTCGCCGGAATAGGAAATAGCCAGCAGTAGATCGCCAGGATCCATCGCCTGCACGGTGGCCAGAAGGGCATGCATATCCTGTTCGACAATGGCGTTATAGCCGATTTTTGTCAGCTTCCAGCCAAAATTACGCGCCACTAAGCCGGAGGCACCAATTCCGGTCAAAATGATACGCCGGGCAGTGCGCAGCATCGCTACGCTTTCCAGCAACTTCTCTTCAGTATTCACGTCAAGGGTGGCATGCATGGCCGCCACATTCTCTTTGATGAGCTTTTCGCCCACCAGACGCATCGGGTCATCGCCACGGATCTGATTATGCACCGGCATCGACTGCGGATTAGGGTTATTCACCAGTGCTTCGCTAATCGCCAGCTTCAGTGCCGGGAAGCCTTTAAAGCCAATCTTCTGGGCAAACTTCACCACGCTGGACTGACTTACACCGGCCTCACTCGCCAGCTGTTGCGAGCTGAGATGGCGCGCGTGATCGGGCTGAGAAAGTAAAAAATCCGCCAGCTTTTTGTCGCTTTGAGCAAAGCCCGCATAACGCTGGCGAATGCGAATTAAACAGTTCATAGGTTCTCCTGGCGAAAATGTGATTGTCTGCGCAAATAAGAATTTTGCTCGCCTGAATGAATTTTATATTCCATTATAGTGTGATTATTATGAATTAAAAATTCTCGAGGTACAAAGATGAATCTTGGCTCACTTGTTTCTGAAGCGCGTAACCCGCAAACGCTGGATCTGGATGCACTCTCCACCCTGGAGTTGGTTAACCGTTTCAATCAACAGGATACGCTGGTCGCGCTGGCAGTGAAAGAGACATTGCCGGAGGTCGCGAAGGCAGTCGATGCGGCGGCGGCGGCGCTGAAAGCCGGCGGTCGCATTATTTATATGGGAGCGGGCACCAGCGGGCGTCTTGGGGTACTGGATGCATCCGAATGTCCGCCGACCTTTGGCGTCCCACACGGTCTGGTTGTCGGGCTGATTGCCGGTGGGCCTGGTGCATTACTGAAAGCCGTCGAAGGGGCGGAAGACAGCAAACAGTTGGGCGAGGACGATCTGAAGGCACTGAATCTGACCGCGCAGGATCTGGTTGTCGGGCTGGCAGCATCCGGACGTACACCTTATGTCATTGGGGGGCTGGAATACGCCAGACAGACCGGCTGCACCACGGTGGCTATCTCCTGTAACCCAGGTTCGCCGATTGCGCAGGTTGCTGCCATTGCAATCTCCCCGGTTGTCGGGCCAGAAGCGCTTACCGGCTCCACGCGTCTGAAATCAGGAACGGCACAAAAGCTGGTGCTCAATATGATTTCCACGGGAGCAATGGTGAAGTTCGGTAAGGTCTACCAGAACCTGATGGTGGATATGAAAGCCACCAATATTAAGCTGGTGGACAGAGCCTGCCGTATGGTGGTGGAAGCGACAGGGGCAAGCCGTGAAGAGGCTGAAGCGGTACTCAAACAGACGGACTACGACGTGAAGCCCGCCATTCTGATGATCCTGAGTGGGCTGGATGCTGCTGCTGCGAGAGCGAAGCTCAATGTGCATCATGGATTCTTACGGGCGGCATTAGAAAACTAAAAAGAGGCGTGTATGGAAAAAACAGCAGCGCTCGCCAGCGGGATTTTGCAGGGTATCGGCGGGGAAAAAAATATTCAGCGTCTGGAAAACTGCATGACGCGCGTGCGCGTCGAAGTGCATGATGATGACCAGCTTGATATCGCGCGTCTTAAGCAACTCCCCGGCGTGAGCGGATACGTCAAACAGGGGCAACAGCATCAGCTGATTGTCGGGCCGGGTAAGGCGGCGCAGGTCGTGGATAAGATGCGTACGCTGATGGGCGGGAAGGCGGAGGCGTCGTTTGACGATGCCGAACGCACCAAAACGCAGGTTAAGGCCAAATACAAAGCCCCGATGAGCGATGCGCTGCGACAGCTGGCAAACGTCTTTATTCCGCTGATCCCGGCGTTTATTGCCTCCGGGTTGATCACCGGGATCATCAATATCCTCAAGCGCCCGGATATCGTGGGGGACTTTGCGACCCACTATCCAAATTTACTGGGCATTCTGGGGATCTTCGGCAGCGCCGTGTTTGCCATCATGAACATTCTGGTGGGGGTCAACACCGCGAAGGTGTTTGGCGGCTCGCTGGCAATGGGCGGCGTGATGGCGGGCATTCTTTCCAGCCCACAGCTGGCTCAGATTACGCTCTTTGGTGAGGCGTTACAGCCGGGGCGCGGCGGTGTTATCGCCGTGCTGCTGGTGGTCGCGCTGATGTGCTGGATAGAGAAGCGGCTGCGGAACATTCTGCCGGGTTCTCTGGAGCTGATCCTCAATCCGCTGCTGACCACGCTGGTTACGGGCAGCATTGCTATCATTGCGCTACAGCCACTGGGCGGCTGGATCTCCGAATCCATTGCGCATGGGGCATCCTGGGCTATCGATCGCGGTGGGTTCCTCGTCGGTGCGGTGCTGGCCGGGACTTTCCTGCCGTTGGTGCTGACGGGGCTGCATCAGGGGCTGGTGCCGATCCACGTTGAACTGGTTCAGGCGCATGGTTATAACGCACTGTTCCCGATACTGGCGATGGCCGGGGTCGGGCAGGTGGGGGCTTCGATTGCCGTGCTGATGAAAACCCGTAATACGCGACTGAAAAAAGTGATTAAAGGGGCACTGCCGGTTGGCTTGCTGGGGATTGGTGAACCGCTAATTTTCGGTGTCACGCTGCCGTTAGGCAAACCTTTCCTGGGAGCCTGTCTTGGCGGTGCGGTGGGCGGGGCGCTGATCAGCTACTGGAAGGTGGCGACGGTGATCACCTTTGGGATCTCCGGTTTACCTCTGGCGCTCACGATCGTCACCGGAAAAGTGATGCTCTATCTGGCAGGTTTTCTGGTCGCGGTGATCGCCGGGTTCCTGTTTACCTGGCTGTTAGGATTCAACGATCCCGAAGAGTGAGTTCTACCCGGTCAAAGCAAGATCTCAGCAACTCGAATAGTCTTATCCATAGCGGGTGTGTATAATGCCGCCCGCTTTTAGACTGGAGTACCAACCGTTGTCCAACCCCGAGCTTGATCATGAATACTGGATGCGCCACGCGCTGATGCTGGCTCAACGCGCATGGGATGAAGGCGAAGTGCCCGTGGGTGCGGTGCTGGTTCATAACAACCAGGTGATTGGGGAAGGGTGGAACCGCCCTATTGGCCGCCATGACCCCACCGCTCACGCTGAAATCATGGCGCTTCGTCAGGGCGGGCTGGTGCTGCAAAACTATCGCCTGCTCGACACCACGCTGTATGTCACCCTTGAACCGTGCGTGATGTGTTCCGGCGCGATGGTACACAGTCGTATCGGTACTCTGGTCTTTGGTGCGCGGGATGAAAAAACCGGCGCGGCCGGTTCGCTGCTGGACGTGCTTGGACACCCGGGGATGAACCACCAGGTGAAGACTATCGGCGGGGTACTTGCACCAGAGTGTTCGGGGCTATTAAGTGATTTCTTTCGAATGCGGCGTCAGCAGAAAAAGCAACAAAAGGCAGAATTGAAGTTGTCGGACGATTAATTTCGTCCGGAGCCACGACCGGATAGCTTTGTGCCAGCTGTTTGGTCTCTACCGCCTCTTTTTCCTTCTCCAGCAGATAACCTACCAGGCTAATCTGATACTTACGAATATTCTCCACATAGGCGTAGGCTTCATGCCCGCGCGCATAACCGTAGGTCAGCTTGTTGTACCACGGCTTCTGGCTCAGCAGCGGCAGACGCTGTTTTACGTCAGACCAGCTATCCGGGTTGCCTTTCGTTTTGGCCGTCAGCGTGCGTGCATCCAGCATATGTGCGTAGCCCATGTTGTAGGCTGCCAGCGCAAACCAGATACGTTCCTCTTCCGGCACCGTGTCCGGGACTTTGGTCATCATATCCTGCAAATAGCGCGCACCGCCGCTGATACTCTGTTCTGCATCGGTACGGTCGCTCAGGCCGAGGCTCTGCGCAGTATTTTTGGTCAGCATCATTAAGCCGCGGACCCCGGTGGGGGAGGTGGCCTGGGTATCCCAGTGCGATTCCTGATAGGAGATGGCTGCCAGCAACCGCCAGTCGATCTCCTGCGCGTACTTTTCGAATAGCGGTTGCAGATCCGGCAGTACGCTATCTACTGCGCGCAGGAAGGTGCGGGTATCGACGTAATCAAAGTCTTCGCCATGCCCAAGATACTTCTCTTCCAGGCGCGCCAGCGTGCCATCCTCATTGATGGAGTTGAAGAAATCGAGCATCGCTGCCGGAACGGTCTGATCGTCATCCCGCTGTGTGAACCAGGTCACTGGCTGTTCGTCAGTGACATCAAGTGCCACGGCGATTTCAGGATGAACGCGCTGGAAAAGGCTAATCGCTACAGAATCGGCAATGGTGTAGTCCAGCTTCTTGTCTTT
Organism: Enterobacter cloacae; assembly: GCA_014169315.1. NCBI lineage: Bacteria > Pseudomonadati > Pseudomonadota > Gammaproteobacteria > Enterobacterales > Enterobacteriaceae > Enterobacter > Enterobacter cloacae. The sequence continues at coordinate 3,410,314 of AP022133.1, read as the reverse complement.
CACCTGCTCAAGCAGTTCAGTCGTGCCAAGTTTAGGGTCAACCGTCCAGCTGAGTGCCGGGTATTTCTTCTCTTTAAGCCCACGTAAATCGTCAATCACCACATGTCCGGGAGCGATGATTAATTGCTGATCGTTAATGGCGGCCAGCGTTCGCGGACGCTGATTGCCGACGCGGTAAACCAGCTGCTGTGAAACGGAGTAGTAGGTTGGGCCTGGCTGATAGTTCTTGCTGCGCTCGCTGTTGTACACCAGCCCGGCGGCAAGGATATCGGCATCGTCGTTATCCAGGTCATCAAACAGCTGGCTGATGTTCTGGCGTACGGTAATTTTGAGCTTCACACCCAGGTAGCTGGCGAACTGCTGAGCCAGTTCATAATCCAGACCGATCGTTTTGCCGTTGATGTCGCCGTAAATCAGCGGTGAGCTCAGGGTACTGACGCGCAACTCCCCCCGCGCCTTAATCGCAGCGATACGGTTTTCGGCTTTGCCGAACCAGGGGATAGAAGGCCAGAGGGCCACTGCCAGCAGCAAGGTAACAATGCCGATGAGCAGATAATTAATCTTTAATTTTTTCAATTAGTTAATTCTCTGCGACGCCGGTTGCCTCAGTATGCTGTAGCCATGTTAAGAATAAGGTTTGTCATTGAATGAGCGGCATTTTGCGCAAAGTTACGCCACTTGGCAACAAATTAGAGAGACAGGTCACATCTATCGTTAAACGTAAACGTTGATTTTATTTCGACGCAAACGGTTTCGTCTGCGCTCAGGATTCTCTATAATGACGCCCGTTTTCCCCCCTTGCGCACACTGTAAGCGCCCCGGCGCTTCGAAGACGAGAGACTTATGATGGAAATTCTGCGTGGTTCGCCTGCACTGTCTGCCTTCCGTATTAACAAATTGCTGGCACGTTTTCAGGCAGCCGACCTTCCGGTAAGCAATATTTACGCTGAGTATGTCCATTTTGCTGACCTGAATGCACCCCTGAATGCAGAGGAGCGCGTACAGCTGGAACGCCTGCTCAAGTATGGCCCAAGTCTGAGCAGCCATACGCCAACCGGCAAACTTATCCTTGCGACGCCTCGTCCTGGTACCATCTCCCCCTGGTCTTCCAAAGCCACCGACATCGCCCACAACTGCGGTCTGAGCCAGATTAACCGTCTGGAACGCGGTGTGGCGTACTATGTGGAAGCCTCTACCCTGAGCGAAGAGCAGTGGCAGGCCGTTGCCGCTGAGCTGCACGATCGCATGATGGAGAGCGTGTTTACCTCTCTGAACGACGCGCAGAAGCTCTTCTCCCATCACCAGCCTGCGCCAGTACAGAGCGTGGATTTGCTGGGGCAGGGCCGTCAGGCGCTGATTGACGCCAACCTGCGTCTCGGTCTGGCGCTGGCAGAAGACGAAATTGACTACCTGCAGGATGCGTTTGTTAAGCTGAACCGCAACCCGAACGACATCGAACTCTATATGTTTGCGCAGGCCAACTCTGAGCACTGCCGCCACAAGATTTTCAACGCCGACTGGATTATCGACGGTGAACAGCAGCCGAAGTCGCTGTTCAAAATGATTAAAAACACCTTCGAACAAACCCCTGACCACGTGCTGTCTGCCTATAAAGACAACGCAGCGGTGATGGAAGGTTCCGAAGTAGGCCGCTTCTTCGCCGATCGCGAAGCCGGGCGCTATGACTTCCATCAGGAGCCTGCGCATATCCTGATGAAAGTCGAAACTCACAACCACCCGACGGCGATCTCTCCGTGGCCAGGTGCCGCGACCGGTTCCGGCGGTGAAATCCGTGATGAAGGCGCAACCGGGCGTGGCGCTAAACCGAAAGCGGGTCTGGTCGGTTTCTCTGTTTCCAACCTGCGTATCCCGGGCTTCGAACAGCCGTGGGAAGAAGATTTCGGCAAGCCGGAACGTATTGTTACCGCGCTGGATATCATGACTGAAGGCCCGCTGGGTGGCGCTGCGTTCAACAACGAATTTGGTCGTCCGGCACTGAACGGTTATTTCCGTACCTATGAAGAGAAAGTGGAGAGCCACAACGGCGAAGAGCTGCGCGGTTACCACAAACCGATCATGCTGGCGGGCGGGATCGGCAACATTCGTGCCGATCACGTGCAGAAAGGCGAGATCGTCGTCGGTGCGAAGCTTATCGTACTCGGTGGCCCGGCGATGAACATCGGTCTGGGCGGCGGGGCGGCTTCGTCTATGGCCTCCGGCCAGTCTGATGCAGACCTCGACTTTGCTTCCGTACAGCGCGACAACCCGGAAATGGAACGTCGTTGCCAGGAAGTGATCGACCGTTGCTGGCAGCTGGGCGATGCCAACCCCATCCTCTTTATTCACGACGTGGGCGCGGGTGGTTTATCTAACGCCATGCCAGAGCTGGTGAGCGATGGTGGTCGCGGTGGTCGTTTCAACCTGCGCGACATTCTGAGCGATGAGCCGGGCATGAGCCCGCTGGAAATCTGGTGTAACGAATCTCAGGAACGCTACGTGTTGGCGGTTGCCGCCGACCAGTTGCCGCTGTTTGACGAGCTGTGCCGCCGTGAGCGCGCTCCGTATGCCGTTATCGGTGAAGCCACCGAAGAGCAGCACCTCTCCTTAAGCGATACCCACTTCGACAACCAGCCGATCGATCTGCCGCTGGACGTCCTGCTGGGTAAAACGCCGAAGATGACCCGCGACGTGCAGACCCGTAAAGCGGCGGGTAAAGCACTGGATCGCCAGGGCATCACCGTTGCTGAAGCGGTCAATCGCGTACTGCACCTGCCAGCCGTGGCAGAGAAAACCTTCCTCGTGACCATCGGCGACCGTACCGTGACCGGTATGGTGTCGCGCGACCAGATGGTCGGCCCGTGGCAGATCCCGGTGGCGAACTGCGCCGTGACCACCGCGAGCCTCGACAGCTACTACGGTGAAGCAATGTCGCTGGGTGAACGTACCCCGGTGGCGCTGCTGGACTTCGCTGCTTCTGCCCGTCTGGCTGTCGGTGAAGCGCTGACCAACATCGCCGCGACGCAGATTGGTGATATCAAACGCATCAAACTGTCTGCAAACTGGATGGCCGCAGCGGGTCACCCTGGCGAAGATGCCGGCCTGTATGAAGCGGTAAAAGCGGTTGGTGAGGAGCTGTGTCCTGCACTCGGCCTGACCATTCCGGTGGGTAAAGATTCCATGTCGATGAAAACCCGCTGGCAGGAAGGTAATGAGCAGCGCGAGATGACCTCTCCGCTGTCGCTGGTGATCACCGCGTTTGCGCGTGTGGAAGACGTGCGTCATACCATCACCCCGCAACTGGTGACCGAAGACAACGCCCTGCTGCTGATTGATCTTGGTAAAGGCAATAACGCCCTGGGGGCGACTGCACTGGCACAGGTTTATCGCCAGCTGGGTGATAAGCCCGCTGACGTGCGTGACGTGGCGCAGTTAAAAGGCTTCTACGACGCCATTCAGGCGCTGGTGGCACAACGTAAACTGCTGGCCTACCACGACCGCTCCGATGGTGGTCTGCTGGTGACCCTGGCTGAGATGGCCTTCACTGGCCACTGCGGCGTTGAGGCGAACATTGCTTCTCTGGGTGACGATCGTCTGGCGGCGCTGTTTAATGAAGAACTGGGCGCAGTCATTCAGGTGCGTGCGGCAGATCGCAATGCGGTTGAAGTTGTTCTGGCTCAGCATGGCCTGGCAGACTGCGTACACTATCTGGGTAAAGCCGTAGAGGGCGACCGCTTCGTGATTGAAGCAGACGGCCACGCGGTATTCAGCGAAAGCCGCACTACGCTGCGTATGTGGTGGGCAGAAACCACCTGGCAGATGCAGCGTCTGCGCGACAACCCGGAGTGTGCCGATCAGGAACATGACGCGAAGGCCAACGACAACGATCCGGGCCTGAACGTGAAACTCTCCTTTGATATCAACGAAGATATCGCCGCACCGTACATTGCGACTGGCGCGCGTCCGAAAGTGGCCGTGCTGCGCGAGCAGGGTGTCAACTCCCACGTTGAGATGGCGGCTGCCTTCCACCGTGCGGGCTTTGATGCCATCGACGTTCACATGAGTGACCTGCTGGCAGGGCGTACCGGTCTGGAAGATTTCCAGGCGCTGGTCGCGTGCGGCGGCTTCTCTTACGGTGACGTGCTGGGTGCGGGTGAAGGCTGGGCGAAGTCCATCCTGTTCAACAGCCGCGTGCGTGACGAGTTCGAAACCTTCTTCCACCGTCCGCAGACGCTGGCTCTGGGCGTGTGTAACGGCTGCCAGATGATGTCTAACCTGCGTGAGCTGATCCCGGGCAGTGAAGCCTGGCCGCGCTTTGTACGTAACCAGTCTGACCGCTTTGAAGCGCGTTTCAGCCTGGTCGAAGTGACGCAAAGCCCGTCTCTGCTGCTGCAGGGTATGGTCGGTTCACAGATGCCAATTGCCGTTTCTCACGGTGAAGGTCAGGTTGAAGTGCGTGATGCAGCACATCTGGCTCAGCTTGAAAGCAAAGGCCTGGTGGCGCTGCGCTTTGTCGATAACTTCGGCAAGGTCACGCAAACTTATCCGGCTAACCCGAACGGCTCGGCAAACGGTATCACCGCGGTGACCAGTGAAAGTGGCCGTGCAACCATTATGATGCCGCACCCGGAACGCGTGTTCCGTACCGTGAGCAACTCCTGGCACCCGGAAAACTGGGGCGAGGACAGCCCGTGGATGCGTATCTTCCGCAATGCGCGTAAGCAGTTGGGTTAAGTTTTAAAACGAGTGCCCTCACAGGCCCGGTAGGCGTAGCGCCACCGGGCTTTTTTTTGTCGCAATACTGCGACAACCCGATAATACAACCGTCTCCAAAAGGCGACACTTAACTTGTTGATTTATATGTATCTGATAATGTTCCCGTTAAGGTGTTGCTAATTAACGACACTTAGCTCGAAAATCATTCACGGATTAATGAATTTAAAGAATCACTTAAATCCATTATTATCAATGAGATAAGTTATTTGTTTGCATTCTGGCACGGCTGTTGCATAATAACAGCCAGTGGCTCATTCACCCTCTTATGTCAGCCCCTTCGGGACGCGCTACATAAACTTAGAATGACGCACAAAAAGGTGCCTGCCGTCCAACTACTGATTATAGCGATGCTTTATCAGGCCAGGGCGAAACGTCGAGTTAGGCACCGCCTCATTTCATAACAAAGCCGGGTTTTTACCCGGCTTTGTTGTATCTGAAGGGCAGACTCAGTTACGCTCTCCTCACCCCCATATTAAGAGAGTAATGCGTTGAAACGCTGGCCTGTTTTCCCTCGCTCCCTGCGACAGCTTGTCATGATGGCATTCTTGCTGATCCTGTTGCCCCTGCTGATACTGGCATGGCAGGCATGGCAAAGTCTGAATGCGCTAAGTGCCCAGGCGGCATTGACTAACCGCACGACGTTGATTGACGCCCGGCGCAGTGAAGCCATGACCAATGCAGCGCTGGAGATGGAGCGCAGCTACCGGCAGTATTGCGTGCTGGACGATCGCACCCTGGAAAAGGTCTATCAGAACCAGCGTAAACGCTACAGTGACATGCTGGATGCCCACGCCGGTGTGTTGCCGGACGATAAGCTGTATCAGGCGTTGCGTCAGGATCTAAACAGCCTTGCTCAACTACAGTGTAAAAACAGCGGGCCAGATACCGATGCCGCTGCGCGTCTTGAAGCGTTTGCTGCGGCCAATACCGAGATGGTGCAGGCCACGCGCACGGTGGTGTACTCGCGCGGGCAGCAACTGCAACAGGAGATTGCCGAGCGCGGTCAGTTCTTTGGCTGGCAGGCGCTGGTGCTGTTCCTGGTCAGTCTGGGGCTGGTTTTGCTGTTTACCCGCATGATCATCGGCCCGGTGAAAGGTATCCAGCGGATGATTAACCGTCTGGGGGAGGGGAAATCCCTCGGGGACACGGTGGCCTTTAAAGGTCCGCGTGAGTTACGCTCCGTCGGTCAGCGAATTATCTGGCTTTCTGAGCGTCTGGCATGGCTGGAGTCGCAGCGTCACCAGTTCTTGCGTCATCTTTCTCATGAGCTCAAAACACCACTCGCCAGTATGCGCGAAGGGACGGAACTGCTGGCGGACGAAGTGGCGGGGCCGCTAACCTCTGAGCAAAAAGAGATTGTCGAGATCCTGGATGCCAGTAGCCGTAATCTGCAAAAGCTGATTGAACAACTGCTGGACTACAACCGTAAGCTGGCTGATGGGGTGGTGGTGCTGGAAAAAGTCGAGATTGAGCCACTGGTGGACATGGTGATCTCCGCCCACAGCCTGCCAGCAAGAGCTAAAATGATGCATACGGAGGTGGATCTCAATGAGTCTGCCTGCCTGGCTGAACCCATGCTGTTGATGAGCGTTCTGGATAATCTTTATTCCAATGCGGTGCACTATGGTACTGAATCCGGTACCATTTACATCCGAAGTTATACCAGGGGTTCCCGGGTGTTTATCGATGTAGCGAATACGGGTACCCCCATTCCGGATGACGAAAAAACGATGATCTTCGAGCCCTTTTTCCAGGGGAGTCATCAGCGAAAAGGTGCGGTAAAAGGAAGTGGTCTGGGGCTCAGCATTGCCCGCGACTGCATACAACGCATGCAGGGTGAGCTTAAGATCGTCAGTGACGATCGCTCGGATGTGTGTTTTCGTATTGAACTGCCTCTTGAGCCGGAAAAAACAATGAAATGAGTCTATATCTGGTGAGTATGTCACACGTCTTTTCCCGCGCAGTGCGCGCGGTATTTTCCAGCAAAACAATGCGTCTGAGCGTCTCCTGTTTGCTTCTTGCGGGATGCGTTTCCCATGCACCTAAAAGTGCTATCAGCGATAAACAAAACGATAAATGGCCGGAGAATCAGCTGGCGGATTTCCTGACCACCCGTTGTGACGATCTCTGGAATTTGTCCGGGCATGAGGTTGACTCGAACCCGCTGTACTGGTTACGCGGGATAGATTGTTCCCAGCGCCTTGCTCCAGCCGCTGCCCGTGCTCAGGCAGCGCTGTGGGGCAATGAAACCTGGCAGGAAAATTTCAAACGCGCGATTTTACTGGCTGATGCCAAAATCACGCCTGTCGAACGCCGCGCCAATACCGCACGTCTGGATGCCGTCAGCGCAAATATTCCCGCGCAGGTTCGCCCGGTTTACCAGCTGTGGCGTGACGGGCAGGCATTACAACTGCAGCTCTCTGAGGAGCGTTCTCGCTATAGCAAACTGCAGCAATCGTCTGATGCCGAACTCGATACACTCCGCCAGCAACAGCAATTTTTACGTACACAGCTGGATACCACGACGCGCAAGCTTGAAAATCTGACCGATATCGAAAGACAACTTTCGACGCGTAAACCTGCGGGCAACTACCTGCCTGACGGGTCGAAAGGCAATTCTGCCACGACACCGGACAACGATACGCAGAAACAAGAGGATGTGAAGCCATGACAAGCCGTAAACCTGCCCATCTGTTGCTGGTGGATGACGACCCGGGGCTGTTAAAGCTGTTGGGGATGCGCCTGGTCAGTGAAGGCTACAGCGTGGTGACTGCGGAAAGCGGGCAGGAGGGGCTGAAAGTGCTTGGCCGCGAGAAAGTTGATCTGGTGATAAGCGACCTGCGGATGGACGAAATGGACGGCATGCAGCTGTTCACGGAGATCCAGAAGCAGCAGCCAGGCATGCCGGTGATTATCCTGACTGCGCACGGGTCGATCCCGGATGCCGTTGCCGCGACACAGCAGGGCGTGTTCAGCTTCCTGACCAAGCCGGTGGATAAAGACGCGCTCTATAAAGCTATCGACAGTGCGCTTGAACACACGGCTCCATCGAATGATGAAGCATGGCGGGAGTCGATTGTCACGCGTAGCCCCATTATGCTGCGTCTGCTTGAGCAGGCGCGGATGGTGGCGCAATCTGACGTCAGCGTGCTGATTAACGGCCAGAGCGGAACCGGGAAAGAGATCCTGGCACAGGCTATCCACAACGCCAGCCCGCGCAGTAAAAATGCCTTTATCGCCATTAACTGTGGTGCGTTGCCGGAGCAACTGCTTGAGTCTGAACTGTTTGGTCATGCCCGTGGTGCCTTCACCGGCGCGGTGAGCAGCCGGGAAGGGCTGTTCCAGGCGGCTGAAGGCGGTACGCTGTTCCTCGACGAAATTGGCGATATGCCAGCGCCGTTGCAGGTCAAACTGCTGCGGGTGTTGCAGGAGCGAAAAGTTCGTCCGCTTGGCAGCAACCGCGATATCGATATTAACGTGCGTATTATTTCCGCCACGCACCGCGATTTACCGAAAGTGATGGCGCGCAATGAGTTCCGTGAAGATCTCTACTACCGCCTGAACGTAGTGAACCTGAAAATTCCCGCCCTGGCCGAGCGTGCGGAAGATATCCCGCTGCTGGCGAACCATCTGCTGCGCCAGTCTGCCGATCGTCACAAACCTTTTGTGCGCGCGTTTTCCACTGATGCGATGAAACGGCTGATGACCGCAAGCTGGCCGGGCAACGTGCGCCAGCTGGTGAACGTTATTGAGCAGTGCGTGGCGCTGACGTCATCGCCGGTCATCAGCGATGCGCTGGTAGAGCAGGCGCTGGAGGGGGAAAACACGGCGCTGCCAACCTTTGCGGAAGCGCGCAACCAGTTTGAGCTTAACTATCTGCGCAAACTGCTGCAGATCACCAAAGGCAACGTGACCCACGCGGCGCGTATGGCCGGGCGCAACCGCACCGAGTTCTACAAGCTGCTGTCCCGCCATGAGCTGGAAGCAAACGATTTTAAAGAGTAATGCCGTATGGTACTGTGGGCAATTGATTACGAGGCAGCTTACAGGCAAGAGTTTAAGGACCCACCATGAAAAAGATTGATGCGATTATTAAACCTTTCAAACTGGATGATGTACGTGAAGCGCTGGCAGAAGTTGGCATCACCGGGATGACAGTGACAGAAGTGAAAGGTTTTGGTCGCCAGAAGGGCCACACCGAGCTTTACCGTGGTGCAGAGTACATGGTGGACTTTCTGCCGAAAGTGAAAATTGAAATCGTGGTGAGCGACGATATCGTGGATACCTGCGTGGATACCATTATCCGCACGGCGCAGACGGGTAAAATTGGCGACGGTAAAATCTTCGTCTTTGACGTGGCGCGTGTGATCCGTATTCGTACCGGTGAAGAAGACGACGCGGCGATTTAAGTGTGGCCCTTCGCTGCCACTCCCTGGCGGCGAAGGTGAGGTTAATTGCGCTCCGTTTCCGGTAAGGTGAGCGGCGTGTGGTTAAAGCGCCTTCTTATGCAGACGATCGCCACGATCAACACCACGCAGCCCAGCGTCCACTCGCCCATCTGAGAGAAAAAGTGTTCGTAGGCAGCAATTGCCGCGTCGCTGATTTGCGATTCTGTGGTTTGTTGCGCCACCAGCCCCGCCAGCCAGTTGGCGACCGCACCGGTTGCCAGCATGTAAATCCCCGTCAATACACCCATTACGCCAGGCAAATTCAGGCGGGTGATTTGCGCCATCGCCACCGGGTCAATAAACAGTTCGGCAAATCCCATCAGCGCCAGACCGGCGATCATCATCCCCATCGAAGCCTGACCGTGAAGCCCGCCACGGCGCGCATTGAGCGCCAGCAGCATAAAGCCGCCACCCATTAACAGCAGTCCAAGCGCGAACTTCAGCCACACGCGTATTGTGGAGCGGATGTTGCTTTCAGGGCGCGCAAGCCAGGTTAATGCAATACCTGCAGCCATAACCGCAACGGCGTTTACCGACTGAAACAGCGCTGTCGGTACTTCAAAACTGAGCAGGTGGCGGTTAACAAAGTGATCGATAAACAGGCTAATAGAGCTGCCGCCTTGCTGCGCCAGTACCCAGAACAGCGTCCCCGCCATCATCAACAGCACGATTTGCCACAGTGCGCGGCGATGTTCGGGGAAGGCGAGCATAATGCGTGTGACCACCACAATGGCAAAGACGCACACCACCGCCAGCAGATAGCCTGACCCGTTGTTTTCCAGCAGCAGGGTGAAGAATACCGGTGCGACGCACAGCATCACCAGCAGCCAGCCCCAGACAGGAAGCGCACACTTCACGGTGCTGAGCGCCCGTTTGTCGATGCCGCGCGTATGGCGGAAATGGCGATGACCGCTGAGGAAGATGAGCAAACCAATAAACATGCCAATACCCGCCAGAGCAAAGCCAACATGCCAGCCGTACCACTGTGCTGCCAGCCCACAGGCAATCGGTGCTGCGATAGATCCCACGTTTCCTGCGGCATAAAGCAGGGAAAAGCCGCCATCGCGACGTGGATCGTCGTGGGCGTAAAGTTCTCCCAGCAGGCAACTGATATTGGATTTAAACAGACCATAGCCGCAGATAATGATCGCCAGCGCGACATACAGACTCCATGTTGAATGGGATCCCATGCCCAGTACAACGTGTCCAAGCGTCATCAGCAGCGCGCCGGCAATGACCGCCGCACGGTTGCCGAGCAGGCGGTCGGCCAGCCAGCCGCCGAGAATAGGGGTAACGTAAACCAGAGACGCGTAGGCGCTGAAGAGTGTAATGGCATGGCTGTCATCAAAGCCAAGCTGGTGGGTGAGGTAGAGGATGAGGAGGGCACGCATGCCGTAAAAGCTGAAATATTCCCAGATCTGGATCGCTACGATGTAATAAATCGCGCGCGGTTGTGAGGGTGTTTGCATGTCATCTCCTGAACGGCGTGAAAAAAGGGAAGCGGCAGACCACTTCCCTTTGATACTTCTACTTATTTAGTGTTTTCTTTCAGCACTTTAACGGTGTAGCGACCATCCGCCTGGCGGTATGCACCGTGGATATCGGTTTCAAAGCCCGGATAATGAGCGCCGATTTCACACAGCATCTGCAGGAATTCCAGCACCGGACGGCTCTCTTCAGCGATCATCTCGCCTGGCATAACCAGTGGTACTCCCGGAGGATACGGCAGGATCATGTTGGCGTTAACGCGGCCCACCATTTCATCGAGATAAACTTCTTCCGTCTCGCCATGCAGCTCTTTCTGGAACGCGGTGTACGGGGTCATAACCATTGTCGGCAGCACTTCAAACGCGCGGAACATCAGGTCAGGCAGGTTGTGGTGTTCAACCAGCTTGTGAATGTTTTGCGCCAGATCCTGGATACGCATGTCTTCGTAGAATTCAGGGTTCTCGCGATAGAGCGAAGGCAGCATGTTTTTCACGCGCAGGTTCAGGTCAAAGGCGCGTTTGAAATCGGTGAGCGCGCGCAGCAGGCTCAGCGCTTTAGTTTTATCGATACCGATGCTGAACAAGAACAGCAGGTTGTACGGACCGGTTTTCTCTACCACGATACCTTGCTCATCGAGGTATTTCGCCACGATGCTGGCCGGAATACCGAAATCGCTCATGGTGCCGTCTTTCTTCATCCCCGGCGTCAAAATGGTGACTTTAATCGGGTCGAGGTACATGTGCTCGTTATCGATGTTTTTGAAGCCGTGCCATGCGCTATCGGAACGCAGTGCCCAGCATTCAGGCTCATCAATATGTTCTGGCTGCCACACGTCAAAGAACCAGCCGTCAGACTCGCCGTTCAGACGTTTGATCTCTTTACGGAAGCGGATGGCACGCTGGATAGAACCGTCGATCAGACGTTTACCCGAATTCCCTTTCATCATCGCTGCCGCGGTTTCGATGGAGGCGACGATACCGTAGTGCGGAGACGTCGTGGTGTGCATCATGTAGGCTTCGTTGAACGTCTCTTCGTTTACATCACCCTTCACGTGGATCATGGACGCCTGAGAGAATGCTGCCAGCAGCTTGTGTGTGGACTGGGTTTCATAAATCACTTTACCTTCCACACGATCGCCGCTCATCCCGCATTTACCCGCGTAAATCGGTGAGAAGTTGGTGTAAGGCACCCATGCAGAGTCAAAGTGGATGGATTTTACATCCAGCGTTTTCTTGATGTAATCGGTGTTGTAGAGCAAGCCATCATACGTTGAGTTGGTGATAACTGCATGCACAGGCCAGGTCGCGTTCGGCGTCTCTTTCACGCGTTTGGCGATGGTCGTATGCTGGAATTCGCTCTGCGGAATACCGCCGAGAATGCCGTACGCGTTACGGGTCGGACGGAAGTAGAGCGGCGTAATGTCACTCATCATCATCAGATGGGTCAGCGATTTGTGGCAGTTACGGTCAATCAGTACGGTGCTGCCAGCAGGCGCGGAGTACATACCAACGATTTTATTCGCGGTGGATGTCCCGTTTGTCACCATATAGCTGCGTTCGGCGTTGAATGCGCGGGCGATGTACTCTTCGGCTTCTTTATGCGGGCCGCTATGGTCGAGCAGCGAACCGAGTTCAGAGACGGAAATCGAGATATCCGACTTCATCGTGTTCGGGCCAAAGAAGTCGTAGAAAATGCTGCCGACCGGACTTTTCTGGAACGCGGTGCCGCCCATATGACCTGGCGTACAGAAAGTGTATTTCCCTTCACGCACGTATTTAAACAGCGCTTTGGTCAGCGGTGGCAAAATAGTGTCGATGTATTCATCGGTGTTCTGTTTGATCTTGGCAGCGATATCGTCAGCAGCGCCGAGGGCATATTCAAAGAAACGCACTTTCATGCGCAGATCGTTCAGGCTGACATCAAGCGTTGAGTAAGTGTTCGCGAACGCGTACAGAGGCATGTACTCGTTCATTTTGCTGATCTCTTCGCACAGTTCGAGATTGTATTTGTCCCAGTCGAAAATCACGCCGCACAGTCGCGAATTGTTCTCAATCAGTTTCAGTAAATCTTCGCGGTCGTTAGGGTAAACAATGCGGAAATCCAGGCGCTCAAGGGCGCGATGCAGTTCACGAATAGGCTCTTCTTTAAAGTAGACGCCCATGTGATTCATAATTGCGATAACGTTCATAGTCGTATCTCCAGGTGTAAAAGGCCCCTCCCGTCACGGTGTGACAGGTGTCAGGAGGAGCTCAGAGAAAGGGGGGTTAGTGATTAACGCGCGTCGGCGACACGACTTTCAGCATCAATGTTGTTCTGGCGCTGGTACATTTTGCGGCCGTAGAACATCAGGATGATGAGGCTGACGATAAAGGTACCGGACAGTTCGAACGAGTTAGCACCCATCAGCGCGATGAAGCAGAATGCACAGCCGAGTACGGAACAGATGAGGCTTGTCAGATTGCGGACGTTAACGCCTTCAAAGCGAATCAGGTCAACACAAGAGTAGAAGTACGGCAGCATGGTCAGCAGGACGGCAATACCGGTCAGTTCGCCGAACAGGTCGGAGGCTTTACCACCGCTGGAGTTCATCACGGTGATGAGTACCATCAGCACGGTCATTTTGACGGCGGCCAGCAGCAGACCTTTTTTCGGAATACCGTTGCTGTCGACTTCGCCATACACTGCCGGGAAGTTACCGTCAGTGGCGGCACGAACCCCGGCCTGACCTACCAGCATCATCCAGGAACCCAGAGAGGTCAGGCAGGCGAATGCGGTGAAGGCGGAAACAATTGGCGCGGCCCAGCTGCCCATGATGGTTGATGCGCTGATAGCGAACGGCGCACCGGACGCGGCCATCTCTGAAGCCGGATACATACCGGAAATAACCTGAGTCGCGGCAATATAGACGATACCTGCCAGTGCAGTACCCAGCATGGTTGCCAGCGGTACGGTGCGTTTCGGGTTTTTCACCATGCCGGTGCTGACCGCTGCGGATTCAACGCCAACGAATGCCCACAGGCACAGCAGGATACTTTTGACCACCGCATGTGGATCGGTTGTGGTTGAGGTGTTCCAGTTTGCCTGATAGATAGCGGCGTCAAACCAGTGCCAGCCCGCGATAGCAGTAACAACCACCGGGATCAATACCAGCACCAGGCCGATGGTGGTCAGACGGCTAACCCAGGTACCACCCAGCATATTCACGAAGGTGAAGATCCAGACAATCGCAATACAGGCGAGACCTGCCGGTATAGGGTTATTTAATGCCGGGAAGAACGTGGAGAGATAAGATACGGCGGTAATACCGATAGCCAGGTTACCAATCCAGTTTGCATGATAATAAAGCACGCCGGTCTGGAAACCGAAAGCTGGGGATAATTCTCCCGCGTAAGCAATCGGACCACCCTGTTGTGGGTTTTTGGTCGCCAGTCGTGCATAAACATAGGCCAGAGACATCGCACCGATAACAGAAATCACCCAACCCCAGATAGCAATACCGCCGATACTGGCAAGGTTCGCCGGTAATAAAGCAATACCGCTACCCATCATATTTCCGGCGACGACGCCGGTACAGGCAAATAGCCCGATCTTTTTGGCTGAACTCATGTTCATTTCTCCTGAGCTTTATTTTTTGAGGTGCGGGTCGTTATCTGATGTCACTCAGCGATCCGACCGACTGGCGACAAGATTACGGATGCGGGAAGGAAAAATCCTAAAGATAAAATGAAATAAAAAACAACTTCAAAAAAATGACACCATGAGGTTTTTTTATTAACACATCAGGATAAAAAGTTTAGGTCAGGAAAAGATAAATATTGTTATTTTATAGTCTGTTGGTGATGTAATCTGGCGGGGTGTTTATGTTGCCATGAGGTAACAATCAATACACCATGGCAACAATTTAACTACTTTAATAAGAGTGTTATTTAACGCGGTAATGATGCTGCGCTATTTTTCACTGTTCATTTTTCAGAAAGGTTTGTAAGTACGGAACGATTTTTTTGATTGAGGTATGAAAAACACCATTCTCAATCCAGTAGAGCGTGTTATCCCCTGGGCGTAAATTAAACGCTGTAATATAGGCGTCGGCAGCCAGACGATTTTCGCCCTTCATTTCGTATACTTTTCCTAACAGCACATAATTTAACCATGACATTTCAAGATCAATGCTTTTATTAATGTCAGTGTATGCGTCATCAATATCGCCTTTAGTTAGCGCATCGATGGTTTGTATTTGATACCACGGCGCAGTGTCCTGAACGCCTGGTCGTTGTGCTATTTTGTCCAGCTCATTATTGAGCCCTTGCAGCTGTGTTTTATCAAATTGCTGCTGCGAATGACGTAATACATCAACCAGAATTTTTCCCGATAAGGCGAAAGTAAAGTCTGGTGCGTCTTTCGTGACCATCTCAAGTATTTCACTGGCTTTATTTAATGATGCAACATCACCTTCCACAATCAGCTGGTTTGCCTGGTAGTATTGCGCCAGCGGCATACTTTTCGAATGGCGGAATTGCTCAAGCAGTGCCTGCATGCGCGGCGGCCAGGGCTGCGTCAACACCGAGGAAAGGCTATGGAGGAGATCCTCCTGCACTGATAGCAGCGTGTTGTCGGTAATAAAATAACGCTTGTCCAGCATGATGGAGCTGTCGGCGTTATCGACCAGCAATACCGACATAAAGCACTGCTGTGCCCGGTAGTGGCGCTGATTTACGAATTTGATGGTGAGCGTTTTCCCTGAACTGCTGGGCTCTGTCACGTTATAGTTGGTCTTGTCATGCACCATAAAGGTGGAGAAGGTATTCAGCGACGTGGTGATCAGATTGCCAAGGCCAATCGCATAGGACTGTTGAGACGTCCAGCTATTACAGGAGTTACCGGGCTCAAAGCGCACGTCAATATCTCGCGGATTGAGCAGCAGGCGCGTACTGGTGACCGGGGGATGGGAGTTGACAAGCGACATTAATACCAGCGCAATCAGCGCGCCGAGTGAAGACAAAAACAGTAGCCAGGTCCAGAACGTTGCGATGCGCTTGCGCCGATCGACTTTGTCCCGTGCCAGGCGAAATGAGGGTGACGGTAAAGCTGACGAGGTCATCGTCTGAGGCTGTGTTTCTGTTACCCTGATGGGAAGCACTGCGGGTGGTGTGGCGAGAGAAGGGGGAGTGATATCTGGCTCTTCTTCCGTACACCAGACGGCAGTGGCGGTAAGCTTGTAGCCGCGCTTTGGCACCGTGGCGATATATTCAGGGCTTTGTTCGTTACCATCCTTCAGCGACTTACGAAGTTCAGAAATGCTCTGGGTCACTACATGACTGGTGACAATGTTGCGCATCCAGATGTTATCAATAAGCTCATCCCGGCTCAGTACTTCATCGGGGTGTCTGGCGAAATACATCAAAAGGTCAATTAAACGTGGTTCAAGCGTTAGCTGACGGCCCTGACGGCTAATTTGATTTACGGACGGGGTAACCAGCCAATCGCCAACGCGCACAACAGGTTGTTGCATAAAAAAAGCGCCCTAAAGCGGAAAAGGGGAAGGACCAATCATAACACAAATGACTTACCCATTATTGATAAGCAACATGAGTCAGTACCGGGGATG
Source organism: Enterobacter cloacae (assembly GCA_014169315.1). Classification (NCBI taxonomy): domain Bacteria; kingdom Pseudomonadati; phylum Pseudomonadota; class Gammaproteobacteria; order Enterobacterales; family Enterobacteriaceae; genus Enterobacter; species Enterobacter cloacae. The sequence goes on along the minus strand of AP022133.1, from coordinate 3,394,000 downwards.
AAAATAACAAAACGGGCACCGCAGGACGCGGCACCCGGGGGGAAATGTGGAGTTTACAGTACCTTATGTGGGCCAAAACACTCGTAATGAATGTTTTCTGGCTTCACGTTCAGTTCTACCAGCTGCTTCGCGGCATACTGCATAAACGCCACTGGCCCACAGACGTAGAACTGCATCTCTGGTGTGCTGAACGCACCCTCATGCTGGCTTAAATCGATCAGACCTTCGCTGTCGAAACGGGCAGCGGCGCGGTCGGCCTCCGTCGGCAGACGATACCAGGTGTGTGCGTTAAAGCGTGGCAGGCCAGTCGCCAGCGTTTTCACTTCATCCGCAAATGCGTGTACATCGCCGTTCTCGGCGGCGTGGAACCAGTTCACCTGTGCATTGTGATGAGACTTCGCCAGCGTATCCAGCATCGCCAGCATTGGCGTTTGACCCACGCCCGCGGAGATCAGCGTTACAGGCGTATTCGCTTCAACGGTCATAAAGAAGTCGCCGGCAGGTGCCGCCAGCTGAACCACATCGCCCACATTCGCTTCATTATGCAGCCAGGTAGAAACCTGACCACCGTCTTCGCGTTTCACGGCAATGCGATAACCTTTACCGTCGGGTTTGCGGGTCAGGGAGTATTGACGGATCTCCTGGTGCGGGAAGCCTTCAGGCTTCAGCCAGACGCCCAGATACTGGCCTGGCTGATAATCAGCGACCGGCTGGCCATCAACCGGCTCGAACTCAAAGCTGGTAATCAATGCACTGCGTGGTGTTTTCCCGACGATGCGGAATGCACGTGTACCTTCCCAGCCGCCGTTTTTATTGGCGTTCTCGCTGTAGATCTGTGCTTCACGGTTGATAAACACGTTTGCCAGCACGCCGTAGGCTTTACCCCATGCGTCCAGAACGTCCTGACCCGGGCTGAACATCTCATCCAGCGTCGCCAGCAGGTGGCCGCCGACAATGTTGTACTGCTCTGGTTTGATCTGGAAGCTGGTATGTTTCTGCGCAATTTTCTCTACCGCAGGCAGCAGCGCCGCCAGGTTTTCGATATTGCTGGCATAGGCCGCGATGGCGTTAAACAGGGCTTCACGCTGATCGCCGTTACGCTGGTTGCTCATGTTGAAAATCTCTTTGAGCTCCGGGTTATGCGTGAACATGCGATCGTAGAAATGGGCGGTGAGTTTAGGACCCGTTTCAACCAGCAGGGGGATAGTGGCTTTAACGGTAGCGATGGTTTGAGCGTCGAGCATAGCAGCTTCCTTCAGATGTGACTTTAATGATGTATTTTTAATGCATCTTATAAAAAATACCCCTGCGTTGTAAATGGTTCTTTGCATCATGAAAAATATGCATCACAAACCTGAAAAGAAATCCATTGATAATGGCGAGGGCTTTATTCCTCAAACCCTTGCGTGGCGTGAAGGAAAACGTTTGCGTAAAATCGTTTGTCAAGACCTGTTATCGCAGAACTAATCAGTTATACTGTTGCGCGTTGTCCAACTGGACTGCCTTTTCAGGCCAAAATTTTATTGTTAGCTGAGTCAGGAGATGCGGATGTTAAAGCGTGAAATGAACATTGCCGATTATGATGCCGAACTGTGGCAGGCTATGGAGCAGGAAAAAGTACGTCAGGAAGAGCACATCGAACTGATCGCCTCCGAAAACTACACCAGCCCGCGCGTTATGCAGGCGCAGGGTTCTCAGCTGACCAACAAATATGCTGAAGGTTACCCGGGCAAGCGCTACTACGGCGGTTGCGAGTACGTTGATATCGTTGAGCAACTGGCGATTGATCGTGCAAAAGAACTGTTCGGTGCTGACTACGCTAACGTGCAGCCGCACTCAGGCTCTCAGGCTAACTTCGCGGTCTACACCGCTCTGCTGCAGCCGGGCGATACCGTTCTGGGTATGAACCTGGCACAAGGCGGTCACCTGACTCACGGCTCCCCGGTTAACTTCTCCGGCAAACTGTACAACATCATCCCTTACGGTATTGATGAGTCCGGTAAAATTGACTACGAAGACATGGCGAAGCAGGCTAAAGAGCACAAGCCGAAAATGATCATCGGTGGTTTCTCTGCTTACTCCGGTATCGTTGACTGGGCAAAAATGCGTGAAATCGCAGACAGCATCGGTGCTTACCTGTTCGTTGATATGGCGCACGTTGCAGGTCTTATTGCCGCAGACGTTTACCCGAACCCGGTTCCACATGCTCACGTTGTGACTACCACTACCCATAAAACCCTGGCAGGTCCACGCGGTGGCCTGATCCTGGCGAAAGGCGGTAGCGAAGAGCTGTATAAGAAACTGAACTCTGCCGTCTTCCCAAGCGCGCAGGGCGGCCCGCTGATGCACGTTATTGCGGGTAAAGCGGTTGCGCTGAAAGAAGCGATGGAGCCAGAGTTTAAAGTTTACCAGCAGCAGGTTGCGAAAAACGCCAAAGCGATGGTAGAAGTGTTCCTGAACCGTGGCTACAAAGTGGTGTCTGGCGGTACTGAAAACCACTTGTTCCTGCTGGATCTGGTTGATAAAAACCTGACCGGTAAAGAAGCTGACGCTGCCCTCGGCCGTGCCAACATCACCGTGAACAAAAACAGCGTGCCTAACGATCCGAAGAGCCCGTTCGTGACTTCCGGTATCCGTATCGGTTCTCCGGCTGTCACTCGCCGTGGCTTTAAAGAAGCAGAAGTGAAAGAGCTGGCTGGCTGGATGTGTGACGTTCTGGACAACATCAATGACGAAGCGGTAATCGAACGCGTCAAAGGTAAAGTTCTGGATATCTGCGCACGCTTCCCGGTATACGCATAATTTCTCTGCTTTGCAGAAATAAAAAAGGCCGCGTTTGCGGCCTTTTTTTATGGTTTAGCGCCGGTCAAGGGATATTGCCCCCGGCCCCACGATAGCCAGCAAAATAAATGCACCAGCAATACTGATATTCTTGTAGAAGTTAATCATGTTTGGCACAACCGCATCACCGGTCATATCCCAGTAACGGTGGCCAATAATTGCCGTACCCAGCGTGTAGAAAATAAAGAGCACGGCGACAGGGCGGGTGAAAAAGCCGAGCACGATCAGAATTGCAGCGGGGATCTCCATCACCACCGCAATAATCGCTGCCAGCATCGGCATCGGTGCGCCCAGTGAGGTCATATATTGTACGGTTCCGCTAAACCCTATGAGTTTCGGATAGCCAAAGATGATAAACAGCACAGCAAGTGCGATACGGGCAATCAACAGCAACAGGTGGCGTGACTGACCGAAATCAAAATAGCGTAGAGTGTTCATAGCAGGCTCGTTTTTGAGGGGACCTGTTTTAAAACTAATACACAAATCAATACTCTGCCATTCAGCTTTTCTTCATAAATCAGGTATCAGGGTGATTTAAAAAATGGGTATCGCTATTATTCACCTAACTGCGATTCCACATATAAATAACCAATCCCCAGAATTTGCTGCGTGCGGCTGAGTCGGCCAAAACTGATATGCGTTGCTTTAATTCCCGGCCCATCATTTTTATCAAAAGGGTTAAATCCTGTTTGGTGAGTGATGGCATTGAGCCAGCTCTCTCCAAACGCGCAGCTACGCCCGTAAAGCCATATCTGGTTAATATTCAGGATATTGAGAAAATTATACAGGCTCAGACCAATAGCGTTGGCCGCGTTTTCTACCCACGCCTGAACCCGTACGTCTCCTTGCTGCCAGGCGTGGATCAGTGCGCTGGTCGTGAGTTGTTCCGGTGAGAATTCTGCTCCAGGCTGGGTTTTTAACCAGACGCGGGCCTGCTTCTTCAGAGCGCTCAACGAGGCGATCGTTTCAAGGCAACCGTAGCGGCCGCAGTCACAGGCGTTGCCGTCTGGATCCACAATAGTGTGCCCGATCTGTCCACTTCCGTAGAGGTTGCCGCGATAAATCTGATCGTTTATTACAAAGGATGAACCAATTCCGTAATCGACGTTTATGACGCAAAAATCTTGATCCGCCCCAGGGTTTTGCCATTTTTCCGCCAGAGCCAGCATCACGCAGTCATTATCTATCCTGACGTGGATCCCCAGCTGTTCCTCAAGCAGATATTTCATCTCGAGCGGTGCTTTCCACTGCGCTTGTGGCATCGTTTGCGATACCCCTGTGACCGGGTCGACCTGCCCATGCACGCCCAACGCAAGATTGATTCGCTGTTCAGGGTAACGTTTGTGATACTGCCGCCAGCAGTTTGCTATCGCGCCGAGAAGGGTCTGTGGATCGGGCGCATTGATGGTGATGTGCTGAAGATCGCCCACTGCCAGCAGGCGGGCATCCGCAAGCTGACACTCAATGCTGGTGGGTGAGACCGTCATGCATAGCGTCCATGCTCCATGATGGGGGATTTGATAGCTACCACTATTGAGCCCGCGGGCACTCATTTTTTCTGCCGAATGGCTGATTCGCCCCTCATCAAGCAGTTCTTCAAGAATGTTGCTCACCGCCGGAATTGACAGCCCCGTCAGCTGCGCCAGACGCGATTTACTCAGCTGTTTTTCACGCCATAAATGCGACAAAAATATCACCTTGTTGGCCTGACGAACCCGTGCATTATTCAAACCCGCTCGCAACATATACTTAACTCCCTTAACTGTATTGCGTGAACGCTGCGCATTTTAGCAGCGAATACACACTATAAACTCGATGTATTCCATTTTTTACTTTATTTCATTTAGTGGAGAGCAGAATGCACGGTTCAGTTAAGGTATGGCAGGAAACCATTACCCTTCCGACGTGGACGACAGGGGCTGAAGATCCCAACCCCATGTTTCTGGAAAAACGCGTCTATCAGGGCTCCTCAGGCGCGGTCTATCCCTACGGCGTCATTGATACGCTGACCGGGGAACGCGAAATGCGCGACTACCAGGCGGTTTGGCTGGAGAATGATTTCATTCGTGTGATGCTACTGCCTGAACTTGGCGGACGTATCCATCGTGCTTACGACAAAGTAAAGCAGCGTGATTTCGTCTACTACAACGAAGTGGTTAAACCTGCGCTGGTGGGGTTGTTGGGGCCGTGGATCTCCGGTGGTATCGAGTTCAACTGGCCGCAGCATCACCGCCCAACAACCTTTATGCCGGTTGATTTCACCCGGCAGGCTGGTGAAAACGGCGAGCAAACCGTCTGGATGGGGGAAGTGGAGCCGATGCGTGGCCTGCAGGTGATGACGGGATTTACTCTCTATCCTGACCGCGCGTTGATCGAAATCACCGGCAAAGTCTTTAACGGTAATGTGACACCGCGCCATTTCCTGTGGTGGGCGAACCCGGCTGTCAAAGGTGGCGATGCGCACCAGAGTGTCTTCCCACCGGATGTCACCGCCGTTTTTGATCACGGTAAGCGTGATGTCTCGGCTTTCCCTATCGCCACGGGTACTTACTACAAGGTGGACTATTCGGCGGGAGTGGATATCTCCCGCTACCGAAATGTACCAGTACCAACCTCCTACATGGCTGAAAAATCAGATTACGATTTTGTCGGGGCTTACCATCACGATGAACGAGGTGGCCTGCTGCACGTTGCCGATCACCATGTCTCGCCGGGTAAAAAACAGTGGAGCTGGGGTTACGATGATTTTGGCCAGGCCTGGGATCGTAATCTGACTGATGAAAATGGCCCCTATATCGAACTGATGACCGGAGTGTTCACCGACAACCAACCAGACTTCACGTGGCTCGCACCGTTTGAAGAGAAGATCTTCGTTCAGAACTTCCTGCCCTATAGCGAGTTGGGGATGGTGCAAAATGCCAGCACTCAGGTGGCGATGAAATTGGTCAGAGAGTCGCCGCTGCTGCAGACTGGGATCTACGCCATTGCCCCGCTGGATAACATCCTCGTCGAACTGAGTGCCGACCAGAAGCCGATTTTTGAAACCCATCTGACGTTAGCGCCGGGAGAAAGCTGGCAACAAACATTGCCGGATAATTACCCGCAGCGCTTAACCATGACGGTTAAGTCGGCACAGGGCCAGACGCTACTTCACTATCAGGAACATCAGGCACAGGAGACATCGTTACCCGATCCTGCCCGCGCCCCTGCAATGCCAGAAAACATCACTAACGCTGATGAGCTCTATTTTATTGGTCAGCATCTGGAACAGTACAACCATGCCAGCCGCTTTGCGGCTGATTATTACCGCCGGGCGATTGAACTCGACCCATATGATTATCGTAACAACGTTGCCCTGGGCACGCTTGCACTTAACTCCGCTGACTGGGTACTGGCGGAACGCTGTGCCCGCGCCGCACTCACGCGTGCCCATCGGTTGAATAAAAACCCCCGCGATGGAGAGGCCAGCATGCTGTTGGCAACGGCACTCGAGCGACAGGGGGATATCACAGGGGCATGGGATAACTACTTCAAAGCATCGTGGAGCGGCAACTGTCGGGATGCGGCATTTTGGGCACTGGCACGTCTGGCGATGAAGCGTGGCGATGCGAAAGACGCCCTCGAAAAAGTCACTGTTAGCCTGCAGGTAAACGGGGCAAACCATCTGGCAATGGGGCTGAAAGCACTGGCGCTATTTGATTGCGGGCACCAGGACGAGGCACTGGACTTTATCAGTCAAAGTCTGACGCAGTATCCGCTGAGCTATCCGCTTCACTGTGCGCGTTGGCTGCTCGCTCAGGACCCGGAATCACAGGCGATGTTGTTGCAGGTCACCGGGCGGCGCGGGATTAACGCCAGTATGCTCTCCGGGTGGCTGGTTTCTCTGGGACGCACAGATGCGGCAGAGAAGGTGCTGATGCTGCTGGACTGCCAGGAGACAATTCCGTTGCTGTGGCAGGCATCACTGAGCCAAAAACGAGAGGTGCGTGAGCGCTTACTGGATGCGGCGCAGAACTGCCACGCCCGGCATGTTCGTTTCCCCAATACGCTCGATGAAGTTCAGATGCTGCAGACTCTCAAAGATGATCCGTTTGCAGGTTATCTGCTGGGCTGTTTCTGGTATAGCAAACGCCGGTATGACGAGGCCGTTTCCTGTTGGCAGGATACTTTAGTGCGCCTGCCGGACTATGCGCCTGCGCACCGTCTGTTGGGGATCTATGCCTGGAATAAGCAGCACGACGCGACAGCTGCGATGGCCAGACTGCAGCGGGCCGTTGACATCGAGCCGGACAATGCCCGTTTTCTGTTTGAGCTGGATTACCTGAAGAAGCTAACAGCCACAGCGGCCAGCGAGCGCCTGAGCCTGCTTGAGACTCATATGGCGGTTGTTATGCGACGTGATGATCTGACGGCGGAGCTGTTAAGTCTGTGGAATAGCCAGGGGCAGTATGCGGCGGCGGCGCAGATCCTACAGACTCGCCAGTTCCATCCCTGGGAGGGCGGCGAGGGCAAAGTCACCGGGCAATATCTTCTCAACCAGATGCACCAGGCGTTAGATGCCATTGCGGAGAACGACATCCCCGCGGCCATGCGCTGGCTGGGAGAAGCGCTCCAGTATCCGCGCAACCTGGGGGAAGGGCGCTTACCCGGACAGACAGATAATGACATCAGATATCTGCTTGGCTTCTGTGCGCTGAAAAAAGGTGAGCTGCAGCAGGCGCAGTTGCACTTCCAGCAGGCTGCGTGCGGTGGCACAACGCTCGACGCTGGCCGCTACTACAACGACCAGCCAGCGGATTATCTGTTCTGGCAGGGTATGGCGTTACGGGCAGGCGGTCAGGTGGAAGAGGCCGGGCGGCACTTCCGTAGTTTCCTGAAATGGGTAGAGCATCACCACAACGATATCCCCGAAGCCGATTTCTTTGCAGTATCGCTTCCGGATCTGGTTGTTCTTGATACGTCTGCAGCGGTGCAGCACCAGCAACACTGTCTGTTTATCGAGGCGTTGGGGCATCTGGGGCTGGGCGAAATGTCAGCCAGTCAGAAAGCGATGCAACAACTGCTGGCGATAAATCCTGCTCACGATAAAGCGCATCTTATTCTGCATGCACAGCGATGCGGCATCTTTGCCTGAACCTTAACCGGGCGGGAGAACCCGCCCAAACCCTACTGTTCCCTGCGTTTCCCTTATAGAGGAATCAAAATGAATAACGCGCAGACACATCTCAAAATGGGCTACATCTGGACGATCTGTCTGGTGGCGGCCTGCGGTGGTTTATTGTTTGGTTATGACTGGGTGGTGATTGGTGGTGCGAAGCCGTTTTATGAGGCGTACTTTTCGATTACCGATCCTGCTCAGTCTGGCTGGGCGATGAGTTCTGCTCTGGCCGGATGCGTGTTTGGCGCGCTCATTTCTGGCTGGTGCGCCGACCGTCTCGGACGAAAGATCCCGCTAATTCTCTCGGCAATCCTGTTCAGCGCGTCGGCGTTGGGTACGGCGCTGGCGAGCAATTTCGATATGTTCATTATCTACCGCATTGTCGGTGGGTTGGGGATTGGTCTGGCGTCGGCATTGAGCCCGCTCTATATCGCCGAGGTCAGCCCGGCGGAAAAGCGTGGACGCTTTGTTGCCGTTAACCAACTGACCATTGTTATCGGTGTGCTGGCGGCACAGTTGGTAAACCTGATGATTGCCGATCCTGTTGCCAGCGGTGCCACGCAGCAAACACTCCTCAACACCTGGAACGGCCAGGTGGGCTGGCGCTGGATGTTTGGTGCAGAGCTGCTCCCGGCAGTGGTCTTTCTGGTGCTGATGTTCCTGGTGCCTGAATCACCGCGCTGGCTGATGAAAGCCGGAAAAACGGAGCGTGCCCGGGCCACACTTGAACGAATTGGCTCCACGGCTTATGCCAGTCAAACCTTGCAGGAAATAGCCCAGACGCTGGTGAAAGACAACAACAAAGTCTCTTACTCTGCGCTGCTCGCCCCTCAGGTTAAACCCATCGTCATTATCGGGATGGTGCTGGCGGTGTTTCAGCAGTGGTGCGGTATCAACGTCATCTTTAACTACGCTCAGGAGATATTTGCCTCCGCCGGATTTGATATCAACGGAACCCTGAAATCCATCGTTGCCACCGGTATTATCAACCTGGTCTTTACTATCGCGGCATTGCCGCTGGTGGATAAACTTGGGCGACGCAAGCTAATGTTACTGGGCGCAAGTGGTCTCACCGTGATCTACGTGCTGATTGCCGGAGCTTATGCGTTGGGGATCATGGGGTGGCCGGTACTGGTGCTGGTTCTGGCGGCTATTGCCATTTATGCCCTGACGCTGGCCCCGGTAACCTGGGTGCTTCTCTCTGAGATCTTTCCTAATCGCGTGCGTGGTATGGCGATCTCGCTGGGAACGCTGGCGCTGTGGATCGCGTGCTTCCTGCTCACCTACACCTTCCCGTTGCTGAATGCCGGGTTGGGCGCAGCGGGCAGCTTCCTGCTGTACGGGATCATCTGTGCGCTGGGCTTCATCTATATTCTGCGAAATGTCCCTGAAACCAAAGGTGTGACGCTGGAGGCACTGGAAACCCAGCTGGCGCAGCGACACGGGGTGGCCCCTGCGGTTAAGCAGGAACAGGCACACTGATGGTGCAGGCTATTACTCTGGAAAACGCGCATCTGCGGTTGCGCGTTGATCCACAAGGTGGTGCGATAAACGCGCTGTTCTCACTCCATCATCAGCGCCCTGTTTTGCAGGCACCGCCGGGCCAGCAGCCGCTGTTTCCAATGCTGCCGCTGGCAAATCGGGTCGCCGGGAATCGGTTTTTGCTGCATGGTCGTGAGGTGGTATTACCGAAAAGCCCGCGTGACACCGATTTTTATCTGCATGGTGACGGTTGGATCAAGCCCTGGCAGGTTGTTTCCTTCTCCGCCACCGAGTGTGTATTACAGCTTCGAAGCATAGAGCCCTGCGGTTTCGACTATCTGGTGCAACTGTGTTACCGACTTGTCGATAATGTGTTCCATGTCAGTCTGACGCTCACCCACTGTGGCACAGAACCCATGTTGTATGGATTAGGGGCTCATCCCTGGTTCTGTTTTGAACCTGGGAGTACGGCACAGTTCAGCGCCAGTGGTTACTGGCCGGAAGGGGAAAACCACCTGCCGCTGCAATGGCAGGGGGAGCTACCCGCTCACGCGGATTTTCATTCGGCGCAATATGGACGAGATGGGTGGCTGAATGTCTGCTATTCCGGCTGGAGTGGGCAGGCGATATTGCGAAATAATGAGATGGAAATCACACTTCTTTCGCAAACTCCCTGGTTGATGCTATTCAGAATGTCGGGGCAGTCATTTCTTTGCCTTGAACCTCAAAGCCACCCGGTAAATGCCCACCAGATGCCGGGACAGCCAGGTTTGGTGATGCTTTCTGGCGGGGAGGAAACCCATTTTTCAATGGCAATAGTGGTCAATTCAACAGTGGAAAAATGTTAATTTATTGTTAATGTGACACTTGCGCCTCCCGGCGTTTACCGCCAGACTAGCGCCTTCATTTCGGGAGGGATTCATGGTTTTGCATTCCACGCGCTGGCTGGCGCTCAGCTATTTCACCTACTTTTTTAGCTACGGCATTTTTCTGCCTTTCTGGAGCGTCTGGCTCAAAGGCATCGGGCTTACCCCAGAGACCATCGGTGTGTTGCTTGGCGCAGGACTGGTGGCGCGATTTCTGGGAAGCCTGCTGATTGCACCGCGCGTCAGCGATCCCTCCTTACTGATTAAAGCGGTGCGTATTCTGGCGCTGTTGACGCTGGTCTTTGCCGCCTGTTTCTGGGTCAATAACACGTTTGCCTGGCTGATGGTGGTAATGGTGGGTTTTAACCTGTTCTTCTCACCGCTGGTTCCGCTGACGGATGCGCTGGCGAACACCTGGCAAAAGCAGATTACGATGGACTATGGCCGCGTGCGCCTGTGGGGGTCTATTGCCTTTGTCATCGGCTCCGCGCTGGTGGGGAAACTGGTCAGTCTCTACGATTACCATGCGATTCTGGCTCTGCTGAGTCTTGGTATCGCCTCTATGCTACTGGGGATGTTGCTGCGTCCGTCAGTGATGCCGCAAGGGGAAAGCCGACATCAGGAAAGCGCAGGCTGGCCCGCCTGGCGTAGCCTGGTGACACAAAGCTGGCGGTTCCTGGCCTGTGTCTGTCTGCTCCAGGGGGCGCATGCCGCGTACTATGGCTTCAGTGCCATTTACTGGCAAGGCGTGGGTTACTCCGCGTCTGCCATTGGTTACCTGTGGTCGCTTGGCGTGGTCGCTGAAGTGGTTATCTTTGCGCTCAGTAAAAAACTATTCCGACGCTTTGGCGCGCGTGATTTGTTACTGCTCTCCGCCGTGTGCGGCGTGATCCGCTGGGGCATTATGGGCTGGACAGCCGAACTACCGTGGCTGATTGTGGCGCAGATCCTGCACTGTGGTACCTTCACCGTGTGTCATCTGGCGGCGATGCGTTATATCTCAGCGCGTGAGGGTGGGGATGTTATCCGCCTGCAGGCGGTCTATTCTGCGGTGGCAATGGGCGGTAGTATTGCCGTGATGACGGTCTTTGCGGGCTTCCTCTACCAGCATCTGGGGCACGGCGTGTTTTGGGTGATGGCACTGGTTGCATTGCCTGCGATGATCGTTCGCCCAAAAGTGGTCGCGCGCGCGTAACTACGATTCCAGCATGGCGCGAATATGTTCTTGTTGCTGCGCGTTCAGCGCCTCAACGGCGTGGATCAGCGGCGGCGAGAACAGTGGCAGAGCGGTCGGGTAAGGGGTAATCACCAGTGCGGCTTCGCGCGGTGCCCCCTCTCTCTGGAAGGTCTGCAGCGTCAGATAGCGAATGTTGAGCGGGAGCAACGTCAGTTCCCGCAACTGTTGCTCAATCAACGCTTCGCATTCTTTATCCGTTCCCGTCAGTAACACCACCTGTTTTTCATGCAGATCGGTCTCCTGCATCAGCCAGGCACCAAAAATCACGGCGACCAGGCTCATCTCTTCATCGGAGAAACGTAGCCCAAATTCAGCTTCCAGTTCAAATAACGCCTCTTTGGTGGTACGCAGCAGGCGCGGGTAAAGGCGGTGGATCTCTTCTGGCAGGCTGTTATCAATACCGATTTCAAACAGTGAGCGGTCAAGCGCCTGGGCAAGATGAATATACAGCTGATCGGTCAGCCCTTGCTCATCGCTAAAGTTCATTCCCGTCTGCGCCCGAAAGCGCGCAATCATTCGCACAATTGTCCGGCGCAAACGCTGATCCTGCTGGTGTTTATCGAGCACCGGATCGGGGGTGCGCAGCATCATAAACAACAGTGCCAGAAACAGGTGTTCATCCGTGTGAGGAGCCTGAGGAACGCGCCGTTTCCAGTGACGTACGATCTCCTGCGCGGTGAAATATTCCCCCCGCGACTGCGCCCAGCTGCGCTGAATACGGGAAAACTGCGGCGTATTGCCCTGATGATGCTGAATCAGACAATATTGCAAATAGAGCTGCAAAAACTGGATATCGCGGCACTCAAACTGGCGCTGAAGCTTGCGTGAGCAGAAGTTGATCAGCGCCCGCAGGTTAGTATCGTCGTAGAGAGGACGGGCAATTCCGTGTCGTTTAAGCGCGGTTTTTAGCGCGGGAGTAAACTGGTGCGAGACAAAATGAGGGCAAAGCCGGAGCGCCCTGCGCAGCCAGTGCAGCAGGCATAAACGCTGATTCAGGGCAGAACCTTCAATTCGGTAGCTGCCGTCAGGGTGCGTGACGATATCAAGCCGGTGATAGCGCTGGATTTCATCGCGCGTCTCGGCTATATCTTGCCGTGCCATAGCGTCGTCCACGCCATTGGCAGCGATTATACTCTGTGCGGTGACGACAGCATCGGGCAGGTAAAGCATCAAAAGCACCTGGCAGCGGCGCTGCGAACTGGAAAGCACAGATGGAATTTCAAGCGTCGTCATCATCTGTCGGGTATCCAGTGTGAATGTTTGATAAGGATAGCTAAAGGATGGGCGCTGAAAAGCGCACCGGCAGGCCTTTCACTCAGGATTGCTGGTGAACATCACAGAATTTTTGACGTGAGGAATTGATGCAAATAGTTAAACAAAGTGCGATGACGTTATTTTTGGCGGTTTCCACTTTCGCCGCCAGCGCACATCCTCACAGTTTTATCAGCCTGAAAACCGGGCTGGTAACCGACGGGGGGCAGCTCAGTGGCCTTAAAATGCGCTGGACGATGGATGAAATCACCTCGGCTGACCTGCTTTATGATGCGGGAAACGCAAAGCCAGGCGATGAGATCTGGAAAAAGCTGGCGGCGGAAGTGATGGCTAACGTACTGGGTCAGCACTACTTCACGGAGTTCTGGCATAACGGGCAAAAGGTGAAATTTCTGAACCGCCCGACGGAGTATGGTATGTCGCGCGATGGTCATCAGGCGGTGTTAACGTTTGTGCTCCCGCTGGCGCAACCTCAGCCGCTGGCAGGACAGACGTTCACCTTCTCAACCTTTGACCCGACTTACTACGTTGATATGAGCTACGCAGAGGACAGCGACGTGCAACTGCCCGCGACGCTGCAAAAAACCTGCAAAATAGCGGTTCACACGCCGAAACCCAGCGAAGAGACGCTGAACTTTGCGGTCTCACTCGACAAGGAAGATGCCCCACCTGAGGATATGGAGTTGGGTAAACAGTTCGCGCAGGAGGTGACGTTACAATGTCAGTGATCGCCTCTCCGGTTCGGAAACCGCGCCGCTGGCTACACCTCTGGCCGCTGGCGCTCTTTTTGCTGTTAGCCATTTTCGGTTCGCTGTGGCTGTGGCAAGCCTGGCCCCAGGTGCTGATGAAAAGCATCATCTGGCAGCGCGAGCTTAACCAGCAGATGAGCGGGCTGCTGAAGGCCGTGGCGGAAAACCCGACCAAAGCGGGTGGCTCTCTGCTGGCGTTCAGCTTTATCTACGGTGTACTGCACGCTCTGGGGCCGGGGCATGGCAAGATTGTGATCACCACCTGGCTTGCCACCCATCCTTCGAAACTGAAATCAAGCATCGGTCTGACGCTGGCCTCTTCACTGCTTCAGGGCGGCGTGGCGATTGTGCTGGTCGCGGTCGTCCTTTCGCTTTTACAACTTCCTGCTCGTCAGTTGCACATGAGCAGTTTCTGGCTGGAGAAGGGGAGCTATGCGCTGGTGGGTGTGCTGGGGTTCATCCTCTGCTGGCGGGCGTTGAAAAAACTGCGCCAGTTACTGCAAAAAACCAAATTTAAAACCTTTATGCCGCATCACGTGCATGATGCCCACTGCGGCTGCGGGCACCAGCATCTGCCGACGCAGGAACAGCTGCAGAACGGCGACGACTGGCGCGCACGTTTAATGATTGTTCTTTCGATGGGAATGCGCCCGTGTTCGGGAGCGATTATGGTGTTGCTGTTCAGTAAGGTGATCGGTGTTTTCGGCTGGGGGATGCTCTCGGCGCTGGCGATGGCCGCGGGAACGTCACTCACTATTTCGTCGCTGGCGTTGCTGGTACACAGCTTCCGTCAGCTGGCGGTAAAACTCAGCGGTAATAAAACACCGGTGCTATGGCGACAGATAGGGTGGACAACGCTCGCGCTGGCGGGCGGCGTAATTTTGCTGGTGGCGGCGATAACGATGTGGATGAGTGCGGTGCCGGTGGGCAGGGGATTGAGGCCGTTTTAGTCGGGTGCGGTCTGATGTCCTCACCCTGACTTTAACCCTCTCCCACGGGGAGAGGGAATGACCGGGATTAACGCTTCAGCGCGTCACTCAGTTCATCACGCATGTTTGCCAGCATGGCTTTAACGACGCGAGGGTTACCTGCAACGATGTTGCCGGTAGACATATAGTTGTGGCCGCCGGTGAAGTCGCAAACAATCGCACCTGCTTCACGTGCGATCAGCTCGCCCGCAGCAAAGTCCCACGGCTTCAGTGCCAGTTCGAAGTAACCGTCAACGCGACCGGTCGCAACGTAGGCCAGATCCAGCGCAGCAGAACCGGTGCGACGGAAGTCAGCACATTCGGTGAACAGTTTGCCCAGGATATTCATATAGGTGGTTGCGTGCTGTTTCGCCTTGAACGGGAAACCGGTCGCCAGAATGGTACCGTCCAGATCGCGTGCATTGCTGCAGCGCAGACGGTAGCCGTTCAACTGTGCGCCCTGGCCACGGGTGGCGGTGAACAGTTCGTTACGCATTGGATCGTAAACCACGGCGACTTCAGTACGGCCTTTGATGCGTACTGCAATAGATACAGAGAAGTGTGGCAGGCGTTTTACAAAGTTGGTGGTGCCATCCAGTGGATCGATAACCCATTGAACATCCTGATCGGTACCTTCATGTTCACCGCTTTCTTCGGTGATGATGGTGTGCTGCGGGTAAGATTTGCGGATCGTTTCGATAATAATCGCTTCTGCGGCTTTATCGACGTTAGTCACGAAATCATTGCTGCCTTTCTGGCTGGTTTCTACGGAGTCAGGGGTTTCGTAGTGTTTGGCAATTACATTACCCGCCTTGCGCGCTGCGCGCACGGCGATGGTCAGCATCGGATGCATCGGTCTCTCTCACTGGATGTTAAAGAACGGGAAAATCGGCGCAGAGTATAGCAGCGAGATCGGAATCTGTCTCTCGTTTATGGTAATATGTCCGAATATTCTTCAGACACTGAATTCAGACGTAAAAAAATATGCTGCAAAACATTCGAATCGTGCTGGTCGAAACCTCGCACACCGGCAATATGGGCTCTGTTGCTCGCGCTATGAAAACGATGGGTTTAACAAACCTGTGGCTGGTTAACCCACTGGTGAAACCAGACTCTCAGGCGATTGCCCTGGCGGCCGGAGCCAGTGATGTGATCGGCAACGCACAGATTGTCGATACTCTGGACGAAGCGCTGGCAGGCTGCAGCCTGGTGGTAGGAACCAGCGCCCGTTCACGTACGCTGCCGTGGCCAATGCTGGATCCGCGCGAATGCGGCCTGAAAAGTGTCGCTGAAGCAGAACAGGCACCGGTTGCGCTGGTATTTGGTCGTGAGCGCGTTGGCCTGACCAACGACGAGCTGCAGAAATGCCACTACCACGTCGCGATTGCGGCCAACCCGGAATACAGCTCGCTGAACCTGGCGATGGCCGTGCAGGTTATTTCCTATGAAGTGCGCATGGCATGGCTGGCGACGCAGGAAAAAGAGAGTGCAGAGCCTCAGGAAGAGACAGCGTACCCGCTGGTGGATGACCTGGAGCGCTTCTATGGTCACCTGGAGCAGACGCTGCTTTCCACCGGTTTTATCCGCGAAGGTCATCCGGGGCAGGTGATGAATAAGCTGCGCCGCATGTTTACCCGCGCACGCCCTGAAAGCCAGGAACTGAACATCCTGCGCGGCATTCTGGCGTCGATTGAGCAGAAGAATAAAGAAGAGTAGTACCTGTTTGGTATCTCCCTCTCCCCGTGGGAGAGGGGCGGGATGAGGGCATCAGGCCGCACCCATGCTATGAAGGCACAGAAAGTTAAATACCTGACTAAAACAGTCAAGTAAATAGTTGACCAATTTAGTCGGGAATGTCAGACTTGGCCCTGCTATGCAATACCCCCATTTTACAATAAAAAACCCCGGGCAGGGGCGAGTTTGAGGTTAAGTAAGACATGAGACTGACATCTAAAGGGCGTTATGCCGTAACCGCGATGCTGGACGTTGCACTCAACTCCGAAGCGGGCCCGGTTCCATTGGCAGATATTTCTGAACGACAAGGGATCTCCCTCTCTTATCTGGAACAGCTGTTCTCCAGACTGCGTAAAAATGGACTGGTTTCCAGCGTTCGTGGCCCAGGTGGCGGTTATCTGCTGGGTAAAGACGCGGGCAGTATTGCGGTAGGTGAAGTCATTAGCGCAGTTGACGAATCTGTTGACGCGACCCGTTGCCAGGGTAAAGGTGGTTGCCAGGGCGGCGATAAGTGCCTGACCCACGCGCTGTGGCGCGATCTGAGCGACCGTCTGACCGGCTTCCTGAACAACATCACCCTGGGTGAACTGGTTAATAACCAGGAAGTTCTGGATGTCTCTGGCCGTCAGCACAACCATGATTCACAACGCAGCACCCGCGCGCAAGACGCAATCGACGTTAAATTACGCGCTTAATTTGCCCGTTATATTTTGTGCCGCAACTGCGCTGGCCGCACTTGCTGCAACACGAACTATTTAGGGCAAAGATTATAAGATTTCAGAATCAGGCCGGGGCGAAGACAGCCCCGTGTACTCGGTCGTACATCCAGCCGGTTGCCTGATTCCTTGCATTGAAGCGATGTACGGAGTTTATAGAGCAATGAAATTACCTATCTATCTCGATTACTCCGCAACCACGCCGGTGGACCCGCGTGTTGCCGAGAAAATGATGCAGTGTCTGACCCTGGACGGAAACTTTGGTAACCCAGCTTCCCGTTCACACCGTTTTGGCTGGCATGCTGAAGAGGCGGTCGATATCGCCCGTAATCAGATTGCTGACCTGGTGGGTGCCGACCCGCGTGAAATTGTTTTCACCTCCGGTGCGACCGAATCCGACAACCTGGCGATCAAAGGTGCAGCCAACTTTTATCAGAAAAAAGGCAAGCACGTCATCACCAGCAAAACCGAACATAAAGCCGTGCTGGATACCTGCCGCCAGCTGGAGCGTGAAGGGTACGAAGTGACCTATCTGGCTCCGCAGAGCAACGGGATCATCGACCTGAAAGAGCTCGAAGCGGCGATGCGCGATGACACCATCCTGGTTTCCATCATGCACGTGAACAACGAAATCGGCGTCGTACAGGATATCGCGACCATTGGCGAAATGTGCCGTGCGCGCGGCATCATCTATCACGTGGATGCGACCCAGAGCGTGGGCAAACTGCCTATCGACCTGAGCCAGCTGAAAGTGGATCTGATGTCCTTCTCCGGCCACAAAATCTATGGCCCGAAAGGCATCGGTGCGCTGTACGTGCGTCGTAAGCCACGTATCCGCATCGAAGCACAGATGCACGGCGGTGGTCACGAGCGCGGCATGCGTTCAGGTACTCTGCCTGTTCACCAGATCGTGGGTATGGGTGAAGCGTACCGCATTGCGAAAGAAGAGATGGAAACCGAGATGGCGCGCCTGCGCACATTGCGTAACCGTCTGTGGGACGGCGTGAAAGATATGGAAGAAGTGTATCTGAACGGCTCCCTCGAGCAGGGCGCTCCAAACATCCTCAACGTCAGCTTCAACTATGTTGAAGGTGAGTCGCTGATCATGGCGCTGAAAGACCTGGCGGTTTCTTCCGGTTCTGCCTGTACGTCTGCAAGCCTGGAGCCATCCTACGTGCTGCGTGCACTGGGTATGACCGACGAGCTGGCACACAGCTCTATCCGTTTCTCTTTAGGTCGTTTCACTACCGAAGAAGAGATTGACTACACCATCAAGCTGGTTCGCAACTCCATTGGTCGTCTGCGCGATCTTTCTCCACTGTGGGAAATGTTCAAACAGGGCGTGGATCTGAACAGCATTGAATGGTCACATCACTAATCGGTACCCAATAAGGAGAATTCAATCATGGCATACAGCGAAAAAGTCATCGATCATTACGAGAACCCGCGCAACGTTGGCTCTTTTGACAACAGCGATGAATCTGTCGGTAGCGGCATGGTCGGTGCACCGGCGTGCGGCGACGTGATGAAGTTGCAGATTAAAGTCAACAATGAAGGTATCATTGAAGACGCGCGCTTCAAGACCTACGGCTGCGGTTCTGCTATCGCTTCCAGCTCCCTGGTAACCGAATGGGTAAAGGGCAAATCTCTGGACGAAGCACAGGCAATCAAGAACACGGACATTGCTGAAGAACTCGAACTGCCACCGGTGAAAATTCACTGCTCTATCCTGGCAGAAGACGCGATCAAAGCCGCTATTGCGGATTATAAAAGCAAACGTGAAGCAAAATAATTGAGGTTTGAGTATGTCGATTACCCTTAGCGACAGCGCTGCCGCGCGAGTAAGCTCTTTTCTGGCGAACCGTGGTAAAGGCTTTGGCCTGCGACTGGGCGTACGTACCTCCGGCTGTTCTGGTATGGCTTACGTACTGGAGTTTGTTGATGAACCGGCGTCTGACGACACCGTGTTTGAAGACAAGGGCGTGAAGGTGGTGGTCGATGGCAAAAGCCTGCAATTCCTCAACGGCACTCAGCTGGACTTTGTAAAAGAAGGCCTGAACGAAGGGTTCAAATTCACGAACCCGAACGTCAAAGACGAGTGTGGTTGCGGCGAAAGCTTCCACGTTTAACCGTGCGTCATCCGATGAACCCCACCGCAGTAACCTGTGCGTGGGGTTTGTTTTAATCGGCTACCCCTGAGATTGTTATGGATTACTTCACTCTCTTCGGACTACCCGCTCAATACCCGATTGATCTCCAGGCGCTGACGATCCGTTTTCAGGATCTGCAACGTCAGTATCATCCGGACAAATTCGCCAGTGGTACTCAGTCAGAGCAATTGGCTGCGGTTTCACAATCTGCGACCATCAACCAGGCCTGGCAGACGCTGCGCCACCCGCTGACGCGCGCAGAATATCTGCTTTCGCTCCACGGTTTTGACCTGGCGAGCGAACAGCACACCGTGCGCGATACGGCGTTTTTGATGGAACAGCTGGAACTGCGTGAAGAGCTGGATGAGATTGAACAGGCTAAAGACGAAGCGCGTCTGGAAAGCTTCATCAAACGCGTGAAGGTCATGTTCGATTCCCGCCATCAGCTGATGGTGGCGCAACTGAACGACGAGACCTGGGATGTGGCGGCAGACACTGTGCGCAAACTCCGTTTTCTCGATAAACTGCGAAGCAGTGCGGAACAATTCGAAGAAAAGCTGCTCGATTTTTAATTTCGGAAGCAATTATGGCCTTATTACAAATTAGTGAGCCTGGCTTAAGTGCCGCACCGCACCAGCGTCGTCTGGCGGTGGGTATTGACCTGGGCACCACCAATTCCCTCGTGGCGACCGTGCGTAGCGGCCAGGCGGAAACGCTGGCTGACGAGCATGGCCGCCATCTGCTGCCTTCCGTGGTCCACTACCAACAGCAGGGTCACGTGGTTGGCTATGACGCACGCGCTAACGCTGCGCGCGATCCGGCTAATACCATCAGCTCTGTGAAGCGCATGATGGGCCGTTCTCTGGCCGATATTCAGACCCGTTATCCGCATCTGCCGTATCAACTGCAGGCAAGTGAAAATGGCCTGCCGATGATGGCAACGGCAGCCGGCCTGCTGAACCCAATCCGCGTCTCGGCAGACATCCTCAAGGCGCTGGCAGCGCGTGCTACGGCAACGCTCGGCGGCGATCTGGACGGTGTGGTGATCACCGTTCCGGCCTATTTCGATGATGCACAGCGTCAGGGTACCAAAGACGCGGCGCGTCTGGCGGGCCTGCACGTTCTGCGTCTGCTGAACGAACCGACGGCAGCCGCTATTGCCTACGGCCTCGACTCTGGTCAGGAAGGGGTGATTGCGGTTTACGATCTCGGCGGCGGGACTTTTGATATCTCTATTTTGCGCTTAAGCCGTGGCGTTTTTGAAGTGCTGGCCACCGGCGGAGATTCCGCGCTGGGTGGTGATGACTTCGACCATCTGCTGGCCGATTTCATTCGCGAGCAGGCGGGCATTGCCGATCGCAGCGATGCGCGTGTACAGCGTGAACTGCTGGATGCGGCTATCGACGCCAAAATTGCGCTCAGCGACGCGCAGGCTGTCACGGTTAACGTGGCGGGCTGGCAGGGTGAAATCACCCGTGAACAGTTTAATGACCTGATCACTTCTCTGGTAAAACGCACGCTGCTGGCCTGCCGTCGCGCACTGAAAGATGCGGGTGTTGAGGCAGACGACGTGCTGGACGTGGTTATGGTGGGTGGCTCTACCCGCGTGCCGCTGGTGCGTGAGCGCGTAGGTGAATTCTTTGGCCGCACGCCGCTGACCTCCATCGATCCGGACAAAGTGGTTGCCGTTGGCGCGGCTATCCAGGCCGATATTCTGGTCGGCAACAAACCAGACAGCGAAATGCTGCTGCTCGATGTGATCCCGCTCTCTCTGGGGCTGGAAACGATGGGCGGCCTGGTGGAGAAAGTGATCCCGCGTAATACCACCATTCCGGTGGCGCGTGCGCAGGAGTTCACCACCTTTAAAGATGGTCAGACCGCGATGTCCATCCACGTGATGCAGGGCGAACGCGAACTGGTGCAGGACTGCCGTTCACTGGCACGCTTTGCGTTGCGCGGTATTCCGGCACTGCCAGCGGGCGGGGCGCATATTCGCGTCACCTTCCAGGTGGATGCGGACGGCCTGCTGAGCGTCACGGCGATGGAAAAATCGACCGGCGTTGAATCGTCCATCCAGGTGAAACCGTCTTACGGTCTGACCGATGGCGAAATCGCCTCCATGATTCAGGATTCAATGAGCTACGCCGAACAGGATGTGAAGGCGCGCATGCTGGCTGAACAAAAAGTGGAAGCCGCTCGCGTGCTGGAAAGCCTGAACGGTGCGCTCGCTGCTGATGCCGCGCTGCTCAGCGCCGCTGAGCGTCAGGTCATTGACGATGCCGCCGCGCACTTAAGCGCAGTGGCGGAAGGCAATGACGCTGACGCAATAGAAGAAGCCATTAAAAACGTTGATAAACAAACCCAGGACTTTGCTGCTCGCCGCATGGACAAATCTGTCCGCGTCGCGCTGAAAGGCCAGTCCGTGGACGAGGTTTAATATGCCAAAGATTGTTATTTTGCCTCATGCGGACCTCTGTCCGGATGGTGCAGTTCTGGAAGCGAAGACCGGTGAAACCATCCTCGATGTTGCCCTGCGTAACGGTATCGAAGTGGAACACGCCTGTGAAAAATCCTGCGCCTGTACGACCTGCCACTGCATCGTGCGTGAAGGTTTCGACTCTCTCGCTGAGAGCACCGAAGACGAAGACGACATGCTGGATAAAGCATGGGGTCTGGAGCCAGACAGCCGCTTAAGCTGCCAGGCCACGGTGACCGATGAAGATCTGGTCGTGGAATTCCCACGCTACACCATCAACCACGCACGCGAGCATTAATATGGGACTGAAGTGGACAGATAGCCGTGAAATCGGCGAAGCACTCTTTGATGCTAACCCGGATCTCGATCCGAAAACCGTACGATTCACCGACATGCATCAGTGGATTTGCGATCTGGAAGATTTTGATGATGATCCCAACGCATCCAATGAAAAAATTCTGGAGGCGATTCTGTTAGTCTGGTTAGATGAGGCTAACTAAATCACATTACGGGCTGCCTTCAGGCGGCCCGTTTGCTAATAAGGATAAATAAAATGACCGAAGCGATGAAGATTACGCTCTCTACACAGCCTGCGGATGCACGCTGGGGCGAAAAAGCCACTTACAGCATCAACAACGACGGTATTACCCTGCACCTGACTGGCAACGATGATTTGGGGCTGATCCAGCGCGCGGCGCGTAAAGTGGATGGCCTGGGTATTAAACATGTCCTGCTGGACGGTGAAGGCTGGGATACTGACCGCAGCTGGGCATTCTGGGCAGGTTACAAAGGCCCGAAAGGCACCCGTAAAATTGAGTGGGCGAACCTCGACGCTGCGGGCCAGAAAGAGCTGGAAAGCCGTCTGACCATTATCGACTGGGTGCGTGACACCATCAACGCCCCGGCGGAAGAGCTTGGTCCTGAGCAGCTGGCACAACGTGCCGTTGACCTGTTGTGCGGCGTGGCGGGCGATAAGATGTCTTACCGTATTACCAAAGGTGAAGACCTGCGCGAACAGAACTACATGGGGATCCACACCGTGGGCCGCGGTTCTGAACGTCCACCGGTGTTGCTGGCTCTCGATTACAACCCAACCGGTGATAAAGAAGCGCCGGTCTTTGCCTGCCTGGTCGGAAAGGGCATCACCTTCGATACCGGCGGTTACAGCCTGAAGCAGAGCGCATTCATGGACTCCATGAAGTCCGATATGGGCGGCGCGGCCACTATTACCGGTGCGCTGGCATTCGCCATCACCCGTGGTCTGAACAAACGCGTGAAGCTCTACCTGTGCTGTGCAGACAACATGGTCAGCGGTAATGCCTTCAAGCTGGGCGACATCATTCGCTACCGTAACGGTAAAAACGTCGAAGTGATGAATACCGATGCAGAAGGCCGCCTGGTACTGGCCGATGGCCTGATTGACGCGTCTGCGCAGAAGCCAGAGCTGATTATCGACATGGCAACCCTGACCGGTGCGGCGAAAACTGCGCTGGGTAACGACTACCACGCACTGTTCAGCTTTGACGACAAGCTGGCAGCCCGCCTGCTGGCGAGTGCCGCTGCGGAAAACGAACCGTTCTGGCGTCTGCCGCTGGCCGAGTTCCATCGTAGCCAGCTGCCGTCTAACTTTGCCGAGCTGAACAACACCGCAAGTGCAGCGTACCCGGCGGGTGCGAGCACTGCAGCAGGCTTCCTGTCTCACTTCGTAGAGAACTACCATGAAGGCTGGCTGCACATTGACTGCTCCGCAACGTACCGTAAAGCGGCGGTTGAGCAGTGGTCTGCGGGCGCGACCGGTCTGGGCGTACGTACCGTTGCGAACCTGCTGACGGCTGAGTAATCGTCATTGCCCTCACCCTAACCCTCTCCCACGGGGAGAGGGGGATGGTTTGCTCCCTCTCCCTTGAGGGGGAGGGCCGGGGTGAGGGGGAAATGCATCATCTGGAATTGTTATGTCCGAAACCAAAAACGAATTAGAAACCCTGCTGGAACAGGCGGCGACCGAGCCCGCCCACCGTCCGGCATTTTTCCGCACGTTGCTGGAATCCACCGTCTGGGTGCCGGGAACCGCAGCAGAAGGTGAGCAGGTCGTTGAAGACAGTGCGCTGGATCTGCTCCACTGGGAGAAGGACGATGGCACTTCGGTGATCCCGTTCTTCACCTCTCTGGAAGCGCTGCAGGAAGCGGTGGAAGACGAACAGGCGTTCGTCGTCATGCCCGTTCGCACGTTATTTGAAATGACGCTGGGTGCAACGTTGTTCCTCAACGCCAAACTGCCGACCGGGAAAGAGTTCACGCCGCGTGAAATTAGCCATCTGATTGGCGAAGAAGGTAACCCGCTCAGCACGCAGGAAGTGCTGGAGGGGGGCGAGACGTTGCTGTTATCAGAAGTGGCAGAACCGCCTGCGCAGATGATTGACTCCCTGACCACGCTTTTCAAAACCATCAAGCCGGTGAAACGCGCGTTCCTTTGCTCCATTAAAGAGCGTGCGGACGAGCAGCCAGTGCTGCTGATTGGTATTGAAGCGGACGGTGATATCGAAGAGATCATTCAGGCGACGGGAAGCGTTGCCACCGATACGTTGCCGGGCGATGAGCCAATTGATATCTGTCAGGTGAAGAAAGGTGAGAAGGGCATCAGCCACTTTATTACCGAGCACATCACGCCGTTCTATGAGCGTCGCTGGGGCGGGTTCCTGCGCGATCTCAAAACCAACCGCATTATCTAAACGCGGCGGGGTGAAGACTCACCCCGCCGTATTTCTTAGCAGGCCGCTCTCAGCGGGTAGGCTCAGGCTCAACCGGCAGATCGTCGCGGGCTCCCCATTCGCTCCAGGCTCCGTCGTACAGCGTCACGTCGTTTGCGCCAAGGGTTGCAAGCGCCAGAATCACCACGCACGCCGTCACGCCAGATCCACAGCTGGCAATAATCGGACGATGTAAATCGACGCCCTGACGGTCAAAAATGGTGTGCAGCTCGTCGGTAGTTTTCAGTTCACCCTCAAACACCAGATCGCCCCACGGTACGTTCAGCGCACCCGGAATATGACCACGCTTCAGGCCAGGACGAGGCTCATCGGCTTCGGCGTTGAAACGTGGTGCGGGGCGGGCATCGACAATTTGTGCCGTTTTTTCATGACTGATAACCAGAACATCGGTCAGGCGTTTCACGACGTTTGCGTCAAACGTTGCGTCGAAATCCCCTTCAGGCAGCGTCACGTCACCTTGTTGCAGTGGCAGCTCGTCGCGCTTCCAGCCTGCGAGACCGCCCGCCAGAATTGAAACTTTTTCGACGCCGAAGTTTTTCAGCATCCACCACGCACGCGGCGCAGAGAAGAGGTTACCTTCGTCGTAGACCACCAGGTGCTTGTCACGACTAACGCCAAGCTCGCGCATCGCCACGGAAAACGCTTCCGGGCGCGGCAACATGTGTGGCAGAGAAGAGGTGTGGTCGGACAGGGCTTCGATATCAAAAAACACTGCACCTGGCAGATGCCCTGCGCGGTATTCGCCGGGAACATCGCGGTGCTCTTGCCCGGGAGGGGCCATCCGGGCATCAATAATCTGGACTTCCGGGTCGTCACTGTGCTCAATCAGCCAGTCGGTGGCGACAAAATATGAGGTGGACATGGTTGCCTCCATTCTTTTCCGTAAAAAAGGATTGTCGGTGTTTTTTCTGACACCGACAAGCAGAGCGCGTTCAACTCGCGAGCAAGCCCTTATTTTTTCACCGCTTCGTCATCCTGTCCGGTTTTTTGCCGGGGCTGGGTCCCTCGCTTTGCGAGGCGCTTTCCAGATTCTAAAATTGGACTTTTTGTATTAATCAAACTTGAGGATAATACTTATCCGGA
Source organism: Enterobacter cloacae (assembly GCA_014169315.1). NCBI lineage: Bacteria > Pseudomonadati > Pseudomonadota > Gammaproteobacteria > Enterobacterales > Enterobacteriaceae > Enterobacter > Enterobacter cloacae. The sequence continues at coordinate 3,368,500 of AP022133.1, read as the reverse complement.
TGACGACCAACAGGCTCCACGGGCCAGGGACAAAGGATGAAACCGTTTCGCTTAGCCGCGATTTCTCTCGCGCTTCTCACCACCTTCACGCTTGTCGGCTGTGATAACAGCGACAATAAACCTCAGGCTGTATCACCCGCAGCATCAACGGCAACTGCAGTAAAAACACCGGAAAAACCCGATGCTGAAACGCTGGCAAAACTGGCTGCACAGAGTCAGGGCAAGGCGCTAACCCTGCTGGATACCTCTGAAGTTCAGCTCGACGGTGCCGCTACGCTGGTACTGACGTTCTCTGTTCCGCTGAATCCCGATCAGGATTTTGCAAAGACGGTGCACGTGGTGGATAAGAAAAGCGGCAAAGTGGACGGGGCGTGGGAGCTTGCGCCGAACCTGAAAGAGCTGCGTCTGCGCCATCTGGAACCAAACCGCAATCTGGTCGTTACCGTTGAACGTGACCTGCAGGCGCTGAACAAGGCGACCTTTGGTATCGATTACGAAAAAGCGCTGACTACCCGGGACGTTGAGCCGACCGTTGGCTTCGCCAGCCGTGGCTCGTTGCTGCCAGGTAAAGTGGTGGAAGGTCTGCCGGTGATGGCGCTTAACGTCAACAACGTGGATGTGAACTTCTACCGCGTGAAGCCTGAATCGCTGGCCTCCTTTGTCAGCCAGTGGGAGTACCGTAACTCCCTGACCAACTGGGAGTCCGATAACCTGCTGAAGATGGCGGAACTGGTTTACACTGGCCGTTTTGACCTCAACCCGGCGCGCAACACGCGTGAGAAACTGCTGCTACCGCTGCGTGATATCAAGCCGCTTCAGCAATCTGGTGTCTACATCGCAGTGATGAACCAGGCCGGACACTACAACTACAGCAATGCCGCGACGCTCTTCACACTAAGTGATATTGGGTTGTCCGCTCACCGTTATCATAACCGTCTCGATATCTTCACCCAGAGTCTGGAAAACGGTGCGGCGCAATCTGGCGTAACCGTCACTCTGTTGAATGACAAAGGGCAGACACTTGCCCAGGCGAACAGCGATGCCGACGGCCATGCAAAACTGGAGACAGACAAAGAGGCGGCGCTGATTCTGGCCAGCAAAGATGGCCAGACCACTCTGCTTGATCTCAAGTTACCAGCGCTTGATCTGGCGGAATTTGATATTGCAGGTAGTCCGGGCTACAGCAAGCAATTCTTTATGTTTGGCCCGCGTGACCTCTACCGCCCGGGTGAAACGGTGATCCTCAACGGCTTACTGCGCGACAGCGACGGCAAACCGCTTCCTGCCCAGCCGGTGAAACTTGATGTACTGCGCCCGGACGGACAGGTGGCTCGCACCGTGGTCGTCCAGCCTGAGAACGGCCTCTACCGCTTTAATTATCCGCTCGACAGCGGAGCGCAAACCGGGATGTGGCATATTCGTGCCAATACGGGCGATAACCTGCAGCGCCTGTGGGATTTCCACGTTGAAGATTTTATGCCGGAGCGTATGGCGCTGAACCTGACCGGACAAAAAACGCCGGTTTCGCCACAGGATACTGTCGATTTTAACGTAGTGGGTTATTACTTGTATGGCGCACCTGCCAATGGTAACTCGCTGCAGGGCCAGCTCTTCCTGCGTCCGCTGCGCGACGCCGTTACTGCGCTGCCGGGGTTCCAGTTTGGTGATATCGCCGAAGAGAACCTGAGCCGTAGCCTGGATGAAGTGCAGATTACGCTGGATGAACAGGGGCGTGGACAGGTTTCCACAGAAAGTCAGTGGAAAGAGGTGCATTCCCCTCTGCAACTGATCCTGCAGGCCAGCCTGCTGGAATCTGGTGGTCGTCCGGTGACGCGTCGTGCCGAGCAGGCTATCTGGCCTGCTACCGAATTACCGGGTATTCGCCCACAGTTTGCCAGCAAGGCAGTGTACGACTACCGCACGGACACTACCGTCAACCAGCCGATTGTTGATGAAAACGGTAACGCCAGCTTCGACATTGTGTATGCCGATGCTACTGGCGCGAAAAAGGCTGTTTCCGGGCTTCAGGTTCGTCTGATCCGCGAGCGTCGTGACTACTACTGGAACTGGTCAGAGAGCGATGGCTGGCAGTCTCAGTTTGATCAAAAAGATCTTGTGGAAGGTGAACAGGAACTGACGCTCAAGGCCGATGAGACAGGCAAAGTCACCTTCCCGGTGGAGTGGGGCTCCTACCGTCTGGAGGTCAAAGCACCCGATGAGATGGTCAGCAGCGTGCGCTTCTGGGCAGGTTACAGCTGGCAGGATAACAGCGACGGTACCGGTGCTGCTCGCCCTGACCGCGTAACGCTAAAAATCGATAAGCCTGCTTACCAGCCCGGCGATACCATTCAGCTGCATATTGCGGCACCGGCTGCGGGCAAAGGCTATGTGATGATCGAATCCAGCGAAGGGCCGCTGTGGTGGAAAGAGATCGATGTACCGGCAAATGGGCTGGATCTCTCCATTCCGGTGGATAAAACCTGGAAACGTCACGATCTTTACCTCAGCACGCTGGTGGTTCGCCCGGGTGATAAATCCAAATCGGCCACGCCGAAACGCGCGGTCGGGTTGTTGCATCTGCCGATGGGTGACGAAAATCGTCGACTGAATATCGCCCTGGATAATCCGCAGAAGATGCGTCCTGACCAGACGCTGTCCGTGAAGGTGAAGGCCAGCGTGAAAGAGGGCGCAGTACCGCAGAAAGTGAACGTACTGGTTTCGGCGGTCGATAGCGGCGTACTGAATATTACCGACTACGTCACGCCGGATCCGTGGCAAGCCTTCTTTGGTCAGAAGCGTTATGGCGCGGATATCTACGATATCTACGGCCAGGTGATCGAAGGTCAGGGCCGTATGGCTGCACTGCGCTTTGGTGGTGACGGTGATGAACTGAAGCGCGGCGGTAAGCCGCCAGTGAACCATGTCACCATTATTGCGCAGCAGACACAACCGGTAGAGCTGGATGCCAACGGCGAAGGCACCATTACGCTGCCGATTGGTGATTTCAACGGCGAGCTGCGTCTGATGGCGCAGGCCTGGACGGAAGAGGATTTCGGCAGCAGCGAAAGCAAGGTGATTGTGGCCGCGCCGGTCATTACCGAACTCAACACGCCACGCTTCCTCGCCAGCGGAGATACCTCCAGACTGACGCTGGATATCACTAACCTGACTGACCAGCCGCAAACGCTGAACGTCGCCTTAACCGCGACCGGCAAGCTGACGCTGGAAGGCGCTCAGCCACAACCGGTTCAGCTCGCTCCAGGTGTCCGCCGCACCATGTTCATTCCGGTTCGTGCACTGGATGGTTATGGTGATGGTGAGATTAGCGCTCAGGTGACCGGCCTTCAGCTTCCTGGTGAGACGTTTGCACCGCAGCAGAAGAGCTGGAAAATCGGTGTCCGTCCGGCATTCCCGGCACAAACGGTGAATACCGGAGCGATGCTGAACCCTGGCGAGTCATGGACCGCACCAGCGCAGCATATCAACGGTTTCTCTCCTGCAACGTTGCAGGGCCAGCTGTTGCTTAGCGGTAAACCGCCGCTGAATCTGGCGCGCTACATTCGTGAACTGCAGGCTTATCCGTACGGCTGTCTGGAACAAACTACCAGTGGTCTGTTCCCGTCGCTCTATACCAACGCAGCACAGTTGGCGGCGCTTGGCATCAAAGGCGATACGGACGATAAACGCCGCGCGGCCATTGATATCGGTATCTCCCGTTTGCTGCAGATGCAGCGTGACGACGGGGGCTTTGCACTGTGGGATAAAAACGGCCCGGAAGAATACTGGCTGACCGCCTACGTTACTGACTTCCTGGTTCGCGCAGGCGAGCAGGGCTACAGCGTACCCACCGATGCGGTAAACAATGCTAATAACCGTCTGCTTCGTTACCTGCAGGACCCCGGCACAATGTCCATCCGCTACAGCGATGACACGCAGGCCAGCAAGTTTGCGGTGCAGGCGTATGCCTCGCTGGTACTGGCGCGTCAGCAGAAAGCACCGCTCGGTGCGCTACGTGAGATCTGGGATCGCCACGGGCAGGCGGCTTCTGGTCTGCCCCTGATGCAACTGGGTATGGCACTCAAATTGATGGGGGATGCACCGCGCAGCCAGCAGGCGTTGGATCTGGCGCTTAAGACGCCGCGTAACGACAGCAAAAACTGGATGGCGGATTACGGTAGCCCGCTTCGTGATAACGCCCTGATGCTCTCTCTTCTGGAAGAGTACAAGTTGTTGCCGGATGCGCAAAATGCACTGCTCAATACCTTATCTGAAGAGGCATTCAGCCAGCGCTGGCTGTCAACGCAGGAGAGTAATGCGTTGTTCCTGGCCGGACGTTCACTGCAAACTCTGAGCGGGGCATGGCAGGCGAAAACGTCTCTGTCGGATACCGCATCTGGCGGTGACAAGGCGCAGGTACAAAACGTGAACGGTGACCAGCTTGGCGCACTGCAGGTAACCAATACCGGCACTGCACCGCTGTGGGTACGCCTTGATAGCACGGGTTATCCGGAATATGCGCCTCAGCCAGCGTCTAATGTACTGCAGGTTGAACGTCATATTCTGGCGACCGATGGCAGCACAAAATCACTCTCTTCACTGAAGAGCGGCGAACTGGTGCTGGTGTGGCTTGACGTTAAAGCCAGCCAGAACGTACCGGATGCACTGGTGGTGGATCTGCTCCCGGCGGGGCTGGAACTGGAAAACCAGAATCTGGCGAACAGCAGTGCCAGCCTGCAGGACAGCGGCAGCGAAGTGCAGAACCTGCTCAGCCAGATGCAGCAGGCAGATATCCAGCATATGGAATTCCGCGACGACCGCTTTGTGGCGGCTGTGCCGGTTAATGAAGGACAACCGGTCACGCTGGTTTATCTGGCGCGCGCCGTGACGCCGGGAACCTACCAGGTACCTGTCCCGATGGTGGAGTCCATGTATGTTCCGCAGTGGCGGGCAACGGGTGCGGCCAGTGGCCCGCTGATTGTTGTTCCGTAATATGCTGATTGCACGTCTGATACGCTCCCGCTGGCTGTGGCTGGCGGGAGCGCTTCTCATTGTATGGGGGCTTATCTTTGCCGCCGACCGCCTGTGGCCGCTACCTCTGAAAGAGGTTAACCCCGCGCGGGTGGTGGTCGATGAGAAGGGAACGCCACTCTGGCGTTTTGCCGACAGCGAAGGTATCTGGCGCTATCCGGTCACTATTGAAGAGGTATCTCCGCGCTACCTTGATGCCCTGATCCAGTACGAAGATCGCTGGTTCTGGGATCACCCTGGAGTGAACCCTTTTGCAGTGCTGCGTGCCGCCTGGCAGGATCTCACCTCCGGGAAGGTTGTGTCTGGCGGCAGTACGCTCACCATGCAGGTAGCTCGCCTGCTGGATCCACATCCGCGCACCTTTGGCGGCAAGATCCGTCAGCTCTGGCGGGCAATGCAGCTGGAGTGGCACCTCTCCAAGCGTGAGATCCTCACGCTTTATCTCAACCGGGCCCCGTTTGGTGGAACGCTACAGGGAATTGGTGCCGCGAGCTGGACGTACCTGGGCAAACCACCATCACAGCTGAGCTATTCTGAAGCCGCACTTCTCGCGGTATTGCCGCAAGCACCTAGCCGCTTGCGTCCTGACCGCTGGCCGGAACGTGCCGAAGCGGCACGCAATAAAGTGCTTGAGCGGATGGTGACGCAGGGTGTCTGGTCAGCCAGTCAGGTGAAAGAATCCCGTGAAGAGTCTGTATGGCTGGCACCACGGCAGATGCCGCAGCTGGCACCACTGTTTTCACGCATGATGCTCAGTAAAAGCCGCGATACAAAAATTGTCACCACGCTGGATGCCGCCCTGCAGCGGCAGCTTGAAGAGCTGGCCATGAACTGGAAATCCCGGTTACCGGCACGCAGTTCGCTGGCAATGATCGTGGTGGATCATACGAATATGAAAGTGCGTGGTTGGGTTGGCTCGGCCGACATCAACGATGACAGTCGTTTTAGCCATGTGGACATGGTTAGTGCGATCCGATCGCCTGGATCGGTGCTGAAACCGTTTATCTACGGTATGGCGCTGGACGATGGCCTGATCCACCCTGCTTCGTTACTTCAGGACGTGCCGAGAAAAACGGGGGATTATCGCCCGGGAAATTTTGACAGCGGGTTCCACGGGCCTGTCAGCATGAGTGAAGCGCTGGTTCGTTCCCTCAACCTGCCAGCCGTCCAGGTGCTGGAAGCGTACGGGCCAAAACGTTTTGCGGGGATGCTGAGCAACGCGGGACTGCCGTTGATCCTGCCTGCTGGTGCGCAGCCGAATTTATCGTTGATCCTGGGGGGCGCAGGCGCACGGCTGGCGGATATCACTGCCGCGTACAGCGCCTTTGCCCGACACGGTAACGCGGGAAGATTGCGCTTACAACCTGGCGATCCGCTGATCGAACGCCCGCTGTTGTCGCAAGGCTCGGCATGGATCATTCGTCGTATTCTGGCTAATGAGGCACAACCGCTGCCGGACGATGCACTGCCACAGGTTGCACCGCTGGCATGGAAAACGGGAACCAGCTATGGCTACCGTGATGCCTGGGCCGTCGGGCTTAATGCCCGCTATGTTATTGGTATCTGGACGGGGAGGCCGGACGGTACGCCAGTGGCCGGGCAGTTTGGTTTTGCGAGTGCTGTTCCGCTGTTGAACCAGGTGAATAATCTGCTTCAGTCGCGATCAACGTTAGATGAGGCGCGTCTGCCGCGTGACCCTCGCCCGGAAAGCGTGGGGCGGGGTGTTATCTGCTGGCCGGGCGGACAATCGCTGCCGGAAGGCAGTGAAAACTGTCGGCGTCGCCTGTCGACCTGGTTGCTGGAGGGCAGCGAACCTCCCACGCTTCTGCTGCCTGAGCAGGAAGGTATTCGTGGGATCCGTTTCCCCGTCTGGCTGGATAAGACGGGTAAGCGCGTCGCGGCAGACTGCCCGGACGCAGCCGAAAAAGTTCTGGATGTCTGGCCGCTGCCGCTCGAACCGTGGCTTCCAGCAACGGAGCGTCGTGCGGTGCGGGTTCCCGCCTCTTCTGCAACCTGCCCGCCACTGTCGCAGGATGCACCTGCGCCACTCATGTTGACGGGTGTGCGTGAAGGCGCGGTTATCAAACGTCTGCCTGGCGAGTCCCGTGTTTCACTCCCGCTGCAGGTGACCGGTAATAGCGGTGAACGATGGTGGTTTTTGAACGGTGAGCCACTGGATGTGAAAGGGCGGGTTTACACACTACAGCTTGATAAATCGGGTGATTATCAGTTACTGGTAATGGATGAGGCGGGGCAGGTGGCGACGGTGAATTTTGTGCTGCAGTAACGTAAAAAGCGCTTTCAGATGTGAGCTGTTGCTAAAACTCGTCTTATTTTAAAAAAATGTTACCTGAATCCATAGGCAATGGCGCTATTGCTCATTATAATCCGCGCCACACCATACTCAGGTATGTAAAACAACAGAACATTTGACAGAGGTTATCATGGCTATTGAACGTACTTTTTCCATCATCAAACCAAACGCGGTGGCAAAAAACGTTATTGGCAGCATCTTTGCTCGTTTTGAATCAGCAGGGTTCAAGATTGTTGGCACCAAAATGCTGCACCTGACCGTTGAGCAGGCGCGCGGTTTCTACGCTGAGCACGAAGGCCGCCCATTCTTTGACGGCCTGGTAGAGTTCATGACCTCAGGCCCGATCGTTGTATCCGTACTGGAAGGCGAAAACGCAGTACAGCGTCACCGCGATCTGCTGGGTGCAACCAACCCGGATAACGCGCTGGCAGGTACTCTGCGCGCGGACTACGCAGACAGCTTCACCGAGAACGGTACCCACGGTTCTGACTCTGTTGAGTCTGCAGCTCGCGAAATCGCCTTCTTCTTCGGTGAAGGCGAAGTATGTCCACGTACCCGTTAATTTAACGGTTTCGTTTACATATTATTTTCGTAAATGCCGCGTGCAAACGTGGCATCCCTGCGCCAGACTTTGTACAATGCAACGCCCCGGATGAGCAGACAGCTTTCCGGGGCGTTTCTTTTCAACCCTCCACGGGCCATAACGTGTAACAACGAGGCCGGAAAAAATTATGTCTGAATTAGTGAATACCTCCGAAGTCGTCATTCCTGCGGTTCCAAATAAAAATGGAAAAATTAACCTGTTGGATCTGAACCGTCAGCAGATGCGCGAGTTCTTTAAAGAGATGGGCGAGAAGCCGTTTCGTGCCGATCAGGTCATGAAATGGATGTACCACTATTGCAGCGACAACTTTGATGACATGACTGACATCAACAAAGTGCTGCGTAATAAGCTCAAAGAAGTGGCGGAAATCCGTGCGCCGGAAGTGGTGGAAGAGCAGCGCTCTTCAGATGGCACCATCAAATGGGCGATTGCCGTTGGCGATCAGCGCGTTGAAACCGTCTACATTCCGGAAGAAGACCGTGCCACGCTGTGCGTGTCATCCCAGGTGGGTTGTGCGCTGGAGTGCAAATTCTGTTCTACCGCTCAGCAAGGTTTTAACCGTAACCTGCGCGTGTCTGAAATCATCGGCCAGGTATGGCGCGCCGCGAAAATCGTGGGTGCAGCAAAAGTGACCGGCACCCGCCCAATCACCAACGTGGTGATGATGGGGATGGGAGAGCCGCTGCTGAACCTGACTAACGTGGTTCCGGCAATGGAAATCATGCTCGACGACTTCGGTTTTGGTCTGTCCAAACGTCGCGTGACGCTGTCTACCTCAGGCGTTGTGCCTGCGCTGGATAAACTGGGCGACATGATTGACGTGGCGCTGGCAATCTCCCTGCATGCACCGAACGACGAAATCCGTGATGAAATTGTACCGATCAACAAAAAGTACAATATCGAAACCTTCCTCGCGGCTGTGCGTCGTTACCTGGAGAAATCCAATGCGAACCAGGGTCGTGTGACTATCGAATATGTGATGCTGGATCACGTGAACGACGGTACTGAGCATGCGCATCAGTTGGCTGAGTTGCTGAAAGATACGCCATGCAAAATCAACCTGATTCCGTGGAACCCGTTCCCGGGCGCGCCGTATGGCCGTAGCTCGAACAGTCGTATCGACCGCTTCTCCAAAGTGCTGATGGAGTATGGTTTTACGACTATCGTGCGTAAAACCCGTGGCGATGATATTGATGCGGCATGCGGCCAGCTGGCAGGCGAGGTGATTGACCGTACCAAACGTACTCTGCGTAAACGCATGCAGGGCGAGACGATTGCGGTCAAATCTGTTTGATTATTATGCACTCACGGCGCATTTTCTGCGCCGTGACGCATAAGCTTACTGAATATTCAGTCATATTAATGATGACTGAATAATAATTACGGTGCGTTTCATACGACTTTCGGGCAGTATGTAACGTCGTAACAACAGTTTAGCTTCGTGGGCAGGGCTGCACTGTCATCTACGGGCTGACAGTCTTATACTGTCTGTTCAAGGTTAACTGACCAGAAGTTTCGCGGTGCGGGTGGCATTGTGACTCACCGGCACCTGGACCCTTATTTTTCACGTACCAGTAGTTGTAGCGAATGAATACTGAAGCCACTCACGACCAACATGAAGCACTCTCCACTGGCGTTCGTCTTCGCAACGCCCGTGAACAACTCGGACTCAGCCAACAAGCCGTTGCAGAACGCTTGTGTCTGAAGGTTTCCACGGTTCGCGATATTGAAGAAGATAAGGCACCTGCCGATCTGGCTTCAACATTCTTGCGTGGTTATATCCGCTCTTACGCAAAACTGGTGCATATCCCCGAAAACGAATTACTGCCAATGATGGAGAAGCAGGCACCTGTACGTGCAGCAAAAGTTGCGCCGATGCAGACCTTCTCTCTGGGGAAACGTCGTAAAAAACGTGATGGTTGGCTGATGAGCTTTACCTGGCTGGTGCTGTTTGTGGTTATCGGTCTGACGGGGGCATGGTGGTGGCAAAACCACAAAGCGCAGCAGGAAGAGATCACCACAATGGCCGATCAGTCCTCCGCTGAGCTTAACCAGGCCGGCAATGGTAATGCGCAAAGTGTACCGCTCAGCACTGACGGCGCGGCAAGCTCCAGCGAACCGCAAACGGCGGCAACGGATGCTCCTGCAACCGACGCTGCGCAGACGCCAGCGGCAACGGCGGACACGCCAGCACCTCAGGCTCAGGATCAAAACGCAGTTGTTGCCCCTTCTCAGGCTAATGTGGATGCGGCTCCTGCCGCTACTGCGCCAGCGAATAACACCGCAGCGTCACTGCCTACTGGCCAGGCTGGCACGATGACTCCTGCAGCCGATCCAAACGCGCTGGTGATGAACTTCAGCGCCGACTGTTGGCTGGAAGTGACTGATGCAACCGGTAAAAAACTTTTCAGCGGCTTACAGCGTAAAGATGGCACGTTAAACCTGACGGGTCAGGCTCCGTATAAGCTCAAGATTGGCGCTCCTTCAGCGGTACAGATCCAGTACCAGGGCAAACCTGTCGATCTGAGCCGCTTTATCAGAACTAACCAGGTTGCGCGTCTTACCGTTAATGCCGAACAATCAGCAGCACAGTAACAGACGGGCAACGCGGGAGATTTTTCATGCATAACCAGGCTCCGATTCAACGTAGAAAATCGAAACGGATTTACGTTGGGAATGTGCCAATCGGCGATGGGGCACCTATCGCCGTTCAGTCAATGACCAACACGCGCACCACGGATGTGGAAGCAACGGTCAACCAAATCAAAGCATTAGAGCGTGTAGGTGCGGATATTGTCCGCGTCTCTGTGCCGACAATGGATGCCGCTGAGGCGTTCAAACTGATCAAGCAGCAGGTGAACGTCCCGCTGGTTGCAGATATCCACTTTGACTACCGCATTGCACTGAAAGTGGCCGAGTATGGCGTGGATTGCCTGCGCATCAACCCGGGCAACATCGGTAGCGAAGAGCGTATCCGTACGGTTGTGGATTGCGCGCGCGACAAAAACATTCCAATTCGTATCGGCGTGAATGCCGGTTCTCTGGAAAAAGATCTGCAGGAAAAATACGGTGAGCCAACACCACAGGCACTGCTCGAATCCGCTATGCGCCATGTTGATCACCTGGATCGTCTTAACTTCGATCAGTTCAAAGTTAGCGTAAAAGCGTCCGATGTATTCCTGGCGGTAGAGTCTTATCGTCTGCTGGCAAAGCAGATCGATCAGCCTCTGCATCTTGGGATCACCGAAGCTGGCGGCCTGCGTAGCGGTTCCGTTAAATCGGCAATCGGTCTTGGTTTGCTGCTTTCCGAAGGGATCGGCGACACCCTGCGTGTTTCGCTGGCAGCCGATCCAGTTGAAGAGATCAAAGTTGGTTTCGATATTCTGAAATCACTGCGTATCCGTGCGCGTGGGATCAACTTCATTGCCTGTCCAACCTGTTCGCGTCAGGAGTTTGACGTGATCGGTACCGTGAATGCTCTGGAGCAACGCCTGGAAGACATCATCACCCCAATGGACGTCTCCATTATTGGTTGTGTGGTGAACGGCCCGGGTGAAGCACTGGTGTCAACGCTGGGCGTCACCGGCGGCAACAAGAAAAGTGGTCTCTATGAAGATGGCGTTCGCAGAGATCGTCTGGATAATAGTGACATGATCGACCAGCTTGAAGCCCGCATTCGCGCCAAAGCGACGATGTTGGATGAAGCGCAGCGTATCAGCGTTCAGCAGGTTGAAAAATAACGTGATGGGAAGCCGCTCGCTTCCCATGTATGATTGAACCCATTCTTTGGGTTTTTTTTGTATATAGAAAGAGAATAAACGTGGCAAAAAACATTCAAGCCATCCGCGGCATGAACGATTATCTGCCTGGCGAAACCGCCATCTGGCAGCGCATTGAAGGCACACTGAAACAGGTGCTCGGCAGCTACGGTTACAGCGAAATCCGTTTGCCGATTGTAGAGCAGACCCCGTTATTCAAACGCGCGATCGGCGAAGTGACCGACGTGGTTGAAAAAGAGATGTATACCTTTGAGGACCGCAACGGCGACAGCCTGACTCTGCGTCCGGAAGGTACGGCGGGCTGCGTACGCGCCGGCATCGAACATGGTCTCCTGTACAATCAGGAGCAGCGCCTGTGGTATATCGGTCCGATGTTCCGCCACGAACGTCCGCAGAAAGGGCGTTATCGCCAGTTCAACCAGCTGGGCGTGGAAGTCTTTGGTCTGCAAGGCCCGGACATTGACGCCGAGCTGATTATGCTGACGGCTCGCTGGTGGCGTGCGCTGGGGATCTCTGAGCACGTTTCGCTGGAACTGAACTCTATTGGTTCGCTGGAAGCGCGTGCTAACTACCGTGATGCGCTGGTCGCGTTCCTGGAACAGCACAAAGAGAAGCTGGACGAAGACTGCAAACGCCGTATGTACAGCAACCCGCTGCGCGTTCTTGATTCCAAAAACCCTGACGTACAGGCGCTGCTGAATGATGCTCCTGCGCTGGGTGACTACCTGGATGACGAGTCTCGTGAACACTTTACGGGTCTGTGCAAACTGCTTGAAGCTGCGGGCATTGCCTATACCGTGAACCAGCGCCTGGTGCGCGGTCTGGACTACTACAACCGTACTGTGTTCGAGTGGGTAACCTCAAGCCTGGGTTCTCAGGGGACGGTTTGTGCGGGTGGTCGTTATGATGGCCTGGTTGAACAGCTTGGTGGGCGTGCAGCTCCGGCTGTCGGCTTTGCGATGGGTCTTGAGCGACTTGTTTTGCTGGTTCAGGCAGTTAATCCGGAATTTAAAGCAGATTCCGTTGTCGATATATACCTGGTGGCTTCAGGTGCGGATACGCAGTCTGCGGCGATGCAGCTTGCAGAACGCGTGCGTGACGCACTACCGGACGCTAAGCTGATGACCAACCACGGCGGCGGCAACTTCAAAAAACAGTTTGCTCGTGCCGATAAGTGGGGCGCAAGTATTGCACTGGTGCTGGGTGAGTCCGAAGTGGCTAACGGCGAAGTGGTAGTGAAAGACCTGCGCTCTGGTGAGCAAACAACGGTAACGCAGGACGGCGTTGCGGCGCACTTGCGCTCTTTGACTTTCTAAGGAGAAGGACTGCGTGGAAATTTACGAGAACGAACACGACCAGGTTGATGCGATAAAACGCTTCTTTGCTGAAAATGGCAAGGCTCTGGTTGTTGGGGTTATTTTAGGTGTAGGTGCGCTGGTAGGCTGGCGTTACTGGAATAATCATCAGGCCGATTCTGCGCGCGGCGCGTCTCTGGCGTATGAAAATACCGTCAGCGCTATTCGTGCCGACGCGCCACAGACGTTGACGGCAGCAGAGAAATTTGCGGCTGACAATAAAAACACTTATGGTGCGCTGGCCGCACTGGAAGTTGCGCAGCAATTCGTTGATAAGAACGAGCTGGAAAAAGCGGCGGCACAGCTGTCGCAGGGGCTTACGGCTGCCAACGATGAAAACCTGAAAGCGGTTATTAATCTGCGCCTGGCACGTATCCAGGTTCAGCAGAAAAAGGCCGATGATGCGCTGAAAACGCTCGATACCATCAAAGGCGAAGGCTTTGCCGCCATTGTTGCCGATCTCCGTGGTGAAGCGCTGCTGAGCAAAGGTGACAAAGAAGGTGCGCGTAAAGCGTGGCAAGCTGGCGTAGAGAGCAAGGCTTCACCTGCGCTGAGCGAAATGATGCAGATGAAAATAAATAATTTGTCCGTCTGAGAGGGACCCGATGCAATTGCGTAAATTACTTCTGCCAGGACTGCTTTCTGTTACGTTATTGAGTGGCTGCTCACTGTTCAGTGGCGAAGAAGATGTTGTCAAAATGTCCCCGCTGCCGACTGTTGAAAACCAGTTTACCCCGTCAACCGCGTGGAGTACCTCCGTGGGGGATGGAATTGGTGAGTTCTATTCCAACCTGCATCCGGCATTTGCTGACAGCGTTGTCTATGCGGCTGACCGCAAAGGCACCGTGAAAGCGGTTAACGCTGATGACGGGAAGGAAGTATGGTCCGTTAACCTGGCGGAAAAAGATGGCTGGTTCTCCCGTAAACCTGCACTGCTCTCTGGCGGCCTGACCGTTGCCGGTGGTCATGTGTATGTGGGAAGCGAAAAGGCACAGGTCTATGCACTGAACACCAGTGATGGTTCTGTGGCCTGGCAAACGACGGTTGCCGGTGAATCTCTGTCTCGTCCGGTAGTGAGCGATGGCCTGGTTCTGATTCACACCAGCAACGGCCAGCTGCAGGCGCTGAACGAAGCAGATGGTCTGGTGAAATGGACCGTTAACCTGGATATACCTGCGCTCTCCTTGCGCGGTGAATCCGCGCCGGCTACCGCGTTTGGTGCTGCCATTGTTGGCGGCGACAACGGTCGTGTGAGCGCAGTGTTGATGCAACAAGGTCAGATGATTTGGCAGCAACGTATCTCCCAGGCGACCGGTACAACCGAAATTGACCGCCTGAGTGACGTCGACACAACGCCAGTTATCGTTAACGGTGTGGTTTACGCTCTGGCGTATAACGGTAACCTGACCGCGCTGGATCTGCGCAGTGGCCAGATCATGTGGAAACGTGAGCTGGGCTCAGTGAATGATTTTGTCGTTGATGGCAACCGTATCTATATGGTTGATCAGAACGACCGCCTGCTGGCGCTGAACACCGAAGGCGGCGTAACGCTGTGGACGCAGAGCGATCTGCTGCACCGTCTGCTGACCGCGCCGGTCATGTACAACGGTAGCCTGGTGGTAGGTGATAGCGAAGGTTACATGCACTGGGTTGATCCGGAAACGGGTCGCTTCACTGCTCAGCAAAAAGTCGACAGCTCAGGCTTCCTGACGGAGCCGGTTGTAGCGGATGGTAAGCTGCTGATCCAGGCAAAAGACGGCACGCTGTACGCGATCACGCGCTAATTACCCGGCTGTTGTAGTATACTAAACGGCTCCTGTTCACTCAGGAGCCGTTTTGACATTTTTAAAAACGCCGCGAAAGCGACGTGATTTTGAATTTTATGAGGCTTCAAACATGGTACCTGTGGTCGCGCTTGTCGGGCGCCCTAACGTTGGAAAATCCACTCTTTTTAACCGTTTAACACGCACCCGTGATGCGCTGGTTGCGGATTTCCCGGGGCTGACGCGTGACCGTAAGTACGGTCGTGCAGAGGTGGAAGGACGCGAGTTCATCTGTATCGATACCGGCGGTATTGACGGGACAGAAGATGGCGTTGAGACCCGCATGGCGGAGCAGTCTCTGCTGGCGATTGAAGAAGCAGACGTGGTTCTGTTTATGGTGGATGCCCGTGCGGGCCTGATGCCAGCGGACTCCGCGATTGCTAAACATCTGCGCTCACGTGAAAAGCCAACCTTCCTTGTGGCGAACAAAACTGACGGCATCGATGCCGATCAGGCGGTTGCTGATTTCTGGTCTTTAGGCCTGGGCGATATCTATCCTATCGCGGCATCTCATGGTCGTGGTGTGACCAGCCTGCTCGAAACCGTTCTGCTGCCGTGGGTTGACGAAGTGAACCCGCCGGAAGAAGTGGACGAAGACGCTGAATACTGGGCGCAGTTCGAAGACGGTGAAGAAGGCGAAGAAGAAGAGCCTGAAGAGGCATTCAACCCGCAGGATCTGCCAATTAAACTGGCGATTGTGGGCCGTCCAAACGTAGGTAAGTCTACGCTTACTAACCGCATTCTCGGTGAAGAACGTGTCGTTGTATACGATATGCCTGGCACCACCCGTGACAGCATCTACATCCCGATGGAGCGCGATGAGCGTGAGTATGTACTCATCGACACCGCGGGTGTGCGTAAGCGCGGAAAAATCACCGATGTGGTAGAAAAATTCTCCGTAATCAAAACGCTGCAGGCGATTGAAGATGCCAACGTAGTGTTGCTGGTTATCGACGCACGTGAAGGTATTTCCGATCAGGATCTGTCGCTGCTCGGCTTTATCCTCAATAGTGGGCGCTCACTGGTTATCGTGGTCAACAAATGGGATGGCCTGAGCAATGAAGTGAGAGAGCAGGTGAAAGAGACCCTGGACTTCCGTCTGGGCTTTATCGACTTTGCTCGTGTGCACTTTATCTCTGCACTGCACGGTAGTGGTGTGGGTAACCTGTTCGATTCCGTACGTGAAGCGTATGACAGCTCCACCCGTCGTCAGAGCACCGCGATGCTGACCCGTATCATGAATATGGCAGCAGAAGACCATCAGCCACCGCTGGTGCGTGGCCGTCGCGTGAAGCTGAAATATGCCCACGCCGGTGGTTATAACCCACCGATTGTGGTGATCCACGGTAATCAGGTGAAAGACCTGCCGGACTCTTACAAACGCTATCTGATGAACTACTTCCGTAAATCGCTGGACGTGATGGGCACACCTATCCGTATCCAGTTCAAGGAAGGGGATAACCCGTTTGCTAACAAGCGTAACACTCTGACGCCAAACCAGATGCGTAAGCGTAAACGTTTGATTAAACACATTAAGAAAAGCAAGTAAGCACTGCCGATCTCACTAAAACCCGCGCCTGTCGCGGGTTTTTTTTCGCTCATTCTTACCGCCCGTTTTCCCGGTGTGATGTCAATCGCTATTCATTTTTAACCATGTTTAAATCTAAGAAAGTAGACAATTGTCGAATTTTCATCTTAAAGTCCAGGGTTGGGTACTAGACAAAACTGGTGCCAGGTTATCAAATAGTTAAATAATTTTTCGCCGCCTGTAAAAAATCGGCCAGATACGTAACTGGCCGGCGTACATTGCGGTGCTTACCAGCACGACGACATACCTTTTCGGGAGAATTATGCAATCCTCTGTTAATCAAAAAGAAAGCCGAACGTTCTTCGGCCATCCGTATCCGCTTGGCTCGTTGTTCTTCACCGAGATGTGGGAGCGTTTCTCGTTTTACGGCATTCGCCCGCTGCTGATCCTGTTTATGGCTGCCACCGTTTATGACGGCGGGATGGGGCTGGCGCGTGAAAATGCCTCGGCGATTGTCGGGATCTTTGCCGGTACCATGTACCTGGCTGCACTGCCGGGTGGCTGGCTGGCGGATAACTGGCTGGGTCAGCAGAGAGCCGTCTGGTACGGTTCGATTCTGATCGCACTCGGTCATTTGTCGATTGCGCTCTCGGCCATTATGGGTGACAACCTGTTCTTTATCGGCCTGATGTTTATTGTGATGGGCTCCGGCCTGTTCAAGACCTGTAT
The DNA here is from genome assembly GCA_014169315.1 of Enterobacter cloacae. Lineage (NCBI taxonomy): Bacteria > Pseudomonadati > Pseudomonadota > Gammaproteobacteria > Enterobacterales > Enterobacteriaceae > Enterobacter > Enterobacter cloacae. Next base: position 3,351,340 of record AP022133.1, on the reverse strand, counting down.
CTCGGTCATGGTCGGGACGTTGTATAAAAAAGGTGATGCGCGTCGTGACGGCGGTTTCTCGCTGTTCTACATGGGCATCAACATGGGATCGTTCATCGCGCCGCTTATCTCCGGCTGGTTGATTAAATCCCACGGCTGGCACTGGGGCTTTGGTATCGGCGGCATCGGGATGCTGGTGGCGTTGATCATCTTCCGCGTGTTTGCCGTTCCGGCGATGAAACGCTATGACAGCGAAGTCGGTCTGGATTCCACCTGGAACAGCCCGGTGGTGAAGCGCAATGGCGTGGGAACCTGGCTGCTGGCGCTGGCAGCGGGTGTTGCGGTTATCGTTACGCTGATTGCACAGGGCGTGATTGTGATTAGGCCGGTCGCGATTGCCAGCATGCTGGTGTACGTGATCGCGGTGTCCGTTGCCCTCTACTTTGTTTATCTGTTCGTCTTTGCCGGCCTGACCCGTAAAGAGCGTGCCAGACTGCTGGTCTGCTTTATCCTGCTGGTTTCCGCTGCGTTCTTCTGGTCTGCGTTTGAGCAAAAGCCAACGTCATTTAACCTGTTCGCTAACGACTACACTAATCGCATGATCGGTGGTTTTGAAATTCCGGCCGTGTGGTTCCAGTCGGTCAACGCGTTGTTCATTATCCTGCTGGCACCGGTGTTTAGCTGGGCATGGCCGAAGCTTGCCAGCATGGACATTCGTCCGGGCAGCATCACCAAGTTTGTTATCGGTATTCTCTGCGCTGCGGCGGGTTTTGGCCTGATGATGCTGGCGGCGCAGAACGTGCTGAACAACGGTGGCGCAGGCGTTTCTCCGTTCTGGCTGGTGGGCAGCATCCTGATGCTGACGCTTGGCGAGCTGTGCCTGAGCCCGATTGGTCTGGCGACCATGACGCTGCTGGCTCCGGAAAGAATGCGTGGGCAGATGATGGGGCTGTGGTTCTGTGCGAGTGCGCTGGGTAACCTGGCGGCGGGTCTGATTGGTGGTCACGTGAAGGCAGACCAGCTTGATATGCTGCCGGATCTCTTCGCTCGCTGCTCCATTGCACTGGTTATCTGTGCCGCGGTACTGATCGTCCTCATTGTTCCGGTTCGTCGTATGCTGGAAAATGTGCAGACTAAACCGGCTACTAGCGCCTGATAACACCTCGAGGTTGCCGGGGCAGGCGTTACGCCCCGGCAATTTACTCAACGAGGTAAGAACATGCTGTTAGGGTTTGTTGGTCTTGGTGCAGTGGTTGAAACGGCTTACCTGCCCGCAATACGAAATCTCTTTGATGAATCTCCGCGATGTTCAGGTTTTGATGTTCAGCCCGTCAAACAGCCTGAAGGTGTAACCCGTTGTGCATCACTCGCTGAACTGCTCTCCCAACCTCTTGATACTCTGTTTATTACCACCGCCTCCCTGAACCATCTTGAGGTGCTTGAGCAGGCAATTGCCTCACCCGTGTCGCGTATTGTGGTCGAAAAACCGATTGTCGCCACGCTTCCCCAGATTGAAAAACTCAAATCACTGCTGGAACTGCCCGGCGTCGCGTCCCGCGTGCTGGCGCTCGATCACTGGATGGCGCGTCTCGAAACGGTGAAGCAGACGCTGGTCAGTACGTTTTCTGATGTCGTCAGAATTGAAGGTTTTCTGCAGGAGCCGAGCGGCTATAACCCCGCAGGGGAACCCATTGCGCTCAACTTTGCTACCGGTGAACCGGACACGCGTACACTGCATCACCCCGATGGCGTGATTCTGGATATCGGGACTCATGTGCTGGCGATGCTGCGTGAGACGGTACGTTATCTGGGCGGGCGTGATGAAATGGCGTTACGGGTGGTAACGGCCAAAGATCGGCTGGGACGCGATATTATAAAAGGCGATCTGACCACGGCTGAAGGTGAAGCGCATCTTCAGGGGCACATTAGCGGCGTGCCGGTGGATATCTGGCTCAACAAATATGCAGGCCCCGCCGGTGGGCAAAAAGGGCTGCGGCTGTATTTGCGTGACGGGCGGATTATCAGCCACGATCGGCGCGGTGCAGAAGATGTGCTGGAGCGTATTGATGGCGATGATATTCAGCACTGGCACATTCCCGGCACGATTTACGAACACTGTCTGGCTGAGCATATTCTGGGTGAGTACAGTTTGTTTGAACGCGATCCGCAAGAGGTGAGCCGTACGACACAGCGCAGGCTTGAGGAAGTCGAACTGTTGTTGACTCTACAGCAACAGTTGCGTGGTCCACACTGAGCGCATCGTGGTAAAATCCACTCAAAATTGAATGTCTTTTAAAGGAGTCACCATGTCCATTACCTGCCCGGAGTGTCATGCCGAACTGGAGCCACAAAACGGTGTGGCGCACTGCGATAACTGCAATAAAGATATTCAGCTGGAAGCACGCTGCCCGGAGTGCCATAAGCCTCTCCAGGTATTAAAAGCCTGTGGTGCGGTGGATTACTTCTGTCAGAATGGCCACGGGTTGATCTCTAAAAAGCGCGTGGAGTTTGTGCCGGTTTAATCCGGTTTTTTCTTCCGCGTTTTCTTCGCTGCGGTCACACCTTTCACTTCGCTTTCCACCCAGCCGTCTGACAGGCGGGTGGTGAGCATATCACCGGCTTTCACCTGCTTAGTTTGCTTCAGCACTTTGCCATCCGTCGCGGTGGTCACGCTGTATCCGCGTGCCAGCGTGGAGAGAGGACTGACGGCTTCCAGATGGGTCACCGCATTACCGAAACGCTCGCGGGAGCGACTCAGACGGGTTCGCAGGTTCTCTGCCAGACGATACTCCAGCTGTTGAATACGCGTTTGCGCCCGGTAAATCTTCGGCTGTGGGTTTTGCTGGTTCAAACGCTGGATGATGCGCTGCTGGCGCGACACTGCACGCCTGAGCTGATTATCCAGTGCGGTGTTCATTCGCTGACGCAGGCGATCCAGCACGGTTTGCTGTCGCGCCAGGCGTAACTGAGGATGTTGTTGTTGCAGGCGATGATGAAGCTGGGTAAAGCGACGGGTACGGTTGGCAAGGAAATAGTCCATCGCCATCTCCAGACGCTGCTGGCCGTTCTGAAGCTGACGCAGCAGCTCCAGCTGATTACGGCTCACCACTTCCGCCGCTGCAGATGGCGTAGGGGCGCGTAAATCTGCGACAAAGTCGGCGATGGTGACATCCGTTTCGTGCCCCACGGCGCTTACAACGGGGATAAGGCTGGCGAAAATAGCCCGCGCCACGCGCTCGTCGTTAAAGCTCCACAAATCTTCCAGCGAACCACCGCCACGCCCAACGATTAACACGTCGCACTCCTGACGCGCATTCGCCAGTTCAATCGCGCGGACAATCTGCCCTGGCGCGTCGTCACCCTGCACGGCGGTCGGGTAGATGATAACGGGCAGGGAAGGGTCACGACGCTTGAGCACATGCAAAATATCGTGCAGGGCTGCACCGGTTTTTGAGGTGATCACCCCAACGCAGTGGGCAGGTGAGGGCAGCGGTTTTTTGAACTGTTGATCGAATAAACCCTCTTCCGAGAGCTTTGCTTTCAGCTGTTCGTATTTTTGCTGCAACAGACCTTCACCCGCAGGCTGCATGCTTTCGACGATGATTTGGTACTCACCGCGCGGTTCATACAGGGTGATATTGGCGCGAACCAGAACTTGCTGGCCATGCTGAGGACGAAACGTCACGCGGCGGTTACTGTTGCGGAACATTGCACAGCGTACCTGAGCGGTATCGTCTTTGAGCGTAAAGTACCAGTGGCCGGATGACGGCTGCGTGAAGTTAGAGATTTCACCGCTGATCCAGACTTGCCCCATTTCCTGCTCAAGCAGTAAACGAACCGTTTGATTAAGGCGGCTAACAGTAAAAATTGAGGGGGGTTGAGAGGATAACATGTGAGCGGGATCAAATTCTAAATCAGCAAGTTATTCAGTCGATAGTAACCTGCTGAGAGGGGAGTGCAAGTTTTTTTTATAAAAAAGTGTGGATGCAATCGGTTACGCTCTGTATAATGCCACGGCAATATTTAACCACCCAGGTCAGAGATATTGCCCATGCTACGTATCGCTAAAGAAGCCCTGACGTTTGACGACGTCCTCCTTGTTCCCGCTCACTCCACCGTTCTGCCGAATACTGCCGATCTCAGCACGCAGTTGACCAAAACCATTCGCCTGAACATTCCTATGCTCTCTGCGGCAATGGACACCGTGACTGAAGCGCGCCTGGCAATCGCCCTGGCACAGGAAGGTGGCATTGGCTTTATTCACAAAAACATGTCTATTGAGCGTCAGGCGGAAGAAGTTCGCCGCGTGAAGAAACATGAATCCGGGATCGTGTCTGACCCACAGACCGTTCTGCCAACCACGACCCTGCACGAAGTGAAAGCCCTGACCGAACGTAACGGTTTTGCCGGTTACCCGGTCGTGACTGAAGCTAACGAACTGGTCGGTATTATCACCGGCCGTGACGTGCGTTTCGTCACCGACCTGAACCAGCCTGTCAGCGTTTACATGACGCCGAAAGAGCGTCTGGTGACCGTTCGTGAAGGCGAATCCCGTGACGTTGTGTTCGCGAAGATGCACGAAAAACGCGTTGAGAAAGCGCTGGTTGTGGATGCAAACTTCCACCTGCGCGGCATGATCACCGTTAAAGATTTCCAGAAAGCAGAGCGTAAACCTAACGCCTGTAAAGACGAGCATGGCCGTCTGCGCGTGGGCGCTGCGGTGGGTGCTGGTGCGGGCAATGAAGAGCGTGTTGACGCGCTGGTTGCTGCTGGCGTTGACGTACTGCTGATTGACTCCTCCCACGGCCACTCCGAAGGCGTTCTGCAACGTATTCGTGACACCCGTGCGAAATACCCTAATCTGCAGATCATCGGCGGTAACGTCGCGACTGGTGCAGGCGCTCGCGCCCTGGCTGACGCGGGTTGCAGCGCGGTGAAGGTGGGTATCGGCCCTGGCTCCATCTGTACTACCCGTATCGTCACCGGTGTGGGCGTTCCACAGATTACCGCCGTGTCTGACGCGGTTGAAGCACTGGAAGGTACCGGGATCCCGGTTATCGCTGACGGCGGTATTCGTTTCTCTGGTGACATCGCTAAAGCCATTGCGGCCGGTGCGGCTGCAGTGATGGTTGGCTCCATGCTGGCCGGTACTGAAGAATCTCCGGGTGAAATCGAGCTGTATCAGGGGCGTTCTTACAAATCTTACCGTGGCATGGGCTCCCTGGGCGCGATGTCCAAAGGTTCCTCTGACCGTTACTTCCAGACCGACAACGCAGCGGACAAACTGGTACCGGAAGGTATCGAAGGTCGCGTTGCCTATAAAGGCCGTCTGAAAGAGATCATTCACCAGCAGATGGGCGGCCTGCGTTCCTGTATGGGTCTGACCGGCTGTGGTACCATCGACCTGCTGCGTACTAAAGCGGAATTCGTACGTATCAGCGGTGCGGGTATCCAGGAAAGCCACGTTCACGACGTGACGATCACCAAAGAGTCCCCGAACTACCGTCTGGGCTCCTGATTTTCTTCGCCCGACTTCGCGTCGGGCGATTTATTTAATCTGTTTCACTTGCCTCGGAATTAGCGTCAATGACGGAAAACATTCATAAACATCGCATTCTCATCCTGGACTTCGGTTCTCAGTACACTCAGCTGGTAGCGCGTCGCGTGCGTGAACTGGGCGTTTACTGTGAGCTGTGGGCGTGGGATGTTACGGAAGCACAGATCCGCGAATTCAATCCAAGCGGCATCATCCTTTCCGGCGGCCCGGAAAGCACCACTGAAGACAACAGCCCGCGCGCACCGCAGTACGTGTTCGAAGCAGGCGTGCCGGTATTCGGCGTTTGCTACGGCATGCAGACGATGGCAATGCAGCTGGGCGGCCACGTAGAAGGTTCTAACGAGCGTGAGTTCGGCTATGCGCAGGTTGAAGTGGTTACCGATAGCGCGCTGGTGCGCGGTATTGAAGACTCCCTGACCGCAGAAGGCAAACCGCTGCTGGACGTGTGGATGAGCCACGGCGATAAAGTGACCGCTATCCCGTCTGATTTCGTGACCGTTGCCAGCACCGAAAGCTGCCCGTTCGCAATTATGGCGAACGAAGAAAAACGCTTCTACGGCGTGCAGTTCCACCCGGAAGTGACCCACACCCGTCAGGGCATGCGCATGCTGGAGCGCTTCGTGCGTGACATCTGCCAGTGCGAAGCGCTGTGGACGCCAGCAAAAATCATCGACGACGCCATTGAGCGTATCCGTCAGCAGGTTGGCGATGACAAAGTGATCCTCGGCCTGTCCGGCGGCGTTGACTCCTCCGTCACCGCAATGCTGCTGCATCGTGCTATCGGCAAAAACCTGACCTGCGTCTTCGTGGATAACGGTCTGCTGCGCCTGAATGAAGCGCAGCAGGTGATGGACATGTTCGGTGACCACTTCGGTCTGAACATCGTTCACGTGGAAGGCGAGAAGCGTTTCCTGGATGCGCTGGCGGGTGAAAATGACCCGGAAGCCAAACGTAAAATCATTGGTCGCGTGTTCGTGGAAGTGTTCGACGAAGAAGCGCTGAAGCTGGAAGACGTGAAGTGGCTGGCGCAGGGGACTATCTACCCGGACGTTATCGAATCTGCGGCATCCGCAACCGGTAAAGCACACGTCATCAAATCTCACCACAACGTGGGCGGCCTGCCGAAAGAGATGAAGATGGGCCTGGTTGAACCACTGCGTGAGCTGTTCAAAGACGAAGTGCGTAAGATTGGTCTGGAGCTGGGTCTGCCGTACGACATGCTCTACCGTCACCCGTTCCCGGGCCCGGGTCTTGGCGTGCGCGTGCTGGGCGAAGTGAAGAAAGAGTACTGCGACCTGCTGCGTCGCGCGGACGCTATCTTCATCGAAGAGCTGCACAAAGCCGACCTGTACAACAAAGTGAGTCAGGCGTTTACCGTGTTCCTGCCGGTTCGCTCCGTTGGCGTAATGGGCGATGGCCGCAAATACGACTGGGTTGTCTCCCTGCGTGCGGTAGAAACCATCGACTTTATGACCGCGCACTGGGCGCACCTGCCGTACGACTTCCTGGGACGTGTGTCCAACCGCATCATCAACGAAGTTAACGGCATTTCCCGTGTCGTTTATGACATCAGCGGTAAGCCACCAGCTACGATCGAGTGGGAATAAGTTTCCCCCGTTAGTCAGTGAACAAAACCCTCTGTTATTACAGAGGGTTTTTTTATTTACGGCGATGCTGACCTTAGGAAACGTCAATCGGCTATTGTTGGTGGTCTAAATATGGTCTATATTAAAACTAAGGCATGACCATCAGGTGGACGCATCATGAAAGTAGAGACAATCAGCTACGTTAAAAAGAACGCGGCAACGCTCGATCTGTCAGAACCCATCCTGGTTACACAAAATGGTGTACCTGCTTATGTTATAGAATCCTATGACCAGCAGCAGGAACGGGAAAATGCCATTGCTTTGCTGAAGCTTCTTACCCTGTCAGAAAAAGATAAAGCGGAAGGGCGCGTGTTCTCCAAAGACCAGTTGCTGGATGGGCTTGCGGATTAATGCAGAGTGCTTAACGTTAAGGGACTTTCATGGAACAGCGGGTGACCTTTGAGTACACGCTTACGGTAAAGCACTGCCTCGACACAATAACGGGTTTCCTGCGCCGTATTGATGTTGAGCCACGCCCGGTTATCGCAGATATTCTCACACAGTTTGAGAGTACCGTTGGTCAGTTCCCGCAGGGGTGCCAGATTTGCCCTGAGCTACTGAAAATTGGCTGTGCCAAATACCGGGAGTTTAACCACGCTGAAGGCTACCGGGTTTTGTACTCAGTAGACGGAACGTTAGTGACAGCACATGTGATCCTGGCACATCGACAGGATATCCAGCAGTTACTTTTTAAGCGTCTGATAACCATGTAATGACCTCACTTCCCGCCACCCAACTGATACGCCAGCGCCACCACCAGTGACTGCACCAGGCATAGCGTTGCTGACTGAGAGCGGAACGCATCCACCTGCGCCTCTTTCACCACAAAGCAGAGATCGCTAAATGTCGCCAGCGGGCTTATCTGGCTGTCGGTGATCACAATCTGCCGTGCGCCAACGCTGGCGGCGGTTTCGCTGACCATCACCGTCTCTTCCGCGTACGGCGAGAAGCTAATCGACACCACAATGTCGCGTGCCTTAATGCGGTTGATCTGTTCGCGCAGCATTCCGCCCATCCCGTCGAGCAGAACAGGGCGGCACTCCAGATGGCTCAGGGCGTAGGTCAGATAGGCTGCCACGCTAAAAGAACGGCGCAGGCCAGCAATGTAGATGGTATCGGCTTCAGCCAGTAGCTGTACCGCGCGTTCGAGCATTTCCGGTTCGGCACGGGCGGCCAGCTGCTGAAGTGCCTGCGCATTGGAACGCGCAAACTCCTGCAGGATATCCAGCGGCGTTTCCGGGACGGCTTCGCTCTCCATTTCGCGGAACATCCGCGCGCGGTCGCTGTAGCTGGCGGTCTCTTCAACCAGGTTCATTCGAAACAGCTGTTTCATTTCGTTGAAGCCGGTGAAGTCAAACGCGTTAGCAAAGCGGATCAACGTCGACGGTGGAACATCGGCGCGTTCAGCAATGACGGCGACCGTATCAAAGGCCACGCTGTTCGTGTTATCCAGCACATAGCGGGAGACCTGCTGCAGCCTCTTACTCAGGTTATCGTAGCGATCGCGGATTTGCTGCTGCAGTTCGTTCAGGCTGGTTGCTGTTGTCATTTTGTCCCCCAAATACAGTTTTATGATTCTAAACGCAAAACCGCGTCTTTTAAATGTCGGCCATCCATCTGGCATCAAAAATGAAACAGAAGCTTCAGCCATTGACTCGTGTGAAATTCCTTAATAGCGCAGGCTGTGCCAGTGATGTTGGTCGTTAACATAAAAATCCATCCTTGATCACAATAATCATCATTTATTTTATTTCAACTTAAAATGGAATATTTGTTTCATATATAGTGTTCAGTAAACACAGTGTTCAGGTAACAATCACGTATCAACAGCGAGAGGTTAAGGATGGAGACGGTAGCGAATTTTATTCACGGCGAATGTGTCACCGGTTCAGGCCAGCGCGTTCAGGCAATCTTCAACCCGGCCACTGGCGAACAGATCCGCCAGGTGGTGATGAGTACGGCACAGGAAACCGGGCAGGCCATTGCGGCCGCGCAGCAGGCGTTTCCGGCGTGGTCACGTCATTCTCCGCTTAAACGCGCACGAGTGATGTTCCGCTTCAAAGCGTTGCTGGAGGAGAACACCGAGAGGCTTGCCCGCTTAATTAGCGAAGAGCATGGCAAAGTGTTTTCCGACGCGGTCGGTGAACTGACCCGTGGACTGGAAGTGGTGGAGTTCGCCTGCGGTATTCCGCATCTGCAAAAAGGTGAGCACTCTGCCAACGTCGGTACCGGCGTCGATAGCCACTCGCTGATGCAGCCGCTCGGAGTTTGTGTCGGGATCACACCGTTTAACTTCCCGGCGATGGTGCCGATGTGGATGTTCCCGATTGCGCTGGCGACGGGTAATACCTTCGTGCTGAAACCGTCGGAAAAAGATCCTTCCTTGGCACTCGCACTGGCAAAACTGCTGAAAGAGGCCGGGCTGCCGGACGGTGTATTCAACGTCGTGCAGGGCGATAAAGAGTCCGTTGACGTGCTGCTGACTGACCCGCGCGTGCAGGCGGTGAGTTTTGTCGGCTCAACGCCAATTGCGGAATACATTTACCAGACTGCATCCGCCCACGGTAAACGCTGTCAGGCGCTGGGTGGGGCGAAAAACCACTGCATTCTTATGCCAGACGCCGACATGGATATGGCGACGAATGCCATTATGGGCGCAGCCTATGGTGCGGCGGGTGAACGCTGTATGGCGCTCTCTGTGGTGCTGGCGGTCGGTGATAAAGCAGCAGATGACCTCTGTGCGCGGCTGGAAAAACAGATCGCCGTACTGCGCGTTGGGCCAGGTCTGGATCAGACGCCGGAAAACGAGATGGGGCCACTGATCTCCTCAGTACACCGTAGCAAAGTGCTGGGCTATATCGACAGCGGAGAATCACAGGGGGCGAACCTGCGCGTCGACGGGCGTGGTTTCAGTGTTAAAGGCCATGAGAAGGGTTACTTTGTCGGGCCGACCCTGTTCGATAACGTCACTCCAGAGATGACCATCTATAAAGAAGAGATTTTCGGGCCGGTGCTTTCTGTGGTGCGCGTAGCAGATTACAACAGCGCAGTGGAACTGATTAACCGTCATGAATATGGTAATGGCACGGCGATTTTCACCCGTGACGGCGGCTGCGCGCGGCGCTTCTGCGAAGAGGTACAGGCCGGTATGGTTGGTGTAAACGTGCCGATCCCGGTACCGATGGCGTTCCATAGCTTTGGCGGCTGGAAGCGTTCCATTTTTGGCGCACTTAACGTCCACGGCAATGACGGCGTGCGTTTCTACACCCGAATGAAAACCGTCACTGCGCGCTGGCCTGAAATGCAGCAAGACACCGGCGCTGCATTCTCCATGCCGACGCTGGGCTGACAGGAGGTGTTATGCAAACCGAACGTATGACTATGGCCCAGGCGCTGGTCAGGTTCCTGAATCAACAATATGTCTGTGTCGATGGACAAGAAACGCCCTTCGTGGAGGGCGTGGCGACCATCTTTGGTCATGGTAATGTGCTTGGCATCGGTCAGGCGCTGGAGCAGGATGCCGGCCATCTGAAAGTGATGCAGGGATGTAACGAGCAGGGCATTGCCCATATGGCGACAGGATTCGCCAAACAGCACCGTCGCCAGCGTATTTTTGCCGTGACGTCATCCGTCGGGCCGGGGGCGGCTAACATGGTGACGGCGGCAGCGACCGCCACGGCGAACCGCATCCCGCTGCTTCTGCTACCGGGTGATGTTTATGCCAGTCGCCAGCCAGACCCGGTGTTGCAGCAAATTGAGCAGTATCACGATCTCAGTATCAGCACCAATGATTGCTTCCGTCCGGTTTCCCGCTACTGGGATCGTATCAACCGGCCGGAACAGTTAATGAGTGCGATGTTAAGTGCGATGCGAACGCTGACTGACCCCGCAAACACGGGGGCGGTGACTATTTGCCTGCCGCAGGATGTGCAGGGCGAGGCGTGGGATTATCCGCTGAGCTTCTTTGCGCGTCGCGTGCATCACATAGAGCGTCGACCGCCTGACCCACAGCGTCTGGCACGGGCTCAGGATCTGATTGCCCGCAAACACCGTCCGCTGGTGGTATGCGGTGGTGGGGTGCGCTATTCCGGTGCGCATGATGCGTTTCGCGAGTTTGTCGAGACGCTGCAACTGCCGTTTGCCGAAACCCAGGCCGGAAAGGGGGCGCTGGTCAGCGATCACCCGCTGAACATGGGGGGGATTGGAGTGACGGGCGGGATGGCGGCGAATCAGCTCGCCCCGCAGGCCGATCTGGTGATTGGCATCGGGACACGCCTGACGGACTTTACGACGGGCTCAAAAGCGCTGTTTTCCCATCCGGATGTTGAGTTTCTGCTGCTGAACGTAGCGGAGTTTGATGCCCTGAAGCTGGACGCCACCGCGCTGATTGCCGATGCCCACACCGGGCTGACGGCATTAACCCAGGCGCTTAAGCATTACCGCAGCCGCTGGGGTGATGAGATCTCACTGGCGCGGGAAGCCTGGCACGACGAGTGCCGCCGTCTGTGGATGCGGGACTGGCACCCTGATGATGCGCCCGAAGTGGCGGGGCATCTTGATGCACAGCTGGCAGAGTACGGCGACACGCTCAACACCCGGTTGACCCAGACGCGGGTGCTGGGGCTTATTAACCAGCATATTGAAGATAACGCCATCGTGGTGGGGGCCGCCGGTTCGCTGCCGGGGGATCTACAGCGGCTCTGGCAGGTCAAAACGCCGGACAGCTACCATCTGGAGTACGGCTATTCCTGTATGGGATACGAGATTGCCGCCGCCATCGGGGCGAAGCTGGCGAAACCACAGCAGCCGGTTTACGCCGCAGTGGGAGACGGCTCATACATGATGCTGCACTCCGAGCTGCAAACGGCGGTGCAGGAGGGGATAAAAGTCACCATTCTGCTGTTTGATAACGCCAGCTTCGGCTGTATTAACAACCTGCAGATGGGGCACGGAATGGGCAGCTTTGGCACGGAAAACCGCCACCGCAACCCGCTTACCGGGCGGCTGGACGGGCCACTGGTGAAGGTCGATTTTGCCAAAAATGCCGAAAGCTATGGCTGTCGCGCATGGCGGGTGCATGATGAGCAAAGTCTTCTGACGGCGCTGGAAGCGTCCCGTGCGCATCCCGGGCCAACGCTACTGGATATCAAAGTGCTGCCGAAAACCATGACCCATGATTATGCGTCCTGGTGGCGAACCGGTGATGCGCAGGTGGCTGAATCACTTGCGGTTCGTCACGCGGCTGAGCAAACCCAGGAGATGCTGAAAAAAGCCCGTCAGTATTAAGTTTTCCCACCGTAACGAAATTTTCATTTCATTTTCTTTTTTCCCTCACCCGGACCCTCTCCCCACAGGGGAGAGGGAGAAAAGACGGCTCTGTACCGTTCCCTCTTCCCTTTGGGAAGAGGGTTATGGTGAGGGGCATATCGTCCACGATGTTGTGAGATTGATAACAAAATTTATCTCATTCATCTCAAAAGTGTTAACCCGCACTCAAAAACATAATTTTCACTATTTATAAAAATGAAATAAATGTTTTATTTATAGGGTCGTTAGTTCACAGCATTCACCAACACCGGGAGCCGTTATGTTTAACATTGCTTTACTGGGCGCTGGCCGAATTGGCCAGGTACATGCAGCTAACATCGCCAGCCACAACGCGACCACGCTCTGGTCCGTGGTCGACCCGAATCAGGAATTTGCCACTCGTCTCGCGACACACTATCAGGCGCGCCAACAGAGCCTGGATGAAGCGATGAACGACCCTAATGTTCATGCCGTGCTGATTGCCTCCGCCACGGATACCCACGCGGATCTGATTGAAATGGCTGCCCGTCATGGCAAAGCCATCTTCTGTGAAAAGCCCGTACACCTGGATCTTGCCCGCGTGCGCGACTGTCTGAAAGTGGTCAAAGAGTATGACGTACCGCTGTTCATCGGCTTTAACCGTCGTTTTGACCCGCAGTTTCGTCGTGTGAAAACCGACGTGCTGGCCGGGCGTATCGGTAAGCCGGAATCGCTGCTGATCATCTCGCGCGATCCGTCTCCTCCGCCTGCAGAATATGTGCGCGTTTCCGGCGGCATGTTCCGTGATATGACCATCCATGATTTTGATATGGCGCGCTTCATCATGGGTGAAGAGCCAGTGTCGGTGTTTGCCCAGGGCAGCAATCTGGTTGACCCGGCGATTGGTGAGGCGGGCGATATCGACACCGCGTTTATTGTCCTGAAATATGCCTCCGGCGCGATGGCAACCATCGTTAACAGCCGTCGCTCTGCCTACGGCTACGACCAGCGTCTTGAGCTGCACGGCTCTGAAGGGCTGCTGTGCGCGGGCAATATCCTTGAAAACCAGGTGCAGCATTACGGCAAACAGGGCTGCACCAGTGCGCTGCCGGAACACTTCTTCCTGCAACGCTACAAATCCGCCTATGCCGCGGAATGGGAACACTTCGTTGCGGTACTGCGCGGCGAAACGGTTCCTGATTGCAGCGGCGATGATGGTGAACGTGCGCTGTACCTTGCGGATAAAGCGCTGGAATCACTGCGTAGCCAGCGTGAGATCGTCCTCTAAACCACAACAACCCTACACAGAGAGACATAATAATGAAAAAACTGATCTTAGCCGCCCTCATCGCCATGACATCCGGGGCAGCAATGGCCGAAAGCGAGCAAATCGTATTCAGTACGCCAAACCTGGCCATGCCGTTTGAAGTCCACATGCAGCGCACGGCAGTGAAAGCGGCGAAAGAAATGGGGGTGAACCTGCAGGTGCTGGATGGTCAGGGAAGTTCGCCGAAGCAGGTGGCTGACCTGGAAAATGCCATCACCCGTGGGGCGCAGGGATTCATCGTCTCCCCGAATGACGTGAACGCCGTTTCCAGCGCGGTAGATGAAATTCAGGATGCGAAACTGCCTATCGTCACGCTCGACCGCTCCGTCGACAGCCAGAAGAAAGTGCCGCACTTTGGCGCTAACAACTATAAAGGGGGGCAGGCGATTGGCGACTTCGTCAAAACCAAATTCCCCAACGGGGCAGACATCATTCTGCTGACCGGTCAGCCAGGTTCCTCCTCTAACATCGAGCGCACCAAAGGCATTCGCGACAGCCTGAAAGCGGGGGGCGATAAGTACAAGATCGTCGCCGATCAGACCGGTAACTGGATGCGCTCTGAAGGCATGCGCATTGTGGAAAGCGTACTGCCGTCGCTGCCAAAACGCCCTCAGGTGATCCTCTCTGCGAACGACGATATGGCGCTGGGCGCGATTGAAGCCCTGCAAGGGCAGGGCGTGAAGCCGGGTGAAATTCTTGTCACCGGCTTTGATGCGGTGCCTGAAGCGCTGGCCCGCGTGCGCGACGGTTGGCTGGCGGTGACAGCCGATCAGCGTCCGGGTTTCGCGGTACAAACGGCGATGAGCCAGCTGGTGGCGAACGTGCGTGAGAAGAAAGCGATCACCGGTGCTGACTACCCACCAACGCTTATCACCAAAGAGAACCTGCAGCAGGCTGAGCGTATCGGTGAGGCCGGTAACTAACATATTCGGAGCCGCCCCAGCGGCGGCTCCTTATGAGGAGGAGCAGACTGATGTCGCAACCCTTACTGAAAGTGACCGACCTGGCAAAAAGCTTTTCCGGCGTCTGGGCGCTGAGCAGCGCTCAGTTGACCGTCGGCAGCGGAGAAATTCACGCTCTGCTGGGTGAAAACGGAGCGGGAAAGTCCACGCTGTTGAAAGCACTTGCGGGCGCACAGCCGCAAACGCGCGGGGATATCTGGTTCAACGGCGAAACGCTGCCAGTGGATGATTCTCCGGTGGCGCGGCAGAACAAGGGCATTATCACTATCTATCAGGAATTTAACCTGCTGCCCAATATGACCGTCGCGGAAAATATGTTCCTGGGCCGCGAGCCGCGCAAGCGTAACCTGATTGTCGACGAGAAGGCGGTAAATCAGGAAGCGCAGGTCATTCTCGATTACCTGCAGCTGAACGTTGCGCCGACTACGCCTGTTGCTCGTCTGAGCGTGGCCCAGCAGCAGATGGTGGAAATCGCCCGGGCGCTGACGCTGAACGCCAGACTGATCATTATGGACGAGCCTTCCGCAGCCCTGAGTGACAGCGAGGTGGAGAGCCTGCACCGCGTGGTGCGGGAGCTTAAAAGCCGTGGCGTGAGCATTATTTATGTCACTCACCGTCTGCACGAAGTCTTTCAGCTTTGCGATCGGTTTACCGTTTTCCAGGATGGCCGCTTCACTGGCTCCGGGGCGGTCGCGGATACCACCGTAGAGCAGTTGATCCGCCTGATGGTAGGACGCGACGTGGCCTTTAACCGTCGCCCTTCCAGCGAAACGCATCATGAAGACAAACCCATTCGTCTGGCGGTGAAGGGGCTGAGCCGTGAAAAGCCGCCGCTGGATCCACATGGCATTGCGCTGCATGACATCAGCTTCCACGTTCATGCTGGCGAAGTGCTGGGGATTGCCGGGCTGGTGGGGGCCGGGCGAACCGAAGTGGCGCGCTGCCTGTTTGGTGCCGACGCCTTTACCTCCGGTGTGTTTGAACTGGACGGCGTACCGTATCAGCCGCGCGACCCGCTTTACGCACTGGATCAGGGCGTGGCGCTGGTGCCGGAAGATCGTAAAAAAGAGGGCGCGGTGCTGGGCCTGTCAATTCGCGACAACCTGTCACTCTCCTGCCTCTCTTCATTGCTGCACTGGCGCTGGTTCGTCAACACCCGCAAAGAGGACGACCTGATTGAGTCTTACCGTCAGGCGTTGCAAATCAAGATGGTCAACAGCGAGCAGGAGGTACGTAAGCTCTCCGGCGGGAATCAACAAAAAGTGATCCTCGCACGCTGCATGGCGCTGAACCCGCGCGTGCTGATCGTTGATGAGCCGACGCGAGGCATTGACGTTGGCACCAAATCGGAAGTGCATCAGGTGCTGTTTGATATGGCAAAAAAAGGCGTGGCGGTGATCGTGATCTCCTCCGATCTGCCTGAGGTGATGGCGGTTTCTGACCGGATCATCACCCTGAGTGAAGGCCGGGTTACCGGCGAGATCCACGGCGACGACGCCAGTGAAGAGCGGCTTATGACGATGATGGCCATCAACCACAACGCCCTGAACGCGGCATAACGGAGTTTCTCATGACGCAAATGATTTCTAAAACGCAGGTTCCGGTTAAACGCGCCGGGCGCATCGATCCCATCGCCTTTTTTGAGCGCTTCGGGGTGTTGATTTTCATGATCCTGCTGCTGATTTTCTTTCAGTTGCAGAACAGCAATTTTCTCTCTGAACGCAATATTTTCAATATCCTGACCGAAGTGTCTATCTACGGGATCATGGCCGTGGGGATGACCTTCGTCATTCTGACCGCCGGGATTGACCTGTCCGTGGGGTCCATTCTGGCGGTCTGCGCCATGACTGCCGCGTATGTGATTAAGGGTGACAACTTCACCACCGTCGATCCCAACGCCTGGGGCGGCATGAGCTGGCTGATTGGGCTGGGGATTTGTCTGGCAATGGGGACTGCCATTGGCTTCCTGCACGGTCTTGGCGTGACGCGCCTGCGTCTGCCGCCGTTTATCGTCACTCTCGGCGGGATGACCATCTGGCGTGGTCTGACGCTGGTGATTAACGACGGCGCACCGATTGCCGGTTTCGACCCGGGCTACCGCTGGTGGGGGCGTGGCGAGCTGCTCGGCATTTCGATTCCAATCTGGATCTTTGCTCTGGTCGCCATTGGCGGTTATCTGGCACTGCATAAAACCCGCTGGGGGCGCTTTGTGTACGCCATCGGTGGCAACCCGGAGGCGGCGCGCCTGGCCGGGGTCAATGTGAAGCGGGTGTTGGTGAGCGTCTACGTGCTGATTGGCTGTCTGGCGGGGCTGGCGGGCTTTATCCTCAGCGCGCGTCTGGGGAGTGCGGAAGCGGTGGCCGGGATCTCATTTGAGCTGCGCGTCATTGCCTCGGTGGTGATCGGCGGGACTTCGCTGATGGGCGGCTACGGACGTATCGGCGGCACCATCATCGGCTCGATCATTATGGGCATTCTGATTAACGGCCTGGTACTGATGAACGTCTCGGCCTACTACCAGCAAATTATTACCGGGTTAATTATCGTTCTGGCTGTGGCATTTGATACCTATGCCAAGAGCCGTCGCGGCGCATTGTGAGGGATAAATAATGAAAGAAGTACGCATTGGACTCATCGGTACCGGGTATATCGGCAAGGCACATGCCATTGCCTATGCCCAGGCACCGACGGTGTTTAACCTGCGCGGCAAACTGGTACGCGAAATGGTGGCGGAAGTGACCCCGGAACTGGCGGCCGAACGGGCGCAGGCGTTTGGCTTTAACCGCTCTACCGGTGACTGGCGCGCGCTGGTGGCGGATCCGGCCATCGACGTGGTGGACATTTGCTCGCCCAACCATCTGCATAAGGAGATGGCGCTGGAAGCGATTCGCCACGGCAAACACGTTTATTCGGAAAAGCCGCTGGCGCTGAATGCCCACGATGCGCGTGAAATGGTCGAGGCCGCCGAACGGGCAGGGGTGAAAACGCTGGTGGGTTTCAACTACATGAAAAACCCGACGGCACAGCTGGCGAAAGAGATTATTGCGCGCGGAGAAATTGGCGAGGTGATCCACTTCTACGGCACGCACAACGAAGACTACATGGCCGACCCGCTTTCCCCCATTCACTGGCACTGTTTTAAAGAGACGGCAGGGCTGGGGGCGCTGGGCGATCTGGCGGCGCATATTGTCAACATGGCGCACTATCTGGTCGGTGATATTGAGCAGGTCTGTGGTGACCTGAAGATTGTGGTGCCGGAGCGCCCGGCGAAGGTCGGTTCGGCGGAAATGATCGCGGTGGAAAACGAGGATCAGGCTCATGCGATGGTGCGTTTCGCGGGCGGGGCGCAGGGGGTCATTGAAACCTCCCGTGTCGCCTGTGGCCGCAAGATGGGGCTGTCGTATGTGATCACCGGTACCAAAGGAGCCATCAGTTTTACCCAGGAGCGGATGGCGGAACTGAAACTTTACCTGCATGACGATCCGGTCAACCGCCAGGGGTTCCGCACGTTGCTCGTTGGCCCGTCGCACCCGGACTATGGCGCATTTTGTATGGGGGCAGGGCATGGTATCGGTTTTAACGATCAAAAAACCGTGGAAGTGCGTGACCTGGTGGACGGCATTGCCACCGGTACGCCGATGTGGCCGGACTTCGAAGAGGGCTGGAAGGTGTCACGCGTACTTGACGCCATTGCACTCTCACACCAGCAAGGCCGCTGGCTGAACGTGAACGACATTGTCTGAAGAGGTATCAACGTGGAAAAGCAGTTTGATGTGATATGCATGGGCCGCGTGGCGGTTGACCTCTACAGCCAGCAGATTGGCGCGCGGCTGGAGGATGTGTCGAGCTTTGCGAAATATCTCGGCGGTTCGTCCGGCAACGTGGCGTACGGCACGGCGCGCCAGGGCTTACGCTCGTCGATGCTGGCGCGCGTCGGCGATGAACATATGGGGCGCTTCCTGCGCGAAGAGTTAAACCAGGTGGGCTGCGATACCAGCCATCTGATTACCGATAAAGAACGCCTGACGGCGCTGGTGCTACTCGGCATTAAAGACCGGGACACCTTTCCACTGATTTTTTACCGCGATAACTGCGCGGATATGGCGATTACCGCCAGCGATGTAGATGAACAGTACATCGCTTCCGCACGTTGTCTTGCCATCACCGGGACGCATCTTTCTCATCCGCAAACGCGCGAAGCGGTACTGACGGCGCTGAACTACGCCCGTCGGCACGGTCTGCGCACGGTACTGGATATCGACTATCGCCCGGTACTGTGGGGGCTGACCTCATTAGGTGACGGCGAAACGCGCTTTATTGCTGCCGATAAGGTGACCCGCGAGCTGCAGGAGGTGCTGCATCTGTTTGACGTGATTGTCGGCACCGAAGAGGAGTTCCATATCGCGGGCGGCAGCACCGATACGTTGCAGGCGCTGGTACAGGTTCGCGCGGTAAGTAAGGCTACGCTGGTCTGCAAACGCGGCGCGCTGGGTTGCTCGGTTTATACCGATGCCATTCCGCCACGTCTGGATGATGGCCTGACGGTGACCGGCGTGCGCGTTGAAGTGCTGAATGTGCTCGGCGCGGGGGATGCATTTATGTCTGGCCTGCTGCGTGGTTATCTTAACGATGAGGGCTGGGAGCAGGCGTGCCGCTATGCTAACGCCTGTGGGGCGCTGGTGGTGTCGCGCCACGGTTGTGCCCCCGCAATGCCGGGCAAAATTGAGCTGGATGATTACCTTTCCCGTGCAGCGCAGGTACCGCGTCCCGACCTCGACCCGCATCTCAACCATCTGCACCGCGTCACGACCCGTCGGCGTCAATGGCCGGAGCTGTGCGTCATGGCCTTCGATCACCGTAGCCAGCTTGAAGAAATGGCGATGCAGTGCGGTGCGTCTCTGAAGCGTATTCCGGCGCTGAAGCAGCTGATCCTGCAGGCCAGCCGCGAGGCGGCAAACTGCGCCGGGCTGGAAGGTAAAGCCGGGTTGCTGTGTGACGGTACCTTTGGTCAGGACGCGCTGAATTCGATTACCGGTGAAGGCTGGTGGATTGGCCGTCCGATTGAGCTGCCAGGTTCCCGTCCACTGGAGATGGAGCACGGCAATATCGGTACCCAGCTCATCAGCTGGCCGCAGGAACATGTGGTGAAATGCCTGGTCTTTTTCCATCCGGAAGATGCGCATGGCCTGCGTCTGGAGCAGGAGCAGAAAATCGCCGAGGTGTACCACGCCTGCTGCCAGTCCGGGCATGAGCTGCTGCTGGAGGTGATCCTGCCTGCCAGCATGCCGCGCAGTGACGAGCTGTATCTGCGTGCCATTTCCCGCTTCTACAACCTGGGGATTTACCCCGACTGGTGGAAACTGCCGCCGCTCTCTTCCGCTGGCTGGACGGCGCTGGGCGAGATCATTGAACGCCGTGACCCGCACTGTCGCGGCGTGGTGATCCTCGGGCTTGATGCGCCGGCAGAGCAACTGCGTGCCGATTTCAAAGCCGCCGCCGGTCAGGCGCTGGTGAAAGGGTTTGCCGTGGGGCGCACGCTGTTTGGCGATGCCTCCCGCGCGTGGCTGAAACACGATATTGATGATGCGCAGCTGGTCGCGCGCATCCGGGACAACTACCTGCAGCTTATCGCCTGGTGGCGTGAGCGCGGACAAGCATAATTCAGGAGACAAAGATGACTGTGCAATTAGGCATTAACCCGCTGACATGGACCAACGACGATTTGCCTTCTCTTGGCGCGGAGACGCCACTGGATACCTGTCTGAGCGAAGGAAAAGAGGCCGGGTTTGCCGGTTTCGAACTGGGCAACAAATTCCCGCGTGAAGCGCGACTGCTTGGCCCCATTCTGCAGCGTCATGATTTACAACTGGTCTCCGGCTGGTATTCCGGTCGTTTACTGGAGCGCAGCGTGGAGGAGGAGATTGCCGCCGTGCAATCGCACCTCACGTTACTGCGTGAACTGGGCGCGAAGGTGCTGGTTTTCGCTGAAGTGAGCGGCTGCATTCATGGCGAGCAGCAGACCCCGGTTCACCTGCGTCCCCGCTTCCCGCAGGAACGCTGGAAAGAGTACGGAGAAAAGCTCACCGCGTTTGCCCGCTATACGCAACAGCAGGGCGTTCAGATTGCCTATCATCACCATATGGGGACGGTGATTGAGTCCGCTGAAGACGTGGATAACCTGATGATTCACACTGGTGAAGAGGTTGGGCTACTGCTGGATACCGGTCATCTGACCTTTGCCGGCGTCGATCCGCTGGTGGTCGCGCAGCGCTGGGCATCCCGCATTAATCATGTTCACTGCAAAGATGTCCGTGCCGACGTGCTGGCCGACGTCAAAAATCGCAAAACCAGCTTCCTGGATGCGGTGCTGAGCGGCGTTTTCACCGTGCCGGGCGACGGCAGCGTGAACTACCCGCCGATTATGGCATTGCTGAAAGCGAACCAGTATCAGGGCTGGCTGGTGGTGGAAGCTGAGCAGGATCCGGCTATCGCACACCCGCTCACGTATGCCCGTCTGGGATATAACAATCTGAGCCGCCTGGCGCGTGACGCCGGGCTTATCTGAGGAGGTGACATGTCACGTCTGTTATCACGCTGGCAGCAGCCCAACGCGGAAGGTTGTACGCAGTCAGTCACGCCGGAACGTGCAGGCTGGGGGCTCGTTGGCTTTGACGTTTATGAGCTGGAGGAGGGGCAGGCGCTGACGCTGCCCGCTGTCGGTGAAGAGCGCTGTCTGGTGCTGGTGGCCGGACGCGCTGCCATCAGCACTCCCACGGCGCAGTTTAGCGATATCGGTGAGCGGATGAGCCCGTTCGAGCGGATCAAACCCTGGGCGGTTTACGTTACGCCGAACGAAGCGGTGCAGGTGAAGGCGTTGACAAAGCTGGAGCTGGCGGTCTGTTCTGCACCGGGTAAAGGGACGTACCCGACGCGACTGATCGCGCCACAGGATATTGGCGGTGAAGCGCGCGGAAAAGGCCATAACCAGCGCTATGTGCATAATATTCTGCCGGAAGATAAGCCTGCCGACAGTTTGCTGGTGGTGGAGGTCTGGACCAACGAAGGCTGTACCAGTTCGTATCCGAGCCACAAGCACGACACGGATAATCCGCCAAACGAAACTTATCTGGAGGAGACGTACTATCATCGTCTCAACCCGGAGCAGGGTTTCTGCATGCAGCGCGTCTACACCGACGACAGAACGCTGGATGAGTGCATGGCGGTCTATAACCGTGACGTGGTCATGGTGCCGAAGGGCTATCACCCGGTGGCGACGATGGCCGGGTATGACAGCTATTATCTCAATGTGATGGCAGGCCCGGTGCGCAAATGGATGTTCACGTGGGAGGATGACCACGCGTGGATTAACAAGGATTATCCCGCGCACAACCGGTCCTGATACGTGTTAAACCCGCAAGATGGAGTGACCTGCTGTATGGGGCCTTTTCATCAATGCGGGTTTTTTTATGCCTGATCTACGGATTTTTGCGTTATCCACCAGAACAGTAGCGCGAGCAGGCTGACCGTTCCGCCGAGCAGGCACACACCCTGCCAGCCAACGGCGGCATAGGTTATTGTCGTGCCTATCGCCCCAAACCCGCTGCCGGTGGCATAGAAAAGCATATAAAGGCCAACCAGCCGGCTATGTGCCTCGGGGCGGGTGCGGAAGATCAGGCTTTGGTTGGTTACGTGCAGCGCTTGTCCTCCCAAATCGAGCAACACGATGCCGATGAGCAGGATGCCGAGCGAGCGGTCCATCAGCGACAATGGCCACCATGCTAACAGTAAGATGACCAGCGCTGCCGCGCTGGTGTTCCGGGCATATCCCCGATCGGCCCATTGCCCTGCACGGGTAGCGGCAAGTGCTCCCACCACGCCAGCCAGACCAAACGCCCCAATCGCGGTATGTGAGAAGTTATAGGGTGGCGAACTCAGTGGAAGCACCAGTGCGCTCCAGAAAATATTGAACGCAGCAAACATCAGCAAGGCCAGTATGCCGCGTACTTGCAGCACTTTTTCTTTCCGTAGCAGGGTCAGCATTGAGCCAATAAGTTGCGGATAGCTCATTACAGTGGGAACGTCTGGCAGACGGGGGAGTTTCCACCACAGTGGAAATGCGATGATGACCATAAGCACGGCGGCACAGAGATATACTCCGCGCCAGCCTGCTATGTCACTTATGCCGCCGGAGAACACTCTGGCGAGTAACAGGCCAATAAACACGCCACCTTGTGCCGCACCAATGACGCGCCCTTGTTCATGGGGCGACGCGGCGCTGGCGGCATAAGCAATTAACCCCTGCGTCATTGCGGTACCCAACATGCCGGTGGCGAGCATGCCTGCCAAAAGGGTTGAGGAAGTCTGCGCTATGCCGACGGATATCAGCGCGGCCACAAGAGCCAACAGTTGTATTGCCATCAGGCGTTTGCGATCCACGTTGTCCCCCAATGGAACAACGAACAGCAAAGCCAGCGCGCAGCCGAGTTGCGTGGCGGTAACAACGCCGCCAACAGCCGCGTGACTGATACCGAAGTCCCCGGCCAGCGCATCAAGCAAAGGCTGTGCGTAATAGACGTTAGCGACGCTTAATCCGCTGGCGATGGAAAACAGCCATATCAGGCTGCGGGGCATGTCAGTGGTGTTCTGTCTGTCTGACGGTAGTGGCGATGTTAGCGATGTTTTCACGATCCCGGCCTCATGCAACCTGGTTTCAAAATGAAACTGGTTGAATGCTAGGGTATGTGGTTTTAAAATGCAACTGGTTATCGCAATCTGACGCTAGCGAGGAAATCTATGTCGACCCGTAAACCGACAACAAATGAATTTTGTCCCGTGCTTCGCTGTGTCGATCTTATCGGAGATCGCTGGTCGCTGCTTATCGTGCGTGATGCCTTTGATGGAATGCGTCGGTTCGGCGATTTTCAGCGCAGCCTGGGCGTCGCGCGAAACATTCTGTCCGATCGACTGAAAAAGCTGGTTGATGCGGACATTCTGGCCATGCAGGGCGCTTCAGATGGTACGGCGTATCAGGAGTATGTCCTGACGACGAAGGGGGAAAGCCTGTTCCCCATCGTCGTGGCGCTGCGGCAATGGGGGGAACAACATTTGTTCGAACCAGGAGAACGCCATTCATTGTTGGTTGATAACCGTACCGGAAAGCCGGTTCCATTTATGGCCCTGACAGCGCAGGACGGCACGGTACTGACAGCGGTCGGTACCCGGGTGAAAAAGGTAGAGTGAAGCCCGGTTTCTCCTTTGTCATTCAGCTCCGCTGAATGCGGGCGTATGTTATCGTCTTTATGTTTGCTCCTGATGGTTTTTTGTATCGGGTTATCCGCGAGGCTGCCGGGATACGGTGGGATACATTTTGCTGACAGATTCTGGGCGGATGTGCCTGTTACGACGCACAATAACGACCGCCAGCGCAGCGATGACCAGCGTCAGGCTCAGGGAAAACCATTGCGCTCCGGCAATCCCGAGCATGTTATTCAGCCACGCATAGGCAAACGGAGATGCCGCCGCCATCAGCTGTCCCGGGATAAGCAATACCCCGGTGCGTCTGGCATAGCTTTCAGCGCTGAACAACTCCAGCGGCAGCGTGGCTTTGACTATTGTCACCAACCCGTTTATCGCACCATACCCCAGCACAAATCCGGCGGCGAGCCACACAAATTTCGACCCGCCCAGCCCGACCAGAAAACAGAGCGGCATGGCAAGCGAGGTCAGTAGCGTCAGCCTGAGCGGTGTCAGGCGCGTACCTGCCATCACTTCCATCAGCCTTGCGCCAGTTTGACCAAATCCCCATAGCATCCCGATGCCAACCGGAAGGCCAAAGCTGGCGATAAATTCCGGCAGATGTGTAGACGTACCGTTAGAGACAAAGGTGATGAGAGCGATAAATGCCGCATAGAGCCATCCGTTATGCGGGTCATCTTTCGATACAGACGCTTCTGTTTTTACAATGACGGGAGGCTTGTGGTGAGGCAGTTGGCAGATAAGCACAGCACTCAGCAGGCCAAAAAGGGCGTAAATCAGAAGCGCATCCTGCCAGTGCATCACCTTGAGTAACGCATCGCCCAATGGCCAAAATACGGCAGATGCCAGGCCACCTGCCAGCGTTACACGGGAAATCGTACGTCGGGCCTGTTGGCCGTAGAGATTTACCAGAGAGGCGAAAAGCGCGTCATACAGCGAAAGACGCATGCCAATGCCGGTGATGAGCCAGATGCCGTACCAGCCCGTTAACGTAGAGGTATACGTCATTACTACACAGCTTGCGGCAATCAGTAAGGTTCCGCCCATCACGACACGTTGCCCGCCAAAGCGAGCCAGCAAGCGGGCGACAAAAGGGGAGACGGCGGCCATCATCAGCATGGCGAGAGTCAGGCCGAGATAGATGTCGGGTGATGACCATCCCCGGTCGTGGGCAATTGCCTGTGCAAAGGTACCCGGCATGTAAAAAGAGATACCCCAGTTGATGAGCTGATTGCAACCGGCAGTCAGAGAGAGGCACCGGGGAAGTGCAGGTGTTTCCATTATTTTTCATTCCGTTAATGCAGTTGTCCTCAGCATAACGGGCGCGGTATTGTGCTGGCAGGCTCGTGACCTTATGACCTGTATAAGAGAAACTTTGAATGACGACGCTAAATCTGGGCAATCTGGCGACTTTTCGCCTGGTGGTACAGCGGGGCAGCTTTTCAGCCGCAGCGGATGTGCTTGGCCTTTCTCAGCCTGCGGTTAGCCTGCAAATCCGCCAGCTTGAGCAATTTCTTCAGACGCGATTGATTGAACGTACAGGGCGCGGCATTAAAGCCACCGCTGCCGGGCTGGCACTGTTAAGCCACGGGGAGCGTATTGAACAGGTAGTGGATGAGGCTATTCGTTCCGTCAGCGAGTTTAACCGCGAGGTCAGCGGCACAATCACGCTCGGGACGGGGGCAACAGCCTGTATCCATCTTTTGCCCCCGCTGTTGCAACAGCTACGAAACGATTACCCGTTATTAAAGGTGGGCGTCACGACCGGGAACACGCTCGATATTGTTCGGGCGATTGAAGAGAATCGTCTGGACATGGGGCTGGTCACGCTGCCTGTCAGCGGGCGCACGCTGGATGTCATGCCGGTGATGAATGAAGAGTTCGTCTTTATTGTTTCGCAGGAGCAGCCCGGCCCGTGGGATCTGCTGACGCCAGAGGTCTTGCACGCTCAGCCCTTGATTGCGTTCGAATCGGGAAGTGGCACGCGTGCGCTAATTGACGGCTGGTTTGAGGCCTGCGGGATCGCGATAGCGCCCGTGATGCAGCTTGGAAGCATTGAGGCTATCAAACGTATGGTGCGTGCAGGGCTTGGCTACAGCATCGTGCCGCGAATGGCGGTGGAAAACCTGGACGATCGTGAAGGGTTAAGTGTGCATTCACTGACACCGGTTTTGCAGCGCCAACTGGCTGTTGTAATGCGTCAGGACAAAATCCTGAGCAAAGGGATCTCTGCCATTATACGGATGCTGCAAAATACGCCGCTGGCTTAGCGATCGGCAGTGTCGACGGACAGACTGGTTTGCTGAGATTGCATTTTATCCTGGTGGTGATACCAGGCACCAATGGAGGAGTAAACAAAGCGGCCAAAGAAAAACAGGAAGCTGATGAGCAGTATGATGCGGGTCATCCGAGTGTTAAACCGATGTCGTTTGTGCATACGCGTGGCCTGACTCACTGTGTTTTCCTGGGCATACCCTTTTGGGCGATACGGTTATTAAGGCACAGTGGGAAGACGGGGTCAATTCTGTGATGTGTAAAAAACCGTCAACATTTACATTTGTTAATGTTATTGAACGTAACGTATGCATTTATTACGTTGATAACAACAAAGAAAGTAACCAAAAAAAACGTAAATAAGGGGTGTTCAGATTAAATAGTTTGATTTAAGTCAACGGGTTCCCGGCCCCGATAACTAAAATCCATCCTCCACGATATTCGCTCTGTACTCTTTCGGGCGGCATGTATGTCAGGTCGGATGCCTGTCTTCATTTTCCCTCTGGAGCGAAAGGGGTTTAACCGGGCATCTATGAAAATTATCCCCTTCCTGAATCACAATAAAGATCGCTGGTGGGCGCTCCCTCTTATTTTACCCGTCGTTCTGTTGCCCGCGATTAGCGTGGCGAATACCATTTACGCAAATGGGCGACGGTATTGTGGCACTGTATTATTTGCCGCTCTCGTTCCTGCTTTCACTGATGATGTTCTTTGGTCTGGAAGCGCTCCCCGGGATCGTGTTGTCGCTGTTGTTCCGCTACTACGCGTCGGTTGGGCTGTTTGAAACCGTCGCCAGCATATTTCATTTTATTGTCCCCTTAGTGCTCTGCTGGGGCGGCTACCGCGTGTTTGCTCCCGGACGCAATATGACCGCTTATGGCGATGTGCGCCTGATGGCTCAGCGTCTCTTCTGGCAGGTCTTTTGCCCGGCGACGCTGTTCCTGCTGTTGTTTCAGTTTGCGGCCTATCTTGGTATCTATGAGAGCCGTCAGAGCCTGGCGGGGCTGAACCCTCTCAATATTTGTACGCTCATTAACTATCAGGCGCTGTTAGTCAGTGGGCTTACCGGTGTGCCGCTGAGCTACTTGCTTATCCGGCTGATCCGTCATCCACGGTATATCAGGGGATTTATTTCCCAGATCCGTTTGCAGATAGACAAAAAAGTCACGGTTATCGAATCTCTGCTTTGGGTTACGGTGATGGGCGGGCTGCTTTCGCTGCTCCTGATCCCGATGAATGAAAACAGCTCTATTTTCAGTACCAACTACACCCTGTCGTTGCTGATGCCAGTGATGCTCTGGGGCGCGATGCGCTGTGGTTATAAGCTGATGTCAATAATCTGGACGCCGGTTCTGCTGGTGTCGATTCACTATTTCTACCGTTACATTCCGCTGCAGCAGGGGTATGACATTCAGCTGGCGATCACCTCATCCAGCTATCTGGTGTTTTCGTTTGTGGTGATTTACATGTCGATGCTGGCAACACGGCAGCGCGCCATTAATATGCGTTCCCGCAGGCTGGCGCTTCTCGACCCGGTGGTACACATGCCGAACCTGCGGGCGCTCTCGCGCGATCTGGCTAAATCACCGTGGTCAGCGCTCTGCTTATTACGTATTCCTGAGCTGGAAGTTCTGGGGCGGAACTACGGCGTGATGTTGCGTATTCAGTATAAACAGCAGCTGGCGCAATGGATTAACGGTACGCTCCAGCCCAATGAACGGGTTTATCACCTGACCGGTTATGATCTTGCTGTGCGGCTCAATGTGGAATCGCACCAGCAGCGCATTGATGCCCTGGATGCGCATATCAAGGAATTCCGCTTTATCTGGGATGGGATACCACTGCAGCCTCAGGTGGGGGTGAGCTATTGCTATGTACGCTCGCCGGTAAACCATCTCCACCTGATGCTGGGTGAGCTGAGCGTGATTGCCGATCTGTCGCTCTCGACCAACCACCCGGAGAACCTGCAGCAGCGTGGTGTCACCCATTTGCAGCGCACCCTGAAGGATAAAGTGGCGATGATGGGGCGTCTGCAAAGCGCGCTCGACCGAAATGCCTTTACCCTGATGGTTCAGCCTGTCCGGGGGCTGCGTGGCGATTGTTATCACGAAGTATTGCTGCGGATGCCGGATACGGACGGCACTTTGCTCTCTCCCGATCGGTTCCTGCCCGTAGCCCAGGAGTTTGGTTTGTCGTCGCGCGTTGACCTGTGGGTACTGGAGCGCACCTTACGCTTCCTGGCTGAACACCGTGACAGGCTGCCTGGTCAGCGTTTTGCCATTAATCTGGCACCGCCAACCGTGTGTCGGGCGCAGTTCCCGCTCGAGGTGAGCCGTCTGTTGGCAAAATATGGCGTGGAGGCCTGGCAACTGATATTCGAAGTGACCGAGTGCAGCTCGTTCGGGAGTGCGGAGCAGGCAATACAGACACTCAGGCAACTGCAAAAAATGGGCGTACGCATTGCGATCGATGATTTTGGTACCGGCTATGCGAGCTATGCCCGGCTGAAAAGCGTGGATGCCGATATTCTCAAGATAGACGGCAGCTTTATTCGCAATATCGTCAGTAACAGCCTGGATTATCAGATAGTCGCGTCCATTTGCCATCTGGCGCGCATGAAGAAAATGCTGGTGGTGGCAGAGTATGTGGAAACTGAAGAGATACATAGCGCGGTTCACGCGCTAGGTATCGACTATGTACAAGGATATTTGATAGGCAAACCGGTTGCCCTTGAGTCGCTGTCGCAAGCCGGGGCGTCGCAGGTGGACGCCTGAGCCATTACGCTGCGACGTCGGCGCTTTCTTCTTCGATTTTAAGCAGCCAGCCGGTGACCGCTTCCCAGTACTGTTGCTCTTTTTCCAGATCCAGCAATACCAGCGCATTCTGACTAAACCAGTCGTGCGGGAAGCTCAGCGTCCAGTGGTGATCATCCGTTTTGAGTTTCAGCGTCGGCGGCGTGGTGGTGGCCTGGCGCTGGTTATTGAGCAACACCCCCAGACGCAGCAGTTGAATCAGCGGCAGGAACTGCTTTTTCTTAAACAGCGTGAAGCGCGGCAAATCATCGAGCTTGATGACTTTACGATGGTAACGAACCAGCGTGGCCATCATGGTTTGCTGCTCCTGGTTGAAGCCAGGCAGGTCGCTGTTTTGCAGAATATAGGCCGAATGGCGATGCATTCCGCTGTGGTTAATATTCAGCCCCACTTCGTGTAGCATCGCCGCCCATTTCAGCAGGGCAGCAAGCTGCGGGTGCGCCAGCTTAGGATTCTGTTCCTGCCATTGATCGTATATCTGAATGGTCGTTTCCAGGACGCGCTTCGCCTGCTCGCGGTCGATGTTGTACTGATTTGCCAGACTTTGCGCGGTGCGGCTGCGAATATCCTGGTGGCGGAAGCGGCCTTCCATTTCATACAGCACGCCTTCACGCAGCGCACCGTCGGAGAGACGCAGTTCCTTAATGGCCAGCGAATCAAACACACCGCACAGGATCGCAAGACCCGGTACAAATACCGCTTTACGTTCTTCGGACAGACCCGGCAGGCTTAAGGCGTCAAAACTTTTATGCTTAATCACCTCGTCGGCCAGCAGCGTCAGGCGTTCAGGAGTGATAAAACCGTCTTTTTCACCCATTGCCAGCAGCACTTCATGCGCCGCCTTGATGGTACCCGATGCGCCCAGCGCCACGTTCCAGCCCTGAATGCGGTACTGCCAGGCCAGGTTTTCCAGTTTCTGGATCGCCGCCATGCGCGCCCGCTGGAAATTCTCGCGAGTGATGGTTCCACCCTGGAAATACATCTGCGCGAAGCTGACGCAGCCCATACGGCGGCTCTCCACCAGACGAGGCTCAAAGTCTTCGCCAATCACCAATTCCGTTGAGCCACCGCCGATATCAATGACCAGCTTGCGGCCTTTTTCTGGCTGCGTATGCTCCACGCCCATGAAAATCAGACGCGCTTCTTCATTGCCGGAGATTATCTCAATCGGGTAGGGGATGACTTTTTCCGCACGCTTGAGAAATTCAGGTGCGTTCAGCGCCTGGCGTAACGTATGCGTACCTACGATACAAACGCTGGACGGTGAGAATCCCTGCAGGCGTTCAGCAAACAGCGACAGGCAGTTCAGGCCGCGCTCCATTGCCTCTTCGCTGAGCATGCTGCGCTCGTCAAGACCATCCGCCAGGTGTACCCTCTGCTTCAGACGGCCGATGATCTGCATCGCGCCATCCACCTCACGGGCGATGACCATGTGGAAACTGTTAGAACCAAGATCGACTGCGGCGAATTCCTGCGGTCGTGGGGTCTTATCATTTATCGGCATAGGTTAATCGGGTTGCTCGAGTGATTTGATATAGTCGTAAATCGCCAGTTGCGACCGCACTTTGCGGCGGTTGCCGCGCGGTACATAGCGGTTACTGAGTTCTTTGTCGATATGGCGTGCTTTCACCGTATCGCTAAACAAAATCTCGATAATGTCGAGGATCTGCTGCTTCAGACGTGGATCAAGCAGCGGAGCCGCAACTTCAATGCGGTAATCAATATTGCGCGTCATCCAGTCCGCAGAGGAAAGATAAACCTGTTTATCACCCGCATTATCGAAAATATAGATCCTGTCGTGTTCCAGATAGCGGTCAACGATGCTAATAACGCGAATATTTTCGCTGATACCTTCCAGCTCCGGGATCAACGAACACATACCACGGATCAACAAATTGACCGGTACACCTGAACTGGATGCCGCATACAGCCTGTCTACCAGCCCTTTATCCACCAGGTTATTGAGCTTCAGCGTGATGCCGGACGACAATCCTTTCTGCGCGTTGGCGATCTCTTTGTCGATCATCTCGTACAGCAGGCGGCGCGAGTTCTGCGGTGACACCAGCAGATAGTCGAAGCTCACCGGACGGTACGGGTTCTCGATGAAGTTAAACACCCGACGCACTTCGTTGGTGATGCGCGCATCGGCGGTCAGCAGCGAGTAGTCAGTATAAATACGCGCGGTTTTCTCGTTAAAGTTACCGGTACCGATATGGGCATAACGCACCACATCGTCTCCCTCTTTACGGGATACGAGGAACAGCTTGGCGTGAATTTTCAGCCCCGGTGCGGAGAAGATAACGTGTACGCCCGCTTCCGTCAGACGGCGCGCCCAGTGAATGTTTGCCTCTTCGTCGAAACGCGCCTGCAGCTCAACCACCACGGTGACTTTCTTACCGTTGTGCGCCGCGTGGATCATCGCGTCGATGATGCGCGAATCTTTTGCCACACGGTAGATGTTGATTTTAATCGCCAGCACGCTGGGGTCGAAGGAGGCCTGACGCAGCAGTTCCAGCACGTGCTCAAAGGTGTGATACGGATAGTAAAGCAGGACATCGCGTTCGCGAATGGCGTCGAATCCGTTGCGGAATTTATCAAACCAGAGATGACGCAGGCGCGGCAGCGGTTTGTTCACCAGATTGGTTTTGCCGACGTTCGGGAAGCCAATAAAGTCTTTAAAGTTGTGGTAACGGCCACCCGGCACAATGGAGTCATAGCGCGAAATGGTCAACTTCTCGCGCAGCATTTCCACCATCGCGTCTGGCATATCGCGCTGATAGACAAAGCGCACTGGCTCTGCCGTCAGGCGTTGCTTGAGGCTGGAGGACATCAGCTCCATCAGACTGGCTTCCATCTCGTGTACCAGGTCATATTCGGCGTCACGGGTCATCTTCATTGAGTAGGCGTTTAACGCGTCATAATCGAAGAAGCCTTTAAAGATGTCGTCCAGACAGTAGCGCAGAATGTTGTCCAGCAGGATCATTGGCTTACGTCTGCGCGGGGTTTCCGGCGGCAGGTTCACAAAGCGTGGAACCTTATCGGACGGGATCTCCAGCAGTGCGTAGCGGATGGTGTCGCCGCGAATGATTTCCACCGCCAGATAGGTGTAATCATCTTTCAGGAACTGCACCAGGTCGGTTTCGCGGTTAATCAGAATCGGGGTAATGTGCTGGCGCAGATACTGTTTGAAGTAATGTCGCAGCCAGTTTTGTTGGTTAACAGAGAGCTGGCGTTCGTTAATCAGGAAGATTTGGTTGCGTGCCATTTCCAGCAGCAGTTCGTTATACAGGCTGTCAAATTCCTGATCGGCTTTCAACACGCGGGCCTGGATTTTTCCCAGCAGATGGCGCGAGTGAGAGTTTAAGCCCTGCTCTTCGCTGATGATGATTCGCCGTTTCAGCTCGGCAAAGCGAACCTTGTAGAACTCATCCAGGTTATTGGAATAAATACCCAAAAAACGCATACGCTCAATCAGCGGGTTACTTTTGTCTGCCGCTTCCTGGAGTACACGCTCGTTGAATGCTAACCAGCTTAGCTCTTTCTCGATATATAACTTTTCCTGACCCATTACAGCTCACACTCCAGTTCAATCACAGGACGTGGTAAATCCGTCTCGTCCTTATTATGGCGAGCATTTCCACGATATGTCCAACAGTGCCAGAAAAGTATGACAGTTATTTTTTTTCTGGGGGATTTTAGAGGGTTGGGGGAAGGGCGTGTCGGGGGGGGCGATGTGTTGGTCGGGTAAGCGCAGCGCTACCCGACATAACAAACTACTCTTCGGCCGCATATCCCTGCGCAGGAAGCTGAACGCCATCCAGCCAGGCTGCGCCGTCGCGCATTTCCAGACGCCCGTCGACAAACCAGCTTACCACCAGTGGGTAAATGGCGTGTTCCTGGGTTTGCACGCGTTCGGTCACATCGTCTTCGTTGTCACCGTCAAAGACCGGCACTTTTGCCTGCAGGATCACCGGCCCACCGTCCAGCTCGTCGGTCACGAAATGCACAGAGGTACCGTGCTCTTCATCGCCGTTTTCCAGAACCTGGCGATGGGTGTGCAGGCCTGGGTATTTCGGCAGCAGAGAAGGGTGGATATTGAGCAGGCGACCGGCATAGTGGGACACGAATGCCGGGCTCAGGATACGCATATACCCCGCCAGCACCACGACATCGGGTGCGTAGGCGTCAATCTCTTGTACCAGTTCGCGGTCAAAGGCTTCGCGACCGGCAAACTGACTGGCTTCCAGCGCGTGCGCGGGGATGTTTTCCTCCCGGGCACGCTCAAGGCCGAACGCATCAGCCTTGTTACTGAAAACTGCCCGAATGGTGCCATTGATCTTCTTCTGTTTGCAGGCGTCTATGACGGCCTGCAAATTGCTTCCGTTGCCGGAAATGAGCACCACAATGTTTTTCATTCAATGACCACACGCTGTTCGGAATCGGATGCTTTGATAATACCGATTTTCCACGCGTTTTCACCTTTCTCATTCAGCAGCTTAACTGCTTTGTCCGCTTCGCTTGCAGGCAGGGCGATAACCATGCCCACGCCGCAGTTAAAGGTACGGTACATTTCGTGGGCGCTCACGTTGCCTGCGGTTTGCAGCCATTTAAAGACGGACGGCCACTGCCAGGAAGATTCGTCGATCACGGCCTGGGTGTTATCCGGCAGTACGCGCGGAATGTTTTCCCAGAAACCGCCGCCGGTCAGGTGGGCAATAGCGTGAACGTCGACGTTCTCGATCAGTTCCAGTACGTTTTTCACGTAGATGCGGGTTGGGGCCAGCAGGTGGTCTGCCAGTGGTTTGCCATCAAGTTCGGTGGTCTGTGGGTCACAGCCGCTGACTTCGAGGATTTTACGTACCAGAGAGTAGCCGTTAGAGTGCGGGCCGCTGGAGGCCAGCGCAACCAGCACATCGCCGTCAGCCACTTTGCTGCCGTCGATAATTTCTGATTTTTCTACCACACCGACGCAGAAACCTGCGACGTCATAATCTTCACCGTGGTACATGCCTGGCATTTCAGCGGTTTCACCGCCGACCAGCGCACAGCCTGACTGCAGACAGCCTTCGGCGATACCGTTAATCACGCTGGCTGCGGTATCCACGTCCAGTTTGCCAGTGGCGTAGTAATCGAGGAAGAACAGCGGCTCTGCGCCCTGAACCACCAGGTCATTCACACACATCGCCACCAGATCGATACCGATCGTGTCGTGACGCTTAAGATCCATCGCCAGGCGCAGTTTTGTACCTACACCGTCAGTACCCGAGACCAGAACAGGTTCACGATATTTTTGCGGCAGTGCGCACAGTGCGCCGAATCCACCCAGACCACCCATCACTTCCGGGCGGCGGGTTTTTTTCACCACACCTTTGATTCGGTCAACCAGCGCATTACCTGCGTCAATATCAACACCGGCATCTTTGTAGCTGAGAGAAGTTTTGTTGGTCACGGCTTAAATCCCCACGCGATTGCATAGCTAGTAAGAAAAATCGGCGCAATTCTAACAGTCCAGGCAAACGTTTGCGAGCCTATTCTCGGTGAGAGGATTTTTTTTTCTGTGCGGCCTGTGAATGCAGCCAAACTTGACTCTGTTCACGAAAATGAAACCGGTTTCGGTAATCTGCTTGCAACCCGGATCCGCTTTGCACATCATCGAACTGAAACCGGTTTCTGTAACTGTTTTTGCAGAAAATAACGCAGAATGAGGGAAAGAGAATGCCAGGATTTAAAGAAGGTTTTCTGTGGGGTGGTGCTGTTGCGGCGCACCAGCTTGAAGGTGGCTGGAAAGAGGGGGGCAAGGGGGTTAGCGTCGCCGACGTCATGACTGCCGGAGCCCACGGCGTGCCGCGTGAAATTACCAACGGCGTACTGCAGGGGAAAAATTATCCTAACCATGAGGCCATCGACTTCTACCATCGCTATAAAGAAGACATCAGACTCTTTGCCGAAATGGGGTTCAAATGCTTCCGTACCTCTATCGCCTGGACGCGCATTTTCCCGAAAGGGGACGAGCTGGAGCCAAACGAAGCTGGCCTGAAGTTCTACGACGACCTGTTTGATGAATGCCTGAAGTACGGCATTGAGCCGGTTATCACCCTGTCGCACTTCGAGATGCCTTTCCACCTGGTGACCGAATACGGTGGCTGGCGTAACCGTAAGCTGATCGACTTCTTTGTCCGCTTCTCGAAAGTCGTTTTCCAGCGCTATCAGCACAAAGTGAAGTACTGGATGACCTTTAACGAGATCAATAACCAGGCGAACTTCCACGAAGACTTTGCGCCATTTACTAACTCCGGGCTGAAATACGAGCCGGGTGAAGACCGCGAACCGGTGATGTTCCAGGCGGCACATTATGAGCTGGTGGCGAGTGCCCTGGCGGTGAAGGCGGGGCGTGAGATTAACCCGTCGCTGCAGATTGGCTGCATGATTGCCATGTGCCCAATCTATCCGCTGACCTGCGCGCCGGACGATATGATGATGGCGATGAACGCGATGCATCGTCGCTACTGGTTTACCGACGTTCACGTGCGCGGCAAGTACCCGCAGCATCTGCTTAACTACTTTGCCCGTCGTGGGTTTGCTCTGGATATTACCGAAGAGGACAACGCCGCGCTGAAGCAGGGCTGTGTGGATTACATCGGTTTCAGTTATTACATGTCGTTCGCTACCAAAGCGACGGCGGATAACCCAACGCTGGACTACGACGAAAGCAAGAGCCTGGTTTCCAACCCGTATGTGCAGAAATCTGACTGGGGCTGGCAGATTGATCCGGTGGGTCTGCGCTACTCCCTGAACTGGTTCTGGGATCATTACCAGCTGCCGCTGTTTATTGTGGAGAACGGTTTTGGCGCTATCGACGTGCAGGAGCGCGACGGTACGGTGAACGATCAGTACCGTATCGACTACCTCGCTGCGCACATCAGCGAGATGAAAAAAGCCGTCGTAGAAGATGGCGTTGACCTGATGGGGTATACCCCGTGGGGTTGTATTGACCTCGTTTCTGCCGGAACCGGCGAAATGAAAAAACGCTACGGCTTTATCTTTGTTGATAAAGATAACGAAGGAAATGGCACGCTGAACCGCAGTAAGAAGAAGTCGTTTGACTGGTATCAGAAGGTGATTTCGACGAACGGTGATAATCTTTAATCAGCGCCACTGGGCAAAATCTTGTATCGCAGCCGGAGCTTCCCTCCGGCTTTTTTTGTCTCTTAACCACTTTGCTTGATGTACGTCAAGCAAGTTGGGTATGGCGTAATCCGAAAAAAGCGGTATAATCCGGCGATTTTTTTTGTGGCTGCCACCCCCGAAGGAGAAAAAGTATGAAGATTGTTGAAGTGAAACACCCGCTGGTAAAACACAAGCTGGGCCTGATGCGTGAGCATGACATCAGCACGAAACGTTTTCGCGAACTGGCCTCTGAAGTTGGCAGCTTACTGACTTATGAAGCGACCTCTGATCTGGAAACGGAAAAAGTGACCATCGAAGGCTGGAACGGCCCGGTACAGGTTGAGCAGATCAAGGGTAAGAAAATTACCGTTGTGCCAATCCTGCGTGCTGGCCTCGGCATGATGGAAGGGGTGCTGGAGCACGTGCCTAGCGCGCGTATCAGCGTGGTCGGTATCTACCGTAACGAAGAAACTCTGGAGCCGGTTCCTTACTTCCAGAAGCTGGTGTCTAACATTGACGAGCGCATGGCGCTGGTGGTTGACCCGATGCTGGCAACCGGTGGTTCCATGATTGCCACCATCGACCTGCTGAAAAAAGCGGGCTGCAGCAGCATTAAGGTGCTGGTTCTGGTCGCTGCACCGGAAGGGCTCGCGGCGCTGGAAAAAGCACACCCGGACGTTGAGCTGTATACCGCGTCTATCGACCAGGGGCTGAACGAGCACGGGTACATTATCCCGGGGCTTGGTGATGCCGGCGATAAGATTTTTGGTACTAAATAATCGAATAACAAATGAAAAGCCGACTTTGATAGTCGGCTTTTTTTTGAATAAAACGACCCAACCGCTAACAACAAACAACACGTGAGGAAAACACTATGACGCGCCGTGCTATCGGGGTGAGTGAAAGACCGCCGCTTTTACAGACAATCCCGCTTAGTTTGCAGCACCTGTTCGCCATGTTTGGCGCAACCGTGCTGGTGCCAATCCTGTTTCACATTAACCCGGCTACTGTTCTGCTGTTTAATGGCGTCGGTACGCTGCTTTACCTCTTCATCTGTAAAGGTAAAATCCCGGCATATCTGGGGTCGAGCTTTGCTTTTATCTCTCCGGTTTTACTGTTGCTGCCGTTGGGTTATGAAGTCGCACTGGGCGGCTTTATCATGTGTGGTGTGCTGTTCTGTCTGGTTTCTTTCATTGTGAAGAAAGCCGGTACGGGCTGGCTGGACGTGATGTTCCCGCCTGCGGCAATGGGCGCAATCGTTGCCGTCATTGGTCTCGAACTGGCGGGTGTGGCGGCGAACATGGCCGGTCTGTTGCCTGCTGACGGTCAGTCACCGGACTCCAAAACCATTATCATCTCGCTGGTCACGCTGGGTGTGACGGTATTTGGTTCCGTGCTGTTCCGTGGTTTTATGGCGATTATCCCGATCCTGATCGGCGTGCTGGCGGGCTATGCGCTCTCCTTTGTAATGGGTGTCGTCGATACCACCCCAATAGCTCAGGCACACTGGTTCGCGCTGCCAACCTTCTACACTCCTCGCTTCGAATGGTTTGCTATCTTCACCATTCTGCCCGCTGCGCTGGTGGTCATTGCTGAACACGTGGGCCACCTGGTGGTCACGGCGAACATTGTGAAACGCGACCTGATCCGCGACCCGGGTCTGCACCGTTCCATGTTTGCTAATGGCCTGTCTACTATTATCTCCGGCTTCTTTGGCTCTACGCCAAACACCACCTATGGTGAGAATATCGGCGTAATGGCGATTACCCGCGTCTACAGTACCTGGGTTATTGGTGGCGCAGCTATTATTGCTATCCTGCTCTCTTGCGTTGGCAAGCTGGCAGCGGCTATCCAGATTATCCCGGTACCGGTGATGGGCGGTGTCTCTCTGCTGCTGTACGGGGTAATCGGTGCTTCCGGTATCCGCGTGCTGATCGAGTCCAAAGTGGATTACAGCAAAGCGCAAAACCTGATCCTGACCTCCGTTATCCTGATCATCGGCGTGAGCGGTGCGAAGGTACACATCGGTGCGGCAGAGCTGAAAGGGATGGCGCTGGCAACCATCGTGGGTGTGGCCCTGAGCCTGATCTTCAAGCTGATCTCCGTTCTGCGCCCGGAAGAAGTGGTGCTGGATGCTGACGACAGCGAAAAAGCATCACATTGATCGTATATGCACAAAATCTTTCAAGTTGCATCAAGGCGGCAAGCCTGAGGATCCCCAGGCGCTTACTCAAGTAAGTGACTGGGGTGAGCAGACGCTACCTTTGCCTCGGTAGCCTGAAGGATGACGTGTAAAACCGGGCGGACGATCCGCCCGGTTCTCACCTTGCAGGTTCCGTGCTAAACTCGTTGCCGATTTTATGTAAGATCTGGTTGAGGTACTTCTGAACGGACCGGCACAGCTTTCTCTGCCACTCTATTTACCTGACGATGAAACTTTCGCGAGTTTCTGGCCGGGTGATAACCCCTCTTTACTGGCTGCACTGCAAAACGTGCTGCGCCAGGAACACAGCGGATACATCTATATCTGGTCACGCGAAGGCGCGGGGCGCAGCCACCTGTTGCATGCCGCCTGTGCAGAACTTTCTGCGCGGGGTGATGCAGTAGGCTATGTGCCGCTGGATAAACGTACCTGGTTTGTGCCTGAAGTGCTGGAGGGAATGGAACATCTCTCACTGGTCTGCATCGATAATATCGAATGTATGGCGGGGGATGAACCGTGGGAAATGGCGATCTTCAACCTCTATAACCGTATTCTGGAATCGGGGAAAACCCGGTTGCTGATCACCGGCGATCGTCCGCCGCGCCAGCTCAATCTGGGGTTGCCGGATCTGGCTTCTCGTCTGGACTGGGGGCAAATTTATAAGCTGCAACCGCTGTCTGATGAAGACAAACTTCAGGCGCTACAGCTGCGGGCAAGACTGCGCGGGTTTGAACTGCCGGAAGACGTGGGGCGTTTCCTGCTGAAGCGTCTTGACCGGGAAATGCGCACGCTGTTTGATACGCTTGACCAACTCGATCGCGCCTCTATTACCGCCCAGCGTAAGCTGACCATTCCGTTTGTGAAAGACATTCTGAAGCTTTGATGTGCCTTTCTCCCTCAGCTTTTTGGGGGAGGGCCGGGGTGAGGGTACCCGCGTGCGCATAACCGTAGGCCGGGTAAGCGCAGCGCCACCCGGCAAAAAACTCAGGCAATATCCCCCAGTAAGTGCTCAATCAGCAGTGGAATCGGCCTGCCTGATGCCACGCTTCTGCCACTCTCGCGCCACAATGCCGTCCCGCTAATATCCAGATGCGCCCACGGAATGTCTGGTGGGCAGAAATGGTGGAGCAGCCAGGCCGCCGACGCGCTGATTGCCGCATTATTGGTCGGCGTGTTGCACAAATCGGCGATGGCGCTGTCGGTCTGCTTTTTCAGCCGTGCATCCAGTGGCAGGGACCACACTTCATCACCGCTCTGTTGACCTGCCGATGTTAGCGCCTGACGTAACGGTTCATCCTGCGTCATCAATCCGCTCAGCTCATACCCCAGCGCTTTCACTACTGCACCTGTCAGGGTCGCCATATCAATAATAAAATGTGCATCCGGGTGACGCTGACTGGCCCAGGCAATGGCGTCCGCCAGCACCAGTCGCCCTTCGGCATCAGTATTGTTGATTTCTACCGTCAGGCCGTTACAGGCGCGAGCAACCGTTCCCGGCTGCATGGCATCCGGCCCGATGGCATTTTCCGCCAGCGCCAGCACGCCCATTATGCGAACGGGCAGGCCCAGCTCTGCGACGGTAAGCATCAGCCCCAGCACGTTTGCCGCACCACACATGTCATATTTCATGGTGTACATGCCCGCACCCTCTTTCAGCCACAGACCGCCGGTATCAAAGGTAATGCCTTTGCCTACATAGCAGCGCACCGGGCCGTCATCCACGCCGTTGTAGTGAATGGCCAGCAGCCGCGGCGGGCTGGAGGCCCCTTTGCCAACGGCATGCAGTAACCCTAACCCCTGCGCGACGATCTGCTTCTCATCGAGGATTTCACATTGCAGAGCAGGGAAGGCTCCGCACAATTTTTTCGCCTCTTCCACCACAAACTGTGGAGTACACCGATCGGAAGGTGTATCTGCCAGACGCCGTGCGGCGACCATGCCACGGGCAATAACCTGCTGCTGGTGGAAGATTGTTTCCAGCTTTTGTTGCTGTTCCGGGCGGCAAAGGGCGGTAATGTGGCGCAGGCGCACTGCCGTTTCATCGCTTTTCTTTAGCTGCAGATCGCTGAGCCTGTGCGCCTGATTAAAGAGAAAACGCAGCACCTGTGTCAGAACAACGTCGTCGATTTCTGTGGCATCCAGCACGACGTTCGCACTCACGGGTGAGGCAAGCAGCGGACGCAGCGCGGTCAGTAAACCTTCGGTCAGGCTGTCCTGCCAGAGCGTATCCGGCAGCAGCGTGACTCGGGCAAAGGGGGCGCAGCCGAACCGGGTATCGGCGACGGTTTTCTGCTCCCGCATTTCAGCAATGAGTGCCGTCTCCGGCAGCAACGTGCTGGTGGTGCGGGCAATTAAATGACTTTGCGGTTGAGCATCTGAAAGTGTCGTGATGAGTTGCCAGGTAATCATGATTGTTCCTCAATCGGCGCGCGGATACGCTCGGCATAGGCCTGCATCCATTCATCATCGACGGCCTGATAATGGGTCTTCTCGCGCTGGCGCTCGGTGCGAAATACGGTGAGTGGCTGACGGGCCGTGGCTACCACAAACGAAAAGGTTTTGATGTTAGTCGCCGCCCCGAATTCGCCTTTGTTGTTCATGCATACCACCGAGAGATCGCCCGCGCGGCCAAAACGTG
Source organism: Enterobacter cloacae (assembly GCA_014169315.1). Lineage (NCBI taxonomy): Bacteria > Pseudomonadati > Pseudomonadota > Gammaproteobacteria > Enterobacterales > Enterobacteriaceae > Enterobacter > Enterobacter cloacae. Next base: position 3,310,233 of record AP022133.1, on the reverse strand, counting down.
ACATCAGCTTGTCTTCCAGTTCAAACACTACCGAGTCTGCTGCCTGCTGCGGTGACATGCCCTGAGCCATGCGGCGGACGATTTCGTAGCTGGTGCAGCCTTTCATCAGGTCTTCGCCAACGCCAGTGGCGGTGGCGGCACCGGTTTCGCTGTCGCAGTAAAACCCGGAGCCAATAATCGGTGAGTCGCCAATACGACCACGTTTTTTCATAAACAGGCCGCTGGTGGAGGTCGCCACGCTCATCGACCCCTGCTTGTCGAGGCCAATAATCCCGACCGTGTCGTGGCCATCGTACGGGCTTAAACCTTTATCCAGCGTTTCACGGCAGCGCTTGCGGTAATGTTGCATTGCGCGGTCGGTCAGCATGGTTTTGTCGGTAAAGCCCTGGCTCAGCGCCCATTCGCGTGCGCCCTGGCCAACCAGCAGGCTGTTATAGCGCTGGCGACTCAGCGCGTGGGCCACACGTACCGGGTTGGCAATATCCACCAGGTTGCCCACGGCACCAAAAGCCAGCGTGTCGCCATCCATGTAAGCTGCGTCCAGTTCGACTTCGCCATTCTCGGTAGGCAGCCCGCCGTAGCCGACGGATTTATAAAACGGGAAGTCCTCTACGGTAGCAACGGCATCGACCACTGCGGCGGCGACCGGTTTCCCCGCAGCCAGCGCAGACGCAGACTCTGTGACTCCCTCCAGCGCCATTCGCCAGGTTGCGATAATTCCCCACATGCTTTACTCCTGTTTTGCAAGTGTCGTGTCGGTTTGCGTAACGGTGGCAATTTCCGCTGCGCGGTATTGTTTATCCACAATACGCATGAAAGGCAGGTACAGCATGGCACCAATCAGCAGATTGATAAGCTGCATGACGCTGCCGCTAAGATGTCCCGTGACGATAAAGCCGCTGATGACAGGCGGCAGCGTCCAGGGGATAAAGACCCCGGTTGTGACGGCGACCGCACCAATTTTCATGGCGGCATATTGCACGGTGACCAGCACCAGCGGTACCAGGTTGAACGGGATGAGCATGATCGGGTTCATGATCACCGGCAGGCCAAACAGAATCGGTTCGTTGATGTTGAACACCGAAGCACCCGCACCCAGCCGCGCCACTTCACGCATGTTTTTACTGCGGGCAAAAATCAGCATCGCAATCACCAGCGACAGCGTTGCGCCCGCGCCGCCCATCCAGATCATGTCAAAAAACTGTTCGGTAATAATATGTGGCGGCGTGATACCGGCCTGAATGGCGGCAATATTGTCGGTCTGGTTCTCCATCCACAGCGGACGGATAATGCCGTTGATCATCGAACCGGAGTTAATACCCACTGACCACAGAATGGTGATGCTGAACACGGTCATCAGCGCGCCAAAGTAAGAGGTGCCGTAGTGGCGTACCGGCGTGGCGACCACTTCGTAAATAAATTGATGAATGGTGTTGTAGTGGGTGTTTTCAAAGACGATACGAATACCCAGCACCAGAATCATCACCAGCAGGGCAGGGATCAGTGCGGCGAAAGACTCCTGCACTGCAGGCGGTACACCGTCAGGCATTTTGATGACCAGATTCTTGCGCTTCAGCCAGCAGAACAGCTCCGTCCACAGTAGCGAACCGATCATGGCGACGAACAGTCCTTTACTGCCAATCCACTCTACGGGTATCACGGTAATGCCGCCGTTTTCGGCCACTTTGATAAACGGGGTCAGGATCAGAAACGCGACCAGCGCCAGAATGCCGCAGGAGATGCGGTCTTCCCCATAGTGTTCCGCCAGGCGGAACGCCACCAGGAAACTAATGAACAGAGACATGGTCGAGAACACCGCATTGAACGGAATTTCTATAATGGCGCTCCAGCTTTCACCAAAGGCCTGAGACATAAAGTGCTGATAGGTTTGGTTCGGGAAGGAGGAGATCACCAGCAGAATGGAGCCGACGATGATAAACGGCATGAATGAGACGTAGGCTCCGCGAATGGCACACAGATGGCGCTGCTGCGCCGTTTTGGCCGCCAGCGGCATCAGTTTTGCTTCAAGAAATCCCAGAACATTGTTCATTGTGAACTCCGTACAAGATTGAGTGGTGTTGTTTATGTTATGTCTGTGGATTATCAGTGAAGCGTGGCGAGCGAAAGGTGAAATCGGTCACAAAGCATTCGCCCGTTTAATATAAATCTCACAAGATTAGTTAATGGGATCATTGCGATGGAAATCAAACTGCATGCCAATGCCACCACCACGCCACGGATCCGGCGCTACCTCCAGCAGTCTGATAAAAGCGACAGAGAGCTGGCTATCGAACTTGGGATCTCCGTTACTACCGTCCGGCGCTGGCGCAACCGTGACCAGGTTTCGGATAACCAGACCACGCCAAAAGTGATACACAAAGCAATGAGACAAGAGCAGGTGGTTCTGGTGAATGTCCTGCGTGAGGCCATCGGTGCGCCGCTGGATGAGCTGTTGCTTCTGGTTAATGAAGGGCTGGGGATCGCCGTTTCCCGGGCGACCCTGAACCGCTATCTCAGACCCGCGCCTGCGAAACAAAAGGCGGTGCCATTGCAGGGGAAAAAGGCGCTGAAGGCAGGCGTCGTGCCGCATCAACTGGTGATGCACCATCTGCCGCTGTCGTTGCATATGGAGGATGGTGGAGAGCAACATCTGCTGTGGGCGCGTGAACCGGTGAGCGGCTGGTGCTACGCCCGACTCTATGCGGGGTTATCGCCTCAGTTGCTGGTTAACTGGACGCGTGAGCTGCTTGATGTCTGTCCGGCCTGTATACAATCTCTTGAGACTTTTGGTTTTGAGGTGGTATTGCCGGAGCGGAATATCGCTGTAAAAGCGCATCCGCAAAAACACAAAGCCGTTCAGGTGACCCTTCCGTTAGGGGAGATCATTCCGCGCGTGCAGCGTGAACCTGTTGGAAGGGTGCTGATCGAAATGTGTGAATTTTACAACCGGGGAAAAGCGCAGAAAAAACTGGGAGAGAGTACGCCGCAGGCCTTTCTTGAAGCGCTGCGGCGTCAGGATTAGAGGATCTCGAGTACGTCTTCCGGTGGCCGCCCGATGCGGGCCTGGCCATTTGCCACCACGATTGGACGTTCAATCAGCTTCGGATTTTCGACCATCGCCTGGATCAGCTCAGCCTCAGTGAGACGAGTGTCATCCAGGCTGAGCGACTTATAAAGGTCTTCTTTCTGGCGCATCAAGGCTCTTGCACTGCCCATGCCCAGCATGTGCAGCAGCTGGCGAAGGGTTTGTGCGTCTGGCGGAGTCTCCAGGTACAACACCACTTCCGGGTCAACACCGTTAGCCTTCAACAGGCTGAGGGTGTCACGGCTCTTGGAGCAGCGAGGGTTGTGATAAATTTTTACCGCGTCTGTCATGTCCTGAATTCTCCTGTATTACATCTTCGCGTACGGCTTGAAGCGCTGTTGCAGATCGCGCAGCTGATCGATGCGCGCATCGTAACGGGCCTGTTGCAGGCTGCCGAGCTTGACCTGCGAGCTGGCGTTACTGAGCATGGAAATGGCCTGATCAAGACGGCCTACCAGCGCAAAGCCTTCAGCACGCGCAGCCAGCTCCTGATCGCGGTTACCGAGCTGCGCTTCGGCCTGGGCGAGCAAGTCCCAGCCGTTTTGATCGTCTTTATTGTTAAAGGTGTAGCGGTTCAGAATGGTCGCCGCTTCACCCGGCTGACCGCCCTGTAAGTAAGCATTCGCCAGGTTAAGCTGCAGTACCGGGTTGGTACGTACATCTTTTGCTCCCTTCAGGCGGTTAATCGCATCGGTGGTTTTTTTCTGTCCCAGATCGATATCGGTCGCGAGATCGAGATACCATGGGTTGCCCGGTTCGGCGGCCAGCAGTGGTTGCAGCATTTTACGTGCGTCATCGTATTTGCTGGCTCCCATCGCCTGTAGTGCCTGACCATACTGCGCGGCATTTTTCTCGCGCACGTTGCCTTTTGCCAGGGCATCCAGCAGGTCGCTGGTGAGCTGGTTTCGCCCGGAGTTGTACATACCCAGCGTTCTGACTTTCGCCATGTAGAAGTCTTGTGAAGACTGTACGACCACCGGACGCATCTGGTTGGCGCGGTTACGCGCGTCCGACAGGCGGCTTTCTGGCAGCGGGTGAGTCAGCAGAATTTCAGGAGGACGCGTGGAATAGCGCGCCTGATCGAGCAGTTTTTCCAGGAAGGTTGGCATGGCCTGGGGATCAAAACCCGCACGCTGCAATACCTGAATCCCGATACGGTCTGCTTCCTGTTCGTTTTGCTGGGTGAAGCTGATCATCCCCTGACGCGTTCCCGCCAGCGTACCGGTTAACGCTGCCATCCCGGCCTGCGGGCTGGCCATGGCCAGCAGAATAGAACCCAGCGCGCCGACCCAGGTCAGCGGGGCGTTACGTTTCTGGTCTTCCATTGCACGCGCCAGATGGCGCTGGGTGACGTGTGAAATTTCGTGCGCCATGACCGAAGCCAGCTGGCTTTCGTTATCAGAGTAACGGAATAACGCCGAATGCAGCACCACGTTACCGCCAAAGAAGGCGAAGGCGTTGATTTCGTCGTTATTAATTAAATAGAAGTGGAAGGGGGTTTTGACTGAATTGGCATGTGCAACCAGGCGCATCCCCAGACCGTTGATGTACTGTACCAGTAAAGGGTCATTAATCAGTGGGGCGCTGCCGCGAAGCTGGCGGACATAGTAATCACCCATTTGCATCTCCTGCCCAATGGAGAGCGTGCTTGCTGCTGAGGTGCCCATATCCGGCAATGAATCGGCCGAGTCAGCGAAAGCTGGCAACACCTGACCGACCGTCAGTGCGGCAATCAGTGTCGCAACCAGTGTTTTTCTCAACTGCCTGAACATAACCACTGTCCTGTATTTTGGATGTGCTAATTTGACCGATGAACCGGCATATCGTTCATCTCCACTGCCCTGCGAGTGTAGCCGTGTTGAAGCATGAAGAAAATCCCATTCATCAGGGTTTTGCAATTCGTGACAGTGCGTCAAAAAGGAAAGTCTTTTTTGTGGCAGTTAGATACAATTCACATTCTCACTCCCGCCATCCGATTCAGGGAAGGGTTGTATGCTCGAAATGTTAATGCAGTGGTATCGGCGTCGGTTTAGTGACCCGGAAGCCATTGCTTTGCTGGTTATCCTGGTTGCCGGGTTCGGTATTCTGTTCTTCTTTAGTGGTCTTCTGGCTCCGCTGCTGGTGGCGATTGTACTGGCGTACCTGCTGGAGTGGCCAACGGCGCGCCTGGAAAATATCGGCTGTTCGCGCCGCTGGGCGACCAGTATCGTGCTGGTACTGTTTGTCGGCATATTGCTGCTGATGTCATTTGTGGTAATGCCTGTTGCCTGGCAGCAGGGGATCAACCTTATCCGCGATATGCCCGGTATGTTGAATAAGCTTTCTGATTTCGCCGCCACGCTGCCGCGTCGTTATCCTGCGCTGATGGATGCCGGGATTATTGATGCGATGGCGGAAAACATGCGTGCCCGCATCATGACGATGGGGGATTCGGTGGTGAAGTACTCTCTGGCGTCGCTGGTGGGGCTGCTCACTCTGGCTGTATACCTTGTGCTCGTTCCGTTAATGGTTTTCTTCCTGGTCAAAGATAAGGACCAGATGCTGAATGCCGTTCGCCGTATTCTGCCGCGCAACCGTGGTCTGGCCGGGCAGGTCTGGGAGGAGATGAACCAACAAATCACCAACTACATTCGCGGCAAGGTACTGGAGATGATTGTCGTGGGCGTCGCGACCTGGATTGGATTCCTGATCTTTGGTCTGAACTACTCCTTGCTGTTAGCCGTGCTGGTGGGGTTTTCAGTACTGATTCCGTACATCGGTGCGTTTGTGGTGACTATCCCGGTGGTGGGTGTCGCGCTGTTCCAGTTTGGCCTGGGTACCGAGTTCTGGAGTTGCTTCGCGGTGTACCTGATCATTCAGGGGCTGGATGGAAACCTGCTGGTGCCGGTGCTGTTCTCGGAAGCGGTGAACCTGCATCCGCTGGTGATTATTTTATCCGTGGTGATTTTCGGTGGTCTGTGGGGATTCTGGGGCGTGTTCTTTGCTATTCCGCTGGCAACGCTGATTAAAGCCGTAGTCCATGCGTGGCCGGATGCGCCTGCGGTTGACAAAACGTAGAGATAGTGGGGCCTGATACCCTCGCCCCAACCCTCTCCGACGGGAGAGGGCGTAAACACTAAAAACGGCAACCGGGGTTACCGTTTTACTGTTTATCAGGCGCTCGCTTTCAGCCAGTTCAACACCACGTCGTGGTGATTGCTGGTTTTGAAGTCATCGAACACGTGTTCAACTTTACCGTCGGCATCAATCAGGAAGCTGATGCGGTGAATACCGTCGTAAGTTTTGCCCATAAAGGACTTCTCACCCCAGACGCCAAACTGCTCGCATGTCTGGTGGTCTTCGTCGGAAAGCAGCGTGAAGTTCAGCAGCTCTTTTTCCGCAAAACGTGACAGCTTCTCTGGTTTATCGGTGCTGATGCCCAGCACTTCCACGCCGACTTTTTTCAACTCATCCATGTTGTCGCGTAACCCACAAGCCTGCACGGTACAGCCAGGCGTCATGGCTTTCGGGTAAAAATAGACCAGAACACGCTGTCCCTGGAAGTCGGTCAAATTTACTTGCTCACCGTCTTGATCCGGTAAGCTAAATTTCGGTGCGATGTCACCGGCTTTCAGTGGATTCATTACTCAACTCCATCCTGTTCATGCTGCGAATAATTGACGACGCTTATACTGCCTTGCGCGTTTAACTCTGTACAGAGGGCTTTGAACGCTTGCTCGATATTTGACGCATCCTGCGAGGCAGGGCTATGCGCGGTAATTTGAATAAAGAGCGTGGGAACGGCACTGTCATCCCCTGGCTGTGTGCGGGAGACCAGTTCAGCAATGTTCATCTGATGGCTGTCAAAAAGCGCTGTAAAACGTTCAATCAGATGCGGTGAATCAGGGACTTCAACCTGCACCCAGACGGTTGCAGGCATTGCCGGACGTGGACGTGCGGTGGTGCGTTTCATCACGATCAGCAAATCCAGCTCTGCGCCTTTGAGCGGCAGGGTCGATTCGATAAGCGTAATGGCATTCCATGTCCCGGAAAGCAGCATAATAAATGTGAACTCTTCGCCCAGCATCGCCAGACGACTGTCTTCGATATTACAGCCGCAGCTGCTTACGTGGCGGGTGATGGTATTCACTATCCCCGGCCTGTCAGCACCCAGCGCAGTGATAACCAGGTAATGTTGTGATGAGGTTGTCAAACCCGTTCTTCCTTTGCTTGGTTAAGTCTTCCTAAGGAAAGCATAAAAAAAACATGCATACAACCGCCTGAAGGCCTCAGGTCGCTTGCTTTTATTACAGTTCCAAACGTACCATTGAGACTCTTGTTCGCACAGAGGATGGCCCATGTTCACGGGAAGTATTGTCGCGCTTGTTACACCGATGGATGAAAAAGGTAATGTCTGCCGGTCAAGCATGAAGAAGCTCATTGATTACCATGTCGCCAATGGAACCTCGGCGATCGTTTCGGTAGGGACTACCGGTGAATCTGCAACGCTGAGCCACGAAGAGCACGGCGATGTGGTTATGCTGACCCTTGAACTGGCTGATGGGCGTATTCCGGTCATCGCAGGTACGGGAGCCAATGCAACCGCAGAGGCAATTAGCCTGACCAAACGTTTTAACGACAGTGGCATCGTGGGTTGTCTGACGGTGACACCATACTACAACCGTCCTACTCAGGAAGGTTTGTTCCAGCATTTCAGCGCCATCGCTGAACATACTGACTTGCCACAAATTCTGTATAATGTGCCGTCCCGTACTGGCTGCGATATGCTGCCGGAAACCGTTGGTCGTCTCGCGGAAGTAAAAAATATTATCGGGATTAAAGAGGCCACAGGGAACTTAAGCCGCGTTCATCAGATCAAAGAGCTGGTTTCAGATGACTTTATCCTGTTGAGCGGTGATGATGCGACCGCGCTGGACTTTATGCAGCTCGGTGGTCACGGCGTGATTTCCGTAACGGCGAACGTTGCGGCGCGTGATATGGCTGAAATGTGCAAGCTGGCGGCAGCGGGTCACTTTAATGAAGCTCGCGTGATCAATCATCGTCTGATGCCATTGCACAATAAATTATTTGTCGAACCCAATCCGATCCCAGTGAAATGGGCCTGTAAGGAGTTGGGACTTGTAGCAACCGATACGCTGCGTCTGCCAATGACACCGATTACCGACCACGGTCGTGAAATCGTCACTGCTGCGCTGAAGCATGCCGGTTTGCTGTAAAGTTTAGGGAGATTTGATGGCTTATTCAGTACAGAAGTCGCGCCTGGCGAAGGTTGCGAGTGTTTCGCTTGTTATGCTGCTCGCTGCCTGTAGTTCAGACTCGCGCTACAAGCGCCAGGTGAGCGGTGATGAATCCTATCTGGATGCGACACCGCTTGCTGAACTTCACGCACCGGCTGGCATGATCCTGCCGATTCAGAACGGCGATTATAATATCCCCGTGGCTAACGGCAGCGGTCTGGTTGGTAAAGCACTTGATATTCGTCCACCAGCTCAGCCCCTGGCTCTGGTGAACGGGGCGCGTACCCAGTTTACCGGTGATACGGCGTCTCTGATGGTTGAAAACAGTCGTAACAGTACGCTGTGGCCGCAGGTTGTTAGCGTTATTCAGTCGAAGAATTACACGATTGCAAAACGCGATGACGCCAGCCAGAGCTTAACCACCGACTGGGTTGAGTGGAACCGTCTGGATGAAGATCAGCAGTACCGTGGTCGTTATCAAGTCTCCGTTAAACCACAGGGTTATCAGCAGGCGGTTACCGTTAAGCTGTTAAACCTGGAGCAGGCGGGTAAACCGGTTGCTGACCCAGCCTCCATGCAGCGTTACAGCACCGAAATGCTGAACGTGATTGCCGCAGGTCTTGATAAGAACGCGACCGACGCGGCGAACTCTGCACAGGGCCGCAACGGTGTGACCTTCGATGTCCAGAGCGCTGCAGACGAAACCGGTCTGCCAATGCTGGTGGTACGTGCGCCGTTTAACCAGACCTGGCAGCGCCTGCCAGCGACGCTGGAAAAAGTGGGAATGAAAGTGACCGACAGCACGCGTTCAACGGGTAGCGTCACGGCAACATATAAACCGCTGTCTGACAGCGCATGGCAGGAACTGGGTGCGCATGATCCGCAACTGGCCTCCGGCGACTACAAGATTCAGGTAGGCGACCTCGATAACCGCAGTAGCCTGCAGTTTATCGATCCGAAAGGTCATACGCTGACCCAGTCGCAGAACGATGCGCTGGTCGCGGTCTTCCAGGCTGCATTCAGCAAATAAATATGAGGGCTGGTTAATCCAGCCCTTTTTATTTTAGTGCTACGCAAACGTGTGCGTGGCATAATATCCCCAGTTTTGAACACAAATCATCACACCAGGAGTAATGAAGATGCAGAAGCAAGCTGAGTTGTATCGTGGCAAAGCGAAGACCGTATACAGCACGGAAAACCCGGATCTGTTGGTGCTCGAGTTCCGCAATGATACGTCAGCAGGGGATGGCGCGCGCATTGAGCAGTTCGATCGTAAGGGCATGGTGAACAACAAGTTCAACCACTTCATTATGACCAAACTGGCCGAAGCGGGTATCCCGACCCAGATGGAAGCGTTGCTGTCCGATACGGAATGTCTGGTGAAAAAACTGGATATGGTTCCGGTTGAGTGTGTCGTTCGTAACCGTGCCGCGGGCTCCCTGGTGAAGCGTCTTGGCATTGAAGAAGGTATTGAACTGAACCCACCGCTGTTCGACCTGTTCCTGAAAAACGACGCCATGCACGATCCAATGGTCAACGACTCTTACTGTGAAACCTTTGGCTGGGTGAACAAAGAGAACCTGGCGCGCATGAAAGAGCTGACCTACAAAGCCAACGACGTGCTGAAAAAACTGTTTGATGATGCGGGTCTGATCCTGGTCGACTTCAAGCTGGAGTTTGGTCTGTTCAAAGGCGAAGTGGTGCTGGGTGATGAATTCTCACCGGATGGCAGCCGTCTGTGGGACAAAGAAACTCTGGATAAAATGGACAAAGACCGTTTCCGTCAGAGCCTGGGTGGCCTGATTGAAGCCTATGAAGCGGTTGCCCACCGCTTAGGCGTTAAGCTCGACTAACCCCTCTGTCGCCAAAGGATGTTCGCATCCTTTGGCTTCTTACCGTTGTTTCCTATGGTAATCTTGCCGCTAACCGCCTACGATCATAACTATTATAAATGGAATAGTTCGAGGTAGTTATGCGCTGGCAAGGGCGTCGTGAAAGTGACAATGTAGAAGACAGACGCAGCAATGATGGCGGTGGCCCTTCAATGGGCGGCCCCGGCTTCCGGCTACCCAGCGGAAAGGGCGGTATCATTCTGCTTATTGTGGTTCTGGTTGCGGGTTACTACGGTGTCGATCTTACCGGTTTAATGACCGGACAACCTCTTCAACAGCAGCAACACTCTCAGCGCTCCATCAGCCCGAATGAAGATGAAGCGGCTAAATTTACCTCCGTTATCCTCGCCACCACAGAAGACACGTGGGGTCAGCTGTTCGATAAAATGGGGCGAACCTACCAACAGCCGAAGCTGGTGATGTACCGTGGCGCGACCCGTACCGGATGCGGAACCGGGCAGTCGGTGATGGGGCCGTTCTACTGCCCGGCTGACAGCACTGTCTATATCGATCTCTCTTTTTACGATGATATGAAACGCAAACTGGGTGCCGACGGCGATTTTGCCCAGGGGTATGTGATTGCGCATGAAGTCGGACATCACGTGCAAAAATTGCTGGGTATTGAGCCTAAAGTACGTCAGCTGCAGCAAAATGCCTCTCAGGCAGAGGTGAATCGTCTTTCTGTGCGTATGGAGCTACAGGCAGACTGCTTTGCGGGGGTCTGGGGCCATACCATGCAGAAGCAGGGCGTTCTTGAATCAGGTGACCTGGAAGAGGCGTTAAATGCCGCGCAGGCCATTGGGGACGATCGCCTTCAGCAGCAGAGCCAGGGGAGGGTGGTACCGGACAGTTTCACACACGGTACGTCTGAACAACGTTACAGCTGGTTCAAGCGCGGTTTCGACAGCGGCAACCCGGCGCAGTGCAATACCTTTGGCAAAGCCATGTGATGTTGCCGTTTGAACGTCTGATTAACCAGCTCCAGCGTAAAGGGCATCGTCGGCTGGTGGTGCTCAGCGGCGATGCGCCGTGGGCACAGGCACAGGCCGTTGCTCTGCGAGATACCCTGCCTGGCGACTGGCTGTGGCTGGATGAAAACCACTCACAAGCCATCAGTGGGCTGTTGGGACGCGAGTTTCTGCACGCGGTTTTTGATGCCCGTACCGGGTTTGATGTTTCAGCCTTTGCAGCACTGAGCGGGACGCTGCGTGCCGGGAGCCTGCTGGTGTTGCTGGTTCCTCCTCTCTCTGGCTGGGCGAGGACGCCGGACAGCGATTCCCTTCGCTGGAGCGACACCGCCGAACCGATTGCCACTCCGCATTTTGTGTACCATTTTTGCCGGACGATTATCGCCGATCCTGATGCGATCGTGTGGCAACAAGAGCAGCCTTTATCACTTCCTCCATTTTCTGATGAACCTGACTGGCTGCCTGCCAGCGGTGCGCCGCAGCGCGAGCAGGCCGATATTCTGGCGGTACTCCTGGCAATGAAAAACGGCGTGGTGGCCGTCACGGCTGCGCGCGGGCGCGGAAAGTCGGCGCTGGCGGGGATGCTATTAAATCGCATACCGGGCCGGGCCGTTGTCACCGCTCCGACAAAAGGGGCCACGGATGTGATAGCCCGTTTTGCCGGGGAACATTTTTACTTTATGGCTCCGGATGCGCTGCTGGCGTCCACGCTGGAGGCTGACTGGCTTGTTGTTGATGAGGCGGCGGCTATTCCTGGCCCGCTTCTGGAGAAACTGGCCGCGCGTTTTCCTCGCGTACTGCTGACGACGACGGTTCAGGGCTATGAAGGTACGGGGCGAGGATTTTTGCTGAAATTCTGCACCCGCTTCAGCGACTTGCAACGCTATAGCTTATCAACACCGGTTCGCTGGGCTGCCGGGTGTCCACTTGAACGGGTGGTCGCCCGCGCGCTGTTGTTTGACGATGCGCTCATCGACCAAAAACCGGAAGGTGAAGTATGTTTAACCTCACTGGAGCCACAGGCGTGGGAAAGCAACCCGGCGCTTGTGGCGAGCGTTTATGAACTGCTGTGTGCCGCGCATTACCGCACATCACCGCTGGATTTACGCCGCATGATGGATGCGCCCGGCCAACACTTTGCTGTCGCACAAACCGGCTCTGCCATTGCTGGCGCGCTCTGGCTGGTGGATGAGGGCGGTTTAAGCCCTGAACTGAGCCGCGCGGTGTGGGCGGGTTTTCGTCGGCCTCGTGGGAACCTTGTGGCGCAGTCGCTGGCGGCACATGGCTGCTCTCCTCTGGCGGCGACGCTTAAGGGGCGGCGGATAACCCGCATTGCCGTTCATCCCTGGCGTCAACGGGAAGGTATCGGACAGGCGCTGATCCACAATGCAAGGGGTCAGGATTATCTGTCGGTCAGTTTTGGTTATACCGACGAGCTGTGGCGTTTCTGGCAACGATGTGGTTTTGTGCTGGTGCGAATGGGCAGCCATCGCGAAGCCAGCAGTGGCTGCTACACCGCAATGGCGTTACTGCCACAGAGCGAAGCGGGGCATCGGCTGTGTGAACAGGCGCAACAACGCCTGCGTCGCGATGCGCGGATCCTGTCGTTCTGGAATGACGAAAAGATCCCGGTGGAGGATGGCTGGGAAGCTACCCTTAATAATGACGACTGGCTGGAACTGGCGGGGTTTGCCTTTGCCCACCGGGCGTTTTCTACCTCTGTTGCCGCGTTAACACGCTTGCTGCTCGCCGTGGAGATGCCGCTCCCGGCCCTGCGCGGTAAAATTGAGGGGAAAAAAGACGACGCACAACTCAGTGCTGAACTGGCGCTCTCCGGGCGAAAAGCGCTGCTGGCAAGGCTTCGCAGCGAAGCGATACAGGCGCTTGAATGTCTTGATAATCCGCGCTGTCAGACGCTGAAGAACACGGTTTTGCAATGGCAATTTTTTCAATGACTTCTTCAGTAAAGTGGCATGGTCATTCACTCCGGGAGGTGTAGGATCCAGGTCATCAATTAAGGAGACCGCCATGAAACACGACCATTTTGTTGTTCAAAGTCCCGACAAACCGGCTAAACAGTTACTGCTTCTGTTTCATGGTGTTGGCGATAACGCCGTCAATATGGGGCAGATTGGCAGCTGGTTTGCACCTGTTTTTCCCCAGGCGCTGATTGTCAGCATTGGTGGTGTGGAGCCGTGTGGCCCGAACGGGCGACAGTGGTTCTCCGTGCAGGGCGTGACGGAAGAAAATCGTCAGGCGCGGATTGATGCCATCATGCCGACCTTTATCGAAACGGTACGCTACTGGCAGCAGCAAAGCGGCGTAGGCGCGGATGCCACGGCGCTGATTGGCTTCTCGCAAGGGGCCATCATGTCGCTGGAGAGTGTAAAAGCGCAGCCGGGTCTGGTCTCACGTGTTATTGCCTTTAACGGCCGTTTTGCGACGCTACCGCAAAGCGCAACAACGCAGACCACAATCCATTTGATCCACGGTGGTGACGACCGGGTGATTGAGCTTTCGCATGCGGTTGCCGCGCAGGAAGCCCTGATCCGCGAAGGCGGGGATGTCACGCTGGATATCGTTGACGATTTGGGTCACGCGATTGACGATCGCAGCATGCAGTTTGCACTCGACCATCTGCGTTATACCGTACCGAAGCACTACTTTGATGAAGCGCTCAGCGGCGGTAAGCCGGATAACGATGATATTGTAGAGTTTATGTGAGAAAAGACCCTCTCCCCTTGTGGGGAGAGGGTTAGTGCGAGGGGGATGAACGAATTACTTCTTCTGGTCTTTCTTCGGCCAGTTGTCGTCATCGTCCCACTTGTCGTTAAAATCACGATGTGGCGGAAGGTCAGGCTTGTTGGCGAGGAATTTTTTGTGGTCAACGCGCTTAAGATCTTTAATTACGTTAAGCACCACGCCAACCAGAAACACCAACACCAGAATCCACCAGTACTTTGAAAGCCAATCCATTTGCTATTCCTTCTCAGAACAGTCGTCAGGCGACGAGCTGCTCCATGATGCGTTGATACATACGGGCCAGTAGTTGTAAATCTGCCGCATTTACACATTCATTTATTTTGTGAATGGTTGCGTTCACCGGCCCCAGTTCGACAACCTGAGCGCCCATCCGGGCGATAAAGCGTCCGTCTGAGGTACCGCCCGTCGTCAGCAGTTGTGGCTTAATTTCATTATAGTGTGCGATGGCACTCACTACCGCATCCACCAGTTTCCCGCGCTGCGTCAGGAACGGCTGGCCGGAAAGCCACCACTCCACGGTATAGCGCAGTTGATATTTTTCCAGCAGCGCGATCACGCGCGCTTTGATCATCTCGTCGGTCAGTTCCGTACTGAAGCGGAAGTTAAACTGGACGAAGAAATCACCCGGGATCACGTTGTTGCTGCCGGTACCGGCCTTCACATTGGCAATTTGCATGCTGGTAGGCGGGAAGAACTCATTGCCTTTGTCCCACTCAATGCCTACCAGCTCGTTCAGCATCGGTGCTGCGCGATGCACGGGGTTATCGGCCAGGTGAGGATAAGCTACGTGCCCCTGGACCCCATGAATGGTCAGGTTACAGGTCAGCGATCCGCGACGACCGTTTTTCACCACATCGCCCACCACTTCGGTACTGGACGGTTCGCCGACCAGGCAGTAGTCCAGACGTTCGTTGCGCGCCATCAGCGCCTCTACCACCTTCACGGTGCCGTGATGAGCGCTGGCTTCTTCGTCGGAGGTGATCAGAAACGCGAGGCGGTTTTTATGGTTCGGGTGCTGGGCAACAAAGCGTTCCGCCGCCACGACCATCGCCGCCAGCGAGCCTTTCATATCTGCCGCACCGCGGCCGAATAGCATGCCATCGCGGATGGTGGGTTCAAACGGTGGGTTGATCCAGCGGTCCGCATCACCTGCGGGAACCACATCGGTATGACCAGCAAAGGCCAGCGTTTCACCCTGGCCGCGCCATGCCCAGAAGTTCTGCGTGTCGCCAAAATCCATACGTTCAACGGTAAACCCGATGGCACGCAGGCGCTCAATCATTAATGCCTGACAACCTGCGTCGTCCGGGCTAAGGGAAGGACGGCGAATAAGCTGCTGAGTCAGCTCAATGACCGGGCATGACATAAACTACACCTCAACGAAAAAAGTCAGAATAAAGGGTTTCACTGAAACCCAGCAGCATAGGCTGCCCGGGCGCGCAGAGCAATGGGCGTTTGATAATTGCTGGCATTTCGAGCATCAGACTGGCTGCGCTGTCGGCGTTGTTGATGCTGGCACGCAGTGATTCGTCCAGTTTACGCCAGGTGGTTCCACGGGTATTGAGCAGCGCTTCCCAGCCCAGTTCGCTGATGGCAGTATGCAGAAATTCTGCATCAAGCCCATCGGCGCGGTAGTCGTGGAAGCGATACTGCACATTGTGTGCTTCCAGCCAGCGGCGAGCCTTTTTGATGGTGTCACAATTTTTAATGCCGTACATCACAATCATGGTGAATCCTTTTGTTCTTATGATGATTAAATGTTCAGTAATTTCGAATTTTTATCCTTAAGTGGAATATAACACATTCGGGAATTCTATTAATTTACAATTCTTCTTAATTCAACTCACACCTGTAAGCTGAATATTCTTTCATCATTTAAGCATAGATGTTCATAAGGGTTAAATTTCTAATAAACTCAGTCAGTAATTTAGAATTTACCTGCCTGTAAGGTTATTTCAAAATATTGCTATACGTCACACAAAATTTACGACCCTGCGTTCATATTTATCATAAATCCAGGACGGTAGCGGGGTACAATCGGTGCATCTGGTTAGATTGTCTTCACAATGATGGTACGTTTTCGTAGAATACGCATAATAATAAGAGAGGTTGTTATGATTGAACGTGAACTGGGGAACTGGAAAGATTTTATCGAAGGCATGCTTCGTAAATGACATTCAGGAAGAATTGCAAGAGCACTAAAATAAGTAAAATAACCATAGTGTGAGTTAATCACACAGTAAAAAGGCGGCTATAAGAGCCGCCTTTTTTTATACCCTAAATAATTCATTGGGTTATTCAGAACGTTCCCTGAGAGGGAAGCGGCGACGCACCAGCACAAAGAACAGAGGAACAAAATAAATGGCCAGGATTGTGGCTGAAATCATGCCACCCATGACGCCCGTACCCACCGCGTGCTGGCTACTGGAGCCTGCGCCTGAACTGGTTGCCATAGGTAATACGCCAAAGACAAACGCCAGAGAGGTCATCAGGATCGGGCGTAAGCGCTGACGGCAGGCGTGTAGCGTGGCAGCCATTAGCTCATGCCCTTTGGCATTCATCTCGTTGGCAAATTCGACGATCAGAATGGCGTTTTTTGCCGACAAACCGATAACGGTGAGCAGCCCTACCTGGAAGTAAACGTCGTTTTCCAGACCGCGCATCCAGGTTGCCAGCAGTGCGCCGATCACACCAAGCGGTACCACCAGCATGACCGAGAACGGCACTGACCAGCTCTCATAGAGCGCGGCAAGGCAAAGGAATACCACCAGCAGCGACAGCGCATACAGTGCAGGAGCCTGAGCCCCGGAGAGACGCTCCTGGTAAGACATTGCCGTCCACTCCAGACCAAACCCGGTGGGTAACTGTTGCACCAGTTTTTCCATCGTGTCCATTGCGGTACCGGTACTGACGCCCGGGGAGGCCTCACCGATGATTTCAACAGCAGAATAGCCGTTATAGCGTTCCAGACGTGGTGAACCGCTCTCCCAGTGCGAAGAGGCAAAGGCTGAGAACGGCACCATGCCGCCTGAATTATTACGCACAAACCAGCGGTTGATATCGTCCGGTAACATACGGAACGGTGCGGCAGACTGAACATACACCTTTTTCACGCGGCCACGATCCATAAAATCATTCACATAGCTGGAGCCCCACGCCGTCTGCAGGGTGTCGTTAATATCGGCGATGGACACCCCCAGTGCCTGCGCTTTGCGCTGATCGATATCAACCTGCAGCTGCGGGCTGTCATCCAGACCGTTATGTCGGACGCGGGTCAGGTCAGGATTTTTTCCCGCCAGCTCTAACAGTTTATCGCGCGCCGCCATCAGTGCCGTGTGGCCAGCGCCCGCGTGATCCTGCAGTTCCATATCAAACCCGGCGGAGCTGCCGAGGCCGCTGATGGCCGGAGGGCTGCTGGCAAAGACGCGCGCTTCCTTGATGTGTGCAAAGGCTTTTGTCGCGCGCTCGATAATGGCAAACGACGTGCCCGTTTTTGTGTCGCGCTCGTTCCAGTCCTTCAGGCGTACAAACATACGGGCGACGTTCTGCCCGTTACCCCCCGGGCCTGAGCCGACGGTCGAAAATACCGAAATGATGTTATCTTTCTCTTTGGTGAAGAAGTACTGTTCCACCTTTTCGACCACTTTCAGAGTCTGCTGTTGCGTTGCGCCGCTCGGTAGTTGCACCGAGGTGGTGAACATGCCGCGGTCTTCCATCGGCAGGAATGAGGTGGGGAGGTGCAGGAACAGCCAGACCATTCCGCCCAACAGCACAACGTAAATCATCATCCAGCGCAGGCTGCGGTGCAGCACCTTACCGACGCCCATTTCATAACGTGCGGCATTGCGGTTGAACATACGGTTAAACCAGCCGAAAAAGCCTTTCTGGCCGTGGTGTTCACCTTTATTCAGCGGCTTAAGGAGGGTGGAACAGAGGGCAGGGGTGAGGATCAACGCCACCAGCACGGAAAGCACCATTGCGGAGACGATGGTTATCGAGAACTGACGGTAAATGGCACCGGTTGTGCCGCCAAAGAAGGCCATCGGAATAAAGACCGCCGAGAGCACCATCGCGATGCCGACTAATGCTCCCTGAATTTGCCCCATTGATTTACGCGTCGCCTCGCGCGGCGAAAGCCCCTCTTCGCTCATGATACGCTCGACGTTTTCAACCACCACGATGGCGTCATCCACCAGAAGGCCGATAGCCAGTACCATTGCGAACATGGTCAGGGTGTTGATGCTGTAACCAAACGCGTAAAGCACCGCAAAGGTGCCAAGCAGCACTACTGGCACGGCAATGGTTGGGATCAGCGTGGCGCGGAAGTTTTGCAGGAACAGGTACATCACCAGGAACACCAGCGCGATGGCTTCCAGCAGGGTCTTCACCACATCCTCAATCGAGGCTTTAACGAAGGAGGTGGTTTCATAGGCGACTTTGTACTCCAGACCGTGCGGGAAATACTGCGACAGCTCATCCAGTCGGTCTAACACCAGCTTCGCCGTAGCCATTTCATTTGCACCGGAGGCCAGCTTAATGCCCAGACCGGAGGCCTGATTACCGTTAAAGCGGCTCAGGTAGTCATACTTCTCCGCCCCCATTTCCACCGTGGCGACATCGCCCAGGCGGACTTCAGAACCGTCCTGATTCACGCGCAGGGTAATATCGCGGAACTGATCGGGTGTCTGGAGCAGCGACTGCGAGTTAATGGTGGCATTCAGCGCTTGTTTATCGACGGAAGGCGTTCCCCCCAGTTGCCCTACGGCTATCTGAGCGTTCTGGGATTTAATGGCATTCGTGACGTCGGTTGCCGTCATCTGGAAGCTGTTCAGCTTGTTGGGATCAAGCCAGATACGCATGGAGTACTGTGAGCCGTAGGCGTCGATATCGCCGACGCCGTTAATACGGCTGATCGGATCCTGAATATTACTGGCAACGTAGTCCGCAATATCCTGCTTATCCATTGAGCCGTCGGTAGAGACAAAAGCGATGGTCAAAATGTTAGTGTCACCGGTTTTACGCACGGTAACGCCCTGGTTCTGAACCGCCTGAGGCAGCTTGCGCATGGCCGACTGTAACTGGTTTTGCACCTGTTGCACCGCTTCGTCCGGGTTGCTACCCGCCGTGAAGCTCAGGGTGACCGTGGCCTGGCCCGTGGCGCTGCTTTGTGAGGACATGTACATCAGGTTATCCAGACCTGTCATGTTCTGCTCGATAACCTGCGTCACGGTATTTTCCAGCGTCTGCGCCGAAGCACCAGGGTAGTTAGCCGTGATGCGCACGTTTGGCGGAGCCAGATCGGGGTATTGCTCAACAGGAAGTGAAGTAATGGCCAGGACACCTGTCAGACACAACAGAATGGCAAGTACCCAGGCAAAAATGGGGCGATCGATGAAAAAATTCGCCATGAAAGTGTGACCTCGTTTTGCTGCACGTCATTATTGTATATTGCCTGCAACACTGTAACGGCAAGACAAAGGCCAAACGTGGAGAAATAAAGGAGATAGTGTAAATTATCATTCCCTTTTTACCTTCTCCCCCACGCAGGCTCGGGTGAAAATATCACGTATCCGTAAGACGGGCTGTTGATATAGCGCCTTACTTTGCCGTTATTTATCCGCAAGCGGGGAGGGAGAACGGAATGTTACACTCACCTGCGTTCCACCGTTTTGCGGCTGTGAAAAGTGCAGCGCTCCTCCGAGCCGCCCCGCGCGTTCGCGCATAATGTTTAGCCCGTAATGTCCCGGCGGTTCGCTGGCCTCGCCAATGCCGATACCGTTATCGCGAATGTTCACGATGTGAGTGCCATCCGCAGAGGTCACGCAGCTCACGGTGATCTCGCTGGCCTGGGCGTGCTTAATGGCATTCAGCACGGCTTCACGCACGATCTGTAATAAATGCACCTGCTTTTGTGCGTCCAGTGCCAGGGAAGAGAGACGACAGTCAAGATACAGCTTCGCCTGTGTTTGACTCTGCAACCCGTCCAGCGACTCCTGGAGTGCGGCGGGAAGATTGGCGTGGTTAAGCGTCAGACGGAACGTCGTGAGCAGTTCACGTAGCTGATGCCAGGCGTTGTTTAATTCGCGGGAGAAGTCCGTGATGATGGTTTGCGCCGGGGTGTTCTCCTCCGGTATGGCATGACGGAGGAGCGTAAGCTGGATGCGTAAATACGACAGCACCTGCGCCAGCGAATCATGCAGCTCGCGGGCAATCGTCGCGCGCTCTTCCATCAACAGCAATTGCTGGTAATGCTTTTGTGCCTGGTTGAAATAAAGCCCGCGCCCCAGCATTGTCGCCACGCTTTGCATCAGCGTTTGGGGCACCGTGTCCGTTTCGCTTTGCCAGCGCAACTCACCATACAGGGTATCCTGCATCAGCACTGGCAGGCTTTGCAGTGGGGCACTTTTCGACGCATTCCCTTCGCATAGCCGCCAGTCGTCGCTGGTTCGTAGCTCCAGGTAATTCATCTGCGTGTATTCGTGCACAATCTGCAAAATATGTCTGAAACTGTGGCTGTCTATCTGGCCGGTATTCAGTGCCTGAGAACATTTGAACAACATTTCGAGCTGTTGATGGGCTTCATTCAGATGCTGCGTCTTTTCCGCAACGGAGTGCTCAAGCGAGCGATAAAGCGTGTGTAGCTCGGCCGACATATGGTTGAACGCGTGGGAAAGTTGACCCAGTTCATTCGGCAAAGCGGTATCTGGTGCGGGGGTATCAAATTGTCCCTGCTCAATGCGTTCACTTGCTGCCACCAGATTGTTCAGCGGCAAAACCACCTGGCGACGGATCCGTCGCAGGGTTAACGCCGTCAGCAGCAGGATGCCAAGACCGCCAGCCAGCGATATCAGGATGACCAGCTGTATTTTATGTTCGGTGTAATGCTGGAGCGTGAGCACAAAGGTATCGATGTGGCCGACAAAATCTTCAATGTGATCCTGATACCACGCGGTATCTCCGCTGGCGATACGCTTATCCATCTCCTGCCAGGCAAGATGCAGTTGCTGATAGCGCTGTTTGACATCGTCCGGTACGTACCAGCGGTTCAATTTCTGCAGGGCAGGCGCGCTCAGGGTTTGTTGCCAGATCTCGCGATGCGCCACCAGCGAGGGGCTGTGTCGCTGCATCTCGTAGCCCAGTCGGTAACTCTGCATGCGCAGTGAACCGGCAATATTGATGGCTTCGGCGTCACGCTGGCTACTGGCGAGCGTCAGCAGGGCGATGGTGCTGGTCAGAACCGACAGCACAATAATCGAAAAGAAAGCCCGGGCCAGGCTTCCGGAAACGGGTCGTTTAACGGTCACAGAACAGCTTCCTGAATAAAATTGATCTGCCACAGGTTCACTGGAAATAGTTTGGCTTCCGGGCATGTGAATATTGCCTGATCGCGCCACCGTGGGTAAATACAGTACTTATATAAAGAATAAGGTTATTGAACCAAAAACAGGTGTTGTTATGAATCGTTTTATTATGGCCAACAGCCAGCACTGTATTGGATGTCGTGCCTGCGAAGTCGCCTGCGTGATGGCGCACAACGGTGAAGAGCACGTCCTGAGCGAGCGCCATTTTCATCCCCGCATTACGGTGCTCAGGTCAGGCGAAAAGAAAACCCCCGTCACCTGCCACCACTGCGAAAATGCGCCCTGTGCACAAAGCTGTCCGAACGGGGCCATCAGCAAACACGACCACAGCGTACAGGTGAATCAACAAAAATGCATTGGTTGCAAAGCCTGTGTGGTCGCCTGCCCATTTGGCACGATGGAGATTATCGTCACGCCGCTCGACAACGACAGCGTGAAGGCCGAAGCACACAAATGTGACCTCTGCCTGACGCGCCCGCAAGGCCCGGCCTGTATCGAAAATTGCCCGGCGGATGTCCTGACGCTGGCGACACCCGCCGTCCTCGACAATCTGGCAAAATCGCGTCGTCAGCGCACTGCTCGTCTGGAAGCGCAACCCTGGCATGGCGAAGCGGTTGGTCATGACGTGGTGCAAACTAAACTGCAGCAGATGCAAAACACGCCGCAACGCGGTGAGCCGGATAAGCTCAGCCCGCAGGAACGCGCCGGCCATTTTAATGAAATCACCCTGCCGTTTCGGGCAGAACAGGCTCAACGTGAAGCCTCGCGCTGCCTGAAATGCGGGGAACACAGTATTTGCGAATGGACGTGCCCACTGCACAACCACATCCCGCAGTGGATTGAACGTGTCAACGCAGGAGATATCGCCGGTGCCGTGGCGCTCTCTCACCAGACCAACTGTTTACCTGAAATTACCGGCCGCGTCTGTCCGCAGGACAGATTATGTGAAGGGGCCTGCACAGTGCGTGATGAATCAGGTTCAGTGACCATTGGTAACATCGAGCGCTATATCTCTGACCAGGCGCTGGCGATGGGCTGGAAACCGGATATGAGTAATGTTTCCCCGGTGGGGAAACGGGTGGCCGTTATCGGAGCAGGGCCTGCCGGGCTCGCCTGCGCTGATGTGCTGGTGCGCAGCGGTGTGAGCGTCACCGTCTATGATCGTCACCCGGAAATTGGCGGTCTGCTGACGTTTGGCATTCCGGCCTTCAAGCTGGATAAATCGTTGCTCGCGCGGCGCAGAGAGATATTTACTGCGATGGGGATCCATTTTGAACTGAACTGTGAAGTGGGCCAGGACGTGTCGATGTCTCAGCTACGAAGCGATTACGATGCCCTGTTTATTGGTGTCGGCACCTACCGTTCCATGAAGGCCGGTATACCGCACGAGGACGCACCGGGCGTGTATGACGCGCTGCCTTTCCTGGTGGCGAACACGCGCCATGTGATGGGGCTGGAATCGACGGTCAAAGAACCGTTTATCGACACCCGGGGTCTGAACGTGGTGGTGCTCGGTGGGGGAGATACCGCGATGGACTGCGTGCGTACCGCGTTACGTCACGGTGCGGCGAAGGTCACCTGCGCCTACCGTCGGGATGAAACCAACATGCCTGGCTCGAAAAAAGAGGTGAAGAACGCAAAAGAAGAGGGCGCTGAATTTGAATTTAACGTCCAGCCCGTTGAGCTAGTGCTTGCCGCTGACGGGCAGGTTAACGGCATTCGGATGCTGCGCACCGAACTGGGTGACGCGGATGCCCAGGGACGCCGTCGGCCTGTTCCGGTGGCGGGCAGTGAGTTTGTTATGCCTGCTGATGCGGTGATCATGGCGTTTGGTTTTAATCCGCACGCGATGCCGTGGCTGCAGGCGCAGGGTGTCGAGACGGATGACTGGGGGCGTATCATTGCCTCCGTAGAGGGGCGCTATCGCTACCAGACCACCAACCCGCAAATTTTTGCCGGGGGTGATGCGGTACGCGGTGCGGATCTGGTGGTGACTGCGATGGCAGAAGGACGTCATGCCGCGCAGGGCATTCTCGACTGGCTTGAAGTAAACGCGCCAAAAATGCACTAAATCCGGCGAGCGACAAAGCGGGGTTCACGGCGTAGTATAAATGCACTTATTATGCCGTGGAGCCCGTATGACCCTGAAAATCGACGTTATCAAAGACAAAATCCTATCTGAAAATTACTTTGTCCTGCGTAACATCACCTATGATTTAACGCGTAATAACGGTGAAGTTATCCGCCATAAACGCGAGGTCTACGACCGTGGCAACGGGGCAACCATTCTGCTCTACAACCGTGAAAAGCAAAGTGTGGTGTTGATTCGCCAGTTTCGGGTGGCGACATGGGTCAATGGCAACCCGGATGGACGGTTGATTGAAACCTGCGCGGGTCTTCTTGACGACGATGAGCCAGAAGTGTGTATCCGCAAAGAGGCCATCGAAGAGACGGGCTTTGAAGTGGGGAACGTTAAAAAAGTCTTCGAGCTGTTTATGTCGCCAGGCGGCGTGACGGAACTCATCCATTTCTTCATTGCGGAATACAGCGATGCCCAGCGAACGCACCGGGGCGGCGGCGTAGACGATGAAGATATTGAAGTGCTGGAACTTCCCTTTTCCCGGGCGCTGGCGATGGTCCATTCAGGGGAGGTTAAAGACGGTAAGGCTGTGATATTGCTGCAGTATTTACAAACATCCGGCTTAATGGGCGATGTTTCGGACAACTCTATCTGATAAATCCGATTGAGCACGCCAGGCTTGAACACGAAGATATTATCCAGATATGCGTTTTTGTTTCCGGGATTGTGCCATTCATGCGCCACTGCGTTTTTGTTCTCTGTTTATTTTGCGTACTCCCCACGCCGTGGGTGTGGGCTGCGCCTTCTCAGCAATCGTTCTCTGACTGGCAGGTCACCTGCAATAACCAGAATTTTTGCGTTGCGCGCAATACCGGTGAACATCGCGGTCTGGTGATGACGCTCAGCCGCAGCGCCGGGGCGAAAACCGATGCCACGCTGCGTATCGATCTTGGCGGCCTTTCTGCCCCCTCCGTAAAAGAGCCCGACATTGCGCCACGCCTGCTGCTGGATAATGCCCCGCTTAAATTTGAACCGCTGCACTGGCAGTTAACCCCCTGGCATCTGAAAACGGATGTCGCCGCTACCATCACGGCATTTTTGAAAAGCATTCAGGAAGGGAAGGCGCTGACCCTGCGTGGCGGCAACCAGGTTATCTCGCTGGTCGGTCTGAAAGCTGCCTTGCTGTTTATTGACGCCCAGCAAAAACGCGTTGGCAGCGAAACGGCCTGGATTAAAAAAGGGGGCGAGCCGTCGTTAAGCGTGCCGCCTGCGCCGGCCTTAAAAGAGGTGGCGGTGGTGAACCCGACACCCACGCCGCTGTCTCACGGTGAACTGAACGACCTGCTGGATTACGGTACCTGGCGGATGAATAACAGCCAGTGCTCGCTTGATCCAAACCGCCGGGAAGTGCGCGTGACTGCGCTAACCGACGACAAAGCGCTGCTGATCATCAGCTGTGAAGCAGGGGCATACAATACCGTCGATTTGGCGTGGCTGGTGTCGCGCAAAAAACCGTTTTCCGCCCGCAGCGTGAGGCTGCGTCTGCCGTTTACCCCTGTAAGCGACAGCAGTGAAATGGAGCTGATGAATGCCCGCTTTGATGAAAAAACGCGTGAACTGACCACGCTCGCATTAGGGCGTGGTATTGCGGATTGCGGGATCCAGACTCGCTGGCGTTTTGACGGTCAGCACTTCCGTCTGGTGCGTTATGCCGAAGAACCCAGCTGTGATAACTGGAATGGGCCAGATGCCTGGCCCACGTTGTGGATCACGAGGTAGCGTTTTGCCGGGTGGCAACTACGCTTGCACGGGCGAAAGCCCGACCCGTTAGTTTTTGCGGAAAAAGTCGTTATACAGCATGTACAGATGTGCCGCGCTCCAGGAGAAGTTAGGTGCGCCTTGCTGCGCGCCGGTCAGCGGGTTGTAGTTTTCCTGAATTGGGCCATCGGACGTTAACCCCTTCGCATGCTTAAAGAAGGTTTCCGCCAGAGTTTGTGCCTGTTCACGGTAGCCATAGCGTTCCATCCCTTTTAATCCAAACCAGAACTGGTCGACCCAGACGCGGCCACGCCAGTAGATATCCGGGCCAAACGCCGGGTTGGTCAACGCGGCCGTGCCGAGCGGCACGTATGTGTTGAACTCTTGCGGATCCAGCATCACCTTCACCACGGCGTCAGCATGTTCCTGCGTTGCTGCACCATTAAACAACGGCGACCAGCCTTCCGGCCCCTTACCGCGTTCGACGATAGGTTTGCCCGCGCAGCCGTTCTCCAGCGGCTTATCCTCAATGCGAATGTCGTAGTAAAAACCGCTTTTCGCATCGAACATACAGGTATTGATATAGGTCGCGAGCTTATCCGCCAGCTGGCGATAGTGGCTGGCTTCCTGCTCTTTCCCAAGCAGGCTCGCCATTTGCGCCAGATAGTGATTGTCGCTGTACATATAGCTCGCCTGGTCGACGGACTCCTGCAGTAACGAATAGCCCAGCAAGTTGCCCTCTTTGCTGCGGTTTTCCGCGAATTTTACCGTCCAGTCGCTGCGTTTCCCGCCGTTTTCGACGTATTTATCCAGCTGTGCTTTATCAATAAACCCGAACACGGCGGCATCGTCACGTCCGGATTCCCACGAGGCGGCAACCTGCGCCGGGATCTCCAGACTGTCATAATGCCCTTTGTCGATCACCCTGGCGTAGTTGTTCAGACCAGAGAGTGATTCCGCGTTATCGCCTTTCTTAACGGTAAACAGCATTTCACCGTCAGGGGTGTTATGGGCTTTGTCACGTGTCGCACCGTACTCCGGCACGCCGTTGCCGTTATGGTCCCGGTTACGTAGCCACCAGTCATGATAGGCAACCAGTTTTGGATACATCTCTGCCAGCCAGGCCTTATCGTGCGTGGTGTTGTAGACCTCCATCACTGACCAGGCCGCCAGGCTCGGTTTGGTATTGCGCTCGTTCCAGTTGCCACCGTCGCCACCGCGTTCCGGGCTCAGGTTCCAGGCGATAAGATCCGGTACAAAACCGGCATCCTGCGGGCGCAGAGGATCGTCGGCTTTGATTTGCCACGAGAAGACCGCGCGGATGTTCTCTTTGGCGATATCCGGGTTGAAATGCGACATTGCAAACGCCTGTTTCCAGGTATCCCACGGCCAGGTCTGGTTACCGGAGAACCAGCGTCCGGTTACGGATGGTGTTACCGTGTTGTAACGTACCGCGCCGCCAGGCGAGCGCCAGTTACCGTTCAGCGTTTCAATCGCTTTCACCGCCACGCGGGTTTGTTCCGGTGTTGCATTCGGGTTGGTTAGCCCTTTCTGCAGATAGCCCTCCCAGCGTTGTTGTGAGGCGGCAATGTAGGAGGCGGGACGCGCCAGGATATCGCGGATTTGCGGCTGTTCGCGTTTGACCTCATCTGCATTCAGCAAATGTGAATAGGTGGTATACAGCGTGGTGCTGCCTGTAATGTGCGCCCGGCTGGTAAAACGATGCCCGTCGACCGTGGTTTCGACGGGTAATGATTTATGCACCTGATATTCAGAACTGCCGGAGGTCAGCAGATCCCACGTCGAACGCACTTTGCCAAAGGTGACCTTCAGGCCATCGCGGGTGGTGACAATTTTGCGCTGATAATCGGGAAATGCTCCGTCGATGGTTTTATCCGAAAGCGGTTTACCTTCTTTGGCCTCCAGCTTTTCCAGCAGTTCGCCGTCCCACACCAGATCGAGCGGTGTCTTGCTGGTGATACGGGTTTCCAGCAGTGACGTGCGGGAGGAGGCAAAGCGTAACGTCATCTCTATTTGTACATCTTTCGCGCTCAGTTTCTGCACCAGCGCACCGGGAACACTCCAGGCCTCAAGGGTGAAATCCACTTTTTTGCCGTTCTGGTACACGCTCAGGCGGTCAAAATTGGTCGCCATAAAGTTGATGTACTCTTCGGTAAGTAGCGCTACGCCGGGAAACCCTCCCTGAGTGTGTGGCCCGTCTGGCAGCAGATGACCATGCCAGGCACCCAAATCGAAAAAGGGATTAAAGCGCTGGTGGTCGTCATAGTCGAAATCGTGCATATACTCCGGCGCACCGGTGCGGTTGACGACGTTTTTAAAGTCGTTTGCGGTTGCCGCATGGGCCGAAAAACTCAGCGCCAGAGCACAGGCCAGTGGCGTAAGTGCGGATGTAAATTTCATGGTGGAAGATCCCTTTTTTACCAGTAGAAGTATTGCATCAGGAAGACCTGGTCACTGGGGTCGCCGGAGGCATTTTTCATGTAGAAGCGGCTGTCGGCAGCAGTGGCAAAGCGTCCACCGCCGTACTCGTACCAGATACCAAACTGCATAAACGACGTGGTTTCATCGGTGGCATTGTCCGGACGATGCTTTGCATAGCTGTAGGCGGTGGAGAGATACACGCCTTTTAACGCCTCAATCATGGCGCTGAGCATATAGCCGGTTTCGGTGCCGGAGACATGCTGGCCTCTGGCGCGTCCGGTATGATGCCAGGCGCGTGCGGCCAGGTTTGGTGACAAAACACCGGTTAAAAAGAGCTGGCCGGTACCATCGGTGACTTCAAGGCCGTTCATCCAGGTGACACCTTTCACAATGTCATACTGGATATAGCCATTCGCCATTGCCGGATAAGTGTACTTATCGTCATAGCGATCGTATTTGCCAAAGTGCAGCCATGCCTTGCTCTCGTCATGGTGCCCGGCAGGCGTGGCGGTGATGCTATAGCGCAGGTCGCCGGAGAGATTTTGCACCTTGAGCGCGTACATAATGTCGCGGGTATTGGGGATCACATAACCCAGGTCGGGGGTGAAATCCCCCCACCATTGCAGGTCATCCAGGGAGGAATCCTGCCGCAGACTGAGCATGATCTCGGTACTGTTATCGGTTTTATAACCGCCGTAAAAGCGGTTGAGCCCGCCTTCAAAACCGCCCCAGCTGTGGTCAGGCACCCAGGCGTTGCCCTGATGGTCAGCCTGAACGGTCCAGCCTTCACCGTAAATCAGGCCGAACCAGTTCCCCTGTTTCATCTCCAGACCGCCCTCAATATAGGTGCCGTCGCTGTATTTATGTTTATCTTTACCTTCTAAATCCATATATCCGCCGACACCCAGTTCGCCATAAAAACGGAATGACGAAGAGGTGATTTCCGGCGTTTTGGTATCGTCGTGTTCGGCAGGTCGTGCCTCCTCTGCGGCAAATGACGGGCAGCAAAAAGAGAGGGCAGCGAGTGCCCCAAATGTTTTTACTTTAATTTTCATGCACTCATCCCAATGAGAAAAAATCCATGCCTTCAGTGTTAGTTAATATTCGAGGCCGGTGATGCTTCAATTTCTTGTTGTTCTTTTGATAATCCTTTTACGTATTTGCTGTATTTCCACCAGGCAAATCCGAGGAATAAAACAATGCCGCCGACGTTATAGAAAATAATCGTCAGAATATTGCCACCGGTCGGGAAGGTTGAGGCCACAAAACCGATGGTAAAAATCACAATCAGCATCGATACCACTACCATGCCCGTGGTGCGTGAGCCCATTTTGAAATCGCGTGGCAGATGATCGAGCTTACGGCGCAGGTTCAGGTACGCCAGCATGATGAACAGCGGCGGCAGCATTGATGCGGCGGCGGTCATGTTGATGACGGTGTTCATCAGCTCCTGCGCGGTATTCGACCCCATTGTCGGGATAATCATTAACGGGATCACAATCAGATACTGGATCCACGCCGCGCGTGCCGGTACGCCGTTTTCGTTCAGCGCCACGGTTTTGGGGCCAAAAATGCCGGTCGGGATTTCAGAGAAGAAAATTTTGACCGGGGTTGCCGTCCACATCAGCAGGGAGCCGAACATCGCGGTAAAGGAAACCAGCCCGACAAAGCGGTTCATCAGCACTTCCGGCAGGCCAAACCATACCGCCAGACCGTGGAACACCTGCACCGAGCCGCCGGTAAATTTCAGCTCTTTGCTGCTGATAAAGACGTTAATCAGCACCGAGGAGATGGAGTACAGCACGCCGATGAATATCCCCGCCAGAATGATCACTTTAACGAAGGATTTGGAGCCGCCCTTAACGTCATTGACGTATACCGCAACGGATTCCGCACCACCGGCAGCCATAAATATCCAGGTGGTAATACCGAGGAATGCCCAGTTGAAGTTCGGGATCATCGCATCCACGGTGATAGGGTCGGCAGGCTGAACGCCACCCATCAGAGCCGCGCCCGCCAGCAGAATATAAGAGAGGGTCAGCAATAGCATCAGCGTGGAGGTGACGGAGGTAATCGGCCCCAGCATTTTCGCCCCGTTGGTAGACACCCAGGTGGAGAAGGCGAACAGCACCATACTCAGTACTGTGGTGGCAAACGGCGTAAGAATGTACTCATAACCCAAAAAGGCGTAAGAGGCGTAGGCGATGACGCGCGGTAATAACGAGGTAAAGAAGAACAGGTTAACAAACCAGTAGGTGTAGGCGGTAATAAACGCCCAGCGTCCACCCAGCGAACTTTTCACCCAGGCGTAAACCCCGGCTTCGGAGTTTTTATTCAGTGAAACAAACTCTGCAATGATTAAGCAGAACGGAATGAAATAGAACAGGGTGGCTAAAAAGAACATCGGCGCTGAGGCGAGGCCCAGCTCGATATTGTTGTTGATGACGTTATTAAAACTAAACACGGCGGCAAACGTCAGCGACAGCAGGCCGAATTTGCCGATGGTATTACGCTTAGTGACTTCAGACATAACATATCTCCGGGTACGAGGAGGATAGCGGTGCTTCATTGGCACCGCTGGCTTTTTTATTTGTTATGAAAATAACCGTCTTCGATGGTCACATTGAGGACGACTTTTTTTGCAGGCGTATCACTGATGAAGCGATACGCCTCGTGGTTCTCACAAATGACGATTTGCCCCTCGCGCACCTGTTCGGTGTGACCCACACCTTTCAGGTATTCGCGGTCGGTTTCATCGCGATAACACGCCACAAGCTGAAGGGTTTCTTTTGCGGCGAATTCAATTTTTTGCATTCCCTGCAGGTAGTAATGCACCTCGAAGTAGCGGCGATGGCCGACGAACAATGCGTCGGTACTGGCATCACCGGTCACACGGTAGGCCAGCGAGTCGCCAATCGAGTGGGCAACGCCGGGCTGGATATTGTCGATGTTGTTTATGGCCTCTACGCAGCGCTGCCACTTGCGGCCCGTGCGATAAAGCTGCTGGAACTGTTCCAGGCTGTCGAGAACGATCATTTGTCTGCCTCGCTGTGCGAATTCATGGAGAAGAAACCGGTGCCAAACTGATGGTGCGCCAGCGCCTGCGAGGCGGCTTGTCCACCGTCCAGTGGGAGCAGGGTGAACCCGTAGCGGAACGGTCTGAACCAGACGCGCCAGGAGTCGAGCACTTCGCTTCCCCAGGAGTTGGAGCCTAAACCCAGTACCTGATGGTCAAGGTTGAGGGTAATGTCATCGCAACGATGCAGTTCATTGCAGTGCTGTGCCGCGTGGATGTTCTCTGCCGTGTAGTGCCATGCGCTAAAGTGGATTGGTTGCTCAGGCACCACCAGAAGTCCGCTGCCGTGACGGTTGGCAAGCGTTGCCCAGCGCACCTGCTGGCGGTTGCCGTTGTTCTGCGGGAAGGGGTAATTTTCGAACATCTTATCCACCGTGGTGTGCCACAGATCGATGGTGCTGGCCTGCTGGCTGTCGGGGTAGTTTTCCCCTGGCCCGCGTCCGTAGTAGCTCACCTGGTCAAATTCGCCGTTGATGCCGAGCGTAAAGCCGATGCACGGAATGATGTGCGGGTAATCGCCGTAGCGTTCACCGCTCAGCTCAACGTTGATTTGCCCGTCGGCGGTGATGCGCCAGCGATAGGTGCAGCGCATTCCAAAATCAAACACCGGCGGGGCAATCAGCGTGCGGGTGGTAATGAAAACCGCGTCGTCATGCTGCTCAACGTCGAAACTACGCAGATGCTCCTGCATGATCTGCAGATGGTTGGGTTGCCACAGCCCTTCATACTCCTGCTTGTGGTTATCAATCATCGGCTTGAAGAAGTTAATCTTCGGTTCGCGGGTAATCTTTTCCTCGCCGTTAACCTGCCAGACACTGAGTTTTCCCGTTACTTTAGAGAAGATCGCGCGGAAGTTATGCCCGGTCACGGTGTAACTCAGGCGGTCTTCTTCCCGTTTCAGCGGCGTGGCGTTGGTGTTGATCAGCGGCGTCGCATGCGCAGTGCGCGCTTTTAACGGGAACTGGTATACCGCAATGTTGTGTCCCGCTTCGCTATAGCGGGTACGGCTATTTTTGCTGACGCGCACGGTCAGGAACGCTTCGCGCTCATCGAGTTCAGGCAAGTCCAGACTCACGCTGCGCGAACTGTCTGGTGCCAGCCCGGTCACAACCAGCGGCTGGCTGTGCAGCGTTTCACCTTCAGCACGCACTTCGGCAAGCAGGGTGTAATCATCCAGCGTGGTGAACCAGAAGCGGTTTTCAATGTTCAGCTCACCGTTCTGCCAGCGCAGTTTGACCGGAGCGATAACCTGTTTGTATTCGCGCAGTCCCGGGCCTGGCGTTTGATCGGAGTAAATGAGTCCGTCGAGACAGAAGTTGTAGTTATTCGGGTAATCGCCAAAGTCGCCGCCGTAGGCGTAATACGTGTTACCGCTGGCATCAGCCGTCTGAATGCCGTGGTCACACCACTCCCAGACATAGTGACCCTGAATGCAGTCGTGGCGGTCGAATACGTTCTGATACTCGGTTAACCCGCCGGGGCCGTTACCCATTGCATGGGCGTATTCGCAGATAATGCGCGGTTTGGCATGCGGATATTCACCGAATAAATTCATCAGCGGCACGCGGGTATACATGGTGGAGATGATATCCACCACCTCAGCGTCGCGATCTTCTTCGTAGTGCAGCAGGCGCGTGTCATCCAGCGCTTTTGCCGCCCGGGCCATCGCGCGGATATTGCAGCCGTAGCCAGACTCATTTCCGAGCGACCAGATGATGATTGACGGGTGGTTTTTCTGCGCATGAATGTGGCGTTCGATACGCTCAACGTAGACATGCTCCCACGCCGGATCGTCGGTGATGCGGCTCAGGTCACCGACGTTGGCAAAACCGTGAGACTCCACATCCGTTTCCGCCATCACGAACAGGCCGTAGATGTCGCACAGTTCATAAAAGCGTGGGTCGTTCGGGTAGTGGGCGGTACGAACCGAATTAATGTTGTGTTGCTTCATCAGGATCAGATCGCGCTCAACGCGATCCATTCCCACGGCCCGGCCTTTCTGATGATCGTTATCGTGACGGTTAACGCCGTGCAGCTTCAGGTAGTGGTTATTGACGTAAAACAGGCCGTCACGCACCTTGATGTCACGAAAACCGATACGCTGCGGGATCACTTCCAGCGTCTGTCCGTGCTCATCTTTTAATGTTATGACCAGGTGGTAGAGATACGGTGATTCTGCAGACCACTGCTGCGGCTGCCTGACCTCCATGCTAAAGGATGTCTCACCGCTGCGGCCGATGGTCAGGCTGCCGGTCACGCCCTGATGGAGCACCGTCTCACCGTCATAGAGGGTATAGTCCAGCGATACGCTGGCAGGTTGCGGAGCAAGATTTTCCAACTCAAGCTGGCAGAAGAGAGTGGCGTTCTGGTACGCCTCGTCGAAGGTGGTTTTGACCGTCACATCACGCACGTGGGTCGGTTTTTTACCCACCAGATAGACGTCGCGGAAAATACCCGCTGTCCACCACATGTCCTGGTCTTCAATATAGGTGGAATCTGCCCACTGCATGACCCGCACGCACAGCAGGTTTTGCCCGCCATGAACCGCGTCACTGATATCAAACTCAGCGGTCAGTCGGCTACCCTTGCTAAAGCCAATGTAGCGGCCATTCACGTAGACTTCGAAGTAGGTTTCGACACCGTCAAATTTGATAATGGTCTGCTTGTCTTGCCAGTTGTCTGACAGGGTGAACCAGCGCTGATATGCCCCGGTTGGGTTATCCGTTGGTACCCACGGTACATCTACCGGGAAGGGGAAGCCTTCATCGGTATACTGCAGCTGGCCGTGGCCTTCCATTTGCCACATACCGGGCACGGTAATATCACCCCAGTCCGCCATGTAGTGTGAGGTGAAGTTTTCGGGCACCAGCAGTGGATGAGTGAAAAAGCGAAAATTCCACTGGCCGCTTAATGACAGAAAGTGGCTACTGGCTTCGCGGGCAAATGTGCGAGCCTGGGCAACGGTATCGTAAGCGAAGAAGTACGCACGCGGCGGGAGCCGGTTCTCGTGCGTGAGTTGAATATTTTCCCAGCGATTCATGTGATCTCCCTGTGGGGTAAAACATCATTGCTGAGTATTTTAGTAAAAATTTTACTAAATAAAATCAGTAAAGCCGATTTGCTTTAACCCGATCACGAAATAAAAAAATGCCGGGCGTGCCCGGCAAACTGTTTGAAGGGAGAGAATTAGCGTGTAGTGCCGCGCAGTTTCAGTACGCTCGGTACGAAAACCTGCAGCGGCAGCGCCCGGCCATCGCGGGATTTTTCCAGCAACAGGTTAACGCCCTGGCTGCCCATCATTTCAGAGTGAATACGCACGGTGGAGAGTGGCGGGAAGGTGAAGCGAGCGGTCGGGATATCGTTCACGCTAATCAGCGAGATATCCTCCGGGATCGCCAGCCCTTTCTCATGGATGGCGCGCAATACGCCGATGGCAATGGAGTCGGAGGCCACAAACAGCGCGGAGGGCCAGGTTTTCTGTGACAGCATCATTGTTGCCAGCCCGTAGCCGGAGGAGCTGGAAAAACCACCGCGCCAGATGTCCTGTTCCGATACGACCCCTTTCAGGCGGCCATATTCCACAAAGGCAACTTCACGGATATCGGCTTTGCCTGGTTCATCTTCACCACCGATAAAACCAATGCGCTTAACACCCTGAGCAATAAAGAAATCGATGATCTGTTTGCTGATGCGTGAGAGGTCGATATCTACGGCATCGTACTCGCTGCCCGGTTCGTGAAAGTCGATAAAGCAGACGTTGTCAGTCAACGCGGTTGCCGCACTCCGGATGGCCGGGGACGGTTTGCCGACAATCAACACGCCGGTGAGCTTTTTAATGTCTGGCAGAGTAGCAAAGGCATAGCAGTTACTTAGCTCAACACCCAGTTTTTCACACTGCGTCTCGATACCGTGGCGGATGGCAAGGTAGTACGGGTCGTTAATTTCCAGCTCTTGCTGGTAGCTGTACAGCGCCAGGATATGTTGCTGACCGGTGGTACCTGCCTGCATTTTTCGGGATGTGCTGCTCTTGTACTCCAGCTTCTCGGCAATCTCCAGAATGCGGTGTTTGGTCTCTTCTTTTACATTCAGCGTTGGGTCGTCATTGAGAACCCGGGACACCGTTGCCAGTGAGACGCCAGCCTCCGTCGCAATGTCTTTGAGCGTTGCCATGTTTTTCCTTATTCCCCACGTTTTATCCCATTGTAAAGGATGCGTTCGGACATGCATCTGTTTTTAGTAAATTTCCCGGCGGTTGCCTTGGGCAAATGGTGTGCTAGTATTTAGTAAAATTTTACTAAGGAGTGATAATGGAAACGATAGCCTACGATGACTTTGCAAAGCTGGAGATCCGTGTAGGGACGATTGTGGACGTCAAACGCCATGCTAATGCCGACAAGCTCTATATCGCGCAGATAGAGGTGGGTGGTAAAACGCTGCAAACCGTCACCAGCCTGGTACCCTACTACCGGGAAGAGGAGTTGAAGGGGAAAACCGTGGTGGTGTTATGCAATCTGGCCAAGGCCAAAATGCGCGGCGAAACCTCCGAATGCATGCTGCTCTGTGCTGAAACCGATGATGCCAGTGAAAGCGTATTGTTAACGCCGGAGCGGGTGATGCCGGCTGGTGTGCGGGTGGTATAAAAAAAGCCGGGTGGAGGCTACGCCTTACCCGGCCTGCAAAACGACAGTTCCGGTGTTACATAATGCTCAATGCTTGCTCAACCACGTTCTCAACGGTAAAGCCAAAATACGGGAACAATTTATCGGCAGGAGCCGATTCACCGTAACCCCGCATCCCGACAATCGCGCCTTTCAGCCCGACATATTTATACCAGTAGTCGGCAATACCGGCCTCAACCGCCACGCGAGCCGCGACGTTTGCGGGTAAAACCGATTCACGGTAGGCCTCGTCCTGGGCGTCAAAAATATCGGTTGAAGGCAGGGAAACCACGCGCACGGTGTGACCTTCGGCGGTCAGTTTCTCCGCCGCTTTCACCGTGATTTCCACTTCAGAACCGGTGGCAATCAGAATGACGTCCGGTTTGCCGCCGCTGTCTTTCAGGATGTACCCGCCACGGGCGATGTTTTTGACCTGCTCCGGCGTGCGTTCCATCTGCGTCAGGTTCTGACGCGACAGGATCAGCGCCGTTGGCCCGCTGTGGCGCTCAACCGCCAGTTTCCAGCCCACTGCCGCTTCGACCTGATCGCACGGACGCCAGGTGCTGAAATTAGGCGTCAGACGCAGGCTTGCCAGCTGCTCGACCGCCTGGTGCGTCGGGCCATCTTCGCCCAGACCAATCGAATCGTGGGTGTAGACCATAATTTGCCGCGCTTTCATTAACGCCGCCATACGCGCTGCGTTACGGGCATACTCCACAAACATCAGGAAGGTGGCGGTATAAGGTACAAAACCACCGTGGTGGGCGATACCGTTGGCAATGGCGGTCATCCCAAACTCACGCACGCCGTAATGGATATAATTCCCGGCACTATTTTCCGTCAGGGATTTCGAGCCAGACCAGATAGTCAGGTTGCTGGGAGCCAGATCTGCCGAGCCGCCCAGCAGTTCGGGCAGGATTGGCCCGATGGCGTTCAGCGTGTTTTGTGACGCCTTACGGGTGGCAATTTTTGCCGGGCTGGACTGCAGATTTTCAATCAGCGCCTGGGTTTTCGCTGCCCAGTCCTCCGGCAACCCTCCGCTCATGCGGCGGGAAAATTCGGCGGCCAAATCCGGGTGTGCTTTTTTGTAGGCGGCAAATTTCTCGTTCCAGGCGTGCTGAACCTTTTCACCTTCTTCACGGGCATCCCACGCTCTGTAGATCTCTTTTGGGATCTCAAAAGCGGGATATTTCCAGCCCAGTTTCAGCCGGGTCAGCGCCACTTCCTCTTCACCCAGCGCTGCGCCGTGCGCTTCTTCTTTACCCGCCTTGTTCGGTGAGCCGAAACCAATTACCGTGCGGCAGATAATCAGCGACGGTTTGTCCTTCACGCTTTGTGCCTCAAGAATCGCTTTTTTCACCGCGTCAGGATCGTGACCATCAATGTCATGCACCACGTGCCAGTGATACGCCTCAAACCGTTTTGCTGTATCGTCGGTAAACCAGCCTTCGGTTTCCCCGTCGATGGAGATGCCATTGTGATCGTAAAAACCGATCAGCTTGCCCAGCCCCAGCGTGCCCGCAAGAGAACATACCTCGTGCGAAATCCCCTCCATCAGACAGCCGTCGCCCATAAACACGTACGTGTAGTGATCGACAATGTCGTGCCCTGGCTGGTTGAACTGTGCGCCCAGCGTGCGTTCGGCAATCGCCATTCCAACCGCATTCGCTAACCCCTGGCCGAGCGGTCCGGTGGTCGTTTCAACGCCCGGCGTATAGCCGATCTCCGGGTGGCCTGGTGTTTTCGAATGTAGCTGGCGGAAGTTTTTTAGCTCTTCAAGAGGAAGGTCATAACCGGACAGGTGTAGCAGGCTGTAGAGCAGCATTGACGCGTGACCATTGGAGAGAATAAAACGGTCACGGTCGTACCAGGTGGGATCGTTCGGGTTGTGCTTCAGAAAGTCGTTCCACAACACTTCGGCAATATCTGCCATGCCCATCGGTGCGCCAGGATGGCCGGAATTGGCTTTTTGCACGGCATCCATGCTGAGGGCGCGAATGGCATTGGCAAGCTCTTTACGGGACATAGTTCACTCCGTGGCAAGGTTAAAGTTTGGCGGCGAGAAGATCTTCCAGTTTGCGCTGGTCGACGGCGAACAGGCGGATGCCTTCCGCCAGTTTATCCACGGCCATCGCGTCCTGATTGTGCTCCCAGCGGAACTCCGCTTCGGTCATGGCTTTGGGTTTCGGGAGCACGGTTGAGGAGGGCACCAGCTTGCGCACCACCGTCTCTTCTTTTTCCTGCAACTCTTTGAGCAGGTTAGGGGAGATAGTCAGGCGGTCACAGCCTGCCAGCGCCAGGATTTGCTCGGTACGACGGAAGCTGGCTCCCATTACGATGGTGTTATAGCGGTGCAGTTTGAAGTAGTCGTAGATATTGCGAACCGATTTTACGCCGGGGTCTTCATCCACCACATACGGATCCATAGGCTGTTTAGCCTGATACCAGTCGTAGATACGTCCGACAAAAGGTGAGACGAGGAACACGCCCGCTTCCGCGCAGGCGCGAGCCTGAGCAAACGAGAACAGCAGCGTCAGGTTGCAGTGGATACCCTCTTTTTCCAGGATTTCTGCGGCGCGAATTCCTTCCCAGGTTGAGGCGAGCTTAATCAGAATGCGTGACTTATCAATACCCTGCTCCTGGTAGAGTTCGACAAGATGACGGGCTTTGCTGATGCTCTTTTCTTTATCAAAGGAGAGGCGAGCATCGACTTCAGTCGACACGCGTCCCGGAATGCTTTTCAGAATTTCGGTACCGAAATTAACGGCCAGTTTGTCGCTGGCCTCGATGACCTTCTGCTCCTGTGTTTTCCCGCGCTGTTTACCGTAGGCAATGGCGTCATCAATCAGATGACTAAAATGAGCAAGCCCTGCCGCTTTGAGCAGCAGCGAGGGGTTCGTGGTCGCATCTTCAGGCTGATAGTGACGAATCGACTCAATATCGCCGCTGTCGGCGACCACGGTGGTGAATTGTTTGATGCCATCTAGTTGGTTCATAAGTAATTACTCCATGGAAATAAAAGACTTACCCGAGTGCGTTAGTTCACACTTCTGAAAAATGCATGATGGACTTAACAAAAAAAGCATAGCAGACGGGGGAGGCATTGCGCCCTGAGACGGGTAACATGCCAGTTATAAATTGATAACAATTTTTGTGCTGCAATGGTGAGAGTTTGGCGGCCTTCAAAGTTTGTGAGGCTGCCTGCGGCGATACTATGTGGCACCCCAGGGTGTGGCATCAGGATCGTAAACATCACCCTTTTTGACCGAAACGTGAAAGGAATAACAAGATGGATGAGCAGTTGAAGCAAAGTGCCCTCGATTTTCACGAGTTTCCTGTCCCGGGCAAAATTCAGGTTTCCCCAACTAAACCGCTGGCAACCCAGCGCGATCTGGCGCTGGCCTATTCGCCAGGCGTGGCGGCTCCTTGCCTTGAAATCGAAAAAGATCCGCTGGCAGCCTACAAATACACCGCGCGCGGCAACCTGGTGGCGGTTATTTCTAACGGCACGGCGGTGCTGGGCTTAGGTAACATCGGCGCACTGGCCGGTAAGCCGGTTATGGAAGGGAAGGGCGTTCTGTTCAAAAAATTCGCCGGTATTGACGTGTTTGATATCGAGGTGGATGAGCTCAATCCCGACAAATTCATCGACGTGGTGGCCGCTCTGGAGCCAACGTTTGGCGGTATTAACCTCGAAGACATCAAAGCGCCGGAATGTTTTTACATTGAGCAGAAACTGCGTGAACGTATGAACATTCCCGTGTTCCATGATGACCAGCACGGTACGGCGATTATCAGCACGGCGGCCATTCTGAACGGCCTGCGGGTGGTGGAGAAAAATCTCTCTGACGTGCGCATGGTGGTGTCCGGTGCGGGTGCGGCGGCTATCGCCTGTATGAACCTGCTGGTGGCGCTTGGGATGCAGAAACACAATATTGTGGTCTGTGACTCCAAAGGCGTTATTTATAAAGGCCGCGAGCCGAACATGGCGGAAACCAAAGCGGCCTACGCGGTGGAAGACGACGGCAAGCGTACGCTGGACGACGTGATTGACGGCGCGGACATCTTCCTCGGCTGTTCTGGCCCGAAAGTGTTGACTCAGTCAATGGTGCAGAAAATGGCGCGTGCGCCAATGATTCTGGCACTGGCTAACCCTGAACCGGAAATTCTGCCGCCGCTGGCTAAAGCGGTGCGTGAAGATGCCATTATCTGTACTGGTCGTTCGGACTACCCGAACCAGGTGAACAACGTGCTCTGCTTCCCGTTCATCTTCCGCGGTGCGCTGGACGTTGGTGCGACGGCTATCAACGAAGAGATGAAGCTGGCAGCCGTTCGTGCTATTGCTGAACTGGCCCACGCCGAGCAGAGCGAAGTGGTCGCCTCGGCGTATGGCGATCAGGATCTGAGCTTCGGCCCGGATTACATCATTCCAAAACCGTTCGACCCGCGTCTGATCGTAAAAATTGCGCCAGCGGTCGCTAAAGCGGCGATGGATTCCGGCGTGGCAACACGTCCAATTCAGGATTTCGACGCCTACGTCGATAAGCTCACCGAGTTTGTCTACAAAACCAACCTGTTTATGAAGCCGATCTTCTCTCAGGCACGTACCGACGCGAAGCGTGTGGTACTGGCAGAAGGGGAAGAGGCGCGTGTGCTGCATGCCACTCAGGAGCTGATTACTCTGGGGCTGGCGAAGCCGATCCTGATTGGTCGTCCGAGCGTCATCGAGATGCGTATCCAGAAGCTGGGGCTGCAAATCAAGCCGGGCGTTGATTTTGAGATCGTGAACAACGAATCCGATCCACGCTTCAAAGAGTACTGGAGTGAGTACTACACCATCATGAAACGCCGCGGGATCACCCAGGAGCAGGCTCAGCGGGCTGTGATCAGCAACACTACGGTGATCGGCGCGATCATGGTTCACCGCGGTGAAGCGGATGCCCTGATCTGCGGTACCGTTGGTGACTATCACGAACATTTCAGCGTGGTGCAGGAGATCTTCGGCTATCGCGAAGGTGTGCATACCGCCGGTGCGATGAACGCGCTGCTGCTGCCAAGCGGTAACACCTTTATTGCTGATACCTACGTTAACGACGATCCCTCACCGGAAGAGCTGGCGGAGATCACCGTGATGGCGGCGGAAACTGTGCGTCGCTTTGGTATCGAGCCGAAAGTGGCGTTGCTGTCGCACTCGAACTTTGGTTCATCTAAATCACCGGCGGCCTGTAAAATGCGTCAGACGCTGGAGCTGGTGCGTGAGCGTGCGCCGGAGCTGATGATTGACGGTGAGATGCACGGCGATGCTGCGCTGGTAGAAAGTATTCGTAATGAACGTATGCCGGACAGCCCGCTGCGAGGCTCAGCGAACGTGCTGATTATGCCGAACGTGGAAGCCGCGCGTATCAGCTATAACCTGCTGCGCGTTTCCAGCTCTGAAGGGGTCACCGTTGGGCCGGTACTGATGGGTGTGGCAAAACCGGTTCACGTGTTAACGCCGATTGCTTCCGTGCGCCGTATCGTGAACATGGTGGCACTGGCAGTGGTTGAGGCGCAGACGCAGCCGCTGTAACTTCGTTACCCCTCTCCCAAAAGGGGTGAGGGGTAACGTGTGTTTAAACCCAGTCCCGAACCTTTATAAACTCACTTAAGGCAGCCTCCGGGCTGCCTTCTTTTGGCTCGAAATTATACTCCCAGCGTACCAGCGGCGGCATCGACATCAGAATCGATTCCGTGCGTCCGCCCGTTTGCAGGCCGAATAACGTGCCGCGATCCCACACCAGATTGAACTCGACATAGCGTCCGCGACGGTAGAGCTGGAACTCGCGCTCACGTACGCCGTAGTCGGTGTTTTTACGGCGCTCGACGGCAGGCAGATAAGCGTCGGTATACCCCTGACCGACGGCCTGCATAAAGCGGAATGCGGTATCAAAATCCGGCGTATTCAGATCGTCAAAGAACAGCCCGCCAATACCACGTTGCTCGTCACGGTGCTTCAAATAGAAATAATCATCGCACCACTTTTTATATTTTGGGTAAACGTCTTCACCAAACGGCAGACAGAGGTCGCGCGCGGTGGTGTGCCAGTGTACGGCGTCCTCTTCAAAGCCATAGTAGGGTGTTAAGTCAAAACCACCACCAAACCACCACACCGGATCGGCTCCCGGTTTTTCCGCAATGAAAAAGCGCACGTTGGCGTGGCTGGTCGGGACAAACGGGTTATGCGGATGTACGACCAGAGAAACGCCCATCGCTTCGAAACTGCGGCCTGCCAGCTCAGGACGGTGCGCCGTGGCGGAGGCGGGCATGGCATCGCCGTGAACGTGGGAGAAATTGACCCCTGCCTGCTCAAAGATGCCGCCGTTACGCAGCACGCGGCTACGTCCGCCACCACCTGCTTCACGCTGCCAGTTATCTTCCTGGAATTCAGCGCCGTCTGCGGCGGCCAGTTTCTGGCAAATCTCATCCTGCAACTGCAGCAGGAATGTTTTGACCAGTTGTGCATTGGGTTTCATCAACGTTTCCTGGAGTGCGCTTTCTGGTTATCGAACCAGTTGAAATAACTGATTATCCCGGAGGCGATGGCGTTGGCGATCTTCTGGCGAAATGCCGTGGTACCGAGCAGACGCTCTTCTTCCGGGTTAGTAATAAAAGAAGTTTCGACCAGCACCGACGGAATCGACGGCGATTTCAGTACCACAAACGCGGCCTGTTCGGTGCCTTTACTGTGCAGTCGGTGCACCGGCTTAATCTTCTTCAGAATGTGCGAACCGAGCGTCAGGCTGTTTTTAATGGTGTCCGTCTGAACGAGGTCAAACAGTACCTGTTGTAACAGGTGATCTTTATCAGTGGCTTTTTTCCCGGCCACTTCATCTGCCCGGTTTTCGCGATCGGAGAGATATTTTGCCATCGCGCTACTGGCCCCGCGGTTGGAGAGTGCAAACACCGATGCACCCGCCGCCGATGGGTTGGTAAAGCCGTCTGCGTGAATCGACATAAACAGGTCTGCACCGTGCTGGTGGGCAATTTCCACGCGGTCATACAGCGGAATGAAGGTGTCGCCAGAGCGTGTCAGACGGGCGTCAATGCCGTTGCTGCGTAAAATTGCGCGCACATTTTTTGCAATTGCCAGTACGACATGTTTTTCTTTAGCGCCGTTTTTGCCAATCGCACCGGTATCAATGCCGCCGTGGCCCGGATCGAGCATGACAACGCGTTTCGCACCGGGTTTTTTCGCCTTCGGTTTGCTGTGTCCATTACTGGTTTTAAGCGTGCTCTCTTCTTTTGCCTGAGCCTGCTTTGCGATGCCTGTTAACGTTAAGGCCGCCAGCCCCGCTTTGAGAACCTGACGACGCGATGTGAGTGCTTTTAATGGTTTGAATGTGCTCATGCGGCCTGAATTGAAAAAATTGGGATCCTGGTGTTATATCGTATCTCGATTAACGTTACGACAATCCTTACCTGGGAATTGTTTTACTTTTCATTTCAATACGTGACAAAGTGACATTATGCCAAATTTTGGCGAGATTTTCCCCGATTATTGGATAAACGTGGCGTTCGCGTCATAATCACTGTTTTTAAACCCGAAAAGGCGGTTAATACCATGGAGATACGCGTTTTTCGCCAGGAAGATTTCGAAGAGGTGATCACCCTTTGGGAGCGCTGCGATCTGCTGCGTCCGTGGAACGACCCGGAAATGGACATCGAGCGTAAGGTTAATCACGACGTCAGTCTGTTCCTGGTTGCGGAAGTCAACGGTGAGGTGGTCGGTACCGTGATGGGTGGTTATGACGGTCATCGTGGCTCGGCCTATTATCTGGGTGTCCACCCGGAATACCGGGGGCGCGGTATCGCCAATGCGCTGCTCAATCGTCTGGAAAAGAAACTGATTGCCCGTGGTTGCCCGAAAATTCAGATCATGGTGCGGGAAGATAACGATGTGGTGCTGGGCATGTATGAACGCCTGGGCTATGAGCATTCTGACGTGCTGAGCCTGGGCAAGCGTTTGATCGAAGATGAAGAATACTGATATCCATCCGGCAGACTATGACGCGCAGGGGCGTGTCAGGCTGCCTTTTTTATTCTGGTGCGTGCTGCTGTTGCAGGCACGAACCTGGGTGTTGTTTGTGATGGCGGGGGCGTCGCGCGGGCAGGGTGATACATTACTGACGCTCTTCTATCCCGATCACAATGCGTTCTGGTGGGGGTTATTGCCGGGTGTGCCTGCGGTACTGGCATTTTTGTGCAGCGGGCGACGGCATATGATCCCCCGTCTGTGGGGGGCGCTGCGTGGGTTGCTTATTCTCGCGCAAATTGCGCTGCTGTGCTGGCAGCCCGTGCTCTGGCTGTCCGGCGAGCCCCTCACGGGAATGGGTATTGCGCTGGTGGTGGCGGATATTGTGGCGCTGATGTGGCTACTCACTAACCCGCGTCTGCGCGCCTGTTTTACACCAGAGTCAGATTAAGCGGCACTTTTTGTCGATGCCGTACTCCAACAAGCGTTGATTTAACAAGAAAGGACGTTTCAATGAAATCGCTGCGTTTACTTTTATGCGCTCTTCCGCTGGTATTAACCGGCTGTTCAACGCTTTCGTCGATCAACTGGTCGGCGGCTTATCCGTGGAACTGGTTTGGCTCTTCAATGGAAGTGACCGAGCAGGGTGTGGGTAAAATTACCGCCACGACGGCGCTGGATCAGGACGCCATACAGGATGCCCTGAGCAGCGACTACCGTCTGCGAAGCGGCATGAAAACCGAAAATGGCAACATCGTGCGCTATTTCGAAGCGATGAAGGGCGACAAGCTGGCGCTGGTGATTAACGGTGACAAAGGCATGGTAAACCGCATTGCGGTACTGGATGAAAATATCCCGACGGCAGGCGGCGTGAAAGTGGGCACACCGTTTAGCGATCTCTATAAACAGGCCTTCGGCAACTGCACCAGTGCCCCTTCTGACAACAAGGTTGCGGTGGAATGTAAGGCCGAAGGTAGTCAGCATATCAGCTACCTTTTCACCGGAACCTGGAGCGGCCCGGAAGGGTTGATGCCGTCTGACGATACGCTGAAGAACTGGAAAATCAGTAAAATTATCTGGAAGCAGTAATTTGCGCCTGAGCAAGCCGCCTTGTTGAAATCAGGGTATAATGACCGCCATCAATGCCACGTTGTCGTGGCATCTTTATTTCAGGAGGAGCGATGTCTCAGGTTCAGAGTGGCATTTTGCCAGAACATTGCCGCGCGGCGATTTGGATTGAAGCCAATGTCAAAGGGGACGTGGATGCCCTGCGTGCGGCCAGTAAAGTGTTTATTGATAAACTGGCTTCCTTCCAGGCCAAATTCCCTGACGCCCAACTGGGGGCCGTTGTTGCCTTTGGCAATACTGTCTGGCACCAGCTGAGCGGTGGTG
Organism: Enterobacter cloacae; assembly: GCA_014169315.1. Lineage (NCBI taxonomy): Bacteria > Pseudomonadati > Pseudomonadota > Gammaproteobacteria > Enterobacterales > Enterobacteriaceae > Enterobacter > Enterobacter cloacae. Next base: position 3,265,510 of record AP022133.1, on the reverse strand, counting down.
AAGGGGCGGAAGAGCTGAAAGATTTTATCCCTTACGGGAAAGGTCTGGCTCCGGCAACCCAGTACGACGTGCTGATCCATATTCTCTCTTTGCGTCATGACGTGAACTTCTCTGTTGCTCAGGCGGCGGTTTCAGCCTTTGGCGACAGCATTGAGGTGCAGGAAGAGGTCCACGGCTTCCGTTGGGTAGAAGAGCGCGATCTGAGCGGTTTCGTCGACGGGACTGAAAACCCGGCAGGTATTGAGACACGCCGTGAAGTGGCGGTTATTAAAGACGGTGTGGATGCGGGCGGCAGCTACGTGTTCGTCCAGCGCTGGGAGCACAACCTCAATCAGCTTAGCCGCATGAGCGTGCACGACCAGGAGATGATGATCGGCCGAACCAAAGAAGCCAACGAAGAGATCGACGGCGACGAGCGTCCGGCAACCTCTCACCTGACCCGCGTTGACCTCAAGGAAAACGGCAAAGGGCTGAAGATTGTCCGCCAGAGCCTGCCGTATGGCACGGCAAGCGGTACTCATGGCCTCTATTTCTGCGCCTACTGCGCGCGTCTGTATAACATTGAACAACAGCTGCTGAGCATGTTCGGTGATACCGACGGCAAGCGTGATGCGATGCTGCGCTTCACCAAACCGGTGACCGGTGGTTACTACTTCGCTCCGTCCGTTGAGCGTCTGCTGACGCTGTAATTGCCTTTCTCCCTCTCCCGGTGGGAGAGGGTTGGGGTGCGGGCAACAGGCCGCACCCTTATTCTCTTTTCTGCTTCTAAATCACCAAACGGTATATAAAACCGTTACTCCTTTCGTCCTCGTTATAAATATTATGACTATAAGATAGTCATCACATTTATAAGGGTGCGCAATGGCCGTTACTGTACTGAAAAAAGGATCTCTGGCGCTGGCGGGTTTACTGCTGGTAGCACAGGCGCAGGCAACTGAGCTGCTGAACAGTTCCTATGATGTATCCCGCGAGCTGTTTGCCGCCCTCAACCCGCCGTTTGAACAGCAGTGGGCAAAAGAGAACAATGGCGACACGCTGACCATCAAACAGTCTCACGCCGGGTCGTCTAAGCAAGCGCTGGCAATCCTTCAGGGGCTGAAGGCGGATGTGGTGACCTATAACCAGGTAACCGATGTGCAGATCCTGCACGACAAAGGCAAGCTGCTCCCTGCTGACTGGCAGAGCCGTCTGCCGAACAACAGTTCGCCGTTCTACTCCACGATGGGCTTCCTGGTACGTAAGGGCAACCCGAAAAATATTCACGACTGGAACGACCTCGTGCGTTCTGACGTGAAGCTGATTTTCCCGAACCCGAAAACCTCCGGTAACGCGCGCTATACCTATTTAGCTGCGTGGGGCGCGGCAGACAAAGCTGACGGTAACGACAAAGCGAAAACTGAACAGTTTATGACTCAGTTCCTGAAAAACGTCGAAGTGTTTGATACCGGTGGTCGCGGTGCGACGACGACTTTCGCAGAACGGGGTCTGGGCGATGTGCTGATTAGCTTTGAATCGGAAGTGAATAACATCCGCAAACAGTATGAAGCGCAGGGCTTTGAGGTTGTGATCCCGAAAACCAACATTCTGGCCGAGTTCCCGGTGGCATGGGTAGATAAAAATGTCCAGGCCAACGGTACAGAGAAGGCGGCGAAAGCCTACCTCAACTATCTGTACAGCCCGCAGGCGCAGACCGTGATCACTGATTACTACTACCGCGTGAACAACCCGGACGCCATGAACAAACTGAAAGATAAATTCCCGCCGACCGGGCTGTTTCGCGTGGAAGACCATTTCGGCTCCTGGCCTGATGTGATGAAAACGCATTTTGCCAGCGGCGGCGAGTTAGACAAATTGCTGGCGGCGGGGCGTAAGTAATGTTTGCAGTATCCACACGACGCGTGCTGCCGGGCTTTACCTTAAGCCTCGGAACCAGCCTGCTGTTTGTCTGCCTGATTTTGCTGTTACCGCTCAGTGCGCTGGTGATGCAGCTCGCGCAGATGAGCTGGTCGCAGTACTGGGAAGTCGTTACCAACCCACAGGTGGTGGCGGCCTATAAAGTGACGCTACTGTCGGCGTTTGTGGCCTCGGTTTTCAACGGTGTGTTCGGCCTGCTGATGGCGTGGATCTTAACCCGCTATCGCTTCCCTGGCCGTACGCTGCTCGACGCGTTAATGGATCTGCCGTTTGCTCTGCCCACTGCCGTCGCCGGTTTAACGCTGGCCTCGCTCTTCTCCGTGAACGGGTTTTACGGCGAGTGGCTGGCGAAGTTTGATATCAAAGTGACTTATACCTGGCTCGGTATCGCGGTGGCGATGGCCTTTACCAGCATCCCGTTTGTGGTTCGTACCGTACAACCGGTGCTGGAAGAGTTAGGCCCGGAATATGAAGAAGCCGCGGAAACGCTGGGTGCCACGCGCTGGCAGAGCTTCCGCAAGGTCGTGCTGCCGGAACTGTCTCCGGCACTGCTGGCGGGCGTGGCGCTGTCGTTTACCCGTAGCCTCGGTGAGTTCGGCGCAATTATCTTTATCGCCGGGAATATCGCGTGGAAAACAGAAGTGACCTCGCTGATGATTTTTGTGCGTTTGCAGGAGTTTGATTATCCGGCGGCGAGTGCCATCGCTTCGGTGATCCTCGCTGCATCGCTGCTGCTGTTGTTCTCGATTAACACTCTGCAAAGTCGCTTTGGTCGACGCGTGGTAGGTCACTGATGGCGGAAGTTACTCAATTGAAGCGCTATGACGCTCCCCGCATTAACTGGGGAAAATGGGTTCTGATTGGTACGGGCGTGCTGGTATCCGCCTTCATCCTTGTCGTGCCAATGGTTTACATCTTTGTTCAGGCGTTCAGCAAAGGGCTGATGCCGGCGCTGGAAAATCTCGCCAACCCGGACATGCTGCACGCCATCTGGCTGACGGTACTGATTGCGCTGATTACCGTCCCGGTCAACCTGGTGTTCGGGACGCTGCTGGCCTGGCTGGTGACGCGCTTTAACTTCCCTGGCCGCCAGCTGTTGTTGACCCTGCTGGATATTCCGTTTGCCGTGTCACCGGTGGTTGCCGGTCTGGTTTACCTGCTGTTTTACGGATCCAACGGCCCGCTGGGTGGCTGGCTGGATGAGCACAACCTGCAGATTATGTTCGCCTGGCCGGGGATGGTGCTGGTGACGGTGTTTGTCACCTGTCCGTTTGTGGTGCGCGAACTGGTGCCGGTGATGTTAAGCCAGGGTAGCAACGAAGACGAGGCGGCGGTTCTGCTGGGGGCGTCCGGCTGGCAGATGTTCCGCCGCGTGACGCTGCCGAACATTCGCTGGGCACTGCTCTACGGCGTGGTCTTGACCAACGCCCGTGCGATTGGTGAATTCGGCGCGGTGTCGGTGGTCTCTGGCTCGATTCGCGGCGAGACGTTGTCGCTGCCGTTACAGATTGAATTACTGGAACAGGACTACAACACCGTCGGTTCCTTTACTGCCGCTGCGTTACTGACGCTGATGGCGATTTTGACCCTGTTTTTAAAGAGTGTGGTGCAGTGGCGTTTAGAGAATCAGGAAAAACGTCAGCACCAGGAGGGAAATCATGAGCATTGAGATTGCCAATATTAAGAAGTCTTTTGGTCGCACCCAGGTGCTGAATGATATCTCGCTGGATATCCCCTCCGGACAAATGGTGGCGCTGCTGGGGCCGTCTGGCTCCGGTAAAACCACGCTGTTGCGTATTATCGCCGGGCTTGAGCATCAGACCAGCGGGCACATCCGTTTTCACGGTACCGACGTCAGTCGTCTTCATGCCCGCGATCGTAAGGTGGGCTTTGTGTTCCAGCATTACGCACTGTTCCGCCATATGACCGTGTTCGATAACATCGCGTTTGGCCTGACCGTGCTGCCGCGCCGTGAGCGTCCGGATACTGCCACTATTAAAGCGAAGGTGACCAAACTGCTGGAGATGGTGCAGCTTGCTCACCTGGCTGACCGCTTCCCGGCGCAGCTTTCCGGCGGGCAGAAGCAGCGCGTTGCGCTGGCGCGTGCCCTGGCCGTTGAGCCGCAAATCCTGCTGCTGGATGAGCCGTTTGGCGCGCTGGATGCGCAGGTGCGTAAAGAGCTGCGCCGCTGGCTGCGTCAGCTCCATGAAGAACTGCAGTTCACCAGCGTTTTCGTAACCCACGATCAGGAAGAGGCAATGGAAGTCGCTGACCGCGTGGTGGTGATGAGCCAGGGAAATATTGAGCAGGTTGATGAGCCAGAACAGCTCTGGCGCGAACCGGCGACCCGCTTTGTACTGGAGTTTATGGGGGAAGTGAACCGTCTGCAGGGCACCATTCGCGGTGGACAATTCCACGTGGGCGCGCACCGCTGGCCGCTGGGCTACACCTCCGCGCACCAGGGGGCTGTCGATCTGTTCCTGCGTCCGTGGGAAGTGGACGTCAGCCGTCGCACCAGCCTGGATTCACCGTTGCCGGTTCAGGTGCTGGAAGCTAGCCCTAAAGGTCACTACACCCAATTGGTGGTACAACCGCTGGGCTGGTATACCGAGCCGCTGACCGTGGTTATGCGCGACGAAGAGGCCCCGTACCGCGGTGAGCGCCTGTTTGTTGGCCTGCAGCACGCCCGTATTTACCACGGCAATGAGCGTATCGAGACGCGTGAGGATATTGCTCTGGCAGAGTCAGCCTGATAGGTTATTGCGTAGTTTATCGCCCGGTGACGCTGCGCTTACCGGGCCTACAGTTATTACAGTGTCTTGTAGGCCGGGATCGCTGCGCGTCACCCGGCTTTTTTATTGAGTAAAAATCGTGAATACACTCGAACATACCATTGGTAATACCCCTCTGGTCAAACTGCAGCGCATGGGGCCGGACAACGGCAGCGAAATCTGGGTGAAGCTCGAAGGCAATAACCCTGCGGGGTCGGTGAAGGACAGGGCGGCGTTGTCCATGATTGTCCAGGCAGAAAAACGTGGTGAGATTAAGCCCGGCGATGTGCTGATTGAAGCCACCAGTGGCAATACCGGTATTGCGCTGGCAATGATTGCCGCCCTGAAAGGCTACCGTATGAAGCTACTGATGCCGGACAACATGAGCCAGGAGCGTCGGGCCGCGATGCGCGCTTACGGTGCGGAGCTGATTCTGGTGACCAAAGAGCAGGGGATGGAAGGGGCGCGCGACTTAGCGCTGGAGATGGCTGAGCGTGGCGAAGGTAAACTGCTCGATCAATTCAACAACCCGGATAACCCGTATGCGCACTATACCACCACCGGCCCGGAAATCTGGCAGCAGACTGGCGGGCGCATCACCCATTTTGTTTCCAGCATGGGAACCACGGGAACCATTACCGGCGTGTCACGTTTTCTGCGCGAGCAGGAAAAAGCGGTAACCATTGTTGGCCTGCAACCGGAAGAGGGGAGCAGTATCCCCGGTATCCGTCGCTGGCCTGCGGAATATATGCCCGGCATTTTTAATGCCCGGCTTGTGGACCAGGTGCTGGATATTCACCAGCGCGAGGCGGAGAATACCATGCGAGAACTGGCCGTGCGCGAAGGTATCTTCTGCGGCGTCAGTTCAGGTGGCGCGGTGGCGGGGGCTATCCGGGTAGCCCAGGCTCATCCGGGGGCGGTGGTGGTGGCGATTATCTGCGATCGCGGCGATCGTTATCTTTCTACTGGCGTCTTTGGTGAAGAGAGTTATTCGCAGGGGGCGGGGATTTAAGCGTCATGGAGATGATTTTATTCCGGGACAAAACCCGGGCGCAGCAAACCGATATTGTCGCGGTGCAGTCACAGGTGGTGTATGGCAGCGTGGGTAACAGCATTGCTGTGCCCAATATCAGAACGCACCAGCTGAACGTTACGGCGGTACCAACGGTCCTGTTCAGCAATACGCCTCATTACGATACCTTCTACGGTGGTGTGATCCCCGATGAGTGGTTTAGTGGTTATCTGAAGGCGCTGGAAGAGCGCGAGATTTTACGCGAGCTGAAGGCGGTGACCACCGGTTATATGGGCAGCGCCAGCCAGATCCAGCTTCTGGCCCACTGGCTGAAGGCCATCAGGGTGCAGCACCCCGATCTGCTGGTGCTGGTCGACCCGGTCATCGGTGATGTTGACAGCGGGATGTACGTGAAGCCCGGTATTCCGGAAGCTTACTGCGAGCATCTGCTGCCGCTGGCGCAGGGCATTACGCCAAACGTATTTGAACTGGAAGTGCTAAGCGGCAAGCCGTGTCGTTCGCCTGAAAGCGCTATTGCAGCGGCACAGGGGCTTTTGTCTGATACGCTGAAATGGGTGGCTATCACCAGCGCACCGGTTGCCGGTGACCCGGAAAACATTCATGTGGTGCTGGTGACCAAAGAGAGTGTGACCGTGAGTGCGCACCCACGTGTAGAGACGGATCTGAAAGGAACGGGCGATCTGTTCTGTTCGGAGCTGGTCAGTGGGATTGTGCAGGGTAAAACCGTTGCCGATGCTATCCGCAGGGCGGGCGACCGTGTAACTGACGTGATGGTCTTTACGCAGGAAAAAGGCTACGACGAGCTTATCCTCCCCGCATAAACAAAAATGGCACCCGAAGGTGCCATTTTGCTGTGCGGCAAGAATTACTTCTTGATGCGGATAACCGGGGTTTCACCCACGGTGACGCTGCCAGACAGTTTGATCAGTTCTTTGATTTCGTCCATGTTGGAGATAACAACCGGAGTCAGGGTAGACTTGGCTTTTTCTTCCAGCAGTGGCAGATCAAATTCAATCACCGGGTCGCCAACTTTCACACGCTGGCCTTCTTCCGCGATACGTTTGAAGCCTTCGCCTTTCAGTTCAACAGTGTCGATACCGAAGTGAACGAACAGTTCAATACCGCTATCAGATTCGATAGAGAACGCATGGTTGGTTTCAAAAATTTTACCGATGGTGCCGTCAACTGGAGCAACCATTTTGTTGCCAGTTGGTTTGATAGCAATGCCATCACCAACGATTTTCTCAGCAAACACTACATCCGGCACGTCTTCGATGTTGACGATCTCGCCGGAGAGCGGAGCAACAATCTCAATAGTTCCGGAGTCTTTCTTATCATCAGAAACCAGAGATTTCAGTTTATCGAACAAACCCATGATCTTCTCCTAAGCAGTAAATTGGGCCGCATCTCGTGGATTAGCAGATTGTTTTTTCTTCAATGAACTTGTTAACCAGCGTCATTAACTCGTCCGTTGTCGGTTGAGCAAGAGCCTGCTCTGCTAACACCTTCGCATCTTCGAAGTTCGTGTTACGGATAATCTTCTTAATGCGTGGGATGGAAATGGCGCTCATAGAGAATTCGTCCAGACCCATACCCAGCAACAGAAGTGTAGCACGTTCGTCGCCTGCAAGCTCACCACACATGCCAGTCCATTTACCTTCTGCATGAGAAGCATCAATAACTTGCTTAATAAGCGTCAGTACGGACGGTGACATTGGCTGGTAGAGATGTGAAATCATATCATTACCACGGTCAACTGCCAGGGTGTACTGCGTTAAATCATTGGTACCGATACTAAAGAAATCAACTTCTTTGGCTAAATGACGCGCAATGGTCGCCGCAGCTGGTGTTTCCACCATCACGCCTACCTCGATTGCTTCATCAAATGCTTTACCTTCGTCACGCAGTTCCTGCTTGTAGATTTCGATCTCTTTCTTCAGTGCACGCACTTCTTCAACAGAGATGATCATCGGGAACATGATGCGCAGTTTACCGAAAGCGGAAGCACGCAGGATAGCGCGAACCTGGTCACGCAGGATCTCTTTACGATCCATGGCGATACGCACTGCACGCCAGCCCAGGAACGGGTTTTCTTCTTTCGGGAAGTTCATGTACGGCAGCTCTTTGTCGCCACCGATGTCCATAGTACGGACGATAACCGCCTGAGAGCCACAGGCTTCAGCAACAGCCTTGTACGCAGCAAACTGTTCTTCTTCAGTTGGCAGCGCGTCACGGTCCATGAACAGGAATTCAGTACGATACAGACCAACACCTTCCGCACCGTTGCGCTCAGCGCCATCAACGTCACGTACGGTACCGATGTTCGCGCACACTTCTACCTGATGGCCGTCCAGCGTGATTGCCGGCAGGTCTTTCAGTTTAGCGAGTTCCGCTTTCTCGGTAGCAACTTGCTCCTGAACGGCGCGCAGCTGCTCGATCTCTTCGTTAGTGGGGTTGACGTAAACCACGTTGTTTACGGCATCCAGAATCAGATAGTCGTCGTTTTTCACCTGAGCGGTGACGCTACCGGTACCCACGATGGCAGGCAGTTCCAGAGAACGCGCCATGATTGAGGTGTGGGAAGTACGGCCACCTGCATCAGTGATGAAACCCAGCACCTTTTTCAGGTTCAGCTGTGCGGTTTCAGACGGGGTCAGGTCAGCGGCAACCAGGATAACTTCGTCCTGAATCGCGCTCAGGTCGATAATGGCCAGACCCAGGATGTTGCGCAGCAGGCGCTTACCGATGTCACGTACGTCAGCCGCACGTTCTTTCAGGTATTCGTCATCCAGTTCTTCCAGGGCAGTCGCCTGACCTTCGATAACTTCATGAGCCGCCGCATCGGCAGTCATGCCCTTATCTTTAATCAGGGCTATGATTTCCTGCTCCAGCTCCTCATCTTCAAGCAGCATGATGTGCCCTTCGAAGATGGCTTCTTTTTCTTCACCGAAAGTTTCGCCAGCTTTAGTTTTGATCGCTTCCAGTTGCGAAGATGCCTTGGCACGACCGCTCAGAAAACGTTCAACTTCCTGATCAACCTTGTCGGCAGAAATTTTTTTCCGGTCAATGACGATTTCGTCTTCTTTCAGCAGCAGTGCTTTGCCGAAAGCGATACCCGGGGATGCTAAAATGCCTGAAATCATAACCCTACCTTACTTGTGACTGATATTGAAAAGAACCCGGAAACTTACTCGAGCTCAGCCATCAGTTTTACCAGATGCTCAACAGCTTTCTGCTCATCTTCACCTTCAGCAGAGATGGTGACGACGGTGCCCTGAGTCAGACCCAGAGTCTGCAGTTTGAACAGGCTTTTTGCGCTAGCGCTTTTGCCGTTAGAAGTCACAGTGATTTCAGAAGTGAAGCCTTTCGCTTCTTTGACAAACTGAGCAGCAGGGCGGGTGTGCAGACCGTTCGGAGCGGTAATGGTAACTTCTTGCTGGAACATTGTATTTCCCCAACTTATAGGTTTAGTGTTGTGGAACTAAAGTCTAGCCTGGCGACTGAACTTTAGCCTGTATTGTTAGCGCTGACGTTTCGATCGTCATTAAACATTATGCAGTGAAAGCAAGACTTGAACCAAATCATAAAATCGATTCAGCAAGGTCATTTCATTCACCGATTAATTTCACGCATCAAAATAATTGCTGGTTTAAATACCAGACCCAACGGGGTGAATCAATGCCAGGAGGGGTAAAACTTTGAAGCAGGCCACAAAAAAGCACCCGGAAAGGTGCTTTTTTACGCGTTTTTAACATACTGGCATCACTGTTGCAGTTCTTTCTCAGTGAAGAGATCGGCAAACAGTGCAGTGCTTAAGTAACGCTCACCCGAGGATGGCAGGATAACCACAATATTCTTATTGGTAAAGGTTTCATCTTCCAGAAGTTTGATCGCGGCCGCAACGGCAGCGCCGGAAGAGATCCCTGCCAGAATACCTTCTTCGTCCATCAGACGACGCGCAGTGGAGATAGCCTCTTCGTTGGTGATGGTCACCACTTTGTCGATCAGCTTCAGATCCAGGTTGCCCGGGATGAAGCCTGCGCCGATCCCCTGAATTTTGTGCGGGCCAGGTTTTAGCTCTTCGCCTGCCAGGGCCTGAGTGATCACCGGAGAATCCGTGGGTTCTACGGCAACGGTAATCAGATCTTTTTTGCCTTTTGTGCCTTTTATATAGCGAGTCACGCCGGTCAGCGTTCCGCCGGTTCCTACGCCGGAGATAAACACGTCAACCTGACCGTCTGTATCTTCCCAGATTTCCGGGCCAGTGGTTTTTTCGTGGATTTCCGGGTTCGCCGGGTTGCTGAACTGCTGCAGCAGCAGGTATTTAGCCGGGTCGCTGGCCACAATTTCTTCGGCTTTCTGAATGGCACCTTTCATGCCTTTCGCGCCTTCGGTCAGTACCAGGTTTGCACCCAGCGCTTTCAGCAGTTTGCGACGCTCGATGCTCATGGTTTCAGGCATGGTCAGCGTCAGTTTGTAGCCGCGTGCGGCAGCAACATAAGCCAGCGCGATACCGGTGTTACCGCTGGTGGGTTCAACCAGTTCGACGCCAGGCTTCAGAACGCCACGTTTTTCAGCATCCCAAATCATGTTTGCACCGATACGGCATTTTACGCTGAAGCTTGGGTTACGTGACTCGACCTTCGCCAGAATGCGTCCATTACCGATACGGTTCAGTCGAACCAGCGGCGTATGACCGATAGTCAGCGAGTTGTCTTCATAAATCTTACTCATGGCCTGTCCTTAACTGTATGAAATTGGGATACCGACCCAGCATACCTGTTGAATAAGTATGGGGAAGTAAGGAATTCGCATATCTATATGCTGCAAGGAAATAATGGGGATCAGTATGGAATAAGGGATAGCATAAGCTACCCCTGATTTACACATTTTTGCATTACTTCCATAACGCGTGCTTAGCACGGTAGCAGTCCACCCACATTGCTGTCGCGCCGCAAACCGCCACCGGCATGATAAACAGGTTCAGGAAGGGGATCATGGTGAACAGGCTGGTGAGTGTGCCAAACTGCATATTGGCAACTTTCTGCGTACGCAGGGCAGTGCGCATCTCTTTAAACGGTACCTTGTGGTTATCGAACGGGTAGTCGCAATACTGGATCGCCAGCATCCAGGCGCTAAACAGGAACCACAGCACCGGGGCGACCGTCTGACCAACACCCGGAATGAAATAAAGTATAAGCAGCACAATCGCGCGTGGCAGATACCAGGCAAATTTCTGCCACTCGCGTTTCATGATCCGCGGGATATCTTTCATGATCCCCAGCACGCCAGTATCGGGCGGTGTGGCACCGGTAAGACGCGCTTCTAATTGTTCCGCCAGCAGGCCGTTAAACGGCGCGGCTATCCAGTTGGCAATGGTTGAGAAGAAATAGCCAAACACCAGCAGGACGGAGATCACCACAATTGGCCACAGCAGGTAGCTCAGCCACTGCAGCCAGTCTGGTACATGACCCATGATGGCAGGCACCCAGCTTTCCAGCTTTGTGAATAACCACCAGAAGGCACCTCCCATCAGGATGATGTTGATAAGCAATGGCAGAATAACGAAACGGCGAATGCCTGGCAGGGAGACCAGTTTCCAGCCCTGAGAAAAATACCAGACGCCGCTGCGTGGGGTAGAAGATGATGTTGAAACCATAACCAGGCTGTACTCCTTTTTACACAACCAGTGGAATTGCCCGCCTATATTATCCAGTTATGGATTAATGACCAGTTCGGAAATGTTCGAAAAAACAGCAAAAAGCACAATTTAGTTCATCTTTATGCTGTGAATGCTCTGCACACACTTGCACTTGACGTAAACGGCAAATACTCTTAGTGAGTAAATGTTTGCCGTGGTGGCAAGGTGTTAGAACAACAGAGAATATAATGATGCAGGATTTGCGTCTGATATTAATCATTGTTGGCGCGATCGCCATAATCGCTTTACTGGTACATGGTTTCTGGACCAGCCGTAAAGAGCGTTCTTCTATGTTTCGCGATCGCCCACTGAAGCGCATGAAGTCCAGTCGTGATGACGATGACGGTGAAAACGACATCGATGAGAACGACGATGACGGCGTGGGCGAAGTTCGTGTTCATCGGGTCAATACTGCGCCCGGCGCAGCTCATGGGGAGCATGAAGCCCCTCGTCAGCCTCCGCAGCACCAGTATCAACCACCGTATGCCTCTGCTCAGCCGCGCCCACAGGCGTCGCAGCCTGCGGAAGAACCGGTGCGTCAGCCGCCGCAACAGCCGGTACATCATCAGCCTGCCGTGCAGCAGCCTGTGCAGCCACAACCTGTGCAGCCACAACCTGTACAGCCGCAGCAGCCTGTTCACCAGCCTCAGCCTGTGCAAGTGCAGCCAGCACCACAGCCTGCGCCAGTCGTTGAGCCAGAGCCGGTTGTTGAACCTGAACCGGTGGTTGAAAAACCGCAGCGCAAAGAAGCGGTGATCATCATGAACGTGGCCGCGCATCATGGCAGCCATCTGAATGGTGACGTTCTGCTTAACAGTATTCAGCAGGCCGGCTTCAAGTTTGGCGATATGAATATCTTCCATCGCCATCTGAGCCCGGACGGTAGCGGCCCGGCGCTGTTCAGTCTCGCCAATATGGTGAACCCTGGCACGTTTGATCCGGAAATGACCGGCGATTTCGTGACGCCGGGCGTAACTATCTTTATGCAGGTGCCGTCCTACGGTGACGAACTGCAAAACTTCAAGCTGATGCTGCAGTCCGCTCAGCACATTGCCGACGAAGTGGGTGGTGTGGTGCTGGATGACCAGCGTCGTATGATGACGCCGCAGAAATTGCGTGAGTATCAGGACCGCATCCGCGAAGTTAAGGAAGCCAACGCGTAATCGTCGCGTTTTCTTCAACTCCTCCTCAACCCCCGCATGTCGGGGGTTTTTTCTCATTGATGGTGCGATATGGACTCAATCGAACAACAACTGACTCAACTGCGAACCACGCTTCGCCATCATGAATATCTCTATCATGTTATGGACGCGCCGGAAGTGCCGGATGCGGAGTATGACCGTCTGATGCGTGAACTGCGCGAGCTGGAAATGCTGCACCCGGAGTTCATTACCCCAGACTCCCCGACCCAGCGCGTAGGGGCTGAACCGCTTGGTGCGTTCAGCCAGATCAGCCACGAAGTACCAATGCTGTCGCTGGATAACGTCTTTGATGAAGAGAGTTTTCTGGCGTTTAACAAGCGCGTACAGGATCGCCTGAAAAGCAGCGATACCCTGAGCTGGTGCTGCGAGCTGAAGCTGGACGGTCTGGCGGTCAGTATTCTTTATGAAAACGGTGTGCTGGTCAGTGCGGCTACCCGTGGCGATGGCACCACCGGTGAAGATATCACCAGCAACGTGCGTACTATTCGGGCAATTCCACTGAAGCTGCGTGGTGAAAACATTCCTGCACGTCTGGAAGTGCGTGGTGAAGTGTTCATGCCGCAGGCGGGCTTCGAAAAAATCAACGAAGAAGCGCGTCGCACGGGGGGGAAAGTGTTTGCTAACCCGCGTAATGCGGCAGCGGGCTCACTGCGCCAACTGGATCCGCGTATTACCGCGAAGCGACCGCTGACGTTCTTTTGCTATGGCGTCGGTATTCTGGAAGGTGGTGAACTGCCGGATACGCACCTGGGGCGCTTACTGCAGTTCAAAGAGTGGGGCTTACCGGTAAGCAACCGCGTACAGATTTGTAATTCTCCGGAAGCCGTACTGGCGTTCTACCACAAGGTCGAAGAAGACCGTCCGACGCTCGGTTTTGATATCGACGGTGTGGTGATCAAGGTTAACTCACTTGAGTTACAGGAACAGTTAGGTTTTGTGGCTCGTGCACCGCGCTGGGCTGTGGCTTTCAAATTCCCGGCGCAGGAACAGATGACTTTCGTTCGCGACGTGGAGTTCCAGGTGGGGCGTACGGGCGCGATTACCCCGGTTGCGCGTCTGGAACCGGTACAGGTTGCCGGTGTGCTGGTCAGTAACGCCACGCTGCACAACGCCGATGAAATTGAACGTCTCGGCCTTCGTATTGGTGACAAAGTCGTGATTCGTCGTGCGGGCGATGTGATCCCGCAGGTCGTTAACGTCGTTGAGTCAGAACGCCCTGAAGATACCCGGGCCATTGAATTCCCGACGCACTGCCCGGTTTGTGGATCGGACGTTGAACGTGTTGAAGGCGAAGCGGTCGCCCGCTGTACGGGCGGGCTCATCTGCGGGGCACAGCGTAAAGAGTCACTGAAGCACTTTGTGTCCCGTCGGGCGATGGACGTGGACGGCATGGGCGACAAAATTATCGATCAACTGGTGGAGAAGGAGTACGTCCACACGCCTGCCGATCTGTTCAGACTGACTGCCGGGAAACTGACCGGTCTTGATCGCATGGGGCCAAAATCGGCACAAAATGTGGTTAACGCTCTGGAAGCGGCTAAGCAGACTACCTTTGCCCGGTTCCTCTATGCGCTGGGCATTCGTGAAGTGGGCGAAGCCACGGCGGCGGGACTGGCGGCCCACTTTGGTACGCTGGAAGCCCTGGAGAGCGCGAGTATTGAAGAGCTGCAGAAAGTCCCGGATGTGGGCATTGTGGTCGCGACGCACACCTTTAACTTCTTTGCCGAAGAGAGCAACCGTGAGGTGATTGGTCAACTGCTGGAAGAGGGTATCCACTGGCCTGCACCGGTTGTCGTCAATGCGGAAGAGATCGACAGCCCGTTCGCCGGTAAAACGGTGGTGCTGACCGGTAGTCTGAGCCAGCTTTCACGTGATGACGCCAAAGCGCGTCTGGTCGCGCTGGGGGCAAAAGTGGCAGGCAGCGTGTCGAAGAAAACGGACCTGGTGATCGCCGGGGAAGCCGCCGGTTCGAAGCTTGCCAAAGCGCAGGAGCTGGGCATTGAGGTTATCGATGAAGCGGAAATGCTGCGTCTGTTAGGAGAGTAACGTGGAGAAAGAACAGCTCGTTGAGATAGCCAATACGGAGATGCCATTTGGCAAATATAAAGGCCGCAGGCTGATCGATTTGCCGGAAGAGTATCTGCTGTGGTTCGCCCGTAAGGATGAGTTTCCTGCCGGGCGGCTGGGCGAGCTGATGGCCATCACGTTACTGATCAAAACGGAGGGGCTGACGCAACTGGTTCAGCCCCTGAAACGTCCTTAAGCCTTCGCGGCGTGGGTCTCTTCCTGCGCCCGTTTTTCCGTCTGGCGCTTGTAACGACGCGCCAGCACCGCGCAGACCATCAGCTGGATCTGATGGAAAATCATCAGCGGCAGTACCATCATCCCAATCATTGAGGTCGGGAACAGGATATTGGCCATCGGGATACCGTTGGCCAGGCTCTTTTTCGACCCGCAGAAGACAATCGTGATTTCATCCGCTTTATTGAAACCACACTTGCGCGCGACAAAAACGTTTACCGTAATCACCATCGCCAGCAGGATAATGCTGACCACCACGATAAACAGCAATGAGCCAGCACCGACCTTATGCCAGATGCCATTCACCACCGCTTCACTGAAGGCGGAATAGACCACTAACAGAATCGACGTCTGGTCGGTTTTTGAGATCCACTTCTTGTGCTTCGCAACAAAAGCCCCCGTCCACGGACGAGAAAGATGCCCAAGGACAAACGGCAGCAGCAGTTGCAGACAGATTTTACCGACCTGCTCCAGGTTGCCTTCCGCACCGTGCATATTCATCAGCAGGCCAACCAGCAGCGGCGAGATGAAAATCCCTAACAGGCTGGAGGCCGAAGCCGAACAGACTGCCGCAGCAACGTTACCGCCCGCCAGTGACGTAAAGGCAATGGCAGACTGAACGGTGGCGGGCAGAATGCACAGATAAAGGAAACCCGTATAGAGCGCCGGGTCGACATTAACCGGTGCCCACCAGGCGAACAGGACGCCAAGGATCGGGAATAAAATGAACGTGCTGCACATTACCCACAGGTGCAGCCGCCAGTGACCCCCCCCTGCAATAATGGCTTCACGGGACAGTTTGGCCCCGTGCATAAAGAACAGTAGCGCGATAGCCGCCGTTGTCAGCCCTTCAACGAAAGGCACATAACTTCCACGGGCCGGGAAAAAGGAGGCCAGTAAAACGGTGATAACCAGAGTAAGCGTGAAAGGATCAAGAATTCGGAACAGTTTCATAGTGACTCCTGAAAGCAGATATCGCTATTGTGCTTTTTTCCATTTGAGAAATAAAATTGATTTATTGCATCCATTTATGAATTAAACAGATGAATTATTCACTACGACAGCTTCGCATTTTCGTGACCGTTGCACATGCCCGCAGTTTCAGCCGGGCAGGAGAGGTAATCGGCCTGAGCCAGTCGGCCGTCAGCCACAGCGTTAAAGAGCTGGAGAGCCAGACAGGTGTGCGGCTACTTGACCGTACCACGCGCGAAGTGGTGCTTACCGAAGCGGGGCAGCAGCTGGCTATGCGTCTGGAGCGGTTACTGGATGAGCTGAACAGCACGCTGCGGGATGTTGGACGCCTGGGGCAACAGCTTTCGGGAACTGTGCGGGTGGCGGCGAGCCAGACGATCTCAGCGCACCTTATCCCGCAGTGTATTGCCGAAAGCAACGATCTTTACCCGGATATCAACTTTGTGCTGCACGACAGGCCACAGCAGTGGGTGCTGGAGAGTATCCGTCAGGGGGATGTGGATTTTGGTATCGTTATCGATCCCGGCGCAGTCAGCGATCTGGAATGTGAAGTTGTGCTCTCAGAGCCATTTTTGTTGCTCTGTCGCGACGACGATCCGCTTGCATCACTCCCGCGCGTGACATGGCAGGCGTTACAGGGCGCGAACCTGGTGTTACAGGATTATGCCTCGGGAAGCCGTCCGTTGATTGATGCCGCTCTGGTCGCGCAAGGCGTCCAGGCGACCATCGTGCAGGAGATAGGCCACCCGGCCACCTTGTTTCCAATGGTAGAGGCAGGAATTGGGATCAGCGTATTACCGGCGCTGGCACTGCCGTTGCCGCAGGGAAGCCGCTTGCGGGTAAAACGCTTTACCCCCAGCATCGAACGCCAGTTAATGCTGGTGCGCCGTAAAAACCGTTCACTTTCGGGAGCGGCGCATGCCTGCTGGGAGGTAGTGCGTATGCAGGCCCAGCGTTTAATGGAGGCCCGCACGCACGATCCACTGTTTAACGATCAGATGTAGATATCAATCTTATGTTCAGAGGAAGGCTTGTTGACGCTTTGCTCTACGGCCTGAGCATTTCCCTGTTCCGGCATGGACTCTTCGGCCTGCTGACGCTGCAATTGCGCCAGCTGTGCCTGCAGCATGGTAATCTGGGATTCGAGTAACTCCTGCTGTTTTTTCTTTTCATCTAGAGGCGCATCACTCAATCCCAATTCCTTGAGTTGCTGAGTGGCTTTTGTTAACTGTTTGGTCAACTGGCTAATCCGGGAGGCAATGTCATTGCCACCAGAACTGTTCCCGCTGCTGCCAATTTCTAACGCTGACAGTGACGCTGCCTGGATAGTGGTCATATTGAGTTCCTTTTCACCATAAAAGAGTGATATCGGCAGGAAAATGGAGAGCTTGAGTGAGGGCAGGGTTATTGATAGTGAACCTGTATCGTTGAGGCGGGAAAAGTGTATTGGTGATAAGCCGCTGGCTCCAGATATAAGAATGAGGTCATGCGATCCGTGATATCGCAAACTGAGTCCTCAAGGAGCTTTTATGACCCTCTCAAATAATCCATGGTACTGCGCCGACATCATCCGTGCCGCGAAACCTGATTTTACGCCTCGCGTTGCCTTTATCCTCGGTTCTGGTCTCGGCGCACTCGCCGACCAGATTGATGACGCTGTGGCTATTTCCTATGAAAAACTGCCCGGATTTCCGGTGAGTACCGTTCACGGCCATGCGGGTGAGCTGGTATTAGGCCACCTCGCAGGGGTTCCGGTCGCCTGTATGAAAGGACGTGGTCATTTCTATGAAGGCCGCGGCATGGCCATCATGACCGATGCTATCCGTACCTTTAAGCTGCTGGGCTGCGAGCTGCTGTTTAGCACTAACGCGGCGGGCTCATTACGTCCTGAGGTGGGGCCGGGAAGCCTGGTTGCCCTGAGTGACCATATCAATACCATGCCGGGTACGCCGACAGTGGGGCTGAATGACGAGCGCTTTGGCGATCGCTTCTTCTCGCTCGCCAATGCCTACGATGCGGATCTCCGTGCCGTTCTGCAAACGGTGGCTGCCAAAGAGGGCTTCCCACTGCATGAAGGGGTGTTTGTCTCTTATCCCGGCCCTAACTTTGAGACCGCCGCCGAGATCCGAATGATGCAAATCATCGGGGGTGACGTGGTAGGGATGTCCGTCGTACCTGAAGTGATCTCAGCGCGCCACTGTGGCTTAAAAGTGGTGGCTGTTTCAGCGATAACCAATCTCGCTGAAGGTCTGGGCGATGTGAAATTGTCTCATGAGCAGACGCTCGCTGCCGCCGAGCTTTCCCGCCAGAACTTCATCAATCTCATCTGCGGTTTTCTGCGCCATGTTGCCTGATAAAAAATAAAGTGGCCCGCGAGGGCCACACACTGCGATAAGGAAAGCGTTATGAACATCACGACTCGCTTAAAGATGATGTCCTTTATGCAATATTTTATTTGGGGGAGTTGGCTTGTCACCCTCGGTTCTTACATGATTAACACCCTGCATTTTACCGGTTCTGACGTGGGCATGGTCTACAGCTCCAAAGGGCTTGCGGCGATCGTAATGCCCTCGCTGGTGGGGATCATTGCGGATAAATGGCTGCGCGCAGACCGCGCGTACATGATCTGCCATCTTGTCTGTG
This sequence comes from Enterobacter cloacae, assembly GCA_014169315.1. Taxonomy (NCBI): domain Bacteria; kingdom Pseudomonadati; phylum Pseudomonadota; class Gammaproteobacteria; order Enterobacterales; family Enterobacteriaceae; genus Enterobacter; species Enterobacter cloacae. The sequence goes on along the minus strand of AP022133.1, from coordinate 3,246,973 downwards.
CCGCTGCACTTTGTTATGCCGCACAGGTCAATGAGCCCGGGTTAATGTTCTGGGTCATGCTGGTCAATGCGATGGCTTTTATGCCGACCATTGCGTTGTCGAACACGATTTCATACTCCTGTCTTGAACGCGCGGGGCTGGACACGGTGAGCCATTTTCCGCCTGTGCGGGTGTACGGTACCGTAGGCTTTATTGCGGCGATGTGGGCCATTAGCCTGATGGGGGCAGAGTTAAGCAATGTGCAGCTCTACATTGCGGCCGGTGCTTCGCTGGTACTGGCACTCTATTCTCTGACGTTGCCGAAGATCCCGGTCGTGCAGAATAAAACGTCTCAGACGCTGGCCAGTAAGCTCGGCCTGAATGCGTTTGTCTTATTTAAACAGCCCCGCATGGCCGTGTTCTTTTTGTTTGCGATGTTGCTTGGCGCGGTCCTGCAGATCACCAATACCTTCGGTAGCCCATTTCTCCACGATTTTGCACGTAACCCGGTGTATGCAGAGAGCTTTATCGTGAAATATCCGTCAATTTTACTCTCTGTCTCGCAGATGTCGGAGGTGTTCTTCATTCTGACGATCCCCTTTTTCCTCCGGCGTTTTGGTATTAAGACCGTCATGTTAATGAGCATGGTCGCCTGGATGCTGCGGTTTGGGCTGTTTGCGTTTGGCGATCCGTCAGCCACGGGCTTTGGGTTGTTGTTGCTGTCAATGGTTGTCTATGGCTGCGCGTTCGACTTCTTCAATATTTCCGGTTCGGTATTTGTCGAGCAGGAGGTGAACTCTGACATCCGCGCCAGCGCGCAAGGGTTATTTATGACCACCGTTAATGGCATCGGCGCGCATGTCGGGTCTGTGTTGAGCGGTATGGCAGTGGACTACTTCTCGGTGGATGGCGTGAAAGACTGGCAAACCATCTGGCTGGTATTCGCGGCCTATGCGCTGGCGCTTGCGGTGGTGTTTTACCTGAGCTTCAACTACCGGCATTCGGGAAAAAACAGCGAGATGCGCACAGTCGCGCATTAAAGGTTTTCCCTTTGATATTCAAAAGGCTTTAAGGTGAGGGTTTCCGTGTTATCGCCAGGATATGTTTTGATGGAACGCGTTTACCGAACCGATCTGAAGCTACTGCGCTATTTTCTGGCCGTGGCTGAGGAGCTTCATTTTGGCCGGGCTGCCGCCCGTCTCAATATGTCGCAGCCGCCGTTAAGCCTGCATATTAAAGAGCTGGAAAGCCAGTTGGGTACGTTGCTTTTTACTCGTCACTCGCGAAGCGTGGCGTTGACTCATGCGGGTAAAGTGCTGATGGAAGAGTCCCGCAGGTTGCTCGCCAGCGCAAACCAGGCGCTGGCGCGTGTCGAACAAATTGGCCGGGGTGAGGCAGGGCGTATTGAGCTGGGGATCGTCGGTACCGCCATGTGGAGTGAGGTGCGCACGGTAATGCGCACCTTTTTAAAAGCGCATCCGAATGTTGATGTTATCTTTCGGGAAAAGTCCCCGGTAATGCAGATGGCGCTGCTTGAGCGCCGGGAACTGGATGTCGGGATCTGGCGAATGGCGACTGAACCCACGGCAGGGTTTACCAGTATCCGGCTACGCGACGCCGCATTCCTGGTCGCGATGCCGGAAGATCACCGGTTAGTGGGAGAAACCACCATTACGCTAACCGACCTGCAGAACGAGTATTTTGTCACTATGCCGTCAGCGCATTCAGACTGGTCATTTTTACAGCGTGTATGTCAGCAGGCCGGCTTCTCTCCCTTGATTGTGCGTGAAGCTGTTGAGCCGCAGACGGTACTGGCGATGATCAGTATGGGAATGGGTATTACGCTGGCGGCAGACAGCTACGCGCAGATGCAATGGCCGGGCGTGGTGTTCCGCCCGCTAAAAGAGCGTATACCGGCAGATTTATATGTGGTGTATGACGAGAAACAGGCTACCCCAGCGGTAGATAAGTTGATAGCGACGCTGACGGCAGGGTAGGGTGTCAAAACGCAGATAGCAAAAAAGCGCCTTTAGGGCGCTTTTTTACATTGGTGGGTCGTGCAGGATAACTCGCTTCGCTCGCCCTTCGGGCCGTCGCCGTAAACGGCTCCGGTGTCTCACTGCGTTCGGCTCGAACCTGCAGCAGGTTCGAATCATCTATATCGCAGATAGCAAAAAAGCGCCTTTAGGGCGCTTTTTTACATTGGTGGGTCGTGCAGGATTCGAACCTGCGACCAATTGATTAAAAGTCAACTGCTCTACCAACTGAGCTAACGACCCGAAATGGTGGGCGATGACGGGCTCGAACCGCCGACCCCCTCCGTGTAAAGGAGATGCTCTACCAACTGAGCTAATCGCCCATTTCGGAACTGCTGCGATAAGGTGAGAATGGTGGGCGATGACGGGCTCGAACCGCCGACCCCCTCCGTGTAAAGGAGATGCTCTACCAACTGAGCTAATCGCCCAATCTCAATTCTTATCTACACTGCGAGTCTACGTGAAGTAGATGGTGGGTGATGACGGGCTCGAACCGCCGACCCCCTCCGTGTAAAGGAGATGCTCTACCAACTGAGCTAATCACCCCCGCTGTGTGGAGTCGCATTATAGGGAGAGTTGAAAATGAGTCAACGCCTTTTCTAAAGTTTTTATTCGTTCGTCGTAAAATTAGACAAAACGATCGCAAAACGGGCTATGGCGCATGATTTCTAAACAAAAATCGTAATCTCCATCACGATACAGGGATCAACATTGAGGAATCGCCCCACAGTGATAGAATATTGCCCATTGTTTTTTCCCCAGGATTTGCCGATTGCCGGCATCTTTATAACGTAAGGCCATTTCATGAAAATCAAAACTCGCTTCGCGCCCAGCCCGACAGGCTATCTGCACGTCGGTGGTGCACGTACTGCTCTCTATTCCTGGCTTTTTGCACGCCACAACAAAGGTGAGTTTGTGCTGCGTATTGAGGACACCGATCTCGAGCGCTCCACGCCGGAAGCAATTGAAGCCATTATGGATGGTATGAACTGGCTGAATCTGGAGTGGGATGAAGGCCCGTATTTCCAGACCAAACGTTTTGACCGCTATAACGCTGTAATCGATGAGATGCTGGTCGCGGGTACTGCTTATAAGTGCTACTGCTCTAAAGAGCGTCTGGACGCGCTGCGTGAAGAGCAGATGGCAAACGGCGAAAAGCCGCGTTATGACGGCCGCTGCCGCCACGATCACAGTGAGCATGCTGCTGATGAGCCTTGTGTAGTGCGTTTTGCTAACCCGCAGGGCGGCTCCGTTATCTTTGACGACCAGATCCGTGGCCCGATCGAATTCAGCAACCAGGAGCTGGACGATCTGATCATCCGCCGCACCGACGGTTCCCCAACCTATAACTTCTGCGTTGTAGTCGATGACTGGGACATGGAAATCACCCACGTTGTTCGTGGCGAAGACCATATCAACAACACGCCGCGCCAGATCAACATTCTGAAAGCGCTGAATGCGCCAGTGCCGGTGTATGCGCACGTATCCATGATCAACGGTGATGACGGTAAAAAACTGTCTAAACGTCATGGCGCAGTGAGCGTTATGCAGTACCGCGACGACGGCTATCTGCCGGAAGCGCTGTTGAATTATCTGGTGCGTCTGGGCTGGGCCCATGGTGACCAGGAAATCTTCAGCCGCGAAGAGATGATCGAACTGTTCTCACTGAGCTCGGTTAGTAAGTCTGCCAGTGCGTTCAATACCGAAAAATTGCAGTGGCTGAACCATCACTACATCAATACCATGCCGCCAGAGTATGTTGCGACCTATCTGCAGTGGCACATTGAGCAGGCCAACATTGATACCCGTACCGGCCCTGAGCTGGCAGATCTGGTGAAACTGCTCGGTGAGCGTTGCAAGACTCTGAAAGAGATCGCTGAAAGCTGCCGCTACTTCTATGAAGAGTTCGACGAGTTTGACGCTGACGCGGCGAAGAAACACCTGCGCCCGGTTGCACGTCAGCCGCTGGAAGTGGTACGCGACAAACTGGCTGCCATTACTGAATGGACGGCTGAGAATGTACATCACGCCATTCAGGCAACAGCGGATGAGCTGGAAGTGGGTATGGGTAAAGTCGGTATGCCACTGCGCGTCGCCGTTACCGGTGCAGGCCAGTCTCCGGCTCTGGACGTGACCGTTCATGCGATTGGAAAGTCACGCAGCGTGGCGCGTATCAACAAGGCGCTGGGCTTTATTGCTGAGCGCGAAAGCCAGCAATAACTCAGTCTGACAGATGAAAATGAAAAACGGCAGGGTGACCTGCCGTTTTTTTATGCGTGTAATTCAGCAATGCCGAGACGAGCAAGAAACCCTTGTATACCTTCGCGCTTTAGCAATACGTGAAGACGTTCCTGTTCGGTCTGGGTCATGTTTTCCAGCGAGTCAATTATTTGAGGGAGCAACGTTGATGGTGCTGATTCACCGTACAGAGACGGGGCTTCTGCCAGTTGGTAGATCGCCTGACGGCTACGAATGGCCGGGAGACTGATAATGTGCTCCTTCACTCGTGCATCAATATGAATCAGCCGTGCCCGCCCACCTTTCACGCCATTAATCCCTTCGGTTTTCCACCCTTTCTGGCGTATCCAGCGGTTAACCGTTTGTCTGGCTACACCCAGAGTGTCCGCCAGCTCTTCCGTGGTCATTTTATTGCGTAATTTTTTCATATCAGTTCTGGTCGCGAATCCCTAAACGTTGCAACAATCCGGTAATCCCTTCCCGCAGTAACAGCGATGTCATCTGCTTTTGCTCATCCGGCGTCATTTCATTTGCCAGTGTCAGAAGTAAAGTGTGGAGTGAACCTTCATGGTACGCGTTTTCCGGCATGTCAGGCATTTCGGATACCCGGCGTGCGCTGCGAATAAAATCACGCACTTTTTCATTCACATGCACCAGACGGGCTTTCCCACCCTGTACTCCTGGTTTTGGCGATGTAATCCAACCCTCTTTACGTACCCATTTATTGATGGTCTGGCGGCTATAGCCAGTGAGCAGGGCTAACTCTTCTGGCGTCATTCGTTCCTTGATCATGCAATTTCCTGAGTATTAGTGGGGTTAATTAGTGGTTCATTTTATAGCACCGTTTTACGTGAAAATGTGACAGGTTTAACTCCTGACTGCGAGCAGGCTCGCAAAGTGATTTATTTGCATGATTTTTCAGCGATTGAAAGGTTGTAATGGATTTTGACGTTGACACTCAGCAATGGAATTCATATTATGCCGCCCGTCAACATGACAGCTTTACGATGGGGCTATAGCTCAGCTGGGAGAGCGCTTGCATGGCATGCAAGAGGTCAGCGGTTCGATCCCGCTTAGCTCCACCAAACTCTGAACCCAACAGAGTGCGGTATGTAAAGTCACATGTGGGGCTATAGCTCAGCTGGGAGAGCGCTTGCATGGCATGCAAGAGGTCAGCGGTTCGATCCCGCTTAGCTCCACCAAAATTCAGACCCTCGTCGAAAGACGGGGGTTTTTTTATGCCTTTGTAAAATCCCCTTTCACTTTTGTTGCCTGAAAGGGGATGTTTCTATACCTCACCACAATCTACATCAATAAACGGGTCTATAAATGGACTTGAACTTGATTCGCTCAATTAATAATCATATTATCCGCTGGGTCAAATAGTGCTGATGGATAAATAGATTATCTAACTTAATGAATAGAAAAGCTTACAATAATATAAACATATTTATAATTGCCCTGGCGCTATGCCTGGTTGCGGTGCCATTTTCCCGTTATATCTCTCCGCATGCTATTGTTAATGGGCATGATGTATATTTAGCGTGGTTACCGTTAAGTGTCATGCTGGCTGTTATTTTATTGTTTGGCCGTCGGGCAATTATTCCCGTTCTGTTAAGTTTTATCGTTACCAATGTTTATAGTTTTCATTTAACGGTACTGCAGCACGCGGTGTTGTTGTTTTGTCAGACCTTTCCTGCGTTTGCCGTCTGCGGTGTGATTCGCCTGATCCTGGGGAAGCGCTGGCGTTATGGTTTGCCCAATAAGTTCATCGGTATTCGTATTTTCTGGCTTGGCTTTATGTTGCCTGCAGGAATCAAACTGTCGATGTATCTGGCAGGATATTTATTTGATTTTCCACTGACTATCTCGACCTTCTTCGGTGAAGGAACAGCAATTTACAATGTGGTTGATATTCAAAGCTTGATTTGTGCCGTATTGATATTTACCATGATGTTCTATTATCCATTAAGAATGGCACTTAACCCCGGTTATGCCAGAATATTCTGGCGGGGGAGTGTTAAACCCATATTCTTTACTAAACAGCCTGTTTATATCTTTACCTGGTTGATGGTTCTGATTGCTGTGATTGCAATTCTGTGCATGCCTCTGCAATCAGCCATTATTGCCGGTTATCTTATGCCGGTGATTTTTATCCTGTTTACCCTGGGGATCAGTCGTCTGAGCTATGCTCTTATCTCTTTGCTCTGGGCTGCATCTGCATTCCTGTTATTAACCTATAACTATAACTTTCTTAAGGAAGGTGCGAATAAGTCCGAGATGTGAGATCATCGTGTTGTAACCTGAACCCAGAATGAGTAACCGGATGAGCCAGCAACTGACTTTTGCCGACAGTGAGTTTTCCAGTAAACGCCGCCAGACCCGCAAAGAAGTTTTCCTTGGCAGAATGGATGACTTGCTTCCCTGGGACAAATTACTTGGCGTTATCGAGCCTGTGTATCCCAAGGCCGGTAATGGTCGCAGGCCCTATCCGCTGGAAACCATGCTGCGTATTCACTGCATGCAGCAATGGTACAACCTGAGCGATGAGGCCATGGAAGATGCCCTCTATGAAATCGCCTCCATGCGCCAATTTGCTCGCCTGTCACTGGATAAAGCCATTCCAGACCGCACTACCATCATGAATTTCCGGCATTTGCTGGAGCAGCATGAACTGGCCCGCAAAATCTTCAGTACCGTTAATCACTGGCTAGCAGAGTGTGGCGTTCTAATGACCCAGGGCACCTTGGTGGATGCCACCATCATTCAAGCCCCCAGCTCTACCAAAAACAAACACAACAGCCGTGATGAAGACATGCACCAGACCAAGAAAGGTAACCAGTGGTACTTCGGCATGAAAGCGCACATTGGCGTGGACGCCAAAAGTGGCCTGACCCACAGTCTGGTGACCACGGCGGCTAACGAGCACGACCTCAATCAGGTTGGCAAGTTACTGCATGGCGATGAAGAATTTATCTCAGCCGATGCTGGTTATCAGGGGGCCGAAAAGCGCGATGAGCTCAGCGATGTCAGCGCAGACTGGCTTATCGCCAAGCGTCCCGGCAAAGTGAATGCATTGAAGCAACACCCGCGCAAGAACAAGCTGGCCATCCGTTACGAATACCTGAAAGCGAGTATCCGAGCGAAGGTTGAGCATCCATTTCGGATAGTAAAATGTCAGTTTGGTTTCGTCAAAGCCAGGTACAAGGGGCTGGCTAAAAATGACAGTCAACTGGCGATGTTATTCACCCTGGCGAACCTGGTTCGAGTTGACCAATTGATACGGGCACAGGCGAGATCTACCTGAAATGAGGAAATTGGCCTGAAACAGGGCCAAAATCAGCCACGAAGAGACGATTTTGGGCTGAAAATTGGAAAATTGAGCCACAGGACGTCGATAAAGGACGGTTTGGGGCGTCATATCGGGAGCTGCGGACCACTTAATCGCAGCTTCCTTAATGGTGTCGAATCAGGACACTCGCTCTCCTTTATCCTGTCGGTACTGATCTCTTTTGCTATCTGTTTGCTCTACATGTCGCGGATCTACCGCAGAAGCGAATGGCTGAAGCAGGGCTGGCAGGAGAGGGCGTTAACCGATCCATTGACGGGGTTACCCAATATTCGTGCGCTTGAAGACTACCTGTTCGTTCATCCTGACGCTAAAGTGTGCTGTCTGCGGATGGACAACCTGGAGTTTTTGAGCCGTCACTATGGCATTCTCATGCGGGTCCACTGCAAACGGATGATTACGACATCTCTGCAGCCATTATTGCAGAAAGATGAGAAGCTCTTTCAGCTGCCAGGAAGCGAGCTGGTGCTGGTATTGCTGGGGCCAGAAACCGCTGAACGCCTGCAACATATGGTCGACCAACTGAACAGCCGCAAGATTTTCTGGAACAATACCGGGCTGGATATTGAGTTTGGTGCCTCCTGGGGCAAGGTGGAGAATGGTGAAACGTTGCATCATACGCTGGGGCAACTGAGCTGGCTGGCCGAGCAATCATGCGGTGCGCATAACGTTCTGGCACTGACAAATAGCCTTGAAGCTGCCTCGGGACAAACGACGGAACGGGTTCTGATGTTAGGGCGGGTTAAGCATGCTCTGGAGGCAGGCAAATTTCACTTATATGCACAACCGATCCAAAACGCCGATGGCAACGGGTACTATGAAATTCTGACGCGTATGGAAAGTGAGGGAGAGATTCTGTCACCCGATCGCTTTATCCCGTTGATTGCTCAGTTTAACCTCAGCCACCAGTTCGATCTGAGCGTCGTGGAGAAATTACTGGTGTGGCTTCACGAACACCCTGCGACGCATGCGGGTACCCGTTTTTCTGTCAACCTGATGCCGCTGACGCTGATGCAAAAAGAGGTGGCCAGCGAGATAATCGCGCTCTTTGAACGCTATGCTGTTGCCCCTCAGGCTGTCGTTATTGAGATCACCGAAGAGCAGGCATTTTCCAATTCAGGAAGCAGCATCAAAAATATCCAGCAACTTCGGGATTACGGTTTCCGTATTGCGATTGATGATTTCGGTACCGGGTATGCCAACTACGAGCGCCTCAAGCGTCTGCAGGCAGACATCATTAAGATTGACGGCTGCTTTGTGAACGATATTTGCACCGATAGCATGGATGCCATGATCGTGCAGTCAATTTGCAATCTGGCGAAAACGAAAGCGCTCTGTGTGGTTGCCGAATATGTGGAAACACCAGCGCAGCGGGAGATGTTGCTACGCTTTGGTGTGGACTATCTGCAGGGCTACCTGATAGGCAAGCCCACGTCGCTTAGCGAATTACGGGCATAAAAAAACCAGGAGCATTGGCTCCCGGTTTTTGTCAGTTGTTCTGATTACAGTACCAGTGCTGCGATAGAGGCAGACAGTACGCTCACCAGGGTAGAGCCGTAAACCAGCTTCAGGCCGAAGCGAGAAACAACGTTACCCTGTTCTTCGTTCAGACCTTTAATCGCACCGGCGATAATACCGATGGACGAGAAGTTCGCGAAGGAAACCAGGAATACGGAGATGATGCCTTCCGCGCGTGGAGAGAGCGTGCTGGCAATTTTCTGCAGATCCATCATGGCCACGAATTCGTTAGAAACCAGTTTGGTTGCCATGATACTGCCCACCTGCAGCGCTTCGTGAGCCGGAACACCCATTACCCATGCAACAGGGTAGAAGATATAGCCCAGAATGCCCTGGAAGGAGATACCCAGAACCGCCGCGAACAGGGCGTTCAGGGCAGAAATCAGGGCAATAAAGCCGATCAGCATTGCAGCAACGATAATCGCCACTTTGAAACCAGCCAGAATATACTCACCCAGCATTTCGAAGAAGCTCTGACCTTCGTGCAGATTTGCCATCTGCAGGTTCTCTTCGCCTTCTTCAACACGGTATGGGTTGATCAGAGACAACACAATAAAGGTGCTGAACATGTTCAGAACCAGCGCGGCAACCACGTATTTCGGTTCCAGCATCGTCATGTACGCACCCACGATAGACATGGAAACGGTGGACATTGCTGTTGCTGCCATCGTGTACATACGGTTACGGGACATTTTACCGAGAATGTCTTTATACGCGATGAAGTTCTCAGACTGACCCAGGATCAGTGAGCTTACGGCGTTGAACGATTCCAGTTTACCCATACCGTTGACTTTGGACAGCACGGTACCAATGGCGCGAATAACGACAGGCAGCACGCGGATGTGTTGCAGGATACCGATAAGCGCGGAGATGAAAACGATAGGGCACAGCACTTTCAGGAAGAAGAATGCCAGGCCATCGTCATTCATTTTACCGAAGACAAAGTTAGTCCCTTCGTTGGCGAATCCGAGCAGTTTTTCGAACATTTCGGAGAAGCCTTTCACGAAGCCGAGCCCCACGTTGGAGTTCAGGAAGAACCACGCGAGTAAAACTTCAATAACGAGAAGCTGAACAACAAAGCGGATGCGGATTTTTTTCCGGTCATGACTGACCAGTAACGCAAGCGCAGTAACGACAACAAGTGCCAGTACAAAATGAAGGACGCGGTCCATATTTGCTCCAAATATGAGGCAGGTTTAATTTTCATGCACATTCTATGTAACAAGCGTAAAGAAAACGAGATCAAAGCCACACTATAGTCACATCCTGTGATGAGTCTCAAAAATAGTGATCAACAAGACATTTTTGTTATGTTAGGTAAATGAGTGAAAAGTTAAGTTTGTGTGCTAGTCTTCACCAAAGACTGTGCGATTTCATTTTCTGTACGATCGCTCCAGCGTACCTGCCCCATCTATCGTTCAATGCTATCAGAGAAATCACTATAAACTTTCCAAATGATCTTGATAATCATTCTCATTTTGATAGCATTAAACATAGCAAAGGCTATATTTCCAGAGGCAGAAATGACAAACAGTCGCGTAGAGGGTAGCAGTGGCAGAGCAACGCGCAAGTTGCGGTTCGCATTAATGGGACCCGCGTTCATTGCTGCTATTGGTTACATCGATCCGGGTAATTTTGCGACCAACATTCAGGCCGGGGCCAGCTTCGGCTATAAGCTGCTGTGGGTGGTTGTCTGGGCTAACCTGATGGCAATGCTGATTCAGATGCTCTCGGCAAAGCTGGGGATTGCCACGGGGAAAAACCTGGCGGAGCAAATCCGTGACCATTATCCTCGTCCGGCAGTATGGCTGTACTGGATCCAGGCCGAAATCATCGCAATGGCAACTGACCTCGCTGAATTTATCGGGGCGGCTATCGGTTTTAAGCTGATCCTCGGGGTGTCGCTGTTGCAAGGGGCCGTGCTGACCGGGATCGCCACCTTCCTTATTCTGATGCTACAGCGTCGGGGGCAAAAACCGCTGGAAAAAGTTATCGGCGGACTGCTGTTGTTTGTTGCTGCGGCGTATATCGTCGAGCTGATTTTCTCGCAGCCAGACCTGGCGCAGCTCAGTAAAGGGATGGTGATCCCGAGCCTGCCAACCTCTGAAGCCGTGTTCCTGGCCGCCGGGGTGCTGGGGGCGACCATCATGCCGCATGTTATTTACCTTCACTCTTCCCTCACGCAGCATCTGCACGGTGGGACGCGTCAACAACGTTACTCGGCAACTAAATGGGATGTGGCTATTGCCATGACCATTGCCGGTTTTGTAAACCTGGCGATGATGGCAACCGCTGCCGCCGCTTTCCACTTTAACGGACACACGGGTATTGCCGATCTCGATCAGGCCTACCTGACGCTGGAGCCGTTACTGAGCCATGCTGCCGCGACGATATTTGGCCTGAGCCTGGTGGCGGCTGGCCTCTCTTCCACGGTCGTGGGGACGCTGGCAGGGCAGGTTGTCATGCAGGGTTTCGTGCGTTTCCATATTCCACTGTGGATACGTCGCTCCGTCACCATGCTGCCCTCATTCATCGTGATTCTGATGGGACTTGATCCGACCCGGATACTGGTGATGAGCCAGGTGCTGCTGAGTTTTGGTATTGCACTGGCGCTGGTACCGCTGCTGATGTTTACCAGCGACAAATCTCTGATGGGCGATCTGGTTAACACGACACTGGTGAAAAGAGCCGGGTGGGCTATCGTGGTGGTGGTGGTGGCGCTGAACATGTGGTTGTTGGTTGGTACAGCGTTAGGACTCTAAAAAGAAAAAGGAGCCGAAAGGCTCCTTTTTGCTGTTAGTGGTGATGACCGTGTCCGTGACCTCTGCCGCCACCCCAGTCGCCACGACGGTCACTACGATCGTCCCAGCCTTCACGGTAACCACGCTCATACGCGTTGTTTTTATACCAGCCGCGATGGCGACCGTTATCATGTTTCCACCAGCGGTCATCACGCCATTCATAATGACGGTGCCAGTAGTCACGGTCGCGCCAGTAGCCACCGTCCCAGTATCTGCCGTAGTCGTCACGATCGCCAATTTGTAATTTAATTGATGGCAACAGGGTGATTTCGCCGGCATTGGCGACCAGCGGGGCTGAAGCCAGTAACACCGCTGCAAGAATCAGTGACCTGAACATACTTTTCTCCTTCACGATCGGGGCCGCTGTGCGGCCTGTTAACGTAATTTTACGAGTTGGTAAAGCCTCGTTTCATCACCTCAATTCCTAATTCATGAATGAGAGCACTTTTTGCTAAAAGTGGTTTTATTTTGAGCTGTTCAGAATTACTTCAATGGCGGCGAGTTCATCTGCTGAAAAGTGGCGATTTTCCAGCATGCCAACGGCGTCATCAATCTGCGCCGTTTTACTGGCACCAATTAGCACGGAGGTCACGGCGTCATGGCGTAATACCCAGGCCAGCGCCATCTGCGATAGCTTTTGACCGCGGCTTTCAGCCAGCGTGTTCAGCTTACGAACCTTTTCCAGCTTCTCTTCGGTGATCTGTTCAGGATTCAGGAACTTGCTACCGCTGGCTGCACGTGAGTCTGCCGGAATGCCATTCAGATAGCGATTGGTCAACTGACCACCTGCCAGTGGTGAGAAGGGAATACAGCCGACACCTTTTTCCTGTAATACGCTCAGTAAACCGTCTTCTGGCGCACGTTCAAACATGGAATATTTCGGCTGGTGGATAAGACATGGGGTACCGAGATCCTCCAGAATCTCAATGGCCTGCCGGGCCAGATCCGCAGGATAGTTGGACAAACCGACATACAGGGCTTTGCCCTGACGCACCAGATGATCGAGCGCTTTCATTGTCTCCTGCAGCGGCGTTTCCGGGTCGGGACGGTGATGATAGAAGATATCGACATACTCCAGCCCCATGCGCTTCAGGCTCTGATCCAGGCTGGAGATCAAATACTTGCGCGAGCCCCAGTCACCGTAAGGACCATCCCACATGGTATAACCCGCTTTTGTCGACACAATCAACTCGTCGCGCCAGGGCAGGAAATCTTCCTGTAAAATACGGCCAAAATTACGTTCGGCTGAACCCGGAGGTGGGCCATAGTTGTTGGCGAGATCAAAATGGGTGATGCCAAGATCGAAGGCGCGCTGTAAAAGTTGACGGCTGTTTTCGATGAGCGTGGTGTCGCCGAAATTATGCCAAAGTCCAAGCGAGATGGCGGGTAACGTGAGTCCGCTGCGCCCGCAGCGGCGATACTGCATTGTCTGATAACGATTTTTGTCCGGCTGATAACCCATTCTCGTGACCTCTGGCAATGAAAAGAAAAAAGAGTGTATGCGTTTACACTAACGTGAAGAAAAAGAGAATAGCGCAGCCTTTTTTGTAAAGCATTCTTTCCATCCCCTTCTTATTGCCATTTCTGGACAGTCATCACGCTTCTTTAATACTCAAAGTGAGGTCAACATAAGAAGGATACCTGTCATGCGTACCCCATACTGCGTCGCCGATTACCTGCTGGACCGTCTTACAGATTGTGGTGCCGATCATCTGTTTGGCGTGCCGGGCGACTATAACCTGCAGTTTCTCGACCACGTGATAGCCAGCCCGGATATCTGTTGGGTGGGCTGTGCAAATGAGCTGAACGCAGCATACGCTGCCGACGGCTATGCCCGATGTAAAGGCTTTTCCGCGCTGCTGACGACGTTCGGTGTCGGAGAATTAAGTGCCATGAATGGCATCGCAGGCAGCTTTGCCGAATATGTTCCGGTGTTACACATTGTCGGTGCGCCGGGTATGGCGTCACAGCAAAGAGGGGAGTTATTGCACCATACGTTAGGTGATGGTGAGTTCCGCCACTTTTATCATATGAGCGAGCCTATCACTGTCGCGCAGGCGGTTCTTACCGAACAAAATGCCTGTTATGAAATCGACCGGGTGCTCACGACCATGCTGCGGGAACGTCGCCCTGGCTACCTGATGTTACCTGCCGACGTGGCAAAAAAAGCCGCCACACCGCCTGTAAGCGCTCTCACAGTGAAGCCTGTTCATGCCGATAATGCCTGTCTGAAAGCATTTCGCGATGCTGCCGGAAACAAACTGGCTATGAGCAAACGTACTGCGCTGTTAGCCGACTTCCTTGTGCTGCGTTATGGTCTGAAGCATGCGCTGCAGAAATGGGTGAAGGAGGTGCCTATGGCGCATGCGACTATGCTGATGGGGAAAGGGATATTCGACGAGCGGCAGACCGGTTTTTACGGGACATACAGTGGCTCAGCGAGTACGGGGACGGTAAAAGAGGCAATTGAAGGCGCTGACACCGTGCTATGTATCGGTACCCGCTTTACCGATACACTGACGGCCGGTTTTACCCATCAGCTTGCCACGGCGCAAACGATAGAAGTGCAGCCTCATGCTTCGCGCGTCGGTGATGTCTGGTTTACCGGCATCCCCATGCTGCAGGCGATTGAGACGCTGGTGGAGCTCTGCAAACAGCACGTACACAATCACCCTGTACCATCTTCTCACAGCGGTTTTTCCTTCCCGCAGCCGGATGGTTCGCTCACACAGGAAAACTTCTGGAACACGCTGCAAACCTTTATTCGTCCCGGTGACATTATCCTTGCCGACCAGGGAACCTCTGCCTTCGGGGCGTTTGTATTGCGCTTGCCTGCCGATGTGAATTTTATCGTCCAGCCTCTCTGGGGGTCGATTGGTTACACGCTGGCGGCGGCCTTTGGTGCGCAGACGGCGTGTCCGAACCGGCGCGTCATTGTGCTCACCGGAGATGGTGCGGCGCAGCTGACCATTCAGGAGCTTGGCTCAATGCTGCGTGATAAACAGCATCCCATTATTCTGGTGCTTAATAATGAAGGGTACACGGTTGAAAGGGCGATCCACGGGCCAGAGCAACGGTATAACGACATTGCGTTGTGGAACTGGACACAAATTCCACAGGCACTCAGTCTGGATCCTCAGGCTGAGTGCTGGCGGGTCAGTGAAGCGGAACAACTGGCGAACGTCCTCGAAAAAGTGGCGCACCACGAGCGACTCTCGCTGATTGAGGTCATGCTGCCAAAAGCGGATATTCCACCGCTGCTGGGAGCCATTACCAAAGCGCTGGAGGCGCGCAACCGCGCCTGATTATTTGTCGTTTCTCCAGGCCATCATCATCGGTTTGCCCGCCAGCAGGAGCCAGGCGGGCAACATCACGATACAGAGCAGGGGGAACAGCGTGGAATCAGGTACCACTACGGCGGCCATAAACAGACTCAGCCACGCATCGCGAGTGACCACCAGAACCAACCCCAGAATGGAGCATGAAACGGTAATCGCCGCCGGAACAGCCTCCACATGTTCATGCAACATCAAACCCAGCGCCACGCCGACAAAGACCGCCGGGAAAATACGCCCGCCGCGAAAACCACATGCCGCTGCCACCACCAGTGCTGCCAGTTTTATCAGCGCAAACAGCAGATAATCTGACACGTTAAATACCTGGCTGAATGCCAGCTGTTGCATTTCATCGAGGCCCTTAAATAGCGTCACTGTTCCGCCGATAGCCCCTAAAATCCCCAACATCAGACCTCCGGCACCCAGAATCAGTACCGGATGTTTGAGTCTGTGAATCAGCCGGTGCAGGCGTGGAAGGCACCATACCGCGACCATGCCCAGTGCAATGGCGATAGCCACCACAATCGCACCGCTGAAAATATCGGCTATCTGCATCTGGCCGTAATGGGGTAAAGAGAGTGAAAAATGGGGATGGAAAAACAGGCTGGTGGTGAGAGCCCCGGCAGCGGCTGCCATCAGTGGAGCAAAGAGTCTGTCCCAGAGCGGTACGTCGCTATTGCCGCTGAGCGTCTGAGAGAAAATCAGCGCGGCAGCGACGGGCGTTCCGAACAGCGCACCAATGGTGCCGGCTGAGGCCAGGATCGTCCAGTCCAGTGCGCCGACGCGGGGAAAAATGCGTGAACCAAGAAAAACCGCCAGGCCAATGTTGACCGCCATGATCGGATGTTCTGGCCCCAGACTGACGCCGCCCGCCAGACCTAAAATCAGGGCGATAATCAACCCCGGCAGGGCCGAAGGGGTGACCGGAGCACCGATCAGGGGTTCCTGCGCTGGATCTGGCCCGGCGTGTCCCGGGCTAAAACGAATGACCAGACCCACGGCAATACCGGTTAACGTCAGCATCAAAATGATCCATGCCGGAGAATCAAAGCTGATACCGAGTTTTGCGGGGAGTGAAGTCCATAACATCGTTTGCAGCACCGACGCGACTTTCATCACGACGATGAGCACCATACTTGAGGCAACGCCAATAATTAACGCCGGGATTGCCAATAACAGCATGGTTCTGGCTCGCGGGTGGAGCATGATGATTTCCTTGTACAAAACGGTATAACGTTACTTTGCACAATCAGCCCTGGCGCAATAATGCAAAAGGTGCTGAAACGGTAAAGTGATTCTGTGATGAAGATCGATAATCCTGGGGCATTCACCTTCCGGTCGTTGTTGTTATCACGCCTTGAATTTACAGTGTCCCAAAGATTTATTCTGACTTTAGCGGAGCAGTAGAAGAATGACAAAGTATGCTTTGGTAGGTGATGTAGGCGGCACGAACGCGCGCCTTGCATTATGCGATGTACATAGCGGTGAAATTTCCCAGGCGAAAACCTATTCAGGGCTGGACTACCCAAGCCTGGAAGCTGTTGTTCGCGTTTATCTCGATGAGCATAAGACTAGTGTTGAAGATGGCTGCATCGCCATTGCCTGCCCGATTACCGGTGACTGGGTGGCGATGACTAACCATACCTGGGCATTCTCCATTACCGAAATGCAGAAGAATCTCGGCTTTGCGCATCTTGAAATCATCAATGACTTTACCGCAGTTTCAATGGCAATTCCGATGCTGAAGCCAGAGCACCTGATCCAGTTTGGCGGCACTGCACCGGTAGAAGGTAAGCCGATTGCCGTTTACGGAGCGGGTACCGGTCTGGGCGTGTCGCACCTGGTTCACGTTAATCAGCGCTGGGTGAGCCTGCCGGGTGAAGGGGGGCACGTGGATTTTGCACCAAACAGTGAAGAAGAGGGCATCATCCTCGAAGAACTGCGTGCCGAGATCGGCCACGTTTCTGCTGAACGCGTGCTTTCTGGCCCGGGGCTGGTGAACCTGTATCGTGCAATTGTGAAATCTGACGGTCGTCTGCCGGAAAATCTGCAGCCGAAAGACGTGACCTCGCGTGCGCTGGCGGACAGCTGCATCGACTGCCGTCGCGCATTGTCGCTGTTCTGCGTCATTATGGGGCGTTTTGGCGGCAACCTGGCGCTGAATCTCGGCACCTTTGGTGGCGTCTATATCGCAGGTGGGATCGTGCCGCGTTTCCTCGATTTCTTTAAAGCCTCAGGTTTCCGCGGCGGTTTCGAAGACAAAGGGCGCTTCAGAAGTTACGTGCAGGACATTCCTGTGTACCTGATTGTGCATGATAACCCTGGCCTGCTTGGCTCGGGCGCACATCTTCGTCAGGTTCTGGGTCAGATCCTCTGACGTCTGTTACCCTCTCCTGCGGGAGAGGGCGTTTCCCTTACAGGTGCATCAGCTGGCGGAATTCTTTCACCTTGCTGCGGCTCACCGGCACCTGAAAATCGAGATCTTTCAGACGCAAAATGTAGGTGTTGTTAAACCAGGGCTCGATCTCGCGGATCTTATTTAAATTCACGCAAAACGAACGGTGACAGCGGAAGAAGTGCGCCGTCGGCAGTTTGCTGCAAAACTCGGTGATGTTCATCGCCATCACATACGATTCACGCCGTGTATAGACAAACGTCATCTTTTCATGCGCTTCGGCATAGTAGATATCGTCGATGGGCGTCACGATGATACGTTCATCCTTGACCAGATTAATGGTGTCATTCTCACGTACCGTCGGGCTGGTGTTTGCAGGTGCGGTCTGCTGCTGCCATGCCGCTTCCAGTTTTTGCAGCATGCTGATAATACGTGATTCCTGGTAAGGTTTAAGGATGTAGTCAAACGCTTCCAGTTCAAAAGCTTCTACGGCGTGCTCTTTCCAGGCGGTAACAAAGACAATAAACGGCTTATTGGCAAACTGGTTGATGTTTTGCGCCAGCAACACGCCGTCCAGCGACGGAATGTTGATATCGAGAAAAATGGCGTCGACCCGGTTGTGCTGCAAAAACTTCAGCACGTCCAGACCATCTTCAAAGGTACCTACAATCTCCATCTGGCTATGCGTTTTGATAAGCCAGCTCAGCTCCTGTTGAGCCAGAATCTCATCTTCCACAATGATGACTTTCATGTGTTACTCCGGCCTATGGCAACAGTGATGTCGGTGCATGAACGGGGGAGCGTTCATTCGGAACGTAAAAAGCGATTTCGGTGCCTGGCTCAAGACGGCGAATATGCAGCCCGTCGCCATACAGCAGTTTGACCCGGTGATGCACATTCAGTAACCCAATTTTATTACCCGGCATCTCGTTTGATTCAACGCGTTCAATCACTTTCGGGTCGATACCGTGTCCGGTATCGCGCACCGCAATGCGCACGCGGTTGCCGCTCTCAGTCACGCTGATGGTGACCACGCCTTTCCCTTTAC
This sequence comes from Enterobacter cloacae, assembly GCA_014169315.1. Lineage (NCBI taxonomy): Bacteria > Pseudomonadati > Pseudomonadota > Gammaproteobacteria > Enterobacterales > Enterobacteriaceae > Enterobacter > Enterobacter cloacae. The sequence continues at coordinate 3,228,274 of AP022133.1, read as the reverse complement.
ACGGCTGAATACCGTGGACAATCGCGTTTTCGACCAGCGGCTGAATCAGCAGGCTTGGGATCACGCAGTTGACCTCTTCATCAATATCATAAATGACCGTGAGCTTGTCGCCGAAGCGAGCCTGCTCAATCGCAATGTAGTCTTTGATTTGATAAAACTCTTTTTTGATGTCGATCTGCTCGTCATCTTTCAGCTCAATGTTGTAGCGCAGATAGCGCGACAGGTTAAAAATCAGCTGGCGCGCGGTGTCCGGATTGAGGCGAATGGAGGAGGAAATCGCATTCAGCGCGTTGAACAGAAAATGGGGATTTATTTTACTTTGCAGCGCGCGTAACTCTGCCTTATTTGCCATCTCGCGCAGCTGCTCCGCGCGAGACACTTCCAGCTGGGTGGAGATAATCTGTGACAACCCGATGGCCATCTCCTGCAGTGAGGAGGTGATCTGGTGTGCATGGCAGTAGTAAATCTTCAGCGTGCCCGTCACGACCCCTTTCTCCCACAGGGGGATCACCAGCATGGAGTGGATTTCTGGTGTTCTGTAGGCTTCATCATTGTTTTTAATGATGATTTTACCGTAATTGATCGCCTGCTTTGTGGTTGGGCTGATGGTGTCATCGTTATCGTGGTAGTTATGTTCGCCTACACCCACGTAGGCCAGCACGCGGTCGATATTGGTAATGGCGACGGCATCGGCGTGAATATCGCGGCGAATGATATCGCAGACCTGGCGCAAGGATTCAGCGTTAACGTGGCGGAACAGCGGCAGCGTTTTGTTGGCGATATCGAGCGCCAGCTTGGCCTGACGCGCGGCGCTGGCCTCTTTTTCCCCTTCGACGCTTTGCACCAGTAACACAATAAAACCGATGCAGACGCTGCCGAGGATCATCGGAATGCCGATTTTCGAGACAATATCCAGACCCAGAGCCGTGGTGGGTGCCAGGACCACCACCAGGATCATGGTCAGCGTTTCACACGCCATACCTGCGATGATCCCGGCGCGCCAGCGCTGTTTTTTCGGCACTTTGCGGCTAATCCAGCCAGAGAGCACCCCGGCAATAATGCTGGTAATAAAGCACGGAATTGCCGTCACACCGCCGATATCAATCAGGTAACGGTGGGTACCGGCAATAATCCCCGTAATCACCCCCACCCACGGGCCGAATAAAATACCGCCAGACATCACTGCGATAATACGTACGTTGACCAGAGAGCCTTCTACCGGAACCCCAGACCAGGTACTGAACAGGGCAAACAGCGAAAAGATGGCCGTGACAGCCAGAAGCTCTTTTGGCGAGTGTGCAGACTTGTGCAATAGCTCGCGGAACAGGCGAATGCGAATGAGGAAGAACAGGCAAATCAGCATTAATGCCGCACGGTCAAAAACCGCGAGGAGCATATCGAATATTTCGTGCACGAGAGAACCAGCAAAAACGGGAAAGGACCATGATAAAAAACCTGGCGCGTATTGACCAGCTATTCACCTGGTTTATCAAATGGGGAAAAACCATGACTTTCAAAGGGGATAGTTTATGGGAGCCTGAAGACGCCGGATTTTTTATTGGTGGCGAAGGCTGAGGTAACGGGTTTGATATCATCATGTTAAATAACTGGTATTAAAAATACACATTAAGAGGAACAGCTTCCGCATTTAGGCGCAGCAGGGTTCCTGTTTTAACGCGATCTCTTTTTTTTAATTTCCCTCTCGACAGCACGTTTTTTTTCAGGTTATTTTCTAAGCATGCCACATCGGTGGCAGCGTCGCTCGGACGGTCCGGGCGCTAACGTTAATCTGAGGAATCTATGGCTGAATTCAGTCCTGAACGCCGTTTCACGCGTATCGATCGTCTCCCCCCTTATGTTTTCAATATCACTGCTGAACTGAAAATGGCTGCGCGTCGGCGCGGCGAAGACATTATTGATTTCAGCATGGGTAACCCCGACGGCCCTACGCCACCACATATTGTTGAGAAATTATGTACGGTTGCCCAGCGTCCCGATACGCATGGCTACTCAACGTCTCGCGGCATTCCCCGATTACGTCGTGCTATCTCCCGCTGGTACCAGGATCGCTATCAGGTGGATATTGATCCTGAAAGCGAAGCCATTGTTACCATCGGTTCGAAAGAGGGGCTGGCACACCTGATGCTGGCGACGCTGGATCATGGCGATACCGTTCTGGTGCCGAACCCAAGCTATCCAATCCACATCTACGGTGCGGTGATTGCCGGGGCGCAGGTTCGTTCTGTGCCGCTGGTCGAAGGGGTCGATTTCTTTAACGAGCTGGAACGTGCTATCCGTGAAAGTTATCCGAAACCAAAGATGATGATCCTCGGTTTTCCGTCGAACCCAACGGCACAGTGCGTCGAGCTGGATTTCTTCGAGAAGGTCGTCGCGCTGGCTAAACGTTATGACGTGCTGGTGGTTCATGATTTAGCCTATGCCGATATTGTATATGACGGCTGGAAAGCGCCTTCGATTATGCAGGTTCCGGGCGCACGTGATGTGGCGGTGGAGTTTTTCACCCTGTCGAAAAGTTACAATATGGCGGGCTGGCGCATTGGCTTTATGGTGGGTAACAAGACGCTGGTTAATGCACTGGCGCGGATTAAGAGTTACCACGACTATGGCACCTTTACACCGCTTCAGGTGGCTGCCATTGCCGCCCTGGAGGGCGATCAGCAGTGTGTCCATGAGATTGCCGCCCAGTATAAACGCCGTCGCGATGTGCTGGTAAAAGGCCTGCATGAAGCGGGCTGGATGGTGGAAATGCCGAAAGCGTCCATGTACGTCTGGGCAAAAATCCCTGAGCCGTATGCAGCAATGGGGTCGCTGGAGTTTGCCAAGAAGCTGCTACAGGATGCGAAGGTGTGCGTCTCTCCGGGTATTGGCTTTGGTGATTATGGCGACACCCATGTGCGATTTGCACTGATTGAAAACAGCGACCGTATTCGTCAGGCGGTGAGGGGCATCAAGAGTATGTTCCGGGCCGACGGGCTTCTCTCATCAAAGAGCGTCGCTGAACATCCCGAGTTGTAACGACATAAAAAAACAGGAGCCAACGGCTCCTGTTTTTTTAACTGTGTTTGCTTTGCTAGATCATCAGGGCAAAGGTTCCGGCCCACACTAAAACAATCACCGAAATGCCCATAAAGAAATATTTCACGTTTCATCGCTCCGCGTATCTTATGGTACGCATTGAAAAACAGAGTCCACCTGATGATAGAGAGCTGAAATTGGGCGCTTACAATGCCGCTAACTCCAGCTCAGAATTCTGCGCTTCCCGCTGCCAGACGGCGCTAATGTACGCTTAAATATGAGGGGTGACAAGCGGGATTTTTTTAAATAATTTCCGTTACTTACGACTGTCGTGGAACGGCGACAGTTTGATTTCAGTACGCAATAAATAGGTGTTGAGCGACGTAAAGAAAAAACAGTTACTCAGGGCAATTACAGGTGATTGAAAAGGTTAGTTTCCTGGCGAAACTAACCTTCTGAACGGGCTTAAATATAGAGTGAGGATTCGCCAAGCGGACGCGTTTTAAAGCGGCGGTGCATCCACAGGTACTGCTCAGGCGCGCGCATAATCTCTTTTTCAATCACTTTGTTGATAAACGCTGCGGCCTCACATTCCTTTTCCGGGTAGTTAGCCATTTCAGGCGAAATGTGCAGACGATAGCCTGACTTATCCGCTTTTCTCACCATCGTCACGGTCAACATGGCGGAACCCGACAGACGCGAAATCACAAAGGTACCGTTGGTCGTGGCGACATCTTTAACCGCAAAGAAGGGGGCAAAGCTGCTGCCTTTACGTCCGTAATCCTGGTCCGGGGCAAACCAAACGGCTTCGCCTTTCTTCAGGGCACCGACCATCCCGCGCAGGTTATTGCGGCTGATCATTGCCTTATTGGAACGCATGCGACCGCGCGTTTGCACCCACTCCATCAGCGGGTTGTTGTGCGGGCGATAGGTTGCCATCATCGGCTGACACAGCCCCATCACGCGGCCACCCAGCTCCAGTGACATAAAGTGAACGCCAACAACCATCACGCCACGGTTTTGCATCTGCGCGCGTTTCAGGTTATCCAGGCCTTCCACATCAAACCATTTGCGGACACGCTCATCGGGCCAGAACCAGGCCATCCCGGTTTCAAGCAGCGCCATCCCGATTGATTTGAAGTTTTCAGAAATGAGTTTTTCACGCTCTTCGGCATTGTACTGCGGGAAGCAAAGTTCAATGTTTTTGCGCGCAATAGATTCACGACGTTTGAGGAAATAGCGAGATGCGCTGCCCAGTTTTGAACCCAACAGACGCAGCACAGGGTAGGGCAGTTGCACCAACAACCAAAGAACGCCAAGACCAAACCATGTAAACCAGTAACGCGGGTGTAAAAACGCACGTTCAAATTTGGATTGAGACAAGATAGTGGAACCTATGTAAAGCCTGTAAAGGTAGCGCAGAATTCGCGATACGACGTGCCGATAAGACCGTTGTTCAAGGTGATGGTTGCAGGCTTTACCGAACTTTACGGCGTTGCCTGGCCACTGCTGACGTTGGGTGGGCGGCGTAATGTAGCACCGTTATACGATATGTGCTATTACTCGTTTTTGATTAAAAAAGCGGCAGTGTGAAAGGTGATTGATTTGTTTGTTTTTTAATCATGGACAGATACCCGATGGTACCTATCCATGTATTCATTAGAGTGATGTATTACGCGTTAAAAGCCGCATCTCCGGGTTGTACCTGCTTGTACCACGCCATCAGTTCGGCTGTTCCGGCTTCACCTTCGGCGGGAGCCCAGGCCGCGAAATCCTGTTCAGCAACGGGTTGATAGCCACCGTGTTTGACTTCAAAGATAACGCCACCGTGATCCAGTGACAGCACGGCGTGCCAGGTTCCTGCATCCATCTCCAGCGCCATACACTCTTCACCCAGTACGGTGCGGCGGGTAACGATACCGTTATCGTCAAAATTCAGCACCACAAAGCGCCCACTGAGGGGAAGCAACAGTTCAAAGGTATGTGGGTGACGATGGGGACGGATATAGGTACCCGGCTCCATCGCAATGGCCAGACGCTGAACGGCGTCGCTCAGTTCCGGGTGAAAATTACGATGAGCACGTAAGCGCGGAGAGTTTGCCGCTGCTTCACTTTGTTGCTTCAAATCGCTAAAGGTGATTTGTTTCATTTAAGCCGCCTGAGATGGATACAGAGTCAGTATGTTCGGGTTGAACGAAAGAGTGTACGGGAAGGGGGAAGAATAGTCATAGTCTTCTGCAAACTTCGGATTTAATTTTTAATTAATTGATAATTATGTGTGTATGAACCCTTCTGAAAATACCTGATTGCAAACATCTCATCCATGTAACGATTAATGTGCCTGTTCTCATGGATATGGTTTCCGAGACGATGGGTAACGTCGGTGCGGTTGTCGGGAATGGATTTTCCATCGAGCAGTATCAGCATGCGTCCAAGATCCGCCAGACGATCGCTCAGTCGCCCCCAGTTAAGCCCAAATCCCCATCAGTCATATTTGGCCAGCCACATCACGATGATTTTCGCGCCAAATTTGCAGGGGCTGTTGGTGCGACAGCTTTTCTTAGTGAAGTGAATGCGGGGCATTTTACTAATGGTCGACAATTATCTGCTTCGTGTGGTCTGGTTCCCTGACAGCATAGTTTAGGCAGAAAAAACATCCTGTCATCCATGACTAAAAGCAGGAATCGTGGCCTCAGAACTCTAATCATTCATAGTGCCCGTTCTGTTATGCACTGGGCTAAGTATATGGCTGAAACGCCTTACCGAGTGAAGAGGCTAAATGAAAGCCACAATTGTGCTGGTCAATATACTAATACGTATCGTCTGGCGATTACTGGCCGAATAAACAACTCTTTGTATCGGAAGGGCTTTATTTTGGGGCTAACCATCGCTGTGCCTGAGGAACAGCGTTCCTCCTGAGTTTACAGATTCTGATGAGAGAACGGTAAGCTCACCCTACAACAGCCTTAAGTGTGCTGAGGCAGTAACATACCTGTTTAGTGATAAGGAAACAGGGTGCGGATGACATCATGGCGCGGGTCATCAGCCCCACTAACGACGCCGGATATATGGCAGTAAACCGTATCAACCCGGGGCTTACACAACGCGGGACAGTAGAAAGCGGAGGTGATACATCGACAGAACTGGAAAAGTAACTCAAAAGTGTAGTTGCCAATTCTGACCTGGGTGGACTGGAACAACAATCGGCAATTGCTGGGACGGCTGGGCGACATCCCTCTGTCAGAAGCAGAGAAAACGTATTACGCTTTCCCTGGGAAAAAGTAACTGGCAGCCTTAGTCTCCGGACTTAATTTTCGCCATGAAATCCGGGGGCAATTAAGACAGCTTTCTGATTAAAAAGGCAATAGAGTTGATTAAAAGGAAGTTTCTGTTTCATCATTCAGCCCTTTAAATTTAGTGGAGAAATATTTTTTAAATATGCCTGAGAGGGTATAAAAAGGCACGGTGCCGCGTAATGACTTCGAAAGTGAGTTACAATCACGCAAGTGATACATTGTTCACATATTTATACCGTAGCGCATACTGAATGTTTGCAACACGGTGGAAGGATGATACAGTCCCTTCTGTTTACAACTCAGGATTGTTACTGGCTAACAGGCAAAACCTAAGTGTTCCGCGCAAGCGGTGCACTTAGGTTTTTTTTTGCCTGTCGTTAATGAGGAGGTACATTTAGACGCATTCTACCTATTAGTTTAACTTTATTTAAAGTAGCGTTTTGCGGTTATTACTGACCGCAGGGGTAGCTATTATCTGAAATAAAATGATAACGGGAAATATATAAATTTCCTGCCATCGGTTACGCATTGAATAAATAAATAGGTCTCATTATGGCATATAAAAAAATACATTATAAGCTCTACGCACTTGCCTTATTGACGGTATCGCCATTCACAACGGCACAAGATTGGAACGGGACGGTACTGGGTTTTGAAGCTCCACCTGCCCCTGTATTGGGCGACATGCTCGGCATTCGTAAGATCCTCAACGACAATGGCTTTACCTACAATCTGGGATATCTGAACGAAATCGCCTGGAACGGTGGAGGCGGGTACAACCATGATTCACACGTGGCCTATATTGATCAGTTCGCGCTGACCTTCAATCAGGATCTAGAACGCTGGACCGGGATCCCTGATGCTCGTATTGAAGGGAATATTGTTAACCGTAACCATGATGACAACCTGACGACCAAACGTGTCCAGGATCCGCGCGTTCCGTTTAACGATCTGACCCAGGAGAGCTGGGGTGGGGGGTCCATTACTCGTCTGGGCTGGTTGACTTTTGCTCGGAGCTTTGATGATCGTCGCTTGACCTGGCGTGTCGGCATGATGAACAAAGTCCAGACATTCGACCAAATCATCCCTTGTGATTCCCAACTACTCTCTCAGTGCGGCGGTAAGTCTGCTTACTCACTGACCTGGAGCAACTGGAACATGCATACCTGGGGCACCACGCTGGAGTACAAAATTACGCCAACCGTGACCTTAAAAGGTGGGGTGATGGAGCAAAACCCGGATGCAACCAGCCGCAGTCATGCATGGAGTTGGTCGACGAAAGGCAGTAAAGGCGTATTGCTGCCACTAGAAATTGAAACCCGTCCTATCATCAATGGATTACCGGGGATTTACAACTTCGGTGTGCTTTACACCAATGCGCCGCAAACCGATCTCTATCGAGGGAAATCTGGTGGTGCCGGTGCTACCGATCCGAATGGTTATACGAAACATAGTGATACCTGGTTTATGTATACCGGTTTTAACCAGCAATTGACACAGCATGAAGGTGATCCAAATCGTGGCTTGAGCACCTCACTGAGCTTCAGCCTTGCAGACCAAAGTACGAACGTTATCCATTCCGTGCTGGCTTCCACGTTCCGCTACCGTGGACTGTTCGATGCTCGTCCGAACGACACCATCGGTATTGGTGCAACCTGGTTCAATGCGAGCAACGAGTTTGCGCATAATCAGCGGTATATGAATAGCATCAGCGGCATTTCTGACTACAACAATCTGGGTTATCGCCCTGTACCCGGCCACTCTATGAATGCTGAGATCTATTATCGCTTCCGTCCGGTTTCGTGGATCGAACTGCAGCCGGGTATTCAGTACTGGCATAACCCTGGTGGCGTTTCAGAGACCCAGGATGCCTGGGTTACAGAGCTGAAAACGGTGGTGACGTTCTAATACATAAACATCCAGTACAGCCAGAGTCGTCATGCTGTTTTATTACTGGCAAATAACAGAATGGGATTGTTACTGCACTATGCAGGCAAAACCTGAGCGCGTTCGCTGAATGTGGAACGTTCTTGGGTTTTTTTTTTTATTTTTCTACTCAGTCAGTCGGTGACTACGGACACCGGACGTAAGGAACATCATATGAAACATCAAGCGCTGGCGAAAAAAATCATCGACCACGTCGGTGGTAAAGAGAACATTAACAGTCTGGTGCATTGCGCCACCCGACTTCGCTTCAAATTAAATGATAACCAAAAAGCTAATGCTCAAGTGCTAAAGCAATGCCCGGGTGTGATTATGGTCGTCGAAAGTGGCGGTCAGTTTCAGGTCGTCATCGGGAATGATGTGGGTGATGTCTGGCAGGCTGTGTGTGTTGAAGCCGGTCTGATGGATGATGCCCCTGCAGCGAGGGAGAAAAAAGGTAATAAAAGTAGCATGCTGGGGCATGTGATTGACATTGTATCTGGGATTTTTACGCCCTTTATCGGCGTGCTGGCGGCCTCCGGTATTCTCAAAGGAATGCTGGCCCTGGCAGTTGTTTGCGGATGGTTAACCACCGATAGCGCTACCTATAAAATCTGGTTTGCTGCCAGTGATGCGCTGTTTTTCTTCTTCCCACTTGTGTTGGGTTACACCGCCGGGAAGAAGTTCGGTGGTAATCCGTTTATTACGATGGTAATCGGCGGCGCGCTGACCCATCCGCTGATGATTGATGCGTTTACAGCCAGTCAACAAGTTGGCGCTATCACGGAAACCTTCCTTGGCATTCCGGTAACCTGGTTCAACTACAGCGCGTCAGTGATCCCGATTATTCTCGCATCGTGGGTGAGTTGCTGGCTGGAGAAAAAGAGTTCAGTACTGCTGCCATCGTCCATGAAGAACTTTTTTGCGCCACTGATCTGCTTAGTGGTTACGGTACCGCTGACCTTCCTGATTATTGGCCCGCTGGCTACCTGGATTAGTCAGTTCCTCGCTAATGGCTACCAGTGGATTTATGTCCTTGCCCCTTGGCTGGCAGGTGCGGCAATCGGCGCACTGTGGCAAGTGTGCGTAATCTTCGGCCTGCACTGGGGTCTGGTCCCGCTGATGATCAACAACCTGGCTGTGTTGGGCCATGACACGATGCTGCCCATGCTGCTGCCAGCCGTGATGGGTCAGGTCGGCGCAGCGCTAGGGATCTTCCTGCGTAGCCGTGATGCCCGGCAGAAAATGCTGGCTGGCTCCTCCGTGACGGCCGGTATTTTCGGTATTACTGAACCTGCAGTGTACGGCGTAAACCTGCCACTCAGACGTCCGTTTATCTTTGGTTGCATCGCGGGGGCGGTAGGGGGAGCCATTGTAGGCTTCAGTAATACCCACGTGTACTCCTTCGGATTTGCCAACATCTTTACCATTGCACAGATGATTCCGCCGGGTGGCGTCGATGCCACTTTATGGGGGGGCATTATCGGCACGGTGGTGGCGCTGCTTCTGAGCTGCACAATGACGCTGGTTGCAGGACTGCCGGGGTTGAATGCACAAAATGCGGCGACAGGTTCGACCACGAGTGATGAAAATGAGCTCAAACAGCATCCATAAATAACGCCACAAACGCGATCTTAACGTTATACACCGGGAGGAGGGTCGCGACTGACCTTCTTCCCAATTGGCTTATTAAAGCAGGGGATTGACATGCGATACACATTAGCGATTGGATTCACCTTTATCTGTTGGGCTGGCCTGGCTCAGGCCGCTGACCCTGAAGTGAGGGTGACGGATGGACGTATTTTGGGAAGTGAACATCAAGGCGTTTATGCTTTTAAGGGCATTCCGTTTGCCGCACCACCCGTTGGGGCACTTCGTTGGCAGCCCCCGCAGCCAGTAACAGCCTGGCAAGGTGTTCGTTCGGCAAAACACTACGGAAAAGATTGTCTACAAGAACCGTTTCCAGGGGATGCCGCGCCGTTAGGTATAGGGTTTAGCGAAGATTGCCTGACGCTCAACGTGTGGCGACCGGCTAACGCCAGCGGCAAATTGCCTGTCATGGTCTGGATTTATGGCGGTGGGTTTGTCAATGGAGGCTCATCCCCTGCGGTGTATGCCGGAGACGCCTTTGCCCGCCAGGGTGTGGTGTTCGTCAGCTTTAACTATCGTGTGGGACGTTTTGGCTTTTTCGCCCATCCGGCACTCGCTAACGATCCACTGCGGGGTAACTACGGTCTGATGGACCAACTTGCCGCGCTGAAATGGGTCAAAAATAATATAACTAACTTCAATGGCGATCCGGACAATGTCACGCTATTTGGCGAGTCAGCAGGGGGCTTCTCCGTTAACAGCCTGTTGACCAGCAAAGAAGCGTCGGGTCTGTTCCAGAAAGCCATTATCCAGTCCGGCTCTGGTCGTCACAGTATCGTCCCACACCAGAACTGGCAGCAGGCAGAAAAAGCCGGTCTGGCATTTGCCGCCAAACACGGCGTCAACGGCAATGACGACAAGGCGCTGGAGGCGCTGCGACATCTTCCTGCCAACGAGGTGGTCAGTGGCCTTAATATGGCCACCATGCAAAGCCCGGATTACTCCGGACCGATGATCGATGGGCGTATTATCACCGCAGAACCGCACGAACTGTACAGTAAGGGGAAATTCAATAAAGTGCCGCTGATTATTGGTACAAACGACGCGGATATTGGTTTTGCACCACAGGTCACTGCACGAGAACAGGCGTTTGCTCCGTTTGCGGCTGACCTGCGCGGCAAAGCGGCCCAGGCTTATCGCGATATGTCACCGCAGCAGACTGCCAACGCCATTGCCAGCGATAGCTTTATGGTTGAACCGGCGCGCTATATGGCCCGGGTGTGGAGTGATAACCAGCTTCCTGTGTGGCAGTATCGTTTTGGTTACGTGGCGCAGGCACTGAGTGACCAGACGTCTGGCGCGCAGCATGCCAGTGAAATTCCGTATGTTTTTAATACACTAATGGCACGTTATGCCGATACGGTGAAACCGCAAGATCAGGCCGTGGCCGCCCAGCTTAATCGGTATTGGGTAAATTTTGCCAGGAGCAGCCAGCCCAATGAGAAAAATCTACCTGAATGGCCAGCTTTCAACCGTCAGGCAGACAACCTGTTGTTGATCCCTGCGGCAGGAGCGCAACAGACACGGACCCAGCGCGATCCGTGGCAAGAGAGACTGGATTTAGTCGAAACGCTGGTAAAGGAATAATGCATTTACTTTAGTTGGTAAGAATAAAAAATACCCCGTCAGCAATGATGGGGTATTTTTGTTTATGCGATTACGCTTTCAGCAACTTGCCGTGGCTGGCGATAATTCCTTTGTACCAGTAAAAGCTCTCTTTGCGACTGCGCGCCAGCGTACCCGAACCATCCTGCTGCAGATCAACGTAGATAAAGCCATAGCGTTTGCCAACTTCGGCTTTTGACGCGCTAATCAGATCAATTGGCCCCCACGAGGTGTATCCCATGAGTTCCACTCCATCTTCGATCGCTTCGCGTACCTGGACAAGGTGATCGTTGAGATAGCTGATACGATAGTGGTCGTGAATGCGACCCTCGTGGTCCGGTGTATCCTGGGCACCGAGCCCATTCTCAACGATAAATAGCGGTTTCTGGTAGCGATCCCAAAGAACGTTCAGCAGTGTGCGTAAGCCCACAGGATCTATTTGCCAGCCCCACTCGGAGCTTTCAAGATGCGGATTGGGTACCATATCGAGAATATTTCCCTGCAACTTCTCGACCAGTTCAGCATCTGCTGTGACGCAGCCAGTCATATAGTAACTGAAGGAGATAAAATCAACGGTGTGGCGTAACGCGTCATGATCCTGCGGCTCAATATGTAATGTGATGTCGTTTTCACGGAAAAAACGCTGCATATAACCCGGATAAGCCCCACGACACTGGATGTCGCCAAAGAACTGCCACTGTCGGTTGTCCAGCAACGTGGCAAAAACGTCTTCGGGTTTGCAGGTAAGCGGGTAGGTGAGGCCACCTAGTAGCATGTTGCCAATTTTGGCATCAGGAATAATGTCATGCAGTGCTTTAACTGCCAGGCCGCTGGCCACCAACTGGTGGTGGATCGCCTGGTATATCTCTGCTTTGCTACAGCCGTCTTGCAGGCCGACACCGGTTAACGGTGCATGCAGGGACATGTTGATCTCGTTGAACGTCAACCACAGTTTGACTTTGTGCTGATAGCGAGTGAAAACGGTACGGGCATAGCGCTCAAAGAAGGTGATGACGTCACGGTTTCCCCAGCCACCATAGTTTTCAACCAGCCACCAGGGCATCTCGTAATGCGACAAGGTTACCATTGGCTGGATATTGTGGCGCAGCATTTCATCAAACAAGTTGTCATACCATGCCAGTCCGGCCTCATTCGGCGTGTTTTCATCCCCCTGCGGGAAGATGCGGGTCCAGGCAATTGACACGCGCAAACAGGTGAAACCCATTTCGGCAAACAGCGCGATATCTTCCGGGTAACGGTGGTAGAAGTCGATGGCGACGTCTTTAATGCTGTGCTGACCTTCGTGGCGTGCGACAACGTTACCGAAAATACCGTTGGGCAGCATGTCTGATGTTGACACGCCTTTACCATCTTCCTGCCATGCGCCTTCAATCTGGTTTGCCGCCATTGCGCCGCCCCATAAAAATCCGTCCGGAAAAGTGTTGTTCATGGTGATCTCCTTTAAAATTAGCGTTTGACGCACAGGAACGGATCGCCAGCATTGACGTACGGTGTTTCATGCTGGTGTTCCAATCCGGCAAAGTCGTCACTGTTGCTCAAAATGATAGGGGTGCTCAGGTCAAAACCTTTACTGAGAATGGCTTCACGATCGAAGGTAATCAGCAGTTCACCGGGGTGAATCTTATCGCCCTCTTTAACATGCGCCGTGAAGTGTTCACCGTTAAGTTTGACGGTATCAATACCGACGTGAATCAGGATCTCAATACCGCTGTTGCTGAGTAACCCAATGGCATGGCGTGTTGAAAACAGGCTGGCAACTTCGCCACTGAAGGGGGCAACGACTCTTCCTTCTGACGGGATGATGGCTGCACCGGAACCCATCAGACCACTGGCGAAGGTGGCATCTGGCACTTCATCAAGTGCAATGGTGACGCCACTCAGGGGGGCAAGTACCATATTTTCATCGAGAGTTGCGGTAATGGTTGCCTGAATTGGCGTTGAAGTTGCTGATGTGGCTGGCTGGCCCGCAACAATGGTCATCAGACAGGCGAAGAGGAATGAAACACCCACACCGATAATGGCTCCCCAGACGGTGAAATCAAAACCGCTTGTCGGAATGATTTGTGCCAGAGTGAAGATACTGGCCAGCCCAAAAGAGTACACTTGGCTCAGGCTAAAGCCGACGATTGCGCCGCCGATGGCTCCCCCGACGCAACCAAAAATAAACGGGCGACGATAGGGTAGCGTTACACCATATACGGCAGGTTCGGTGATGCCAAAGACACCGGCAACAGCGGCTGAGCCGGACAGTGCTTTCAGACGCTGATCGCGGGTTTTGATGAAAACTCCCAGAGCAGCGCCGACCTGCCCAAATACGGCTGGCAGCAGGATAGCCAGCATGGGATCGTGGCCCACCACAGCCATGTTATTCATCATCAACGGGATCAGTCCCCAGTGCAGACCGAAGATCACGCACACCTGCCACAGGCCACCGAGAATGCTACCCGCCAGCCAGGGGGCGAATTTATAAATGGTCTGAAAACCGGCCGCCAGAAGTTCGCCAAGACCCGTTGCCAGTGGACCAATTACCAGAAAGGTTAATGGCACGGTGACGGACAGGCAGATAAGAGGTGTGAGGAAGTTTTTTACCGCAGAGGGCAGTACCTTGCTGCACTGGCGTTCCAGCCAGCAACAAAACCAGGCGGCAAAAATAACGGGAATTACCGAGGAGGCGTAGTTAATAAACACCACCGGGAGTCCGAGGAATGTCTCAGTTGCGCCATCTGCACTCGCGTGAAATGCGTTAATCATCATCGGGTGGATCAGGGCACCGCCGATCACCATAGTTAAGAAGGGATTGCCACCAAATTTTTTGCCGGCGGTGTAGCCGAGCACCATGGGCAGGAAATAAAACAATGCATCGCCGGAAGCAAACAGAATACGCCAGGTTCCGCTGTTTTCGGTCATCCAGCCGCAAACAAGACTAAGGGCGAGAAAACCTTTGAGGATACCGCAGGCTGCCATCACACCAAGAAATGGCGTAAAAATACCCGAAACTATATCGATAAATTTTGCCAGTAAACCACCTTTATTGTCTGATTGTTCTGTCCGGCTGGGGACATCATCGCTGATGCCGGCTACCTGGCAGAGGGCCAGCCAGACATCATGGACGTGGTTGCCAACAACAACCTGAAACTGGCCACCACTCTCGACGACCATAATAATGTCGGGATTGGCTTTCAGCGTCTCAGCGTCGGCCAGGCTGTCATCCTTAAGCTTAAAGCGAAGCCGGGTTGCACAGTGCACCACGCTGTTGATGTTTTCGCCACCGCCAACGTGGCGCAAGATATCGCTGGCCAGTTCCTCAAATTTCATGTTCATTCATCTTATCCGTACTGAGATCTTTAAAACCGAGTACCGAACGGCCAACCGCCGGTACTACAGGTTTTGCCCGCCTGCGAAATCATTATGCGTCGGGCATTGCGCGACGCGCGCAGCAATGGACTATTTTTTTAGCAATGCTTCGTATTGTGCCTGGAATGCGGGTGCATCCCAGGATCCGTCGAACAGGGTATAGGTGATATATCCCTTATTGAGCCAACCTGAATCAGTCTCGTTCTGCGTGTTTTCCAGTGCGGCCGGGTTGATGGTCTGTTTTGCCTGGCCGTTGGCCATTAATTCATAACCGATTTGTGGCACCGGGAACCTTTCATTTTCGACGTAGCGCACCCCTTTGATCTCCTCTTTTGCCAGTGCAGGGTAGTTGATGCTCAGCCCAGAACCTTTTGGCAGCAGCGCCGTACCTGGCGTGCGTCTGGCATTAAGGGTTTCAACGACCTCCACGACATAATTAACGGAGTCGGACCAGTACTTGTGAGTGCTTGGCCATTTGTTCTTCATTTCTTGTTCGCTAAGGATATAGCCGATACTGGCGGCGATCGCCGGGTAGCCGTAGCGGATTGCTCGTGCCGCTGCGCTGACGGTCCCGGAGTTCACCTGCGCCATCCCTGTGTTGGGGCCGTCATTCACGCCTGAAATTACCAGGTCCGGAGGGCTGTTTTTCAGCACGCCCTGCAAGCCGAAATCGACGGCGTCAGCGGGCGTTCCGGGGAAGCAGAAACGTTTGTCGGTGACTTTTTTGACATCGAACAGCTTACCGGTTTTAAAAGTAATGGCTGAACCAATACCGCTCTGATTTGTGTCGGGGGCTACCATCCAGACATCAAAACCTTTTGCTGCCAGCTTTTCCTGTAATGAGATACTGCCGGGAGATTCACAACCATCATCATTGACAATCAGTATTTTCAGTGGCGCAGCGAAGGCAGAACAGGCAAACATGGGCAGTAACGTTGCAGCGAGGAGAGTTATTTTCATCTTTAATCCTTATTTCTGACTGGCGGGGGCTGAATTCAGCGCAAAAAAAAACCTAAAGCACTTCGCTGCAGCGTGGCTGCATAAAAGTGCCTTAGGTTTTGCCTGATTCAGTAACAATCCCAGAACTGCAACGAAAATACGCGTTGGAATCGATTTAGTCCAGATGTCCCCGCTGGTTTCTGTGACCGGTTTCACTTTTTTGGCTTAATATATCATGTTTGCGAGTGTAAATAATCCAATAAGCTACCCGCATTATGAAAGCGATCATGTTCCTACATTTTCTTTTAATAAATATGATGTCATGCAAAATCATTAGTGATATGGTTTCAATCCATTGGATTGTTACTGTATCCACAGGCAAAACCTATGCTCACCTTCCCGATCAAAATTAACTGATCAGGAAGTTAGCATAGGTTTTTTTGTTTCTGGCGTATAGAGAATGATAAACGGAAGGTCACACGTGAAAAAAATGTTTCTTGCTTTACTGGCTCTGGTTAGCGTGATTAATAGCCAAATGGTGATGGCAAATAATAAGAGTAATGCCCCTGGTGAACAAGGCGTAAACATCTATATTGCACGTCATGGTAAAACGTTTTTAAATACATTTGATCGTGTTCAAGGATGGGCGGATTCCCCTCTTACCGATCAGGGTCGCCAGATCGCACGCTATTTAGGTGAGGGGATGAAAAATATTCATTTTGATCGTTTCTATTCCAGTGATGCCGGCAGGCAGCGTGAAACAATGGCAGTGATTTTAACTCAGAAGGGTATCACTGATTATCATCTAAATGAACTGCCAGGCCTACGTGAGGTTTTTTTTGGCAGTTTTGAAGGGGCGCGTAATAAAGAAATGGCCAATGCTGCTGCGCACAAGCTCGGCATGGCAGATGGTGGTGAATTATTCAATGCTATGATGGCTGGCAAAATCGCACTGCGCGATAGCCAGAATGCGCTGGCAAGCGCCGATCCCAGCGGTCTGGCAGAGAATTATGCGCAGGTAAAAGCGCGCACATGGGCTGCGTTGGGCAGCATTGTCGAACGGGCAAAATCTCAGGGTGATAAAAATGTTCTGGTTATTTCATCCGGTATGTCAATGCAAATCATGATCTCTGATTTGACCTCTGATCCGGCCAGAAATAAACCCATTGCCAATGCCGCAGTAGTGAAAATAGTGTATAAAAATGGCCGTTATACTGTGCCAGAGATCGGTACGTTGAAATATGTTGATGCAGGGAAGAAATCTCTCGCGGGTGAATGACGACATAATTTACTGATTTTTCTTTTAGGGCTTGATTCAGGTATGCCATTTTTTTTGGCAGTACCCGGCTTTTGCCTCTTTTGGGATAATAAATGAATCTGACACGTATCGCTTTTGCGTTTGTTACGCTTGGGGTTTCTGCATCTATTTGGGCCACCGACAATAATGGAATTGCATCTTCAGCTATCCAGTCTGATGCAGGGTATATTTCCCCTTTTATTTCCGATTCGCATTTAACACTGTCTGCCAAGAATTACTGGAAATATCTGAAGGAGGATATCGCCAACCCTAAACATGTGCACAGTGCGTGGGGGCAGGGGGTCGCCGTTGACTATCAATCCGGGTATTTTGCTGACATTATCGGTGTTGATGCTGTTTATTATAGCGCCATAAAATTAGGTGCAAGTGATTACTTTAATTCTCGTGGTATTCTGTACAACAAGGGCAAAGGAAATAAAAAAGGCAATGCGGAAGGGTTTTCTAAATTTGGTCAACGCAATATTAAAATGAAGTATGCGCTGGGCGACACACAACTGAATGCCCGCTGGGGCTGGCAGACATTCAAGAACTATGGCGTGATTTCAAGTTCCACCCGACTCTCTCCAACCACTTACTCCGGTATTAGCGGTGGGGCGGTCTACGGAGATGTGGCACTTCACGGGGCGTATTTAGAAAACGCGATGGAACGTAATTCGCCAGAAAAGGTACATTTCCAGACCAATACCGGGCGGGATATTGATTCTCTGGTTGGAGGGGATGTGAAGTGGAAAACACCGCTGATGGATGTTCAGTATGCGTATGGCGAAAGCCAAAACTATCTGCGCCGCCAGCTGTTGTTTAGCAACCTCAGGCCACTTCCACGGCTGAATATTGGCAGCCAAATCTACGCCACTCAGGCACTGGATGACTATCGCGCCATGCCCGCCAATAAACGCGATTTTGACGATCAAGCCTGGCATTTCGCCCTTGATATTACCTGGAAAGCAGACCGCTGGAGTAATAAATGGGGTATCGGCTATACCGATGCCAGTAAAGCCAATGAAATTGGTTTCTATCCACGCCATCTGAGTAAAAACTCGCGTGGAACGTTTATCTCAATGGCTTACGCGGGTGATGATTACATGCGTGATGGTGAGTTGGTGATGGCCGACATGGCTGATTATCAGTTAACACCGGCGTTGACCGTGGGTCTGGTTGGTAACATTGCGCAGTTCAACTACAAGGGCAACCATGTCCGCTCCGGTGAGATTAACGCCTTCAGTCGCTGGGTTCCCACCGATCCGGTGTTTAAAAACCTGACGGTGTGGGCAATGGTTGGTCCTGGATGGTCATACAAAAGCAAGGGAAAAACACCGGTGCTTACCGACGGACACTACACGCGGGCACATACTCTAGCCTCTGAAATTATCATTGAGTACCGCTTTAATATGTTCTGAATTGGGTAAAAATAGCGCGCGATCTGAATCACGTTTTTTACCCAGGCGGTTCAAATAAAAACGCTGAAGTGTTAGATTACACGAATGGATTGTAACTGCGTACTGCAGGCAAAACCTGATTTCTGGCGACTGTCAGGAGTCAGGTTTTTTTGTTTTTGGGGTTCAGATGCTCATCGCCAAAATTCTTAATAATAATGTTGTCGTTATTCTCGATGCACAGCAGCGCGAACAGGTTGTGATGGGGCGTGGTCTTGCGTTTCAGAAGCGGGTTGGTGACGCGCTGGATGAGTCGCGTATCGAGAAAGTGTTCGCACTGCAAAGTGATGAACTGGTTAATCGTTTGGGGGATCTGATGAATCAGATCCCGCTGGAGGTGATGACTACCTGCGACCGCATTATTGAACTGGCGCGCTTGCGGTTGGGAAAACTACAGGAGAGTCTGTACATTACCCTGACTGACCATTGCCACTACGCCATTGAACGACAAAAAAAAGGGCTGGCGATCAAAAATGCGCTGTTATGGGAAACCCAGCGCCTGTACCCACGGGAATTTGAACTGGGACAGGAGGCGAGGACGATTATCAGCCAACGGCTCAATGTTGATCTGGCGGAAGATGAAGCCGGATTTATTGCACTTCATCTGGTGACCGCGCAGCTTAATAGCGAAATGCCTGAGGTAATGCACATCACTCAGGTGATGCAGGAGATCCTTAATCTGGTGAAGTATCAACTGCATCTGGAATACGATGAAAGTACTCTGAGCTACCAGCGCTTTGTGACTCATCTGAAATTCTTTGCTCAGCGCATGCTGACACGTACCGTGGTGCCGGATGATGATGAAACGTTGCATAGTGCAGTCAAAGAAAACTATTCCCGGGCCTGGAGATGTGCCGAGAAAATTGCATTGCATTTGCGCAAGGCGTACCAGCGGGAACTGACCACTGAGGAGATCATGTTCCTCACCATTCACATTGAGCGTGTGCGAAAAGAAGTTTGAGTGTAGTGGATCGATAATTCAGGACACCTGGAAATCCTGATTGGACTTACCACGCCCCGGTAGATGATCCTGCCCTATAGTTTGAGAATAGGAGGAGCATATGGGTACACCACGATTTACACCTGAATCTCAGGGCGCAGCTGAAGCGCACTGAAGAGGAACGGGATATTCTGAAAAAGGTCGCGCGGTACTTTGCCCGTATATGGTTATCGGCGGATCCATGGCGATTTGAATGAAATCAGGGAAACATGCGGTAAAAGCCGGGAGCTGGCCCGGGTGGATATCTTCGATTACATTGAAGTGTTCTGTAACCGGGTCCGGCGTCACAGTCATCTCGGCGACGTCACTCAGGAGGCCTTTGAACAGGCCTCGTAGTGAGGACAGAATTTGTCTACGATTGCGGGGTCAGTCCATTACGTTTCTTGAACCTGTCAGCATGAGCAACCGAGAAGCGTAATGAGACTTCCTGAGTAGTTTGACCGCTTGCCCAAAAACTCCGGTAGTTCCGCGGAGGTAAGAAAGGGATAGTGCTGTTTTTCATGTCTTTGCAACGCGGCACCAAGAACAGTCGCCGGGTTGTATTCGGCGCGACCTGTCACAATCGCGTAGCGAAAGACCTCACTACAACGCTGACGCACTTTGTTAGCAAGTTCTGGTGCTCCCCGTTTTTCCATTCGCTGCAATACAGATAAAAGCTCCAGGGGCTTAATTTCATTCACTGGCTGAGAGACTAAATAAGGGAAGACATTATTTTAAAAGCTCGCATAACGTAGTCAGCATAATTCTTCGGCCAGCCAGAGATTTTTGCGTCGTACCACTCGAGAGTGATTGCTTCAAAAGTGTTTGTAACCAAGATCTTTTTGGCTAGCTGCTCGGCTTTTTTGACCTCACTGGGATTCTTATCATTCGCTATACCTTTCTGGCTTCATCTCGTTTAGCGCGAGCTATAAGGCCCCATATACGTATTGATTTACGTTGAAATGGGTAGACACCGGCTGACATGGAGTTGTCGATATTGGAGGTTTAATACTGGTTACAAGGGGGGGTTATTGAATTCGGTAGACGTCAGGAGAGGTGTATCTGGTGTCCCTGCAGGAATCGAATAACTGTCTAATTTTATGATATTGATGGTTTTATTTTTATCATAAATATCTGGTACCAGCAAAAATACCATCAAAGGCCGTCAGAATGATGATTTTGGGCAAAGCAGGAATGTAATCCGGGAATGACAAGACATCATATGGCCGACACTATGCTGTATGAGGCATTGAGCTGTTAATATAGCCGTCCCGAGCATGAAAGCTGCGTGTGATGGAGTGATATGACTAGTAATCATTGGCTGGACCAAATGACAGAGTGGCTCAACGAAGCCCGACAGATGCACCAAGATCGCAACAAAAAAGATGCTGTTGAGTTTAATGTCTTTCGGTATATCACTGCTGACGAAAATGGTCTTTCACGCATCCTGGCTGACTTGCTCGACGTGCGCGGTGTTCATGGGCAGCAAGCTCTCTTTCTCAGCACTTTTCTGGATTTAATTGGGAAAAGTTTATGGGATGCAACATCTTGTCGGTTTGTTGAGTGTGAACAGCAGACTGATGCCCTGGGTACTAAACGTCGAATTGATATCGTCGTCCAAGGGGAGCGATGGATACTTGGTATAGAGAACAAACCCAGTGCCGCCGATCAACCCAATCAGGTTTTGGACTATCTCCACGAGCTAAGGAAGCGGCGCAGCGCACTAAACGAAACGCTGCTGATTTACCTGACTCCTGAAGGGAGCAAGCCAACTCCGTTTAGTATTGATGAACACCAATGTGACGCCGCACTTCAGTCTGGCGAGCTTGTCCTCCTGTCATATCAAAGCCTCGTCGTTTGGCTTGAAGGGCTGTGCAAAAATGATGATATACCTTACCGTTTGCGAGTCTTTCTATTCGATTTGCAGCGTTTTATTTCGGTGAATGTGCTGAATTGCAGGGAGGGGAAGGTTGTGGATGTTTTGCTAGACAAGATCTTTACTGACGAATCAACGCTGGATACCACGTTAAGTCTATTGAGCCTGCAAAATAGCATTTATCAAACGCTGGCTAAAAAAGCGACTTCGGCTTTGATACCACCAGCAGGCTGGGAGGTATGTCGAAAATTATATCCAGATTACGGGATTGGATTGCGCCCACCAGAGGCCATTGGCTGGCACTACTGTATCGAACCTGCCAAAGGAAGTTATCAGGATTGGATTTATGGTATTAAGTTGGATGATGCTTCGAATATTACCGAATCAGCTTTACTGGCTGCACAACAGCTCAAAATAGATTTCCCTACAGGGGCGAAAGCGAGCGCCTGGTGGCCATGGTGGCGTAGCTTTAATGGATATTTGTCGCATGACCTTGACCCCATTGAATACAGGGATTGGCTTTCGAGTAATCGTGCATGGCTTGAAATGAACAATGGTGAGTTCTCCAGGCGCTGTGTCGATTTGTTTATTCGGTTACATGAGTCGGTTAGCAGTAGAAGTGGTTCTAACGAATAAAGGTTTTCCAGTCGTTGCCCAAAACCTCGTTTCAGGTCATTACGTAACGCACTAATCTGTGTAAAATCAGAGCTAACCCAATATCGTGGAGTGCTCTGCTATGGCTGGCGTAAACAAGGCTCATTTGACTGAAACGGACATCATTACCAAATTCATCCTGCCAGCGGTTAAAGATGCAGGCTGGGACATGATGTCGCAAGTCCGTCAGGAAGTGAAACTCCGCGATGGTAAGATTGTGGTTCGTGGCAAACTGGCCTCGCGTATCAAAGTTAAGTCTGCTGACATTGTGCTCTACCACAAGCCGAATTTGCCGCTAGCGGTGATAGAAGCCAAAGCCAATCAGCACGCCATCAGCAAAGGAATGCAGCAGGGTCTGGATTACGCCAGCCTGCTTGATGTTCCCTTTGTGTTTGCGACCAATGGCGACGGTTTTGTTTTCCACGATAAAACCAACCCGCAACAGCTTGAATCAGAAATCACCCTCAGTGATTTTCCAACCCCTGAACAACTCTGGCAGAAATACTGTGTCTGGAAAGGGTTTACTCAGGAACAGCTGCCCGTCATAAGCCAGGACTACTACGATGACGCCAGCGGAAAATCCCCTCGTTATTATCAGATACAGGCGATCAACCGAACGGTAGATGCTGTATCAGCGGGTAAGAACCGCATTCTACTGGTGATGGCTACCGGGACGGGGAAAACCTACACCGCATTCCAGATAATCTGGCGGCTGTGGAAAGCGAAAAACAAAAAACGCATTCTGTTCCTTGCAGATCGAAATATTCTTGTCGATCAGACCAAGCGCAATGACTTCAAGCCATTTGGCTCAGCGATGACCAAAGTTACCGGACGTACCGTTGATCCCGCTTATGAAGTGCATCTGGCGCTGTACCAGGCGATCACCGGGCCGGAAGAACACCAAAAAGCCTATAAGCAGGTTGCACCGGATTTCTTTGACCTGATTGTCATCGACGAATGTCATCGTGGCAGTGCCTCTGAAGATTCTGCCTGGCGGGAGATCCTGGAATATTTTGGCAGCGCCACCCAGATAGGCCTGACGGCAACGCCGAAAGAAACCGAAGAAGTCTCTAGTACCGATTACTTTGGTGATCCGGTTTATACCTATTCCCTGAAAGAAGGCATTGAAGATGGCTTCTTAGCCCCGTACAAAGTGGTGCGCGTCGATATCGACGTTGATGTACAGGGCTGGCGACCGGTTAAGGGTCAGTTAGATAAATACGGCGAAGAGATTGAAGACCGAATCTACAACCTGAAAGATTTTGACCGCACGATGGTGATTGATGAACGTACCATGCTGGTAGCGCAGACCATTACCGACTATTTGAAACGTACCAACCCGATGGATAAAACCATCGTCTTCTGCAACGACATCGACCACGCAGCCCGTATGCGCCAGGCC
Source organism: Enterobacter cloacae (assembly GCA_014169315.1). Classification (NCBI taxonomy): domain Bacteria; kingdom Pseudomonadati; phylum Pseudomonadota; class Gammaproteobacteria; order Enterobacterales; family Enterobacteriaceae; genus Enterobacter; species Enterobacter cloacae. Next base: position 3,204,788 of record AP022133.1, on the reverse strand, counting down.
CTGGTGGTACTCAACCCGGAACAGGTGCTGAAGAACGAAAAGTACGTGATGAAAATCACCGGTGATGACGATATTGGCAAGGCGCAGCTGGATAACTTCATTGACCCCAAAAAAGCCTACCCGGTTATCGCGACTACCTCTGAACTGATGAGCACTGGCGTCGATGCGCAAACCTGTAAGCTGGTGGTGTTAGACCAGAACATTCAGTCGATGACTAAATTCAAACAAATCATCGGGCGCGGCACGCGTATTAACGAAAAACACGGCAAGCTGTGGTTCACCATTCTCGACTTCAAAAAAGCGACTGAGCTGTTTGCCGACCCACGTTTTGACGGCTTGCCAGAAAAAGTGCTGGTGGTAAAACCTGACGACATTTCGGACCCTGCATCTGATTTTAATGACCAACTCGATGCGGAAGATAACGTGGACGGCGATGATAACGTCGTCAATGAAGCGCGGGAAGAGAGAGCCGAATACAAAGTGAACCGCGACAAGTTCACTGGAAACGGTGAATTCCACGACGATGACGAAAACAAAGTCCGCAAATTCTATGTGAACGGCGTGGACGTAAAAGTGCTGGCTAAGCGCGTTCAATACTACGATGCCGACGGCAAACTGGTGACCGAATCCTTCCAGGATTACACCTGCAAAACGATGCTCAAAGACAGCGAATACGCCTCTCTGGATAGCTTCGTGCGCAAATGGCAGGAAGCTCCCCGCAAACAGGTGATCATTGAAGAGCTGGAACAACTCGGTATCTTGTGGGATGTGCTGGCCGAAGAGGTGGGAAAAGATCTCGATCCGTTTGATCTGCTCTGCCACGTAGTGTACGGTCAGCCGCCGTTGACGCGGCATGAGCGTGCCGCCAACGTGCGAAAGCGTAATTATTTCACCAAATATGCAGAACCCGCACAGCAGGTGCTGAACACGTTGCTGGATAAATACGCTGATGAAGGTGTGCGGGAAATCGAAGACGTGCAGGTGTTGAAGCTGAAACCCTTTGATTCGATAGGGCGTCCGATTGAAATCATCAAAACCCGCTTTGGTGATAAACAAGCCTATGAGCAGGCAGTGAATGAACTGGAAAACGAAATCTACCAGTTACCGCCGCGCTTCGCCTGATACAGCATAAATTTATTGCCACTGGTCGCCCTTGCTGCCAGTGGCATCCTTTTTTAAGAATGGAATAACAACATGTCGATTAGCTCAGTCATTAAATCCCTTCAAGACATCATGCGTAAAGACGCCGGTGTGGACGGTGATGCTCAGCGTCTGGGGCAGCTTTCATGGCTGCTGTTTTTGAAGATTTTCGATACTCAGGAAGAAGAACTGGAGCTGGAACAGGATAACTACAGCCTGCCTATCTCGGAACGCTATCTTTGGCGTACCTGGGCGGCGAACAGCGAAGGGATTACCGGCGATGCGCTGCTGGAATTCGTTAACGACGACCTGTTCCCAAAACTTAAGAACATGACTGCGCCAATCGATACTAACCCGCGTGGTTATGTGGTCAAGCAGGCGTTCAGCGATGCCTACAACTACATGAAAAACGGCACGTTGCTGCGTCAGGTAATCAACAAACTCAACGAAATCGACTTCAGCAGCAGCCAGGAACGTCATCTGTTTGGCGATATCTACGAGCAGATCCTGCGCGACCTGCAAAGTGCCGGAAATGCCGGCGAGTTCTATACCCCGCGTGCGGTAACGCGCTTTATGGTCAATCGTATTGATCCGAAACTGGGCGAGTCGATTATGGACCCGGCGTGCGGAACCGGCGGTTTCCTCGCCTGTGCATTCGATCATGTGAAAGAGCATTACGTCAACACCACCGAAGACCATAAAACTCTGCAGCAGCAGATATATGGCGTAGAGAAAAAACAGCTTCCGCACCTGCTGTGCACCACCAATATGCTGTTGCACGGCATCGAAGTGCCGGTACAAATCCGCCATGACAACACTCTGAATAAGCCGCTCTCCTCCTGGGACGAACAGCTGGATGTGATCATCACCAACCCACCGTTTGGCGGCACCGAAGAAGACGGTATTGAAAAAAACTTCCCGGCAGATATGCAGACTCGTGAAACTGCCGATCTGTTCCTGCAACTCATTATCGAAGTGCTGGCCGACAAAGGCCGCGCGGCGGTTGTGCTGCCGGACGGTACGCTGTTTGGTGAAGGTGTAAAAACCAAAATCAAGAAGCTGTTGACCGAAGAGTGCAACCTGCACACCATCGTGCGATTGCCAAACGGGGTGTTTAACCCGTACACCGGTATCAAAACCAATATTCTGTTTTTCACCAAAGGCCAGCCAACCAAAGACGTCTGGTTCTATGAGCACCCGTACCCGACGGGCGTGAAGAACTACAGCAAAACCAAACCGATGAAGTTTGAAGAGTTCCAGACCGAAATCGACTGGTGGGGCAATGAAGCCGACGGTTTTGCCAGCCGCGAAGAGAACAATCAGGCGTGGAAAGTCAGCATCGGCGACATCATTGCCCGCAACTTTAACCTTGATATCAAGAACCCGTATCAGGGCGAAACCGTCAGCCACGATCCGGACGAATTACTGGCGCAGTACCAGACACAACAGGCTGAAATCAGCGAGCTGCGTAATCAGCTGCGCGATATCCTAGGGGCCGCGCTGGCGGGTAACAAGGGGGCGAACTGATGACCGTTGAGAAGCTGATCACCGACCATATCGATATCTGGTCTTCTGCGCTGCAAACCCGTTCCACTGCCGGGCGTGGCAGTAACGGTAAAATCGACCTCTATGGCATCAAGAAACTGCGCGAACTGATTCTGGAACTGGCGGTACGTGGCAAACTTGTGCCGCAAGACCCGAATGATGAACCGGCGTCTGAGCTGTTAAAGCGTATTGCTGCCGAGAAAGCGGAACTGGTAAAACAGGGGAAGATTAAAAAGCAGAAGCCGCTGCTGGAAATTAGTGAGGATGAGAAACCGTTTGAGTTACCGGTGGGGTGGGAGTGGGTGAGAATGGATCATGTTGGCCATGATTGGGGGCAAAAAACTCCCGAAAATGATTTTACATATATTGATGTTGGATCCATTAACAAAGAATTAGGCATTGTTGCAGAGCCTACAATAATGCAGGCTCAAGATGCACCTTCTCGGGCGAGAAAAATTGTTCGTAGAAATACGGTTGTATATTCTACAGTTCGTCCTTATTTGCTAAATATTGCAGTTATTAATGAAGATTTTCAGCCGGAGCCAATAGCCAGCACAGCATTTGCAATAGTTCACCCATGGGAAGGCATTTCTGCAACATTCATCTATCACTACCTTCGATCACCTGTATTTATTAACTATGTTGAAAGTTGTCAAACTGGAGTTGCTTACCCAGCGATTAATGATAAACAGTTTTTTGCTGGGGTAGTTGCTATTCCTCCATTAGAAGAACAACTCCGTATTGTAGATAAAGTTAATGAGCTCATGTCCCTATGCGATCAACTGGAACAGCAATCTCTGTCCAGTCTAGACGCCCATCAGCAACTGGTGGAAACCCTGCTGACAACGCTGACCGACAGTCAAAATGCCGAAGAACTCGCCGACAACTGGGCGCGAATTAGCCAGCATTTCGACACGCTGTTTACCACCGAAGCGAGTATCGATGCGCTTAAGCAAACCATTCTGCAACTGGCGGTGATGGGTAAACTGGTACCGCAGGATCCTAACGATGAACCTGCGTCCGAACTGCTAAAACGTATTGAGCAGGAAAAAGTGCAACAGGTGAAAGAAGGGAAAATTAAAAAACAAAAACCGTTGCCGCTAGTGAGTGAGGAAGAAAAACCATTTGAATTACCGATGGGGTGGGAGTGGTGCCGTACCGAGGATATTGGAGATTTAAAACTCGGGCGACAGCGTTCACCCAAAGATCATCATGGACCACATATGACTCCTTATTTGAGAGTTGCAAATGTACATGATAATGAAATTCGTGCCGATGATGTTAAATTTATGAATTTCACCCCTGAAGAGAAAGTTATTTTTTCTCTTCAGTACGGAGATATATTATTAAATGAAGGGCAAAGCTTAGAGCTAGTTGGTAGACCTGCAATTTTTAAAAATGAAATCACAGGAGCTTGTTTTCAAAATACGTTAATACGCTTTCGTGTAAACAAATTTATTAGTAATGAGTATGCCTTAGCCTATTTTAGACATTGCTTATATTCAGGAAGGTTCCAGAAAGCCGCAACACAAACGACAAATATAGCCCACCTGAGTGTATCCAGACTCGCACCTATCGAGTTCCCTCTTCCGTCATATAGCGAACAACTTAAAATAGTATTAAAAATTAAAGAGTTGGAAGTTTTGTGTGAAAAAATCAAAATAGGAGTCAAGTCCGCCCAGCAAACCCAGCTCCACCTGGCGGACGCCCTCACCGACGCAGCATTAAACTAAGGAACAGACGATGCCGGTTCATCATGCTATCTGGCAGGTAGGGGAGAACCCTCAGCCGCTTACCATCAGCAAACTCGCCAGCGAAAAACTGCTGCAGAAGATGATTATTCAAGATCCGTCCATACTATCCGATCAGTGGATGATTATTGGTGAAGAGGTTAATACGCTCGACAGCGGGCGTATCGACCTGTTGGCTATCGCGCCGGATGCTTCGTTGATCCTGATTGAACTGAAACGTGACCGAACGCCGCGTGAGGTAGTCGCACAGGCACTGGATTACGCCTCCTGGGTGGATGACTTATCCACCGAGCGTCTGTCGCAGATCTACGAAAATTTTTCCGGCGGCAATCTTGGCGACGCATTCAGACAACGATTTAACATTGAACTCGAAGACGACACTATCAACAAACCACACCAGATAATCATCGTCGCGGCAGAGCTGGACCCTTCCACTGAACGCATCGTCGGCTATCTGAGTAAATATGGAATCTCGATTAACGTCCTGTTCTTCAGGGTCTTCCAGCACGGAGACGAGCAGTTCTTAAGTCGCGCCTGGCTTATCGATCCGAGTGAGACACAAACTAATGCCGCACAGGCTACTGCCATCGGCGCTAGTGCCAAAGAACCCTGGAACGGTGAGTTTTACGTCTCGTTTGGTGGTCAGACAAGTCGTAGCTGGGAGGACGCTCGGAACTACGGTTTTATAAGTGCAGGTGACGGAAGCTGGTACAGCCAGACATTAAAACAACTTCAGCCTGGCAACCGCGTCTGGGTAAAAATTCCGGCAACAGGTTACGTCGGGGTTGGTATTGTACAGAGCGCCGTTGAGCCTGCCAGTAGCTTCACCATCAACACTGACGAGGGTGAAAAGCTGGCGATGGATGTGCTTAAACATGGCGAACAGTATCGCCAGAATGCTGACGATCCTGATAAGTCAGAGTATTTTGTCCCAGTGAAGTGGCTGGAAACCCGCAGTGAGCAAGAGGCGGTAAACGAGGTCGGATTCTTCGGCAATCAAAATACAGTGTGTAAGCCCACCACGCCGAAATGGCGTCATACGGTGGATAAGCTAAAACGTATTTTTTTGCGTTGGGATGCTGAACGGGCAGAGTAAGAGAGGCTGGAATGAAGTCTGTTAACGATAAAGTATTAAAACTCGCTTTCCAAGGAGAATGGGACGCTCTGTTACCGATTCTCCGTGATTATCCTCATCTGACTAATCTTCCCAGCGAACCAAAAGGATATACGCCGCTGCATCAGGCTGCATGGCATGGGGCTAATTTGTCGGTTATTGGCGAATTGTTATCACTTGGTGCTGACCGAAGTGCGACAACGAACATCAAACGGCAGACGGCTTATGACATCGTGATTGAAAAGCACAAACGACCTGATCTGGAGTACCTTCTTTTCCCACAAAAAGCGACTCTCGCGCAAATCATCAGAAAAGTTGTTACCACTGAACGGCAATTATTCACTGATTATGATGGCAACCAAATTCTGGTCGATAAAATGATTTCAGCTTTTGGTGCTGAGTCATGTCCTGATGACCTTAGCGAACTGGGTGCCAGGCTAAATCACTCCTTTTTTGCGTTGACGGGTAAAGCGATATCAACGACTGAAGCCATTCACTTTGATGTAGCAGAAGGTTTTACATTCACGGTTGAGGCTGATTTTTTCAGGCTGATTTTTTTCCCGTTGGTACATCAAGTAGCGGCAAAAAAGATTAGCTTTCTGGAACGCGAATGGGCCGTTGTATCAGACTTGTTTGACCCGGCCCCATCTCAATGGGGATCGCGTGGGAGCCTCTTCTTATGGCTGGAGATGCGCAAGGCATTATGCCAGGTGAGTATCCCGGAAGATGAAGACGAGTTGGCAAATATCATTGCGGCGGCATTTCAGGCATTGACTGGAAGATCATTAATTCATCGGGTAGGGGAAGATGAGTTTTTTGTAAAACGGTTTAGCCGTGGCGGCGGATCTTCAGGCTATGTTTCCTCTTTGTATTGGCTGAATAATGTCATCCCCCAGTTGCAAAAAAGACTGACCTGGATGCAGGCGCTTTGGTTGACCTCACCTCGTGAGGCTTAGTGCTTTTTTTTATTAAGTGCTGAAAGTTGGTTTTGTTGTTTTAGATGGTTATCTCATCGCTGCGAATTTGCAGCATTTACTGATTTTTTGAATCGTTTGAGAGAAAATTATGAACACAGCAGAATTAGGGCAGTTAGCGGTATTGCACAAATTAACCAGTCTTGGGGCCAGAAATGTTGCCGTTCAGAAGAAAGGCAACAAGTCTTTCATCCTATTTGAGGCCCCCAACGGTAAAACGTGCAAAGTGACGACTCGTTCGAAAAAAGCGGGAACATGGCAAACCACAACCAACTATGCTGCCCAATGTACACTTGATAAAAAAGATAATGCGTTTTGGGTGTTTGTTGATCTCGGACGAGAGCCGAATACTTTCTATATCACGCCGCTGTCGTGGATCAGGAATGATATTTATGAGGCTCATGTGGAATATCTGGATAAACACGGTGGGCACCGTGCGCAGAATGATGAGTCAACGCATCATTCTATTTCGGTAAAACGCATCGCTGGCTGGAAAAATGCTTGGGGAGAAATGGGCTTGAGTGAGTCTGTAAATAATTCTGCATAACTGGCATCACCTAAAAGGTTACGTTAAGCAGATATCAGCCACTTGTATGCTGAAATCTGTGTGGCTATTTTTCAAAGCCGTCATATCTCATCTGACTTTTACTGATAGTAAGCAGAGTAGTGTTGGTTCCGTTGGTTTAGTTGGTTCAATACCCGACAGGCCCTGCCAACACCGGGATTTGCTGAACCAACTTTGGTGATGTTGAGCTGGTTCAGCGGGACTTTCTGTTGGTTTACTGCCTGCCAGAGTGAATGTCAGTATTACCAGTTGTTGGTTCAAAACGGGTATTTTTTGGTTCAGCGCTGGTTCAACATGCGAATTAAAATCCTTATAAAACAATGAGAATTTCAGATTGAACAGACTGAGCTAACTGAACCAACACCCTTTTTATGTATGTGTAGAATGCTATTCCTCAGATACGGCGTAGTCTTCTGTCTTGAAGGTCAGGACGTAAACGTTAATCTGCCTTCCGTCGATACGAGGCGATTTGCGCTGGTAACCTCGCCCGTGTCCAGGAGGGGTCAACATCCCTGAATTTTTCAGAACCTCAGCGAATTGCTTCGGGTTAAAGTTCCGGGCGATTTCATTTTCAAATGTGCTCCGGAAGGTGTAGTAGATTGTCGGATCGTTTTCGTGCTTCCCTTTCTGACGATACCCCGCCAGATCCTTAATCGGCATATCGGCTGAGCTATAGGGGAACGGTGCAAATCGACTGAATCCATAGGAATTCAAAAACGCCTCGCACTGTTCAATTATTTGCTGGTGTTCTTTGTTGCCGGTGCCAAATTCGCGTAGCCACGCGTTGTAACTGTACTGTATTGCATCACGGCAGGTCTGTGCATCCCATCCAGTGACCGCTTCACTCAGCTGTAACGCTGCCTCCAGAATGGCAAATCGTGCGGCTACACGATGTACCTGCTCGCCATAGTCGGCAGGAACAAGATTGCGCCAGTGTGCTTCACACTTACGCACGGTATCGATCGCCTGTTGTGAGTTGTCTGTCAGCCATTTTATCCACGTCCTTCCAGAGGAACCGTGATGGTGCTGGTATGCTTCTTTGAGTGCGTCGGCATGTTGCTTGCCGTTCGCGTATTCGTGAAAGCGCGCAGCTTTACTGAGCGGTATATTCAGTAGGCGCACGAGTTGCCCCGCTTTGGTTTTGCGCCCCGCACTGGCTATGAATGTTTCTAAATCCATTTCGCCTGTACTGATAGCCACGGTTCGCCAGCGTTTTAAATCGCGGTTGCCGCCTTCCTTCGCACCCTGCAATTTCCCTACACCGTTAAATAGCGCATAGGCAGACTGCGATACGCTCACCGGATCAGCCCCCTGTCCGACTTCATCCAGTGGCATCAAGCCGTCATTGTGGGCGGCGGCTTCGTTTGCCAGCCCCAATGCCGTTCCGTACCAGGTCAGGCGTAATAAATCCGGATCGCCGTATAAGCTGCTCGCCACATTCGCGGTGGTGGTTTTGCCTGCGCTCGACTGCTCATAAAAGTGAATGCCGAACCCATCCGCGCCCGTCAGGCCGATTAATGGCGCTGCCAGGGCGGCAGCGACGCCGGTCATCATTGCATAGTTGCCGTATGCCAGACGCGCCACACTGCCACGCCAACTCTCAGTTGTACCCTGTACGGCATAACCTGCACTTGCGGAGCTGCGACCGCTGAATAACACAGGCCTGGCAGGTGTGCCGATGATTTCTCCGTCAGGCATGATATATGCCCCGCACTGCCAGCCAGTGGCATAGGTAACACGCCATAGCTCACGTGAGCTGTTGCGCTGTAACCAGTCGGCCAAAATTGCCCTCATATTGCTTTTAGCAGTGACTTTAACCCCGCCAGCTTTCAAAGCGCGCCAGCCTTCTCGCTCTCCAATATCCGCTAGGGGAATGGCAGCGGTCGTCGGTACGTCTGAGCCAAAGGCCAGCCAGCGTAATATAAGATACTGGTCTTTATCGTCGCGTCCGGAGCCGATCACGTCCATTGCTGATGCCAGCCAGTTTTCGTTATTGATAATATTGCCACTTTCTTTGTCCACCTTTGGCACAATCCAGTACACACCATCCTCCCGGCTCTCGATGTGTGGTTTTAATGGATCTGTTTCTGTAGGGCTAGATTTACCACCTCCAATGGCCTGCAACTCTGGTTTCACGCTTTCCTCCTGTGGCTGGTACATCGAGTCGATAAACATGCGGCTGGTCTCAGCCAACCCGTATTGCTGGTGGATGTCGTTCCAGTCGGCTTTATGCTCCCCTGGCGGCAATGCCACCCATCCTGCTACCAAAAGCGCCGTTTTATCTGCGGCCTCTTTCCCGGTGTTAGATTGGTTGTCGTGGTAGTCGTTATCAGCGGCAATAATTATTTGTGCTTGTGGGTACTTCTGACGCATCTGGATGGCAACGTGTAACAGGTTCCCGGCATCGACTGCACACACGGTTAGCGCATCCGGTCGCATCAAGTTAACGGATAAGGCCGTTGCCAGTCCTTCTGCAAGGATCACTTCCTGCGGTTGCTCTGGTGAGTTAATGGCGTGGAATGCTCCGCGTTTGGCTGAACCTATTACAAGGCGTTTTTCCCCGCTCGAGGCAATGGTTTGTGCGGCAGTGACCGCACCGGTGTTGTCCACCAGCGGCAGCAGGATCGTGCCATTAGTGAGAATCGGATAGGTGAGGCCGTTCAGCCCCTTTGATTTCAGATAGTCAGATGCGCCCTGTGTGACGTTTTCGCTCATCGCTGCATAGCGGCGAGCAAAGGCTAGGCGACGATGCTCTTTGTCCTGTGCGGCAAACTCCTGTCGCCTCAGCTCACGTTGCTGGCGCTCCGCCCCTGATAATGCCCGGCGCTCGATAGCAGCACTTGGATCGGTTTTCCTTGTCCGGAAATCAATACCCAGCACTTCCGCCACCAGTTGCGCAGCCTCTGTCGTGTCGCAGCCGTTCACCTTCTTAATCAAGTCGAGCCCATCACCTGCGCCACACTGATTGCAGATATGCTCCCCGCGCTCGTTGTCGTCGAACCGGAAGCGATCTGTTCCTCCGCACGCGGGGCAGGCGGTATGCTTGAGCGGTGAACTAGGCACGTCGATATTCAGGCCAGCCAGAACGGATTGCCATTGCCCGGCAGCGGTATGAGTCACTTCGCGGATAAATTCGATATTACGCATCGGATTCACCGCTCAAATGTTTGCTAATGATAATTAGCGAATCACTTTTTTTAGCGTGAGTTTGGCCGCTGGCGGTTAAGCCAGAATTTTTTAATTTCATGGTTTTACTCCAGGGGATTAGTTGTGTTTCTTCGCTTCCAGCCAGGCGCGGATCTCTGCTGCATCGTAAACAGTGACGCGTTCAGAGAGACGAATTGATTTCGGGAAATCAGGTTTGCTTGTTTCCCAGCGCCAGAGGGTGACGGTGCTAACTTTTAAAAAGTCAGCGGTAGCTCGTGGGCGAGCGTGTCCTGAGAGAGGATAGATTTGTGTAATCATAGGTTTCACCTGCCATGTTATGTCGCTTGTGTAATCAACATGGCAGATGGTAGATAACAGCCGGATAGAGTGAAATGCTGAGTAAGTTTACTCAGCAGTCGAGTAAGCTTACTCAGTAGCTTTTTCTGCTTTGATGATTCCGCTAAGTATTGTGGAAATTTTTCTCTCGGATCTAAGTTTCAAACCGCCATAATCATTTTTACGCGCTAGGGTGGCTTTTACCCATTTATTGAGTAGTAATTTCCCATTTTTAGTGCATTCATCCGGATAATGTTCACGAACTTTCATGGCAACCTGTTCAACTTCTTGCCGGTTGTGTTCGTGTCTGTCAGTTTGTGCTATTGAAACTGAGCTGACAGGAATAACCTTAATTTCACGCGTCTTGCTTGTGAAATAACTCTCCATTGGTTTACCTGAGATAGCCGATGTCCATATTTTTTCGATATCGCTTCTCGTAATTAGGAGGTCTTTTAACTCAAGGGTGATATCTTTCGTTCCTTGGTAAAAAAACAACGCGGAGGTTATGTCATTTGGAATGTTTGCAGGGCTTAGTGTTTTATATCCGGTGCTGAATGATTTTGTTATGGTTATGCTGTTTTTTTCATCCACTGACCCATTGGTTATAATCCATAAGTCACTAATGTTTCCATGAAATCGAAATTCATTAATTGATGCAATATAGCCCTTGTCATTTGCATCGCCCAAATTTCGTAGAAATTGAGAACCATAAACTCCAAGATCGTGCATGATATATTGAGATTTATTGTATTTTTCTATTTCAGTGCTATCTATCTGTTCACGTAATTGAACAGAAAAAGAACCTGCCATATTTTCTGGCTTAAATGCTATCGATATAGCACCTATTTTATTCCAATGAATTAGGTCTTCACATTCGCAATTGAGCAACTTAGCAGCTCTTTCGAATGAGCAGTATTCTAAAGGCGCAATTCTATTTTCTTTCCAAACGTTGCTATCCATCAAGTCACCTTCGTGCGCACCTGATGAAAACTGAAGCAGACAGCAGGTGTTACTATTTTTCGCCTGTTTGGGCTAGCTTCAGTTTTTCTGATTAACTACCAACAACACGTAATTTCTTCATGTCGTATGGCGCAATATGTTTATCAGCGTTTGCTTCCAGATAGTCTGACCACCATTGCATCATTCGACGACGTTCCTGCATGTGCTGCGCCAAATGAACATAAGCCGCCCGTACTTCGTTACGTTCCTGGTGGCTCATTTGCCGCTCTACAGCATCCCGTGACCACAATCCTGATTCAGTCAGAGCAGAACATGCCATTGCCCGGAAGCCATGTAGACAAACGTCAGTTTGGGTATCATAGCCCATAGTTCGAAGTGCTTTGTTAACCGTATTTTCGCTCATTGGTTTATAAGGGTTGCTATCACCGGGAAAAATTAACGTGTATTCGCCACTGATGCTCTTGATCGATTTCAATACTTCAATTGCTTGAGAGGACAGCGGTACAGAGTGTCCGCCGCCCATTTTTGCGCCACGTTCAGAGAATTTTACACCCGCAATGGCCTCTCGCTGCCCAGGGATGGTCCATGTTGCAGTTTCAAAATTTACCTCATCCCAGCGAGCATGGCGAAGTTCACTCGAACGGACAAACGTATGAAGCGAGAGTAACACAGCGAGCCTGGTAAGTGGTCTGCCCGTATACGTTACAGTTTTATCCATCAGCTCTGGTAGGCGATCTAACGCAAGGGCAGGGCGATGCTTAGTTTTGGGGCTCGTTAAAGCACCTTTCAGGTCATGGGCTGGATTATATTCGACAATGCCACGTTGCACTGCATAGCGGAAAACGCTGCTCATCGTTGTCTTAACTCTGCCCGTTGTAGCACCGATGCCTTGTTCGTTCATGCTGATAAGCAAAGGTAACAGATCCCTTGTTTTTAAGCTGTCGATGGGTTTTTTACCTATGAGAGGGAAGATGTGGTTTTCCATTTCCCTCAATATCTTATTACGGGTGATCTCTTTCCACTCAGGATGCCCCATAGTTCCACCGTGCCACTCACGGGCTATAGCTTCGAAATTCGGTGACGTTGGTTCAGTGCTTTCAGCTTTTTTTACTTCACGTGGATCTTTGCCGTCGGCAAGAAGCTGTCTGGCTTCATCTCTGCGTTTACGTGCTGTTGTCAGTGGAACATCCGGATACACGCCCAGTGCTAATGTCGCCTGCTTACCAGCAAAGCGATAATTCATGCGCCAGTATTTGCCACCGGTCTTTTTGACCAACAGGTACAGACTGCCGCCATCGGTTAATTTGTAATCGGCATCTTGTGGCTTGGCATTCTCAATCTGTTTGGGTGAAAGCTCATTTATAGCCATAAGTGGCATCCCTCAAGAGGTAATTGATGGTATCTGGATATCGAACTTACGGATACCATCACTTATACCATCAGAGTGCTGTAATGTCATGAAGGTAATTGAAAGCTGTGCAATAGTAATGATTGCTGAAGGGCTTGGTATTGCTGGTGTTGTGAATTGAACTGAAGTGATGTGAAATGTTTTAAAAGTGTCCCCTGCAGGAATCGAACCTGCAACTAGCCCTTAGGAGGGGCTCGTTATATCCATTTAACTAAGGGGACGAAGCGGCACGAGTATAGCGTTATTTGCACTTTGCGTTAAGCGCACAACCACCTGACTGCTTAAAGAGTCACCATTCAGGCCGATTTTTTTGCTGATTTATCATTATTTTCCTCATTTCTGGTTTCTCTCTTCACTTTTTTTGCGCGTGGATTTCCGTCATTGCAGCCCAGGATTAGGGAGACGCTGGTGGTGAAGCGCAGTCAGCTTTGCCTGGCAGCCGTGGGGATGCTCTTAAATTACCGGCGATGGCAACAAAGGCGATACATCTCTTTCAAAGTTATTATAAAATTCCCGGCGAAACGAAACCTTAAAGCCAGGCTATGCTGAGATCAGAGTGACGGTGATTACTGCCCGTAATTGTGTTCGTGGACATCGGTAAACGTGCTGTTACAATCGCTTGCACGTGTACAGACGGAGCGCCAGATGCTCCGTTACGGATGGCAATCAACGATAGCCATACTGAACAGGGAGATATTTATGAAACTTCGGCTGTCGGCGCTTGCGCTGAGCGCAACGGTGCTTGTGGGTTGTGCCAGCACTGGAGAACAAACGGGACGCTCCGATCCTCTCGAAGGATTTAACCGTACCATGTACAGCTTCAACTATAACGTGCTGGATCCATATGTTATCCGTCCGGTAGCGGTTGCATGGCGTGACTACGTTCCCCAGCCTGCACGTAACGGGTTGAGCAATTTCACCAGTAACCTGGAAGAGCCTGCGGTGATGGTGAACTACTTCCTGCAAGGCGACCCGTACCAGGGGATGGTGCATTTTACCCGCTTCTTCCTGAACAGCCTGTTAGGGATGGGTGGCTTTATTGATGTTGCCGGTATGGCTAACCAGAAGCTACAGCGCGAGCAGCCGCACCGCTTCGGCAGTACTCTGGGCAATTATGGCGTTGGTTACGGCCCGTACATGCAGTTACCGTTCTACGGTAGCTTTACGCTCCGTGATGATGGCGGCGATATGGTGGATACGCTGTATCCGGTGCTGTCGTGGCTGACCTGGCCGCTGTCGATTGGTAAATGGACGGTGGAAGGGATTGAAACACGTGCGCAGCTGCTCGACTCTGATGGTCTGCTGCGTCAGTCTTCTGATCCATACATCATGGTGCGTGAAGCCTACTTCCAGAACCATGACTTTATTGCCAATGGCGGCAAGCTGAAGCCGGAAGAGAATCCAAACGCGAAGGCTATCGAAAACGAACTAAAAGATATTGATTCGCAGTAAATAAAAAAGGTGAGCAATGCTCACCTTTTTTGATCCCTGCGCTATTAGAACGCGTAGTTGAAGTTAGTACCGAACAGCCAGGCTTTACCTTCAGAACGGAACTCGTACGGGCCTTCTTTGATGTTCACGCTCTGACCGTGCATGTAGGAGGCACCGACGTCAACAGAAGCATCTTTATTGAACGCATAAGTGGCACCCGCGCTCAGCCAGAAACGGTCCTGATCCGGGATAGAGATGGAACGGGTCTGAGCCGGAACCGGGCTATCATCAAAGGCGATACCGGTACGGAAGGTCCAGTTAGTATCGTAGTAGTAGGTTGTACCCAGCGCGATACGGTAAGAGTCTTTAAAGCTCTCATCTTTATAGAACAGTGTCTGGCCATTTGAGCCAGTTGCTTTCAGCTCCTGGAACTGACTCCAGCTGGTATAAGCCATGCTGTAGTGAATTGCCCATTGCGGTGCAACGCGGTTGTAACCGGAAACTTCCCACATCTCTGGCAGGTTGAGCGTCAGAGAGCCCGGAACGGTCCTGCCACCGGTTGGGTACGGGAAGCCCGGGATAGCGGTGTTCATATTACTGTTGTAATCGCCGTCGAAGTCGATTTTAACTTCAGAACGGTAGGTTAAACCCCAACGGTTGTTTTTATCCAGCTCATACAGAATACCGGCGTTCCAGCCATAGCCCCACTCGCTGCCTTTCAGGCGTGCAATCTGGGTATCGGCCGGGATGGCGGCCAGCTGTTTCGCTTTTGCGATAGCGGCTGGACGTGCTGCTGCAGGCAGGTTTGGTACCTGAGCCAGAATTTGACCGGCCGCCAGCATACCGGCATCACCCGCATTGCGCTCGATTTTTGCATCGGCGTAGACGGCATCAAAACCAAGACCAAAACTCCAGTTTTCGGTCAGACGATAAGCGCCACTCAGGTTCAGGTTGACGGTTTTCAGGTCAGTTTTACCGCCCATCGTGCCCGCAGCATAGTTATCGCCATACTCGGTCGCCAGACCAAAGTTAGAAGTAACAGATGCTCCCCAACCAAACTGATCGTTAATAGGTGCAACAAAATGTACGTTAGGAACCCAGGCGTTTGGGGCGATATTGTCCGCATTCAGGCTCTTACCGGACGGTGATTTACCGGAGATATTGACATCCGGGTCAATATAGACCGCACCGGCAGAGAACGTCGGGCGGTCAAACATCATAATCAGGGCTGGGTTACGACTTGCGTTACCTGCATCATCAGCGATAGCGCCTTCCCCGGAATACGCACGGCCCAGGCCAGAGGAAGAAAATTCGTTTAACTGAAATCCCGCTGACCAGGCGGAAGTAGAGACGATTGCCACTGCGACTGCCAGCGCAGTCTTGTTGAACAGGGTTTTCTGGCTCATGACCATAACCTCATCGAGTTATTTTTATTCAATAATTGTTACATACCGTAACAGGAGCGCGAAGTGTAGGGTCTGAGGTATAACAGACAAATCAGACCAGTGGCGTGAGTATAGGTCTGACCAGCTAGAATGTTGCAAGTTTGTTTATTAATATTTTCAAACATGTTTCCTGAAACGAGATCTGGTTGGCAAAAATGTGACCATCGCGACTCACTCAAAAGGGTGATTTTTGTTTTAGATCATTTTTTAGTGTGATATTGGTCACTTATCCACTTTTACGCCATTAACGGCTGGAGAGCGTCAGCATCGGGGCGTAAAATATCAGTATCGTGTTTATCTCGCGCCTGGCGCGAATACAGAGGAAATTGAGCTATGAGTAAATGCAGTGCTGATGAAACCCCGGTTTGCTGCTGTATGGATGTTGGTACCATCATGGACAACTCCGATTGCACCGCCTCCTACAGCCGCGTGTTCGCTAACCGTGCTGAAGCGGAAGAAACCCTGACCGCACTGAGCAAGCGCGCGCGCGATGTGGAATCCGAGCCGTGCGAAATCAAGTCCACTTTCACGGAAGTGGAAGGTGGCGTGAAGCTGGATATCGATTTTGTATTTGCCTGCGAAGCCGAAACGCTGATTTTCCAGCTGGGTCTGCGTTAACCTCTGCGGCCTGATACTCTCACTCCCGACCATTTCCCAGGGGTGAGCGTGCAACCACTAAAAAACGGTAACCTTCGGGTTGCCGTTTTGCTTTTACCTCCGTGACGTTTTCTTTTTCTTCTCTGTGTTTTAGCTCGCACTTTTTCGTTTCCCTGATTGGCTGAATGTAAAAAAATGGTTAAGACTATTATCAGGTCAGACCACTTTGTGTTTGCGCAAAAAATTTTACAGGGGAGTGTTATGAGTCAGGCATTACCGCTTATTACCCGTCAGGGCGATCGCATTGCCATTGTCAGTGGATTGCGTACACCGTTCGTGCGTCAGGCTACGGCGTTTCATGGCATACCCGCTGTCGATTTGGGGAAAATGGTGGTGGGGGAGATGCTGGCTCGCAGCGAAATACCGCCTGAGGTGATCGAACAACTGGTTTTTGGCCAGGTGGTTCAAATGCCGGAAGCACCAAATATTGCGCGTGAAATTGTCCTGGGCACGGGGATGAATGTACATACCGATGCCTACAGCGTCAGTCGCGCCTGTGCGACCAGCTTCCAGGCCGTCGCTAACGTGGCGGAAAGCCTGATGGCAGGGACTATCCGTGCCGGGATTGCCGGCGGGGCAGACTCCTCCTCGGTGCTGCCGATCGGCGTGAGTAAAAAACTGGCGCGCGTTCTGGTGGACGTTAACAAAGCCCGCACTGTCGGGCAGAAGCTCAAACTCTTCTCGCGTTTACGCTTACGCGATCTGATGCCTGTCCCGCCGAATACTCCACCGGCCTGCGCATGGGCGACACCGCCGAACAGATGGCGAAAACCTACGGTATTACGCGTGAACAGCAGGACGCGCTGGCGTATCGTTCGCATCAGCTTGCGACAAAAGCCTGGGCGAAAGGCAAACTGGCCGATGAAGTGATGACCGCCTATATTCCGCCTTACCGCGAACCCCTCGTGGAAGATAACAATATTCGCGGTTCGTCGACGCTGGCCGATTACGCAAAACTGCGTCCGGCATTTGATCGTAAACATGGCACCGTCACAGCGGCTAACAGTACACCGCTGACGGATGGCGCAGCTGCAGTGATCCTGATGACGGAGTCCCGCGCCAGAGAGCTGGGTATCAAACCGCTGGGTTATCTGCGCAGCTACGCGTTCACGGCCATTGATGTCTGGCAGGACATGCTGTTAGGGCCAGCCTGGTCCACGCCGCTGGCGCTGGATCGTGCGGGGCTGACTCTTGCTGATTTAACCCTGATTGATATGCACGAAGCCTTTGCCGCGCAAACTCTGGCAAACGTACATCTTCTGGCGAGCGAGCGTTTTGCCCGTGATGTTCTTGGTCGCACCCATGCCACGGGTGAAGTGGATGAAAGTAAATTCAATGTGCTGGGGGGCTCCATTGCCTACGGTCATCCGTTTGCGGCGACAGGGGCAAGGATGATCACTCAGACATTGCATGAGTTACGCCGTCGTGGTGGCGGTTTTGGTCTTGTCACCGCCTGCGCGGCAGGTGGCCTGGGCGCAGCAATGGTTCTGGAGGCGGAATAATGGACATGGTATCTGCATTTAATCTGACCGTTCGCCCCGATAACGTGGCTGTTATCACCATTGATGTACCTGATGAAAAAATGAATACCCTGAAGGCCGAGTTTGGCGTTCAGGTCCGTGAGATGTTAAAGCAGATCCGCGAAAACAAGATGATTCGCGGTCTGGTATTTATTTCGGCAAAGCCGGACAACTTTATTGCCGGGGCCGATATCAACATGATCGCCCGCGCACAAAGCGCTCAGGAAGCCGAAGCGCTGGCACGCCAGGGGCAGCAGGTCATGGCGGAAATCCATGCTCTGCCGATCCCGGTGATCGCTGCGATCCACGGTGCGTGCCTGGGCGGTGGTCTGGAGCTGGCGCTGGCCTGCCATAGCCGTATTTGTACTGACGATGCGAAAACCGTATTGGGGCTGCCAGAAGTGCAGTTAGGGCTGTTGCCAGGCTCTGGTGGAACGCAGCGCCTGCCGCGCCTGATTGGCGTCAGTACGGCGCTGGAGATGATTTTAACCGGTAAGCAGTTACGCGCCCGCCAGGCGCTGAAAGCTGGCCTGGTTGACGAAGTGGTACCGCATTCTATTTTGCTGGATGCCGCCGTTGAGCTGGCACTGAGGGGACGTCAGGCAAAACGCCATCTCCCGGTGCGTGAACGCGTCCTTGCCGGGCCGCTGGGGCGTGCGCTGTTGTTTAGCATGGTGGGCAAGAAAACCGAACAAAAAACCAAAGGTAATTATCCGGCGACGAAGCGGATCCTGGAGGTTATTGAAACCGGGTTGTCGCAGGGCTGCAGCAGCGGCTATGCCGCAGAAGCAAAAGCCTTCGGCGAGCTGGCGATGACGCCACAGTCGCAGGCGCTGCGCAGCATCTTCTTTGCCAGTACCGACGTCAAAAAAGACCCGGGCAGTGAGGCCGAACCTGCTCCGCTGCGCTCGGTTGGCGTACTGGGCGGTGGGCTGATGGGCGGCGGTATTGCGTTTGTCACCGCAAGCAAAGGCAAATTACCCGTCCGTATTAAGGACATTAACGCGAAGGGGATCAACCACGCGCTACAGTACAGCTGGCAGAACCTTGATCAGAAGGTCAAGCGCCGCCATATCAAGGCAAATGAGCGTGATAAAACCCTGGCGTACATCACTGGTACGACGGATTACAGCGGTTTTGCGCATCGAGACCTGGTCATTGAAGCGGTATTTGAAGACCTGGCACTTAAGCAACAGATGGTGGCTGACGTCGAGCAACACTGTGCGCCGCACACCATTTTTGCCTCAAATACGTCGTCATTACCGATTGGCGATATTGCGTCGAAAGCCGCACGGCCGGAGCAGGTCATTGGTCTGCATTTCTTTAGTCCGGTTGAAAAAATGCCGCTGGTAGAGGTTATTCCCCACGCCACGACCAGCCCACAAACCGTTGCCACTGTGGTGAAGCTTGCGAAAAAACAGGGCAAAACCCCCATCGTGGTAGCAGACAAAGCGGGCTTCTACGTTAACCGTATTCTGGCTCCCTATATCAATGAAGCCATGCGGTTACTGACGGAAGGGGAGAAGATCGAACATGTGGATGAGGCACTGGTAAAGTGTGGTTTCCCTGTCGGCCCAATCCAACTTTTGGATGAGGTAGGAATAGATACCGGCACTAAAATTATACCTGTACTGGAAGCAGCTTATGGCGATCGTTTTAGCCCACCTGCAAACATTGTTTCTGCAATTTTGAAGGATGATCGCAAAGGCAGAAAAAATGAACGCGGTTTCTATCTTTACGGTGCAAAAGGGCGTACAAGCAAGAAACAGGTCGACCCTTCAGTTTATGGGCTTATTCCGACGACCGGGCAGGGAAAATTATCGTCAGCCCAGTGTGCTGAACGCTGTGTGATGATGATGCTTAACGAAGCCGCTCGCTGTTTTGGCGAGCAGGTTATCAAAAACGCGCGCGATGGCGACATCGGTGCTGTGTTTGGTATTGGTTTCCCGCCGTTCCTCGGCGGCCCGTTCCGGTATATGGATACCCTCGGTGCGGGTGACGTGGTTGCGACCCTGCAACGTCTTGCCTCTCAGTATGGCTCGCGGTTTACACCGTGTGATGAATTATTGCAGATGGCGGAACGGGGCCAGACATTTTGGTCTTCAAGGGAAACTGCTCTCGTAAGTTGAGGTCAAAGAAGGGTAAATCCTGAAGTGAGTAAACCTGTTCTGGCGAATTTGTAAACAGATATTGACTATACTTACGCCATTGAGGTAAAAAACAGCGTTTCATTCACCGAATGGATCAGGCACAATGCCCGACCACCAGGTTTTCTACCTCTCCGACGTTATCGCAGGTAGTCAACGCTGGTGATTCTGGTTAACAAAAGCGGTGCAATATGCAAGTTTTTATCATGCGTCACGGCGACGCGGCACTCGATGCCGCCAGTGACTCAGTACGTCCTTTGACCGTCTGTGGCTGCGACGAATCCCGTCTGATGGCTAACTGGCTTCAGGGGCAAAAAGTGGACATCGAACGTGTGCTGGTGAGTCCATTCCTGCGCGCAGAACAGACGCTGGATGTGGTAGGGGAGTGTATGAACCTGCCGGCCGGTGTCGATGTTCTTCCTGAACTTACCCCGTGTGGCGATGTTGGCCTTGTGAGTGCCTATCTTCAGGCGCTGTGCAATGAAGGTGTCGCGTCTGCGCTGGTCATTTCCCATCTGCCACTGGTTGGCTATCTGGTATCTGAGCTGTGCCCGGGTGAGACGCCACCGATGTTCTCGACGTCCGCTATTGCCAATGTTTCCCTTGATGAAACGGGCAAAGGGGTCTTCAACTGGCAAATGAGTCCGTGCAATCTGAAGATGGCTAAAGCTATCTGACGTGACGTGCGACAGGGCGGGGTGCAGGCTGTGCCTCCCGCCATCCTGTCAGGGCAGCTCGGGCGGCTGCCACTCTTCAACCTCAATCAACACCAGCAATGCGGCATCACCGCCGTACTCTTTTGGTGCCTGATGAAAAGCCATTACGTGTGGATGCTGAGCCAGCCATAGCGGCGTCTGTTGCTTCAGGATATGTTTACCGTGCCCGTGCATCACGCAGGTGCAAAAAACATGCTCACGGCGGCAGGCGGCAATCAGCGCCCCTAGCTCCTGTTTCGCCTGCATCTGTGTTAACCCGTGCAGATCGAGAAACAGCTCCGGCGAATAATCCCCCCGACGTAATTTTTTCAGCTCAAAGTGGCTGACGTCTTCACGGACGTACTTCACGGCTCCCTGCGTATTAAGCAGCGGCTGAAATTCATCTGAAAAATAGTGGCTGTTATCGGCCTGTTCCTGCAGAAGACGCTTGACCGGTACTTCGGTGATTTTTTTGCGCTGCGGGCGGTGGACAATGGTGTCCTGCCTGATTTGACGCGTCCCGGTCATAAGCTGTCGGAAGAGCGTCTGATCCTCCTCGCTGAGCGATGTTTTCTTTTTCATTTGTCTGTCTCATCTCTGAATTCCCGTAGTGTACCTGACTAAACGCATTTTTTAACCTCAAGCGGTACGCGTCATTGCTGATTTATCGCCGTCTTCATGGCAAACTAGCCGCCGAAAATTATGCGAGCATGCCCTGGAGGAAAGAGTGGATAAAATTTTTGTCGATGAAGCAGTAAACGAGCTGCATACCATACAGGACATGTTGCGCTGGTCGGTTAGCCGCTTCAGCGCCGCCAATATCTGGTACGGACACGGTACCGATAACCCGTGGGATGAGGCCGTTCAGCTGGTGCTGCCGTCCCTCTATCTGCCGCTGGATATTCCGGAAGACATGCGCTCCGCGCGCCTGACGTCCAGCGAAAAACACCGCATTGTTGAGCGTGTGATCCGCCGCGTTAACGAGCGCATTCCGGTTGCCTATCTGACCAACAAAGCCTGGTTCTGCGGTCACGAGTTTTACGTGGATGAGCGTGTTCTGGTGCCGCGTTCACCGATTGGTGAGCTTATCAACAACCAGTTTGATGGTCTGATTAACCATCAGCCGCAGCACATTCTGGATATGTGTACCGGTAGCGGTTGTATCGCTATTGCCTGTGCGTATGCCTTCCCGGAAGCGGAAGTGGACGCAGTGGATATCTCCACCGATGCGCTGGCCGTAACCGAGCACAACATCGAAGAACATGGCCTGATCCATCACGTCACGCCAATCCGTTCTGACCTGTTCCGTGACCTGCCAACGCTGCAGTACGATCTGATTGTCACCAACCCACCGTACGTTGATGCGGAAGACATGTCGGATCTGCCAAATGAATATCGCCATGAGCCGGAACTGGGTCTGGCATCAGGCTCTGATGGCCTGAAACTGACGCGCCGTATCCTGGCCTGTGCGCCGGATTATCTGACCGATGACGGCGTTCTGATTTGTGAAGTGGGCAACAGCATGGTACATCTGATAGAGCAGTATCCGGATGTGCCGTTCACCTGGCTTGAGTTCGACAACGGCGGTGATGGCGTCTTTATGCTGACCAAAGCGCAGCTTCTCGATGCGCGCGAACACTTCAGCATTTACAAAGATTAATCCAGCGGGCTTCGGCCCGTTTCACAACGCTCACACACAAATAACGACATCGGAGCCGTGATGGCAGGAAACAGTATTGGACAGTTATTCCGCGTGACCACCTTTGGTGAGTCGCACGGGTTGGCACTGGGCTGTATCGTTGATGGCGTACCGCCAGGCATCGAACTGACCGAAGCAGATTTACAGCACGACCTCGACCGTCGTCGTCCGGGCACCTCTCGCTACACCACGCAGCGTCGCGAGCCGGACCAGGTCAAAATTCTTTCAGGCGTTTTTGAAGGCCGCACCACCGGCACCAGCATTGGTCTGTTGATTGAAAACACCGATCAGCGTTCCCAGGACTACGGTGCCATCAAAGACGTATTCCGCCCGGGCCATGCTGACTACACGTATGAGCAAAAATACGGTTTTCGCGACTATCGCGGCGGTGGTCGTTCTTCCGCACGCGAAACCGCCATGCGCGTGGCCGCAGGAGCGATTGCCAAAAAATACCTGGCGCAGAAATTTGGTATTGTGATCCGTGGTTGTCTGACCCAGATGGGCGATATTCCACTGGCCATTAAAGACTGGGATCAGGTTGAGCAAAACCCGTTCTTCTGTGCCGATGCCGACAAACTGGACGCACTGGACGAACTGATGCGTGGCCTGAAAAAAGAGGGCGACTCCATCGGTGCGAAAGTGACCGTGGTCGCTGACGGCGTGCCGCCAGGCTGGGGTGAGCCGGTATTTGACCGCCTCGATGCCGACATCGCGCACGCGCTGATGAGCATCAATGCGGTGAAAGGGGTAGAGATTGGCGACGGTTTTGACGTGGTTCAGCTTCGTGGCAGCCAGAACCGCGACGAAATCACCAAAGCGGGTTTCCAGAGTAATCATGCGGGCGGTATTCTCGGTGGTATTAGCAGTGGACAGCAGATTGTTGCCAATATTGCGCTGAAGCCGACATCCAGCATTACCGTGCCGGGTCACACGATTAATCGCTCTGGTGAAGAAGTTGAGATGATCACCAAAGGACGTCACGATCCGTGTGTGGGGATCCGCGCGGTGCCGATCGCAGAAGCGATGCTGGCGATCGTGCTGATGGATCACTTCCTGCGCCAGCGTGCGCAGAATGCGGATGTGACGACCACCATTCCACGCTGGTAAACATGAAAAAAACCGCAATTGCTCTGCTGGCGCTGTTTGCCAGCGGAGTCAGTCTGGCCGCGACGCCGTGGCAAAAAATCACCCACCCGGTGTCGGGGAGTGCGCAGTCTATTGGTGCATTTTCGAACGGCTGTATCGTTGGTGCGCAGGAACTTCCTCTGCAGTCCAGTTCTTACCAGGTAATGCGTACCGATCAGCGTCGTTACTTCGGCCACCCGGATCTGGTGCTGTTTATTCAGCGTCTGGGGAGTCAGGTGCATAACCGGGGTCTGGGAACGATGCTGATTGGCGATATGGGAATGCCTGCCGGTGGTCGCTTCAACGGTGGGCATGCCAGTCACCAGACCGGACTGGATGTCGATATCTTCCTGCAACTGCCGAAAGGTCGCTGGAGTTCAGCACAGCTGCTGAAACCACAGGCGCTGGATCTGGTGGCGAGTGACGGCAAAAGCGTTGTACCGTCGCTCTGGACACAAGATATTTCCAGCATGATCAAGCTGGCGGCAAAAGATAATGACGTCACGCGGATTTTTGTTAACCCGGCTATCAAGCAGCAGCTTTGTCTGGATGCAGGAACCGACCGTGACTGGCTGCGCAAAGTGCGCCCGTGGTTCCAGCATCGTGCGCATATGCACGTTCGTCTGCGCTGCCCGGCGAACAGTCTGGAATGTGAAGACCAGCCGTTACCACCGTCAGGCGATGGCTGTGGCGCGGAACTGCAAAGCTGGTTTGAACCGGCAAAACCTGGAACCTCTAAGCCTGAGAAGAAGACACCGCCTCCGTTGCCGCCTTCCTGTCAGGCGCTACTGGATGAGCATGTACTTTAATGGATAATTTCGTCGATCTGTTTATGGTGTCACCACTGCTGCTGGTGGTGCTCTTTTTTGTGGCAATGCTGGCCGGGTTCATTGATGCCCTGGCGGGCGGCGGTGGTTTACTGACCGTTCCGGCGCTGCTGGCGGCGGGCATGAACCCGGCTCAGGCGCTTGCCACCAACAAGCTTCAGGCCTGCGGTGGGTCGCTCTCCGCATCGCTCTATTTTATCCGCCGCAAGGTAGTGAGCCTGGCCGACCAGAAGCTCAATATCCTGATGACCTTTATCGGTTCCACCTCCGGTGCGCTACTGGTTCAGCACGTGCAGTCTGACATTTTGCGCCAGATCCTGCCGGTTCTGGTTATCTGCATTGGCCTGTACTTTTTGCTGATGCCAAAGCTCGGTGAAGAGGACCGGCATCGTCGTCTGCATGGCCTGCCGTTTGCGCTGATTTCCGGGGGCTGCGTCGGCTTTTACGACGGCTTCTTTGGCCCCGGCGCGGGGTCGTTTTACGCGTTAGCGTTCGTGACGCTGGCCGGATTTAACCTCGCTAAATCGACCGCTCATGCCAAAGTACTCAATGCGACTTCGAACGTAGGCGGCCTGCTGTTGTTCATTATTGGTGGCAAAGTCATCTGGGCGACCGGCTTTGTGATGATGGTGGGGCAATTCCTGGGGGCGCGTGCAGGTTCACGTCTGGTGTTAAGCAAAGGACAAAAGCTGATCCGCCCAATGATCGTTGTGGTGTCGGCGGTGATGAGTGCCAAACTTCTTTATGACAGCCACGGACAGGAGATCCTCCACTGGTTGGGGATGAACTAATGAACAGTACGCATAAATACGAACAGCTGATTGAGGTCTTCGACGGCTGTTTTGCCGGTGATTTTAATACCCGTCTGATTAAAGGCGACGACGAACCGATTTATCTTCCAGCTGATGACGAGGTTCCGTATAACCGTATCGTCTTTGCACATGGCTTCTATGCCAGCGGCTTGCATGAGATTTCTCACTGGTGCATTGCGGGGAAAGCGCGTCGTGAACTGGTGGATTTCGGTTACTGGTATTGCCCGGACGGCCGCGATGCCGCGACGCAAGGGCAGTTTGAAGACGTGGAAGTGAAACCGCAGGCTCTGGAATGGTTGTTGTGCGTAGCGGCAGGTTTCCCGTTCAATGTCAGCTGCGACAACCTCGACGGTGACTTCGAGCCAGACCGTATTGTGTTCCAGCGCCGCGTTCATGCGCAGGTGATGGAATATCTTGATAAAGGTATCCCGGCGCGTCCTGCGACGCTTATCAGGGCCTTACAGAATTATTACCATACGCCGGAGATCACGGCGGAATGCTTCCCGTGGCCGGAAGATCTTTAACAGAGGAAAGAAGATGATCGCAGAATTTGAATCACGCATTCTGGCGTTAATTGATGACATGGTGGAACACGCCAGTGATGATGAGCTGTTCGCCAGCGGTTATCTGCGTGGTCACCTGACGCTGGCGGTAGCCGAGCTTGAAACAGGGGACGATCACTCTGCCGACGCTGTGCATGTTGAAGTCACCCGCAGCCTGGAGAAAGCCATCCAGGCCGGTGAGCTCTCTCCGCGCGACCAGTCCTTAGTGCTGGGCATGTGGGAAAACCTGTTCCAACAGGCCAACGTTAAGTAATGGTTTTTCCGCCCTCTCCCTGTGGGAGAGGGCATCATACCGCACTCTACTTAACCATTTTTCCCTTCAGCAATTTCCGTACCCACAACCGGTTTGGGTTGAGTCCCGCGAGCGTGGTACTGTCCAGTGGGATCGGCTCATCGCTCATCTGTGCGGCCAATACTTCAGCCAGCAGCGGTGCCGAGCACAATCCGCGCGACCCCAGACCACCCAGCATAAACAGCTCCGGATATACCGGTGCGCTCACCGCGGCATCCTTGTTTTCAGCGAGGTACTGATAGGCTGCGAGTGTGGCTTCATAGTCAGGCACGCTACCTGCCATCGGCAGATGATCGCGTGTCGCGCAGCGTACGCCGCAGCGTGCTTCACCTGTGCTGACATCAACGTCTTTCGCCCAGCCAGCCTGTGGGAAGCAATCGATCAGGCGCTGGCGGTTTTGCTGCTGATCCGCGTCGCTGTAGTGCATGTCAGTCTGGCCGCGATGGTAGCTGGCACCAATACAGTGGTGGCCGTTGGATGGGTTTTGTGGTGTCAGATACCCGTCGTAACACAGCACCTGCCGCAATTTCCCCAGCTCCGGCGTCGTCGGTATATGACTCACCTGGCCGCCAACAGGGTAAAGCGGTAACTTTTCCGTCTGGATAAACTGGTTGATGTGATGACCATTCGCCAGCACTACGCTTGCATGCTGTGCCTGTTTGCCATTGGCAAAAAGCAGATTCCAGTGCTCTGTCCGGCTAAGTGATTCAACCTTGTGGGAATAATGCACTGCCAGTCCGCGTGACTGCGCGAGGGTTATTGCCGCTGTTGTCAGTTCAGCCGGGCACAACCAGCCGCCGAGCGGGTACTGAATACCATCGCACCCGGTATCAATACCCGCGGTTTCAGTGACCTGCTGTGTTGTCACCGCATGTGCTATCTCTTCTGGCAACCCCAGTGACAACATTTGTGCGATTTTTTGCTGACTCTTCTCGTCCCAGCCGAGCTGCGTAACGCCGCACCACGCGTGGTCAAACGCGACCGGTAGCCTGTCATACAGGCGACGGGCGAAGGTAAATGCCGCCGGGAAGAACTGACTCAGTGCCGGATCGTGGGCACTGAGCAGGGGATAGAGTGCCCCCTGGCGGTTACCTGAGGCACCTTGTGCCGGGGCATCGTCAGCACAGTAGAGCGTGACCTGCCAGCCCCGGTGTAAAAGTGCAAGTGAGAGCAGGGCGCTGGCAATGCCTCCGCCAATGATCGCGACTTCACGGGCGGTGCTGTGGCTGCGGGCAAACCAGGGGGCCTGTGCGGGGATCGCCAGCTCTTGTTCCATTACCCCGACCAGCATCTCGCGCTTACGGCCAAAGCCTTTGGTTTTTTGCATGGTAAAGCCCACTTCCTGCAACCCACGGCGAACAAAACCTGCCGAGGTAAAAGTGGCGAGCGTTGCACCAGGACGCGCCAGCCGCGCCATCGCAGCAAAGAGATGTGGGCTCCACATGTCCGGGTTTTTGGCAGGGGCAAAGCCGTCCAGGAACCAGGCGTCCACGCTTTGATTCATTGAATCATCAAGCTTATCGGTCAGGTCGTTGATATCACCCAGCCATAAGTCCAGGGTGACGCGCCCGCCGTCCAGCAGCAGACGATGGCAGCCGCCGACGGCGGGAGGCCACTGTGCCTGAAGTTGTTCTGCCCACGGCGCAAGTTCCGGCCAGTGCTGATGAGCCAGCGTCAAATCGTGCGCAGTGAGCGGGAATTTTTCAAAACTGATGAAATGTAACCTTTGGAGCGTAGTCTCAGGGTGAGCCGCGTGAAACTGGTCAAACGCTTGCCAGAGGGTCAGGAAATTCAGTCCGGTACCGAACCCGCTTTCTGCCACCACAAACAGGTTGCGTGGGTGTAAGGGGAAGCGGGCGCTGAGCCGGTTTCCCTCAAGGAAAACATAACGGGTTTCTTCCAGTCCGTTATCATTAGAGAAATAGACGTCATCAAAATCTCGGGAAACAGGTGTACCCTCAGCGTTGAATTCGAGGTTGGCGGGTTGTATAGCGTTTTGTTTCACGTAAGTTACTCGTCTGACAGGCAGTGGCGCGATCTTAACGATGTGAGCTCATCGGTGCAAATTTCCGCAGAAATTGGCTGATCGGACTTGTTCGGCGTACAAGTGTACGCTATTGTGCGACTCGAAACTTACTTTAGTGTGACTTACAGAGGTATTGAATGAAACGTGCAGTGATTACTGGCCTGGGCATCGTTTCCAGCATCGGTAATAACCAGCAGGAAGTCCTGGCATCTCTGCGTGAAGGACGCTCCGGGATCACTTTCTCTGAAGAGTTTAAAGATTCAGGTATGCGTAGCCACGTATGGGGTAATGTCAAACTGGACACCACCGGTTTGATTGACCGTAAAGTGGTTCGTTTCATGAACGATGCCTCTATTTATGCTTATCTCTCCATGCGTGAAGCCATCGCGGATTCAGGTCTGAAAGAAGAAGATTATCAGAACAACCCGCGTGTAGGTCTGATTGCTGGTTCCGGCGGCTCTTCAAAAGCGCAGGTATTTGGTGCTGACGCTATGCGTAGCCCGCGTGGTCTGAAAGCGGTTGGCCCTTACGTGGTGACCAAAGCAATGGGCTCAGCGGTTTCTGCGTGCCTTGCAACACCATTCAAAATCCACGGTGTGAACTACTCCATCAGCTCAGCCTGTGCGACTTCTGCACACTGCATCGGTAATGCGGTAGAGCAGATCCAGCTGGGTAAACAGGACATCGTATTTGCTGGCGGCGGCGAAGAGCTGGGCTGGGAAATGGCCTGTGAGTTCGATGCGATGGGCGCACTGTCCACCAAGTACAACGAAACCCCGGAAAAAGCATCCCGTACTTATGATGCACACCGTGATGGTTTCATCATCGCAGGCGGCGGCGGTATGGTTGTGGTTGAAGAGCTGGAACACGCTCTGGCACGTGGTGCTCACATCTATGCTGAGATCGTTGGCTACGGCGCAACTTCCGATGGTGCTGACATGGTTGCTCCATCAGGCGAAGGCGCGGTGCGCTGCATGAAGATGGCGATGCAGGGTGTTGATACACCAATCGACTATCTGAACTCTCACGGTACCTCTACACCAGTGGGCGACGTGAAAGAACTGGGTGCGATCCGTGAAGTGTTTGGCGACAACAGCCCGGCAATCTCTGCAACGAAGGCAATGACCGGTCACTCTCTGGGTGCTGCGGGCGTGCAGGAAGCTATCTACTCTCTGCTGATGCTGGAAAACGGCTTTATCGCCCCAAGTATCAACATTGAAGAGATGGACGAGCAGGCTGCTGGCCTGAACATCGTGACCAAACCAACAGAAGCGACGCTGACAACCGTTATGTCCAACAGCTTCGGTTTCGGCGGTACGAATGCCACGCTGGTGATGCGTAAGCTGAAATAAGTTTTATGTTTGATTCGGAAGGGGAGCCAACAGGCTCCCTTTTTTTATGCATTGACAACCTGCTGATCTCACAGGCAAACTCCAGAGTTCAACATTATCATCACGATAATGCGTAAGCGTTTAACGTCAACCAACGCACCTTAATCCTGATAATCAGGCAGAGGGGGCGTGGCATTTCCCCGCCTTACTCTTCATTTCGGAGTAAAGCATGACTGTAGTCACTCAAACAGAAACACCCTCTTCAGCGAATATCTCGCTGTTTCGTATCGCCTTTGCGGTATTCCTGACCTACATGACTGTGGGCTTGCCGCTGCCGGTGATCCCGCTGTTCGTTCACCAGGAACTGGGCTATGGCAACACTCTGGTCGGCGTTGCTGTCGGTATTCAGTTTTTAGCCACGGTTTTAACCCGGGGATACGCCGGACGTCTGGCGGATCAGCATGGTGCAAAACGCTCAGCCCTGCAGGGCATGTTCGCCTGCGGTCTGGCGGGTGGGGCATGGCTGCTGGCTGCACTTTTGCCGGTAGATACTGCTTATAAATTTGCGCTGCTGGTGGTGGGGCGTTTAATCCTCGGCTTCGGCGAAAGCCAGCTGCTGACCGGCACCCTGACCTGGGGAATGGGGCTGGTTGGCCCCACGCGTTCAGGTAAGGTGATGTCCTGGAACGGAATGGCCATCTATGGCGCACTGGCGACAGGTGCGCCGCTGGGTTTGTTGATCCACAGCCAGTTTGGTTTTGCGGCGCTGGCAGGTACCACGATGGTACTGCCGCTGCTGGCCTGGGCGTTTAATGGTTCGGTACGTAAAGTGCCCGCGCATAAAGGTGAGCGACCTTCTCTGTGGCGCGTGGTTGGTCAAATCTGGCAGCCGGGTCTGGGTCTGGCGCTCCAGGGCGTAGGCTTTGCGGTGATTGGTACCTTCGTCTCTTTGTATTTTATTAGCCGTGGCTGGGCAATGGCAGGTTTTACGCTCACCGCGTTTGGTGGTGCGTTTGTGCTGATGCGTGTGTTGTTCGGCTGGATGCCGGATCGTTTTGGCGGTGTGAAGGTGGCAGTGGCTTCGCTGGTGATTGAGACGATCGGCCTGGTACTGCTGTGGCAGGCCCCCGTCGCGTCGGTTGCGCTGCTCGGTGCGGCATTGACCGGCTGTGGTTGTTCGTTAATCTTCCCGGCGCTTGGTGTTGAAGTAGTGAAGCGCGTGGCCCCGCAGGTACGTGGTACCGCGCTTGGCGGCTATGCAGCGTTTCAGGATATCTCATACGGGGTAACCGGACCGCTGGCAGGACTGTTAGCCACGTCGTTTGGCTACCCGTCAGTCTTCCTCGCGGGGGCGGTCTCTGCGGTTGTCGGGATTGTGGTAACGCTGGTCGCGTTTCGTAGCGTTTAGTTTTTCTGCCCGGTGGCGCTGTGCTCACCGGGCCTACAAAAGCATGAACCGTAGGTGCTTTACGCAACCAGCCAGAAAATAACCAGCGCAATCATCAACGCAATAAACATCAGCCCCGGACGAGCAGACAGTGTCCTGAAGGTTTCCACAACCGGCGCAAACAGTGGGCTGTAGATTGGCTGAATGTTCCGCACTTCCGGCACACCGCCTTCGCGCTCGGTGCGGCGGACAAAGATCTGATTCAGTAAATCCTGCACCTGCGCGGTGGTCAGCACCGTTTGCGGTGTGGCCTGCCAGGTTTGCTGAGCGTAATCCCGTATCGTTTCAAACTCGTGTGGCTCCAGCGGCTGTTTCAGCGCGGCCTGTACCGTATGCAGGGTAGGGGTATTCTGGGTGCTGAGCGTCTGGCGTGCCTGGAGCCAGGTGACCAGATGCGCAAACTGTTTTGCCGGGATCATCTCGCCCTCTTTCACACCCGAAAGCTCCAGCATGGATTGCCAGATGAGCTTCGTCGGCTCGCCGGTGGCGGCGGCCAGTTTGGTCACCATCTGCTTGAGCGTGTTGTGCTCGGCAGGCAGCAGCGGACGTTCAGTTGCCGGGCGTTGCTGCGGCTGCGGAATAGAAAGTTGATTGCTTTGTAGCAGCGTCAGCACGGTTTTCAACTGTTCCGGCGTAAGCTGGCTCAGCGCAGTATGGCCGTACTGTTGACGAATAAAATCACTCACTGCCTGGCGGTTATTGCCCTGGCCTAACAGCTCGGTCAGCTGCGAGACAATCTGGCGGGTGGTGTGATTTTGCTGCGCGGTGTTAATACGCTGGTTCAGGTTTTGCTCGGCAGCGGGGAAATGACGCGACTGTAGCGGTGCATCGTTCCTCACGCCCAGATCGTGCTTCACGCCGGCCCACACTTCCGCATTTTGCTGCGAAGTCAGCGCAATCAGACGCGTGATCAACCGCTCCAGCACGGTGCGCTGTTGCGTGGAAAGTGGCTGTTCGCCTGCGATGTTGGGCGTTACGGGGCCATCACCTGGGGGGCGCGGCGGCGTACCTGAAATGGGCTGCATCGTCAAAAATCCTTAAAGTCAAAACTCTGCGTAAACCCGGCATAGTTATATGCCTGGCGGCGAGATTATGGCACACTTGATGGGTTTTCTTCCTCTCAAACAGGTACTCAGACGTGAAAATCCTCGTTGATGAAAATATGCCTTACGCGCGCGAGTTGTTTAGCCGCCTCGGTAACGTTAAGGCTGTCCCTGGTCGCCCGATCCCGGTAAGCGAACTGGATGACGCAGATGCACTGATGGTGCGCTCGGTGACTAAAGTAAATGAGGCGTTGCTCTCCGGCAAAGCGATTAAGTTCGTCGGGACGGCAACGGCAGGGACGGATCATGTGGATGACACATGGCTTAAGCAGGCGGGGATTGGTTTTTCAGCTGCACCTGGCTGTAACGCCATTGCCGTTGTGGAATATGTTTTCTCCTCCCTGTTGATGCTGGCCGAGCGTGATGGTTTTGCGCTGAAAGACCGCACTGTCGGTATTGTCGGTGTGGGTAACGTGGGCGGACGCCTGCAAAAGCGCCTTGATGCATTAGGTATTCGCACGTTGCTGTGCGACCCGCCGCGTAAAGATAACGGCGATGACGGGGACTTCCGTTCGCTGGACGAGCTGGTTGAGCAGTGCGATGTGATCACTTTCCACACGCCGCTGTTCAAAGAGGGGCCGTACAAGTCTCTGCACCTCGCCGACGAAACCCTGATCCGTTGTCTGAAGCCTGGCACTATTCTGATAAATGCCTGCCGTGGCCCGGTGGTTGATAACGCCGCGCTGCTGAAATGTCTGGAAGAAGGGCAGGATCTCAGCGTGGTACTGGACGTCTGGGAGCCGGAGCCGGATCTCAACGTTGCGCTGCTTAACAAGGTGGACGTCGGTACCGCGCATATTGCGGGTTATACCCTCGAAGGTAAAGCGCGTGGCACCACCCAGGTCTTTGAGGCCTACAGCGCCTTTATCGGCCATCCGCAACAGGTGGCGCTGGATACACTATTACCCGCGCCTGAATTTGGCCGTATTACCCTTCATGGTCCCCTCGACGAGGCAACGCTGAAAAGGCTGGTGCATTTGGTGTATGATGTGCGCCGCGATGATGCGCTGCTGCGTAAATCAGCGGGTATTCCGGGCGAATTTGACAAGCTGCGCAAGAATTATCTTGAACGTCGCGAATGGTCTTCCCTGTATGTTATTTGCGATGATGCCCAGGCTGCGTCATTGCTGCATAAACTGGGTTTTAACGCCGTTCATCACCCGGTACGTTAATGTCTTCTTAATGCTCCCTGTCGGATACTCCGGCAGGGACGCTTTTTTATTTCTGGAGTAACCACCATGTCTGAAGGCTGGAACATTGCCATATTGGGGGCCACGGGTGCCGTGGGTGAAGCCCTGCTCGAAACCCTTGCTGAGCGTCAGTTCCCGGTGGGTGAAATTTTTGCACTGGCGCGCACTGACAGCGCCGGTGAACATCTGCGTTTTGGCGGTAAATCCGTCATGGTTCAGGATGCGGCTGAATTTGACTGGACGCAGGTGCAGCTGGCGTTCTTTGCTGCGGGCGTTGAGGCCACGGCTTCTTACTGCGAAGAAGCGACCAACGCGGGCTGTCTGGTGATTGATTTAAGCGGCCTGTTCTCAATGGAGCCGGATGTTCCTCTGGTTGTGCCGGATGTGAATCCATTCGTTCTGACTGACTACCGTAACCGCAACATCATTGCGGTACCGGACAGCCTGACCAGCCAACTGCTTACCGCGCTGAAACCGTTGATCGATGACGGTGGCCTGTCGCGTATTACCGTGACCAGCCTGCTGTCAGCTTCCGCGCACGGTAAAAAAGCTGTCGATGCGCTGGCAGGGCAGAGCGCAAAGCTGCTGAACGGTATCCCGATTGATGAAGACGATTTCTTTGGTCGTCAGCTGGCATTCAACATGCTGCCGTTGCTGCCGGACAACCAGGGTTCTGTACGTGAAGAGCGCCGTATCGTCGATGAAGCCCGCAAAATTCTGCAGGATGATGGTCTGATGATCTCCGCGAGCGTTGTGCAGTCACCCGTCTTTTACGGTCATGCGCAGATGGTGAGCTTTGAAGCGCTGCGTCCTCTGGCGGCAGAAGAGGCGCGTGATGCGTTTGCCCGTGGCGAAGACATCGTGCTGTCTGAGGAGAGCGAGTTCCCAACCCAGGTTGGCGATGCGACCGGTAGTGCGCATCTTTCCGTCGGCTGTGTACGCAACGATTACGGTATGCCGGAGCAGGTTCAGTTCTGGTCGGTTGCCGACAACGTTCGCTTTGGTGGTGCGCTGATGGCGGTCAAAATTGCGGAAAAACTGGTGCAGGAGTACCTGTACTGATGTCCGACGTGGAACAAAAGCTTGTCCATAAAATTGCCCTCGGTATTGAGTACGATGGCAGTAAATATTATGGCTGGCAGCGTCAGAATGAGGTGCGCAGTGTTCAGGAAAAACTGGAAAAAGCGCTCTCTCAGGTGGCGAATGAGCCGATAAGCGTTCTCTGCGCCGGGCGCACGGACGCCGGCGTGCACGGTACCGGCCAGGTGGTTCACTTTGAAACCACCGCAATGCGCAAAGACGCTGCGTGGACGCTGGGTGTTAATGCGAATTTACCTGGAGACATCGCGGTACGTTGGGTTAAAGATGTCCCCGATGATTTTCATGCGCGTTTCAGCGCCACCGCGCGCCGTTACCGCTACGTTATCTACAATCAGCGCCTGCGTCCGGCGGTGTTAAGCCAGGGCGTGACGCATTTTTATGAACCGCTTGATGCAGAACGTATGCATCGTGCGGCGCAGTGTCTGATTGGTGAAAATGACTTTACGTCGTTTCGTGCGGTGCAGTGTCAGTCCCGCACGCCGTGGCGTAACGTCATGCACATAAACGTCAGCCGTTTTGGCGCGTATGTGGTGGTGGATATCAAAGCCAATGCCTTTGTACATCATATGGTTCGGAATATTGTGGGCAGCCTGATGGAAGTGGGTGCCGGACACCAGCCGGAGAGCTGGATTGCAGAACTGCTGGCGGCGAAGGACAGAACGCTTGCAGCAGCTACGGCGAAAGCGGAAGGGTTGTATCTGGTCTCGGTGGATTATCCGGAACGGTTCGAACTTCCAAAACCGCCAATGGGCCCGCTTTTCCTGGCGGACTAAACACGGTGCAATTAAGGTTTAAACAATATGGATTTAATACGTTTTCTTATTGATTTTATTCTGCATATTGATGTTCACCTGGCCGAACTGGTCGCACAGTATGGCGTCTGGGTTTATGCCATCCTGTTCCTCATTCTGTTCTGTGAGACCGGGCTGGTTGTTACCCCGTTCCTGCCAGGAGATTCGCTGCTGTTCGTGGCCGGTGCGTTGTCTGCGCTGCCAACTAATGATCTGAATGTGCATATGATGGTGGTGCTGATGGTCATTGCTGCAATTGTCGGTGATGCGGTCAACTACACAATTGGGCGGGTGTTTGGCGATCGGCTATTCAGTAATCCGAACTCGAAAATTTTCCGTCGTAGCTACTTAGATAAAACCCACGCATTTTATGAGCGCCACGGCGGCAAGACCATTATCCTTGCGCGATTTGTGCCTATTGTGCGTACATTTGCCCCGTTTGTGGCGGGAATGGGACATATGTCCTATCGTCACTTTGCGGCATTCAACGTTGTCGGCGCATTGCTGTGGGTGCTGCTGTTTACCTATGCAGGCTACCTGTTTGGCGATCTCCCTGTGGTTCAGGAAAACCTTAAGTTACTGATTGTAGCTATTATTGTGCTTTCCATTTTGCCCGGCGTCATCGAGATTATTCGTCACAAACGTGCGGCAGCCAAACAAGCGAAATAAGTGCGTACTGGCGGTTCGACCACTTTTTTATCCAAAGTTTCGGGCTGTTATGTTTTAATGTGCAACATTCATGGTCTGTTGGAGGCAAAAATGGCATTATTCGCCTCTTATAGCAAAACTGGCATACGACCAGGTTCAGGCAGAAAGGTTATCAATGAGCTGGATTGAACGAATTAAAAGCAACATAACCCCGACGCGTAAAGCGAGTATTCCTGAAGGGGTGTGGACGAAGTGTGATAGCTGCGGCCAGGTTCTGTACCGCGCGGAACTGGAACGCAATCTTGAGGTGTGTCCGAAATGTGACCACCACATGCGCATGTCGGCGCGTAATCGCCTGCATAGCCTGCTGGACGAAGGTTCTCTGGTAGAACTGGGCAGCGAACTTGAGCCGAAAGACGTGCTGAAGTTCCGTGATTCCAAGAAATACAAAGATCGTCTGGCCTCTGCGCAGAAAGAGACCAGCGAGAAAGACGCCCTGATTGTGATGAAAGGCACCCTGCACGAGATGCCGGTGGTGGCCGCCGCGTTTGAGTTCTCCTTTATGGGTGGCTCAATGGGCTCTGTCGTTGGTGCTCGCTTTGTGCGTGCCGTTGAGCAAGCACTGGAAGACAACTGTCCGCTGATCTGCTTCTCCGCCTCTGGTGGTGCGCGTATGCAGGAAGCGCTGATGTCTCTGATGCAGATGGCGAAAACCTCTGCAGCGCTGGCGAAAATGCAGGAGCGCGGTCTGCCGTACATCTCCGTACTGACCGACCCGACAATGGGTGGCGTCTCTGCAAGCTTCGCGATGCTGGGCGATCTGAACATCGCTGAACCAAAAGCGCTGATCGGCTTTGCTGGTCCTCGCGTAATCGAACAAACCGTACGTGAAAAACTGCCGCCGGGCTTCCAGCGCAGCGAGTTCCTCATTGAGAAAGGCGCTATCGATATGATCGTTCGCCGCCCGGAAATGCGCCTGAAACTGGCAAGTATCCTGGCGAAGCTGATGAATCTGCCCGCGCCGAACCCGGATGAGCCGCGCGAAGGCGTAGTCGTACCGGATCAGGAACCCGAGGCCTGATAACTGAAAAGGGCAGGGCCGGATGGCGCTGCCCTTTTGCTTTCTAAACTGTTAATGACAACCGGGCATCATGGAAAATAAACGCATTCCCCAAGCCACGTCGCCCCTGGCCGCGTGGCTTTCTTATCTGGAAAACCTGCACAGTAAAGCCATTGATATGGGGCTTGAGCGCGTAAGCCAGGTCGCCGCGCGTCTTGATGTGCTGAAACCCGCGCCTTTCGTGTTTACCGTTGCGGGTACTAACGGTAAAGGCACGACCTGCCGCACGCTGGAAGCTATCCTGATGGCCGCAGGGTATAAGGTCGGTGTGTACAGCTCTCCGCATCTGGTGCGTTATACCGAGCGTGTTCGCGTGCAAAATACTGAGCTGCCGGAGTCTGCACATACGGCGTCATTCGCAGAAATTGAAGCGGCGCGCGGTGAGATTTCATTAACCTATTTTGAATACGGTACGCTTTCAGCGCTGTGGCTGTTTAAACAGGCGCAGCT
The DNA here is from genome assembly GCA_014169315.1 of Enterobacter cloacae. Classification (NCBI taxonomy): domain Bacteria; kingdom Pseudomonadati; phylum Pseudomonadota; class Gammaproteobacteria; order Enterobacterales; family Enterobacteriaceae; genus Enterobacter; species Enterobacter cloacae. The sequence continues at coordinate 3,167,428 of AP022133.1, read as the reverse complement.
GGATGTGGTGATTCTGGAAGTGGGTCTCGGCGGGCGTCTTGATGCGACCAACATGGTGGATGCGGATGTCTCCGTTGTATCCAGTATCGCGCTGGATCATACCGACTGGCTGGGGCCAGACCGTGAAAGCATTGGCCGTGAGAAAGCCGGTATTTTCCGCACCGGTAAACCCGCCGTGGTCGGTGAGCCGGATATGCCACACACAATTGCTGAGGTGGCAAAAGAGAAGGGCGCGTTGCTGCTGCGCCGCAATGTTGACTGGCAATATGATGTTAACGCCAACGGCTGGCGCTTTACCGATGCCCAGGGTGTGCTGGACAACCTGCCGTTGCCGCAGGTGCCACTGCCTAACGCGGCGACCGCTCTGGCGGCGCTACGTGCAAGTTCGCTTGCGGTGAGCGAACAGGCAATCCGCGACGGCATTCAGAGCGCGGTTCTGCCGGGACGCTTCCAGATTGTCAGCGAATCACCACGTCTTATCCTGGATGTGGCGCATAACCCGCATGCGGCGGCATATCTCGCAGGGCGTCTCAAATCGTTACCAAAAACCGGGCGTGTACTGGCGGTTATCGGTATGCTTCATGATAAAGATATCGGCGGCACGCTGGCCTGCATGGAGAGTGTGGTCGATAGCTGGTATTGTGCTCCTCTGGAGGGGCCACGCGGCGCGACGGCTGAAGAGCTGATGGAACATCTCAGCAAAGGCGAAATCTACAATAGCGTGGCTCAGGCCTGGCATGCTGCAATGGCAGATGCTAAACCAGAAGATACCGTGCTGGTGTGTGGGTCGTTCCACACGGTGGCACATGTCATGGAAGCGATGGACGCGGGGAGAACCGGTGGCAAGTAAGTTTCAGAACCGTCTGACAGGAACGATTGTGCTGGTTGCGCTGGGGGTGATTATTCTCCCGGGTCTGCTCGACGGGCAGAAAAAGCATTACCAGGATGAATTTGCGGCAATCCCGCTGGTACCAAAACCGGGCGATCGCGACGAGCCAGATATGCTCCCGGCGGCGACACAGGCGCTTCCTGCTCAGCCGCCGGAAGGCGCAGCGGAAGAAGTGCGTGCGGGCGATGCCGCTGCACCGTCGCTCGATCCGTCTCGTCTGGCGGCAGGTAATAACAACGATATCGATCCTGTGCCCGCTCCGGTTGAACAGCCTAAACCGGTTGAAAAACCGAAACCGGTCGACAAACCGCAGCCGAAAGCACAGCGTGATAAAACCACCGAGCAGCTGGCTGCCGCAGCAGAGACGCCACCTCCGGCAAAACCGGCCCAGCAGGAGGCTGCACCCGCAGGTAAAGCCTACGTTGTGCAGCTTGGTGCGCTGAAAAATGCTGATAAAGTCAACGAGGTCGTGGGTAAGCTGCGTGGCGCGGGGTATCGTGTTTACACTTCACCTTCCACACCGGTGCAGGGTAAAATTACCCGTATCCTCGTGGGGCCGGAAGCCTCTAAAGATAAGCTGAAAGGTTCGCTTGGCGAGCTGAAGCAGATCTCCGGTCTGAGCGGTGTGGTGATGAACTACAGCGTGAACTGAGGTTAAGGAAGGCGTCCACAGAGACGCAAAAAGCCAGTGGCGTTGAGTATTTTTTCAGCGCCTTTTTTATTTACGCGCGGGAAGGAAATCCCTACGCAAACGTTTTCTTTTTCTGTTAGAATTCGCCCCGAACTGGATGACAGGGCGTTAAATCGTGGGACACATATGGTCTGGATTGATTACGCCATCATTGCGGTGATTGGTTTTTCCTGTCTGGTTAGCCTGATCCGTGGCTTTGTTCGTGAAGCGTTATCGCTGGTGACATGGGGTTGTGCTTTCTTTGTTGCCAGTCATTACTACACTTACCTGTCTGTCTGGTTCACGGGCTTTGAAGATGAACTGGTCCGAAATGGAATCGCCATCGCGGTGCTGTTTATCGCGACGCTGATTGTTGGCGCTATCGTGAATTACGTGATAAGTCAGCTGGTCGAGAAAACCGGTCTGTCAGGAACGGACAGGGTGCTCGGGATCTGTTTCGGGGCGTTGCGAGGCGTGCTGATTGTGGCCGCGATACTGTTCTTCCTGGATACCTTCACCGGTTTTGCAAAAAGTGAAGACTGGCAGAAATCGCAGCTCATTCCAGAGTTCAGCTTCATCATCAGATGGTTCTTTGACTATCTGCAAAGCTCGTCGAGTTTCTTGCCCAGAGCCTAGTGTGCTCTGAGATGTGGCTTAACGAGGAAAAGACGAATGTGCGGTATTGTCGGTATCGCCGGTTTCATGCCGGTAAACCAGTCTATTTATGACGCGTTAACGGTGCTTCAGCACCGTGGGCAGGATGCTGCGGGTATCATCACCATTGATGCAAACAACTGCTTCCGTTTACGTAAGGCGAATGGCCTGGTAAACGATGTGTTTGAAGCCCGCCATATGCAGCGTCTGCAAGGTAATATGGGGATTGGTCACGTTCGTTACCCTACTGCTGGCAGTTCCAGCGCCTCTGAGGCTCAGCCTTTCTACGTTAACTCTCCGTATGGCATCACGCTTGCCCACAATGGCAACCTGACTAACGCTCACGAGCTGCGCAGAAAGCTGTTTGAAGAGAAACGTCGCCACATTAACACCACGTCTGATTCTGAAATCCTGCTCAATATCTTTGCCAGTGAGCTGGATAACTTCCGTCACTATCCGCTGGAAGCAGACAACATTTTTGCTGCCGTTGCTGCGACTAACCGTCAGATCCGTGGTGCCTACGCCTGCGTGGCGATGATTATCGGTCACGGCATGGTAGCTTTCCGCGATCCAAACGGTATTCGTCCTCTGGTGCTCGGTAAGCGCGACCTCGGTGACGGCCGTACTGAATATATGGTTGCCTCTGAAAGCGTGGCACTGGATACCCTGGGCTTTGAATTCCTGCGTGACGTCGCGCCAGGCGAAGCGGTCTACATCACTGAGAAGGGCCAGCTGTTTACCCGCCAGTGTGCCGATAACCCGGTCAGCAACCCATGCCTGTTCGAATACGTCTACTTCGCTCGTCCGGACTCGTTTATCGACAAGATCTCCGTCTATAGCGCGCGTGTAAACATGGGCACCAAACTGGGCGAGAAGATTGCCCGCGAATGGGACGATCTGGATATCGACGTGGTTATTCCTATCCCGGAAACTTCCTGCGATATCGCGCTGGAAATCGCCCGTATTCTGGATAAGCCATACCGTCAGGGCTTCGTGAAAAACCGCTACGTTGGCCGTACCTTTATCATGCCGGGCCAGCAGCTACGCCGTAAGTCCGTGCGTCGTAAACTGAACGCCAACCGTGCAGAATTCCGCGACAAGAACGTGCTGCTGGTGGACGACTCCATCGTGCGCGGCACGACTTCTGAGCAGATTATCGAGATGGCACGTGAAGCCGGTGCGAAGAAAGTGTACCTGGCCTCCGCAGCGCCGGAAATTCGTTTCCCGAACGTGTATGGCATTGATATGCCAACGGCTAACGAGCTGATTGCGCATGGCCGTGAAGTGGATGAAATTCGCCAAATCATCGGTGCAGATGGCCTGATTTTCCAGGATCTGAACGATCTGATCGACGCGGTGCGTGCCGAGAACCCGGATATTCAGCAGTTCGAATGCTCCGTGTTTAACGGTATTTACGTGACCAAAGACGTTGACCAGCAGTATCTCGACTATCTGGATTCGCTGCGTAACGACGATGCAAAAGCCGTTCAGCTGCAAAACGATCTTGAAAGCTTAGAGATGCACAACGAAGGCTAATGCCTTTGCAAGTGAGGGCTAATGCCCTCACTTGCAACTCCCCGGAAAATCCTGCACAGTCAGCCCTGAAATCAGCAAGGGCAAAAATCATGAAACGACTCATTGTAGGGATCAGCGGTGCCAGCGGCGCGATTTACGGCGTACGTCTGTTGCAGGTACTGCGTGACGTAGCAGAAGTGGAAACGCATCTGGTGATGAGCCAGGCGGCACGTCAGACGCTCTCCCTCGAAACCGATTTTTCCCTGCGCGATGTTCAGTCTCTGGCCGATGTGGTACACGATGCCCGTGATATCGCCGCCAGCATCTCCTCTGGCTCGTTTAAAACGGCCGGCATGGTGATCCTGCCCTGTTCCATCAAAACGCTCTCCGGCATTGTCAACAGCTATACCGACACGCTGGTAACACGCGCGGCAGATGTGGTGCTGAAAGAGCGTCGCCCGCTGGTGTTGTGCGTGCGGGAAACGCCGCTGCACCTGGGACACCTGCGCTTAATGACTCAGGCCGCCGAGCTGGGCGCGGTGATCATGCCGCCGGTACCGGCGTTCTATCACCGTCCGCAAACGCTGGATGAGGTGATTAACCAGACCGTTAACCGCGTGCTGGATCAGTTTGATATCGACCTGCCGGAAGACCTCTTTACCCGCTGGCAGGGAGCCTGATTTTGTGCACAATGTGAGTGCATGAAAAAACAAGTTGCCCTGTTTCAGGGCAAAACTGCAACCGCGATCATATCCTCGACATTTAATTCGCTTTTTCCCTTTTTCTCTTTCCGGTTCGTTCGGTAGACCTGCTATCTTTCACCATTAAGGCAATATCGCAACGTTTTATTAACATATTTAACGTCGATTTTTTGACCAGACGGCAATGTGGCATAAGACCTGCAAGAGAAGCCTGCAACACAACACACAACACAATACATAATAAAATCACGGTACTTGAGGGTAAATGTATGAAGAAGACGGTTCTGGCTCTGTCTTTGCTCGTGGGGTTAAGTGCAGCAGCAGGTAGCTATGCAGCACTTCCACAGACAGTTCGTATCGGTACAGACGCAACTTATGCGCCATTCTCTTCCAAAGATGCAAAAGGCGATTTCGTTGGGTTTGATATCGATCTGGGAAATGAGATGTGCAAACGCATTGCGGTAAAATGCACATGGGTGGGCAGTGACTTTGACGCATTAATCCCGTCGCTGAAAGCCAAAAAAATCGACGCCATTATCTCTTCTCTCTCCATCACCGAAAAACGTCAGCAGGAGATTGCCTTCTCTGACAAACTCTACGCGGCAGATTCTCGTCTGATTGCTGTAAAAGGCTCTCCGATTAAGCCAACCATCGACTCGCTGAAAGGCAAGCATGTGGGCGTTCTCCAGGGGTCTACCCAGGAAGGTTATGCCAACGCAAACTGGCGTGAGAAGGGTGTAGATGTGGTGGCTTACCAGAACCAGGATCTGATTTACTCTGACCTGGCCGCAGGCCGTCTGGATGCCGCGTTCCAGGATGAAGTTGCCGCGAGCGAAGGCTTCCTGAAACAGCCAGCAGGCAAAGACTATGCCTTTGCTGGCCCGTCCGTGAAAGACAAAAAATACTTTGGTGACGGCACCGGTATTGGCCTGCGTAAAGACGATACCGAGTTGAAAGCCGCCTTTGACAAAGCCTTTACTGAGCTGCGCAAAGACGGTACCTACAACAAACTGGCGAAGAAATACTTCGACTTCAACGTATACGGTGACTAATCGTTACTGACGGGAATGCACCATGATGGCTGTCTGTCATGGTGCATTGCGGGTGCAGGTGAGCCATTATGGTGCGTGGTTGGCTATTAATTGTTCTTTAAGTGCATAGTTAAGCATTTATAGTGCAAAAACTCCCAATGATTGGGCATTATCTTTTGCCTTAATAAGGGGATTAATGGCACATTAACGGCACCCCGTCGTAGTAAAAAATCCCGTAAGAATCCAGTCTGTTGAGGATGTATATGAAAAAACTGATGTTGTCTCTTTCGCTGGTGTTGGCTGTTTCCAGCATGACGGCGGCGTTTGCCGCTATTCCGCAGAAAATTCGTATTGGTACTGATCCTACCTATGCCCCGTTCGAATCGAAAAATGCGAAGGGTGAACTGGTTGGTTTTGACATTGATCTGGCCAATGAACTGTGCAAACGCATCAAAGCACAATGTACCTACGTTGAGAACCCACTGGATGCGCTGATCCCGTCGCTGAAAGCCAAAAAAATCGACGTGATTATGTCCTCTCTTTCCATCACCGAAAAACGCCAGCAAGAGATTGCCTTTACCGACAAACTCTACGCAGCGGATTCTCGTCTGGTCGTGGCTAACGCATCCAACATTCAGCCAACAATTGAATCGCTGAAAGGTAAGCGCGTGGGCGTGCTGCAGGGTACGACGCAGGAAACATACGGCAACGAACACTGGGCACCGAAGGGCATTGAAATCGTCTCTTATCAGGGCCAGGAAAACATCTACTCTGACCTGACGGCAGGCCGTATCGATGCCGCATTCCAGGATGAAGTTGCAGCAAGCGAAGGTTTCCTGAAACAGCCTGTGGGTAAAGATTACAAGTTCGGTGGGCCGTCCATTAAGGACGTGAAACTGTTTGGTGTAGGCACCGGTATGGGTCTGCGCAAAGAGGACAACGAACTGCGTGAAGCGCTGAACAAGGCGTTTGCAGAAATGCGCGCTGACGGCACTTACGACAAGCTGGCAAAAAAATATTTCGATTTTAATGTTTACGGCGGCTAATCACCACGTCAAATAACGTGCGGCCCCTCCCGTTTGGGGAGGGGAAAAGACACGGTTCCACCACTCACGATACGACAGGGCACGCGGTATGCTGTACGGATTTTCTGGCGTTATTTTACAGGGCGCGCTTGTCACCCTTGAGCTGGCTATCAGCTCCGTGGTACTGGCGGTGCTGATAGGCCTGGCGGGCGCGGGGGCGAAGTTGTCGGCAAATAAACCGCTGGCGCTCATTTTTGAAGGCTATACCACGCTGATTCGCGGTGTTCCTGACCTGGTGCTGATGCTGCTAATCTTTTACGGTTTGCAGATTGCGCTTAATGGTATCACTGACGCTATTGGCATGGAGCAAATTGATATCGACCCGATGGTGGCCGGTATTATTACCCTCGGTTTTATCTACGGTGCGTACTTCACGGAAACTTTCCGCGGTGCTTACATGGCCGTGCCGAAAGGGCACATTGAAGCAGCGACTGCGTTTGGTTTCACCTCCTCACAGACGTTTCGCCGGATTATGTTCCCGGCCATGATGCGCTATGCGTTGCCGGGTATCGGCAATAACTGGCAGGTTATCCTCAAGGCGACGGCGCTGGTTTCTCTGCTCGGCCTGGAAGATGTCGTAAAAGCGACCCAGCTTGCAGGCAAGAGTACCTGGGAACCGTTCTACTTTGCGGTGGTATGTGGCGCTATCTATCTGGTCTTTACGACCGTCTCCAATGGTGTGCTGCTTCTGCTCGAACGTCGCTACTCCGTGGGTGTGAAGAGGGCTGACCTGTGATTGAGATTATTCAGGAATACTGGAAATCCCTGCTGTGGACAGATGGCTATCGCTTTACCGGCGTGGCCATTACGCTGTGGCTGCTGATTTCTTCCGTGGCGATGGGCGGCATTCTGGCAGTGTTTCTTGCCATTGGCCGGGTGTCGAACAATAAATTTATCCGCTTCCCGATCTGGCTGTTCACCTATGTGTTTCGCGGTACACCGCTGTACGTGCAACTGCTGGTGTTCTATTCGGGGATGTACACGCTGGAGATTGTGAAAGGCACTGAGATGCTGAACGCGTTCTTCCGCAGTGGCCTGAACTGTACGGTACTGGCGTTAACGCTCAATACCTGCGCCTACACCACCGAGATTTTCGCCGGGGCCATTCGTTCTGTACCTTATGGTGAAATTGAAGCGGCACGCGCGTATGGCTTCTCGTCGGTGAAACTTTACCGTTGCATCATTCTGCCGTCGGCGCTGCGCATTGCGCTGCCTGCCTACAGTAACGAAGTGATTCTGATGCTGCACTCCACCGCGCTGGCCTTTACCGCGACGGTGCCGGATCTGCTCAAAATCGCCCGTGACATTAACTCCGCAACCTATCAGCCATTTACCGCGTTTGGCATTGCGGCAGTGCTTTATTTGATTATTTCATATGTCCTCATTAGCCTGTTCCGTAAGGCTGAAAAACGCTGGTTGCAGCATATAAAACCTTCTTCGACGCACTGAGAAAGATGATGGCTGAGAACAAATTAAACGTTATTGATTTGCACAAACGCTACGGCGAACATGAAGTGCTGAAAGGGGTGTCGCTGCAGGCTAATGCGGGCGATGTAATCAGTATTATCGGCTCATCGGGTTCCGGTAAAAGTACGTTCCTGCGCTGCATTAACTTCCTCGAGAAACCGAGTGAAGGCTCCATTGTGGTGAGCGGGCAGAACATCAACCTGGTACGTGATAAAGACGGCCAGTTGAAGGTGGCAGATAAGAATCAGCTGCGCCTGCTGCGCACTCGCCTGACGATGGTGTTCCAGCACTTCAACCTCTGGAGCCACATGACGGTGCTGGAGAACGTGATGGAAGCACCGGTTCAGGTGCTGGGCTTAAGCAAGCAGGAAGCCCGCGAACGTGCGGTGAAATACCTGGCGAAGGTGGGCATTGACGAACGCCAGCAGATAAAATACCCGGTGCATCTCTCCGGCGGTCAGCAGCAGCGTGTTTCTATCGCTCGTGCGCTGGCGATGGAGCCAGAAGTGTTGCTGTTTGATGAGCCGACTTCCGCGCTTGACCCTGAGCTCGTTGGCGAAGTGCTGCGTATCATGCAAAAACTGGCCGAAGAGGGAAAAACGATGGTGGTGGTGACACACGAAATGGGCTTTGCCCGTAACGTCTCAAACCACGTCATCTTCCTGCATCAGGGCAAAATCGAAGAGCAGGGGCATCCGGATGAGGTGTTAGCCAACCCGCAAAGCCCTCGCTTGCAGCAGTTCCTGAAAGGGTCGTTGAAGTAGGTTTTGCCCTTCTTCCCTCTCCCTGTGGGAGAGGGGGTCGCCCGGTGGTTTTCTCCCTCTCCCTGTGGGAGAGGGCTGGGGTGAGGGCATCAAACCGCACCACACTCCAGCCGATACACCCAGTCGTCATACCGCACGCCATCAATCTCATATGCTTTTTCCAGTACCTGCGTGCGCACAAAACCCGCTTTCTCCAGCACCCGTACCGACCCGCGGTTATCTGCCAGCACATACGCGTTAACCGCTTTAACACCCGCCTGGTTAAAGGCGTAGTCACACACCGCGCGCAGTGCCTCGCTGGCGATCCCTTTTCCCTGTGCGGCAGGTACAACGGTGTAACCAATATCCGCTTCCTCACGGTTCTCTGTGCTGATTTGCAGGCCAATATCGCCAAGCGGGGTTCCAGCATTGCGAAAACGGATCACAAAAATATGCGGGGCAGCCAGACGCGCAGCGAACAGGCGTCGGGTCTCTTTTTCCGGGGCGATGGCAGCCATATAGCGCATGATGGCACGGTCTTCGCGCAGCGAACGGAAGAACGCCCAGTCAGAAGGTTCGAACGGGGTGAGATGAAGCCGGGATGTGGTGATGGTTGCCATCGTTACGCTGCCTTGCGAGAGAGTGTGGCGTATCACTGTAGCATACCCAAAGGTGGGCTTTAACCCACCGCATCCTCCAGCGCTTCTTCTAAGTCATACCAGCGAAACGCAAACCCGGCCGCTTCCAGCCGTTTTGGCAGCGCGCGCTGTCCACCCAGCACCAGCACCGAGGCTTCGCCCATCATCAGGCGGATCACCGTGGCAGGTACGCGCAAAATCGCCGGGCGATGCAGGGCATGCCCCAGTGAGTGAGCAAATTGTTCATTACGCACCGGGTACGGCGACACCATATTAAAAGGCCCGCTCAGATCGTTATCCAGTAGCCAGAGAATGCCGTTTACCATATCGTCGATATGGATCCAGGCGAGATACTGGCGACCATTGCCGATTGGCCCGCCGAGGCCGAGTTTAAAGAGGGGAAGCATCTTTGTCAGAATGCCACCTTTCGGGGAAAGGACGACGCCAGTACGTAGCAGGCAGACGCGGGTTTTGTCGCTTTGTGCAGCGCAGGCGATGCGTTCCCACTGGGCGCAGAGTTTATGGGTAAATTCGTTGTGGGGTGGCTCATCTTCGGTTACCACCACTTCACCGAGATCGCCGTAGTATCCCGCAGCCGAGCCAGAAATGAGCACCGACGGCGGAGTGTGGCTGTTACGGATAAGCTCAACCAGCCTTTCCGTGATATTCCAGCGGCTGCTGCACAACAGCTGTTTTTGCTCTTCCGTCCAGCGTTTGTCGGCGATGGGCTCGCCTGCGAGGTTGATGACGGCGTCAAAGCCGTCCAGATTCTGCAGTTCTGCCAGACTTTTCCAGATGTCGATACCCACACCCAGCAACTGACGTGCTTTTTCCGGGCTGCGCGTGACCACGGTGATGTCGTGGTGCAATGCTTGCAGGCGTGGAATGAGATGGCAACCAATCAGGCCGGTACCGCCAGTCAGCAGAATCTTCATACAACCTCCAGGTTTACGCCTGGCGTTGCCAGCTTAACGTCATGGAGACGGAGTCAGCGTAACGCAGGGCGTGAAGTTTATCGATCTCTACTTCAGCATAAGTGACCCAGTGATGTTCACGTGCGATATCGAGCACATCCTGAGTTAATTTTTCCAGCAAAGAGAAGCGGTTGTTTTCAACATACTGAATGATGCTTTTGGTAATGGTGCGGTAATTCAGCGCGTCATTGATGTCCTCACTGGCGCGCGCTTTGTCTGCCGGGTAATGGATCACCACATTCAGCACGATATCCTGACGGTTGGCGATCTCTTCGTCTTTGATACCAATGAACGTACGTAAGCGTAAGTTTTTTATACGAATAATAGCGTCATGTTGCGACATTGCAGGTCTTCTCCGTGTCAGTATTTCCGCCTCATAATACATGAGGTCATCGTATGTGCCCAACCGGGTTAAGGACTAAATCTGCTGGATTTTTTGCATGGCACGTTCGGTCGCAGGACGTGTCCGGATACGTTCAAACCAGTTATTCACGGCAGGATAAGCAGCGAGATCGATACGGTGGCGTTCATGAGTGTTAATCCACGGCCAGCAGGCGATATCGGCAATGCTGTAATGATCGCCCCCGAGCCACGGCGTTTTCTCCAGACGACGGTTCAACACGCCGTACAGCCGCTGGGTCTCAACCTGATAGCGCTCGATAGCATAAGGGATTGGCTGCGGGGCGAAGGCGGTAAAGTGGTGGTTTTGCCCCAGCATCGGCCCCAGGCCGCTTGACTGCCAGAAGAGCCACTGCAGCGTGTGGTGACGTTCGCGCAGTTCCCCACTCAGCAATTTACCGGTTTTCTCCGCCAGATAGAGCAAAATCTCCCCGGACTCAAACAGGCTTAACGGTCTGCCGCCATCGGCAGGCAGGTTATCAATAATGGCCGGGATTTTATTATTGGGTGATATCGCCAGAAAAACGGGTCTGAACTGATCGCCTTTGCTGATATCGACGCTGATGATCCGGTATTCCAGTTCTGCTTCTTCAAGAAAAAGGGTGATTTTATGGCCGTTTGGGGTTGGCGCGTAATAGAGGTCGATCATTCTCAACTCCTGTCAGAACAAAAAGTGATGCCATAAAAATGAGTATAGGTGTCTGGTGTAAATCGTGAGTTTTCATCAAGTGACAGCGACGCAAAGAGAATATATGTTGAGTAAAAACCGATCAGCCGATGAGGATGTTATGAACCAGCCTGTTATCACGTTGTGGTCCGATGCGAATTTCTTTTCACCCTATGTTATGAGTGTTTATGTGGCACTGGCCGAAAAGGGGCTGACATTTACCCTGAAAACCGTCGATCTGGACGGTGGAGAACACCTGAAACCGCAGTGGCAGGGTTATGCTCTGACCCGGCGCGTACCGGTGCTGGAAATTGACGGTTTTGAGCTGAGTGAATCTTCAGCGATTGATGAGTATCTTGAAGATCGTTTTGCGCCGCCGGAGTGGGAGCGGATTTACCCCCACGATCTGCAAAAGCGTGCCCGGGCGCGTCAGATCCAGGCGTGGTTGCGTAGCGATCTGATGCCGATCCGCGTCGAACGTTCCACTGACGTTGTATTTGCCGGGGTGAAAAAGCCCGCCCTTAGCGCAGACGGTGTTGTCAGTGCGCAAAAGTTGATTGATACTGCGACCTCTTTGCTGGCGCACGGCAATCCGAATTTATTCGGGGAATGGTGCATTGCCGATACCGATCTGGCGCTGATGCTCAACCGCCTGATCCTCAACGGTGACGAGGTTCCGCAACTGCTGGTGGATTATGCGACATTCCAGTGGCAGCGTGCGTCAGTACAACGCTATGTGGCACTCTCCGCTAAGCGTGCGGGCTGATAAGCCCTGGCGCTTCAGGTATGATATGGGCAGTCTGTTTTCCTGAGGAGTGACTGATGAAACTGATGTTTGCGTCGGATATTCATGGATCGCTGCCCGCTACCGAGCGTGTTCTTTCTCTGTTTACCCAAAGTGGGGCGCAGTGGCTGGTGATCCTGGGCGATGTGTTAAATCATGGCCCCCGTAATGCGCTGCCGGAAGGGTATGCCCCTGCGCAGGTGGCGGAAAAACTCAATCACTATGCCTCGCGTATCATCGCCGTTCGCGGCAACTGTGACAGCGAAGTGGATCAGATGCTGCTGCATTTTCCGATAACCGCCCCCTGGCAACAGGTGCTGTTAGAAAATTGCCGCCTGTTCTTAACGCATGGTCATCTTTTTAGCCCCGATAATCTCCCTGCGCTCATGGCTGGCGATGCTCTGGTTTACGGTCATACTCATATTCCGGTGGCTGAAAAGCGCGGTGATATTTATCATTTTAATCCCGGTTCGGTCAGTATCCCAAAAGGCGGATACCCGGCGAGCTACGGCATGCTTGATGAGAAGACGTTAAGCGTTATCGCACTTAATGATCAGCAAGTTATTGCGCAAATAGCGATTAATCCGTAAGTTACACCTCAACTGCAAACGCGCCGAAAGAGCGCTTAGACGAGAAGGTTTCCCGATGGTGGAGCAGAGTCATTTGGCAAGTACAGAGTGGGTTGACATTGTCAGCGAAGAAAATGAAGTGATCGCGCAGGCCAGCCGCGCACAAATGCGTGCGGAGCGTCTGCGTCACCGTGCAACGTACATCGTTGTGCATGACGGCATGGGCAAAATTCTGGTCCAGCGCCGCACGGACACCAAAGATTTTCTCCCCGGTATGCTGGATGCCACTGCGGGCGGGGTCGTTCAGGCGGATGAAGTGCTGCTGGATTCCGCGCGTCGCGAAGCGGAAGAAGAGTTAGGCATTGCCGGTGTGCCATTTGCCGAGCACGGCCAGTTCTATTTCGAGGACGAAAACTGCCGCGTCTGGGGCGGGCTGTTTAGCTGCGTTTCCCACGGCCCGTTCGCCCTGCAGGAAGAGGAAGTCAGTGAAGTGAGCTGGATGACGCCGGAAGAAATTACCGCGCGTTGCGACGAGTTCACGCCGGATTCGTTAAAAGCGCTGGCGCTGTGGATGAGCCGCAACGCGAATAACGAATCGACCAAATCAGAGAAAGAAGAAGAGGCTGAGTAAGTCTTAGCAGCTTTCCCGCAGACACAGGCTGGACGCGATGGGTTTCTGATCGCGCCAGTCTCCGTCATTGAGACGTTCCAGTAACGCACGTCCCGCTTCAATCCCAATCTTACGGTGCGGTACTACCATCGTCGTCAGCGGTGGCTGACAGACGCGGCTGACGTCGCTGTCACCAAAGCCCACGACCGCCAGATCGTCTGGTACCTTGATACGCCGACGCTGGCACTCATACAGCGCACCGCAGGCCAGCTCATCCGATACGCACACCAGTGCATCCAGCTCAGGCCATGCCAGCAGGAATTCAGGTAGCTGTGCCGCACCCGTTGAGAAGTTCGGCGGCATGGCGGCATTTATGACCCGATTCGGTGACATATGGTGGCGAAGCATCGCTTTGTACCAGCCCTGCAAGTGCTGCTGGAAAATCCACTGCTCCTGGTTGGCACACAGCAGGCCAATATTCTGATAGCCACGCTGGATCACCATCTCAGTGAGTTCATACATCGCCGCGACGTTATCAATCCCGATATTCATGTCGATAGGATCGGCGCGCATGGCACCCATTTCCATCACCGGGATGGAGGCATTTTTCAGCCAGTGGCGGACGGTGTCGGTGTGTTCGACGCTGAGCAAAATCGCGGCTGCAATATTGGACGCCAGTAGCGTTTCCAGTAATTTCTCTTCCTGTTCGAGACGATGCTGAGATTCTGCCAGCATGATCTGGTACCCGGCAGGCTGTAATACCTGCTGTAGCCCGGCGAACATCTCCGAGCAACCAGCTTCGGAAAGATTAGGAACAACCATAGCAATCGTCCATGAAGAGGCCGACGCCAGCGCGCTGGCGGCAAGGTTGGGCATATATCCCAATTCCTGCACCGCAGCTTCAATTTTTTCTCGTAGTTTATCAGAAACCTGTTCCGGCGTGCGGAGTGCCCGGGACACGGTCATTGTGCCCACTCCGGCAAGCTGTGCGACATCGGCGAGTGTCACTTTACCGGTACTGCGCCGTTTTCGGGTTAGAGACATACACCTTCCTGCTGACCAGATGCGTTCTTATTATCATCCTTCGCTTCACGTGACAGGCAGTATACGCCTTAAATCCCTTTTTTTGCTGTGATTTCACACCATGATTACAATTTGATAGCGCTATCACACTTCTGAATGTTATAGCTTGGTAGCGCTATCTTTGTGATCCTGATCGCAGTCAATTATTAATGTGTTGAATAAAGTTTGCACATCTTTTGGGTTGTGGCGGGAGTAAAAAGTGCTCAAAAAGTGGATATACGATACGACCATTACGCTTCAGGATAGCGTCGAGAGCTGGCCTCAGGCGCTGGAGCTGTGCGCAAAACCGTTGCTGGATCTGCAGGTGATTGCCCCGGAGTATGTGACGGCAATCATTGAGCAGCACCATACATTAGGGCCGTATTATGTGCTGGCACCAGGGCTGGCGATGCCGCATGCGAGGCCGGAAGAGGGGGCTAAAGGGCTGGGGCTCTCATTATTAAAACTGAAACAGGGTGTCTCTTTTGGTGCCGGGGAATTTGACCCCGTTGATGTGATTGTGATGCTGGCGGCACCGGACAAACATAGTCATATAGAAATGATCTCAGCTCTCGCTGAATTATTTTCCAGCGACAATGATATGGCCGAATTGCATCAGGCGAATACGCTGGAGGAAATAAAAACGATTATCGACCGCTTCTGATTTAATACTTTCATCCGGTTTGTCACAACATTACGCGTCAGCGTGATGGAGACGTCTTTACGCTAAAAAGGGGATAACAATGAAAATAATGGCTATTTGCGGTTCTGGCCTGGGCAGCAGTTTTATGGTCGAAATGAATATTAAAAAGATACTCAAAAAGCTTGAGATTGAGGCTGATGTTGAACACTCCGATCTCTCATCTGCAACCCCGGGCGCAGCCGATCTTTTCGTGATGGCGAAAGACATTGCAGCCAGCGCCAGCGTGCCGGAAAACCAGCTGGTGGTGATCAACAACATCATCGATATCAACGAACTTGAAGCGCAGTTACGTGCCTGGTTCGAAAAACAATAATCCTGATAAGGCGAGGTGGATATGTTTATCCTTGAAACGCTGAATTTCGTTGTTGATATATTAAAAGTTCCCTCTGTACTGGTTGGTTTAATTGCATTAATTGGTCTGGTCGCGCAGAAAAAATCTTTTTCTGACGTGGTGAAGGGAACCATTAAAACCATCCTCGGTTTTATTGTGCTGGGTGGTGGCGCTACGGTATTGGTGGGGTCATTAAATCCATTAGGCGGCATGTTTGAACATGCGTTTAATATTCAGGGCATTATTCCAAACAATGAAGCGATTGTGTCTATTGCGCTGGAAAAATATGGAGCCTCGACCGCACTGATTATGGCGTTCGGCATGGTGGCAAACATCATCGTCGCACGCTTTACCCGCCTGAAATACATCTTCCTGACCGGTCATCACACCTTTTACATGGCATGCATGATTGGCGTGATCCTGACGGTCGCGGGCTTTGAGGGCGTGGGCCTGGTCTTTACGGGGTCGCTGATCCTCGGCCTGGTGATGGCTTTCTTCCCGGCGATAGCGCAGCGCTATATGAAGCGTATCACCGGCACTGACGATATTGCGTTTGGCCATTTTGGCACACTGGGCTACGTGCTTTCTGGCTGGATCGGCAGCAAGTTTGGCAAAGGCTCGCGTTCAACCGAAGAGATGAACCTGCCTAAGAATCTGAGCTTCCTGCGTGACAGCTCTATTTCAATCTCCCTGACCATGATGATTATCTATCTGATCATGGCGGTGAGCGCCGGGCGTGAGTACGTAGAGGCGACCTTCAGCGGCGGCCAGAACTACCTGGTGTACGCCATTATCATGGCAATTACCTTTGCGGCAGGTGTGTTCATCATCCTGCAGGGTGTGCGCCTGATTCTGGCCGAAATCGTCCCGGCTTTTACCGGTTTCTCGGAGAAACTGGTGCCGAATGCACGTCCTGCGCTGGATTGTCCGGTGGTCTATCCGTATGCGCCAAACGCGGTGCTGATTGGCTTTCTGTTCAGCTTCCTCGGCGGTCTGGTCGGGCTGTTCATCTGCGGTCAGTTCAGCTGGGTGCTGATCCTGCCGGGCGTAGTGCCGCATTTCTTCACCGGTGCGACTGCAGGCGTGTTCGGTAATGCTACTGGCGGACGTCGCGGGGCGATGATTGGCGCATTTGCTAACGGCCTGCTGATCACCTTCCTGCCGGTGCTGCTCCTGCCCGTGCTGGGTGCAATTGGTTTTGCTAATACGACCTTCTCGGATGCCGATTTCGGCGCTGTCGGGATTGTTCTGGGCAACCTGGCACGCTTCCTGTCACCGCTTGCCATCACCGGGCTGGTGGTTGCGTTGTTCGCGCTGCTGGTGGCGTACAACGTGTTTGCTAAAAACAAATCTGCGGGCGGTAACGCGCAGGAAAACACCGGAGCTAAATCATGAATGTGAATGAGATAACCCAACTGGCGCGTCAGATCCGCCTTGAGACCCTGAAATCACTGACGCAGCTGGGCTTTGGTCACTACGGTGGCAGTATGTCGGTGGTTGAAACGCTGGCCGTGCTGTACGGCGCGGTGATGAAAATCGACCCGGCCGACCCGGACTGGCCAGAGCGCGACTATTTTGTCCTGTCGAAAGGCCACGCGGGCCCGGCGCTGTACAGTATCCTGGCGATAAAAGGCTATTTCCCGATGGAAGAGCTGAGCACGCTCAACCAGAACGGCACGCGTCTGCCAAGCCACCCGGATCGTCTGAAAACGCGCGGTGTGGATGCCACCACCGGCTCGCTCGGACAGGGCATTTCTATCGCCGGGGGAATGGCGTTGTCGCACAGGCTGGCAGGGCGTCCAAACCGGGTATTTTGCATTGTGGGTGATGGCGAGCTTAACGAAGGTCAATGCTGGGAGGCATTCCAGTTTATTGCTCACCATCGCCTGAACAATCTCACGGTGTTTGTGGACTGGAATAAGCAGCAGCTCGACGGTCAACTGGATGAAATTATCTGCGCGTTCGATCTGGAGGGGAAATTCCGTGCCTTTGGCTTTGATGTGGTGACCGTGAAAGGGGATGACATCCCGGCGTTGCTGGACGTCACATCGCGGGTTCCAGCGGCGGATGCGCGTCCGCGGGTAGTGATTCTGGACAGCATTAAAGGGCAGGGGGTGCCGTATCTGGAGCAGCTTAGTAACTCTCATCATCTGCGCCTGACCGGGGAGAGCAAGGCGGCCCTCAACGAGACGATTCGCCAACTGGAGGCTACACATGATTAAGGTTGCACCAGCAGGACAAAAAGATGCCGTTGAGATGCGTAAAGTCTACGCCGGTTTTGTGGCAAAACAGATTGAGGCCGGAAGCGAGATCATCGCGCTGGAAGCGGATCTGATGAGCTCGATGGCAATGGACGGTGTGGCGCGTGATTACCCGCAGCACGTCATTAACTGCGGCATTATGGAAGCCAACGTGATTGGTACGGCAGCCGGGTTGTCGCTGACCGGGCGTAAACCGTTCGTCCACACCTTTACCGCCTTTGCCAGCCGTCGCTGCTTCGACCAGCTGTTTATGTCCCTGGACTACCAGCGTAACAACGTGAAGGTCATTGCCTCGGATGCGGGCGTCACGGCTTGCCACAACGGTGGCACGCATATGTCGTTTGAAGATATGGGGATTGTGCGCGGTCTGGCCCATTCGGTGGTGCTGGAGGTGACCGACGCGGTGATGTTTGAGGATGTGCTACGCCAGCTGATTGATCTTGAAGGTTTCTACTGGGTGCGCACCATTCGTAAACAGGCCCCGAGCGTCTATGCACCGGGATCAACCTTTACCATCGGCAAGGGTAACGTACTGCGCGAAGGGAGCGATATCACCCTGATTGCCAACGGTATCATGGTGGCGGAAGCACTGGAAGCAGCCCGCCAGCTGGGGCAGGAAGGCGTGAGCGCGGCGGTGATCGATATGTTTACCCTGAAACCGATCGACCGGATGCTGGTGAAAAACTACGCCGAGAAAACCGGGCGCATCGTCACCTGCGAAAACCACAGCATCCATAACGGGCTGGGGTCGGCGGTGGCGGAAGTGCTGGTGGAAACGTGTCCTGTACCGATGCGTCGGGTTGGCGTGAAGGAGCGTTACGGCCAGGTAGGGACGCAGGACTTCCTGCAGAAGGAGTATGGCCTGACGGCACATGACATTGTGTCGGCGGCGAGAGAGTTACTGTAAATAAAAAGGGCGACCTTCTGGTCGCCTTTTTAGTGCAGTAAAAAATTACTGCTGCTGTGAGGACTGGATCGCGGTCAGCGCGATGGTGTAGACGATATCGTCTACCAGCGCACCACGGGACAGGTCGTTCACAGGTTTGCGCATACCCTGCAGCATTGGCCCGATGGAGATCAGGTCTGCAGAACGCTGTACCGCTTTGTAGGTGGTGTTACCGGTGTTCAGATCCGGGAAGATGAACACGGTAGCGCGACCGGCAACCGGTGAGTTAGGCGCTTTGGATTTCGCCACGTCAGCCATTACCGCAGCGTCGTACTGCAGCGGGCCGTCGATCATCAGGTCAGGACGTTTTTCCTGCGCCAGACGGGTCGCTTCGCGAACTTTCTCTACATCGCTGCCTGCACCAGAAGTGCCGGTAGAGTAGGAGAGCATCGCCACGCGTGGTTCGATACCGAAGGCAATCGCGGAGTCTGCAGACTGGATAGCGATTTCAGCCAGCTGTTCTGCCGTTGGATCCGGGTTGATCGCACAGTCGCCGTAAACGTAAACCTGTTCAGGCAGCAGCATGAAGAACACGGAAGACACCAGTGAGCTGCCCGGTGCAGTTTTGATCAGCTGCAGTGGCGGACGGATGGTGTTCGCGGTGGTGTGAACAGCACCAGAAACCAGACCGTCAACTTCGTCCTGTTCCAGCATCAGCGTACCCAGCACCACGTTGTCTTCCAGCTGTTCACGCGCAACGGCTTCGGTCATGCCCTTGCTCTTACGCAGTTCAACCAGACGGGCTACGTAGCTTTCGCGAACCACTTCCGGGTCAACGATTTCGATACCCGCACCCAGCTCAACGCCCTGAGAGGCCGCCACACGGGTGATTTCATCCGGGTTACCCAGCAGCACACAGGTCGCGATACCGCGTTCTGCGCAGATAGCTGCCGCTTTAACGGTACGTGGTTCATCACCTTCTGGCAGAACAACGCGTTTGCCCGCTTTACGCGCCAGCTCAGTCAGCTGGTAACGGAAGGCTGGTGGAGACAGACGACGGCTGCGCTCAGAAGTCGCAGTCAGGGATTCGATCCAGTCTGCATTGATGTAACCCGCAACGTATTCCTGCACTTTCTCAATACGTTCGTGGTCATCAACCGGCACTTCCAGGTTGAAGCTCTGCAGGCTCAGGGAGGTCTGCCAGGTGTTGGTGTTCACCATGAAGACCGGCAGGCCAGTGGCAAAAGCGCGCTCGCAGAGCTTGCTGACGCGTGGGTCCATCTCGTAAGCACCGGTCAGCAGAATGGCACCGATTTCCACGCCGTTCATTGCCGCCAGGCAGGCTGCAACCAGCACGTCAGGACGGTCAGCGGAAGTCACCAGCAGGGAGCCTGCACGGAAGTGTTCCAGCATGTGCGGGATGCTGCGCGCACAGAAGGTCACGGACTTCACGCGACGGGTGTTGATGTCGCCTTCGTTGATCACGGTGGCGTTCAGGTGATGCGCCATATCGATTGCACGGGTGGCAATCAGATCGAAGCTCCACGGTACCGCGCCCAGTACTGGCAGCGGGCTGGAGCTTTGCAGTTTAGCCGGGTCAACTTTGATGACTTTCGCTCTGGAAGAGTCGTCGAAGATCTCGGACAGGTCAGGGCGAGTACGACCCTGCTCATCAACCGGGGCGTTCAGTTTGTTAACGATAACGCCGGTGATGTTGGTATTTTTTACGCCGCCGAAGCTGCTGCGAGTCAGTTCGATACGCTCGTTCAGCTGCTCTGGGGTGTCAGTACCCTGAGACATGACGAAGACGATCTCAGCGTTCAGCGTTTTCGCGATTTCGAAGTTCAGAGACTGGGCAAACTGGTGTTTGCGCGTAGGAACCAGGCCTTCAACCAGAACCACTTCCGCGTCCTGAGTGTTCGCGTGGTAGTTGGCGATGATCTCTTCCATCAGCACGTCTTTCTGGTTGCTGGAGAGCAGAGATTCAACGTGGCTCATCTTCAGCGGTTCAGCCGCTGGCAGATTGGAGTTCTTACGCACGATGGTGGTGGTCTGGTCTGGCGCATCGCCACCGGCACGAGGCTGGGCGATTGGCTTAAAGACGCTCAGACGAACGCCTTTGCGTTCCATAGCACGGATAACGCCAAGGCTGACGCTGGTCAGGCCGACGCTGGTTCCGGTAGGGATCAGCATAATAATACGGGACACGGTTTATCCTCTTTCGTTACCGCCGACATTGGGCGGGTTACAAAACAGCACCGCCAGCATTGCTGGCGGTGTGGAATCAGGCAGTCAGGCGGTTCGCGTCTTGCGCGATGACCAGCTCTTCGTTCGTTGGGATAACGATAGCTGGACGGGTACCTTCTTTGTTGATGAAACCAGACTTACCGAAACGGGCAGCCAGGTTACGTTCGTGATCAACGTCGAAGCCCAGAACGCCCAGTTTACCCAGGGTCAGTTCACGGACCATTGCCGCATTCTCACCGATACCACCGGTGAAGATTACCGCGTCCAGACGACCTTCCATCAGCGCAGTGTAAGAACCGATGTATTTTGCCAGGCGGTGGCAGTAAACGTCCATTGCACGTTTAGCGTCCGCTTTTTCTGCGTAGTTGTCTTCAACATAACGGCAGTCGCTGGTGACTTCGGTCAGACCCAGCAGGCCAGACTCTTTGGTCAGCATTTTGTTGATCTGGTCAACGCTCATGCCCAGGGTGTCGTGCAGGTGGAAGATGATCGCCGGGTCGATATCACCGGAACGGGTACCCATCACCAGACCTTCCAGTGGGGTCAGACCCATAGAAGTATCAACACATTTACCGTTACGGATAGCAGAAACAGAACCACCGTTGCCCAGGTGGCAGGTGATGATGTTCAGTTCTTCAACCGGTTTGTTCAGTACTTTTGCCGCTTCCTGCGTCACATAGAAGTGGCTGGTGCCATGTGCGCCGTAGCGACGAACACCGTGCTCTCTGTACAGGCTGTATGGCAGGGCGTAGAGGTAAGATTCTTCCGGCATAGTCTGATGGAACGCGGTGTCAAACACGGCCACGTTTTTGTCTTTCAGCTGCGGGAAGGATTTCAGCGCTTCAGCGATACCGATCAGGTGAGCCGGGTTGTGCAGCGGCGCGAAGGATGCAGAGTCTTTGATACCCTGGATCACAGATTCGTCGATCACGACGGAGCTGGTGTATTTTTCGCCGCCGTGGACGATACGGTGACCAATCGCAGTCAGCTGAGCAGACAGTTCTGGTTTTTGTGCCAGAATAGTGTTAACGATAAAGTTCAGCGCTTCACTGTGAGCGGCGCCTGCACCTAAAGCCGCTTCTTGTTTGCTACCGTCCATCTTCCATTTGATACGTGCTTCAGGCAGATGGAAACATTCGGCCAAACCAGAGAGGTACTCGTCACCGTTGAGCGCATCGATGATGGCGAATTTCAGTGAGGAGCTACCGCAGTTCAGAACCAGTACTAACTTACTCGACATGGAAGTACCTATTATTGATACGTGGCTAAAAAAACGTCAGTGAGTCTAACAGCGTAACGCATGCTGACCCAGACATTTATGATTAACATCATGCCAAACGAACATTCTGGCATGATGGAAGAAATACCTATGATTTTATGCCATTTTGAACATTTTTCAGGCGATGGCATAATATGCGATAATTTGACGAGTTAACGATTCTCGTCTAAGGCCCTATCAGGCTGGCACAGGATACCCGATACGGGGTAGTGATGACAAAATATTTTGAACGTTGTCATAGCCTGTTGTGGTTTTGCATGAAAATTTTAATTTTTATACGTGAAGTTGAGGTACAGCCATGTCGACACCTGAGATCCCGTCCGTGAACTTTTTTAGTCTGTTTCGTCGGGGACAGCATTACGCAAAGACCTGGCCGATGGAAAAGCGCCTTGCGCCTATGTTTGTTGAGAATCGCGTCATCCGCGCCACCCGCCATGCGATTCGCTTTATGCCGCCTGTCGCGATATTTACGCTGTGCTGGCAAATTGCCCTCGGGGGGCAGCTTGGCCCGGCCGTCGCCACGGCGCTCTTTGCGCTAAGTCTGCCGATGCAGGGACTGTGGTGGTTAGGTAAGCGTTCAATTACGCCATTACCTCCCGGAATTTTACACTGGTTTTATGAAGTTCGCGGGAAACTCGAGGAAGCAGGGCAGGCGCTTGCTCCGGTCGAAGGTAAACCGGATTACCAGGCGCTGGCCGATACCCTCAAGCGGGCTTTTAAACAACTTGATAAAACATTCCTCGATGGTTTGTGATTGATCATCGAAACGATGAATAAAAGAAGGCACAGTAACAAACAGTTACCGTGTCTTTTTTTTCAAGTGCAATGCGCTACAGGAGTCGAAAGATGGAAATGACCAATGCTCAACGTCTGATTTTGTCTAATCAGTACAAGATGATGACTATGCTTGATCCCGACAACGCAGAGCGCTACCGCCGCTTACAGACTATCGTTGAACGTGGCTTTGGTTTGCAGATGCGCGAACTGGATCGCGAGTTTGGCGAGCTGAAAGAAGAAACCTGCCGCCTGATCATCGACATTATGGAGATGTATCACGCGCTGCACGTTTCCTGGACCAATCTGAAAGATCAACCGTCCATCGACGAGCGTCGCGTGACGTTCCTGGGCTTTGATGCCGCAACGGAAGCGCGCTATCTGAGCTATGTACGCTTTATGGTGAATACCGAAGGGCGCTATACCCATTTTGATGCGGGTACTCACGGTTTTAACGCGCAAACCCCAATGTGGGAAAAATATCAGCGCATGCTGAGCGTATGGCATTCGTGCCCACGCCAGTACCATTTAAGCAGCAACGAAATTCAACAAATCATTAATGCCTGACGGAGGTGCGTGTGCAGTGTAAAGGTTTTCTGTTTGATCTGGACGGTACGCTGGTGGATTCGCTGCCGGTTGTGGAGCGTTCATGGTGCCATTGGGCTGACAGACATGGCATCGACCATCAGGACGTGCTGAATTTTATCCACGGCAAACAGGCCATTACCTCGTTACGGCATTTTCTGGTGGGGCGCACTGAGGAAGATATTCAGGCAGAGTTCAGCTATCTTGAGCATATTGAATCCACCGACACGGACGGCATCGCCGCGCTGCCCGGGGCGCGTGAACTGCTTGAACATCTTAATGAAGAGCAGATCCCGTGGGCGATAGTGACCTCCGGCTCGATTCCGGTTGCGCATGCCCGTCATAAGGCGGCAGGCTTGCCGAAGCCAGAAGTGTTCATCACCGCTGAACGCGTCAAGCGCGGCAAACCTGAACCTGATGCGTTTTTACTCGGCGCTGAACTGCTGGGTCTTGCTCCCGCAGACTGCGTGGTGGTGGAAGATGCGGCAGCCGGAGTGCTGGCCGGGTTGAATGCCGGAAGCCATGTTATCGCCGTCAACGTACCGGCGGACTCGCCCCGGCTGGACGAAGCCGATTTTGTGCTTAACTCGCTGACGACACTTGCTGTCTCTAAAGCACCTGACGGCGTTGTTACCGTCTCGCTGAAAATGTAATCCCATGATTTAGCCCCACATTGCTGGGGCTTTTTTATGGCAAAATTTTGTACCCCCTCAGACAAGGACATGTTGTGAACGGTGAACTGATTTGGGTCCTCAGCCTGCTTTTAATCGCTATCATTCTCTTTGCTACAGGCAAGGTGCGCATGGATGCCGTCGCCTTGTTTGTTATTGTTGCGTTTGTGTTGAGCGGTACGCTCACGCTTCCGGAGGCCTTCTCCGGGTTTAGCGACCCTAACGTGATCCTGATTGCTGCTCTGTTCATTATTGGTGACGGCCTGGTGCGCACTGGCGTCGCGACCATTGTGGGATCGTGGCTGGTGAAGGTGGCAGGTAACAGTGAAACCAAAATGCTGATCTACCTGATGCTGACGGTTGCCGGGCTGGGGGCGTTTATGAGTTCAACTGGCGTTGTCGCGATCTTTATCCCCGTGGTACTCAGCGTCTCCATGCGGATGCAGACCTCACCGTCGCGTCTGATGATGCCCCTGAGCTTTGCCGGGCTTGTTAGCGGCATGATGACGCTGGTGGCTACACCA
Source organism: Enterobacter cloacae (assembly GCA_014169315.1). Lineage (NCBI taxonomy): Bacteria > Pseudomonadati > Pseudomonadota > Gammaproteobacteria > Enterobacterales > Enterobacteriaceae > Enterobacter > Enterobacter cloacae. The sequence continues at coordinate 3,142,709 of AP022133.1, read as the reverse complement.
CCGAACCTGGTCGTCAACAGTGAGCTGATCCGTGAAGGGTTACAGGGTTTCAGTTTTTTCAGCGTTACCCCGCTTGGGCTGGTGATTCTGGTCATGGGCGTTATCTATATGCTGCTGACCCGCTTTGCCCTGCAGGGCGAGACGCAGGATAAAAGCAAAGACGGCTGGAAACGGCGTACCTTTCGAGATTTGATCAAAGAGTACCGTCTGACCGGGCGCGCCCGCCGTCTGGCCATTCGCCCAGGTTCACCGATGGTCGGCCAGCGTCTGGACGACCTGAAGCTGCGGGAACGCTATGGCGCGAACGTGATCGGCGTGGAGCGCTGGCGTCGTTTCCGTCGGGTGATCGTGAACGTGAACGGGGTGTCGGAATTCCGGGCGCGTGACGTTTTGCTGATTGATATGTCCACGGCGGATGTTGATCTGCGCGAGTTTTGCAGTGAACAACTGCTGGAGCCGATGGTGCTGCGCGGCGAGTATTTTTCAGACCAGGCGCTGGACGTCGGCATGGCTGAAGTGTCGCTGATCCCTGAGTCTGAATTATTGGGTAAAACTGTGCGCGAAATGGGCTTCCGTACCCGTTATGGCCTGAATGTGGTGGGCTTAAAGCGCGATGGCGTGGCGATGAAAGGTGCGGTTGTGGATGAACCCATCCTGCTGGGGGATATTTTCCTCGTGGTTGGCAACTGGAAGCTGATCAGCCAGCTTGGACAGAAAGGCCGCGATTTTGTGGTACTCAATATGCCCGTTGAAGAGAGCGATGCGTCTCCGGCGCATAGCCAGGCACCCCATGCGATTTTTTGTCTGGTGCTGATGGTGGCGTTAATGCTTACCGATGAGATCCCCAATCCGATCGCGGCGATTATTGCCTGCCTGCTGATGGGGAAATTCCGCTGTATTGATGCTGAAAGTGCCTACAAAGCCGTTCACTGGCCGAGCATCATTCTGATTGTCGGGATGATGCCCTTTGCCCTGGCACTGCAAAAGACCGGTGGCGTGGATTTGGTGGTTAAAGGGCTAATGGATGTCGGCGGGGGATATGGCCCGTATATGATGATGGTGTGTCTGTTTATCATGTGTGCCGCCATCGGGTTGTTTATTTCCAATACGGCGACGGCCGTACTGATGGCTCCCATCGCACTGGCAATGGCGAAATCGATGGGGGTTTCACCGTATCCATTTGCCATGATGGTGGCAATGGCGGCCTCTGCGGCGTTTATGACCCCGGTCTCTTCGCCGGTTAACACGCTGGTGCTGGGGCCAGGTAACTACAAATTTAGCGATTTCGTGAAGATTGGCGTGCCGTTCACCGTGCTGGTGATGTTGGTGTGCGTAGTGTTGATTCCGGTATTGTTCCCGTTTTAAGTAAATTGTCGGGTGGCGTCTGCGATGGGATCAGTCCGGCAGCGCCGCCGGGCAATCATGGTCTGTTATAGCGGTGAATCCTGGCTAATTTCATCCAGCGACAAATGGAAGCTCGGTACGAACACCTGCATAAAATAATCCATCTCTTCACTGCGGCGGGATTCGAGCGTTTTTTCCAGACGCGTTTTGGCCAGTAAAAACTCATTATTTCCGGCTGACAACTCTTCCAGACATTTCAGATAGGCGCACAGCGCATCCGCCTGTTTCACCAGCGATTGTTCATCTTCCGTATAACGATGTTCGTCGATCAGCGGTTCGAAGATATCGCGCAACTCTTCCGGCACCATATCGATCAACTTCTGCTGGGCAATCTTCTCGATCGCCTTATATTCCTGCGCAATCTGCGAGTTGAAATATTTCACCGGTGTGGGTAAATCCCCGGTCAGCACTTCAGAGGCATCGTGATACATTGCCAGCAGAGCAATACGCTCAGCATTGACCTGCCCGTTGAATTTACGGTTTTTAATGGCCGCCAGTGCGTGAGCGACCATCGCAACCTGCAGGCTGTGTTCCGACACATTTTCAGTGCGCACATTGCGCATCAAAGGCCAGCGGTTGATCAGTTTAAGGCGGGAGAGATGGGCAAAGAAATGACTCTGACTCATAGGTTACCTTTTGTCTTCACTGCGACAGACTTCATTGTGCGGGTAGGGGAGACAAGATGCAAATCAGGCTACCGAAGTAGCCTGATTTTTAAGATTACTGGTGGTAACCGGAGAGGAAGCGGCCAAAGCGACTGATGGCCATTTCGAGGTCGTCCTCACGCGGCAGGGTGACGATGCGCACGTGATCCGGCCACGGCCAGTTGAACGCGGTACCCTGAACCAGCAGCACTTTTTCCTGTAACAGGAAATCGAGCACCATTTTCTGGTCGTCATGAATATTGAAGCGCTTCGCGTCAATTTTCGGGAACATGTAGAGCGCGCCGTTAGGTTTGACACAGGAGACGCCCGGGATATCGTTGATCAGCTCCCACGCGCGGTTACGCTGTTCGTACAGACGGCCACCCGGGGTGATAAATTCGCTGATGCTCTGGTAACCACCGAGTGCGGTCTGGATCGCGTGCTGTGCCGGAACGTTGGCGCATAAACGCATGGACGCCAGCATCTCAAGCCCTTCGATATACCCTTTGGCGTGTTTTTTCGGCCCGTTCAGTACCATCCAGCCCTGACGGAAACCCGCCACACGATAGGTCTTGGACAGGCCGTTGAAGGTAATGGTCAGCAGATCCGGTGCCAGTGCGGCGATAGAGTGGTGTTGCGCCGCATCGTACAGAATTTTGTCGTAAATTTCGTCGGCAAAGATAATCAGGTTGTGCTGGCGGGCGATCTCCACGATCTCCATCAGTAACTCTCTGGAATAGACCGCACCCGTTGGGTTGTTCGGGTTGATAATGACGATACCGCGCGTGCGAGGGGTTATCTTAGCGCGAATATCATCGAGATCCGGGAACCAGTCAGAGGACTCGTCGCACAGGTAGTGCACCGCTTTACCGCTGGACAGTGATACTGCTGCTGTCCACAGCGGGTAGTCAGGCGCGGGTACCAGCATTTCGTCACCGCTGTTCAGCAGTGCCTGCATGGCCTGCACGATAAGCTCAGAGACGCCGTTGCCAATATAGATATCTTCAACGGTAACGTCACGCATGCCGCGCGCCTGGTAGTGCTGCATGATGGCTTTACGCGCGGAGTAGAGTCCTTTTGAATCGCAATAGCCTTGTGCAGTGGGCAGGTTGCGGATCACATCTACCAGGATCTCATCCGGCGCTTCAAAACCAAATGGCGCAGGATTACCAATGTTGAGTTTCAGAACCTTATTGCCTTCTTCTTCGAGGCGCTTTGCCTCTTTCAGAACCGGGCCACGGATGTCATAACAGACGTTATCTAGCTTGCTGGATTTTTCGATAGGGGACATGAACCTTTAACCTTTTCGCTATTATTGCCACTCCCTGCCGTGGAAGTCAGCACGGAACAATGTACTCCCCCCTCGCTTCATTTTGAAGGGCGTACAGAAGAAGATTTCGTACAATGGACTAATTCTTGTTGAATCTATTTTGCTGGCTGCGAGCCATTTCGCTGACCTAAAGTAATGCACATAGTGTGGTTTTAGGTTTATTGTGCTGTTGATTGATATGATAGTTGCATATTGTGCTGTTAAAAATAAAATAGGGTCAGCCGGATGCAAGACGTTACCCTGAGTGACTTTTCGTAAAACCTGAATGTTGAGATACGGGTTACTGTAATAGACACCCTGGGCTAAAGGTTACTCATGTAAATTTAATGTTAAGTGTCATTAATGAATGACCTTAATCTAAATTAAAATTTATTTATTATTAACGACGAAAATGCAACTTTCGTTAATTTTAATAAAATTAGTTTAGGGAAGGTGCGAATAAGTCCGAGATGTGAGATCATCGTGTTGTAACCTGAACCCAGAATGAGTAACCGGATGAGCCAGCAACTGACTTTTGCCGACAGTGAGTTTTCCAGTAAACGCCGCCAGACCCGCAAAGAAGTTTTCCTTGGCAGAATGGATGACTTGCTTCCCTGGGACAAATTACTTGGCGTTATCGAGCCTGTGTATCCCAAGGCCGGTAATGGTCGCAGGCCCTATCCGCTGGAAACCATGCTGCGTATTCACTGCATGCAGCAATGGTACAACCTGAGCGATGAGGCCATGGAAGATGCCCTCTATGAAATCGCCTCCATGCGCCAATTTGCTCGCCTGTCACTGGATAAAGCCATTCCAGACCGCACTACCATCATGAATTTCCGGCATTTGCTGGAGCAGCATGAACTGGCCCGCAAAATCTTCAGTACCGTTAATCACTGGCTAGCAGAGTGTGGCGTTCTAATGACCCAGGGCACCTTGGTGGATGCCACCATCATTCAAGCCCCCAGCTCTACCAAAAACAAACACAACAGCCGTGATGAAGACATGCACCAGACCAAGAAAGGTAACCAGTGGTACTTCGGCATGAAAGCGCACATTGGCGTGGACGCCAAAAGTGGCCTGACCCACAGTCTGGTGACCACGGCGGCTAACGAGCACGACCTCAATCAGGTTGGCAAGTTACTGCATGGCGATGAAGAATTTATCTCAGCCGATGCTGGTTATCAGGGGGCCGAAAAGCGCGATGAGCTCAGCGATGTCAGCGCAGACTGGCTTATCGCCAAGCGTCCCGGCAAAGTGAATGCATTGAAGCAACACCCGCGCAAGAACAAGCTGGCCATCCGTTACGAATACCTGAAAGCGAGTATCCGAGCGAAGGTTGAGCATCCATTTCGGATAGTAAAATGTCAGTTTGGTTTCGTCAAAGCCAGGTACAAGGGGCTGGCTAAAAATGACAGTCAACTGGCGATGTTATTCACCCTGGCGAACCTGGTTCGAGTTGACCAATTGATACGGGCACAGGCGAGATCTACCTGAAATGAGGAAATTGGCCTGAAACAGGGCCAAAATCAGCCACGAAGAGACGATTTTGGGCTGAAAATTGGAAAATTGAGCCACAGGACGTCGATAAAGGACGGTTTGGGGCGTCATATCGGGAGCTGCGGACCACTTAATCGCAGCTTCCTTAGCCACTTATCAACACCCTTAAATCCTTAATATTGCAATAAGACTTATAAATAAGGTGGATTTGGGTTAAGATGTCTTTCAGGAAAGCAGATGAAAGATGCGCTCGTCTTGTATATCTGGAACTGATTTTCTGAATTAGTCGATTGTTATTGTTAGAGTTCTCTCTGGCTGGAGTGTGCGAAGCACATCCTGCTGCGTTGACAGCGCTGCGATAAAGATGGCAGAAAATGTGTCTTACCTTTAATGTAATTTACATAAATCTGCGAACATCTAAATATCCTGAACGTTTAAGAGAATAAAAATAACGTCATGAAACGTGCTTTCTGACTGTTGATATATACACAAAATCATTCAAGCTGCATCACAAAAACGCTTTCAGCGTTTTTGAACTGTGCTTGCGCTGGCCCCGAAGGGGGGAGGCCGCAGGCCGGGTAACGCGGCACGTCTGAAAATCCCCGGAAGCTTACTCAGGTCAGTGGCTGGGGTGAGCAGACGCGGCCAATACGGAAGCAGCCTGAAGGGTGAAGTGAAAAAAGCAGCACAATAACTATCTGTCAGGCAGTCTGCCGGGTCAGGATGCGAGGGATAATCGTCAGAGGGAATTGCTTAACTGTTACACACAGCTTCAACCCGGGCAGCTCCGCACGAGCAACCTGAAAGTGAATAGATATGATAAATGCAAATCGTCCGATAATGAATCTCGACCTCGATCTGCTGAGAACGTTTGTTGCGGTCGCCGATCTCAACACTTTTGCAGCTGCTGCTGCCGCAGTTTGCCGAACCCAGTCCGCTGTTAGCCAGCAAATGCAACGGCTGGAACAACTGGTCGGTAAAGAGCTTTTTGCGCGCCATGGGCGTAATAAGCTATTGACTGAACACGGTATTCAGCTACTGGGTTATGCCAGAAAAATACTTCGCTTTAATGACGAAGCATGTATGTCATTAATGTTTAGCAACCTTCAGGGGGTGTTAACATTAGGTGCATCTGATGAGTCAGCGGATACTATATTGCCTTTCCTTCTCAATCGTATTAGTTCGGTTTATCCGAAGCTTGCGCTGGATGTTAGCGTAAAACGTAACGCCTTTATGGTTGATATGTTGAAAGAGAATGAAGTCGACCTGGTGGTCACGACGCATCGTCCTGGGCAATTTGAGTGTCTGACGCTGCGTACTTCTCCGACGCACTGGTACTGCGCGGCTGAATATGTGCTGCAAAAAGGCGAGGCAATACCGTTGGTTTTGCTGGACGAGCCAAGCCCGTTCCGCGATATGGTGATCACTGCGCTAAATGAGGCCAACATTCCGTGGCGTCTGGCGTATGTGGCATCCACACTGCCAGCGGTACGTGCCGCCGTAAAAGCGGGTCTTGGCGTAACCGCACGTCCGGTAGAGATGATGAGTCCGGATCTGCGCGTACTGGGTAAAGCGGAAGGTCTTCCTGCATTGCCGGATACGGAGTACCTGCTTTGTCGCAACGCATCCAGCAATAATGAACTGGCGAAGGTGGTGTTCGAGGCCATTGAAACCTACCACAACCCCTGGCAGTACGAGCATGTTACTCCTGAAGAGGGGGGTGACTCCCTGGTTGTCGAAAGGGACTTTGAGTGATCAGAGACTCAAAATTCTGGTAACAAAATGTAAGTGTAAAAAAAAGGCCACTCGCGCGATTTTTGCGTAGAGTGGTTTTTTTTTGGTCGACAATAACCTCCTCAACAGCATGGATTAGGTAAATAGGTTTTATTTATTAATCAGATAAATGAATTTGCTTAAAACGTGTTCGTTTTCCGTTCTGACGTCTTCCTCATCCCTTTGATGTTAAAAAAACAGGAAATATGTTGCCGTTTTTTCGATTGAATTAACAAAAGCGTGTCTCAGATCAAGAAAATACTCCCATTTGGGGGGAGGAATCGTTGGCAAATCCTGTCAAAATAGGAGGGTTGTTTTTTTTACTTCCAAAACGGACACGATTCAACAACATGCGTTTGACGTAAAGTCTGGAACCCACCAGGGTTAAAGGGCATGAAATGTTAATGGTAATCGTGCGATGTAATTTAATGTGAAGAAACCTTTGTTAAAGTTGACAAAAGGTTATAGAAAGGAGTAAAAAACCACATCATTTTGCTGTCTACGCCCCATTTCCGACAGTTAGTGTAAGGTTATTTGTTCCTCCCCATGAATCGATGTGATGCCCATCTGCCAGCAAGAGCAGTGTCGTCGGTATCACTTTTGATGAGTAAGCAATGAGTATGTCAACATCCACAGAAGTCATCGCTCATCACTGGGCATTCGCAATCTTTCTTATTGTAGCCATTGGCCTGTGCTGCCTGATGTTAGTCGGCGGCTGGTTCCTGGGCGGTCGCGCCCGCGCAAGGCACAAAAACACACCTTTCGAATCAGGTATTGATTCAGTAGGTTCCGCTCGCTTACGCCTGTCTGCCAAGTTCTATCTGGTAGCTATGTTCTTCGTCATCTTTGACGTGGAAGCGCTTTACCTTTTCGCATGGTCTACCTCCATCCGCGAAAGTGGTTGGATAGGCTTTGTCGAGGCCGCAATTTTCATTTTAGTGCTACTGGCCGGTCTGGTTTATCTGGTGCGTATTGGCGCGCTTGACTGGACGCCTGCGCGTTCACGTCGTGAACACATCAACCCGGAAAACAGTATCTCTAATCGTCAGCAGTAACAGCGAGGCAATAAGATGGATTATACGCTCACCCGCATAGATCCTAACGGTGAGAATGACCGTTACCCCCTGCAAAAACAGGAGATCGTAACCGACCCCCTGGAGCAAGAAGTCAATAAAAGCGTGTACATGGGTAAGCTTGAGCATGCCATGCACGATATGGTCAACTGGGGGCGTAAGAACTCCATCTGGCCTTACAACTTTGGCCTTTCTTGCTGCTACGTTGAAATGGTGACGTCATTCACTGCGGTGCATGACGTTGCGCGTTTTGGGGCCGAGGTGCTCCGCGCGTCCCCACGTCAGGCTGACCTGATGGTGGTCGCCGGTACGTGCTTTACCAAGATGGCACCGGTTATTCAGCGTCTTTATGACCAGATGCTCGAACCTAAATGGGTTATCTCTATGGGCGCTTGCGCGAACTCTGGCGGGATGTACGACATTTATTCCGTCGTGCAGGGCGTTGATAAGTTCATTCCAGTCGACGTTTACATCCCAGGTTGCCCGCCGCGTCCGGAGGCTTACATGCAGGCGCTGATGCTGCTGCAGGAGTCTATCGGTAAAGAGCGCCGCCCACTTTCATGGGTTGTAGGCGATCAGGGTGTGTATCGCGCGAACATGCAGTCTGAGCGCGAGCGTAAACGCGGTGAACGTATTGCAGTCACCAACCTGCGTACGCCTGACGAAATTTAATTTGCGCCTGTTGGCCTGGAGAATACCTTCGCATATCACTACTCAAATAGCGCGAAGCCAGGCTTGACAGTCACCACGGACCATTTGCAATGGTGAACAATATGACCGACTTAACCGCGCAAGAAGCCGCCTGGCAGACCCGGGATCATCTGGATGACCCTGTCATTGGCGAACTGCGCAACCGTTTTGGGCCGGATGCCTTTACTGTTCAGGCCACCCGCACCGGGGTACCCGTTGTCTGGGTGAAGCGTGAACAATTACTGGAAGTTGTCGATTTCCTCAAGAAATTGCCAAAACCTTACGTCATGCTGTTTGACTTACACGGCATGGATGAACGTCTGCGTACGCACCGCCAGGGTCTCCCTGCTGCGGATTTTTCCGTTTTCTACCACCTGATCTCAATAGACCGCAATACGGATATCATGCTCAAGGTGGCATTGTCTGAAAACGACATGCATCTGCCGACGATCACCAAACTTTTCCCGAACGCCAACTGGTATGAGCGTGAAACCTGGGAAATGTTCGGCATGACCTTTGACGGCCACCCACACCTGACGCGCATCATGATGCCGCAGACCTGGACCGGCCACCCGCTGCGTAAAGACTACCCGGCACGTGCAACTGAATTCGACCCGTTTGAGCTGACCAAAGCCAAGCAGGATCTGGAGATGGAAGCACTGACCTTCAAGCCGGAAGACTGGGGCATGAAGCGCGGTACCGACAACGAGGACTTCATGTTCCTCAACCTCGGCCCGAACCACCCATCTGCGCACGGTGCATTCCGTATTATTCTTCAGCTTGATGGCGAAGAGATTGTCGACTGCGTACCGGATATCGGTTACCACCACCGTGGTGCTGAGAAGATGGGCGAGCGCCAGTCCTGGCACAGCTACATTCCGTATACCGACCGTATCGAATACCTCGGCGGTTGCGTAAACGAAATGCCATACGTGCTGGCCGTTGAGAAACTGGCAGGCATCACCACGCCGGATCGCGTTAACGTGATCCGCGTCATGCTGTCTGAACTGTTCCGTATTAACAGCCACCTGCTGTACATCTCCACGTTCATTCAGGACGTTGGCGCGATGACCCCGGTCTTCTTCGCCTTTACCGACCGTCAGAAAATCTACGATCTGGTTGAAGCGATTACCGGCTTCCGTATGCACCCGGCCTGGTTCCGTATCGGTGGTGTCGCACACGATCTGCCGCGCGGTTGGGATCGTCTGCTGCGTGAATTCCTCGACTGGATGCCAAAACGTCTGGCCTCTTACGAGAAAGCCGCACTGCGTAACACCATCCTGAAAGGCCGTTCCCAGGGCGTTGCTGCCTACGGCGCGAAAGAAGCGCTGGAGTGGGGGACAACAGGGGCGGGTCTGCGTGCAACCGGTATTGATTTCGACGTGCGTAAAGCCCGTCCTTACTCTGGCTACGAGAACTTCGACTTTGAAGTCCCGGTTGGCGGCGGTGTATCCGACTGCTACACCCGCGTGATGCTGAAAGTAGAAGAGCTGCGCCAGAGTCTGCGCATCCTTGAGCAGTGCCTCAACAACATGCCGGAAGGCCCGTTCAAAGCGGATCACCCGCTGACCACGCCGCCACCGAAAGAGCGCACGCTGCAACATATCGAAACCCTGATCACCCACTTCCTGCAGGTTTCCTGGGGTCCGGTCATGCCGGCCAATGAATCCTTCCAGATGATTGAAGCGACCAAGGGTATCAACAGCTACTACCTGACCAGTGACGGCAGCACCATGAGCTACCGTACCCGTGTGCGTACGCCAAGCTTCGCGCACCTGCAGCAGATCCCGGCCGCCATTCGCGGCAGTCTGGTCTCCGACCTGATTGTGTATCTGGGTAGTATCGATTTTGTTATGTCAGATGTGGACCGCTAATTATGCACGAGAATCAACAACCACAAACCGAGGCTTTTGAGCTGAGTGAAGCAGAGCGTGCCGCCATTGAGCACGAGATGCACCACTACGAAGACCCGCGTGCGGCGTCCATTGAAGCGCTGAAAATCGTTCAGAAACAGCGTGGTTGGGTGCCGGATGGGGCGATCTATGAGATCGCAAAAGTGCTGGGTATTCCGGCAAGTGATGTAGAAGGTGTAGCCACGTTCTACAGCCAGATCTTCCGTCAGCCGGTAGGCCGCCATGTGATCCGCTATTGTGACAGCGTTGTTTGTCACATTACCGGTTATCAGGGCATTCAGGCGGCAATTGAGAAAAAACTCAATATCAAGCCGGGCCAGACCACGTTCGACGGTCGCTTTACTCTGCTGCCAACCTGCTGCCTGGGTAACTGCGACAAGGGGCCGACCATGATGATTGATGAGGACACTCACAGCCATCTGACGCCGGAAGCCATTCCTGACCTGCTGGAGCAGTACAAATGAAAACTGTAATTCGTACTGCTGAGACTCATCCGCTGACCTGGCGTCTGCGCGATGACAAACAGCCGGTATGGCTCGACGAATACCAAAGCAAAAACGGCTATGCCGGTGCGCGTAAAGCCCTCGGCGGCATGGCACCGGATGAAATCGTTAACGCGGTGAAAGATTCTGGCCTGAAAGGGCGCGGCGGTGCGGGCTTCTCCACCGGTCTGAAGTGGAGCCTGATGCCAAAAGACGAATCCATGAACATCCGTTACCTGCTGTGTAACGCCGATGAAATGGAGCCGGGCACCTATAAAGACCGCCTGCTGATGGAACAGCTGCCACACCTGCTGGTGGAAGGCATGCTGATCTCCGCGTTCGCGCTGAAAGCGTACCGTGGTTACATCTTCCTGCGCGGTGAATACATCGAAGCGGCAGAAAACCTGCGCCGCGCGATCGCCGAAGCCACCGAAGCGGGCCTGCTGGGTAAAAATATCCTGGGCACCGGTTTTGACTTCGAACTGTTCGTGCACACCGGGGCAGGGCGTTATATCTGTGGTGAAGAAACCGCGCTGATTAACTCCCTGGAAGGCCGCCGTGCGAACCCGCGTTCCAAGCCACCGTTCCCGGCAAGCTCCGGCGTGTGGGGCAAACCGACCTGCGTCAACAACGTCGAAACCCTGTGTAACGTTCCGGCAATCCTCGCTAACGGCGTGGAGTGGTATCAGGGCATCTCTGCAAGCAAAGATGCTGGTACCAAGCTGATGGGCTTCTCCGGTCGCGTGAAAAACCCTGGCGTCTGGGAACTGCCGTTCGGTACTACCGCGCGTGAAATTCTTGAAGACTATGCTGGCGGCATGCGTGACGGTCTGAAATTCAAAGCCTGGCAGCCGGGTGGGGCAGGGACAGACTTCCTGACCGAAGCCCACCTTGACCTGCCAATGGAATTCGAAAGCATTGGTAAAGCAGGTAGCCGTCTGGGTACGGCGCTGGCGATGGCCGTCGACCATGAGATCGGCATGGTATCGCTGGTGCGTAACCTGGAAGAGTTCTTCGCCCGCGAGTCCTGCGGCTGGTGTACACCATGCCGTGATGGTCTGCCGTGGAGCGTGAAGATCCTCCGTGCTATTGAACGTGGCGAAGGTCAGCCTGGCGATATCGAGACACTTGAGCAACTGTGTCGATTCCTGGGCCCAGGTAAAACCTTCTGTGCCCACGCACCCGGTGCCGTCGAGCCACTGCAGAGCGCGATTAAATATTTCCGCGATGAATTCGAAGCAGGCATCAAGCAGCCGTTCAGCAATACCCATGCAATCAATGGTATTCAGCCGAACCTGCTGAAAACGCGCTGGTAACGACAAGAATTTTGATTAACGCTCAGACATAGTCTGAGCCAACTGGAAGCATGCTAATGGCTACGATTCATGTAGACGGCAAAGAATATGAGGTCAACGGGGCGGACAACCTGCTGGAAGCTTGTCTGTCGCTCGGCCTTGATATTCCGTACTTTTGCTGGCATCCGGCGCTGGGCAGCGTCGGTGCTTGCCGCCAGTGTGCGGTGAAGCAATATCAGAACGCGGAAGACACGCGTGGTCGCCTGGTGATGTCCTGTATGACGCCAGCCACCGAAGGCACTTTTATTTCGATTGATGACGAAGAAGCCAAACAGTTCCGCGAAAGCGTGGTGGAATGGTTGATGACCAACCACCCACACGACTGTCCGGTCTGTGAAGAGGGCGGTAACTGCCACCTTCAGGATATGACCGTAATGACCGGTCACAGCTTCCGTCGCTATCGCTTTACCAAACGTACCCACCGTAACCAGGATCTGGGGCCGTTCATCTCTCACGAAATGAACCGCTGCATCGCCTGCTACCGCTGCGTGCGTTACTACAAAGACTACGCAGACGGTCAGGATCTGGGCGTGTATGGCGCGCATGACAACGTCTACTTCGGTCGTCCGGAAGACGGTACGCTTGAAAGCGAATTCTCCGGTAACCTGGTAGAAATCTGCCCGACTGGCGTATTCACCGATAAAACCCACTCCGAGCGTTACAACCGTAAGTGGGACATGCAGTTTGCGCCAAGCATCTGCCAGCAGTGCTCGCTGGGCTGTAACACCAGCCCGGGTGAACGCTACGGCGAACTGCGTCGTATCGAAAACCGTTACAACGGTACCGTTAACCACTACTTCCTGTGCGACCGCGGTCGTTTCGGCTATGGCTATGTGAACCTGAAAGACCGTCCGCGTCAGCCGGTTCAGCGCCGCGGCGATGACCTGATCACCCTGAACGCTGAACAGGCGATGCAGGGCGCGGCAGATATTCTGCGCCAGTCGAAGAAGGTGATCGGTATCGGCTCCCCGCGCGCCAGCATCGAAAGCAACTTCGCGTTGCGCGAGCTGGTAGGGGCGGAAAACTTCTATACCGGTATCGCCCAGGGCGAGCAGGAACGTCTGCAACTGGTACTGAAAGTGCTGCGCGAAGGTGGTATTCATACCCCTGCGCTGCGCGAAATCGAATCTTATGATGCGGTTCTGGTGCTGGGTGAAGACCTGACTCAGACTGGCGCTCGCGCGGCTCTGGCGGTTCGTCAGGCGGTGAAAGGTAAAGCGCGTGAAATGGCGGCAGCCCAGAAAGTGGCTGACTGGCAGATTGCAGCAATCCTGAACATCGGTCAGCGCGCCAAACACCCACTGTTTGTGACAAACGTCGACAACACCCGTCTGGATGATATCGCTGCGTGGACCTACTGCGCACCGGTTGAAGATCAGGCGCGTCTTGGTTTTGCGATTGCACACGCACTGGACAACAACTCTCCGGCCGTTGAAGGCCTGGATCGCGACCTGCAAAATAAGGTTGACGTGATTGTTCAGGCGCTGGCAGGGGCGAAGAAACCGCTGATTATTTCCGGGACTAACGCCGGTAGCGCGGAGATCGTTCAGGCGGCAGCAAACGTTGCTAAAGCTCTGAAAGGCCGTGGTGCGGACGTTGGCGTAACCATGATTGCCCGTGCGGTGAACAGCATCGGTCTGGGTATGATTGGCGGCGGTTCTCTGGAAGCGGCGTTAAGCGAACTGGAATCCGGTGCTGCTGACGCCGTTGTGGTGCTGGAAAACGACCTGCATCGCCATGCCTCTGCGGCACGCGTTGACGCAGCGCTCGCAAAAGCGCCGCTGGTGATGGTTATTGACCATCAGCGCACAGCCATTATGGACAAAGCGCACCTGGTGCTCTCTGCGGCAAGCTTCGCAGAAAGCGACGGTACGGTTATCAACAACGAAGGCCGCGCGCAGCGTTTCTTCCAGGTTTATGACCCCGCGTACTACGACAGCAACACGGTGATGCTGGAAAGCTGGCGCTGGCTGCACTCTTTGCACAGCACCGTGCAGAGCCGTGAAGTGGACTGGACGCAGCTTGACCACGTTATCGATGCGGTAGCTGAAAAACTGCCTCAGCTGGCGGCGATTAAAGATGCGGCACCTGACGCAAGCTTCCGTATTCGCGGTCAGAAACTGGCGCGTGAACCGCACCGTTACAGCGGTCGTACCGCCATGCGTGCCAATATCAGTGTGCATGAACCTCGTCAGCCGCAGGATAAAGACACGATGTTTGCCTTCTCAATGGAAGGGAACAACCAGCCGTCTGCACCGCGCTCTCAGGTTCCGTTCGCATGGGCTCCGGGCTGGAACTCTCCACAGGCATGGAACAAATTCCAGGCTGAAGTGGGCGGCTCCCTGCGTCACGGTGATCCGGGCGTGCGTCTGATTGAAGCCTCCGAAACCGGTCTGGACTTCTTCGCCACCGTTCCGGCGAGCTTCCAGGCACAGGTTGGTAGCTGGCGTATTGCGCCGTACTACCATCTGTTTGGTAGCGACGAGTTGTCCCAGCGTTCTCCGGTCTTCCAGCAGCGTATGCCGCAGCCGTACATCAAGCTCAACCCGGCAGATGCCGCTAAGCTTGGCGTCAACGCGGGCGCGAACATTGCCTTTAGCTACGATGGCCAGACAATCAGCCTGCCGCTGATTATCTCCGAAGGTCTGACAGCAGGGCAGGTTGGTTTACCGATGGGTATGCCTGGCATCGCGCCGGTACTGGCGGGTGCGCGTCTTGATAACCTGCAGGAGGCAAAAGCATGAGTTGGTTAACGCCGGATCTTATCGACATCCTGCTGAGCATTCTGAAAGCAATTGTCATTCTGCTGGTGGTGGTCACCTGCGGCGCGTTCATGAGCTTTGGTGAACGTCGTCTGCTCGGTCTGTTCCAGAACCGTTACGGACCGAACCGCGTGGGCTGGGGTGGTTCACTCCAGCTGGTCGCGGACATGATCAAGATGTTCTTTAAAGAGGACTGGATCCCGCGCTTCTCGGATCGCGTGATCTTTACTCTGGCACCGATGATCGCCTTTACCTCGCTGCTGCTGGCGTTTGCTATCGTTCCTGTCAGCCCGACCTGGGTTGTGGCTGACCTGAACATCGGCATTCTGTTCTTCCTGATGATGGCAGGCCTCGCGGTATACGCGGTGCTGTTTGCAGGCTGGTCCAGTAACAACAAATACTCGCTGTTGGGTGCAATGCGTGCTTCCGCGCAGACGCTCAGCTACGAAGTGTTCCTGGGTCTTTCCCTGATGGGCGTGGTGGCGCAGGCCGGTTCATTCAACATGACCGACATCGTCAACAACCAGGCCGACATCTGGAACGTCATCCCGCAGTTCTTTGGTTTCATTACCTTTGCTATCGCGGGCGTGGCGGTGTGTCACCGTCACCCGTTTGACCAGCCAGAAGCCGAACAGGAACTGGCCGACGGTTACCACATTGAATATTCCGGTATGAAGTTCGGTCTGTTCTTCGTGGGCGAGTACATTGGTATCGTCACCATTTCCGCGTTGATGGTAACGCTGTTCTTTGGTGGCTGGCATGGCCCGTTCTTACCGCCGTTCATCTGGTTCGCGCTGAAAACCGCGTTCTTCATGATGATGTTCATTTTGATTCGTGCGTCGTTACCGCGTCCTCGTTATGACCAGGTAATGTCCTTCGGCTGGAAAGTTTGCCTGCCGCTGACGCTCGTCAACTTGCTGGTAACGGCGGCTGTCATTCTCTGGCAGCAGCCATAAGGGGCTTTGAGATCATGACCTTAAAAGAATTATTGGTAGGCTTCGGCACCCAGGTACGCAGTATCTGGATGATCGGCCTGCACGCGTTTGCCAAACGCGAAACCCAGATGTACCCGGAAGAGCCGGTATATCTGCCGCCGCGCTACCGTGGCCGTATCGTGCTGACGCGCGACCCGGACGGTTCGGAGCGTTGCGTTGCCTGTAACCTGTGTGCGGTAGCGTGTCCGGTGGGCTGTATCTCTCTGCAGAAAGCAGAGACGGTAGATGGCCGCTGGTACCCTGAGTTCTTCCGCATCAACTTCTCACGCTGCATCTTCTGCGGTCTGTGTGAAGAAGCGTGCCCAACCACGGCGATTCAGCTGACTCCAGACTTCGAACTGGGTGAGTACAAGCGTCAGGATCTGGTGTACGAGAAAGAGGATCTGCTGATTTCCGGTCCGGGCAAATACCCGGAATATAACTTCTACCGGATGGCGGGTATGGCAATCGACGGCAAAGATAAGGGCGAAGCAGAGAACGAAGCTAAGCCTATCGACGTCAAGAGCCTGTTACCGTAAGGAGAGGGCAATGGAATTCGCTTTTTATATCTGTGGCCTCATCGCCATCCTGGCCACGTTGCGAGTGATTACGCACACCAATCCGGTGCATGCGCTGCTGTATTTAATCATTTCGCTGCTGGCTATTTCCGGGGTGTTCTTTGCGCTGGGCGCGCACTTTGCCGGTGCGCTGGAAATCATCGTCTACGCTGGTGCCATCATGGTGCTGTTCGTCTTCGTGGTAATGATGCTGAATCTGGGCGGCTCTGAAATTGAGCAGGAACGTCAGTGGTTAAAACCGCAGGTGTGGATTGGCCCGGCAATTTTGTCGGCCATCATGCTGGTGGTGATTGTTTACGCCATTCTGGGCGTTAACGATCAGGGCATCGACGGTACGCCAATCAGCGCTAAAGCAGTCGGTATTACGCTGTTTGGCCCATACGTTCTGGCGGTTGAACTGGCCTCCATGCTGCTGCTGGCAGGTCTGGTTGTGGCCTTCCACGTTGGCCGCGAAGAGCGTGCTGGCGAGGTGCTGAGCAACCGCACTGACGACCGCGCGAAAAGAAAAACGGAGGAACGCGCATGATCCCCTTAACACATGGACTGATCCTCGCTGCGATTTTATTCGTTCTCGGCTTAACCGGTCTGGTCATCCGCCGCAATCTGCTGTTTATGCTGATCGGTCTGGAAATCATGATCAACGCTTCCGCGCTGGCCTTCGTGGTCGCCGGTAGCTACTGGGGCCAGACCGATGGTCAGGTGATGTACATTCTTGCTATCAGCCTCGCGGCTGCCGAAGCGAGTATTGGCCTGGCGCTGTTACTGCAGCTCCATCGTCGCCGCCAGAACCTGAACATCGATTCAGTAAGTGAGTTGCGTGGATGAACATGCTTGCCTTAACCATTATTTTTCCGCTGATTGGCTTCGTGCTGCTGGCGTTTTCTCGTGGCCGCTGGTCTGAGAATCTGTCTGCAACCGTTGGCATTGGCTCTATCGGTCTGGCTGCGCTGGTGACAGCGTATGCAGGTATCGACTTCTTCAACAACGGCAAGCAGCCTTTCAGCGTGCCGCTGTGGACCTGGATGTCGGTCGGTGATTTCAACATCGGTTTTAACCTGGTGCTGGATGGTCTGTCTCTGACCATGCTCTCCGTGGTAACCGGCGTGGGCTTCCTGATCCACATGTTTGCCTCCTGGTATATGCGCGGTGAAGAGGGTTACTCCCGCTTCTTCGCCTACACCAACCTGTTTATCGCGAGCATGGTCGTTCTGGTGCTGGCCGATAACCTGCTGCTGATGTATCTGGGCTGGGAAGGCGTGGGTCTGTGTTCTTACCTGCTGATCGGTTTCTACTACACCGATCCGAAGAATGGCGCAGCGGCCATGAAGGCGTTCATCGTGACCCGTGTGGGTGACGTGTTCCTCGCCTTCGCACTGTTCATTCTCTACAACGAACTGGGCACGCTGAACTTCCGCGAAATGGTGGAACTGGCACCGGCTCACTTCGCGGCAGGCAACAATATGCTGATGTGGGCAACGCTGATGCTGCTGGGTGGTGCTGTGGGTAAATCAGCACAGCTGCCGTTGCAGACATGGCTGGCAGACGCGATGGCGGGTCCAACCCCGGTCTCCGCGCTGATCCACGCAGCAACCATGGTGACCGCGGGTGTTTACCTGATTGCGCGTACTCATGGCCTGTTCCTGATGACTCCGGAAATTCTGCATCTGGTGGGTATCGTCGGTGCGGTTACGCTGGTGCTGGCAGGCTTTGCCGCGCTGGTTCAGACCGACATCAAACGCGTTCTCGCATACTCCACCATGAGCCAGATTGGTTACATGTTCCTGGCCCTGGGTGTTCAGGCGTGGGACGCGGCGATTTTCCACCTGATGACGCATGCGTTCTTTAAAGCGCTGCTGTTCCTCTCATCCGGTTCCGTGATCCTGGCCTGCCATCACGAGCAGAACATCTTCAAAATGGGCGGACTGCGTAAGTCCATCCCGCTGGTGTATGTCTGCTTCCTGGTGGGCGGCGCGGCGCTGGCGGCATTGCCGCTGATTACCGCGGGCTTCTTCAGTAAGGACGAAATCCTTGCGGGTGCCATGGCGAATGGTCATATCAATCTGATGGTTGCGGGTCTGGTCGGTGCGTTCATGACCTCCCTGTATACCTTCCGTATGATTTTCATCGTATTCCACGGTAAAGAACAAATTCACGCTCACGCAGGGAAGGGGATTACCCACCACCTGCCGCTGATTGTGCTGCTGGTACTGTCCACCTTCGTTGGCGCGATGATTGTGCCACCGCTGCAGGGCGTACTGCCAGACACCACCGAGCTTGAGCACGGTCGCGTTCTGACGCTTGAAATCACCTCTGGTGTGGTCGCTCTTGCGGGCATCCTGATTGCAGCATGGCTGTGGCTGGGTAAACGTACGCTGGTGACATCTGTTGCCAACAGTGCGCCAGGCCGTCTGCTGGGCACCTGGTGGTACAACGCATGGGGCTTCGACTGGCTGTACGATATGATTTTCGTCAAGCCGTTCCTGGGTATTGCGTGGCTGCTGAAGCGCGACCCACTGAACGCCATGATGAATATTCCGGCGATCCTGTCCCGCTTTGCAGGTAAAGGCCTGCTGTTCAGCGAGAACGGTTATCTGCGCTGGTATGTGGCGTCTATGAGCATCGGTGCGGTTGTCGTGCTGGCGCTGCTGATGGTGTTGCGTTGATCGTTAAGTGAATTTTATTCGAATTCGTTGAAAATCAGGCCCCTGTTGGGGGCCTTAAAAAGGAATGTAAATCGCCATGTTACTACCCTGGCTAATATTAATTCCCTTCATCGGCGGCTTCCTGTGCTGGCAGACTGAACGCTTTGGCGTGAAGATGCCGCGCTGGATCGCGCTGATCACTATGGGATTGACGCTCGCGCTTGGTCTGCAACTGTGGTTGCAGGGTGGCTACTCTCTGACTCAGTCTGCGGGTATTCCGCAGTGGCAGTCTGAATTCGTTCTGCCGTGGATCCCACGTTTCGGCATTACGATTCACCTGGCCATTGACGGTCTGTCACTGCTGATGGTGGTGCTGACCGGTCTGCTCGGTGTTCTGGCGGTACTGTGCTCCTGGCGAGAAATCGAAAAATACCAGGGCTTCTTCCACCTGAACCTGATGTGGATCCTGGGCGGCGTTATCGGCGTGTTCCTTGCCATCGACATGTTCCTGTTCTTCTTCTTCTGGGAGATGATGCTGGTGCCGATGTACTTCCTGATCGCGCTGTGGGGCCACAAGGCATCCGACGGTAAAACGCGTATCACGGCGGCAACCAAGTTCTTCATCTATACCCAGGCGAGCGGTCTGGTGATGCTGATTGCGATCCTGGCGCTGGTATTTGTTCATCACAACGCCACCGGCGTCTGGACCTTCAACTATGAAGATCTGCTGAAGACTCCGATGTCTCACGGTGTTGAATACCTGCTGATGCTGGGCTTCTTCATCGCTTTCGCGGTGAAAATGCCGGTGGTTCCACTGCACGGCTGGCTGCCAGATGCGCACTCCCAGGCACCAACGGCGGGTTCCGTTGACCTGGCGGGCATTTTGCTGAAAACCGCGGCCTACGGTCTGCTGCGTTTCGCTCTGCCGCTGTTCCCGAACGCTTCCGCTGAGTTCGCTCCGATTGCCATGTGGCTGGGTGTGATTGGTATCTTCTACGGTGCCTGGATGGCGTTTACGCAGTACGACATCAAACGCCTTATCGCATACACCTCCGTTTCCCACATGGGCTTCGTGCTGATTGCTATCTACACCGGCAGCCAGCTGGCGTACCAGGGCGCGGTTATCCAGATGATTGCGCACGGTCTGTCTGCAGCCGGTCTCTTCATCCTGAGCGGTCAGCTGTACGAACGTCTGCACACCCGTGACATGCGTATGATGGGTGGCCTGTGGGGCAAAATGAAATGGCTGCCAGCGATGTCTATGTTCTTCGCGGTTGCCACTCTGGGTATGCCTGGCACCGGTAACTTCGTTGGCGAATTCATGATTCTGTTCGGCAGCTTCAAGGTTGTTCCGGCAATTACCGTGATCTCCACGTTTGGTCTGGTGTTCGCTTCCGTTTACTCGCTGGCGATGCTGCACCGTGCTTACTTCGGTAAAGCGAAGAGCGAAATTGCTGCACAAGAACTGCCGGGGATGTCGCTGCGTGAGCTGTTCATCATCCTGCTGCTGGTCGTACTGCTGGTGCTGTTGGGCTTCTTCCCGCAGCCGATTCTGGATACCTCGCATTCCGCGATGAGCAATATCCAGCAGTGGTTTGTTAATTCTGTTTCTACTACAAGGCAGTAATTCGCTCATGACTTTAACTCCACAACAACTGATCGCGCTGCTACCGCTGCTGATCGTCGGATTGACGGTGGTGGTTGTGATGCTCTCCATTGCGTGGCGACGCAATCACTTCCTGAATGCGACCCTGTCCGTTCTGGGCCTGAACGCTGCGTTGGTTTCTCTCTGGTTTGTTGGCCAGGCAGGGGCGATGGATGTCACCCCGCTGATGCGTGTTGACGGTTATGCCATGCTGTACACCGGTCTGGTGCTGCTGGCGAGCCTGGCAACCTGTACCTTCGCGTACCCGTGGCTCGAAGGCTACAACGACAACAAAGAAGAGTTTTACCTGCTGGTACTGATTGCCGCACTGGGCGGCATTCTGCTGGCGAATGCGAACCACCTGGCTGCGCTGTTCCTCGGTATTGAGCTTATCTCTCTGCCGCTGTTCGGCCTGATTGGTTACGCCTTCCGTCAGAAGCGTTCTCTGGAAGCGAGTATCAAGTACACGATCCTGTCTGCGGCTGCATCGTCCTTCCTGCTGTTCGGTATTGCGCTGCTGTATGCACAGTCCGGTAACCTCTCCTTCGTGGCGCTCGGTAAGAGCCTCGGCGACGGCATGCTGCACGAACCGCTGCTGCTGGCGGGTCTGGGCATGATGATTGTCGGTCTCGGCTTTAAACTGTCTCTGGTTCCGTTCCACCTGTGGACGCCAGACGTATACCAGGGTGCTCCGGCTCCGGTTTCCACCTTCCTGGCGACGGCGAGCAAAATCGCTATCTTCGGCGTGGTGATGCGTCTGTTCCTGTACGCTCCGGTGGGTGATAGCGAAGCGGTTCGCGTAGTGCTGGGCATTATCGCATTTGCTTCCATCATCTTCGGTAACCTGATGGCGCTGAGCCAGACCAACATCAAACGTCTGCTGGGCTACTCCTCTATCTCTCACCTGGGCTACCTGCTGGTGGCGTTGATTGCGCTGCAGAGCGGTGAGATGTCGATGGAAACCGTTGGTGTGTATCTGGCCGGTTATCTGTTCAGCAGCCTCGGCGCGTTCGGCGTAGTGAGCCTGATGTCCAGCCCGTACCGTGGTCCGGATGCGGATTCACTGTTCTCCTACCGTGGTCTGTTCTGGCACCGTCCGATTCTGTCCGCGGTAATGACCGTGATGATGCTCTCTCTGGCGGGTATCCCGATGACGCTGGGCTTTATCGGTAAGTTCTACGTGCTGGCTGTTGGTGTGCAGGCGCACCTGTGGTGGCTGACCGCTGCGGTGGTTATTGGCTCCGCGATTGGTCTGTACTACTACCTGCGCGTTGCCGTGAGCCTGTACCTGAGCGCGCCTCAGCAGCTCAACCGCGATGCACCAACCAACTGGCAGTACAGCGCCGGGGGGATTGTGGTGCTGATCTCCGCGCTGCTGGTGCTGATCTTCGGTATCTACCCGCAGCCGCTGATCACCATCGTGCAACACGCGATGCCGCTGATGTAAGGCGAAAGCAAAAAACCCGCCTCGGCGGGTTTTTTTATGCTTTTCGCCCTCTCCCTGTGGGAGAGGGCCGGGGGGAGGGCACCAGCCCGCACGAACTTAAGCCAGCTGCTTCCTGCTAATCAGCGGCCCGTCAATCTTCTTCATCGAACGGTCCAGCACTTCCTCAATCACCGATGACAGCTCGTTCAGCTCAAACTTCGCTACGTAACCGTCGGCCTTCACCTTACGAATATGGTCTTCGTTGGCGTTGCCAGACAGAGAAGAGTGGATCACCACCGGAATATCTTTCAGTACCGGGTCAGTTTTGATTTTGCGCGTCAGCGTAAAACCGTCCATCTCCGGCATTTCGAGGTCGGTCAGTACCAGGGCGATTTTATCGGTGATTGGCACACCTTCTGCCTGAGCCTGTGCCGCCAGGACACCGATTTTTTCCCACGCGTCTTTACCGGTGATATGCAGTTGCGCCGGGATTTCCATCGCTTCCAGACCTTTTTCCAGCATCGAGCGCGCCACTTTGGAATCTTCCGCGACAATCGCGACGGCACCTGGCTTAATGTTGAATTTGGTGGTCTTCAGATTGGTGGCGTGCAAATCGTGATTGGCCGGCGTGATGTCATACAGGATCTGCTCAACGTCCAGCACCATTGCCAGATCGTTGGTATCAGTCTTTTCGTCCAGGCAGGCAATACTGGTGATGTAACGTCCGCTGACGGCGGTTTCTGCGGCGTGAACCTGCTTCCAGTCCAGACGCATAATATTTTCGACAGACTCCACGGCAAACGCCTGTACGCTGCGGGCATATTCCGTGATCAGCAGAATGTTCAGTCCGGTTGTTGGCTTGCAACCGGCGACAGCGGCCAGGTCAATTACCGGGATCACTTGATCGCGAATATTGACCATCCCCATCAGCGGTGACTTCATGCCAGCGGGTTTTGTGAACTCCGGCATTGGCACAATTTCTCGCAGCTTAAAGACGTTAATGCCAAACAGTTCGGATTTGTTTTCGTTCAGAGAGGTGCCGAGGCGAAACAGCAACAGTTCAAAACGGTTCGACAGGGTGAGATTCGCCCTGTCATCAATATCTTTCTGGAAATTATCCATTCTACCCTCAAGTGAAATGCTGGCCTTTTAATCGTTATCGGCATCCTGAGGAAAAAATGAAGGACTAAACGCTGACCTGAGCGAAATCTTCGGCCAGCTCACATTCTGAGAACAGCTCCCGGCATTCCGCCAGCAGGCTTTCACAGCCCCGGGCGTCATAGCGCGAGCTGACGTGGGTGACGATCAATTTCCCGACGTCCGCTGCACGGGCAAGCTGTGCGGCCTGACGCGTTGAGCTATGACCGCGACCGTTAGCTTTCTCTTCCATCGCCGTTTCCAGCGTGGCTTCATGCACCATCACATCCACTCCCCGGGCCAGATGGAGGGCGGATGGGCAAGGTGCTGTGTCGCCGAAAATCGCCAGTTTCTTACCCGGCTGTGGCGCGGAAAGGTAATCCCGCCCGTTTACCCTTCGTCCGTCTTCCAGCGTGACGGTATCGCCCAGCTTCAGACGCTGGAACAGCGGTCCGGGCTTAACGCCATCGGCCATGAGCGCGGCAGCGTTAAGCGTACCTGGTTTGTCATATTCCTCTATGCGGTAGCCGTAGCACTCCACCGGGTGGTTAAGCGGCTGGACAGCGATTTTATAAAACCCATCGTCATAGACCCAGCCTTCGGCAATCTCAACCACTTCCAGCGGATAATCTGTCCACGAACCGCTCAGGCGCAGCGTGGTGTCAACAAATTCACGAATACCCGCAGGCCCGTAAATGGTCAGGGGGTTGGGGTTCCCGGCCATCGAGCGGCTGCACAGCAGGCCAGGCAGGCCGAACAGGTGATCGCCATGCAGATGGGTGATAAAGATTTTATCCAGCTTACCCGGGTGGTAAGTGGTGCGTAACAGCTGATGCTGTGTTCCTTCGCCGCAGTCAAATAGCCACAACCCGCCACGGGTTGGGTGCTGCAAATCCAGCAGGATCGCGGTCACATTCCGTGAGCGGGTTGGCACGCCAGCAGACGTACCCAGAAAAATCAGTTCCATAACGCAATCAGCCCTTTGCCGAATGGGGAGGGGTCTAGTATAACGTGAGGAAACCCAGGAAGGAGACAGACATGATCCAGTGGCAAGATTTACACCATAGTGAACTGACTATTCATTCCCTTTATGCGCTGCTCAAACTGCGTTGCGAAGTGTTTGTTGTCGAGCAAACCTGTCCGTACCAGGACATCGATGGTGATGACCTGCTCGGGGAAAACCGCCATATCCTCGGCTGGCGGGATAACGAACTGGTCGCGTATGCGAGGATCCTGAAAAGTGAGGACGATTTTGAGCCTGTCGTCATTGGCCGCGTCATCATCAGCGGCCACGCACGGGGTGAAAAACTGGGTTATCAGCTGATGGAGAAAACCCTGGATGCCTGCCAAAAACAGTGGCCGGACAAGGCGTTATATCTGGGGGCGCAGGCGCACCTACAGCCCTTCTATGGTCACTTCGGGTTTACTCCTGTGACGGACGTGTATGACGAAGATGGCATTCCACACATCGGAATGGCGCGGGAGATGAAGCAGGCGTAATGATGTGTGGTTGGCTATAGTTAGCGGACTGGTGTACTAACATGGAGAAAAATATGTCATTTCAATCCTGGGATACCCGTATCGATGATGACCTCGCCTTGCTGAGCGAAACCCTGGAAGAGGTGTTGCGTTCGTCGGGCGATCCGGCCGACCAGAAGTATATCGAGCTAAAAGAGCGCGCCGAAAAGGCACTGCATGAGGTGAAATCACGCGTCAGCCAGGCATCTGATACCTATTACTACCGTGCAAAACGTGCGGTTTACCGTACCGATGACTACGTACATGAAAACCCCTGGCATAGTATTGGCGTTGGTGCAGCCGTTGGGCTGGTGCTTGGGTTGCTTTTAGCTCGCCGCTAATGTGTTGATGCAAACCGTTAACCGCTCCCTATACATGGGTACTGCTATTTATGGTCAGTACCCCGTATAATATGAGGTTTTAACAGGGAGAGGTTCGCGTGCATTCGATTTCCATCGCGCTGGAACGTCTGCGCAGTCAGCTTGCGCATGCGTTACCTGCTACAGCGGGTTTATGCCATTTCGACGTCTCTTTCCCGTTAAACGACGCGTTTGACCCTCTGGCCTGGTTAGGCGTTCAGTCCTGTTACCCTCAGTTTTACTGGCAGCAGCGTAACGGTGATGAGGAACTGGCCGCACTCGGTGCCGTCACCCATTTTTCATCCCTGGCCTCTGCTTCGCGGTTTTTACACACGCACAATGCGGCACATGACACCCGAATCTGCGGCCTTAACGCCTTTAACCCGGAGCAGGGCAGTCTGTTTTTACCGCGTCTGCTCTGGCGGCGTTTTGCCGGGGTTGCCACCTTACGCCTTCAGCTGTGGAGCGACAGCTCGCTCCAGGGCGATGCCCGCGCCGCGCTGGACTTTTTACAACAGCTCCGTGATGCCAGACCGATTCGCCCGCTGTCGGTTCAGGTTATGCAGGAAACGCATCAGCCGCAAAAATCAGAATGGTTACGTCTTATCCGCCAGGCAACAGAGACCATCGCCCGCGGCGATTTTGAAAAGGTGGTGCTCGCCAGGGCAACCGATTTGCAGTTCAATCAGCCGGTTAACGCTGTCGCATTGATGGCGGCGAGTCGCGCCCTGAATTTAAACTGCTACCATTTCTGCATGGTATTCGATGCCGGTAACGCTTTTCTCGGCTCCACGCCCGAACGACTGTGGCGGCGTCGCGGTACGTTATTGCGTACCGAGGCTCTGGCGGGAACAGTGAGCAGCCATAGCGATGATAAACAGGCGCAGCGTCTGGGCGAATGGCTGATGAAAGACGACAAAAATCAGCGTGAAAATATGCTGGTCGTGGAGGATATCTGCGAGCGATTACAACACCATACCCATACGCTGGAGGTGTTGCCAGCTCAGGTTGTGCGGCTGCGTAAGGTGCAGCATTTGCGTCGCTGCATCTGGACTGAGCTAAAACATGCGGATGATGAACAATGTCTGCATGTTCTGCAGCCAACGGCTGCCGTCGCCGGGCTGCCGCGCCAGGCGGCGCGTGAGTTTATTCATCGCGTTGAACCCTTCGACCGCGAGTGGTACGCCGGATCTGCCGGGTATTTATCGCCCGACCAAAGTGAGTTCTGCGTGGCATTACGCTCTGCGCGCGTCCGCGATGCTGCGCTGCGGCTCTACGCCGGGGCGGGAATTGTCAGCGGGTCTGACCCGGAACAAGAGTGGCAGGAGATAGAAAACAAAGCCGCTGGGCTGCGTTCTCTGCTCCTTAGGGATTAATACTGATTCGTGCATTCCCGATTCATATCAAAATTCCAAATTTTTCTATTATTTATACTGTGTCGCATTCTTGATACCGGACAATCTCATGTCAGTAAGTTCTTTTAACCGACGCTGGGCGACGGTGATCCTTGAAGCCCTGACTCGCCGTGGCGTCAGGCACGTGTGTATTGCACCGGGCTCTCGCTCCACACCGCTGACGCTGGCGGCGGCTGAAAACCGGGCATTTATTCACCACACCCATTTTGATGAACGCGGCCTGGGCCATCTGGCGTTAGGCCTGGCGAAAGTCAGTAAAGAACCGGTGGCGGTGATTGTCACCTCCGGCACGGCGGTTGCGAACCTCTATCCGGCAATTATTGAAGCCGGGTTAACCGGTGAAAAACTGATCGTACTGACGGCTGACCGCCCACCAGAGCTTATCGACTGTGGTGCCAATCAGGCCATTCGTCAGCCGGGCATCTTTGCCTCGCACCCCTCACAGACGGTGTCGTTACCTCGCCCGACTCAGGACATTCCGGCACGCTGGCTGGTGTCGACGCTCGATCACGCAATGGAGACATTGCGCAGCGGTGCACTGCATATCAACTGTCCGTTTGCCGAGCCGCTGTACGGCGAAATGGACGACACAGGTCTTGACTGGCAGCACGCCCTCGGTGACTGGTGGCACGACGAAAAACCGTGGCTGCGCGAACAGACGCATCTGGAAAGTGCAAAACAACGCGACTGGTTCTTCTGGCGACAAAAGCGCGGCGTGATTATTGCCGGGCGTATGAGTGCTGCAGAAGGCAAGCTGGTTGCGGAATGGGCGCAAACCCTCGGCTGGCCACTGATTGGCGACGTCCTTTCCCAGACGGGTCAACCTCTGCCCTGCGCCGACCTCTGGTTGGGTAACATAAAAGCGGTGACAGAGCTTTCACAGGCACAGATTGTGGTTCAACTGGGGGCGAGTCTGACCGGTAAGCGGTTACTCCAGTGGCAGGCGGCCTGCGAGCCGGAGGAGTACTGGCTGGTCGATCCGCTGGAAGGGCGGCTCGATCCGGCGCACCACCGCGGTCGCCGTCTGGTCAGCGAGATTGATGCCTGGCTTGCCCTGCATCCGGCTGAAAAACGCAAACCCTGGGCGGTTGACGTCCCGGAACTTTCACGTCAGGCGTGGGAGCTCACCAAAGCGCAGTGCGAAGGTTTTGGTGAAGCAGAGCTGGCGCACCGAATTCGTCAGTATCTGCCAGAGCAAGGGCAGCTGTTTGTCGGCAATAGTCTGGTGGTGCGTCTGATTGATGCGTTCTCGAAGCTGCCTGCGGGTTATCCGGTTTACAGCAACCGTGGTGCCAGCGGCATTGACGGGCTGATCTCTACGGCGGCAGGTGTGCAGCGCGCCAGTGCGAAATCGACGCTGGCTGTCGTGGGCGATCTCTCCGCGCTGTATGACCTTAATGCGCTGGCGTTGCTGCGTCAGGTCTCGGCACCGTTTGTGCTGATAGTGGTCAACAACAATGGTGGGCAGATTTTCTCCCTGTTGCCAACGCCGCAGAGCGAACGTGAGCGCTTCTACCTGATGCCGCAGAACGTGCAGTTCGAACATGCTGCAGCGATGTTCAGCCTGAAATACCATCGCCCGGAAAACTGGGAAGCGCTGGATGCTGCACTGAGCACCGCCTGGCGACAGCCGGGGGCAACACTCATTGAGCTGGTGGTGAACGATTCAGACGGCGCACAACGGTTGCAAACCCTGCTGGCACAGGTAAGCCATCTGTGATCCTCTCTGGAGTGCAACAGCCCGGAAAGCCAGGCTACCCCTGGCTGGTCTTTTTGCACGGTTTTTCCGGGGATTGTCGTGAATGGCAGACCGTCGGGGAGACGCTCAGCGATTATCCCCGGTTATACCTCGATCTGCCTGGACACGGTGGCTCTGCCGGTATTGCTGTGACGGGGTTCGACGCGATGAGCAATGTACTCACCCGAACCCTGCTTAGTTACAACATACTTAACTACTGGCTGGTGGGGTACTCCCTCGGTGGCCGCATTGCGATGTTCCATGCCTGTCAGCAGCCAGCTGGGCTGTGCGGGGTGGCGGTGGAAGGCGGACATCCAGGCCTGCAGGATGCCGATGCGCGACGTATGCGGCTCGGCTCCGATCGGCACTGGGCAACGCGTTTTCGCACTGAAGCGCTGGGTAACGTCTTCACCGACTGGTATCAACAGTCCGTGTTTGCTTCCCTGACGGACATGCAGCGCAGGGCGCTTGTTACCCTGCGCAGCCAGAACAGCGGCACGATGCTGGCGATGATGCTTGAGGCTACCTCACTGGCCGTGCAGCCAGATTTACGTGCGGCGCTGAGCACGCGCGATTTCCCTTTTTACTATTTATATGGTGAACGTGATGAAAAGTTCGCGGCCATTGCTGCGGAACTGAACGCCATGCGCCATGTGATCCCTCATGCCGGACACAACGCCCACCGGGAAAATCCGGGGGCAGTTGCCGCGAGTCTGGCTCAGATACTGCGTCTTCGAATAAAGGACACTCTATGATCTATCCTGATGAACAAATGCTGTATGCACCGGTTGAATGGCAAGACTGCTCTGAAGGCTACACCGACATTCGTTACCATAAATCAGCGGACGGCATTGCCAAAATCACCATCAACCGTCCGCAGGTGCGTAACGCGTTTCGCCCGTTGACCGTAAAAGAGATGATTCAGGCGCTGGCAGATGCGCGCTACGACGACAACATTGGCGTGATCGTTCTGACCGGTGAAGGTGACAAAGCGTTCTGCTCCGGTGGCGATCAGAAAGTACGCGGCGACTACGGCGGATATCAGGATGACGCGGGTACGCATCACCTGAACGTGCTCGATTTCCAGCGCCAGATCCGCACCTGTCCAAAACCAGTTGTGGCGATGGTGGCTGGCTACTCCATTGGTGGCGGCCACGTGCTGCATATGATGTGTGACCTGACCATTGCCGCAGAAAACGCTATCTTCGGCCAGACCGGCCCGAAAGTGGGTTCCTTCGACGGCGGTTGGGGTGCCTCTTATATGGCGCGCATTGTCGGGCAGAAAAAAGCCCGTGAAATCTGGTTCCTGTGCCGTCAGTACAACGCCCAGGAAGCGCTGGACATGGGCCTGGTTAACACCGTGGTACCGATTGCCGACCTCGAAAAAGAGACCGTGCGCTGGTGTCGTGAGATGCTGCAAAACAGCCCAATGGCATTGCGTTGCCTGAAGGCCGCCCTGAACGCCGACTGCGATGGTCAGGCGGGTCTGCAGGAGCTGGCGGGTAATGCCACCATGCTGTTCTACATGACCGAAGAGGGTCAGGAAGGACGCAACGCGTTTAACGAAAAACGCCAGCCGGACTTCAGCAAATACAAACGGAACCCGTAATGCGTCGCGCGCAGGTTTACCGCTGGCAGATACCGATGGACGCGGGCGTGGTGCTGCGTGAACGGCGGTTAAAAACCCGTGACGGTGTGTTTATCCACCTGCAGCAGGATGGGCAGGAAGGGTGGGGGGAGATCTCGCCCCTGCCGGGCTTTAGCCTGGAGACACTGGAGGAGGCTCAGGCCGAACTGATGGCGTGGGTGAGCGAATGGCGCGAAGGGGCTAACCCAGCGCTGCCAGATGTGCCTTCTGTAGCTTTTGGCATCAGCTGCGCACTGGCGGAGCTTGACGGTAGTTTGCCTGAAAAGGCGAATTACCGTGCCGCACCGCTCTGTACCGGCGATCCGGATGAGCTGTTCGCGCTGCTTTCCGCCATGCCAGGTGAGAAAGTGGCGAAAATCAAAGTCGGCCTCTACGAGGCGGTGCGTGACGGCATGGTGGCGAACCTGCTGCTGGAAGCGATCCCTGACCTGCACCTGCGTCTGGATGCCAACCGCGCCTGGACGCCGCTCAAGGCGCAACAGTTCGCCAAATACGTCAATCCTGCATACCGCAACCGTATTGCGTTTCTGGAAGAACCGTGCAAAACCCGTGAGGACTCCCGCGCTTTTGCCCGTGAAACGGGTATTGCTATCGCCTGGGATGAAAGTCTGCGTGAGACTGATTTCGAGTTCGTCGCTGAACCGGGCGTCAGTGCGGTGGTCATTAAACCGACGCTGACCGGCAGTCTGGCGAAAGTGCGTGAGCAGGTGGCTGCAGCCCATGCGTTAGGGTTGACGGCGGTGATCAGTTCGTCCATCGAATCCAGCCTTGGGCTGACACAGCTGGCGCGCATTGCCGCCTGGCTGACGCCAGATACCCTTCCTGGCCTGGACACGCTGAACCTGATGCAAACCCAGCTTATCCGCCAGTGGCCGGACAGTACGCTGCCGTGTCCCGGCGTTGAGGCGCTGGAGCCGCTGTGGTGAGTTTTACCGACTGGCCGTGGCGGCACTGGCGCGCACAATGCCCAGGGAAACCGGCGCTGCGCCTGGACGAAGAGACGCTCACCTGGCAACAGCTGGGCGATCGCGTGGATGGCCTTGCAGCAGGTTTTCACCATCAGGGTGTGCAGGAAGGTGATGGTGTCATGCTGCTCGCCCACAACCACCCGCAGACGTTGCTCGCGTGGCTGGCACTGCTCCAGTGTGGGGCGCGTATTCTTCCGGTTAACCCGCAGCTGCCGCGTCCGTTGCTGGACGTGTTGCTGCCGCAGATGACGCTGCGCTTTGCGCTGGTGCTGGACGGCATCTACGAAGGGCTTACTGCGTTGCAGATGGCCGCACAGCCAGGCGAATATGTCGCGTCGTGGCAGCCGGAGCGGTTGGCCTCCATGACGCTGACGTCCGGCTCTACCGGGTTGCCTAAGGCGGCGGTGCATACCTGTGCAGCACACCTTGCCAGTGCCAAAGGTGTTCTGGCGCTGATGCCTTACCGTGATAACGATGACTGGCTGCTGTCACTGCCGCTTTTTCATGTCTCCGGTCAGGGCATTTTATGGCGCTGGCTGCAGGCTGGTGCGCGGTTAACCGTACGCGAAAAACAACCCCTGGAGCAGGCGCTGCAGGGGTGTACTCACGCCTCGCTGGTGCCGACGCAGCTCTGGCGTCTGCTCAATGCGAACCAGCGTATCGCGCTGAAAGCTGTGCTGCTTGGCGGCGCGGCGATCCCCGTTGAACTCACGCAAAAGGCCCGCGAGCAGGGCATTCGTACTTTCTGTGGCTACGGTCTGACGGAGTTTGCTTCCACCGTGTGTGCCAAAGAGGCAGACGGTGAGCCGGATGTCGGCTGTGCGCTACCGGGCAGAAATGTGCAGGTAGTGGAAGGGGAAATCTGGCTTAATGCGCAAAGCATGGCTGCAGGCTACTGGCGGGATGGGGCGTTGCTTCCGCTGACGAATGCGCAGGGCTGGTTTGCCACCCGCGATCGCGGTGAACTGCGCGATGGCCGCCTGACGATCCTCGGGCGTATGGATAATCTCTTTTTCAGCGGTGGGGAGGGGATCCAGCCAGAAACGCTTGAGCGTGTCATTGCCACCCATCCGCAGATAAACCAGGTGTTCATCGTCCCGCTGGACGACGCTGAATTCGGCCAGCGCCCTGTTGCGGTGGTGGAGTGTGAACCGGGAACGGACATTACGCTGTTTCCTGATTGGGTTCGGGATAAGCTGGCGCGTTTTCAGCAGCCGGTGCGCTGGCTGGCACTACCGGCCGGGCTAAAAAATGGCGGGATTAAAATATCCCGCCAGGCGTTAACACAGTGGGTGAATGATCAGTCGAAGGGGTAATCACCCCCCTTCCGGCTGCGGTTTGCGCTGGCGTCTGCGCAACAGGCGCAACACCGGCGGCACCACAATCACCATTATCGCCATCGCCAGCAGCACTTTCGCCACGCTACTGTCCCACAGAATCGACAGGTTGCCGTTGCTGATGGAGAGGGCGCGGCGCAGGTTTTGTTCCAGCATTTCCCCCAGCACAAAACCTAAAATCAGCGGTGACATCGGGAAGTGCATCTTGCGCAGGATGTAGCCCAGCACGCCAAGAAGCACCATCAGCACCAGATCGAACGTGGTGCTGTGTACCGCATATACCCCGACGGCAGAAACGGCTGCGATGGCGGGAACCAGGAACCACAGCGGAATGGTCAACATGCGGGTGAACAGGCCAATCAGCGGGATGTTCATCACCAGCAACATCACGTTGGCGATCAGCAACGCAGCAATCAGACCCCAGACAATATCCGGCTGTTCAGTAAACATCGCCGGGCCGGGGGTGATGTTATAGAGCGTCAGTGCGCCCATCATCACCGCTGTGGTACCAGAGCCCGGTACACCAAGCGTCAACATCGGAATAAATGAACCGCAGGCCGAGGCATTATTGGCCGCTTCCGGGGCGGCGACGCCACGAATATCCCCTTTGCCGAAGCTGTCGCTATTGCCGCTGAGCTTTTTCTCGGTCATGTAGGTGATGGCGCTGGCAATGGTGGCTCCGGCACCGGGTAAAATACCAACGAAGAAGCCAATGACTGACGAGCGCAGCGTCGTGGCAATGCACTGCGCTCCCTCTCTGGCATTAAAAAGCATCCGCCCGGTTTTACGTACCAGCGTTTGCCCGCTGCTGGTATGCTCCAGCATCAGTAAGATTTCCGAGACCGAGAACAAACCAATCACGACAACGATAAACTGCACGCCATCGGACAGGTGAACGCTGTCGAAGGTAAAACGATAAACCCCGGTGTTGGCATCCACTCCGACGGTGGCTAACCCTAAGCCAATCAGCGCAGATAAAAACGATTTCAGCGGGTTTTGCGCCATCATGCTGCCGAGACAGGCAATAGCGAACACCATCAGTGCAAAATATTCTGCAGGGCCAAACGCCAGTGACCACTGGGCCAGCGCAGGGGCGAACAGAATGATGCCGCCAATGGCAATAAGCGACCCGAAGAACGAGCTGACGGCAGAAATAGAGAGCGCCACGCCGCCGCGTCCCTGTTGCGCCATCGGGTAACCGTCCAGCGCGGTCATAATGGCCGCTGCATCGCCTGGCACGTTCAGCAGGATCGACGAGATGCGGCCACCGTATTCGCAGCCGATGTAGACCGTTGCCAGCAGGATCAGTGCGGATTCCGCAGGCAGGTGCAGGGCAAACGCCAGCGGCAGCAGGATCGCGACGCCGTTAATTGGCCCCAGGCCAGGCAACAGGCCCACAATCGTTCCGACAAAGCAGCCGATCAGGGCAATCACCAGGTTTTCCGGGGTCATCGCCACAGCGAACCCCTGAGAGAGATAAATCCAGGTATCCATAGCGAGCTCCGTTAGTTAAACCATGCCCCAAGGGGTAACGTCACGTCCAGCAGGCGGTCGAAGGCGTACCACAGTAAAATGCCCAGCATCGCCCCCGAAATTCCCGCCGCAGGCAGCGTGGCGTTAAACAACATGCCGATCACCATCGTCAGAATGGCGGTGGCAATCGGGAAGCCGAGCCACTCAAACCCCCACGCGTACATCAGCAGCACAACCACCATGACCAGCAGGCGTTGCAGAGTACGGCGTGGCGGCCAGTCCACGGTATCAGGATGGCGCAGTAACAGGGCCACCGAGCAGAGCAGCATCAGGCCGACAATGCCCATCGGAAAGGGGCGTGGCCCCACGGGTTCATAGCTGTATTCGCTGTGGATTTGCCAGGCAACGAATAACCCGCCAGTGCAGAGCAGCAGCCATATCCCGGCAAAAATACGATCGCTCATAGCGCCTCCGGTTATTTCGCCAGACCAAAGGCTTTCGCCTGCTCGCGGTAGTCATTCACCTGCTTTTTGACATACTCATCCAGCTGTTTGCCGTTCAGGTTGAACTCAAACAGCCCGCGCAAATCGCGCTGTTTTTTGAACTCCTCGGTTTGCTGGAGCTTGTTAAACTCGTCCACCCACCACTGGTATTCAGCGTCGGTGACGTTTGGCCCGACAAAGAAGCCACGGATAATCGGCCAGACCAGGTCATAGCCCTGCTCTTTTGCGGTAGGGACGTTTGCCAGCTGACCGGGCAGACGGTTGTCGGAGAAGACCGCCAGCACGCGAATTTTATCTCCGCTCAGGTAAGGCACCATTTCACTGAGATCGCCGGATACCGCCTGCACGTGGTTGCCCATCAGCGCCGTGACCGGTTCACCGCCGCCTTCAAATGCGACGTAGCGCATCTTGTGTGGGTCGACCTTTGCCTGTTGCGCCAGCAGTGCCGCTTTCATCCAGTCCTGGCTGCCAATAGACGCCCCTGCGCCAATCACCACGCTGTTGGGATCTTTTTCCATCGCGGTCAGCAAGTCTTTCAGCGATTTCCACGGGGAGTCTGCCCGCACGGCAATCATGCCGTAATCCGTGCCGACGGTAGACAGCCAGCGCACGTCATCGACGCCATAGCGGCCAAATTTACCCTGCGACAGGTTCAGCAGTGAACCACCGGAAAAGGCAACCACAGTGCCCGCTTCAGCCGGGCGTTGCGCCACGATGGCGTTATAGGCCACTGCCCCCACGCCGCCAGGCATATACGTTACGCGCATCGGCTTTTTGATAGCGCCAGTCTCCAGCAGGCTAACCTGGATGAGTTTGCAGGTGAGATCGAAACCGCCGCCGGGTTTGGCCGGAGCGATACACTCGGTACGGGACGGCGCATCCTGCGCCTGGACGACAGAGGCACTCATCATGAATACGCTTGCAGCAAAGGCCGAAAGTAATTGTTTTTTCATCGTTTATCCTCACGCAGGATGACGGGTACGGGTGTTTTTTCTGATTATGTGAACCGCCTTGTGGCGATTCCGTTGCGTGATTGTTAAAACATTAACCTTTCATTTCCCTTTCAATGCGACACGAACTTTACAGGATGTGATATGCGTCTCTTACTGGCAGAAGATAATCACGAGCTGGCTCACTGGCTGGAGAAGGCGCTGGTACAGGGAGGCTTTGCCGTGGACTGTGTGAGCGACGGGCGTGCGGCTGACCATCTCCTGCAGGGGGAACGCTATGCGGTGGCTATCCTCGATATCGGGATGCCTGGTTTTGACGGTCTGGAGGTGGTGCAACGTCTGCGAAAGCGCGGACAAACGCTGCCGGTGCTGTTCCTGACCGCCCGTAGCAACGTGGCGGACAGGGTGAAAGGACTCAATGCCGGGGCGGATGACTATTTGCCGAAACCTTTCGAACTGGAGGAGCTTGACGCGCGCCTGCGTGCGCTGCTGCGCAGAAGTGAAGGCCGAACCCTGGAGCGCCAGCGTCTGGGAGAGCTGGAGTACGATGACGACGGTTTCTTTCTGCTGCGCGATGAGCCGCTCTCGCTGACGCCGCGCGAGCTCTCTTTACTAAAAGTATTAATGTACCGCCGAACACGGCCCGTCTCCCGCCAACAGCTTTTTGATCAGGTGTTCAGCCTGAGCGACGACGTGAGCCCGGAGAGTATTGATCTCTATATTCATCGCTTGCGTAAAAAACTGAGCAGCAGTGGGGTACGGATAATCACGCTGAGAGGGCTGGGTTACGTTCTGGAGTGTGGCGATGAAGTGGGTTAAACCGCAGTCGCTTTACCTGCAATTGCTGCTCTTTCTGGGGTTGCCACTGCTGTTGCTGTGGGGACTCTCGGCCTTTAACAGCTACGTCAGCGCACTACAGGCGGCTACTCAGGCTTACGATCGAACGCTGTTATCCTCTGCCCGCACGGTATCAGAGCGGCTGGTGGTGCATAACGGCAGGCTGGAGGTCAACGTTCCCTGGGTGGTGCTCGACAGTTTTGAACTCAATATGAATGACCGGCTTTACTACAAAGTGGTCGACCCTGACGGGCGGGTGATCTCCGGTTATGACGATTTGCCGAAGATGCCGCCCGCAACATCACGCACGACGCTTTATCCGGCGCTGGCATGGTTTTATCACACGGAGTATCGTGGGCAGGCCATCCGCGTCGCCCGGCTGCTTCAGCCTGTCAATGAGGGCAATATCATGGGGATGGCAGAGATCTACATCGCCGAAACGCTCCAGTCCCGTCGCTATCTTGCCAGCCAGTTGCTCTTTTCGTCCTGGGTCACTCAGGGTCTGTTGGTGCTCCTGACGCTCGTCCTTACCGCGTGGCTGTTGCGTCGCGTACTGCGTCCGATGCGTCAGCTTTCAACATTGATGGTACGGCGTGAACCTGGTCTGCTTGCGCCACTGCCGGAGCTGTTGCCCTGGTCAGAAACGCGTCTGCTGATTGTCGCGTTTAACCGTTATATCGACAGACTGCGCGGGGTGCTTTCACGGCAGGAACGCTTTAACGCCGATGCCTCTCATCAGCTCAAAACTCCACTGGCGGTGCTCAAAACGCAGGTTTCGGTTGCCCTGACGCGTGACGATCCGGCGTTGTGGCAGGAGAGTTTGCGGGCGATGAACGTTACGCTGGATAACACCATTCTGCTGACTGAGCGTTTGCTTCAGCTCTCTGCGGTGAAGTGTAAAGAGCAGGGGGAGCGCCAGTTTGCGCCTGTCGATCTGGTTCAGGTGGTACAGCATTGTTGCTTCTCCAGGCTGGCGCAGGCGCGGAGTAAGGCAATTGATCTCGGGTATGAGGGTGTTCAACAGCCGGTCATGATAGATGGCGATGAGGTGCTACTGGGGGAACTTTGTGCCAACCTGCTGGAGAATGCCATCAAATACACCCCGGAACAGGGGATTGTGACGGTTTACCTGCGTGCAGATAACGGAGCGGTGGAACTGCGCGTGGAAGACAGTGGCCCGGGGATTGATGAACATCTGATGCACCAGGCGATGCAGCCATTTCACCGGCTGGACAACGTCGGAGAGGTGGCCGGGTCGGGGATTGGGCTGGCGCTGGCCGGTGATATTGCCCGGCTGCACAGGAGCCACCTTCAGCTTACGCGCAGTGAAACCCTGGGGGGACTGAGTGTGAAAATGCGGTTTTTACTGCTGATGTAAAAACCGGAAAGTATCATATCGTTACAATCTAATTGTCTGACGCACGCAGAGTACATTGATCCCGGGCTGACTCAGGTTAAAATCTCGCGGTTTTTGGGACATCTCTAAATAATTTGTGTGGGATCACGACAATGAAAAAAGTGGCATTACTGGGCCTCAGCGGCCTGATGTTTGTTTCTGCGGCGGCTAACGCCATTAGCATCAACGGCTCGGCTGGTCAGGATTACACCCACCTGGGCTTTGGCATGGGCACAGAAACCTCCGGTCTGGCGATGAGCGGCGGCTGGACGCATAACGATGACGACGGCGATGCAGCCAGCCTCGGTCTCGGTCTGAACATTCCTCTTGGCCCATTCCTGGCAACCGTGGGCGGTAAAGGCGTTTACACCAATCCGAATGACGGCGACGAAGGTTACGCGGCGGCAGTCGGTGGCGGCCTGCAGTGGAAAATCGGCGACAGCTTCGGTCTGTTTGGCGAGTATTACTATTCTCCGGATTCACTCTCCAGCGGCATTGAAAGCTATGAAGAAGCCAACGCCGGTGCGCGCTGGACTATCATGCGTCCAATCACCATTGAAGCAGGCTACCGCTATCTGAACCTGGCGGGTAAAGACGGTAACCGTGACAATGCGCTGGCAGATGGCCCGTATGTGGGTGTGAGCGCAGGTTTCTAACCACTCCGGCGCGGCGTTCTGTCGCGCCAGTTTCTCTCTTCTTCCCGCAATCAATTGCGCTATAGTGTTTTGACCATAGAAGTGGGAGAACACAATGATAAACGTGGAAATGTTATCCACCGGCGACGAAGTGCTGCATGGGCAAATTATTGATACCAATGCCGCCTGGCTTGCCGATTTATTCTTTGAGCAGGGATTACCGTTAACGCGTCGCAACACAGTGGGCGACAATCTTGATTCGCTGGTGAATATTCTGCGCGAACGCAGTGAGCACGCTGACGTGCTGATTGTGAACGGCGGACTTGGCCCCACCAGCGACGATCTCAGCGCGCTGGCTGCCGCGACGGCCAAAGGCGAAGAGCTGGTGCTGCATGAAGCGTGGCTGGCG
The DNA here is from genome assembly GCA_014169315.1 of Enterobacter cloacae. NCBI lineage: Bacteria > Pseudomonadati > Pseudomonadota > Gammaproteobacteria > Enterobacterales > Enterobacteriaceae > Enterobacter > Enterobacter cloacae. The sequence continues at coordinate 3,104,216 of AP022133.1, read as the reverse complement.
CAGATGGCGCGTTTCTTTTCGGAGCGTGGGCGCGTCATGGCCCCCAGCAACCGCAAACAGGCTGAAATTCCGGCCAGTGCGGAACTTATCGACAACCCCGTCGGTACCGCCTGCGGTTTTGCCGTTAAGCTGAATCGCTGTCTGATGTTCTTCACGCCGGGCGTGCCGTCTGAATTTAAAGTGATGGTCGAGCAGCAAATTCTGCCGCGTCTGCGCGAACGTTTTACCCTGCCGGAGCCACCGCTGTGCCTGCGTCTGACCACCTTTGGCCGCTCTGAAAGCGATCTGGCCCAAAGTCTTGACCACCTGCCGCTGCCGCCGGACGTATCGATGGGGTATCGCTCCTCCATGCCAATCATCGAGCTGAAGCTGACAGGCCCGGCAACGCAGAAGGCCGCTATGCTGGCGCTATGGCCAGAGGTGCAACGCGTGGCGGGTGAGAGTCTGATCTTTGAAGGGACGGAAGGGTTGCCTGCACAGATTGCCCGCCATCTGCAATCCCGCCAGCTGAGCGTGACCTTAAGTGAGCAGTTCACCGCAGGGCTGTTGGCGCTGCAGCTTTCGCGTGCCAGTGCGCCGTTGCTGGCCAGCGAAGTTGTACCGTTCCAGCAAGAGACGCTGGCACAGACGGCTCGCTGGGCGTCTGAGCGCAGGGTGAACCATTTCGCTGGGCTGGCGCTGGCCGTGGGCGGTGTCGATGATGAGCACCTTAATTTCGCCCTGGCGACGCCGGAAGGCACGCATGCACTGCGGGTGAAAATGGGGATCACCCGCCACAGTCTGGTGGTGCGTCAGGAGGTATGTGCCATGATGGCGCTGAACATGCTGCGCCGCTGGCTGAACGGCAAAGAGGTCGCCAGCGATCACGGCTGGATTAACATCGTTGAGTCATTGTTTGTCGAATAAGCGGTGTTGCCGGGGCATATTCCCCCGGCACCACTTAGCCCAGCGCTTTTGCCAGTAGGGTGATAGGGTGTTCGCAGCGCTTGCTGGTGGACATCTCTATCTGCCACTTGCAGGTTTCACAGTCTGTCACCACCAGGTCGGCTCCACTCTCTTCAATCTGGTGGAACAAGGGTGCGCCAATGGCCTGAGAGGTTTCGTAGTTTTCACGCTTAAAGCCGTAGGTTCCTGCAATTCCGCAACAGCGCGAATCCAGCACCGTCAGTTCAAGCCCCGGGATCATCCTCAGCAGCTCCAGCGTATAGAGCGCCCAGCCCATCTTTTCCATATGACACGGTGTGTGATACACCACTTTCAGCGGTAATTTCCTGAGCGGTAACGTTTGTCCGCTGTCCAGTTTGCGCCACAGGAAGCGTGTCGCCAGCTCAATGTGTTCCCGCAGGCCGCTGTTATCCACATCCAGCAGATGTGGGTACTCATCGCGTAGCGTGAAGGTACAGGTTGAGGAGGTCGCCAGTACCGGAATACCTTTGTCGACAATCGCCTCACGCAGGGATGTGACGTTGCTTTTGGCCTGTTTGCGTGCCTTGTCGGTAAAACCGTTGGCAATCAGCGGAACACCGCAGCACTTCTCCTTGTTAAGCAACTGCACGCCTGTTCCCATTGCGTTCAGCACTTTCAGCAGGTCTTTACCCAGCTGCGGATGGTTGTAGTTCACGTAGCAGCCGTGGAAGAAGGCAACCTGATCGGTAAACTGCGCCTGTTCTGTCGCCACGGACTTGTACCAGCGACGGAAGGTACCGTGAGAATATTTTGGCAGGCTGCGGTGATGGTCTATCTTAAGCGTCGCATCAAGCAACTGGCGCACCGGTTTCAGCGATGTGGCGGCATTCACCAATGGGGCGAAAGGTGTCGACACCGTGCCCATCAGGTCGGTATGGCTAAGAATGGCATCGCGCAGCGTCGGTTTTTGGCTGCTATAACGCGCGCGGGCGCGCTGGATGATATCGCCGATTTTGACATCCGACGGGCACGCAACTTCACAGCGTTTGCAGTTGATGCAGTATTTCAGCGCTTCATCATACAGCGCGCCGTCCTTCAGGCGCAGACGTTCCCCGTCCGGTCCGGCCTGTTTCGGGCCAGGATAATTCGGGTTCACGCCGCTGACCGGACAGACCGTCGTACAGACCGTGCATTTAATGCAGCTTTCAAAACGGGTATCGTTCATTGTTCCGCCTCCACGCGTTGGCAGATTTGTCCGGCAACATAGAGTGCCGTCACGGCGCAGACACCGCCGCCACAGCCCTGAGTGATGGGATCGTAACCCCCCAGAATCGAGCCGATGGCATAGAGATTATTGATGGGGGTGCCTGCGAGCTGCGGATGCAGATGTTCATCGACGATGACCCCAAACTGTTGCCAGGGCTGTGGGGCAAAGAAATCACTCTGATACCAGTCTGCACGGGAGGGGCTTTGCCGCACATCCAGTCCCAGAATGGCCTCCCGGATGCCCTCGCGGCTGCTCAGTAACCCGTTACTGAAGAAGCTGCCGCTGGCCAGCACTGCAAATCGTGTGCGAAGGGGGATATCACCGTGGTTGCGCGTCCAGATTTCGCTCACCGCATCCTCCGTGAGGGTGATTTTTTTCACTTCGTCACCCGCCATCCACACGCCGCCCTGAGCAATAAACTGGCGCTGAAGCTGGTTATGCAGGCGAATGCCGGGTACGGAAGGGGGAAGCGTTGGCAGTAAGCCGAGAGTGCAGGGCAGGCGATCCGACAGCCAGCGCCAGAGGCGGTTGTCCGTCAGACCAAAGCAGGCAGGCATAAACAGCGCGTCACATTTTTCACCGAGCGGCCTGAGCGCGTCATACAGCAGTGGCCATTTGTCCTCATTATCCAGCAGCCGGGCGATATTCACCGCCCGAAACTCGCTTGGGTTGTCGCGCAGGACATCAAGCTCAGGAAGGTCTATCTCCGCTGTCTCTGCATTAACGCCTTGTTGGCAGAGCGATGCCGCCGCGAGATGGGGCTGGAAATCAAGAAAACCGCTGATCCCAACCACCAGCACGCGCGCTGCGCTGACGGGCGCGACGGGAACCTCTTCCGGACTGAGCCAGGCGGATCGCAGGGTACCAAGCGGTGTGACGCGCTGATGATTTTGCCGGGCATTGCCCTGTAACCGCGCGCCACACTCCGCCAGAAGCCGTTCCGCTTCATGGGCGAAGTGGGGAATATTGTGCATGCCAGTCAGGCTATAGGGATGTTCTGGCGGCAGCGTGTCGTGGTATGCGGCATCCAGCAGATCCAGAGAGCCAGACGAGAAATGCAGGGCGCTCTGACCCCGGGTGATAATGGCGCAGCGCAGCCCCTGTTTCGTGAGCCTGATGCCACAGAGTAAACCCGCCAGTCCGCCGCCGACGATCGTGGTATCAAATTTCATCGTGTTGTTCCTTCTCAAGACCGCAAAGTCCCTGATAGACCCAGCGGGTAAACTCGCTTTCGCGCAGGGCATCACCCCAGGCGACAGGCTGAATACCTTTCCAGCGCTCGTTTAAAAAATCGCTGAGTTGTGCAAGCGACTGGGTGGCGGTGGTGACGTGAAAACGTTGCAGCAGCCCGGCGGCGCGGCAGGCACACAGTTCGCCCTGACAGGTCCCCATTCCGACGCGCGTGCGGCGACGTAAATCGAGCAGATTATTGACAGTCAGGTTCTCCACGGCATATTGCACTTCACCGGCGGTAACGGCTTCACACTCGCACACCAGGCTGCGGCTAAGACGCCCTTCACCCAGCCACTGCGGCGTTCTGTCGCCGTGGCGATAGATGGCCGAGCCGCGCAGGGGGGCGGGCAGAGAGATGATCTTTTGCAACGTGGTTTCGGTCGTCTGGCGCGAACCGGGCAACGGTTGCTCCGCCGTTACGCAGGGCCCGGTGTTGCCAAGTTTGCGGCAGACGGCATCGGTGGCCCATTGCGCCATCAGGCGATAGGTCATCAGCTTGCCGCCCGTAATGGTGATAAAACCGTCCATGCCATCACGTTGTGCGTGATCGAGCAGCACGATACCGCGGCTGACGTTGCGTCCGCTTGGGTCGTTATCGCTGGCCACCAGCGGGCGCACGCCCGCGTAAGCGCGAAGAATGCGGGTCTGGGCCATCACGGGAGCCAGTTTTTCCCCTTCACGAAGCAGAATGTCAACCTCTTCAGCCGTTACCCGGTTGTCGTCGATCTCGCTGTAGTCGACGTGAGTTGAGGTGGTGCCGATGAGCGAAATGGTGTCGCCGGGCACCAGAATATCGGCGTCGGAGGGTTTACGGCAGCGGTTGATCACATGGTTATTAATACGGTGATCGAGGATCAGCAGTGAACCCTTGGCCGGGAACATGCGGATGGACAGTTCCGCGTATTCCGCAATGTGCTGCCCCCAGATCCCCGCGGCATTGACGACCACGCTGGCATACAACTCGCTGTGTTCCTGATATTGCGTGTCGAAAACGCGTACACCACGGACGGTATTTCCCTGGCGGATCAGTCCCGTTACCTGGTGTCCGGTCAGAATACGCGCCCCGTGCTCGCGGGCATCCAGCATATTGGCGGCGGTCAGGCGAAAGGGATCAACGGTACCGTCAGGGACTTTAACTGCACCGGTCAGCATCGGATTAACGGAAGGCTCGATACGACGCGCGAGGGTAGGGTCGATAGCTTCAGCCTGAATACCCGCCGCGCGGCACGCGGTTATAAACGTCGACTGAAATGCCAGGTCGTCTTCGGGAAGCGTGATGAACAGACCGTCGGTCGGCTCGATGCAGTGGCGGGCGATGCGTCGGAGGATTTGGTTTTCGGCAATGCACTCGCGTGCGGATTCGCCATCGGTGATGGCATAGCGTGCGCCGCTGTGCAGCAGGCCATGATTGCGTCCGGTTGCACCCGTCGCAATATCATGACGTTCCAGAAGCGTAACGCTTAACCCGCGCAGTGCGCAATCACGCGCGATCCCGGCACCGGTCGCACCACCACCAATGATAATCACATCGCTGTAGCGAGGATCGTGAATTGTCATTGTCTTCCCTCGTGTTCGTTTTTTTACCATTTAGCCACATCAAAACTGTGGTTTGTTTGATTTCGAACATAATCGAGCGCAATTCGAAAGTGAAACGTGATTTCATGCGCTTTTTTGCGCGTATTGTCATATTTCTGTAACAATCTGTGCGTTGATTCACAGTAACAATCACTGTGATTTCTTAACATCGCCGCCTCTCTGGAGTCGTGGGGCAGTTAAACCCCCGAAAATTCAATACATAGGCCACGGAGGCTGTCATGCTCAGTATCTTCAAACCTGCGCCGCATCAGGCGCGTCTGCCAGAGGCAGAAATAGATCCGCTTTACCGCCGTCTGCGTTGGCAAATCTTTCTCGGGATTTTCTTCGGCTATGCGGCGTATTACCTCGTACGCAAAAACTTTACGCTTGCCATGCCGTATCTGGTGGAGCAGGGCTTTTCACGTGGCGATCTGGGGTTCGCGCTGTCGGGGATCTCTATCGCGTACGGTTTTTCTAAATTCATCATGGGCTCTGTGTCGGATCGCTCGAATCCGCGCGTGTTCCTGCCAGCCGGTCTGATTCTGGCGGCAGCGGTGATGCTGTTTATGGGCTTTGTGCCGTGGGCGACCTCCAGCATCGCCATTATGTTCGTGCTGTTGTTCTTATGCGGCTGGTTCCAGGGAATGGGATGGCCACCCTGCGGGCGTACGATGGTGCACTGGTGGTCGCAGAAAGAGCGTGGCGGCGTGGTGTCCGTGTGGAACTGTGCCCATAACGTGGGCGGGGGCATTCCGCCACTGCTGTTCCTGCTGGGGATGGCCTGGTTTAACGACTGGAAAGCCGCACTCTATATGCCAGCCTTTGGCGCGGTCGTGGTGGCGATTTTTGCCTTTGCGATGATGCGTGACACGCCGCAGTCCTGTGGCCTGCCGCCGATTGAAGAGTACAAAAACGACTACCCGGATGATTACAGCGAACAAAATGAAGAAGAGCTGACGGCAAAACAGATCTTCATGAAGTACGTGCTGCCAAACAAACTGCTGTGGTACATCGCAGTGGCTAACGTGTTCGTTTACCTGCTGCGTTACGGCATCCTCGACTGGTCGCCGACCTACCTGAAAGAAGTGAAACACTTCGCGCTGGATAAATCCTCCTGGGCCTATTTCCTGTATGAATATGCCGGTATTCCGGGCACGCTGATCTGCGGCTGGATGTCGGACAAAGTCTTCAAAGGCAACCGCGGTGCGACGGGCGTCTTCTTTATGACCCTGGTGACCATTGCCACCGTAGTTTACTGGCTCAACCCGGCGGGTAACCCGGGCGTGGACATGGCCTGTATGATTGTCATCGGCTTCCTGATTTACGGCCCGGTTATGCTGATTGGTCTGCACGCGCTGGAGCTGGCTCCGAAAAAAGCGGCTGGCACGGCGGCAGGTTTTACCGGCCTGTTCGGTTACCTGGGCGGCTCGGTCGCGGCAAGCGCCATCGTGGGCTATACCGTTGACTTCTTCGGCTGGGACGGCGGCTTTATGGTGATGATTGGCGGTAGCGTGCTGGCGGTACTGCTGCTGGTTGTCGTGATGATTGGGGAAAGACGTCACCACGCCGACGTGCAGGCGCGTCGTCAATAAGGAGAATTATGATGAAATTGACCCACCTGGCTACCGGCCTGCTGCTGGCAGGTTTGATGACGGGCTCTGCGCTGGCAGCCGATAAAATTGTGATCGCTCACCGTGGTGCGAGCGGTTATCTGCCGGAGCATACCCTGCCGGCAAAAGCGATGGCCTACGCGCAGGGCGCTGATTATCTGGAGCAGGATCTGGTGATGACCAGGGATGACCAGCTGGTCGTTCTGCATGACCACTACCTTGACCGCGTGACGGACGTGGCCGAACGTTTTCCGGATCGCGCCCGTAAAGATGGCCGCTACTATGCGATTGATTTCACACTGGCGGAAATCCGCTCGCTGAAGTTTACCGAAGGCTTCGAGATTAAAGACGGTAAGAAGGTGCAGGTCTATCCGGGACGTTTCCCGATGGGCAAGTCTGATTTCCGCATCCATACCTTCGAAGAGGAGATTGAGTTCGTTCAGGGACTGAACCACTCAACGGGCAAAAATATCGGTATCTACCCGGAAATCAAAGCGCCGTGGTTCCATCACCAGGAAGGCAAAGATATTGCCGCGAAAACGCTGGCAGTGCTGAAGCAGTATGGCTACACCAGCAAGAAGGACAAGGTCTACCTGCAGTGTTTTGATACCGCTGAACTGAAGCGCATCAAAACCGAGCTGGAGCCGAAGATGGGGATGAACCTCAATCTGGTGCAGTTGATTGCGTACACCGACTGGAATGAAACCCAGGAGAAGCAGCCGGACGGGAAGTGGGTGAATTACAATTACGACTGGATGTTTACGCCAGGCGCGATGAAGCAGATTGCGCAGTACGCGGATGGTATCGGCCCGGACTACCATATGCTGGTGGCGGAAGGTTCAACACCGGGTCACGTGAAGCTGACGGCAATGGTGAAAGAGGCGCATGCCAGCAAGATGCAGGTGCATCCGTATACGGTGCGTGCCGATAAGCTGCCGGACTATGCGACAAACGTGGATCAGCTTTATGACGTGTTGTATAACCAGGCAGGTGTGGACGGGTTGTTTACGGATTTCCCGGATAAAGCGGTGAGCTTTCTGAAGGATAAGCGCTGAAGTTGCCGGGTGGCGACTGCGCCTGACCCGGCCTACGAACTGCGGTTTTGTAGGTCGGGTAAGTGAAGCGCCACCCGACACAATCACATCTCGATCTCAATATCCCCTTTTGCCCGGCAGCAGCAGGGCAAAATTTCCCCTTCGTTGATAAAGGCCAGTGGTTCAGTCAGCCAGTCCACCTGGCCTGCAACCAGACGGCAGCGACAGGAGCCGCAATACCCGGCACGACACTGGTACTCTACCTCAACCTGATGGGCTTCAAGCGCCACCAGCAGAGAAGGGTGCTCTTCCCGGCACAGCACTTCTGTACCGGAAAGACTGAGCGTTACGCGTGTCATCAGAGCTGGAAGTTACTCAGGTCGTCAGTATCCACTTCCGCGTCAATCTGACCCACCAGGTAAGAACTCACTTCCACTTCCTGCGGTGCAACCTGCACGTTATCGGACACCAGCCAGGTGTTGATCCACGGGATTGGGTTAGAACGCGTCTGGAATGGCAGGTCAAGACCGACGGCCTGCATACGGATGTTGGTGATGTACTCAACATACTGGCACAGGATGTCTTTGTTCAGACCAATCATTGAACCGTCGCGGAACAGGTAGTCTGCCCACTCTTTCTCTTGCTGCGCGGCCAGCACGAACAGGTCGTAGCACTCCTGTTTGCACTCTTCGGCGATTTCCGCCATTTCCGGGTCGTCGGTGCCACTGCGCAGCAGGTTCAGCATGTGCTGAGTTCCGGTCAGGTGCAGGGCTTCGTCACGGGCAATCAGGCGAATGATCTTGGCATTGCCTTCCATCAGCTTGCGTTCGGCAAACGCGAAGGAGCAGGCGAAGCTGACGTAGAAGCGAATCGCTTCCAGCGCGTTCACGCTCATCAGGCAGAGATACAGCTGTTTTTTCAGCGCACGCAGGTTCACGGTGACGGTTTTACCGTTCACATTGTGGGTACCTTCACCCAGCAGATGCCAGTAGCTGGTCATCTCGATAAGTGTGTCGTAGTAGTGCGCAATACCTTCCGCACGCTTCTGGATCTGCTCGTTAGTGACGATATCGTCAAACACCACCGCCGGATCGTTCACGATGTTGCGGATGATATGGGTGTAAGAACGGGAGTGGATCGTCTCAGAAAACGCCCAGGTTTCCACCCAGGTTTCCAGTTCAGGAATGGAGATCAGCGGCAGCAGCGCTACGTTCGGACTACGTCCCTGAATGGAGTCCAGCAGCGTCTGATACTTCAGGTTGCTGATGAAGATATGCTTTTCGTGATCCGGCAGCGCCTGGAAATCAATACGATCGCGGGAAACGTCAACTTCTTCCGGACGCCAGAAGAAGGAGAGTTGCTTTTCAATCAGCTTTTCGAAAATGTCATACTTTTGCTGATCGTAGCGTGCCACGTTGACCGGCTGGCCGAAGAACATCGGCTCTTTGAGCTGGTCGTTTTTCGTCTGTGAAAAGGTGGTGTATGCCATGAATTGGGGTCCTGTCTTACGAAATAAAGGCGGGGATATCCCCGCCCTTCATTAGATCTTACATGCGCCACTTTCGCAGCCATCGTCCTGGATAGAAGGTGCCAGGTCGTCCTGCGCGTCTTCCGCACCATCACGGGTGTTGTGATAGTACAGCGTTTTCACGCCAAATTTATAGGCGGTGAGCAGGTCTTTCAGCAGTTGTTGCATCGGAACCTTGCCTGACGGGAAGCGCGTCGGGTCATAGTTGGTATTGGCAGAGATCGACTGGTCGATAAACTTCTGCATGATACCCACCAGCTGCAGGTAACCGTCGTTGTTCGGCATTTCCCACAGCAGCTCGTAGTTGTCTTTCAGCAACTCGTAGTCTGGCACCACCTGACGCAGGATACCGTCTTTCGACGCTTTGATGCTGACGTGGCCGCGCGGTGGCTCGATACCGTTGGTGGCGTTAGAGATCTGTGAAGAGGTCTCAGACGGCATCAGGGCAGAGAGCGTGGAGTTACGCAGGCCGTGCGTCTTGATGGACTCACGCAGGGCTTCCCAGTCCAGGTGCAGCGGCTCGTTAGCAATCGCATCCAGGTCTTTTTTATAGGTATCGATCGGCAGAATGCCTTTCGCATAGGTGGTTTCGTTGAACCACGGGCACGCGCCTTGCTCTTTTGCCAGCTCGTTGGAGGCTTTCAGCAGGTAATACTGAATAGCTTCAAACGTTTCATGGGTCAGGTTGTTCGCGCTGCCGTCGGAGTAACGCTTACCGTGTTTCGCCAGCCAGTACGCAAAGTTGATCACGCCAATACCCAGGGTACGACGGCCCATTGCACCGCGTTTTGCCGCCGGGATTGGGTAATCCTGGTAGTCCAGCAGGGCATCAAGCGCGCGAACGGCCAGCACGGCCAGCTCTTCCAGCTCGTCCAGGCTCTTAATCGCACCCAGGTTGAACGCAGACAGTGTACACAGGGCGATTTCACCGTTCTGGTCGTTCACGTCTTCCAGCGGTTTGGTCGGCAGGGCAATTTCCAGACACAGGTTAGACTGGCGCACTGGCGCAACCACTGGATCGAACGGGCTGTGGGTGTTGCAGTGGTCAACGTTCTGGATGTAGATACGGCCAGTAGAAGCACGTTCCTGCATCATCAGGGAGAACAGTTCCACCGCTTTCACGCGCTGCTTGCGGATGCTGTCGTCTTTTTCGTATTGGGTGTACAGGCGCTCGAATTCGTCCTGATCGGCGAAGAACGCATCGTACAGACCCGGGACGTCGGACGGACTGAACAGAGTGATCTCTTCACCTTTCAGCAGACGGGTGTACATCAGCTTGTTGATCTGCACACCGTAGTCCATGTGACGCACGCGGTTGCCTTCAACGCCACGGTTGTTTTTCAGTACCAGCAGGCTTTCGACTTCCAGGTGCCACATTGGGTAGAACAGGGTCGCAGCACCGCCACGCACGCCGCCCTGAGAGCAGGATTTCACCGCTGTCTGGAAGTGCTTGTAGAACGGGATACAGCCGGTGTGGAACGCTTCACCGCCGCGAATTGGGCTGCCCAGCGCACGGATACGGCCCGCGTTGATGCCGATACCGGCACGCTGGGAGACGTATTTCACAATCGCGCTGGACGTGGCATTGATGGAATCCAGGCTGTCACCACACTCGATCAGTACGCAGGAGCTGAACTGACGGGTAGGGGTACGCACGCCAGACATAATTGGCGTTGGCAGAGAAATTTTGAACGTGGAAACCGCATCGTAGAAACGCTTCACGTATTCCAGACGGGTGTCACGCGGGTAGTTTGAGAACAGGCAGGCGGCTACCAGAATATAGAGGAACTGAGCGCTCTCGTAGATTTCGCCGGTCACACGGTTCTGAACCAGGTATTTACCTTCGAGCTGCTTCACCGCCGCGTAGGAGAAGTTCATGTCGCGCCAGTGATCGATAAACCCGTTCATCTGCTCGAACTCTTCTTCCGTATAGTCTTCCAGCAGATGCGTGTCGTATTTGCCCAGCTCAACCATTTTCACCACGTGAGCGTAAAGCTTTGGCGGCTCGAACTGGCCGTAGGCTTTTTTACGCAGGTGGAAAATCGCCAGACGTGCAGCGAGGTACTGATAATCCGGTGCTTCGCGGGAGATCAGATCCGCCGCAGCCTTGATGATGGTTTCATGGATATCAGACGTTTTGATGCCATCGTAGAACTGGATATGGGAACGCAGTTCAACCTGGGAGATAGATACGTTGTTCAGTCCTTCTGCTGCCCAGTCGAGAACTCGATGGATTTTGTCCAGATTGATACGCTCGGTAGTACCGTCGCGCTTTGTCACCAGCAGACTCTGATTCATGTGGGTTTTTACCTGTCCGTGAAATAAAAAATATCCCCCCGTTTATCCACAGGTCCGTCTTGTGACTAACTCTGTGGATAAATACTACATGTAGGGGTTTTGCGATAAGAAAAACGCTATATGGTGAGTATTCTAGTAAGGATTCTTTTCAGCACAAGGGTTGATTTTGACGTTAAATTGAGGTTGTGAAAGGGTAAAAAAGGCTAAGTCCTCGTACCGTAAGGCCTGGAAGACATGTCAATAATTAAGAAAAAAAATTCAAAATTTGATCGAGTGCTGATTTCTTCAACGAGAGGTCAAAATTGCGCAACATGATGTCGCGCAATCTTTATAAGAATATTTGATGACGTTAGTCGTTTTTGGCTGTTGTGTGCAACATATAATTAACATCCACACCCGGCGCGAGCTTGAATTTGTCCGTTAATGGATTGTAATGCAGCCCGGTCATGTGCTGCTCTTTGAGCCACGTCTGGTCAACCCAGCTCAATAACTCAGCAGGCTTAATGAATTTCTTCACGTCGTGTGTACCTTTTGGCACCATGCGCAGCACATACTCCGCACCCACCACGGCCATCAGCCAGGCTTTGCCATTACGGTTGATCGTAGAGAAGAAGACCTGACCGCCAGGCTTAATCAGTTTTGCACAGGCATTGACCACGGACTGCGGGTCGGGTACGTGTTCCAGCATCTCCATGCAGGTCACCACATCGTATTGATGTGCGTGCTTTGCCGCGTGTGCTTCAACGGTTTCCTGCACATATTCCACCTGGACGCCGGATTCCAGCGCATGCAGACGCGCCACCTGCAGCGGTTCAAACCCCATGTCCAGGCCGGTGACGGTTGCCCCTTCACGCGCCATGCTTTCTGCCAGGATGCCGCCGCCGCAGCCAACGTCGAGGACTTTCTTACCGAACAGTCCGCCGGAACGCTCCGCGATATAGCCCAGACGCAGTGGGTTAATGCGGTGCAGAGGTTTAAACTCACCTTCGAGATCCCACCAGCGGGACGCCACCGCTTCGAATTTGGCAATCTCTTCATGGTCAACGTTGTGAGCCACCGGGGATTTTTCGGCATTCATGGACGCTTTTACTCCTTATTTAGCAAGACTTCGGAGTATATCAGCCCGCGCGGGTGAATAAAGCTTATTGGTTTACCTCAATCACCGCGGCTGTGTTATAATTTGCGACCTTTGAATCCGGGATACAGTAGAGGGATAGCGGTTAGATGAGCGACCTTGCGAGAGAAATTACACCGGTTAACATCGAGGAAGAGCTGAAGAGCTCCTATCTGGACTATGCGATGTCGGTCATTGTTGGCCGTGCGCTGCCGGACGTCCGCGATGGCCTGAAGCCGGTACACCGTCGCGTACTATACGCCATGAACGTATTGGGCAATGACTGGAATAAAGCCTACAAAAAATCTGCCCGTGTCGTGGGTGACGTCATCGGTAAATATCACCCGCATGGTGATATTGCCGTGTATGACACCATCGTCCGTATGGCACAGCCATTCTCCTTGCGTTACATGCTGGTAGATGGTCAGGGTAACTTTGGTTCTGTTGATGGCGACTCCGCGGCGGCGATGCGTTATACGGAAATCCGTATGTCGAAAATCGCTCACGAGCTGATGGCCGACCTGGAAAAAGAGACCGTTGATTTCGTCGATAACTACGACGGCACCGAGCGAATCCCTGATGTCATGCCTACCAAGATCCCGAACCTGTTGGTTAACGGTTCGTCAGGTATCGCCGTCGGTATGGCAACCAACATTCCGCCGCACAACATTACGGAAGTGATTAACGGCTGCCTGGCCTATATCGACGATGAAGACATCAGCATTGAAGGGCTGATGGAACACATCCCGGGGCCGGACTTCCCGACGGCGGCGATCATCAACGGTCGTCGTGGTATTGAAGAAGCGTACCGCACCGGTCGCGGCAAGATATACATCCGTGCCCGCGCCGAAGTGGAAGCGGACGCCAAAACCGGCCGTGAAACCATCATTGTTCACGAGATCCCGTATCAGGTGAACAAGGCGCGTCTGATTGAAAAAATCGCCGAGCTGGTAAAAGAAAAACGTGTTGAAGGTATCAGCGCGCTGCGTGACGAGTCTGACAAAGACGGTATGCGCATCGTGATTGAAATCAAACGCGACGCGGTGGGTGAAGTTGTTCTGAACAACCTGTACTCCCAGACTCAGCTTCAGGTCTCCTTCGGTATCAACATGGTGGCGCTGCACCACGGTCAGCCGAAGATCATGAACCTGAAAGAGATCCTGAGCGCGTTTGTGCGTCACCGCCGTGAAGTGGTGACCCGTCGTACCATCTTCGAACTGCGCAAAGCGCGTGACCGTGCGCATATCCTTGAAGCACTGGCCGTTGCACTGGCAAACATCGACCCAATTATCGAGCTGATTCGCCGTGCGCCAACGCCGGCTGAAGCAAAAGCAGCCCTGATTGCACGTTCGTGGGATCTGGGCAACGTGGCGGCGATGCTGGAACGTGCGGGCGATAACGCTGCGCGTCCTGAGTGGCTGGAGCCGGAATTCGGCGTGCGTGACGGTCAGTACTACCTGACTGAACAGCAGGCCCAGGCGATTCTGGATCTGCGTCTGCAGAAACTGACCGGCCTTGAGCATGAAAAACTGCTCGACGAATACAAAGAACTGCTGGAGCAGATTGCTGAGTTGCTGCATATCCTCGGTAGCGCAGAGCGCCTGATGGAAGTGATCCGCGAAGAGCTGGAACTGGTACGTGAACAGTTCGGCGATGAGCGTCGCACCGAAATCACCGCGAACAGCTCTGATATCAACATTGAAGATCTGATCAACCGCGAAGATGTGGTGGTCACCCTGTCTCACCAGGGCTATGTGAAGTATCAGCCATTGACCGACTACGAAGCACAGCGTCGTGGCGGTAAAGGCAAATCTGCGGCACGTATTAAAGAAGAAGACTTTATTGACCGTCTGCTGGTGGCGAACACCCATGACACGATCCTCTGCTTCTCAAGCCGTGGTCGTCTGTACTGGATGAAAGTCTATCAGCTGCCGGAAGCGAGCCGTGGCGCGCGTGGTCGTCCAATCGTTAACCTGCTGCCGCTGGAAGCGAACGAACGTATCACCGCCATCCTGCCAGTACGCGAGTACGAAGAAGGCGTAAACGTCTTTATGGCAACCGCCAGCGGTACCGTGAAGAAAACTGCGCTGACCGAGTTCAGCCGTCCACGTTCTGCCGGTATTATCGCGGTGAACCTGAACGAAGGCGACGAGCTGATTGGCGTGGATCTGACCTCCGGTTCTGATGAAGTGATGCTGTTCTCTGCCGCCGGTAAAGTGGTGCGCTTTAAAGAGAACGCAGTGCGCGCAATGGGGCGTACTGCGACCGGCGTTCGCGGCATCAAACTGGCGGGTGAAGACTCAGTTGTTTCCCTGATCGTTCCGCGTGGCGAAGGTGCCATCCTGACCGTGACGCAGAATGGCTACGGTAAACGTACGGCAGAAAGCGAATACCCGACCAAGTCTCGTGGCACGCAGGGCGTTATCTCTATCAAGGTTACCGAGCGCAACGGTTCTGTTGTGGGCGCGGTGCAGGTAGATGATACCGACCAGATTATGATGATCACTGATGCCGGTACGCTGGTGCGTACGCGCGTTTCCGAGATCAGCGTGGTTGGTCGTAACACCCAGGGTGTTATTCTCATCCGTACTGCGGAAGATGAAAACGTCGTGGGTCTGCAACGTGTTGCTGAGCCAGTGGATGACGAAGAGCTCGATTCCATCGACGGTAGCGTAGCGGAAGGTGATGATGACATCGCGCCGGAAGCGGACACTGACGATGATGCAGCGGATGACGCTGACGAGTAATGTCTCCTGATGTAAAAAGGGCCGGATTCCGGCCCTTTTCTTTTGCAGATGCAGATAAGTGAACGTTGCGACCTGGCGCGTTTACCGCTACCTTAACCACATTCTTGTTGACCCCGACGGCGGAGCCTCGCCCCTTTGAAATACCTCGTCTCCTTTCGTACCACGCTGAAAGTCTCTCGCTATCTGTTTCGGGCGCTGGCGCTATTGCTTTGGTTGCTGGTGGCGTTGTTCTCGGTGTTTTACATCGTTAACGCGTTGCACCAGAAAGAATCGGAGATCCGTCAGGAGTTCAACTTAAGCTCCGATCAGGCTCAGCGCTATATTCAGCGAACGTCTGACGTGATGAAGGAACTGAAGTACATTGCCGAAAACCGCCTGACGGCAGAGAACGGCATCCTTGCCATCCGTGGGCGTGATGACAAAACGGAAGTCCCGGATTTCGAGCCGCTGTTCCCGGATTCGGATTGTTCGGCGATGGGCAATGCCTGGCGCGGCTCGCTGGAATCACTCGCGTGGTTTATGCGCTACTGGCGTGACAACTTTTCTGCGGCCTATGACCTGAACCGCGTTTTCCTGATTGGCAGTGAAAACCTCTGCATGGCCGATTTTGGCCTGCGCGATATGCCCGTCGAGCGCGATGATGCGCTAAAGAGCCTGCATGAGCGCATAGTGAAATACCGTAATGCCCCTCAGGATGAACGCAGTAATAATATCTTCTGGATAAGCCAGGGGCCACGCATGGGCGTCGGGTATTTCTATGCCCTGACGCCGGTGTATCTGGGTAATCGCCTGCAGGCATTGATGGGCATTGAACAGACCATCCGCATGGAAAACTTCTTCACGCCGGGCAGCCTGCCGATGGGCGTGACTATTCTGGATGAAAACGGTCATCCCCTGATTTCACTCACCGGGCCAGAGAACCGTTTGCAAGTCGATCCACACTGGATGCAGGAGCGTTCGTGGTTTGGCTACACCTCGGGCTTCCGTGAGCTGGTGTTGAAGAAAAGCTTACCGCCATCGTCGCTGAGTATTGTCTATTCGCTGCCTGTCGATATGGTGCTGGAGCGCATCCGCATTCTGATCCTGAACGCCATTTTGCTGAATGTGCTGGTGGGTATCGTGTTGTTTACACTGGCTCGCATGTACGAGCGGAAGATCTTTATCCCCGCCGAAAATGACGCCCAGAGAATGGAGGAGCACGAGCAGTTTAACCGTAAAATTGTCGCCTCCGCCCCGGTGGGGATCTGTATCCTGCGCACGCAGGACGGCACGAACATCCTCAGTAACGAGCTGGCACATAACTACCTGAACATGCTGACGCATGAAGACAGACAGCGGTTGACGCAGATTATCTGCGGGCAGCAGGTTAACTTTGTGGACGTACTCACCAGCACCCACACTAACCTGCAAATTAGCTTTGTTCACTCGCGTTATCGTAACGAAAACGTGGCGATTTGCGTGCTGGTGGATGTTTCTGCGCGCGTGAAGATGGAGGAGTCATTACAGGATATGGCGCAGGCGGCGGAACAAGCCAGCCAGTCGAAATCCATGTTCCTTGCCACCGTCAGCCACGAATTACGTACTCCGCTGTACGGGATTATCGGTAACCTCGATCTGCTGCAGACCAAAGAACTGCCGAAAGGGGTCGACAGGCTGGTGACGGCGATGAACAACTCCTCAAGCCTGCTGCTGAAAATCATCAGCGATATTCTCGACTTCTCTAAAATTGAGTCCGAGCAGCTGAAAATTGAGCCGCGTGAGTTCTCTCCACGCGAGGTGATGAACCATATCAGCGCCAACTATATGCCGCTGGTGGTGCGTAAGCAGCTGGGACTTTACTGCTTTATCGAACCGGATGTGCCGCTGACGCTACAGGGCGATCCGATGCGCCTGCAACAAGTCATCTCTAACCTGCTCAGCAACGCCATCAAATTTACCGACGTCGGCTGTA
This sequence comes from Enterobacter cloacae, assembly GCA_014169315.1. Lineage (NCBI taxonomy): Bacteria > Pseudomonadati > Pseudomonadota > Gammaproteobacteria > Enterobacterales > Enterobacteriaceae > Enterobacter > Enterobacter cloacae. Next base: position 3,086,953 of record AP022133.1, on the reverse strand, counting down.
TTGTGTTGCACGTGTGTCGGGCAGGGGACTACCTGAGTATTCGCGTGCGGGATACGGGAGTGGGTATTCCGGCGAAGGAAGTGGTTCGTCTGTTTGATCCGTTCTTCCAGGTGGGGACCGGTGTGCAGCGTAACTTCCAGGGCACCGGGCTGGGTCTGGCGATCTGTGAGAAGCTGATCAGCATGATGGACGGAGATATCTCCGTGGATACTGAGCCAGGTATGGGAAGCCAGTTCACCATCCGTATTCCGCTCTATTCGGCGCAGTATCCGGCTAAAACAACGGTCGATGGGTTGAGCGGTAAACACTGCTGGCTGGCGGTGCATAACGCATCGCTGAATGATTACCTGACGGCACTGCTCATTCAGAGTGGTGTGGGGGTATCCCGTTATGAAGGTCAGACGCCGGATGCGGATGATATGCTCATCACGGATGGCATGCAGAAACAGACATGGCAGGGACGAGGGACGGTGATCTTCTGTCGTCGTCACATCGGCATTCCGCTTGAGCATGTTCCGGGGGAATGGTTGCATAGTGTGGCAACGCCGCATGAGCTGTTAGGTTTGCTGGCGCACATTTACAGCGTGCAGTTGGAAGACGGCGAGGGCACGGCCGCTTTGCCGTCACCGGACTCTCTGACACCGGCGAACGACGATATGATGATTCTGGTGGTGGACGACCATCCTATCAACCGTCGTCTGCTGGCCGACCAGCTTGGTTCATTGGGTTACCAGTGTAAAACCGCCAATGACGGCGTGGATGCGCTGAATGTGCTGAGTAAGAACCATATTGATATTGTGCTCAGCGACGTCAACATGCCGAATATGGACGGTTATCGCCTGACGCAGCGCATTCGTCAGCTTGGGCTGACGCTGCCCGTTGTGGGCGTGACGGCAAATGCTCTGGCGGAAGAGAAACAGCGGTGTCTGGAATCAGGCATGGACAGTTGTCTGTCGAAGCCGGTTACGCTGGACGTTCTCAAACAGACGCTGTCAATTTATGCCGATCGCGTAAGAAAAACGCGGACATAAAAAAGGCCCATAAGGGCCTTTTTTGTTTGTTCTCCCTCTCCCTGTGGGAGAGGGCCGGGGTGAGGGCATCAGGCCGCTCACTCGCTGACGATCAATCCTTGTCCGTTGCACTCAGCGTCACGGAGGAGAGATAGTTCAGCAGGGCAATATCGTTGTCCACACCCAGTTTCATCATCGCGGATTTCTTCTGGCTGCTGATAGTCTTAATGCTGCGGTTCAGTTTCTTGGCAATCTCGGTGACCAGGAAACCTTCAGCGAACAGGCGCAGCACTTCGCTCTCTTTTGGTGACAGGCGTTTGTCACCGTAGCCACCCGCGCTGATTTTTTCCAGCAGACGTGAAACGCTTTCAGGGGTGAACTTCTTGCCTTTCTGCAGTGCTGCAAGTGCTTTTGGCAGATCGGTTGGAGCACCCTGCTTAAGGACAATCCCTTCAATATCCAGATCCAGTACGGCACTCAGGATCGCCGGGTTGTTGTTCATGGTCAGAACGATGATCGAGATGTCCGGGAAATGGCGTTTAATGTATTTGATGAGAGTGATCCCATCACCGTATTTATCCCCGGGCATGGAGAGATCGGTAATGAGAACGTGTGCATCAAGTTTCGGCAGGTTATTGATGAGCGCTGTAGAGTCTTCAAATTCACCGACTACATTCACCCACTCGATCTGTTCAAGTGATTTGCGAATACCGAACAGTACAATCGGATGGTCATCGGCAATAATTACGTTCATATTGTTCATGTATAAGGCTACCTTGCTACAGCAAGCTGTTGACGTAGGCGTCAATGTCGCTGATGTATTTTTCAATGCCAGAGGCATCTTTCTCACGAATTAGATGTTCCAGCGTTTCACATAACTGCTTGCCGGGAACCAGATTAAGCATGGCAAACACCCCTTTAAGCCGGTGTGCTGTCTGTGCCAGCGCCGCGAAATCATTCGCAGCGGACTCAGTATACAACCGCTTAACATCATCTGGTACTGTATCAACAAAGAGTGAATAGTAACCGCTGGCATGCAGTTCGGCGTTTTCATCACCGCCTAACGGGGATTCCGGTATCTCTTCCTGCGCCAGTTGCTCTTCTATAAGTTGTAGTACAGCTTCCTGCATCGCATTGCTCATATTAAAGTTGACGCGCATCTGGCCAGGGCCGATTTTTCGCACGCCTGGCTCATCATCGCTTAAAAGCAAGCCGGAGGCAGTAAGATTAGACGGATTATCAGTTAAAAACAGATCAAATTCTTGACTTGAGAGTCTTTCATCCGGCGTGATGCAGGCTGCGCCCCAGTTTTCTAACTGGCGAACCACGATATTGCGGATCTCATTTGAGGTCACATCGACCATCACCACCACGTCATCTAGCAGGCGTTCTTCATCTTCTTCCTGCGGATTGGCGGTCATTTTAACGTGCAGAGAGTAGCGTGTGCCAAGCGATTCGCGCGCCTTGATGTTCAGGTGGCCACCAAGCTTACGCGCCAGCTGATCGCACAGCCAGAAGGTCAGCGCATTGGCTTTGCCATAATGATCGCTCTGGGTATCGTTCAGGAACGGGAAGTGCAGGTTATCGATCTCACTGACCGTGACGCCTTCGCCAGTGTCCAGAATGCGGAACGTCAGGCGGTCGTCCGTAGATTCGTCGGTGCTGACTTCCAGGGTGATTTTGCCAATCTGGGTGGTGGTTACCGCGTACTGGATCAGCATCAGCAGGATCCGACGCAGGGCTTCGCGATCGCCATGACGTTCGTCATTCGCCGGTAAGGCGTTGTTGATCAGCAGCTGTAGCCCTTTGCGCTTAATGATGGGCAGTACATCCGGAACCACTTCATCGATCAGATTCTGGATGGAGAAGAGCGTTGGGGTGCCTTTCCAGATGTCATTCTCCAGCATGTTCGCAAGCTGGATTTCGTCAACCAGACGAACCAGTGAGTCGGCCTGGCTGGCAAGCTGATGGCTTTCAGCTGTGCTCAACGCCGCCGCCTGTGTGGCCAGCGTTTTAAGCGGTTGCTTGAAAGCATCGCCAATATTTTGCATAAACGCGGCACGGCCCTGCTGGTTTTTCTCATACAGCCTTTGTGCCTGTTTGAGCTTTTTATTCACCAGCACTTCCCTGTCCTGATCGCGGATAACGAAAATTTGTGTGCGGGAAGCCACCTGGCTGCGGAACTGGCGGATTTCATACAGTTCATTATTAATGGTCGCCTGAATCACCCCCTGATGCTGATCCGCCATCGTGGTGATGTTCTGCAGGTTCAGATGTGGCAACAGGTGATCGGCAATTTTATTGCTCATCACCGTACGGTTCGCTTCCTGATCGTGCACGAGCACCCCAAGCGGCAGCACGGAAATAATCTCTTCGTTCAGTGCGCGTAACACGCGTAATTCATTGCTGGTTCCTGCCGGAACTGAAGAGGCGTCACTCTGACGCCCTGGCTGAAAACGGAAGGTGCTGTAGCCAAACAGCGCCAGCGCCAGAAGACCGATATTCAGTAACAGCGGTAACAGGATGTTTTGCAGCGTATCGAGCAGCAATGTACCAAACGGCACTTGCCACACCAGGCGCATGCCGGTTGAGTTCAGCGAAGACGCAATTTCAATCTTCGAGCCGTTAAAGGAGATGGATACACTCTCTACAGCCTCTTTGTCCGGCGTAGTGCGCATATTCTGTGTATTGCTGTCTGGATCAAGGCGGAAACTGTCCAGCGGCATATCCGGGGGGATCAAATCGTTGATGGGCAAGTCGAAGGCCACCACGGTCGCCAGGTGTCCTGGCTGGTTAAACGTGGTACGCAGGGTAAAGTAATGCCCATTTTGCCAGGCCAGACGGCGCAGCGAAGAGAAGCTCTCGCGTTCATCAAGGGCGTTAGCCTGCTGCAACATTTCTGCCCGGCGGGAGTCGACAATGCTGCCCACTGTGGTTTCTTTAAAGCCGGACGAGAGATCTTTTAGCGGCAACGTGGAGATCAGGATCATGCTGTTGTCCTGACCGTTTAAATAGTACATCGACCACGGCACGGTCTCAGCGCCCCAGAGGGTATCAAGATAGGTTGAAATGCGCTGTGTCATCTCAAGCGTTGCGCTGTCGTGAGAGCCAAAAATGAGGGCCTCCGTCTTACGCTGGGGCTTTTCGAGGTAATAGACATCTTGCTTAAGGCGTGTCTCCTGCAGGCCTTCCCCTGAAGATGTCGCCGGGGCCGCAGCGATATTGTCGTAAATCTGCCATGTCGCATAGCGCCAGGTATCAATACGTTTGTGCACGGCATGCGTGATATCAACGATCTGGTAGCTTTTATCCTTCAGCCAGGCGTTAACCGCGCTCTGAACCATAACCCCCATCGTGACTAACAGCACAATGATCAACAGAAGAAAGAAACGGGTGATGCTCCCGGGAAGAAGAGAGAACTTACTTGAGGCGGTGGTTTCAGACTGACTCATTGATATGTTTAACCCGTGATGGCCACGCTTTAAGGGGATAGGGCAGTATAAAGGGTAATAACTGAATTTCCAGCGTCACTGTCTGAGAACAAGCGACTTTTTCCGCCGAGAATATCGGGAGTGCACCTTGCTTTAAACGTGTACAAGCAGGCGGGAGATGTACAAATAAAGGACGATATCAGTCAGGAAATAGCACGAATAAACAAGAAATTAAGTTTGTAGTAATGACGGGCATACGGAAATGATTTCGGCGTAATTTAGTTAATAGTCGTTATTATTTCCATGTGGTAGCACAAAAAAAAAGGTATTTACGTAAAGAAAGGTAAAAAAAAACCGAATGCTCAGCATCCGGTTGAATTAGGGATAAACAGACATTCAAAACTGAATGACGGTAATAAATAAAGTTAATGATGATAGCGGGAGTTATTTTAGAGATGTCAGGTGGTTTTGTTTTGTCATTCAGTGCTGTAAAGATTGTTTTGTTAACGCATTGATTTTTAATGGTGATTGTTTATTTTTGATTATAAGTGCTATATTTTCAAGCTCTTTGTGCTTTGTAAAAGTTCCCTCGAATTTACAAAATGAAACATCTTTGTTGAAAAATGAAACACCTTCAAAGTTTTCGTATCATATTCGTGTTGGATTATTCTGTAATTTTGAGGAAAATGAACTTGCCGACTGGTTAAGAATGTTTAACCAGTAAGCAGTGGTAATAATAAGGCATATAACAGAGGGTTAATAACATGAAAGTTAAAGTACTGTCCCTCCTGGTACCAGCACTGCTGGTAGCAGGCGCAGCAAATGCGGCTGAAATTTATAACAAAGATGGCAACAAATTAGATCTGTACGGTAAAGTTGATGGTCTGCACTATTTCTCCGACGACAAGAGTGCTGACGGAGATCAGACCTACATGCGTATCGGCTTCAAAGGCGAAACCCAGGTTAACGATCAACTGACGGGTTACGGTCAGTGGGAATACCAGATCCAGGGTAATACGGCTGAAAGCGAAAACAAATCCTGGACTCGTGTGGCGTTTGCGGGTCTGAAATTCGCTGAAGCAGGTTCCTTCGATTACGGCCGTAACTACGGTGTGATCTACGACGTAACGTCCTGGACTGACGTTCTGCCAGAGTTTGGTGGCGATACTTATGGTGCAGATAACTTCCTGCAATCCCGTGCGAACGGCGTAGCGACCTACCGTAACCAGGACTTCTTCGGTCTGGTTGATGGCCTGAACTTTGCTCTGCAGTATCAGGGCAAAAACGGCAGCGTAGATGGTGAAAACAATACGGGTCGTAGCACCCTGAAACAGAACGGTGATGGTTATGGCGCGTCCGTGACCTACAACCTGGGTGCTGGCTTCAGCATTGGTGGTGCGATGGCATCTTCCAAACGTACCTACGATCAGAACAACACTGCAGCACTGGGTAATGGCGACCACGCTGAAGTTTACTCCGGTGGCCTGAAATATGATGCTAACAACATCTATCTGGCAACGCAGTACTCTCAGACCTATAACGCAACCCGTTTCGGTGACTCTCAGAGCAGCAGCGACATCTACGGTTTTGCTAACAAAGCGCAGAACTTCGAAGTGGTTGCTCAGTACCAGTTCGACTTCGGCCTGCGTCCGTCCGTGGCTTACCTGCAGTCTAAAGGTAAAGACATCGAAGGTTACGGCGATCAGGATCTGCTGAAATATGTTGATGTGGGTGCGACTTACTACTTCAACAAAAACATGTCCACCTATGTGGACTACAAAATCAACCTGCTGGATGACAACTCCTTCACCAAACAGGCTGGTATCGGTACTGATGACATCGTAGCGCTGGGTCTGGTTTACCAGTTCTAATTCGCTTCTCAGTATGACAAAGGGGCCGTCTGGCCCCTTTTTTCGTGTCTTTTTTAGGGTCTTACAATTCCCCCGTTTTGGTGTACTCTTGCCGCCCAGGCATGAGGATAATAACGAATGGATATGACTTTTTTACGCGCCAGCTTTCTGGCTACCTTTTTTTTCCTGACAGCATGTGACTCTTCCACACCACCGGCGAAAACGGACGCGCCAGCGGCGACGGTTCTGGAAGGCAAAACGATGGGCACATTCTGGCGCGTCAGCGTGATGAATCTCGATGAGAAACGCGCTGAAGAACTGCGCGGCAAAATTCAGTCGCAACTGGATGCTGACGATCAGCTGCTCTCGACCTATAAAAACGACTCGGCACTGATGCGTTTTAATCTGTCTAAAAGCACCTCCCTCTGGCCGGTGAGCGAAGCGATGGCCGATATCGTGACCGAAGCAATGCGCGTGGGCTACAAAACCAACGGTGCAATGGATGTCACCGTGGGGCCGTTAGTTAACCTGTGGGGGTTTGGCCCCAACAAGCAGCCGCTCACTACACCCGCCCAGGCGGCCATTGACGATGCCCGTGCCCGCACAGGGTTACAGCATCTGACGGTGATCAATCAGTACGGGCAGCAGTATCTGCAAAAAGATATTCCCGATCTGTTTGTCGATCTGTCGACGGTGGGGGAAGGATACGCGGCGGATCACCTTGCGGCGCTGATGACCCAGGAAGGGATCGCGCGTTATCTGGTTTCTGTCGGGGGGGCGTTAGTCAGCCGTGGCATGAACGCCAGTGATAAACCCTGGCGGGTCGCTATTCAAAAACCAACCGACCAGCAAAACGCCGTGCAGGCGATTGTGGATATCAATGGTCATGGTATCAGCACCTCCGGGAGCTACCGTAACTATTACGAACTCGACGGTAAGCGCATTTCGCATGTTATCGATCCGCAAACAGGGCGTCCGATCGAGCATAATCTGGTGTCCGTTACGGTGATTGCCCCAACAGCACTGGAAGCCGATGCCTGGGATACCGGATTGATGGTGCTCGGCACGGAAAAAGCCAAAGAGGTGGTACGCCAGGAAGGACTGGCAGTCTACATGATCACCAAAGAGGCCGACGGCTTTAAAACCTGGAGTTCACCGCAGTTCAACAGCTTCCTGGTGAGCGAAAAAAATTAAAAAGCAAGGTTGCGGGTTTTTCTTCGCTGGCACTCAGGCACGCTGTATGTATGCTTGTAAAAGGAGCTGATGATGAAAAATCCAACCTTTAATACCGATGAGGATCGCTGGCAGGCAGTTCTGGCCCGCGATCTGCGTGCTGATAACCAGTTTGTCTTTGCCGTACAGACGACGGGTATCTTTTGTCGCCCGTCCTGTCGCGCCCGCCACGCGCTGCGTAAAAATGTCCGCTTTTACCCTGATGCTCAACACGCTGTTCTGGCCGGATTCCGCCCGTGTAAGCGCTGTATGCCAGACAAACGTGACCCGCAGGAACAGAAGCTGGCAAAAGTTGAACTGGCCTGTCGTCTTCTGGAGCAGGAGCCCACGCTCACCCTGGAGGCGCTGGCGCAGCAGGTTGCCATCAGCCCATTCCATTTCCACCGCCTGTTTAAGTCCGTGACCGGCATGACGCCCAAAGCCTGGCAGCAGGCGGCGCGGGAGCAACGTCTGCGCCATGCACTGGCACAGGGCGACAACATTACCGAGGCTGTACTGGCAGCAGGGTTTCCTGATAGCAGCAGCTATTACCGTAAAGCCGATGTGGCGCTGGGTATGACGGCGAAACAGTACCGGAAAGGGGATGTTGCCGTGCGTTATGCTGTCAGCGGCTGTTCGCTAGGGCGTTGTCTGGTGGGGGAAAGTGAGCGGGGGATCTGCGCGATATTGCTGGGCGACGACGATGCGACCTTAACAGAGGAACTTCTGACGCTGTTTCCAAAGGCAGAGCAGGAACCACTGGAAGGCGCATTTGCGCAGCGTATCCGCCAGGTGATTGCCAGTATTGATGGCCGTGCGGTACCGCTGACACTTCCGCTGGATATTCGCGGAACCGCTTTTCAGCAACAGGTCTGGCAGGCACTTCGTACCATTCCCTGTGGTGAAACGGCAAGCTATCAGCAGGTCGCGCAGGCGATTGGCAAACCCGCTGCCGTTCGCGCGGTGGCGGGAGCCTGCGCCGCTAACAAACTGGCGATTGTGATCCCCTGTCATCGTGTTGTTCGTAACGACGGGGCACTTTCTGGCTACCGCTGGGGGACGGCGCGAAAGGCGTTATTGCTAACACGTGAGGCGAAGAGCCGGGAGGGGTAATGCTCGATCTTTTTGCAGAGGCTGACCCCTGGCTGGAACCGCTTGCCCCAGGGGCCATGATCCTGCGCCGTTTTGCGCTCTCGCGCGCGGCGGCGCTGCTTGCCGGGATTGATGAGGTTGCGGCTGTCTCGCCATTCCGTCAGATGGTCACGCCGGGCGGTTACACCATGTCGGTGGCGATGACCAACTGCGGTAAGCTGGGCTGGACGACGGACGATCGCGGCTATCTGTACGCCCCCGTTGACCCAATGACCGGCAGCGCCTGGCCTTCTATGCCTGCGGTCTTTCAGGCGCTATGCCACGACGCTGCCGTTGCAGCCGGTTACGCTGACTTTACACCCGATGCGTGCCTGGTGAACCGCTATGCCGTCGGCGCGAAACTCTCGCTGCACCAGGATAAAGATGAACCAGACCTGCGCGCACCTATCATCTCCGTCTCTTTAGGCCTTCCTGCGGTTTTCCAGTTTGGTGGATTGCGTCGCAATGACCCGCTCAAACGTCTGATGCTGGAGCATGGCGATGTGGTGGTGTGGGGCAGGGAATCGAGGCTGTTTTATCACGGCATTCAGCCGCTTAAACCGGGTGTTCATCCGCAGACAGGCGAATTCCGTTTTAACCTGACTTTTCGGCAGGCTGCAGAGAGCACAAAGTGATCCGCGATGCCGTTGCAAGGTCGTCGGCACAAACAACACTCCTCATTAAATTTCACAATTACAATAATTTCGTAACCTTTAAACAATATTTAAAAGTTGTTACCGTTCCCCCGCAGTTTTTTCACCTGCAATTTCTACGCATCAAGCACTATTAAACTAAGGCATAAATGATGAAAAAAATGACTGCCATGCTCTTTTCTCTGGCCGTGGGGCTGAACGCCGTCTCAATGGCGGCGAAAGCAGAGACGCCTAAAGAGCAGGAAACGGACGTCCTTTTAATTGGTGGCGGCATCATGAGCGCCACGCTGGGAACTTATCTGCAAGAACTGCAGCCGGACTGGTCAATGACGATGGTCGAGCGCCTCGATGGCGTGGCACAGGAGAGCTCTAACGGCTGGAACAACGCCGGTACGGGACATTCGGCACTTATGGAACTGAACTATACGCCGCAGAAAAAGGACGGTTCCATTAGTATCGAGAAGGCGGTAGAGATCAACGAAGCATTCCAGGTCTCGCGCCAGTTCTGGTCTCACCAGGTAAACAGCGGCGTGATGCACGATCCGCACTCCTTTATCAACACCGTGCCGCACATGAGCTTTGTGTGGGGCGAACAGAACGTGAACTTCCTGCGCGCCCGTTATGCGGCCCTGCAGCAAAGCACGCTGTTCCGTGGCATGAAATACTCTGAAGATCACGCTCAGATCAAAGAGTGGGCACCGCTGGTGATGGAAGGGCGTGACCCGAATCAGAAAGTGGCGGCGACCCGTACTGAAATCGGTACTGACGTCAACTACGGCGAAATCACCCGTCAGCTGGTGGGTTCTCTGAAGAAAAAAGAGAACTTTAATCTGCAGCTCAGCACCGAAGTCCGTGGCTTCAAGCGTAACGCGGACAACAGCTGGAGCGTGACTGTTGCTGACCTGAAAAACAATGATGCTGAACACGTTATCAAGGCGAAGTTCGTCTTTATTGGCGCGGGCGGTGCGGCACTGAAACTGCTGCAGGAGTCTGGTATTCCTGAAGCGGAAGACTATGCAGGCTTCCCGGTGGGTGGTCAGTTCCTGGTGTCTGACAACCCGGAAGTGGTGAACCGCCACCTGGCGAAAGTGTACGGCCAGGCCTCCGTAGGTGCGCCTCCGATGTCCGTTCCGCACATTGATACCCGTATTCTGGATGGTAAACGCGTGGTACTGTTCGGGCCGTTCGCAACCTTCTCTACCAAGTTCCTGAAAAACGGTTCTCTGTTCGATCTGTTAAGCGCGACCACAACATCCAACTTTAAACCGATGGTTGATGTCGGTCTGGATAACTTCGATCTGGTGAAATACCTGATTAGCCAGGTGATGCTCTCTGATGAAGAACGCTTTGAGGCGCTGAAAGAGTATTACCCGCAGGCGAAGAAAGAAGACTGGCGTTTGTGGCAGGCTGGTCAGCGCGTGCAGATCATCAAACGCGATCCGAAAGAGGGCGGTGTGCTGCGTCTGGGTACCGAAGTGGTGAGCGATAAAGAAGGTACTATCGCCGCGCTGTTGGGGGCTTCACCGGGCGCATCTACTGCGGCACCGATCATGCTGCACCTGATGGAAAAAGTGTTTAAAGATAAAGTTTCCAGCCCGGAATGGCAGGCGAAACTGAAAACCATCATTCCATCCTATGGGACGAAGCTGAATGGTAACGTTGATGCGACGGAACAGGAGCTGGAATACACCAGCCGTGTTCTGCAACTGCAATACGTAAAACCGCAGGCCGCTGATGCGGCACCAAAAGCAGAGCTGAAACCTCAGGCCGTGAACAAACCGGTCGCAGATATCGCGCTGTAATGTAAAAAAAGCCGGGTAAGCGTTAGCGCCACCCGGCTTATTATTAACGCACTACAGCGTGTTCAACGTTTTCTTCCGCCTTCCACACGCGATATTTCACATCGACGTTTTCAGGGGTATAAACCACAATAGGCAGCTTGCTGTTGTAGCGCAGAAGGCTATGATCGCCCAGATACGCGGTCACAAATTTCTTCTCTTTCTTACCGTCCGGGCAAGCCATCATGGTGGAAACCGGAGACATCACTTTATCAAAGACGTAGTAGTCGTAACCCCAACCTTGCAGGGTTTTGCTTTCCAGTTGACCACCCAGGCGATGCTGGTTGCAGTCCACTTCCAGTGTCTGTCCAATTAACAGTTCCACTTTGAAATTCGCTTCATCCTGCTGAGCAGGTAATTGAATCACCTGACGCTTCATGCCTTTTTCTGCTTGCGGATAAGGTGCCACTTTTTCCAGTGGCTGCGCTTTTGAGGTATCGCTGGCGAAAGCACTGGTGCTGGCGCACGCTGCGGCGATCAGGGCAAGGGCAAATTTAGGTGCGTTTTTCACAGTCATTCCTTTATGTCAAAACGATCTTGTTCAGCCTATCATAACGTTGATGAATAAATGGGGTAATTTACTTACATTTTCAAAATGAAAGGTGTAATAAACTGCCTTATTGCTATTGTTTTGGTGTTTTGTTCTGAATTGGAGTCTGGCGGCAGATCGTGTTAGTGTAAGCGATAAATAATGTTATTTATCTGTAAAGGAATGAGAGACATGGTTCGCGCAAAACTGAAGACACCTGAAGGCCGGAAATTTTTACTGGCACTGTTCGTTGTGTTTATGATTGCCGCTGCGGGTGTTGGGCGGGCAACCATTGTCGGCGTCATTGAGCAGTACAACATTCCGCTCTCACAGTGGACTACCAGTATGTATGTCCTGCAGTCGGCGATGATCTTTGTTTACAGCCTGGTATTCACCGTCCTGCTGGCTATTCCGTTGGGGATCTTCTTCCTCGGTGGGCGTGATAACCACCATTAGGCGTGTAGATGCGATAATCAAGCCAGCCTGCGGGTTGGCTTTTTTTTGTCTCAAAGACTGTATTCAGGTTTTTTTAATTCTCCATATCCTATTCTGTAATCAGTTAAGCAACTGTTTTCTGAGCAGGAGTCATTGAATGCTTTCCAGGTTTCCGGTACTCAGCCGGATCCCAAAAGGGGTCTGGGTTGTGGGGGGTGTAAGCATGTTGATGGATATCTCCTCGGAGAGCATTCACAGTCTGCTGCCGCTTTTTATGGTGACAACGCTTGGGACAAGCGTGCTGTTTATTGGTCTGATTGAAGGACTCGCGGAAGCAACTGCACTTTTTATCAAGGTTTTCTCCGGGGCTATCAGCGACTATCTTGGCCAACGCAAAGGTCTGGCGGTGTTGGGATATGGTCTGGGTGCGTTGAGTAAGCCGCTTTTCGCGTTGGCATCCTCTTCTGGTATGGTTTTAAGCGCGCGGCTGATAGACCGTGTAGGGAAGGGGATCCGTGGAGCTCCCCGTGATGCGCTGGTTGCGGACTTTACGCCACCGGATATGCGTGGTGCGGCATTTGGCCTGCGTCAGTCTATGGATACCACGGGCGCATTTCTCGGCCCTCTGCTGGCCGTGAGTTTGATGTTGCTGCTGAACAATGATTTCCGCATTATTTTCTGGATCGCCCTGATCCCCGGCCTGCTTTCCGTCGCACTTCTGTACTTTGGTTTGCAGGAACCGAGATCCCCCATTGAACACAAGCGCACTAACCCCATAAAAAAAGAGAATTTAAAGCGGCTGGGTAAAGATTGCTGGTGGGTGATTGGTCTTGGTGCAGTGTTCACCCTGGCACGCTTTAGCGAGGCTTTTCTCGTCCTTCGCGCGCAACAGTCCGGTGTCCCCCTGGCCCTTATTCCGCTGGTCATGGTGGTAATGAACGTGCTCTATTCTCTGTCGGCGTACCCGTTCGGCAAACTCTCCGATGGCATGAGTCATACCCGGCTACTGCAGTGGGGATTGGTGGTATTGATTGGTGCAGATATTGTGCTGGCGCTGAGCACCCACTGGGTTGGCATTATTGTGGGGGTTGCACTGTGGGGCGTCCATATGGGCATGACGCAGGGGCTTCTGGCGGCAATGGTTGCCAAAACTGCGCCTGCCGACTTACGCGGTACGGCTTTCGGTATTTTTAGTCTGCTCAGTGGTGGTGGATTATTAATTGCCAGCGTTGGTGCCGGGGCAATCTGGGAAACATGGGGGGCAGAATACACGTTTTATGCAGGGGCTGCGATTTGTGTGGCGACGTTGGTTTACCTGCGTAAAACACCGGATCGGCAAGGGGATGTCGATTCTGGGAAATAAAAAAACCAACCATAAAGGTTGGTTTTTTCAGGATTTTTTGGTCGGCACGAGAGGATTTGAACCTCCGACCCCCGACACCCCATGACGGTGCGCTACCAGGCTGCGCTACGTGCCGACGCGTAAAAAGAATACTACTCGATTCCTTTTTGAATGCAAGGGTGACAGATGCTAACTGGTTTATAATTAATCAGTTAGCGATAAACCGCTTCTCATCTGTCAGAACCTGCAAAAGCAGGCCCAACTGCGGTTTTTGATCTTTCAGCTTCTTACCCTGCAGGTTATACGTCTGGTAATTCCCGTTGCTGTTCAGCACCAGGGTCAGCCCCGGAGTGGTGATCGCCAGAGCATTATTTCCTGCAGCCGTCACCCAGTTATGGCGACGCGTGGCGCTGAAGAGATCTTGTCCTTGTGAATACTCATTTGCTGGCGTGCTGACGTGCAGCAGGCGTTGCATCAGAGTGGTCATCACATCTTTATGTTCGGTAAGCATGTTGATGCGCTGCGCCGGCGTGCCCGGCCAGTGGATCACCAGTGGAACATGAAGGTTTGGACGCGACCAGCTCATACTCTGCGTCTCGTCGCCCAGCGGTATGCCATGACCGGCGGTAACGATCACCACGGTATTATCCAGCTTGCCTGATGTGCGCAACGCGTCGAGCACGCGGCCAATCTGTACATCAACATCGCCTGCTGCGCGGCTGTAGCGGCGGGCAAAGCCTTTCTGGTTACTGTCTTCAAACGTAGTGCCGTTAAACGCAATCCAGGAGAACCAGCGGTTATCTTCCTGCGCGTAGCGCTGAAGCCAGCTTACCCACTGATTGGCTGTCTGCTCATCCGACTGATTTTGCGCGGCCGGTAGAGAGAAATCAGACAGCAATGCCTGGCGGTACAGCGCGCTATTAAAGCCATCTGATGAGAACAGCCCTAACTGGTAGCCTTGTTGATTCAGTCCGGTGATCAGCGCAGCAGGAGTGCGTGCAGAAAGCACTCCGTCCATGTATCCGGCAGAGATCCCGTAGAACAGGCCAAAAATACCGGCATCAGCTGAGTTACCGGAGCTCATATGCTGTGTGAACGATATATTCTTGCTGGCAAAATCGGCCAGCGCAGGCATCTGTTTCTCGTAATTTGAATAATTAAGACCATCGACGGTGATCAGCAGAACGTTCTGCCCAGCCCCCATATCGCGATAGTGCAGATCGTTCAGTGGATACTGAACGGTGACCGCCTCCGGATTACCTTGTTCAACCAGACGACGCTGATACTCCTGCGCATCCAGCAGACCGTGCTTCTCAAGGAAACGACGGGCCGTCATCGGGTAAGAGAGTGGCAGGTTTGCACGCTGCATGGTAATGGGGCGATAGAAGTTCGCATCCGCCCAGATGTACATGACGTGCGAACTAATAAATGACACGAAAAAGAGCGCTGCCACGGGCTTCGCGTAATGGCGTCGCCGGGTCAGGCTGCGGAGTTTTTGCCAGCTCCAGGTGGCAAACAGCATCTCAATCAGAAGAATGACCGGGACGCTGATAAACATCAGCTGCCAGTCACGGGCTGTTTCATTCTGATCGGGGTTAATCACCAGTTCCCAGACAATGGGGTTGAGATGCAGGTGGAAGCGGGTGAACACTTCGCTGTCGATAAGCAGCAGCGTCATGCCCGCTGTTGCAAGGATGACGGATAAGAACCGCATCAGACGCTGCGAGATGACGACAAACGTCAGGGGGAACAAAATCAGCAGGTAGGTGGCGAAAACCAAAAAGCTAAAGTGACCGACTACGCTCATCCAGGAGTAGATACGCCCGACAAGCGTTGTTGGCCAGTCTGCCACAAACAGGTAACGACAGCCTATGACCGCCGCTATCAGAATGTTAAACAAGGCAAACCAGTGCCCCCAACTCACCATCTGGGAGACTTTTTCACGGTAGCGCTGACGATTCGTCACCATAAACTGTTGTTCGTTTCCCTTAATGGGCCTGGTCGTCGCTAACGGATGACTGTAAAGCCTGGGCGAAAGATTTTGCGATCGCCTGACGCTGAGCCGGAGCAACGCTGGTATTGATAAGGTTGGTGACCATATTTCCCAACACCATCAGGGAAAGATCGGTCGGCGTTTTATGTTTTTCCAGTACGTTGACCAGCTCACTGAGCAGTTGTTCAACGTGTTCATCACTGTAGCGGGAATGTTGTGGCATAAATCAAAATCAGTTTGTGGATGAAAGGGCAACATATTACCGTAGCAACAGCTTTTTTTCCCCTTTTTTATAGCCTAAATAATTCGGGTTGCACACATGTGTTGGGTGGTGGTTGAATACCGCCCGGTCTAAAAGGAGAGTTTATCATGAGTCTGGAAATCAACCAGATTGCCTTGCACCAGCTTATCAAGCGTGATGAGCAAACCCTTGAAGTGGTGCTGCGCGATTCGTTACTGGAACCCACGGCGACCGTTGTGGAAATGATGGCGGAGTTACACCGCGTCTATAGCGCAAAGAATAAAGCCTATGGTCTGTTCAGCGAAGAGAGTGAACTGGCCGACAGCCTGCGCCTGCAACGTCAGGGCGAAGAAGATTTCCTGGCGTTTAGCCGTGCAGCAACAGGACGTCTGCGCGATGAACTGGCGAAATACCCGTTTGCTGACGGCGGTATTGTGCTGTTTTGTCACTATCGTTACCTGGCGGTTGAGTATTTACTGGTAACCGTGCTGAACAATTTGAGCAGTATGCGTGTGAATGAACAGCTGGATATCAGCTCAACACACTATCTGGATATCAACCATGCGGATATTGTGGCGCGTATTGATTTGACCGAGTGGGAAACAAACCCGGAGTCAACCCGCTATCTGACCTTCCTGAAAGGACGAGTGGGCCGTAAAGTGGCTGATTTCTTTATGGACTTCCTCGGAGCCAGCGAAGGCCTTAATGCTAAAGCGCAGAACAAAGGACTGTTGCAGGCGGTTGATGATTTCACGGCGGAGGCGCAGCTTGATAAATCTGAGCGTCAGACCGTGCGTCAGCAGGTATACAGCTACTGCAACGAACAGCTGCAGGCGGGTGAAGAGATTGAGCTGGAGTCGCTGTCCAAAGAGCTGGCGGGCGTGAGTGAAGTGAGCTTCCAGGAATTTACGGCTGATAAAGGTTATGAGCTGGAAGAGAGCTTCCCGGCGGATCGCAGTACGCTGCGCCAGTTAACCAAATTTGCCGGCAGCGGCGGTGGCTTAACGGTTAACTTTGATGCCATGCTGCTTGGGGAACGCATTTTCTGGGATCCCGCAACTGACACGCTGACCATCAAAGGCACGCCGCCGAACCTGCGCGACCAGCTGCAGCGTCGGACGTCCGGTGGTAAATAACAGCCATAAAAAAACCCCGCAGAAGCGGGGTTTTTCTCGACGTGTTTGCGATTACGCGCGAACGAAGTCGATGTGAGACAGTTTTGGCTTGAACGGGTGACGCTGAACAGCCTGAACTTTCACTTTTTCTTCTTTACCGCCAACAACGATGGTCAGAACTTCGCTGTAGAATTCAGCTTTGTTCTGCAGGTTCCACAGTTTGTCGTGATCCAGTTCGATAGCAACTGGAGCAGCTTCGCCACCGTAAACGATAGCCGGGAACTTGTTAGCGTTACGCAGGCGGCGGCTCGCACCCTTACCCTGCACGTTACGTACTTCTGCTTCGATAGTAAACATTGATTTCTCTCTGTATTTAAAACCCTGCTACAGGCGACCCAGCAGCAGGTGAGTGTTCTGCCTCACGGATGTGAAGCGGGCGGCATTTTATACTCAAATGCACTTCACATCAATGAAAAGTCCCGCTAACCCCGTAATTCATTCGCCCTGCGAAAGCGTCCTTCATAGTCGAAAACTTTCTCACGTACCTGCCAGAACTGGCCTTTCTTCCTGGCGACAACAAAATCAGGATGGCGCAGCAACACTTGCTGATGCACGATATCCGCCACGGTTATCCAGCGCAGCGGTACGCCCGGCGTACGGGTGTGCGGGCGGATAAAGAGCTGCTCAAAGGCCGTTCGCTGTGCCGGGGTGTGCACCCTGAACCGTTCGCTGACATCGGCACCGTCTTCATCGTAATAGGTGATTTTCAGCCACTCACCTTTTTCATCTGCCCCGGTGTGCAGCGTCATACCGGAACAGCGGAGTACCAGCGCATCTTTAAGCTTCAGCGCCGCCTTGAGCATGTCGTCAGGATCGACCAGTATCGTGTCACATTCGCGGCAGCGGCGGGCGGCAATATCGTTTTCGGCATTACATTGCGGGCAGTTTTTAAAGCGGAAACGGAAATCGCACTGTTCACGATGCCCTTCGTCATCTTCAAACCAGCCCTGACAGCGGCGGCCAAAATGTTCAATCAGCGTGCCGTCAGCGGTGGTTTTACCCCAGAAGGTGTTGGCAAACCCGCAGGCAGGGCAGAAGACCTGTACCGGCACATTGTCACTTTTGCCTTTTGGCGTGCCGACTTCAGGGGAATAGAGGTCATGCGGGTTACCGGCGTAATCGAGGATCAGACAGTCGGTTTTTCCCGGTGCCAGGCGCAGGCCGCGTCCGACAATTTGCTGATACAGACTGACGGATTCGGTTGGGCGTAAAATGGCAATCAGATCGACGTGCGGCGCATCAAACCCGGTGGTTAATACCGAGACGTTGACCAGATAGCGAAACTGTTGCGCTTTAAAGGCGTCAATCAGGCTGTCGCGCTCCGGGCCGGGTGTTTCACCGGTGATCAATGCGGCATCGTCAGCGGGCAGCAACCCGGTGATTTCTTTTGCGTGCTCGACGGTGGCGGCAAAAATCATCACCCCTTTGCGTGTCTGCGCGAACTCTTCAATCTGGCTGATGATATGCGGGGTAATGCGCTTTTGTTTTTTCAGCTCCTGGTTAAGGTCTGCTTCGCTGAACAACCCGTTGTTTTGCGCCTGAAGGCGGCTGAAATCGTACTGTACCACTGGCATATCCAGCCGCTCTGGCGGCGTCAGATAGCCGTGCTTGATCATGTAGCGCAACGGGAGTTCATAGATGCAGTCGCTGAACAGGGCTTTATCATCCCCGCGTACCATGCCGTGATAATGGAAGCGATAAATCCAGCCTTTACCCAGACGAAACGGCGTTGCCGTCAGGCCGAGAAGACGTAAGTGAGGATTGACCTCTTTCAGGTGCGTAAGGATTTGTTGATACTGGCTGTCGTCGTCATCGCTGATGCGGTGGCACTCGTCGACAATCAGCAGTGAAAATTCGCTACGAAACAGGTCAAGGTTACGGGCAACTGACTGTACGCTGCCAAACACCACTTTACCGTGGCTCTCTTTGCGCTTGAGCCCGGCGGCAAAGATATCGGCTTCAAGCCCGAGTGCGCAATATTTGGCATGGTTCTGGGCCACCAGCTCTTTGACGTGTGCCAGCACCAGCACGCGCCCGCGTGCCAGACGTGCCAGTTCGGCGATCACCAGGCTTTTGCCTGCACCGGTTGGGAGCACAATGGCTGCCGGTTCCTGATGTTTGCGAAACCAGGCAAGGGTGGCGTCAACGGCTTCCTGCTGGTAGGGGCGAAGTGTAAAAGTCATGGTGTCTCGGTTTGGTTATTCCGCACATAGTATGCCACGAAACTTTTTCCCTTGAGTGGCGCAACCAGACCATTATACTGAACCGTTCCTGACTGCTTCTTTTTCGGACATGTTGTTCGACTCCAGCACCATTAAGTAAGGCAAAAAAGACTTCATGCGACTTGATAAGTTTATCGCTCAGCAACTCGGCGTAAGCCGCGCTATTGCCGGACGTGAAATCCGCGCCAGCCGTGTTACCGTGGATGGCGATATTGTGAAAGACACCGCTTTCAAACTTCAGCCTGAGCACCAGGTTGAGTATGACGGCAATCCGCTGACCCAACAGCATGGCCCACGCTATTTCATGCTCAATAAGCCGGAAGGGTACGTGTGCTCGACCGACGATCCCGATCACCCGACGATCCTCTATTTCCTGGATGAGCCGGTGGCGCATAAGCTGCATGCTGCGGGTCGTCTGGATATCGACACGACCGGGCTGGTGCTGATGACCGACGATGGCCAGTGGTCGCACCGTATCACCTCTCCGCGTCATCACTGTGAAAAAACTTACCTGGTGACGCTGGAATCTCCGGTTGCCGATGGCACGGCTGAACAATTCGCCAAAGGCGTTCAACTGCATAATGAAAAAGATCTGACTAAACCGGCAGTGCTGGACGTGATCACCCCGACTGAAGTCCGTTTGACCATCAGCGAAGGGCGCTACCATCAGGTGAAACGTATGTTTGCTGCAGTAGGGAACCACGTTGTGGGCCTGCATCGTGAACGTATTGGTGAGATTGAACTCGATCCGGAACTGGAGCCTGGTGAATACCGTCCGCTGACGGAAGAAGAGATCGGCAGCGTCGGGCTGCCTTCGCATTAATTTCAGGAGAACTCTGTGACCACCAGGCCACATTCGTCTTTCAAAATCGTGTTCATTCTTGGTCTGCTGGCCATGTTAATGCCGCTGTCCATCGACATGTATCTGCCTGCGCTACCGGTGATTTCCGCACAGTTTGGCGTACCGGCGGGCAGCGCACAGATGACGCTCAGTACCTATATTCTCGGTTTTGCCATTGGCCAGCTTCTTTACGGCCCAATGGCGGACAGCCTCGGGCGCAAGCCAGTGATTCTGGGTGGAACACTGATCTTTGCCGGCGCGGCGGTGGCCTGTGCACTGGCTCAGACCATCGATCATCTGATCGTTATGCGCTTTTTCCACGGTCTGGCGGCGGCAGCGGCAAGTGTGGTCATTAATGCCCTGATGCGCGATATTTACCCGAAAGAAGAGTTCTCCCGCATGATGTCGTTCGTCATGCTGGTGACCACCATTGCACCGCTGGTGGCCCCGATGGCCGGTGGTGCAGTGCTGGTGTGGTTCAGCTGGCATGCGATTTTCTGGATCCTGGCGCTTGCGGCGCTGCTGGCATCGGCGATGATTTTCTTCTTTATTGATGAAACACTGCCCGTCGAGCGCCGGCAGAAATTCCATATCCGCACCACGCTTGGCAACTTTGCGTCACTGTTTCGCCATAAGCGCGTGCTGAGCTACATGCTGGCAAGCGGCTTCAGCTTTGCCGGGATGTTCTCTTTCCTGAGCGCCGGGCCGTTTGTGTACATTGAGCTGAACCACGTTTCACCGCAGCACTTTGGTTATTACTTCGCGCTGAATATCGTGTTCCTGTTTGTGATGACCACCATTAACAGCCGTTTTGTCCGGCGGGTCGGTGCGATCAACATGTTCCGCGCCGGGCTGTGGATCCAGTTTGTGATGGCTATCTGGCTGGTGCTGAGTGCGTTCCTGGGCGTGGGCTTCTGGGCGCTGGTGGTGGGCGTTGCGGCCTTTGTCGGCTGCGTTTCGATGGTCTCTTCCAACGCAATGGCGGTGATCCTCGACGAGTTTCCACATATGGCAGGCACGGCGTCTTCGCTGGCAGGGACATTCCGCTTCGGGATTGGTGCTGTTGTGGGCGCGCTGCTCTCAATGGCGACGTTTAACACGGCCTGGCCGATGCTGTGGGCGATTGCATTCTGTGCAACCAGCTCTGTTCTCTTCTACCTCTATGCCAGCAGGCCACATAAAGCGGCTAATTAAGGCGCACATCAGGCCCGAATAGGGCCTTTTTGTTGATGCATGTCAACCAAACCTTCGTTCGTTTACCCTGTGTTTGTTTCTTTTATGTAAAATCTATTTGTGTAAAAAGTCACATCATTGTATTTAAAAAGGTTGAGTTAGATCGCAGAAACGGGTACATATAGCGCCGACGCGAACCTGTAACGCCTATAAAAACCGCTAATTAGTGCAGGTTTGCAATCATGTGTTACTATAAATGTAAATAAATTGTGAAGTAAATTTTGCTTCCGGGGAACGAACGTGAATACAATACAACTCTCCATTGTCCATCGCTTGCCCCAGAGCTATCGCTGGTCGACGGGTTTTGCAGGTTCGAAAGTTGAACCGATTCCGCAAAACGGCGCAGGTGGTGAGAATTGTCTGGTTGCACTCAAGCTGCTTAGCCCGAGTGATGAAGACGCCTGGCCGGTTATGGAACGCCTTAGCCAGGCACTGACTGATATTGAAGTGGACAGCTCCGTGCTGGAGTGTGAAGGTGAGCCGTGCCTGTTTGTGAAAAGTCAGGATGAGTTTGCTGCCACCTGCCGTCTGAAAAATTTTGGTGTGGCAATTGCGGAGCCTTTCTCCGGCCAGTACCCGTTCTGAGTGTTAGTCAGTCGATAACAGCTGGCGCGTGTAGCTTTGCGTCGGCGCAGCGAATACGCGCTGGCATTCTCCCTGCTCGACCACTTCTCCCTGTCGCAACACAATTACCTGATGGCATAGCGCCCGCACCACCTGTAAATCATGGCTGATAAAAATGTAGGCCAGCCGGTGCTTTTCCTGTAATCCCTTCAGGAGTGCCAGGATCTGCGCCTGCACGGTTCTGTCCAGCGACGAGGTCGGTTCATCCAGAATAATCAGCTCCGGCTTCAGGATCAGCGCCCGGGCAATAGCAATACGCTGGCGCTGTCCGCCGGAGAATTCGGCAGGGTAGCGGTGTCGCGTATCGGGATCTAATCCCACTTCCACCATTACCCGCATTACCTCTTCTTCACGCTGCTGAGCCGTCAACCCAGGCTGGTGGACGCGTAAACCCTCTTCGACAATCTGCAAAATGCTCAACCGTGGGTTGAGTGAAGAGTTGGGATCCTGAAAAACAACCTGCATGCGCGGGCGTACAGGCAGCATCTGGCGGCGATTCCAGCTGTGCAGCGGCATGCCGTCAAAGAGGATTTCACCCTGCGAGGCGATTAAGCGCAGCAGCGCCAGGCCAGTGGTGCTTTTACCTGAGCCGGACTCGCCAACCAGCCCGAGCGATTCTCCCGGACGCAGGGAAAAGCGGATGTTTTTCAGCACCGGGTTCTGGTCGACAACGCGTCGCAAAATACCTTTGCGTATGGGGAACGAGACGCTCAGCCCCTCAACGCGCAGCAACGGCGTACTGTCAGCGTTCAGGGGAACCGGGTCACCTGAGGGTTCGCTATCGAGCAAACGCCGCGTATACGGGTGCTGAGGCGCATTCAGTAGCCGGGTTGCCGCATTTTGCTCTACGCAGCGCCCGTTTTGCATCACGGCGACGCTGTCCGCCAGCTTTTTCACGATGCTCAGGTTGTGGGTGATAAACAGCAAACTCATGTTGAGCTCGTTACGCAATTCCCGCAGCAGCTGCAGGATCTGCGCCTGTACCGTGACGTCCAGTGCTGTTGTTGGCTCATCGGCAATCAACAGTTCAGGACGTGTGAGCAGAGCCATTGCAATCATCACGCGCTGGCGTTCACCTCCGGAAAGCTGATGAGGGAAATCATTCAGCCGTTTGGCCGCATTGCGAATGCCAGTGCGTTCAAGACAATCGAGGATTTCGCCACGCGCCGCTTCTTTACGCATGCCACGGTGCAGGGAGAGCACTTCGTAAAGCTGTTTTTCAAGCGTATGCAGCGGGTTGAGTGAGACCATCGGCTCCTGGAAAATCATGGCAATTTTATTACCACGGATCCCGCGCAGGATCTGTTCATCGGCGTGCAGTAGCGAGCTGCCGTGAAACAGAATATCCCCCTGTGGGTAGCTCACCGGGGGAGAAGGGAGCAAGCGCAGCACGGAAAGCGCCGAGACACTTTTGCCGGAACCCGATTCACCCACCAGCGCCAGGGTTTCGCCCGGCTTGATCTGTAGAGACAGGTCGCTGACCACCGTACGAGTCTCACCTTGCTTCGAAAACGCAATCGACAGGTTATCGATACTGAGAAGAGGTTGCGTCATCTTATTCCGCCTTGTTGGGATCAAAAGCATCGCGCACGGCTTCGCCAATAAAGATCAGCAGCGAAAGCAGCACAGCCACAGAGAGAAAGGCGGTGATGCCAAGCCAGGGGGCCTGCAGGTTGTTTTTTCCCTGCAGCAACAGCTCGCCGAGCGATGGAGAGCCAAGCGGTAACCCGAAGCCGAGGAAATCGAGCGAGGTGAGGGTGGTGATGGAGCTGCACAGAATAAAGGGCAGGAAGGTCAGGGTCGCGACCACGGCGTTAGGGAGCATATGACGGAAGATGATCCCGCGGTCGCTAACCCCAAGTGCCTGTGCGGCACGAATATAGTCAAAATTACGCGTACGCAGAAATTCTGCACGGACGACTCCCACCAGCGCCATCCAGCCGAACAGGACGGTGATCCCCAGCAGCCACCAGAAATTCGGCTGTACCACGCTTGAAAGCAGGATGATCAGAAACAACGTCGGCATACCTGACCACACTTCAATGACACGCTGACCCCAGAGGTCAATTTTTCCGCCGTAGTAACCCTGAACGGCCCCCGCCACGACGCCCATCACGCTGGAAAAAAGCGTCAGCATCAGCCCAAAGAGGATGGAGATGCGCGTACCGTAAAGAATGCGCGCCAGCACATCGCCACCGTTGGCATCCGTTCCCAGCCAGTTTTGCGTGGAGGGCGGTGAAGGGAAGGGGCTGGCAGTGGCAAAGTTAATGCTGTTTGCCCCAAACCGTACCGGTGCCCAGAGCGCCCAGCCGTGTTGCTCAATCTGTTTGCGAAGCCACGGATCCTGGTACTCCGCAGGTGTCGCAAAAGGGCCACCAAAGTCGCTTTCACTGTAGTTGGCGAGCACGGGGACATACCAGCGGTCGTTAAAATGCACCAGCAGGGGTTTATCGTTGGCAATCAGTTCAGAACACATGCTGAGGACAAACAGGACGGCAAAGATCCACAGCGACCAGTAGCCACGACGATTGTGGCGAAAACGGGCCCAGCGGGCCTGGTTGACGGGGCTTAAACGCGGCATCAGCGGCCCTCAAAATCGATTCGGGGATCGACCAGCGTATAGCTGATATCACTGATGATATTCAGCAGCAGGCCAATCAGGGTGAAAATATAGAGTGTGCCAAACATCACCGGATAATCACGTGACACGGTGGCCTCATAACCCAACAATCCCAACCCGTTCAGCGAGAACATCACCTCTATCAGCAGCGAGCCGGTAAAAAACATACTGATGAACGTGGCCGGGAATCCGGCAATCACCAGCAGCATGGCGTTGCGGAAAACGTGCTTCCACATAATCTGCTTTTCACCGACCCCCTTCGCGCGCGCGGTGACAACGTATTGTTTGCGAATTTCATCGAGAAAGGCGTTTTTGGTCAACATGGTCAGGGCCGCGAATCCCCCAATGACCGTTGCAAGAACCGGCAGCGTGATATGCCAGAAATAGTCGGTGATTTTTTTGTACCACGGCAGGGTGCTGAAATCCGCCGACACTAATCCCCGCAGTGGGAAGATATCGAAATAGCTGCCACCGGCAAAAAAGACAATCAGCAGGACGGCAAACAGGAAGGCCGGGATGGCATAACCGATGATGATGAACGTACTGCTCCAGATATCAAAGCGGCTGCCGTTGTAAACCGCTTTACGGATACCCAGTGGAATGGAGACCAGGTAGATAATCAGCGTACCCCACAATCCCAGCGTGACGGATACGGGCAGGCTTTGCTTGATCAACGTTAAGACTGATGCACTGCGGAACAGACTGTCGCCAAAATCAAAACGGATGTAATTCCAGAGCATGTTGAAATAACGCTCGTGAATTGGTTTATCAAAGCCATAGCGATGGGTGATCTCGGCGATCACTTCCGGATCCAGCCCGCGTCCGCCCCGATAATGACTTTCGCTGATATTACTGACGCCGGTTCTGGCGTGGCTCGCTCCCATCCCTTCGCCACCACCGCCTGGCATACCGCCGCCGTTGCCAAATTCAATGGCCGCGATGGCCTGATCGACCGGGCCACCGGGAGCGATTTGCACGATAAAAAAGTTAATCGTGATAATCGCCCACAGGGTCGGGATAACCAGTAGCAGGCGGCGGATCAGATAAGCACCCATGATGATTCCTTAGCGTCGCTCAGCGGGGAGTGTGGCGGCTTTGTTGACGTCATACCACCAGGTGTCAAAGCCCAGCGAATAGATAGGGCGGATGGAGGGCTGAGAGAACTTGTTCCAGTGGGCAACACGGTCTTCGCCCATATACCACATGGGCAGCATGTAGTAATTCCAGGTTAAGACCCGGTCGAGGGCGCGCCCCAGAGGCAGGAGTTTGTCTTTATCACCCTGCGCTGCCACGATTTTCGCAATCAGTGCATCAACCGCCGGGCTTTTGACGCCAGGCGCATTGTAGGAGGAGTCGATATAACGGGATGCCCAGGAAATTTGCAGGTCAGAGCTTGGCCACGGCTGCGCGGGCCACAGGCGCTGCATCATGTCGTAATCGCGGCTGCGCATGCGGTTGGTGATTTGCGCATTATCTACCTGGCGAATATTCATGGTGATCCCCAGGCGCTCAAGATTATGCTTAAACGGCAGCACCCACTGATCGTTACCGCCGGACGAGAGCAGCAGCTCAAAACTCAGAGGTTTACCCGTTTGTACATTCACGCGTTTCTGGTTTTTCAACGGCCAGCCCGCGTCATCCAGTAGCTTGCTGGCCTTTAGCAGGTTATCGCGGTCGTAACCGTCTCCGTTCGACACCGGGGGCTGAAACACCGTGGTGAACACCTCTGGCGGCAGTTCAGCTTTTAGCGGGGCCAGCAGGACCAGCTCGTCAGCCTTTGGGTAATCCCGTGCGGCATATTCGGTATTCTGGAAATAACTGTTGGCACGGCTGTAGGCTCCGTAAAACAGCGCCTTGTTCATCCATTCGAAGTCAAACGCCAGAGAAATAGCTTCCCGAACCCGACGGTCGGTAAACACCGGGCGCTGAATATTAAACGCCAGCCAGCGCGTATCCTGAGCGGACTCATTTTTGTGCTCGTCTTTGACGATGTAACCTTTTGCGAAGTTTTTCCCGATATAACGTGTTGCCCAGTTTTTGGCACTGCTCTCCTGGCGTAGATCGAAGGCTCCGGCTTTAAACGCCTCAAATGCCACGTTGTCGTCGAGATAGTAATCGTAGCGAAGGGTGTCGAAGTTCCAGCGGCCCCGGTTTACCGGCAGGTTTGCCGCCCAGTAGTTTTTGACACGGGAATAGACCACATATTGCCCCATACGCCAGTCGGTAATACGGTAGGGGCCTCCCGCCAGTGGCGGCGTGGAGAGAGGGTCACTAAGCTTGTGATCTTTCCAGAACGATTCCGGCATGACGGGCAGCGAGAACAGGCTGAGCATGTTCTCTTTATTCGGCTCGCTCAGTTCGATACGTACGGTGAGTGGGGCGATGGCCTTGACCGTTGCGCCTTTGTACACCAGGCGGAACTGAGGAACACCTTCTGTCATAAATTTATGGAAGGTGAAGGCCACATCGCGGGCGCTAACCGGTGTACCGTCATGGAAACGCGCCCGGGGGTTAATCGAGACTTCAGCCCAGGCAAAATTATCCGCGTAACGAACGTTATCGGCCACCAGCGGGTAGTAACTACCGGGTTCATCGTCAGAGGTAACAAAGAGCGTGTCGTAAAGGGATTCTGTCCGTGCAGCGGCCACGCCACGCAGGGCGAAACGGTTAAAATTGTCGAACGTCCCCGTGGCAGAGAGTGTTACATTCCCGCCTTTGGGGGCGGCCGGGTTAACGTAATCGAAATGCGAAAAGTTAATCTCGTACTTCGGCTCACCAATCACGGAAAACGCATAGTTTTCTTTGATGGTTTGCGCCTGGCTGGACAGGCTCGTTAATGCCAACAGCAGCAACATGAAGCGCATAAGCATCTCGCGACGGCTCCCTCTTTTTACTGGCGTGCTCAGTTATGCTGAATAATAAGTGACGCTGCCGTCATTGTGAAATTATTCACTGGCTGGCGGTAAATCTGGCTGCCATTTTCTGAACTGTTCCAGCGGCATCGGGCGGCTAATCCAGTAACCCTGCAGGAAGTTAACGCCATGTTCACGCAGCCAGGTCGCCTGTTCAGGTGTTTCCACGCCTTCCGCGACGGTCAACATATTCAGGCGTCTTGCCAGCATCAGCACAGCATCAAGCACCGGTGATGTGACGGTTTCCATACCAATCGTGTTGACAAAACCCCGGTCGATTTTGATGTAATCCATTGTGAAGTGTTCAAGGTAAATCAGCGCACTGTGGCCAGTACCAAAATCATCGATCGCAATCTCAAACCCTTCGTTGTGCAGCCACTCGAACAGCGTGTTGGCTTCCCGATGTTTCAGCATATCGCGCTCGGTGATTTCCAGCACAGTCTGGAAATGATCCGGCGGCAGCAGGGCATTAAAGGTGCGCATATCTTCTTTGAAGCTTTCTGCATGCAGGTGCCCCGGCGCAATGTTAATACCCAGTTTTGCACCCTGCGGTAACACGCTCTGCAATATGGGGGCATCGCGGATGATGAGGTCAAAAAGATGCAGCGTCAGTGGGACAATCAACTTCTGTGCTTCGGCAAAATTGATAAAGGCGTCAGGTGGGATTTCACCCATAGTGGGGTGTTTCCAGCGCATCAATACCTCGACGCCGCGCATTTTGAGCTCTTTTGCGTCCACCACAGGCTGATAGACCACATAGAACTGGCCGCGTTTAATGGCGCTTAAAATCTCTTTGCCCGGGTTCAGGCGCGTGCTGAGGATATAGAAATTGAGCGACCCGGCCGCGATACCACATACCAGCCCGAAGAACAGCGCGTACAGCATCTCTTCGCTCGTCCATGCTTTTGCATACAGTTTAAGCGTAAGGGGAACGTCTTTCAGCGTGGCGGTACGGGCGGACATCACAGGCAAATCGCGGACATTGACCAGCGCACTGGACATCGTTGATAACGCATGGTCGTCAATGATGATGGCAATGCCCGCAAAATCATCCTGTCGCTCGGTATAAAGCAGGTATGGCGTCAGATTAAGATTTATCGAGGTAAACACACCACCGTCTTTGACCAGAGGGTTGCGATACCAGATGGCAATAGCCGGTTTATTGGGCAGCATTGGCGTACCCTGCAGCAGCACCATATCAACCTGCTTGTTGATGTGAAGCTCGGGGATGAGCTCCTCCATCGGAACGTTCATCGCCCCCGTTGCTGAAGAACAGAATGCATTTTTGTCTCTGACCAGTAAAAAGGCACGGACATTGAGACTAAAGGCTGCGCGTGAGGTGAGTTCGGCACTGACGTCGTGGCACGTGCTGAGCGTGAGCGGCTGGAGGGTATCGATCGATGTTTTCAAATCATCGAAATACGACTCCATGTAAACGCTCAAATCCGTCATCAAGGTATTTAACCTGACTTCCCGCTTGTGGTAACTCCAGAAAAACTGCAATGAGCCCAGGAGCAGGGCAATGAACAGACCTGTAATAATACTGAGGATCAGTATCTTGCGATTGCTGGAGAAGTAGCGGGTGAACATAGAGGTCGTGGTTCCTGAATTGCCGCTGAATGTGTTCAGTGTAACGGGCAAAAAAAAACACCGCCGAAGCAGTGCTTTTTTTTATCATATCGCCAGCCAAGGGAATAACCAGCGATACAATTGCGATCTTAACTGCGAGTCAGTACGCGACGAGCTTCGTTGTAGCGTTTCTTCCAGTAAGGTTCGTTCATGCTGGAAATGGTCACACCGCTGCTGGTGGAGGCATGCACGAACTGGTCGTTACCAATGTAGATGCCAACATGCCGACCTGTAGAACCCGCGTTGAACAGGACTAAATCACCTGTGCGCAGTTTGGTACGTGAAATCGACTTGCCCATCTCCTGCTGTTCATAAGTTGAACGCGGAAGATCTAACCCAAATTGCTCACGGAAAGTACGCTGTACAAAACCGGAACAATCGATACCTGTTTTCGTGCTGCCGCCCAGACGATAACGCACGCCTTTCCAGTCAGCATACTGGTCCATAATGCGGGACTTCACGTCCAGATTACGTACCATATTCTCAAATTCATCCTGAGAAGCTTGCAGTGAAGAGGAATCTTCCATTCCCACAACACGCGTCTCAGGATGCATATTCTTTGCGGTGTTCGATGTACTACATGCAGATAACAGTACCGCAACTGCTATCGCCGGGATTCCCCGTAAGATATATCTCAAAATCGGTTGAGATTTGACCATTTTGTTTATTTTCCCTTGAAGTCCTTAACGATAAATATCGTTATAAAAATGCCAAACGTGACGAGACTAATTATCTGTGCACATCGAGACAATTCTTTCTGGTCAGATTTGTGGTACAGCGCACAAATTTATTCACCATGATAATAATTATCTCTATGGGGCAAAACGAGTTCGAGATTAACCGATTGCTGGGGGCATTGCGAGCAAAAATGTCCGTTTTTTTATAAGAAATTGTGATACAGGAAGTGAATAAACGGGATTGCTCAAAATACCATCGATTTAGGTTAAAAATCATGCAACGCATTCATTTGTATCATGAATAATATGACAAAATGATGACGATAAAGGCAATGAGTGGAGAAAAATTCATCAGGGATCGACAATGATCCCTGATGGATGACGTTAATTCAGGTTGGTTATTTGTTTTTAATTTGTTGCATTTTGCCGGGAAGATGGTGCCCGAACAGCGCTATTATCCTGTCGCTGAGTGGTGTCATCAGGCACCACGGCAGGGCAATCAACGCAACAGAGAGCGAGCCGACGGCAATATCGGTGAACCAGTGTGCGCCAATCATTACGCGTGGGAAGGCAAAAACCACAAAAATAATCAGGGATATTGCAAAGGCTTTTTTGCCGAAATAGCGCAGCATTATTGTGGAAAAAATAAGCAGCATCATTCCGTGATCGCCAGGGAAACTGTTCCGGGAAGCATCTTTCGTCGGAATATGCAGCAATTCACTGACGCGATAAATATCAGTAAAAAAGAGCGTTGGGCTGGAGCGCTTAACCGGAATAATCGCCGTCGCCAGCTGGTTAATCACAACGGCAAACAGCAGCATCACCAGACCAATAATCAGAATATGGCGGCGGCCTGATTTGTCTTCTTTTAACCAGAACGAGAGCATCAGGCAGCCCATTGCCAGAAGCGAACAGCCGTCAAAGGCGCGGTTATTCGTCACGGCTACCAGCCACAGAAACGCCGGGCTCTTTGCCAGTGCCTGGTTGAAGAAATGAAAAATAGCGGAATCCAGGGGAAACCAGAAACCATGATTCACCGGGAGGTACCAGGAGAAAAAGAGCGCCAGACCGGCGACATTAAGCAGCAAAATCAGAGAAAATCGAGTCGTCATAGCATTCAGCGAACAGTTAAATCAGGGGCAACGTTAGCCATCTGAACTTAAACGAAGCTTCAACAGGCTGGACTGCAGGGCGTTCCAGTCGGCGTTAACCGCACTAATTAACTCTATCCGGCTATCTGGTGGCGAAACATTTTGCGTTTCGATAAAGAAATCAGCGCCCTGACGGTTGATGCGCACCAGTCCGTCCTGGGTTCGCATGACCCCTTTAACGCGATCGACCGGGGCAAGTCTGGCCCATTCCAGGATACCGATAGTGTCAAAAACGGTATCGGCATCAAAGATCCATCCGCAGGCCTGATACCCCTGACCACTGTTCAGATTACGACGCCAGCGCTGGTGTTCCGGCAGGCTCAACGCCGCCAGACCTTGCTTCAGTGGATGGCTATGGACATGTTCCGGGCTTGCAGGGAGTTCTGCCTGGTTCAGCCGGGGAAGGTCAAGCAGGGCGTTGTCAATCTTGCCCTGAGTGGTCTGAACGCGTTTACGATTGCCACCCGCATGTTGCCACCAGACATCCAGTGCTGCCTGGCTTTCTGCTGTCGCGCGATCGTCTTTATTGGCGACGATAATATCTGCCGAGGCCAGTTGATCGCGGAAGTTTTCATTTGCCACGGTTTTCTCATCCAGAAGCTGACGTGGATCGAGAAGGCACAGCGTGGCACGCAGATCGATCCACGGCTCGTAAACCGGTGCGGTCAGTAAATCGAGGATTTGCTTTGGGTGACCCAGCCCGGTGGGTTCAATCAACAAACGGTCTGGTTTGCCCTGACGCAGCAGCGTGTTCAGTCCAACCTGCATCGGCAGGCCATTTACACAGCACATACACCCGCCTGGGATCTCTTTAATCAATGCGCCGCTGTCTGACAGTAACGCACCGTCGATACCGACTTCGCCAAATTCATTGACCAGGACGGCCCATTTTTCCGCGGGATCTTTATGGGCCAGCAGATGCAGGATTGAGGTGGTTTTACCGCTGCCGAGAAAACCGGTGATGAGGTTGGTTTTGGTCACATGCGCTCCAGAAGGTCGTTGTGATGCTATAACAATTACCCATCATCCTGGCGAAAAAAGAGCGTAATGAGAAGAGGAAGGGCGAACGGAGGTGATTTCCGTTCGCGTTAATCGCAATAAATGTTAAATATTTAACGTTTCGATAACGGCCTGGCGTGCGCCATGCCGGGCAATACGCTGGTATGCCTGGTTGACAGCATCCACAAAGACGTTGTCCAGCGGGAGATCCTGACCAAAGACTTCATTCAGCCCCAGCAGGGCGTTGACGCGATCCGTGTCGCTGGTGTTCTCGACAATCGCGCGGATTTTATCGCCGAGCGGATCGCGCACATCAATCGGGTTTCCACGTTCGTCAACGCCGCTGACGTAGCGTATCCACCCTGCAACGCCCAGCGCCAGCAGCGGCCACGCGCTTTTACGCTCAAGATGCACCCGAATTCCGTCCAGCATGCGCTGAGGTAGCTTCTGGCTACCGTCCATCGCAATTTGCCACGTACGGTGCCGGAGCGCCGGATTGGCAAAACGGTCGAGCAGGCTGTCGGCATACGCGGTGAGGTCGACGCCTGTGATACGTAGTGTGGGGGCTTGTTCATTGAGCATGAGCTGGCGTGCGGCTTCGCGGAAGCTGGCGTCCTGCATACATTCATTAATATGCGGATATCCGGCGAGATAACCCAGATACGCCAGGAAAGAGTGACTGCCGTTGAGCATCCGCAGTTTCATCTGTTCCCACGGTAAAACGTCCTGCACCAGCTGGACGCCTGCCACATCCCATTCCGGGCGTCCGGCGACAAAGTTATCTTCGACTACCCACTGAATAAACGGCTCGCAGCTGATGGCGCACGGATCTTCAACGCCGAGTTCCCGGGTAATTTCCGCAAGCGTTTCATCGGTGGCGGCGGGAACAATTCTGTCGACCATTGTCCCCGGGAAGCTCACGTGTGTGTCAATCCACCCGGCCAGCTCTGAGGAGCGTTTCTGGGCCATGCCGAGTACGGCGTTTTTCACCACGTGGCCGTTGTCAGGGATATTGTCGCAGGACAGAACGGTGAACGGTGCCAGGCCGCGCTCGCGGCGACGATGGAGCGCTTCGACCAGGATCCCCGGCGCGGAATGCGGTTCAGCCGGATTTTCCAGATCGTGAAGAATCCGGGCGTTTTGCATATCCAGCTTTCCGGTTGCGGGGTCGATGCAATAGCCTTTTTCGGTGATGGTGAGCGAAACGATGGCCACCTGTGGTTCGCAAAATTTCTCAATAATGGCGGCCAGCGAGTCCAGCTTTGCGTTCAGACATTCATGCACGGCACCGACAATAATCGGCTGATTTCCCTCCGCTCCTTTCTCCAGCACGGTGAACAGATGATCCTGCGCACGTAGCTGGCTCATCAGCACATCCCCGCTGAAGAGGCTAATCTCACAGATCCCCCAGTCGCCTCCTTTTGCATTTAGCACCCGGTTTGTTAACAACGCCTGATGCGCGCGGTGAAATGCACCAAACCCAAAGTGAACGATACGTGAGCGTAAAAGCTGGCGATCGTAGTGAGGTTGCTGGACGTGGGCAGGAAGCACGGTGGAGGCAATAGTCTTCATGAAATACACACCTGATTAACCATTAATTAACAATGGCAGTGTAAAGTTATATGACAACAAATTAAATTGGTAAGCCGTAAATATCCCCGTTCTGTGAGTTTGATCAATCAACGTGTGGCGGTGTATTGACCCTTCTGGTTAAACATGTATGGTAGTCGTCATCGTGATAGTGAGTATTGGTATAACAACTTAAGAGGTGGGCAAATGGAACAAACCTGGCGTTGGTACGGGCCGAACGATCCAGTTTCTCTTGATGACGTGCGTCAGGCTGGCGCAACGGGTGTCGTCACGGCGCTGCATCATATTCCTAACGGTCAGGTGTGGCCGGTAGACGAAATTCAAAAGCGTCAGGCAGTGCTGGCGGAAAAAGGTTTAACCTGGTCTGTTGTGGAAAGTATTCCGGTTCACGAAGACATCAAAACCCATTCAGGCGAGTATAAAACCTGGATTGCAAACTATCAGCAGAGCATTCGTAACCTGGCGGCCTGTGGCATTGATACGGTTTGCTATAACTTCATGCCAATCCTGGACTGGACGCGTACTGACCTTGAATATCAGATGGCAGACGGTTCAAAAGCGCTGCGTTTTGATCAAATTGCCTTTGCCGCATTTGAGCTGCACATTCTGAAGCGCCCGGGTGCTGAAGCCGATTACACCGCAGAAGAACAACAGCAGGCGCTTGCGTGGTTTAACGCGGCCAGTGAAGCCGATATCGAAAAGCTGACCCGCAATATTATTGCCGGCCTGCCGGGTGCCGAAGAGGGCTACACGCTGGATCAGTTCCGCGCGCGTCTGGCGGAATACGGTGAGATTGATAAAAACCAACTGCGCGAAAACATGGCGCACTTCCTGCGCGCCATCGTGCCGGTGGCAGAAGAGGCGGGCGTTCGCCTGGCCGTACATCCGGACGATCCTCCGCGTCCAATCCTCGGCCTGCCGCGTATCGTGTCCACCATTGAAGATATGCAGTGGCTGAAAGAGACGGTGGATAGCATCTATAACGGCTTTACTATGTGTACCGGTTCTTACGGTGTGCGTGCGGATAACGACCTGGTGCGGATGATTGAAACCTTTGGCGATCGCATCCACTTTACGCATTTGCGGGCAACCTGTCGTGAAGACAACCCAAAAACCTTCCACGAAGCAGCGCACCTGAACGGTGACGTGAATATGGTCGCGGTAGTGGATGCTATTCTGGCGGAAGAGGCACGTCGCAAGCGTGAGGGGGATTTACGTCCTATCCCGTTCCGTCCGGATCACGGGCACCAGATGCTGGACGATCTGCGTAAGAAAACCAACCCGGGCTATTCGGCGATTGGCCGTCTGAAAGGGATGGCGGAAGTGCGCGGTGTTGAACTGGCGCTGAAGATGACGAAGTATCCTGAACTGCTGTAAAAGAAAAACCCGGCGAAAGCCGGGTTTTTCGTTTTAGTCAGCACGACCCATATAGCGTTTTTCTTCAATATGGATGCGGATTTTCTCACCCGCGGACAGGTATTCAGGAACCTGTACAACCAGACCGGTGGTCAGCGTTGCTGGCTTGTTGCGGGCACTTGCAGATGCGCCTTTGATGCCAGGTGCTGTTTCAACGATTTCCAGATCAACAGTCTGCGGCAGTTCCAGCGCCAGCAGAACGCCATCCCAGGTCAGAACCTGCATGTCAGGCATACCGCCTTCAGGAATGAACAGCAGCTCTTCTTCAATCTGATCTTTAGTGAAGATATACGGGGTGTAATCTTCTTTATCCATGAACACGTATTCGTTGCCGTCGATGTAAGAGAAGTCGACATAGCGACGGGTCAGGGTTACGGTATCCACGATATCGTCGCCCTTAAAGCGCTCTTCAACCTTCAGGCCGGTACGAACGTCGGAGAAACGCATTTTGTACAGCGTTGCTGCACCACGGGCGCTAGGGGCCTGAATATCGATATCTTTCACAATCAGCAGTTTGCCGTTGTAATTCAGTACCATACCTTTCTTAATTTCGTTCGCTCTTGGCATTGCAGTAATCCTGTTTACGGGAGGTCAAAAATATCGCGCCAAATTACTCGCGCGCGGCCTTTCAGGCAAGTGGAATTCGTGGCTTTTGCTATCAATACGCAAAAGGTGTTACTGTGCGCGCGATGCCCGATTACGCGGGTATTTGTCACCGAAGAGAGCATTTATGGATTGTCGTCCAGATTGTGGCGCGTGCTGTACTGCACCGTCTATTTCCAGCCCCATTCCAGGAATGCCGGAAGGCAAGCCTGCCAACACCCGCTGTGTTCAGCTCTCTGAAACCAACCTGTGTATGATTTTTGGCTCGCCCCTGCGCCCGAAGGTGTGTTCCGGGCTTCAGCCTACGGGTGAAATGTGCGGCAGCACGCGAGCACAGGCAATGACGTATCTTCTTGAGCTGGAAACGCTCACCGCGCCTTAAACGTCTTTGATCCGTGCCAGACAGCCTATCGTCAGGGTACACATTACCAGAGCAATCCAGAACACCGTGTGATAGTTCCAGATCTCCGCAACCACCCCGGCCATTGAACCTGCAATGATCCAGCCCACGCGGGTGGTATTAGTATAAAGGGTGGTAGCTGAACCTGCCTGACCCGGCATCAGATCCTGGAAGTAGAGCATACCAATCCCGGCCAGTATGCCGATATAAATGGCGTTCAGCAGTTGTAAAGCCAGCAGCAACCCCGGCGTGTGTACCGTCAGCATACCGACATAGAAAAGCAGCCCGGCAACGGCGGCGATACGCATCAAAAAACGCTTCCCGAAGCGCTTCGCATAATAACCCGCAATCAACATGGTCGGGATTTCCAGGCCTGCCGCGGTGCCCATCATGATCCCCGCCAGCTTCTCCGGCAGATGCAGCTCATCAATAATAAACAGCGGCATGTTGATGATGTAAAGGCTGTTTGTGCCCCACATTAGCGTGCAGATAATAAAGAGGAGTAGCGCATCACGGCGATGGCGACGCGGAGCTTCCAGCGCACCTGTTGCCGCCTTCGGCTCTTTACGCATCGACGGCAGGAAGAACCACACCATTGTGCCACACACCACAAACGCGACAGCTGCGCTCAGGTACATTACCGTAAAGCCAAACCCCATCGCCAGCGCGTAGGCCAGCGGCGGGCCAATCACCCACGCCAGCGACACCTGAGCGCGCAGAATGGAGCTGAACATCACCGCTTCACGTCCGGTGTGGTCGGCATGTTCGCGGGCAAGGGCAAACATCTGCGGGTTCGCGGTTGAGCCAAAGCTGCTCAGGAACACCCCCACAAACAGCAGAATGAAGTAGTTTCGGTTCCAGGCAAACAGGATACAGGCGAACACGCCCAGCAGGCAGCAAAAGACGATCAGACTTTTACGATCGCCTTTTCTGTCGGAACGGCCAGCCAGAAACTGGCTGACCAGGATGCCGATGATAGCGCTTCCGGTAAAGAAGAAACCCACCATAGCCGGACGGGCGTGGACTTCATTGGTCAGAAACAGACTGAGCGTGGGGGTCTGTAACGCACCGGCGATCCCGGTGAGGAAGGCAACAATCAAAAACGCCGATGACGTCAGATCAAAAGGCTTCGGTGGGGCGGCGGCGGGGGTGTTATGCATGTTCACTATCAGCAGTTCAGAAAGAGAGGCGGAGTTTACGCCGCGAGTCAGAAAATAAACAGAGATCGTGGTTAATTTAGACACGAAAAATCAAAATAGTATTTCAACTTACCCGTTCCAGCTGATGGATGCTGAAGGTAGCTGAAATGGTGGTGCTGGACGTCAGCAAAAATCAGCTGAATGACAAAGAAATGTGGTGCATCTCTAAATTCTGAAATGAGAAATGTAACTTTCCTTGCAACACTTTGCAGAAAGAGCAAGACTTTTTGAAACGTTTCAGCGCTTTCTTGTTTTGACTGATGGAACAGGTTAGCGCATTTTTTCTCATATGAGCTGAAACGATTCAATTTCAGCAGGAGAGGAGAACCATGTTCCAGTTATCTGTACAGGATATTCATCCGGGCGCACAGGCCGGGAATAAAGAAGAGGCTATTCGCCAGGTTGCTGCTGCCCTCGTGCAGGCGGGCAACGTGGCTGACGGCTACGTTAACGGCATGCTGGCACGCGAGCAGCAAACCTCGACCTTCCTCGGCAATGGCATCGCGATCCCGCACGGTACGACGGACACCCGCGATCAGGTGCTGAAAACCGGCGTTCAGGTTTATCAGTTCCCGCAGGGCGTGCTGTGGGGCGACGGTCAGGTGGCGTACGTGGCCATCGGCATTGCTGCCAGCAGCGACGAGCACTTAGGTTTGCTGCGCCAGCTGACGCACGTACTGAGCGATGATTCGGTTGCTGAGCAGCTGAAATCGGCCACCACGTCTGAAGAGTTGCGTGCCTTGCTGATGGGCGAAAAACAGAGCGAAGCGCTGAAACTGGATAATGAAACGCTGACACTGGATGTCGTTGCCTCCGATCTGGTGACGCTGCAGGCGCTGAACGCGGGTCGTCTGAAAGAAGCCGGTGCGGCAGACGCTGCATTTGTGGCAAGTGTAGTTAACGATAAACCGCTGAACCTGGGACAGGGTATCTGGCTGAACGACAGTGCTGAAGGCAACCTGTTCAGTGCTATCGCGGTCAGCCGTGCGGCCAGCGCATTTGACGTAGACGGCGATCGCGCAGCGATGCTCGTGACCGTCGCCATGACGGATGATCAGCCGGTTTCCGTGCTGAAACGTCTGAGTGACATGCTGCTGAGCAACAAAGCTGAAAAATTGCTGAACGCTGATGCGGCGACGCTGCTGGCGTTGCTGACCAGCGACGACGCGCTGACGGATGACGTGCTGAATGCTGAGTTTGTCGTGCGTAACGAACACGGCCTGCATGCCCGTCCTGGCACGATGCTGGTTAATACTATTAAACAATTCGAAAGTGAGATCACCGTGGCTAATCTGGATGGCACAGGCAAACCGGCCAATGGGCGTAGTCTGATGAAAGTGGTCGCGCTGGGCGTGAAGAAAGGACACCGCCTGCGTTTTACCGCGCAGGGTGCAGATGCTGAACAGGCGCTGAAAGCGATTGGCGACGCCATCGCGGCGGGTCTGGGGGAGGGCGTATAATGAGCAGACGTGTTGCGACTATTACGCTGAACCCGGCTTATGACCTGGTGGGGTTTTGCCCGGAAATTGAGCGCGGCGAAGTAAACCTCGTGCGTACCACTGGCCTGCATGCTGCAGGCAAAGGGATTAACGTCGCGAAAGTGCTCAAGGATCTCGGTATCGATGTCACCGTAGGCGGATTCCTCGGCAAAGATAACCAGGATGGTTTCCAGCAGCTGTTCAGCGAGCTGGGGATTGCTAACCGTTTTCAGGTCGTTCAGGGCCGTACCCGTATCAACGTCAAACTGACGGAGAAAGACGGTGAAGTGACCGATCTGAACTTCTCTGGCTTCGAAGTGACGCCGTCTGACTGGGAGCGTTTTGTTAACGATTCCCTGACCTGGCTGGGTCAGTTCGACATGGTGTGCGTGAGCGGCAGTCTGCCGTCCGGTGTTAGCCCGGAAGCGTTCACCGACTGGATGACGCGCCTGCGTAGCCAGTGCCCATGTATTATTTTTGACAGTAGCCGTGATGCGCTGGTTGCCGGTCTGAAAGCGGCTCCGTGGCTGGTTAAACCTAATCGCCGCGAGCTGGAGATCTGGGCTGGCCGTAAGCTGCCAGAATTAAAAGACGTGATTGATGCTGCACATGCGCTGCGCGAGCAGGGTATTGCTCATGTGGTGATTTCTCTTGGTGCAGAAGGTGCGTTGTGGGTTAACGCTTCTGGCGAATGGATCGCCAAACCGCCATCGGTAGAGGTTGTCAGCACCGTTGGCGCAGGGGATTCAATGGTTGGTGGCCTGATCTATGGCCTGCTGATGCGCGAATCCAGTGAACATACTTTACGCCTTGCCACCGCCGTTGCTGCCCTGGCCGTGAGCCAGAGCAATGTCGGTATTACCGATCGTACCCAGTTGGCCGCGATGATGGCGCGCGTTGACTTAAAACCTTTTAACTAACAGCAGGAGAGGAATAATGAAAACGCTGCTGATCATTGACTCCGGTCTCGGACAGGCTCGTGCCTATATGGCGAAGACTTTGCTGGGAGCGGCGGCGAACAAAACACATCTGGAGATTACCGATAACCCGGGCGAAGCCGAACTGGCGATTGTTCTGGGCGATAAGCTCCCGGCTGATAGCGCGCTGAACGGCAAAAAAGTGTGGCTGGGCGATATTAATCGCGCAGTTGCGCATCCGGAACTGTTCCTGAGCGAAGCGAAAGGCCATGCGTCTGTCTATAGCGTACCTGTTGCTGCGGCTCCGGCTGCGGCTTCCGGTCCGAAACGCGTTGTGGCGGTAACGGCTTGCCCAACAGGCGTAGCCCATACCTTTATGGCGGCTGAAGCGATTGAAACCGAAGCGAAAAAACGTGGCTGGTGGGTAAAAGTTGAAACGCGCGGTTCCGTGGGCGCGGGTAATGCTATCACCCCTGAAGAAGTGGCTGAGGCCGATCTGGTGATTGTGGCGGCAGACATCGAAGTGGATCTGGCGAAATTCGCCGGTAAGCCGATGTACCGCACCTCTACCGGCCTGGCGCTGAAAAAGACGGCTCAGGAGTTTGATAAAGCACTGGCAGAAGCGAAGCCTTACCAGGCAACCGGTAGCGCTCAGGCGGCGACCGAAGGTAAGAAAGAGTCTGCGGGGGCTTACCGCCACCTGCTGACCGGCGTCTCCTACATGCTGCCGATGGTGGTGGCAGGTGGTCTGTGTATCGCACTTTCCTTCGCATTTGGTATTACGGCGTTTAAAGAACAAGGGACTCTGGCGGCGGCGTTAATGCAGATTGGTGGTGGCTCCGCGTTCGCGCTGATGGTGCCCGTACTGGCAGGTTTTATTGCGTTCTCCATCGCTGACCGTCCTGGCCTGACGCCGGGTCTGATCGGCGGTATGCTGGCAGTGAGCACCGGTTCCGGCTTTATCGGCGGGATTATTGCGGGCTTCCTGGCAGGTTACGTCGCGAAGCTTATCAGCTCGAAGCTGAAACTGCCGCAAAGTATGGAAGCGCTGAAACCGATCCTGATCATCCCGCTGATTTCCAGCCTGGTGGTCGGTCTGGCGATGATTTACCTGATTGGTAAACCGGTTGCGGGTATCCTGGCGGGTCTGACCCACTGGCTGCAAACGATGGGCACGGCGAACGCGGTTCTGCTGGGTGCAATCCTCGGTGGCATGATGTGTACCGATATGGGCGGCCCGGTAAACAAAGCGGCATACGCTTTTGGTGTCGGCCTGTTGAGTACTCAGACCTATGCACCGATGGCGGCCATCATGGCGGCAGGTATGGTGCCACCGCTGGCACTGGGGCTGGCCACTATCGTTGCGCGTCGTAAGTTTGACAAAGCGCAGCAGGAAGGGGGTAAAGCGGCGCTGGTGCTGGGTCTGTGCTTCATCACCGAAGGGGCGATTCCGTTCGCAGCACGTGATCCAATGCGTGTACTGCCTTGCTGTATCGTGGGTGGTGCGGTGACTGGTGCTATCTCGATGGCGATTGGCGCGAAACTGATGGCTCCGCACGGTGGTCTGTTTGTTCTGCTGATCCCTGGCGCAATTACCCCGGTACTGGGTTACCTGATGGCGATTGTTGCCGGTACGCTGGTGGCAGGTCTGTCTTACGCGGTGCTGAAGCGCCCGGAAGCAGAAGCGGTTGCTGCTAAAGCGGCTTAAAAGAAATGAATGTCGGGTAGCGGTGTCGCTTTACCCGACCGACAAAAAAGCCGGGTGCTTATGCAACCCGGCTTTTTTTATGCCATTTGTTCTGTGATTTGCTGCGCTTTCAGCCAGGCGATTTCTTCTGCCCAGATATCCGGATTGATGGTTTCCAGCACCATTGGAATACCGTCAAAGCGGGCGTCCTGCATGATAAAGCGGAAAGCATCATGGCCAATATTGCCCTCACCCAGGCTGTGGTGACGGTCTACACGG
This sequence comes from Enterobacter cloacae, assembly GCA_014169315.1. Classification (NCBI taxonomy): domain Bacteria; kingdom Pseudomonadati; phylum Pseudomonadota; class Gammaproteobacteria; order Enterobacterales; family Enterobacteriaceae; genus Enterobacter; species Enterobacter cloacae. The sequence goes on along the minus strand of AP022133.1, from coordinate 3,045,636 downwards.
CTGCCAAAATCACTCTTTGCGTCGTTTAAGTGCATACCGCGCAGGTATTTAAAACCGACAATGCGTTCAAACTCGGCGAAGGTTTTTTTCGTCTCGTCGCGGGTGCGCAGATCATAACCGGCGGCAAAGGCGTGGCAGGTATCAATACATACACCCACGCGGGATTTATCTTCCACGCCGTCGATGATGGCCGCCAGATGTTCGAACTTAAAGCCGAGGTTGCTGCCCTGACCGGCGGTATTTTCAATCACCGCCGTCACGCCTTTGGTTTTATCCAGGGTGATGTTGATGGACTCCGCAATACGAGCCAGACAAGCATCTTCGTCAATCTGCATCAGATGGCTGCCAGGATGGAAGTTCAGCAGCGTTAACCCCAGCTGTTCGCAGCGCTGGATTTCATCAAGAAAGGCTTCACGGGATTTCTCCAGAGCTTCTTCAACCGGATGACCGAGGTTAATCAGGTAGCTGTCGTGGGGAAGGATCTGGCCTGGTCCAAAATGGTATTTCTCACAGGCGGCTTTGAAATCATCAATCACTTCTGTGGTGAGCGGTGCCGCATGCCACTGGCGCTGATTTTTGGTGAACAGGGCGAAAGCGGTCGCCTCGATTTCGGCGGCGCGAATGGCGGCATTTGCAAGGCCACCTGCAGCGCTGACGTGCGCTCCAACATATTTCATAAAAGAACTCCTGTTAACCCTAAATGCTTATGATAGCGGGTTAACAGGAGAAGGATGTAGTGGTTTATGCCATCAGGCTGTGAACCGCGAGGTTAATCGCGCCACCGCCGACAATCAACCAGATGAAGAGTACCAGCGCCATCAGCAGCGGCTTCGCACCGGCTTTTTTCAGCGCGCTGACATGAGTGGTTACCCCCAGCGCCGCCATCGCCATCGCCAGCAATACGGTATCCAGCGTGACCAGCATATCGACTACGGATTTCGGCAGCAGGTGGAAAGAGTTAAAGACCGCGACCACGATAAACAGGATCGCAAACCAGGGGATCGTGATTTTGCTTTTCTGGTTACTTCCTGCCGGAGCAAGCTGTTTCACCCGCGCGGCCAGGATAATCAGGAACGGGGCCAGCATCATGACGCGAAGCATTTTGGCAATAACAGCCGCGTTTTCCGCCTCGGGGTTAATGGCGTGACCTGCCGCGACCACCTGCGCCACTTCATGCATGGTCGAACCAATATAGATGCCGTAGGTTTCCGGGCTAAACCAGTGAGCAACCAGCGGGTACATGGCCGGGTAGAGGAAAATCGCCAGCGTACCGAAGATCACCACAGTCGCGACGGCCACTGTCACTTTGCTGGATTCCGCCTTCACGACAGGTTCAGTTGCCAGCACCGCCGCAGCCCCGCAGATACTGCTACCTGCACCAATCAACCAGCTGGTTTGTTTGTCCAGCCCGAACACTTTCTGGCCGATAAAGCACGCCAGTAAGAAGGTACTGGTCAGCGTCAGCACGTCGATGGCTATTCCGCTGATGCCGACATCCGCAATCTGCGAAAAGGTAAGGCGGAAGCCGTAAAGAATAATGCCCAGGCGCAGCAGATGTTGCTTGGCGAAAATCACACCGCCATCGCAGGATTTCCAGATGTGTGGGTAAACGGTGTTGCCGACGACCATGCCGAGCAAAATGGCCAGCGTTAAGGCGCTAAACCCTGCGCCTGCGATGGCCGGAATGCTGCCGCCCCATAATGCCACGCCCGTGACGACGGCGCTAAGCGCCAGACCCGGCACGAAGTGCCACACTGTTCGGTGATTCTGTAGGGTGAGTTCTGTCATAACCTTCTCCTTTCTCTGGCTAAAAGGTTACGGTGCTCTGGTTTAAAAATAAAATTGATTATATATTTATAATCAATCTTTATAAGTGGTAAGCAACCATGCACATTACATTGCGTCAGCTGGAAGTTTTTGCCGAAGTGCTGAAAAGCGGGTCGACGACCCAGGCCTCACTGATGCTGGCTCTCTCTCAGTCTGCGGTCAGCGCCGCCCTGACCGATCTCGAAGGGCAGCTGGGCGTGCAGCTTTTCGACAGGGTAGGGAAGCGTCTGGTGGTCAATGAACACGGTCGCTTGCTTTATCCACGTGCGCTGGCGCTGCTGGAGCAGGCCACTGAAATAGAACAGCTGTTTCGCGAAGACAACGGCGCAATCCGCGTTTATGCCAGTAGCACAATCGGTAACTACATTCTGCCGGAAGTGATTGCCCGCTATCGTCGTGACTTCCCGACCTTGCCGCTGGAGATGAGCGTCGGCAATAGCCAGGATGTGATCAATGCGGTGATCGATTTTCGCGTGGACATTGGTCTCATCGAAGGGCCGTGCCATAACGTGGATATCATTGCTGAACCCTGGCTGGAAGATGAGCTGGTGGTCTTTGCTTCTCCGGCCTCTTCTTTACTGCAGGGGGAGGTGACGCTTGAGCGCCTTTCACAGGCGCAGTGGATCCTGCGTGAGCAAGGTTCCGGCACGCGTGAAATTGTCGATTATGTGTTGCTGTCACATCTGCCTCATTTCCAGCTGGGTATGGGGCTGGGTAACTCTGAGGCAATCAAGCATGCGGTGCGTCATGGCCTGGGGATCAGCTGTCTTTCCCGGCGGGTGATTGCTGAACAGCTTGAAGCCGGTACGCTGGTTGAAATTGCGGTTCCACTGCCAAAGCTGGTACGCACGCTGTGGTGCATCCATCATCGTCAGAAACACCTTTCCAGTTCGCTGCAGCGTTTTTTACGTTATTGCGAGATCTGAGCACTCGCACAAAAGGGGAGAGGGGAAAGACCGAATTCATACTTTGCTTATAATCCTGGCCGAGTCATGAAGCTCTCTTATAACAGAGTATTTCTGCCAGAATGAACGCGTATCGTCTGCTACAATCGCGCCTCATTTATTAGATGGACAGCATTTTCACATGGTTTCAGAAATTAAAACCACAGAAGCGCCCACGTTACGTCGCGCACTTAAAGCGCGCCACCTGACGATGATCGCCATCGGCGGTTCAATCGGTACAGGTCTTTTCGTTGCCTCCGGTGCAACGATTTCAGCAGCTGGCCCGGGCGGGGCTCTTTTCTCTTATATCCTGATTGGCCTGATGGTGTACTTCCTGATGACCAGTCTGGGCGAACTGGCAGCATACATGCCAGTGTCGGGGTCGTTTTCGACCTACGGTCAAAAATACGTTGAAGAAGGTTTCGGTTTCGCACTGGGCTGGAACTACTGGTACAACTGGGCGGTGACTATCGCTGTTGACCTGGTCGCCGCACAGCTGGTGATGACCTGGTGGTTCCCGGATACCCCAGGCTGGATCTGGAGTGCGCTGTTCCTGGTGGTGATCTTCTTGCTGAACTACATCTCCGTGCGTGGCTTTGGTGAAGCAGAGTACTGGTTCTCGCTGATCAAAGTGGCGACGGTCATCATCTTTATCGTCGTTGGTGTGGCGATGATCGTGGGTATTTTCAAAGGTGCAGAGCCTGCGGGCTGGAGCAACTGGACGATAGGTGATGCCCCGTTTGCGGGTGGGCTTTCGGCGATGATTGGCGTGGCGATGATTGTCGGCTTCTCCTTCCAGGGGACAGAGCTTATCGGCATCGCCGCAGGTGAATCTGAAGATCCAGAGAAAAACATTCCGCGCGCGGTGCGTCAGGTGTTCTGGCGTATCCTGCTGTTCTATGTGTTCGCTATTCTGATTATCAGCCTGATCATTCCTTATACCGATCCGAGCCTGCTGCGTAATGATGTGAAAGACATCAGCGTGAGTCCGTTTACGCTGGTCTTCCAGCACGCGGGTCTGCTCTCTGCGGCGGCGGTGATGAACGCCGTTATCCTGACTGCGGTGCTGTCTGCGGGTAACTCCGGTATGTACGCCTCAACCCGTATGCTCTACACCCTGGCGTGCGACGGTAAAGCGCCGCGCATCTTCGCGAAATTGTCCCGTGGCGGCGTACCGCGTAACGCGCTGTATGCTACCACTGTGATTGCGGGTCTGTGCTTCCTGACCTCGATGTTCGGCAACCAGACAGTTTATCTGTGGCTGCTGAACACGTCGGGCATGACGGGCTTCATCGCCTGGCTGGGGATTGCTATCAGCCATTACCGCTTCCGTCGCGGTTATGTGATGCAGGGTCATGACCTTAACAACCTGCCGTATCGTTCAGGCTTCTTCCCGCTGGGACCTATTTTCGCCTTCATTCTGTGCCTGATTATTACACTGGGGCAGAACTATGAAGCTTTCCTTGCGGACACCATTGACTGGGGTGCAGTAACGGCCACTTACATTGGTATTCCGCTGTTCCTGGTCATCTGGTTTGGCTACAAACTGACGAAAGGAACGCAATTCGTTCGCTACAGTGAAATGGAATTCCCGGAACGATTTAGAAAATAACCGCACTTCCTCTCTTTAGCCCGCTCATTTGAGCGGGCTTTTTTATCTCTGCAGTATGAAGAGCAGATATAATTTTTAACAATTTAATTGATAATAATTATCGTTTGCTTTATCGTTATCTAAAAATACGTTGTCCTCCGACCTGCCGAAGATGCGGGCGGACAGTAAGGCGCTGTGAGCAATCATTATTTGATTTAGTTGTATTTACCTCATGGAGATATGGAATGTTTAGGCTTAATCCCTTCGTCAGGGGAGGACTTTGTGCGTCCGCAATGTCCCTGGCACTGCCCGTCATTGCAGCGGAATCTGGTGACACTCTGGTTGTCACGGCATCCGCGACTGAGCAAAACCTGAAAGACGCACCGGCAAGCATCAGCGTCATTACCCAGGAAGACTTGCAGCGCAAACCCGTCCAGAACCTGAAAGATGTGTTACAGGACGTGCCAGGCGTACAGCTCACAAACGAAGGGGATAACCGTAAAGGGGTAAGTATTCGTGGTCTGGACAGCAGCTACACGCTGATCCTGGTTGACGGTAAACGCGTCAACTCCCGCAATGCGGTGTTCCGCCACAATGATTTTGACCTGAACTGGGTACCGGTCGATGCCATTGAGCGCATCGAAGTGGTACGTGGGCCGATGTCTTCACTCTACGGTTCTGATGCGCTGGGTGGCGTGGTGAACATTATCACCAAAAAAATTGGACAGAAGTGGACGGGAACCCTGAGCGCTGATTCCACCATTCAGGAACACCGCGATCGTGGTGACACATACAACGGCCAGTTCTATACCAGCGGCCCGCTGGTGGACGGCGTACTGGGGCTGAAAGCCTACGGTAGCCTCTCGAAGCGAGAAAAAGACGATCAGCAAAAATCTTCTACCACTGCCACAGGTGAAACGCCACGTATCGAGGGCTTCACCAGCCGTGATGCTAACGTCGAGTTCGCCTGGACACCAACGGAAGAGCATGATTTTACCGCGGGCTATGGTTTTGATCGTCAGGATCGTGACTCTGATTCCCTCGATAAAAACCGTCTTGAGCGCCAGAATTACTCTCTGAGCCACAATGGACGCTGGGGCGTGGGTAATAGCGAACTGAAAGTTTACGGCGAGAAGGTTGATAACAAAAACCCGGGTAACAGTAACCCGATTACCTCCGAGAGCAACTCGGTTGACGGGAAATATGTGCTGCCACTGGGTGAAATCAACCAGCTCCTGACCTTCGGCGGTGAGTGGCGTCATGACAAGCTGAAAGATCCGGTTAACCTGACGGGTGGCTCCAGCAGCAATACCTCTGCAAGCCAGTACGCGCTCTTCCTCGAAGACGAATGGCGTATCTTTGAGCCGCTGGCGCTGACGACCGGTATCCGTATGGATGACCACGAAACTTACGGCGATCACTGGAGTCCGCGCGCCTATCTGGTCTACAACGCGACCGATACCGTGACGGTAAAAGGGGGCTGGGCAACCGCGTTTAAAGCCCCGTCGCTGCTGCAGCTTAGCCCGGACTGGGTCACCGGTTCGTGCCGTGGAGCCTGTGAAATTGTCGGTAATCCGGATCTAAAACCGGAAACCAGTGAAAGCTTCGAACTTGGCCTGTATTACAGCGGGGAAGAGGGCTGGTTAGAGGGCGTGCAGGCCAGTATTACCACTTTCCAGAACGATGTAGATGACCGTATCAGCATCAGCCGTACGGCTAACGTGAACCAGGCACAGAGCTACCCGAACTATGTGGGCCTGAACGCTGACGGTGAACCTATTTTCCGTTATTACAACGTCAACAAGGCGCGTATTCGTGGCGTGGAGACAGAGCTGAAGTTCCCGGTGGCTGAAGACTGGAAAGTGACGCTGAACTACACCTACAACGATGGACGTGATATCAGCAACGGTGGCAATAAACCGCTGTCCGAACTGCCGTTCCATACCGCCAACGGTACCGTTGACTGGAAGGCGACCCAGGACTGGTCGTTCTACGTTCAGGGTAACTATACCGGTGAGAAACGTGCGCTTACTGCTGGCGCGGCAACGCCGGGTGGCTATGTGGTCTGGAATACCGGTGCCGCGTGGCAGGCAACGAAGAGCGTGAAGCTGCGCGCGGGCGTGCAAAACCTGCTGGATAAAGATCTGAGCCGCGACGACTACAGCTACACGGAAGATGGCCGCCGTTACTTTGTAGGTGTGGATTATAAGTTCTGATTTACTGACGTACCGTTTTTAATGTTTGTTCCCTCTCCCAGTGGGAGAGGGCCAGGGTAAGGGCATCAGACCGCACTTACCCGAACAAATGCTCCGCATGGAAGCGGAGATGATCCTCAATAAACGACGCAATAAAGTAATAGCTGTGGTCATGCCCCGGCTGAATACGCAGCGTTAGCGGCCAGTCTTTCTGGCGCGCGGCTTCAGCCAGTACCGCGGGTTGTAACTGCCCGGCGAGGAACTGATCTGCATCACCCTGATCGATAAGCGTCGGGATCGCATCTTCCGCCTGGCTTGCCAGCATCAGCACACTGCTATCCCATTCCTGCCATTTTTGGGCATCATTACCCAGATAATGGGTAAATGCTTTCTGCCCCCACGGTACCAGGGTTGGGGTCACAATCGGCGCAAAGGCCGACACGCTGGTGTATTTCCCCGGGTTTTTCAGCGCCATTATTAACGCTCCGTGTCCACCCATTGAATGCCCGCTAATGGCACTTCGGTCACTGACCTCAAATTCAGCCTGAATCAGTGCGGGTAGCTCGTCACGAATGTAATCATACATGCGGTAATGACTCGCCCACGGTTGTTCCGTGGCGTTCAGATAAAACCCTGCACCTTTGCCCAAATCGTATCCGGCATCGTCCGCGACATCATCCCCACGCGGGCTGGTGTCCGGCATCACCAGCGCGATACCCAGTTCGGCGGCAATACGCTGCGCACCCGCTTTGGTGGTGAAGTTTTCATCATTGCAGGTTAAACCTGACAGCCAGAACAGCACCGGAGGCTTCACGTCGCCATTTGTCGGTGGCAGGAAAATGCTGAACGTCATGGCACAGTTCAGTACGGCGGAGTCGTGCCGCCAGCGCTGCTGTCGACCTTCAAAACAACGATGCTCTTCGAGCAGTTCCATGCAGGGCTCCTTAATGCGAATTGCTATTCATAAAATCCATAATACAGAGTTTTCATCGACCTGTGAGTAACTTTCACTTCCGCCTGGCGGTCAGATACTGCATCATGATTTTACTTATTTTTAACAATTGGGGCGGTCATGGCGCTGCGTATTGCATTCAGCGGATTTGTGGTTCTGGTGGTGGCAATGGGAATAGGGCGCTTTGCCTTTACGCCCCAGGTACCGCTGATGATGACCGCCGGACAACTCACGCTCACCAGTGCGGGTCTGGTGGCGGCGATGAACTATCTGGGGTATCTGGTAGGCGCATGGGATGCGATGCGCGCCCACCGCTTCGTTGAAACACGCCTCTGGCTGGGGATTTTTGGTGCCGTTGCGCTCACGCTGCTTTCTGCCGCAGCAGATAATGCGATCGTTCACGGTCTGCTGCGCTTTGCTATTGGCTGCATGAGCGGTTGGTCAATGGTGTTGATTGCCGCGTGGACCAACGAACGTCTGGGGCAACTGGGGAAACCGGGTCTCAGCGCCGCGGTGTTTGCCGGACCGGGAGCGGGTATCGCCCTGAGCGGGTTGCTTGCCGTCTGTATTCAGGCGAAGTCGCTGTCAGCCGGGGCAGCATGGCAGATTTATGGCGTGCTGGCGCTGGTGCTCGTCGCACTGGTGGCGCGGTATCTGCCTCGAGCGGGTCAGCTTCATCGGCCTGGAACCGCGCCGGAACCTCTCGTTCTGACGACGAATTTAAAACGTCTGGTCTGGAGCTATAGCCTGGCCGGGTTTGGTTATATCCTGCCGGCGACCTTTTTATCACAAATGGCAGCCGTGCGGTTCCCCGGCAGCCTGTTTGCCCAGTTTGTCTGGCCGATATTCGGTGTTGCATCCGTTGTGGGTATCGCACTCAGTATCGTTTTGCGCCACACTTCAACGTCCAACCGCAGGCTGGCTATCGTGCTGTGGCTGCAGGGAACCGGTGTGCTGGCAGCCTGGCTGTTGCCTGGAATTGGTGGCCTGCTGATTGGTGGGCTGCTGGTGGGGGGCGGTTTTTTGTGCGCCGTACAGCTCTCTTTACTGTATGGTCGGGAACTTGCACCGAATCATACCCGTTATATGGCAGGCCTTCTGACCACTGGCTATGCGATTGGGCAACTGATTGGCCCGATGACCTCGGCGCTGTCGACCTGGCTCACGCATCAGCTGGAGCCAGCGTTAGGGTTGGCTGGTCTGGCATTGTTCGTCGGCGGTGCGTTAGTGTGGAACCGTCAGGCTGAAAGGCAACAACAATTGCAATAATTATCGTCGTGAATACTGGATTATGTGCGTCGCCTCACGCACAATGAACGCACACTTTTGCCACTACGAGGGCGAAAGACGCCACACCTGCAGGAGAAAAGAATGTCATCACTCAGTAAAGAAGCTGCCCTGGTCCATGAAGCGTTGGTTGCGCGCGGCCTTGAAACGCCACTGCGTCCGCCAGTTCATGCAATGGATAATGAAACACGTAAGCGTCTGATTTCCGGGCACATGACCGAGATCATGCAACTGCTGAACCTCGATCTGAGCGACGACAGTCTGATGGAGACGCCGAACCGTATTGCCAAAATGTACGTCGACGAAATTTTCTCCGGTCTTGATTACGCCAACTTCCCGAAAATCACCGTCATCGAAAATAAGATGAAGGTTGATGAGATGGTAACGGTACGCGATATCACACTCACCAGCACCTGTGAGCATCACTTCGTGACCATCGATGGCAAAGCGACGGTGGCTTATATTCCAAAAGATATGGTGATTGGTCTGTCCAAGATCAACCGCATTGTGCAGTTCTTCGCGCAGCGCCCTCAGGTGCAGGAGCGTCTGACGCAGCAGATCCTGACCGCGCTGCAAACGCTGCTGGGCACCAATAACGTGGCGGTATCCATCGACGCGGTTCACTACTGCGTGAAAGCGCGCGGCGTCCGTGATGCCACCAGTGCAACCACCACGACATCGCTGGGCGGTCTGTTTAAATCCAGCCAGAACACCCGCCAGGAGTTCCTGCGCGCCGTGCGTCACCACAACTAATCAGACAGGGCAGGGTACATGGAGCGAAACGTCACGCTCGATTTTGTTCGCGGCGTCGCCATTCTCGGTATCCTGCTGCTTAACATCTGCGCCTTTGGCTTGCCAAAGGCCGCCTATCTCAACCCAGCCTGGTATGGTGAGATTACCCGTAGCGATGCCTGGACATGGGCGATCCTCGATCTCCTCGCGCAGGTGAAATTCCTTACGTTATTTGCACTGCTGTTTGGCGCGGGTCTGCAGCTTCTGCTCAGGCGCGGTACGCGCTGGATCCAGTCACGTCTGACGCTGCTGGTGATCTTCGGATTCATTCACGGTTTACTCTTCTGGGATGGCGATATTCTGCTGGCCTATGGTCTGGTGGGGCTGATCTGCTGGCGGCTTATCCGCGATGCACACAGTGTGAAAAGCCTGTTTAACACCGGTGTGATGCTCTATGTCATGGGCGTTGGTGTACTGGTATTGCTGGGGATGATTTCCGGTGAGGCGACGAACCGCTCATGGATACCGGATGCCGCCAACCTCCAGTATGAGCAGTACTGGAAGCTTAAAGGCGGTACTGAAGCCATCAGCAACCGGGCGGATATGCTCGGGGACAACCTTCTTGCGCTGGGCGCACAATACGGCTGGCAGCTGGCGGGAATGATGCTGATGGGGGCGTCGCTGATGCGTACCGGCTGGCTGAAAGGTGAATTCAGTCTTCGCCACTACCGTCTGGTAGGGGCGGGGCTGTTACTGCTCGGCATACTGATCAATCTTCCGGCGGTTATGCTGCAGTGGCATTTGCACTGGAACTACCGCTGGTGCGCTTTCCTGCTTCAGGCTCCCCGGGAACTGAGCGCACCATTCCAGACCATTGGCTACGCGGCGCTGATTTATGGCTTCTGGCCGCAGATCTGCCGCCTGTGGCTGGTGAGCGCCATCGCCTGCGTTGGCCGTATGGCATTAAGCAATTACATTCTGCAGACGCTGATTTGCACCACGCTTTTCTATCAATTTGGCCTGTTTATGAAATTCGACCGGTTTACGCTGTTGGCGTTTGTTATTCCTGTCTGGGTTGTTAACGTGGCATTTTCTGTTATCTGGCTGCGCTATTTTCGCCAGGGTCCACTGGAGTGGGGGTGGCGGCAATTAACCTCACATGCTTCGGGTGTATCATTGACTAATACATCCAGATAACGATCTGGATCACAATCATTAACAAAACGGATGTAAGCGTTTTCATTCGTGTGAGCTTCTTCACGTAGTCCCCTTTCTCTCGCTGCCAAAATAGCCTCCTTGCTAAACACAGGGGGTGTCTGTGAGTTGCTGCAATCCTTTGAAGGATGGTGAATATGATCACCATTCGTGACGTCGCCCGTCAGGCGGGTGTTTCTGTTGCTACCGTCTCCCGTGTGCTGAACAACAGCGCACTGGTCAGCCCTGAAACCCGTGAAACCGTAATGAAAGCTGTCACCCAACTGGGATACCGGCCTAATGCCAATGCGCAGGCGCTTGCGACTCAGGTCAGTGACACCATTGGCGTAGTAGTGATGGATGTCTCGGATGCATTTTTCGGTGCGTTGGTCAAAGCGGTGGATGTTGTCGCCCAGCAGCACCAGAAATATGTGCTGATCGGCAACAGTTACCATGAGGCTGAAAAAGAACGTCATGCTATCGAAGTGCTGATCCGCCAGCGTTGTAATGCCTTGATTGTCCACTCAAAAGCACTGAGCGATGAAGAGCTTGCCGGGTTTATGGAGCAGATCCCGGGTATGGTGCTGATCAACCGAATTGTGCCTGGCTACGCCCACCGCTGCGTCGGGCTGGATAACGTCAGCGGTGCAATGATGGCGACGCGAATGCTCATCAACAATGGTCATCAGCGCATCGGTTTCCTTGCTTCCAGCCACCATATTGAAGATGACGAGATGCGCCGCGAAGGGTGGCAAAACGCGCTGAAAGAGCACGGCATTGTGCCGCCGGAAAGCTGGGTGGGAACCGGAACACCGGACATGCAGGGCGGTGAGGCCGCGATGGTGGAGTTACTGGGCCGCAATCTGCAACTTTCAGCGGTCTTTGCCTATAACGACAGCATGGCGGCGGGAGCACTTACTGCACTGAAAGATAACGGTATTGCTGTGCCACAGCATTTGTCGTTGATTGGCTTTGATGATATCCCGATTGCCCGTTACACCGACCCACAGCTGACGACGGTGCGTTACCCGATTGCATCCATGGCAAAACTGGCGACTGAGCTGGCGTTACAGGGGGCTGCAGGGCTGCTGGATCCGGGGGCAACGCACTGTTTCATGCCGACTTTAGTGCGTCGCCATTCCGTATCTATTCGGCAAATTGTGGTTCCGATCACTAACTGATTACTTGGCTTGATGTAACCGTTTTCAATCTGTGAGTAAATTCACAGTATCTTAACAAGGTGCTGACTATGATGTCAGCGTTTTAGGGACTGAAACGCTATGTAACGGTGATTAATCACTTTCATCATAGCCAACGTGCCGCAAACAACCAATAAAACGCATTTCTGGAGCGTTACCGAACACGGAAGATAGAAATTTTATAAGTGAACTTCGGCTGTCAGTAACGTTTTATTAACATCTGCCCGCCGACCGTTATTCACAAGAACTACCCTGCATAAAAAAACCGGAGATACCATGAATAAGAAGGTGTTGACTCTGTCTGCTGTTATGGCAAGTATGCTTTTTGGTGCAGCAGCGCACGCTGCGGATACCCGTATTGGCGTGACTATCTATAAATACGACGACAACTTCATGTCTGTTGTGCGTAAAGCTATCGAGAAAGACGCTAAAGCAGCGCCAGACGTTCAGCTGCTGATGAATGACTCCCAGAACGACCAGTCCAAACAGAACGACCAGATTGACGTTCTGCTGGCAAAAGGCGTGAAAGCGCTGGCCATCAACCTGGTTGACCCGGCTGCAGCAGGCACAGTTATTGAGAAAGCGCGTGGCCAGAACGTGCCAATCGTCTTCTTCAACAAAGAACCTTCTCGTAAAGCGCTGGATAGCTACGACAAAGCGTACTATGTGGGTACCGACTCCAAAGAGTCCGGTATTATCCAGGGCGATCTGATTGCTAAACACTGGGCGGCTAACCCGAACTGGGACCTGAACAAAGATGGTCAGGTTCAGTTCGTTCTGCTGAAAGGCGAACCAGGCCCACCCGGATGCTGAAGCACGTACCACTTACGTTATCAAAGAGCTGAACGACAAAGGTCTGAAAACCCAGCAACTGGCGTTAGATACCGCAATGTGGGATACCGCTCAGGCGAAAGATAAGATGGACGCATGGCTGTCTGGCCCGAACGCTAACAAAATCGAAGTGGTTATCGCCAACAACGATGCGATGGCAATGGGTGCAGTAGAAGCGCTGAAAGCACACAACAAATCTTCCATTCCTGTGTTCGGTGTGGATGCTCTGCCAGAAGCGCTGGCTCTGGTTAAGTCTGGCGCAATGGCCGGTACCGTGCTGAACGATGCCAACAACCAGGCGAAAGCGACCTTCGATCTGGCGAAAAACCTGGCCGACGGTAAAGGTGCAGCTGATGGCACCAACTGGAAAATCGACAACAAAATCGTTCGCGTACCTTACGTGGGCGTAGACCAGTCCAACCTGGCTGAGTTCATCGGCAAATAAGTTAGTCGTCATGTCTTCACTGGGCGCAATTCGTTGCGCCCTTTTATAACGCGATATGCGAGGCCAACAAGGTATAATTATGGTCAGCACAACTACTCAGTCGTCCGGTGAATACTTGTTGGAAATGACCGGTGTCAACAAGTCTTTTCCCGGTGTTAAGGCACTCGATAATGTTAATTTAAAAGTCCGTCCCCACTCTATTCATGCATTAATGGGTGAAAACGGTGCGGGTAAATCAACATTATTAAAATGTCTTTTTGGGATCTATCAAAAAGATTCTGGCAGCATTCTTTTTCAGGGGAAAGAGATCGATTTCCATTCAGCTAAAGAAGCACTGGAAAACGGTATCTCAATGGTTCACCAGGAATTGAACCTGGTACTGCAACGCTCGGTTATGGATAATATGTGGCTGGGGCGTTACCCAACCAAAGGTGTCTTTGTCGATCAAGATAAAATGTATCGTGACACCAAAGCAATTTTCGATGAACTGGATATTGATATCGATCCACGCGCTCGCGTCGGGACATTATCAGTTTCCCAGATGCAGATGATCGAAATTGCGAAAGCGTTCTCCTATGATGCGAAAATTGTCATCATGGACGAACCGACATCGTCATTAACGGAAAAAGAGGTTAACCACCTTTTTACCATTATTCGCAAACTGAAAGAACGCGGCTGCGGCATTGTATATATCTCCCATAAGATGGAAGAGATCTTCCAGCTGTGTGATGAAATTACCATCCTGCGTGACGGTCAGTGGATTGCCACTCAGCCTCTGGAAGGGCTGGACATGGACAAGATCATTGCCATGATGGTTGGCCGTTCGCTGAATCAGCGTTTCCCGGATCGTGAAAACAAACCGGGTGAGGTGATCCTTGAGGTGCGTAACCTGACCTCGCTGCGTCAGCCATCGATTCGCGACGTCTCCTTCGACTTGCACAAAGGCGAAATTCTGGGGATTGCGGGGCTGGTGGGTGCCAAACGTACCGATATCGTGGAAACCCTGTTTGGTATTCGTGAAAAAGCCGAGGGGACCATTACACTGCACGGTAAGAAAATTAATAACCACAATGCCAACGAAGCCATTAACCACGGTTTTGCGCTGGTGACGGAAGAGCGACGCTCTACCGGTATTTATGCCTATCTCGATATTAACTTTAACTCGTTAATTTCGAATATTCGTAACTACAAAAACAAAATCGGCCTGCTGGATAATTCTCGTATGAAAAGCGATACCCAATGGGTGATCGACTCCATGCGCGTGAAAACGCCTGGCCACCGTACACAAATTGGTTCGCTCTCGGGGGGAAACCAGCAAAAAGTCATTATCGGTCGCTGGTTATTAACTCAGCCTGAAATTCTGATGCTGGATGAACCAACCCGTGGTATTGATGTGGGTGCAAAATTTGAAATTTATCAGCTGATTGCTGAGCTGGCGAAAAAGAATAAAGGGATCATTATTATTTCTTCCGAAATGCCGGAATTGTTAGGGATCACAGATCGTATTCTGGTTATGAGCAATGGTCTCGTTGCCGGTATTGTTGACACCAAAACGACAACGCAAAACGAAATTCTGCGTCTTGCGTCTTTGCACCTTTAAGATCAGGGGCTCCTCATGAGTGCGTTAAATAAAAAAAGTTTTCTCACTTATCTGAAAGAAGGCGGTATTTACGTTGTTCTTTTAGTGTTACTGGCCATCATTATTTTCCAGGATCCTACGTTCTTAAGTCTGCTGAACCTGAGTAACATTCTGACCCAATCTTCCGTGCGTATTATCATCGCACTGGGCGTAGCGGGTCTTATCGTCACCCAGGGTACTGACCTTTCGGCGGGGCGTCAGGTGGGGCTGGCGGCGGTTATCGCGGCAACGATGTTGCAGTCGATGGAAAATGCCAACAAAGTGTTCCCGGAAATGGCGACCATGCCGATTTTCGTGGTGATCCTGATTGTCTGCGTCATCGGTGCGGTAATTGGTCTGATTAACGGCATCATCATTGCTTACCTGAACGTGACGCCATTTATCACCACGTTGGGTACGATGATCATCGTTTACGGTATCAACTCCCTGTACTACGACTTCGTCGGTGCGTCCCCAATCTCGGGGTTTGACAGTGGCTTCTCGACCTTCACGCAAGGGTTTATCGCGCTGGGCAGTTTCCGCCTGTCGTACATCACCTTCTATGCGTTGATTGCAGTGTCCTTCGTCTGGATCCTGTGGAACAAAACTCGCTTCGGTAAAAATATCTTCGCTATCGGTGGTAACCCGGAAGCGGCAAAAGTGTCTGGCGTTAACGTTGCGCTGAACCTGCTGATGATTTATGCCCTGTCCGGCGTGTTCTATGCCTTCGGTGGGATGCTGGAAGCCGGTCGTATCGGTTCTGCAACCAACAACCTTGGTTTTATGTACGAACTGGATGCGATTGCTGCGTGTGTGGTAGGTGGTGTTTCCTTCAGCGGCGGTGTTGGTACCGTGCTTGGCGTGGTAACCGGTGTCATCATCTTCACCGTTATCAACTACGGTCTGACCTACATCGGTGTGAACCCGTACTGGCAGTACATCATCAAAGGCGCAATCATCATCTTCGCGGTTGCCCTGGATTCACTGAAATACGCGCGTAAGAAATAATGGCTTCATGCCTGACCAGGCCCGCTCATTGAGCGGGCTTTTTTGTTTTTCACGTCAGCGCGGATTCTTGTTCGGTGACGATACTTTCAAACCAGTCCAGCTCTGAGAGCTTGCAGGCAACCCACTGTTGGGAAAAGGCTTCGCCAAGGCTGTCGGTGAGATATTGGTTGCGGGAAAATACCTCAATGGCCTGCTGCTGGAACAGCGGCAATACAGGTTCATCCTGTTGCGGTTCAGGTAAATCATCCTCATCGAAATTTTCCAGACCATACAACATGCCCGTGAGGATTGTGGCGACCACCAGATACGGGTTGGCATCCGCACCCGCCAGACGATACTCAATACGACGGTTGTTCTCATCCGAGCAGGGAATACGCAGCGCGGCGGAGCGGGTGTTATAGCCCCAGGAGTTAAATAGTGGCTCATTGAGGTTTTTACGCAGGCGGCGGAAAGCGTTAACACCCGGCGCCAGAATGGCGACGGACGCGGGCATCAGTGCCAGCTGGCCCGCGATACACAGGCGCATCATGCTATTGAGCTCATCCACCGGTGAGGCGAACATGTTTTCGCCGTGAATATTATTCAGGCTGAAATGGAAATGCAGACCGCTGCCGGACTGAAGGCTGAAGGGTTTGGCCATAAAGCTGGCCTGGAGCCCGTGTTTCTCTGCAACGTATCGGGTTAAGCGCCGCAGAGCCAGTACGTTATCGCATACCTCAATAACCCGATGGCTGTGCTTCAGGTTCAACTCGTACTGACCGGGTTCGGCTTCTGCCACGATCCCGGTCAGTGGAATGTGCTGGTGTTGCGCCAGCTGCTCCAGTTCGTCAAACAATGCCGCGTGCGCCGTTGACGTATCCATATGAAAGCAACCCTGATTCTGCGGATCCTGAGAATCTGACCCCGTCAGATAGAACTCAATCTCTGGTGCAATCACCGGGAAAAGCCCATGCTGGTGGAAGCGAGCAAGGACGTTTTGCAATATCACGCGTGGCTCAAGCGGACAGGATTTTCCATCGCTGTCATTCATGGTCAACAGGATCTGCGCGTTATGCTCAGGAGCCTGGGGCGAAGGGCACAGGGAACCGGGAACGGGTACGCAAAGCCGGTCTGGCTCATCATGAAGTGATGCGGCAATCTTTCCTTTTTGATCCATCGAGTAGACCGAAAGGGGAAAATAGCAGCCTTTCTCAAGATTCAGCATGCTTTCCACTGAGAGCCGTTTGCCACGCATAATGCCATTGATGTCGTTCAGGTAAACGTCAATGTGTTTAGTCTGCGGATAACGTGCCAGATAATCCGTCACTTCCGCTGACAAATTCTGTTTCATGGCTGCAATTTTCTCATCGAGATACAGGCCTGAATTGAGGGCGGTCGGGAGCGATAATCCCGGGAAGTTAAAATACGGGCGGATATTTTTCAGGAAAAAAGCATTCATTATTGAGTTCATAGTCATTCTTCAATGAAGCCGTAGCGGCAATGAACTCAGCTTAAAAGGGCGAGAGTAAAGGGCGGATAAAAAGAGTGATGCCCGACGTAAAGAAAGTATAAAAGCGGGGCTATTTTTTCTCTTTTTTCTGCATATCCAGCAGTTGTTCAGGCGTCACTGCCGGGTAACCCTGCGCATCTTCTGGCACTTCATGCATCGCCGGAATTGGCACCAGTGGGTCTAAAAAGCGCGGTTCTCGTTTGAAGATGTACAGGTCAGCCAGCGCACCAAAACGGGCACCGAACTCGCGTACGCGCACGCTCAGCATGTCTTTTGGCGATGGCACCGCGTAGCACTGGGCCTGAATACCCATATGCAACGCAATAAACAATGCCCGTTCGCAGTGGAAGCGCTGGGTAATGATGATGAAATCGTTGGTGTCGAACACTTTACGGGTACGCACGATGGAGTCCAGGGTGCGGAATCCGGCGTAGTCGAGCACGATATCGGCCGGGTCGACCCCTGCGGCAATCAAATCCTTACGCATCGTCACCGGTTCGTTATAGCTTTGCAGCGCGTTATCGCCGCTCAACAGCAGGTAATTCACCTTGCCGCTATTATAGGCGTTTAGCGCCCCCTGAATACGATAACGGTAATACTGATTGATGACGCCGGTACGGTAATATTTGGCGGTACCGAGTACCACACCAACCTGACGATAGGGGAGATCCTGCAGGTCATCAAAGATGTAGGGCGCTGTTTTCCAGCTTATCCAGCGGTCGAGGCCAAGCACAGTCAACAGCAGTATGCCGAGCAGGACAGACAGGCTGTAAAAAACGCGCTTTAACATGCAGATGGCTCGTACCAAAGGTGAAATTTAACTCAGGCTACTTTACCCGCATGGTTAGCGCAAGAAACAGCGAATCAACTGAGGGGTTTTTCATCACACTGGCGGGCATTCCTGCCCGCCGGAAGGATTACGCAAGCAGCACGCGTTCAATCGATGAACAGCCCAGCGCTTTCAGCGTGGCGGCGGTAGCATCCCACTGAATCAGCGGTGCATCGGCAATTTCTGCCAGAATAGCGCGCTGAATATCCGGGTAGTCATAACCGTTCAGGTTCAGCAGATTCAGTGCGCCCTGCAGCGGTGGCAGCGTTGGGTTAAATGCGGCATTTTCCGCATAGCTGCCGCTGAAGATACGGCCATCACGGCACTGTAGCGCTACGCCACTAGGTGATTTGCTGTACGGGGTGTGGCTCTTGTTGGCGGCGGTGATAGCGGCCTGGCTCAGGTCATCGCCGGACAGGGCGAAGCCGTGATCCTGCTCATCCATCAGCAGCGTTTTGATATCCAGATCTTTCGGGCCGAAAGCGTCAGGCAGGTAATCACCCAGCGTGTGTGGTGCACGACCTGGCAGGTTGATGCGCAATTGCAGTCCGCTGTTCAGCTCGTTCATAAACTGACGACAGTGGCCACAAGGGGTGTAGTTAACGGTAATGGCGCTTAGCGCTTTTTCGCCGCGCAGCCAGGCGTGGCTGATGGCGCTTTGTTCCGCGTGGACAGTTTGCTGCATCGTCGCACCCAGGAACTCCATGTTACCGCCAAAGTACCAGGTTCCGCTTACACCGCGTGCAATCGCCCCTACATTGAAGTGGGAGAGGTCAGCGCGTGCGCAGGCGGCGGCCAGCGGCAGCAGTGCGAAAGCCAGCGCGTCTTCGTCCAGTCCTGTTGCCTGTTGAAGCAGAGTGACCTGCTCAGCCGTCAGCAGGGCGGGGAAATGCTCATCCGCCAGAACCGGGGCCAGGGCTGATTGCAAATTCTCTGCAAGCTGGGCGAAAGCAGCTTGAAAACGTGGATGCATGGCGTTTGCCTCATAAAGGTTAATGGATCGGTAGTGTACGGAGCCATTACGGCTTTATATGTGATCCACTTCTCATTACTTATGCAACTTATGAAAACAAAATGAAATTTGCGCGACGTATCGCAAATTTTAGCCCACAACTGCCAGAATGATCGGGAACAGGAACGGCGCGATCAGAGAGGTCATGATCCCACAGATGACCAGTGCCAGCGAGCTGAATGCCCCTTCCTGATAATCCAGCTCAGCGCAACGTGCGGTACCCAGGGCGTGTGAAGCCGTCCCCATCGCCAGACCACGCGCGGCTTTGGTATGAATGCGCATAGCATTCAACAGGGTATGGCCAAATACCGCACCAAGAATACCCACGAAAATTACGCATACGGCGCTGATGGCCGGTATACCGCCGATGCTGCCGCCCACCGCCATCGCGATTGGCGTGGTGACGGATTTTGGCAGAATAGAGGCAGCAATCTGCGGAGAGGCTCCCATCAACAGTGCGACCGACGTTCCGGTAATCATCGCCACCAGACTCCCCACAAAACAGATAGTAATGATGGACTTCCAGCGGGCACGGATCTGGTGCAACTGTTCATATAAAGGAAAGGCGAGCGCCACAACGGCAGGCTGCAGCAGATCGTTTAAAATCTTGCTCCCGGCAAAGTAGCGTTCGTAAGGAATGCCGGTGAGAAGCAGGAAAGGAATGATCACCACCATCGCCACCAGCAGAGGGTTGAGCAATGGCATTCTGAAACGTACGGCAAGTTTACGCGCGGCGAAGAACACCACCAGGGTTAACGGCAGCGACCACCAGATATTCTCCATCATTGCTTTGTTCCTTTTTGCCCAATCACTTTACGTTCGCCATGCACCAGATGCGAACTCCAGCTCACCACCAGGAAAACCACCAGCGTACTGACCGCGCAGGAGACGACAATGGGGCCGAACTGTGCTTTGAGCAAATCGTAATATTGCATGACCCCGACGCCGATGGGGACAAACAGTAGCGCCATGTAGCGAATGAGAACGAAGCAGCCAGGGTTGACCCACTTTGCAGGCAAAACCTGCAGTGCCAGCAGCACAAACAGGATCAGCATACCGATAATGCTGCCGGGAATGGTGATAGGTAACAGGGACGCGATGAAAATCCCGGCGTACAGACAGGCGTAAATCAGGACGAATGCGCGCAGGTATTGCCAGATAGTATTCAATGATTTGCTCATGGTGAAAGTCCTTGATGAAACGCATTCATCATACAATTAAACCCTGAAATGTGCTACGGATCACATCATGAATTTTGAGCATACCAGACATTCCTGAATGGAACGTCTGACATTGCCACAAATGGACAGTCTTAAGTTTAAATGCAACTATAGCGCGTCTTTTTTTACAGGTACTGATATGCGTGTTTTACTGGCCCCAATGGAAGGCGTGCTCGACTCCCTCGTGCGCGAGCTTCTGACCGAGGTGAATGATTACGATCTCTGCGTGACGGAATTTTTACGCGTGGTCGATATGTTATTGCCGGTAAAATCTTTTCACAGGCTCTGCCCGGAGCTGCACAACCAGAGCCGAACAACATCCGGCACGCTGGTGCGCATTCAGTTGCTGGGCCAGTATCCGCAATGGCTGGCGGAAAATGCCGCCCGTGCGGTGGATCTTGGTTCTTACGGGGTCGATCTCAACTGCGGCTGCCCGTCGAAACTGGTCAACGGCAGCGGCGGTGGGGCAACATTGCTGAAAGATCCTGAGCTGATTTATCGCGGTGCAAAAGCCATGCGTGAAGCTGTACCGTCGCATTTACCGGTGACGGTGAAGGTGCGACTGGGCTGGGACAGCGATGCGCGACAGTTTGAAATAGCCGATGCGGTACAACAGGCGGGTGCAACAGAGTTAGTCGTGCATGGCCGTACCAAAGAGGATGGTTATAAGGCCGATCGCATCAACTGGCAGGCGATTGGCGAGATCCGCAAACGACTCTCTATTCCCGTGATTGCGAATGGCGAAATCTGGGATTACGAGAGCGCACAGGCCTGTCTGAAAGAGACTGGCTGCGATGCGGTAATGATTGGCCGTGGGGCGTTGAATGTGCCGAATCTCAGCCGGATGGTGAAATATAACGAACCGCGCATGCCGTGGGCTGAGGTGGTGACGCTACTGCAAAAATACAGCCGTCTGGAAAAGCAGGGGGATACCGGCTTGTATCATGTTGCACGTATTAAGCAGTGGCTCAGTTATTTGCGCAAAGAGTACAGCGAAGCGTTAGGATTATTCCAGGAGATCCGTACGTTACAGACTTCCGCGGATATTGCGCGGGTGATTCAGTCAAAGTGATACGTGATCGTTCATCCAGGTCGATTCTTTTTGAAGATTTATAATTTTGGTGAATAATGCTAACTAATTAATTTTTAATATGAATATTTTTCTGATTGTTTAAATGTATAACAATTTGCAGATTGCCACGCGTTACTAAAAAAACGAACAGTATCAAGCGTAATTTGCGCCTTTATTTTTGAGTGAATGGCGTAATGAAACGTTCCTTTATTTTATCTCTGAGTGCTCCCCTCGTCTTTATTCTGGCCGCCTGTGCGCCAGAACATTCCACAGTATCGCCTGTTAAAACACAAACCACAGTGGCTTCGGTAAATACGCATTTACGTCGTACTGACTGGCCGAAAAATGAATGGTGGAAAGACTATAACGACCCCGAGCTTAATTCGCTGATTGCGAAAGCATTGAATGATGCGCCAGATATGCAAATTGCCCGGCAGCGCATCACGCTGGCAGAAGCTCAGGCAAAAGCCACGATGGCTGCCGACGGCCCACACATTGATTTTTCGGCTGATGCTGAACGCCAGAAAATGTCGGCTGAGGGGTTAATGGGGCCATTTGCCATCACCGACCCGGCTGCTGGCACCACCGGGCCGTGGTACACCAACGGGACATTTGGCCTGACTGCTGGCTGGGATCTTGATCTGTGGGGCAAAAACCGTGCGCAGGTTGAAGCCCGTATTGGCAAGGTGAATGCGCAAAATGCAGAGATGGAACAAACGCGTCAACTGCTTGCCAGCAGCGTCGCGCGGCTGTACTGGGAGTGGCAAACTCAGGCCGCCGTGGGAGATGTCCTCGCAGATATCAAACAAGAGCAGGAGAATATTATTGGTGCCGACCGCGAGCTCTACCAGCACGGGATAAACTCCTCCGTGGAAGGGGTCGAAACGGACATTAACGCCAGCAAAACCGAGGAACAGCTGGCGGAAGTAAAGGGAAAAATGAAAGCCGTTGAGGCGCGTCTGGAAGCGTTAACCAACAGCACCTCAATGACGCTCACCCGCCATGCATTACCTGCACCAGAGGCTGCGCTGCCGACGATGCTGGGTTATGAACTGCTGGCGCGTCGACCCGATCTCCAGGCCGCTCACTGGTATATCGAAGCGTCCATGAGCGAGGTGGATGCTGCCAGAGCGGCTTTCTATCCCGATGTGAATCTGATGGCGTTCTTACAACAGGATGCCCTGCATCTGAGCGATCTGTTCCGCTCTTCGGCTCAGCAAATGGGCGTGACAGCCGGACTGACGTTGCCGATTTTTGACAGCGGCAGGCTGAACGCGAACCTGGATATTGCCCAGGCGCAGAATAATCTCTCCATCGCGAACTACAACAAAGCGGTGGTAGATGCCGTCAACCAGGTGGCGCGAACTGCCAGTGAAGTTGAAACCCTGACGGCGAAAAACCAGCACCAGCAGCAGGTCGAAAAAGATGCTGCGCGTGTTGTGGCGCTGGCACAGGCACGCTTTAGCGCCGGTATCATTGCCGGCTCCCGCGTCAGTGAAGCAAAAATCCCGGCGTTCAGGGAACACATCGCTGGGTTGATGCTGCAAGGGCAATATGTGGACGCCACGCTGCAACTGACGTCGGCACTGGGCGGTGGCTACCATCACGGCTAAAGCGCCCATGATCTGTACTTACCTGCTGGTTGATTGTCAGGAGGTGAGTACGACCCGAATAGTGCGCGCTAACGCTTCGAATCCCGGTGTTTCAGCCACAGCCGAACCGCAATGACTGCCACCACCACCAGAATCAACCATGCCCAGTGCTTCACATGCTGGTCGAGAGTGTGCAACCACGGGCCAATCACTTCCCCACCAACGTAGCCTAGTGTGGTAAAGATCAGCGCCCAGGCAACCGCGCCAAAAATATTCAGTGGCAGGAAAATTTTCGGCGGCAAACGGCTCGCGCCAATCAGGATGGGGCCGATTATCCGAAAACCGTACATAAAACGGGTACCAATCACGAACAGGTAAGGGTGACGCTGGATCAGTCTCTGCGCCTGACGGATTTTCTTGCGATGCTTAGGAAAACGCAGCAGGAGTGCGGGCCCGAAACGTAGCCCCAGAAAGTAGAGCAACTGGTCGCCAATCATGCCACCCAGCGCAACTGCAGTCACGACCAGCGGGAAACGCAGCAGCCCCTGATGTGCCGCCACTCCTCCGAGCAGGGTGATGGTTTCACCTTCTGCCACGCTACCGATGACCAACGCGATATACCCATATTGTTCGATCAGACTATTGATATCCATAAACTCAGCCGGGTTTCCTTGCGAATGCCTGCATTTATCATATACCTCATGAATGAATAATGCGGCAATGAAGGCGAAATGGCATTTTTAAGGTTGCTCATAAAATAATCTAAAGCCTGCATTATACTTAAGGTATCGCTGACGGGCCGACAACAAGGGGGCGCTATGAACCATGTCTGGGGACTCTTCTCCCATCCCGACCGTGAAATGCATGTCATCAGAAACGAGAACGAAACGGTCGCGCACCATTACACGCACCATGTGCTGCTGATGGCAGCGGTGCCGGTGATCTGCGCGTTTATCGGTACAACACAAATCGGCTGGAACTTTGGTGATGGCACCGTGGTTCAGTTGTCGTGGTCTACCGGGCTTTACCTTGCCATTATCTTCTACGGCCTGATGCTGGCAGGGGTGGCGGTGATGGGGCGCGTCATTCACTGGATGGCACGTAACTATCCGCAACGTCCGTCCCTGGCGCACTGTATGGTCTTTGCCGGATATGTCGCGACCCCGCTGTTCTTAAGCGGCATTGTTGCGCTCTATCCACTGGTCTGGTTGTGCGCGCTGATCGGTACGATTGCCCTCTTTTACACCGGTTATCTGCTGTATCTGGGGGTTCCAACCTTCCTGAATATCAATAAAGAAGAGGGCCTGAACTTCTCCAGTTCAACGCTGGCTATCGGCGTGCTGGTGCTGGAGGCGTTACTGGCGCTGACGGTGATTCTTTGGGGTTACGGATACCGTCTCTTTTAAGTTCACTGCATTGCTGGCGTAAATGCCAGCAATGCAGCATCTGTTCATGATTCTTCGCTGGCGACATTCCACGGTGACCGCTATGATGCCGGAGCCAGCCTGTGTTTATCCGTTAGCACAGGCGGTGTACGTCATGACGTGCGTGAATAATTATCAGAAATCTCACCATGCTGAAATTCCGAGTCTCTTTACTTAGCCTAGCACTGTTGCTGGGTGCGTCCGTTGCCGTGCCAGCGATCGCCAAAACGCCTGCGGTGACCACTGCTGCTGCCCAACCGCAAATTGCGTCCGGCAGTGCGATGATTGTCGATCTGAATACCAATCAGGTGATCTACGCCAGCCATCCGGATCTGGTGCGACCGATCGCCTCGATTACCAAATTAATGACCGCGATGGTGGTGCTTGATGCCCATCTGCCGCTGGACGAAAAACTGAAAGTGGATATCAGCCACACGCCGGAGATGAAAGGGATTTATTCCCGCGTGCGTCTGAACAGCGAAATTAGCCGTAAGAATATGCTACTGCTGGCGCTGATGGCTTCTGAAAACCGTGCAGCGGCGAGCCTGGCGCATCACTATCCGGGCGGTTATGACGCATTCATTCGTGCAATGAATGCAAAGGCCAAATCACTGGGTATGAGCAATACGCATTATGTGGAACCGACAGGTTTGTCGATTCATAACGTCTCCACGGCGCGTGATTTGACGAAACTGCTGATTGCCAGCAAACAGTATCCGCTGATTGGGCAGCTCAGTACCACGCGTGAAGAGACGGCCACGTTTGCGAACCCGGCGTATACGCTGCCGTTCCGCAATACTAACCATCTGGTCTACCGTGATAACTGGAACATCCAGTTAACGAAAACGGGTTTTACCAATGCGGCGGGTCACTGTCTGGCGATGCGTACCGTATTTAACGGGAAACCGGTGGCGCTGGTGGTGATGGATGCTTTTGGTAAATACACCCACTTCGCGGATGCAAGCCGACTGCGCACCTGGATTGAGACGGGGAAAGCCCAACCGGTTCCGGCCGCGGCACTGAGCTATAAAAAGCAAAAAGCGGAACAGATGGCGACCGCGCAGAACGATTAGGTAAATGCAAAACGGTAACTCAGGTTACCGTTTTTTATGTTTTCTCCCTTTCCCTGTGGGAAACGGCCGGGGTGAGGGCACCAGACCGCACGGCTTTTATTCGGGCAGCGTCCAGTCACCGTCGTTGAGTGGGCGTTGCATAATCAGCGTATCCCGCCAGTCACCTTTTTTGTAGCCGACGCTGCGTAGCTGACCGACAATCTCGAAGCCGTGTTTTTTATGCAGCCGTAATGAGCCCGCATTATTATTTCCGTCGCCCACAACCGCGATCATCTGCCGCCACGGTCCTTGCTCGCAGCGTTCAATCAACGCGTCCATGAGCGCTGAACCAAACCCGCGTCCGGTGGTACTGGCATCCACGTAGATCGATTCTTCAAGGGTATAACGGTAGGCATGTCGTGGACGATACAAGGTCGCATAGCAATACCCCACGACGATGCCGCGATACAACGCGACCAGCCACGGTAGGCCGCTCTCGGCGACGTTTTTCATCCGCTGGCGCATTTCATCGATGGTAGGGGGGACTTCCTCGAACGATGCGCGCCCGTGAAGCACATGCCAGGCATAGATGGCCGTAATGGCATGCACATCGTCAGGAAGGGCGTCGCGTACGTCCACTTCGGTTTCAGGGTAAATATCAACAGCCGACATGGTATGCCTGCTCCTCGTCTTACAAAGCCGGAGAAACGGTTCTCCGGCGACAGATATTTACTCTAGTACGTTTGAGGAGCGCTTCACAATCTCTCAAATATGGCTGTAGACGCGATTCAGAGGCTTACGCGTCGTGCTGCTCCGTTTCGGCGCTCTCTTTCCAGTATTTCTTCCGCGTTGTTTTACCAATACCGGGATTCATACTGTTTGTAGGGTCATTCTCGCGATAAAACTGCTTTAATGCATCCGGGGCTTTGTAAAGATGCCCGACGTTGTGTTCCGCAGGATATTGTGCGCCGCGATCGCGCAGCAGGGTGAGCATCTGTTCTTTCAGTTCATGCGCATCGACGCCTTTTTTGACGATGTAATCCTGGTGGAATACATAGCACATAAAGTGGCCGTAATAGAGTTTGTGTACCAGCTTGCTGTCAATTTCCGGCGGCAGATGTTCAAACCATTCGGTATCGTTGCGTCGCAAGGCAATATCCAGTGCCAGAATATCCTCCACCTCTTCGGAGTGAACCGCCTGGTAACGAATGGCGGCACCCGCTGCGGCGAAGCGGTGCAGGAAGGCTTTGCTGCCTTCTTCCGGCGTACAGGCGAAGAAATCACCTTCGGCGGTTTTGAAGAATTCAGTCAACCAGGTTTGTGCCTCGGTAATGCCATCACCGGCCATTTTCAGCAGCAGGTGGTGCTCATACTTATCGCGCCAGGTCTTCATTCGCTCCGGTAAATGCGCCGGGAAGACATGACCCAGTTTCTGCATAAAGCGGTCGGTGAAATGTGGCTTAAACAGCGACACTTTATCCAGCATCGCGTCGGTGCGGCCCTTCATGGTGAAGAAGAACGGCATCTTGTCGGTACCAAGCTTGTCGATCATCAGGAAGGTGTCTTTGCCGTAACGTTCGGCGATGTCGTAAATATCACGGTGCATATACTCGCCTGCCACTGGCAGGTGGGTGAACTCACCCAGAATATGACGGCGGATTTCGGTCAACACGTCTGGCTGGTTGGTACCGATGTAAAAGACCTGCTGTTTTTTCTCTGCCGGAAAGGTATCAAGGCGGACCGCAAAGACGGCCAGCTTGCCCGCGCAGCCGGAGGATTCGAATAACCGGTCAGGGTCGGCGTTATAGCGCGCCGGGGTATCGGCCCCGATATCGCGCACGCGGGTGACATAATCATGGTCGTGAGCATGCCGTCCATCGTGCTGAACGTCTTCATCCTTCACGCGGTCGTCATCGAGTTTGCTGAGGATCTGCTCTGGCGTTGCCCCCAGATCAATTCCCAAATGGTTGACCAGCGTCAGCTTGCCGTTTTCGTCGATGCGGGCATACAGCGACATCTCGGTGTACGCGGGGCCACGCTGCACCAGCGAACCGCCAGAGTTATTGCAAATCCCGCCAATTACGGAGGCACCAATACAGGATGAACCAATCACCGAATGGGGTTCACGTCCCAGAGGCTTAAGCGCTTTTTCCAGTGAATAGAGGGTCGTCCCGGGGAAGGCCAGTACCTGTTCACCTTTGTCCAGCAGGTGCAGTTTGTCGAGACGCAGGGTGCTGATGATCACGATGTCACGATCGTAATCGTTGCCGTTCGGCGTAGAACCTTCGGTCAGGCCGGTGTTGGCGGCCTGCATCAGAATAATTTTGTCGGCGACGACGCAGGCGCTCAGTACGCGCCACAGTTCCAGCAGCGTGCCGGGGAACACCACCGCCAGCGCGTCGCCCTGGCCGGAGCGAAAACCTTTGCGGTAGCGGGCGGTTTTTGCCGGGTCGGTAAGCAGGTGAGAGTGACCAACCAGGCGCGACAGTTCGTTAATAAAAGTGTTGTTATCGTCAGTTCGAACAGAAGACATCTTCCACTCCTTGTGGTGGGGCAAATTTCTCGTTGTAAAGCATAGCGCGATTAACTGTTAAGCGGTCGAGTATTCACGAGAAAAATCAGAGAATAACCCTGCAAGGTTCAGAGGGTTTGTGGC
Source organism: Enterobacter cloacae (assembly GCA_014169315.1). Classification (NCBI taxonomy): domain Bacteria; kingdom Pseudomonadati; phylum Pseudomonadota; class Gammaproteobacteria; order Enterobacterales; family Enterobacteriaceae; genus Enterobacter; species Enterobacter cloacae. The sequence continues at coordinate 3,017,467 of AP022133.1, read as the reverse complement.
ACACTGCGCTTTTCGCACGGTTTGGCCGAGATCTTCCGGCGGTTATTGATGAGAGAGTAAAACGACATGAAATGGCTATGTTCTGTAGGTGTCGCCGTCAGCCTGGCGCTGCAACCTGCGCTGGCAGAGGATTTGTTTGGTAATCACCCGCTTACGCCTGAAGCCCGGGACGCGTTTGTTACCCAATTGCTTAAGAAGATGACGGTCGATGAGAAGATAGGCCAGCTGCGTCTTATCAGCGTCGGTCCGGATAACCCGAAAGAGGCCATCCGTGAGATGATTAAAGAGAGCCAGGTTGGGGCAATCTTTAACACCGTCACTCGCCAGGATATCCGCAAAATGCAGGATCAGGCGATGGAACTCAGCCGTCTGAAAATTCCTCTGTTCTTCGCCTATGACGTGCTGCACGGTCAGCGTACCGTCTTCCCGATTAGCCTCGGTTTAGCCTCCTCCTTTAACCTTGATGCGGTCAAAACCGTGGGGCGCGTTTCTGCATATGAAGCGGCAGACGACGGCCTGAACATGACCTGGGCTCCGATGGTGGACGTCTCCCGCGATCCGCGCTGGGGCCGCGCCTCAGAAGGTTTCGGGGAAGATACATATTTAACGTCGATAATGGGTAAAACCATGGTGGAAGCGATGCAGGGTAAAAGCCCGGCGGATCGCTACTCTGTCATGACCAGCGTTAAGCACTTTGCGGCCTACGGTGCTGTTGAGGGTGGTAAAGAGTACAACACCGTGGACATGAGCCCACAGCGCCTGTTCAACGACTATATGCCTCCGTACAAAGCGGGCCTGGATGCGGGCAGCGGTGCGGTGATGGTGGCGCTGAACTCACTCAACGGCACGCCTGCGACCTCTGATTCCTGGCTGCTGAAAGATGTACTGCGCGACCAGTGGGGCTTTAAGGGCATCACCGTCTCCGATCACGGCGCTATCAAGGAACTGATCAAACACGGAACGGCTTCCGACCCGGAAGATGCAGTGCGCGTGGCGCTCAAGTCCGGCATCAACATGAGCATGAGTGACGAATACTACAGCAAATACCTGCCGGGGCTGGTGAAGAGCGGTAAGGTAACGATGGCGGAACTGGATGACGCTACCCGTCACGTGCTGAATGTGAAATACGACATGGGGCTGTTTAACGATCCGTACAGCCACCTGGGCGCGAAAGATTCAGACCCGGCAGACACCAACGCTGAAAGCCGTCTGCACCGTAAAGATGCACGTGACGTTGCGCGTGAAAGCCTGGTGCTGCTGAAAAACCGTCTGGAAACGCTGCCGCTGAAAAAGTCCGCTACGATCGCCGTGGTTGGCCCGCTGGCCGACAGCAAGCGTGACGTCATGGGGAGCTGGTCAGCCGCTGGCGTGGCCGATCAATCCGTGACTGTACTGACCGGCATTAAAAACGCGGTCGGTGAAAACGGCAAAGTGGTGTACGCCAAAGGGGCGAACGTCACCAGTGATAAAGACATTGTTGCCTTCCTCAACCAGTACGAAGAGGCGGTGAAAGTGGATCCACGTTCACCGAAAGCGATGATTGACGAAGCGGTTAATGCGGCGAAGCAGTCCGACGTGGTGGTTGCTGTCGTTGGTGAAGCGCAGGGTATGGCGCATGAGGCCTCCAGCCGTACCGACATCACTATTCCGCAGAGTCAGCGCGACCTGATCGCCGCCCTGAAAGCGACCGGTAAGCCGTTGGTGCTGGTGCTGATGAACGGCCGTCCTCTGGCGCTGGTGAAAGAAGATCAGCAGGCAGACGCAATTCTGGAAACCTGGTTTGCCGGTACTGAAGGCGGTAACGCCATTGCCGATGTGCTGTTTGGCGATTACAACCCGTCAGGCAAACTGCCGATGTCCTTCCCGCGCTCTGTGGGGCAGATCCCGGTGTATTACAGCCATCTGAACACCGGTCGTCCGTACAATGCCGACAAACCGAACAAGTACACGTCACGCTACTTCGACGAAGCTAACGGCCCGCTGTACCCGTTTGGTTATGGCCTGAGCTACACCACCTTTAAGGTTTCTGACGTGAAAATGTCAGCACCGACCATGAAGCGTGACGGCAAAGTCACTGCCAGCGTGGAGGTTACCAACACGGGTAAACGCGAAGGGGCAACGGTGATCCAGATGTACGTTCAGGATGTCACTGCGTCCATGAGCCGTCCGGTGAAACAGCTGCGTGGTTTTGAGAAGATTGCCCTCAAGCCTGGCGAAACCCAAACCGTCAGCTTCCCGATCGACGTGGACGCGCTGAAGTTCTGGAACCAGCAGATGAAATACGCTGCGGAGCCTGGCAAATTCAACGTGTTTATCGGCGTGGATTCTGCCCGCGTGAATAAAGGCGAGTTCGAGCTGCAGTAATGTTGTTTCCCTCTCCCTACAAGGAGAGGGTTAGGGTGAGGGGGATACAATCCCCCCATCCCTGATAATCCGCTCAATCCGTGACCCACAACGCAACTTTTCGTCCTTCTCTGGCGAAAAACCCTCCATCCGCGCTTTTTCTTCCATCGAACTGCTCTGAAATGTGACATTTTTCACACTTCATTTTTGCATGTCAGCTGAAAACGTGAACAGCATCAAAAGTCCCCTTATTGCCATAACGTCGGCGTGATGGCCTTCACCCTTCATGTAAATATCCCCTGAAAGTACCGCGAGCCACCGCGCAAATGCCCGTTTAATGCCGGTTAGTTCAATTCTGACGGGCAACAACATGAAACTCTCATTAGACAATGTCGATCTTGACCGTAGCGGGGCGTCGCGGGTGACGGCGACGCTACAGGGATTAATCGATACGCTGGCACGTGCAGGCGGCGGTACGCTGGTGGTGACGCCAGGCATCTACCTGACGGGGACGCTGGTACTGCCATCTCACTTTACGTTGCACCTGGAAGCGGGCGCGCGTCTGCTTGCCAGCCAGCACGAAGCCGATTACCAGACCGCCGAAACGCAAAGCATGGCGGAGCTTTCACGTATGGCGCTGCTCTACGCCCGTGATGCACATGCTGTAACGCTCAGTGGTGCGGGGTGCATTGACGGTAACGCCGCGGTCTGGTTTGCCGAACAGGTCGATGCCCAGGGTTATCGCCAGCCGAAAACACATCGCCCTCGCCTGGTGGTATTTGAAGGCTGCGAGCAGGTGCGTATCAGTGACATCACCTTGTATGACTCGCCGATGTGGACTGCCCATCTGGTGAGCTGTAATCACGTCTTTATCCGTAACCTCACTGTCGACAACGATCTCACTCTTTCGAATACCGATGCGCTGGATATCGACAGTTGCCAGCATGTGCATATCAGCGACAGTTACTTCAGTGCCGCTGATGACGGTATCTGTCTGAAAACGACGGACAAAGCCCCTGAGCTGCAGCAGCCAATCTATAACGTCACGGTCAGCAACTGCATTATCCGTTCCAAAAGCTGTGCCATTAAGGTCGGGACAGAGACCTTTGCAGACATTCGCCACGTTGCGGTGACGAATTGCACGATCTTTGAATCCAACCGTGGCATTGGCCTGGTGTCCCGTGATGGTGGCGCATTTAGCCAGATGGTGTTCAGCAACATTCTCTTCGATTGTCGCCACGGCGACCCGTGCCACTGGGGAAAAGCCGATCCCGTTTTCATCTCTCTGCGCCATCGTGCACCGGACGTCCGGCCGGGGGATATCAGTCAGGTTACCTTCTCCAGCCTGAATGGCGTGGGCGAGGGGGCCATCAATCTGCACAGTGAGATTGACGGTGCGGTTCGCGATATCACTTTCAACGGGCTGACCTTCACTCAGATCCACAGCCCGTCCGGTGAGCAGGGTTGTTACGACGTGCGCCCACCGTGTAACCCGGAACGACCTACCGGCATGGGACTGGACAACGCTTACCGGGTGGATCCGCAGACAGGGCGTGCGCACGGCGTCGGGCGTTACCCGCACGGGCTACCTGCCATCTTTGCTTGCGGTATCTGTGGGCTGCATCTGAATGAGTTACATATCACACGTCCTTCGCCGCTGCCTGCGGACTGGGATGTCGAGAGTATCCGGGTTTAACACGGTCACTTCAGGGGATAACAATGATAAAAAAAGTGCGAGAAATTAAGCTGCGTAACTATGTCTGTTACGGACTGGCAGATGTGATAGGTTCCGGGGCCTTTACGCTGGTCAGTGCCTGGCTACTGTTTTTCCTGACCACGTTTTGCGGCCTGACGCCTATCCAGGCCGGGTCGCTTTTTGCCGTGGCAAGGATTGTCGATGTGATTATGTGCCCGGTGATTGGGTACGTTTCTGATAACTTCCATAAAACCCGGCTCGGGCGACGCTTTGGTCGCCGCCGTTTCTTCCTGCTGGCCAGTATTCCGCTGGTGTCTGTTTACAGTCTGCTGTGGGTGGAAGGGTTTAACTACTGGATGTACCTGCTGTTTTATATTCTGTTTGAAGTCGTCTACACCATGATCATCATTCCTTACGATACCCTGTCGGCGGAGATGACCTCGGATTTCAAAAAGCGCTCAAAGCTCACCAGTGCGCGTATGTACATTGCCCAGCTGGCCGGTTTTGCTGCGGCATTTCTGCCCGGGCGTCTGGTGTCGTATTTCGGCCCTGAATCGTCGGATTCGTTCTTCTACACCGGGGCGATTTTTACCGTGTCGTTTATGATTGTGCTGTTCTTCGTCTACTTCGGCACCTGGGAGCGGTCGCTGGAGGAGATCCAGCAAAACGAGCACCACGACGCGGAAGAGGAAAAAGAGCCGTTTACCACGCGCGTGTTCCATATCTACTACGATTTTGTCTCGACGCTGAAAATCAAAACCTTCCGCTCGCATCTGGGAATGTACCTTGGTGGATCTGTAGCGCAGGACATCTTCAACTCGGTATTTACCTATTTTGTGGTCTTCGCAATGATGACCTCGTCGGTGGTGGCCTCTAACCTGCTGGGGGTGATTAACGGCCTGCAGTTCTTTGGGGTTGGTATTGCAACCTGGTTGACGCTGCGTTTTTCACCGTCCCGTGCGTTTGCTACCCAGGCCACAATGGCGCTGCTGGCCTTTGCGCTGTTTGTCTCGGCTTACCTGAGCGGGGTGGGGGGTATGAGCGTGCTCTATGTCGGTGCGGCGGTTGCGGGCCTGGCGCGCGGCGGGATCTACGCCATTCCGTGGAATAACTACACCTTCGTGGCCGACGTGGATGAGATCCTGACCGGTAGCCGTCGTGAGGGGATCTTCGCCGGGTTTATGAGCCTGCTGCGCAAAGCGTCTCAGGCACTCTCCATTTTCCTGGTCGGGGTGGCGTTACAAATGTCGGGCTTCGTCTCCGGGCAGAGTTCGCAGCCACAGTCGGCTGTCAATATGATCCTGGTAATCATGATTGCCCTGCCGGTTGCCCTGACTCTGTGGGGGATCTGGTCTGCCTTCCAGTTTAAGGTGAACAGCCGCACGCACGCGATCCTGAACGAAGAGGTGGCGCGTCTGAAACTGGGCGGCAGTAAGGCGACCGTGAGCGCCGAAAACCGGGCGGTGATCGAAAGCCTGACCGGCATGCCATACGAAAACTGCTGGGGTGAAAACACCGTCGGCTATCTCAACCGCAAGCGTATGCAGGCGCGTAAGTTCAGCGGCCTGTTGAAGACCCACTGAGATGACAGAGCAGAGCATTATTATTCAGCAGGGCGTATGGGCCCGGCTGGGATTGCCCCGGGAACTTTGCTGGGGCTTTATGGGGATTTTCCTGTTTATTACCGGCGCGACGATTGAGCAGAGCTGGCTTGCCTCTTTGCTACAGCAGCGCGGATTTGATGCAGTGCATATCAGCTTACTCTCATCGGTTTTTGGCCTGTGCGTGGCGCTGGTGTCGTGGTTTTCTGGTATCGGCGCAGGCGTGCTGGGGTTACGGCGGCTGATGTGGGCCGCGACGGTGATTTATTTTATCGGCTCGGTTCCGTTCATTGCGTGGGCGCTGCCACAGGGCCATTACCCGCTGATGGTGGCGAGTTATGCGCTGCGTGGGGTGGCGTATCCGCTGTTTGCCTATTCATTTCTGGTGTGGGTCAACCAGCGCTGCGAGCCTGTCATTCTTGGGCGTGCCGTCTCGTGGTTCTGGATCGCCTTTGGTGTGGGGATGACCATTGTCGGGCCGTGGTTCTCCGGCATGATGATCCCGGCGTTTGGCGAAACCACCACGCTGCTCAGCGGCTTTATTTTCGTGGCGCTGGGGGCCGGTTGTGCGCTGGTACTCAACCGTGATCGCCCGCAGTGGCAACGCGAGGGCAACCTGGGGGATGCCCTGGCTGAAGGGCTGCGGGTGCTGGTGCGTGAACCCAGGATGCGCCTGGCGGTACTCGTGAAGACCATCAACGACATCGGCAAGTTTTCACTGGTGATCCTGATGCCCGTTTATTTGCCGCGTTTTGGCTTTAGCATCGCCCAGTGGCTGGCTATCTGGGGGCTGGTGAACGTGGTGAATATTTTCGCGAACTACTTCTTTGGCTGGCTGGGCGATACCATCGGCTGGCGAAACACGGTGGTCTGGTTCTCCGGCACGCTGTGCGGGCTGGGGATGCTGGCCGTCTGCTATACCCCGGTGTGGTTCGGCGACAGTGAAACCATGTTGTTTCTGGCGCTGGCTTTATATGCCGTGGGACTGGGGGCTTTTGGCCCGCTGAGTGCGCTGATCCCCTCACTGCTGCCGCACAACAAAGGGGCGGCGATCTCGTGCCTGAATCTGGGTTCCGGGCTGAGCAATTTCGTCGGGCCGGTGATTGTCACGCTTTGCGTGGCCCCATTGGGTATCGAAGGGACGCTATGGGTGATTGCCATTCTCTACTTCGCCGCCAGCCTGCTTAGCGTGCCGCTGACCCTACCCGAAGAAGGATGAATTCAGGTTTTTAGGCTACGCTTTTCTCTCAAGCCTCTGATAAAGGCCGTAAAAAATGAGGAAAGCTGCATGACGATGACAAAGGGGATGATGGGTTCAGCGGTGCTGCTGGCAGCGCTGAGCTTGCCGTTACAGGCGGCAGAGCCGGTGAAAGTGGGCTCAAAGATTGATACCGAGGGTGCGCTGCTCGGCAATATCATCTTACAGGTGCTCGAAAGTCACGGGGTCAAAACTGTCAATAAAGTCCAGCTCGGCACCACACCCGTGGTGCGTGGCGCTATTACCTCTGGCGAGCTGGATATCTACCCGGAATACACCGGCAACGGGGCGTTCTTCTTCAAAGATGAAACCGACCCGGCCTGGAAAAATGCCAAAGCCGGATATGAAAAAGTCAAAAAACTGGATGCAGAGCAGAACAAGCTGGTCTGGCTGACGCCAGCTCCGGCCAACAACACCTGGACTATTGCGGTGCGTAAAGACATCGCGGAGAAAGGTAAGTTAACCTCGCTTGAAGATCTCAGCCGCTACCTGAAAGAGAAGGGCGAATTTAAGCTTGCGGCGTCTGCTGAGTTTATCGAGCGTCCGGATGCGCTACCTGCTTTTGAAAAAGCCTATAACTTTAAGCTCGACCAGGCTCAGTTGCTCTCTCTGGCGGGCGGCGATACGGCAGTGACCATCAAAGCAGCGGCGCAGAAAACCTCTGGGGTTAATGCGGCAATGGCCTATGGCACCGACGGCCCGGTTGCGGCACTGGGGCTGCAAACGCTGACCGATCCGAAAGGCGTTCAGCCGATTTATGCCCCCACGCCGGTGGTGCGCGAAGCGGTGCTGAAAGCCTACCCGGATATTGCCAAATGGTTAAAACCGGTCTTTGAAAAGCTGGATGAAAAAACGCTGCAACAGCTGAACGCCAGCATTGCCGTTGAAGGGCTGGATGCCAAAAAAGTGGCGGCTGATTTCCTGAAGCAACAAGGGCTGGTGAAGTAACAGGACAGGGCTGTGCCAATAAAATGTCATAACCGCGTACTGCTGCTGTTGGCCTGCGTGGCCATCGCAGCGGTTGCGTTACCGTTTGTGAATGTTGCACCTAACCGCCTGGTGTCGGGGGAAGGGCGTACGCTCTGGCAGGTCTGGCCGTTTACACCGCTGCTGATGGTAGCGGCGCTGGGTGCGGTTGTCGTGCTATCGCTCTGGCAGGGACGTACCGCGCAGTGGCTGACGCTATTCCTCTGTGAAGGGTTCTTTATTGTACTGTTCTGGTGTGCAGGGCTTGCGGCAACACACATGGCCTCGGCGGAAAGTCCACTGGCGCGCACGTCTGTCGGCAGTGGCCTGTGGCTGTGGCTGGCACTGTGCCTGTTGGCCTGTAGCGATGCCATTCGCCGTCTGATACCAACGTCTGCCTGGCGCTGGGTACTCAATGCGCAAATCTGGTGTATTCCGCTATTGCTGCTGTTCAGCGGCGAACTGAATAACCTCTCGCTGTTAAAAGAATACGCCAACCGTCAGGAGGTGTTTGATGATGCGCTGGCGCAACATCTGACCATCCTCTTCGGCACACTCTTTCCGGCGTTACTGCTGGGAGTACCGCTGGGCATGTGGTGCTATCGCCACCCTTCACGCCAGGGTGTGGTGTTTACCGTGCTCAATGTGATCCAGACCATACCCTCCGTTGCGTTGTTTGGCCTGCTGATTGCACCGCTGGCGGGCCTGGTGAAGTCGTTTCCCGTCCTGGGAACGATGGGGATAGCCGGAACCGGGTTAACACCGGCCCTGATCGCACTGGTGCTGTATGCGCTGTTACCGCTGGTACGCGGCGTCGTGGCGGGTTTAAACCAGGTCGCGCCGGACGTGCTGGAAAGCGCCCATGCAATGGGGATGAGCGTGCGGCAGTGTTTCTGGCAGATACAGCTGCCACTGGCGTTACCTCTGCTGCTGCGCAGCCTGCGGGTGGTGGCCGTGCAAACCGTTGGCATGGCGGTGATCGCTGCGCTAATCGGCGCGGGTGGTTTTGGTGCGCTGGTGTTTCAGGGATTGTTGAGCAGCGCGCTGGATCTGGTGTTATTAGGCGTGGTTCCCACGATTGCGCTGGCGGTCGTCGTCGACGCGCTGTTTGCCTTATGGCTCGCGTTGCTCAGGGGGAGAGACAATGATTGAATTTCACGATGTCAGTAAAAGCTTCGCGGGGCGTCCGGCGGTGAGCCACCTGAATTTGCATTTCGAGGAAGGCGCTTTTTCCGTGCTGATTGGTACCTCGGGGTCGGGAAAATCAACCACCCTGAAGATGATCAACCGGCTGGTGGAACACGACAGCGGCCTGATTCGCTTCGCCGGGGAAGAGATCCGCAGCCTGCCGGTGCTGGAGCTGCGGCGTCGCATGGGATATGCCATTCAGTCCATCGGCCTGTTTCCTCACTGGACGGTGGCGCAGAACATCGCCACCGTCCTGCAGCTGGAAAAGCGGTCACGTGAAACCATTGCTGACAGGGTTGATGAGCTGATGGCGTTGCTCGGGTTAGAGCCTCTGCTGCGTGACCGCTATCCGCACCAGCTTTCCGGTGGACAACAGCAGCGGGTTGGGGTGGCGCGTGCGCTGGCCGCTAACCCGCAGGTGTTGTTGATGGATGAACCGTTTGGCGCGCTGGATCCGGTCACGCGCGGAGCGCTTCAGGCGGAAATGACCCGCATTCACCGTATTCTGGGGCGCACAATAATCCTGGTGACTCACGATATTGATGAGGCGCTGCGGCTGGCTGATCATCTGGTGTTGATGGATCACGGCGAGGTGGTGCAGCAGGGCACGCCGCTGGAACTGTTGACCCACCCGGCAAACGACTTTGTACGCGAATTTTTTGGCCGCAGCGAGCTGGGCGTCAGGTTGCTCTCCCTGCGAACCGTTGGTGACTATATGCGCCGACAGGAGGCTCCGGTAAGCGGTGAACCGTTACAGGAGCAGATGAACCTGCGGGATGCACTTTCCGCTTTTGTGGCGCGCCAGTGTGAGGTGCTGCCCGTTTCCGATGCCCGGGGCGCACCGTGTGGCACGCTTCATTTTCGCGATCTGTTGTCCGGGGAGGTGATGCGTGAAGGGAATGCGTGATCCGCTGCTCTGGCTGGTGGTGCTCTTTGTTGCCCTCCTTTTTTTGATGCCACACAGCGCGGCATTGTTTAGCACGCTCTTTCCCGGCCTGCCGAGGCCAGTGTATCAGCAGGAGAGTTTTGTTAATCTCGCCCTGGCGCACGCCTGGCTGGTGGCGCTCTCAAGCGTAATGGCCATTGTGCTGGGCGTTGGGGCGGGTATCGCGGTGACACGAACATCGGGCAGGGAGTTTCGCCCGCTGGTGGAGACGATTGCGGCGATCGGACAAACCTTTCCGCCGGTGGCGGTGCTGGCAATTGCGGTGCCGGTGATGGGGTTTGGTCAGCAACCGGCCATCATTGCGCTGATTTTATATGGGGTGCTGCCGATCCTGCAGGGCACGCTGGCCGGTATTGCGGCAGTGCCAGCGTCGGTGCTGAGCGTGGCTGAAGGGATGGGAATGAGCGTCTGGCAGCGGCTGATTAAGGTTGAGCTGCCGCTAGCGGCACCGGTGATCATCGCGGGCGTTCGTACGTCGGTCATTATTAACATCGGGACGGCGACCACCGCCTCAACGGTGGGAGCCAATACGCTGGGAACGCCCATTATTATCGGCTTAAGCGGTTTTAATACGGCCTACATTGTGCAGGGGGCGGTTCTGGTTGCGCTGGCGGCAATCGTGGTTGATCGCATGTTTGAGCGCCTGGCGCTCTGGCTCAGCCGACACCGCCACGAACAATAAACGAATAACCTGCCAGCATTACGCCGCCGATACCGCCCACGGCCATCAGAACAAAAAGGGTAATTACGGCCAGTTTGGTTGCCTTCATCATGTGCTCCTGTTGTTAACGGAACAATTATACGGTGAAGCGCAGCTGTTAATGAACCATTAAATGCCGTTACGGTTCATTTGGGCTTAGTGGGTAAACCGGATAACCATGCTCACGCCATTCCGTCAGCAGCTGTTGCTGCGAGGCGGACGGCACTTCTCCGCACCAGACCAGCAGGGTCTGGCCGTCAAACAGCTCGGGCTTCAGCTGAGCCAGCGAGTGTGCCAGGACATCAACGCGCCAGCCCTGCTGAGTGGCGATCCAGGCTTCCAGCCACAGGCGCGTGGTATCGTGAACGTTCCAGCCGACCACCAGTGCATCTTTGCTGTTCTTGCTCCTCGCCGAGGCAAGACAAACGGAGATGTAATTGATGAGCACACCGTCGAGTATGCTGAGCAGCGCCTGCAACGTCGATTGCGGACACTGCAGGCGACGACGGAGCGGGATGAAAAGGTGGGTGATCAACGTTTGCGCAGGATAGTCGCGTCCCTGCTCTTTGATCCACGACCGCAGGCGCTGCAGGTTTCCTGCCTGCAGGAGCCGCAACAGGGTTTCCTGTTGTTCGCGCCAGATATGTTGAGTGTCAGGATCGTCATGGCTGAGCAATGACTTCACTTTCCCGACCTGTACGCCGTTATCGATCCAGCTTTTTATTTCGCGGATCCGGTCGATATCGGCATCATTGAAAAGACGATGTCCACCGTCCGTTCTCTGTGGTTTGAGTAATCCATACCGTCGTTGCCATGCTCGTAGCGTAACGGGATTGATATCACAAAGGAGTGCCACTTCACCTATCGTGTAAAGCGCCATTTTCGCCCCCTGGCTCACGCGTTCCCAGCTTAACTGTAGACCCACTTTGACGAACCAGGAAGGATTGACGATTTTTTGAACGAATAATGTGCGACTGATGCGATGCCCGATAAAAGGTGTGATGATGAACACGATTTACAGCTTTTTTGGAGTGCCTCAAAGAAAGTTTACTGCCTTCAGTGTATGTTACGCGTTTTTAGAATGTGCGGTTTGTGAGTATGTACGAGTTTAATCTGGTGCTGTTGTTGCTTCAGCAGATGTGTGTGTTTCTGGTCATTGCCTGGCTGATGAGTAAAACGCGCCTGTTCATTCCGCTGATGCAGGTCACCGTTCGTCTGCCGCACAAACTGCTCTGCTACGTCACTTTCTCTATTTTCTGCATTATGGGGACGTATTTTGGTCTCCATATCGAAGACTCAATTGCCAATACGCGCGCCATTGGTGCGGTGATGGGTGGCCTGCTCGGTGGCCCCGTCGTCGGGGGGCTGGTCGGGCTAACCGGTGGCCTGCACCGCTATTCGATGGGCGGGATGACGGCGCTCAGCTGTATGATCTCGACAATTGTCGAAGGGTTACTCGGTGGCCTGGTTCACAGTTACATGATCAAACGCGGTCGACCGGATAAAGTTTTCAGCCCGATCACCGCAGGCGCAATTACCTTTGTGGCGGAAATGGCGCAGATGGCGATCATCCTGCTGATTGCCCGACCGTTTGAAGATGCACTCCATCTGGTCAGCAGCATTGCCGCCCCGATGATGGTGACGAATACCGTGGGTGCGGCGCTGTTTATGCGTATTTTGCTCGACAAGCGCGCCATGTTCGAAAAGTACACCTCGGCGTTTTCCGCAACGGCACTGAAGGTTGCCGCCTCAACGGAGGGGATCCTGCGCCAGGGCTTTAACGAAGAAAACAGCATGAAGGTGGCGCAGGTGCTCTATCAGGAGCTGGATATTGGCGCGGTGGCGATAACCGACCGGGAGCGGTTACTGGCCTTTACCGGTACCGGCGACGACCACCATCTGCCGGGCAAACCGATCTCCTCTGCGTATACCCTGCGCGCCATTGAAACCGGTGAAGTGGTCTATGCCGACGGTAACGAAGTCCCTTACCGCTGTTCGCTGCACCCGCAGTGCAAGCTCGGCTCGACGCTGGTCATTCCACTGCGCGGCGAAAACCAGCGGGTAATGGGCACCATTAAACTCTACGAAGCGAAAAACCGCCTGTTCAGCTCCATTAACCGCACGCTGGGGGAGGGGATTGCCCAGCTGCTTTCTGCGCAGATCCTCGCCGGGCAATATGAACGCCAGAAAGCGTTGCTGACGCAGTCGGAAATTAAGCTCCTGCATGCCCAGGTGAACCCGCATTTTCTGTTTAACGCGCTCAATACGCTGAAAGCGGTGATCCGCCGCGACAGCGATCAGGCCGCGCAGCTGGTGCAATTCCTGTCGACATTTTTCCGCAAGAACCTTAAGCGGCCATCAGAAATTGTCACCCTGGCCGATGAGATTGAACACGTTAATGCCTACCTGCAAATTGAGAAAGCGCGATTCCAGTCGCGTTTACAGGTGTCGTTATCCGTTCCTGACGAGCTGGCATATCAGCATTTACCGGCGTTTACCCTGCAACCCATTGTGGAAAATGCCATCAAGCACGGCACGTCCCAACTGCTGGGAACCGGGGTGATCACCATTTCCGCCAGCCGGTTTAACCATCACCTGGTGCTGGATATTGAAGACAATGCCGGGCTTTACGTTCCTGCCGCTTCAGGCGGGTTAGGAATGAGCCTGGTGGATAAACGTCTGCGCGCCCACTTTGGTGATGACTGTGGCATCACTGTTGCCTGTGAGCCAGACCGATTTACCCGTATCACGTTACGACTGCCGCTGGAGGAAAACGCATGCTGAGAGTGCTGATTGTGGATGATGAGCCGCTGGCACGGGAAAACCTGCGCGTCCTGCTGCAGGAGCAGAGTGATATCGAGATTGTGGGGGAGTGTGCAAACGCCATTGAGGCTATTGGTGCCGTTCACAAACTGCACCCGGACGTGCTGTTCCTTGATATTCAGATGCCACGTATCAGTGGGCTGGAAATGGTCGGGATGCTCGACCCGGAACACCGTCCGTACATTGTGTTTCTGACGGCGTTTGATGAATACGCGGTAAAAGCCTTCGAGGAACACGCGTTCGATTACCTGCTGAAGCCGATTGAAGAGAAACGGCTGGAAAAAACGCTGACCCGTTTACGCCAGGAGCGCACCGTGCAGGATGTCACGCTCCTGCCGGAAAACCAGCAGCCGCTGAAATTTATTCCCTGCACCGGACACAGCCGGATTTACCTTCTGCAAATGGACGACGTGGCGTTTGTCAGCAGCCGCCTGAGCGGGGTGTTTGTCACCAGCGCTGAGGGTAACGAAGGGTTTACTGAACTGACGCTGCGCACGCTGGAGAGCCGTACGCCGCTGATCCGTTGCCACCGCCAGTACCTGGTGAACATGGCACACCTGAAAGAGATCCGTCTGGAAGATAACGGCCAGGCCGAGCTGGTGTTGCGTGCCGGACAAACGGTACCCGTCAGCCGCCGCTACCTGAAAAGTTTGAAAGAGGCGATTGGGCTGTAAAACTGGTACACTGCGCGCCATTGCAACATCGACAGTTAAAGGCACTCATGCTTAGTAATGACATTCTTCGTAGCCTGCGCTACACCCTGAAAGCGAACAATAACGATATGGTGCGCATTCTTGCGCTTTCCGATATGGAATCCACGTCTGCCGGTTTCGACACCTGGATGACGAAAGAAGATGAAGAGGGGTTTGTTCGCTGCCCGGACATCATTCTGTCTGGTTTCCTGAACGGGCTTATCTACGACAAGCGCGGTAAAGATGAATCTGCACCGGAGCTGGCGCTTGAGCGTCGGGTGAACAACAACACGGTGCTGAAAAAGCTGCGTATTGCCTTTTCGCTGAAGACTGACGATATTCTGGCGATCATGACCGGGCAAAAATTCCGTGTGTCGATTCCGGAAATTACCGCCATGATGCGCGCGCCGGATCATAAAAACTATCGCGAGTGCGGCGACCAGTTTATGCGTAATTTTTTGCGCGGGTTGACCCAGCGGGAACACGCCGCGAAGCCATAAAAAAAGCCGGAGATTATCTCCTGATATCAGTCAGTTAAGCATGGTGGGTAATTCCGTTCACCTTACTATCCGCAGAAAATAATACGCTCACAACCTGTGAACGGGACAAGGGGGCCACCGCGGCCCCCTTGCCAATCCCCGCGGCCCCGCAGAGAAATCGGTGCTTCGCACTGCGCTCACCTCCCGACCGGCTGCCTGCGGTCGGCTCGACTCAAGATTACTCGTCCCATCCCTGGGACTCGCCCCTTCGGGGCCAACGCAAGCGTTGTTCAAAATTGCTTCCGGCAATTTTGTCCTGTCTCGTTTCGCCTCTGGCCGCCATCCCTGGCGTCCAGCCCTTGTCATCCGGTCTCCGGTTCGCCGATTTCAGCGGGGACTCAACACCCGTGCCACATTCAGGCGATGAAGAAGGTTGAGGGAGCGTGAGTCCGGCTGAAAATCGCCGAAGCGTTTCCTGGAGGCCGGGGCGAGGCGCAGGGATGCGCCGAGAGGGCATTGCCTGCAGGGATGCAGGCTAATGCCTGAAGTGGTTTAATAGTTTTAGACACGTTCAGAGGTTATAAATTAAATAACTGATGAGGTGCAAAAAATGAATTCACGCCGATTTACCCCAGAGTTTAAACGCGAGTGCGCTGAGCTGGTCCTTGACCATGGCTACTCATTCCGCCAGGCCTGCGAAGCCTCTGATGTCGGTGTCACGGCCATGAGACGCTGGGTCAGACAGCTTGAAATTGAACGTGGTGGCCTGGTTTTATCCGGTCAGGGCATCCCCTCTCCGGCTCCTCCGCTCACGCCAGAGCAGCAGTACATTCGTCAGCTTGAAGAACGGGTTCAGCGGCTTGAGAGGGACAAGGAGATATTAAAAAAGGCTACAGCTTTGCTGATGTCGGACGCCAGCAAGCCCTGAAACTTGTCGCCGCCCTGAGCCAGGAATACAGCGTAAAAGAGCTCTGTGTGGTCCTCGGCGTTTGCCGGAGTCTGGTTTACTACCATCGCAAACGCCAGAAACAACCGGATACGACGCGAATTGCCCTACAGCGAAGGGTGGCCGAGCTACACCGTCTTGGGCGGGGCTCAGCCGGAGCAAGAACGTTGTCTTTACTGCTTCGCCGCGAAGGAGAAAACGTTGGGCGTTACAAGGCCGGGCGACTGATGAAAGAAGCCGGTCTGGTGAGCAGGCAGCCCGGAAAACACCGCTATCGCCTGTGTAACCGGCAGTCTAATCTGGCGGAAAATCATCTCAGTCGCAATTTTACGGTAAATGCACCGGATAATGTGTGGTGTGGAGATATCACTTTTATCAGAACACAAGCGGGCTGGCTGTATCTGGCAGTGGTACTGGATTTATACGCGCGAAAAGTGGTGGGTTGGGCGTTCTCGTCTGTGGCTGACAGCCAGCTGGCGCAGAATGCCCTTACAATGGCCTGGGAAAACCGGGGCCGTCCAAAAGGATTAATGTTCCACTCTGACCAGGGTTCTCAGTATGCCAGCATGTCATACAGGGACATAGCGAAGCTGTACGGCATCAGACTCAGCATGAGTCGCAAAGGAAACTGCTGGGACAATGCCGTTGCAGAGAGGCTGTTCCGGAGTCTTAAAACGGAATGGTTGTTACGTGAAGGCTACCGAAACAGAAGTGAAGCAGTGAAGGATGTGGTTCAGTACCTGAGTGGGTATTACAACCGGGTAAGGCCGCATAAAAACAACGGAGGGTTAACACCTGCCGAGATGGAAAGACAAAGAACCTCAGGTCGTGTCCAAATTAAGTAGACCACTTCATGCCCGACCCGAAGCCGGAAGGAATAAGCTGAGGGTACCGCGCAGCGGCGATTTTCTTTGCCGGGAGCCGGGATTGTTAAGGGGGCGCGATAGCCCCCTTAACACGTTCACCGCAGCGGATTATGCAGGTAGCAGAATGTCTGAGTGAACGGAACGATACCACTGAAATAACAAAGTGCCTTTGTGCCGCTTAACTAACCGGCATTAGAGATTATCTCCGGCTTTTTTGTTATTTCACCTGCTGACCTGGCTTCGCACCTTCATCAGGGCTTAACAGGAAGATATCTTTCCCGCCAGGGCCCGCGGCCATCACCATGCCTTCGGAGATACCGAAACGCATTTTGCGTGGAGCCAGGTTGGCGACCATCACCGTGTGGCGACCAATCAGCACTTGCGGATCAGGATACGCAGAGCGGATACCGGAGAAGACGTTACGTTTCTCACCACCCAGATCCAGGGTCAGACGCAGCAGTTTGTCTGAGCCATCGACGAATTCCGCGTTTTCAATCAGCGCCACGCGCAGGTCGACTTTGGCGAAATCATCAAAGGTGATGGTTTCCTGAATCGGATCGTCAGCCAGAGGGCCGGTAACCGGTGCTGCGGCAGCTTTCACTTCTTCTTTAGATGCTTCCACCAGCGCTTCCACCTGTTTCATCTCGATGCGGTTGTACAGTGCCTTGAAGGTGTTCACCTTGTGGCTGAGCAGCGGCTGCTGGATAGCATCCCAGGTCAGCTCGGTGTTCAGGAACGCTTCAGCACGTTCAGAGAGCTGTGGCAGAACCGGCTTCAGATACGTCATCAACACGCGGAACAGGTTGATGCCCATAGAGCAGATGGCCTGCAGATCGGCATCACGGCCTTCCTGTTTAGCCACAACCCACGGAGCCTGTTCATCCACATAGCGGTTAGCCAGGTCTGCCAGCGCCATGATTTCACGCACCGCTTTACCAAACTCGCGAGCTTCCCACGCTTCGCCAATGGTGACCGCCGCGTCGGTGAAGGTTTTGTACAGCGCCGGGTCAGCCAGTTCAGCCGCCATCACACCGTCAAAACGCTTAGCGATAAAGCCTGCATTACGGGAGGCCAGGTTGACCACTTTGTTGACGATGTCTGCATTCACGCGCTGCACGAAATCTTCCAGGTTCAGGTCGATATCGTCAATGCGGGACGAGAGCTTCGCGGTGTAGTAGTAGCGCAGGCTGTCTGCGTCGAAGTGGTTCAGCCAGGTGCTGGCTTTGATGAACGTACCGCGTGATTTGGACATCTTCGCGCCGTTGACCGTGACATAACCGTGAACGAACAGGTTAGTTGGCTTACGGAAGTTGCTGCCTTCCAGCATCGCTGGCCAGAACAGGCTATGGAAGTAAACGATGTCTTTGCCGATGAAGTGATACAGCTCGGTATCAGAGTCTTTCTTCCAGTATTCGTCAAAGCTTACGGTATCGCCACGCTTGTCGCACAGGTTCTTAAAGGAGCCCATGTAACCGATTGGTGCATCCAGCCAGACGTAGAAATATTTGCCCGGGGCGTCAGGGATTTCGAAACCGAAGTACGGTGCATCGCGGGAAATATCCCACTGCTGCAGACCGGATTCGAACCACTCCTGCATTTTGTTCGCCACCTGCTCCTGCAGCGCGCCGCTACGGGTCCACGCCTGCAGCATTTCGCTAAAGGATGGCAGGTCAAAGAAGAAGTGCTCGGAATCACGCATCACCGGCGTGGCACCAGAGACCACGGATTTCGGATCGATAAGCTCCGTTGGGCTGTAGGTCGCGCCGCACACTTCGCAGTTATCGCCGTACTGATCCGGAGATTTACACTTCGGACAGGTGCCTTTGACGAAACGGTCCGGCAGGAACATGCCTTTTTCCGGATCGTACAGCTGAGAGATGGTGCGGTTTTTAATAAAACCGTTCTCTTTCAGACGGGTGTAGATAAGCTCTGACAGCTCACGGTTCTCGTCGCTGTGCGTGGAGTGATAGTTGTCATAGCTGATGTCAAAGCCAGCAAAATCGGTCTGATGCTCCTGACTCATTTCGGCAATCATCTGTTCAGGGGAAACACCCAGTTGCTGGGCTTTCAGCATGATCGGTGTGCCGTGGGCATCGTCCGCGCAGATGAAGTTGACCTGGTGGCCGCGCATTCGCTGGTAACGGACCCAGACATCAGCCTGGATATGCTCCAGCATGTGGCCGAGGTGGATTGAGCCGTTAGCGTACGGCAGTGCGCACGTTACCAGAATTTTCTTCGCGACTTGAGTCATAGTAGGCATTACTTCTTTTAACTGTGAAAAGGGTTTTTGATGTTACCCGAAAGGGAATAACTACGCCAAGTGATAAGGGCATTAATCCATAAATGAATAATTGTTACCTCTGGGGTAAACTTGGTAGTTACACGTCTTTTTCAGAACAACTACAAAGGAGTCGGGATGAGTTCTCAATCCCAGGCCAAATCACCGGAAGCCTTACGAGCAATGGTTGCCGGGACGCTGGCTAATTTTCAGCATCCAACCCTGAAGCACAATCTCACGACGCTGAAAGCGTTGCATCATGTCGCGTGGCTGGACGATACGCTGCACATTGAGCTGCAGATGCCGTTCGCCTGGAGCAGCGCATTTGACGTGCTAAAAGAACAAACCAGCTCCGATCTGCTGCGCATTACCGGCGCGAAAGCGGTGGACTGGAAGCTGACTCACAGTATCGCCACGCTGAAACGCGTGAAAAATCAGCCTGGCGTAAACGGCGTGAAAAACATTATCGCCGTCAGCTCCGGTAAGGGTGGGGTGGGCAAATCCTCCACGGCAGTCAACCTGGCGCTGGCGCTGGCAGCGGAAGGCGCGAAAGTCGGCATTCTGGATGCGGATATTTACGGCCCATCCATTCCGAATATGTTGGGCGCAGAAAACCAGCGTCCGACCTCGCCGGATGGCACCCACATGGCACCGATTATGGCGTATGGCCTGGCGACTAACTCAATCGGGTATCTGGTTACCGACGATAACGCAATGGTCTGGCGTGGCCCGATGGCCAGTAAAGCGCTGATGCAGATGCTGCAGGAAACGATGTGGCCGGATCTGGATTACCTGGTACTGGATATGCCGCCGGGCACCGGTGACATTCAGCTGACGCTGGCGCAGAACATTCCGGTCACGGGCGCGGTGGTGGTGACCACGCCGCAGGATATCGCGCTGATCGACGCTAAAAAAGGCATCGTGATGTTCGAAAAAGTGGAAGTACCGGTGCTCGGTATCGTTGAGAATATGAGCATGCACATCTGCAGCAATTGCGGACATCAGGAGCCTATCTTCGGTACCGGTGGTGCGGAAAAACTGGCTGCGCAGTATCACACTCAACTGCTGGGTCAGATGCCGCTGCACATCACGCTGCGTGAAGATCTGGACAGCGGGAAGCCGACGGTGGTGAGCCGTCCGGAAAGTGAGTTTGCTGAGATGTATCGTCAGCTGGCAGGTCGCGTCGCGGCGCAGCTTTACTGGCAGGGTGAAGTCATTCCCGGCGACATCGCGTTCCGCGCGGTATAAGTTTTCTGCTCTGAATGGCCGGGTAAGGCGTTGCCGCCACCCGGCTTTAACGCAGCCGATAGTGCATCAAATAATACTCTCCGTCCGGAGAATCTCCCGTCTCCTCAACGTGCCAGCCGTGCCGCTGGTAAAACGCGATCGCCCGTTCATTGCGGATGAGGCACTTTAACGCGCCGGTACGGGTGAATGTCTTCTGCGCCTGCTCCAGCAACAAACGACCCACACCCAGGTTTTGGTAGCGTGGATCAACAAACAAATTATGCAGAAAATTATCGTGCGTCCAGACCGAGGCGAAACCCAGGCAGCGGCCATTCTGAACGGCCACCCAAATCTCTTCGTCACGGGTGGCTGCGTCAAAATCCTCAGGTTGCCATTCCGCGCTGTTTAACCAGGGCCAGGCATCACGCCGGGCATGCAGGTAAAGCGTACGCAGGAAAGGTCGGTCGCTCTCCTGCCACGGACGGACAGTAATGGGATCAGCGATGATAGAAGATATCTCCATTGTAGGCTTTGTGGATTTTGCCGTCGGCATCACCAATCAGGACATAGTTTTCGCCCATATATGTCCAGTGAGTACCCGCATCTGGCGCTGGCAGGTTGCGCAGTTGGTACTGTTTGATGGTGTACTCGGGGGTTTGATACTGCGCAGGTGCAGTGTCGCCAATCCTGAATTTTGTGAAATCGGCAATGAACTCTTGTTCGGCATAGGCCTGAATTCCGGCAGGCGCTGACCAGGCGGCACCCGCCAGAGACATTAACGCGCCCATAAGCAGCCATTTACACTTAGCCATTTTTTCTCCACTTATACTGTTACTTTTTGCCTTGGTTAACCCACAATACGGCACCTTGCCCATTTTATGTATCAGACTATGGCCTGTTTGAAGAAAAATGTAACAAAACTGAACACGACAAGATTATTTTCCCCGGCGTAGTGCTTCTACCGCTTACTGTCCCCTGCTTTAGGCGGTGCTGGCTGATGCGACACTTCTTTACAGTGTAACGGTGTGTTGCTGGCTAAGATAACCGCTGTTGAATCACGAGGTCATAATGGATAACCGCATATTTAGTCAACTGCGACGCTGGGTACGGGAAGGGATCGTTTTTATTTTGCTGGCGCTGGCCGTAATGTGGGGTGTGGATCAATACCGTAAACCCGCGATACCTGCCAGTTTCAGTGCAACGCCGATGCAGAGCATTGACGGCAAACTGTACGATTTCACGGCGCTCAGCCAGGAACGGCCTTTGCTGATTTATGTCTGGGCGACCTGGTGCAGTATTTGTCGTTTTACCACACCGTCGGTCGATAAGCTGGCAAACGAGGGCGGAAACGTAGTGAGTATCGCGCTGCGATCCGGTGATGATGCAAAGCTTGAACGCTGGGTGGAGAAGAAACAGCTTACAGTTCCGGTGATCAACGATGAACGCGGTGCGTTGTCGCAGCAGTGGCAGGTGAGCGTAACGCCAACGCTGGTGGTGGTGTCAAAAGGGCAGGTGGTTAGCACAACAACCGGCTGGACAAGCTACTGGGGAATGAAGATCAGAATGTGGTGGGCGGGGGTGTAAATAGCCCCTCTCTGTTAAGAGAGGGGACACAGATTACTTCGCCATAACTTCCTGTGCGGTACGCTCAACCAGAGACAGCAGGACTTTAACATCCTCCAGCGTCACGGTTGGGTTCAGCAGAGTCAGCTTCAGGCAGGTGATGCCGTTGTGCTCGGTCACGCCGACGTTGGCACGGCCAGATTCCAGCAACGCATCGCCAATTTTCTGGTTCAGCAGGGCAATACCCGCATCATCCATCTGTGCTTCAGGGCGGAAGCGGAACAGTACGCTTGCCAGCTGTGGCTGCATGACCAGTTCCAGAGCAGACTGCTCTTTCACATAAGCCGCAACCTGCTGCGCCAGCGTCACACCGTGGTCGATGATCGCCGCATATTGTTCCTGACCCAGCGCTTCCAGGCTCATCCACAGCTTCAGCGCGTCGAAACGGCGGGTCGTCTGCAGAGATTTGGACACCAGGTTAGGTACGCCCGCTTCTTCATCGAACTCAGAGTTCAGGTAGGCCGCCTGATAGCGCATCAGCTCATAGTGACGCGCTTCTTTCAGCAGGAACGCGCCGCAGCTGATGGTCTGGAAGAACTGCTTGTGGAAGTCCAGGGTAATGGAATCCACCAGCTCGATACCGTCCAGGTAGTGACGATACTGCTCAGACATCAGCAGCGCGCCGCCCCAGGCCGCATCAACGTGTACCCAGATGTTCTGCTTCGCCGCCAGCTCAGCAATCGCACGCAGCGGATCGATAGCACCTGCGTCGGTAGTACCGGCAGTCGCCACAATCGCCAGGATCTGTTCGCCGTTGGCATTGCACTGCTCAATTTTCGCCGCCAGATCGGTCAGATCCATACGGGAGAATTCGTCAGTTTTCACCTGCACCACGGACTGATAACCCAGACCCATCAGCGCCATGTTTTTCTGCACGGAGAAGTGCGCGTTTTCGGAGCACAGCACGCGAATTTTACGCAGATCGCCTACCAGACCGTCCTGCTGAACGGAGTGGCCCTGACGCGCGAAGAAGGCGTCACGTGCCAGCATCAGGCCCATCAGGTTGCTCTGGGTGCCGCCGCTGGTGAAGACACCTGCGTCGCCAGCCTGATAACCCACGCGGGTACGCAGCCACTCGATCAGTTTGATTTCGATAATGGTTGCGGACGGGCTTTGATCCCAGGAGTCCATACTCTGGTTAGTGGCGTTGATCAGCACTTCTGCCGCCTGGCTGACAACCAGGCTTGGGCAGTGCAGGTGCGCCACACACTGCGGGTGATGAACGGACAAACTGTCTTTCAGGAAGAACTCCACAGCGCGTTCAATCGCTGCGTTGTTGCCCAGCCCTTTCGGGTTGAAATCCAGCTTAATACGGTCGCGCAGTTCCGCGACCGTTTTGCCCTGGTACATCTCAGGCTGTTTCAGCCACTGCATCACAGCCTGAGAGCTTTGTTCAATCGCCTGCTGGTAAGCTTCAATGCTCTGCGCAGAGGAGAACAAAATTGGGTTTGAATCAGACATCGTAATCAACAACTCCGGTTACGCCGGGCGAACGCCCGCAGCAAGCAGTGCCTGCTCAAATTTATCCAGGAAGATTTTCAGCTGATCATCGCTGATCAACAGAGAAGGCAGCAGACGCAGCACAATGCCGTTACGACCACCACGCTCCAGAATCAGACCGGATTCGAAGCACTTCTTCTGAATCAGGGCAGACAGCTCGCCGTCGCCAGGGAAGCAGCCCATATGATCTGCCGCTTCGTGTGGCTTAACGATCTCAATACCGATCATCATGCCCAGACCACGAATGTGACCAATTACCGGGTAGCGTTTCTGCAGTTCAGCCAGCTGTGCTTTCAGCCATTCGCCCTGTGCAGCCACTTTGCCCGCAATGTTCTGGTCTTTCAGGATTTTCAGCGTCGTCAGACCGGTTGCCATCGCCAGCTGGTTGCCGCGGAAGGTGCCGGTGTGGTGACCTGGAGCCCATGCATCGAACTGCTTTTTGATACCGAGTACAGCCAGTGGCAGACCGCCACCTACAGCTTTAGACATCACGATGATGTCTGGCTCGATGCCAGCGTGTTCGAAAGCGAAGAATTTACCGGTACGGGCAAAGCCAGCCTGAACTTCGTCGAGGATCAGCAGAATGCCGTGTTCCTGAGTCACTTTACGGATGCGCTGCAGCCACTCAACCGGAGCCGGGTTAACGCCGCCTTCACCCTGAACGGCTTCCAGAATCACCGCTGCAGGTTTACGCACGCCGCTTTCAACGTCGTTGATCAGGTTTTCGAAGTAGTAGGTCAGTGCTTTTACGCCAGCCTCACCGCCGATACCCAGCGGGCAACGGTACTGGTGTGGGTAAGGCATGAACTGCACTTCTGGCATCATACCGTCAACCGCTTCTTTCGGAGACAGGTTACCGGTGACGGACAGTGCGCCGTGGGTCATACCGTGGTAACCACCAGAGAAACTGATGATACCGCTACGACCAGTCACTTTTTTCGCCAGCTTCAGCGCGGCTTCAACGGCGTCAGCGCCGGATGGACCGGTGAACTGCAGGCAATACTCTTTACCCTGGCCAGGCAGCAGAGAGAGCAGGTATTCGGAAAACGCGTCTTTCAACGGCGTAGTCAGATCCAGGGTATGTAACGGCAAGCCGCTGGTAATGACATTTTGGATGCTTTTCAGCACATCAGGATGGTTATGGCCAAGCGCAAGGGTGCCCGCGCCTGCTAAACAGTCAAGGTATTCTTTATTATCTGCATCGGTGATCCACACGCCTTCTGCTTTAGTGATGGCTAAAGGCAGTTTGCGCGGATAACTCCTGACGTTAGATTCAAACTCGGCCTGACGGGCCAGATAGGTTTCGTTGCTTTTGTGGGCATCTACGGTGTCAATACGGACTTTATCCGTCATCATATCACTCCTACAACCGCCGCTTCGTTATGAGCCACGATTGAATAAAAAGTTAAAAAACAGATGGGGGTCTGAAAAAAACGCCGCCAATATAGAGCCTTTTGTCACGGGGCTCAATGGTTAATTTGTTTACTGTTTTGTTACGGGGTGCATAAGGGGGTAAATATCCCGTCTTTGGCAGGGGAGAATGCGTTTCCCATCAAGTGAAAACAATGCGTTACATTGCATGCTGTGTGAGCGAAAAAGGGCACCAAAGAGTGTTGCAAAATGTGCTTTTTTTGGTGTTAAAACGTAAATCTGGTGCATCCTGCCGAAAACCTGTTTTTGCCCTCACTACCGGATGTTGTGAGGGGCAATGGTTTCTTTGACCCTGACCCAAAATCCTGCACCATTCAGAAACAGAATGCCGGCATGATCTACACTCCCTGAACGGAGGTGGTGTCGATGAAAAAATCATGATTCACCGAAGAGCAGATTGTTTTTGCTCTGAAGCAGGCTGAACTGGGGACGTCCGTGCCGGAGGTCTGCCGTAAGCCGGGAATTTCTGATGCCACGTTCTATATCTATGGACTACCTCTTTTTTGCAAGCACTGAATCAGGTTTAGGTTGTTGCTAACATCTATCAATAGTTTTCAGCCATTTTTTCCAGTTGGAGCCACTGAAGCGTAAGTTCAATATACCGACGGATCTGCAACTTGAACGTGACCACAGCCTCGCAGTTTTCAGGCAGTGGCAGGGCAATCGAGTTACGGGCAATTTCATACAACTGCTCGAGAAACTGCTGCTTGTATTGCTTGCGACCAATAATATCCCAGGCCTCCTTAACAAACAGACTCTTTTGTATTGAGGTAATGGTTTGTGGTGTGGGAAAGCGCAGCAAAAACTGACAAAACCATTCTGTCCGTGACTGATGCAAAAACTGTTCTGCTTCAGGAAAATACAACGTCAGGTAGTGATTTACCAGGCTGTTCAGACTACGTGTTCTTGCGAGGGATATTTGATAATAAGTATTTGATATCTCCTGAATATCCATCAATTTATTAAGCAAGGGGTCAAAAAACGGAGAAGAAAGTCCCTGCTCCATGAGATAAAGAATAACGCTGGCATCCTTGCGGTCATTTTTATCCCATGTTTTAAAAAGCATCTCCCGTGCTCTGGCACAGGCCAGCGATGAAACAAGGCGACATTCTATCCCCTGTTCCTGAAGCCACCAGGCAATATTACGGTGATAGTCAGCTGTAGGTTCGAAAGCGACAACAACTTTTTCTCCGGATGAACGAGTAGCAGTGACTAACCGGGCATATCCGGCGAGAGAGTTCTCAAAACGCAGATACACAATCCGGCCATCTGAGCGTTTAATCTTGGCGTCATGATATTTTTTAGCAATATCAATGGCAATCCTGGTTACCGGGGTATCAAAACTGCAGGTAATATCGGTCATGACTTTTCTCCACTTGTTGAATTCATACCAGGTGTAGAAAACGAATGACGAACCAGCCAATAGTCATCAGTCAAAGACTAAACAAGTACCACGGCTCTGAATTTGCAGGAAAAATGCCGGATAAGTGGGTGTATGAACGAGAACGGGTTCATGTCCCTGGAGGATGCACGGTGCAAAATCGAGGCCTGGTGTATACACTATAACCAGAAGCGTCCCCCATTCTGCACTGAGATGGATGACCCGTTCTGATTATGACTGGAGCATATTCGGGGTCAGGATCAAAAAAATACCCCTTCAAGACCATCACGGCAATCTGGAAGGGGCGGGTAAATACCCTATTAATGATTGGTGAATGAGTTAATGTTAGCCAGATGGTCTATTATTAATGAGTTACTTTTTTCATATATCCAATAAATTTACCATCTTTCAATAAAGCAACTTTACCATTACTATAGATGATGAATTGATAAAGCCCCTGTGAATAAGTTTTAGCTTTTGGTGTTGTTTCATCCAATGCTGCTAACTTTCCATCAATAGTTACATTACCATCAGATTTGATTACAAGTTGCAAACCCTCAGCTTTATACATATTTTCTTTTTTAGCTGATTGTGCATGTTGATCAACCTGCTTGTAATGTTTACGATTAATTTCATTACCTTCACGGATTGCATCTGCCTGCTGATTAGAGGCATTTAAAGCAGCCATATTAGATTGATAATTACGCCAGTAGGCTTTTTCTTCCTGGTAACATACATCGCGTGATATACCTTTTGCTTCACATTTATCTAATCTTTGATCTTCCGTTGTACATCCGCTAAGTACAGATACCCCTACAACAAGTAAAGCAAGCATAGAATATTTCATTTTGCTATCATCCTATTTAAAGTTATAAATTTTCAGAAGTGGTTTGATGTTTACTCATAAATAAATCTCAAATTTTCTTTATAAAGCTTTTCCTGAAGGGCTTGAATAGAACATTCAAAAGCCTACACCTACGCCTACAGAAGCCCCCATGTTACTAGCGGTATCAGTGCTAAAACTTACTTTACCAACTACATGAGAGTTAAAGTTAACGCTACCGCCTACAGCTAATGCGTTCTCACCATTGTAAGTAGCACCGCCAGCAGAGAACATTACACGCTGATTAGTTTGCACTTGAGGAAGCCCCGCCATAGCCATAGCGCCACTAATACCCGCATTAGCCTGTTTATGGTTATCATCAACAGTACTTTTCAAACTTTTGAATGCTTCATTTTGTTTAGCTTGCTGCTGCTGTAAACCTGCTACAGCTTTTTGTGTAGCCTGGTCTACTTCTACTTTGGTGATGGTAGTTGTAATGCCATCTTTACCGTTGCTACCATCTTTACCATTAACCCCGTTACTACCCGCTAAACCTGCTACGCCTTGCGCCCCTGTATCACCTTTAGCACCATCTACACCATCTTTAGGCTTAGGGGCGTTTTCCAGCGTTGTGATCCGGTTATCATGATCATTAAGCTCGTTTTGTTGAGCATTGTTAACGGCGGCTTGCTGCTGATTCACTGAATCAATATAGTTATTCACGGCGTTAAACTGTGCATTAGTGTTGCCTGTTAATTGCTGAATATCCGCCGTATTTTGAGTGGCTTTATCATTGGCGTTATCGGCCTGTGCTCGTGCTGCTTTGATTTCAATATCAGAAAGGTTAATAGCATCAGCATTTAAAAGGCTTTGCCCGTTGTAAAGATCTTGAGTAGCGTTAGAAGTGCCTACTACTGGATTAGGGGCAACTACTTGAACCGTAGCAGCATTAGCTGTAGTAGCAAACACAGCACCAAATACAAAAACAGCGATAGCTGATTTATTTAAAGATTTCATTTGAAAACGCTCATCATCAATGCAAGAAAAAATTAAAGTAAGAGTGCAATCCTGGCAGGAAGATATAACCTCTTGTTATATCTGAATTTAATTCTGGTGATTCTCGAAATTTAAGTTTGATAACTTATTTCGTCGCGTGCAGTAACTATCTATGAATGTGTAATTCTGATTATTAATCTAAATCATAAATCGCATTAATAGCTAATCTGGCCTGTTGTGATGCTAAATGACATGTTTTCAATAAATACAATAAGATAGCGATTATCTGCTCTTGAGTGTAATACCTGGGATGAAATTATAATTAATAAGATTTTCTTAAGTGTTTTGGTCGAAAATGTTGTGAAATAAGCAAAATACATAATGCTAATTTATTAGATCTCAACAAAGTCCTTTTTACTGAATGCTCAGTATGTTTCAAATGAAATTTACAAGTTAATCAAAAGTTGGCATTGTCTAATTATTATAGGGGTATTATTTGGATGTCGAAAAGCTTCTGGAATTTACTCTTATGTAACAAATGCCGAGAAATTTCTACAATAAAAATAAGTGTTGCCTGAATCGCCACGGGTTAACAGTCACCTCAGAGTCATTTAATGGCTCAGAAGTGTCTAGATTATCCGTGGCGATTCACATGACTAAGATCGGTAAAGTGTTTGCTGATGTTCGAGATCAGTTGGGTATTCCGTATCTGGATGATTATGGGCAACGGCGCTTACTGCATTCGATCCGCCACAGTGTCTGTTCATCTGCTATGGCTGGTTGGGTGAAAAACATTCTTCATCTTCAGCAGACGGTAGGTCACGAGAAAAGTGGAGGGATCACAAAACGCTATTTGCATACGTTTCCCTTATCCTCAGTTTCTTATGTAATTGATGGTATTGATTGGTAGTGAATAAAATAGCCAAGTGTAAATATTGGCTATTTATTTTATTGTCGTTAAATAAATAATGGTAAATAGAAAGTTGCCAGCATCATGAATAGAAAAATAATCCCAACGATGGAAAATCTCACTTTTACACGTAACCAATCGGTATACTGATTAGGAAGTGCTTTAATGAATCGTATTTGTTCATTATCCATTCCTCGTGTATGGAATGAGTTTTCTTTAAAGTATAATGCATTAATAAAGAATGCATCACGCATAAACGAGAAAAAGAACCCCCATCCTGATAAATTAAAACTTCTGCTGGTCTTGCTCCGAATTTTTCAACAAATAGCGAGCATAGAGTCATGAATTTTCTCTTGGCTAATTTGTCATAAATTACGTTGGAAACATAATTAATTATTCCGAGAATCAAAAAGAACCCAGAGATTTCAACCCGATGTATCATCAGAAAATTAATTGCCGAAAACGTCATACAACTGTTCTCCGCCTAATTCCCCAACAGCACTCCCCACTGTGCTACCAGCGTACCCTAAACCAACACCTGCAATAACGGTACAAACAAGCCAGCCAACACCAGCGAGAACACCGCCACCTGTACCCAAAGCAAAACTACCAATCTCAGTATATTTTTTCTTGGTACATTCAGCTTCGCGACCAACAGAACATGCCTCATGGATTTCGTTAAGAGAATGGAGTCCGCTAAAACCAATGCCTAAATAACCAGTGTAACGCATTGCTTTTACGTATTTAGCTGCCCGTTCGATGTGGGTAGCATAACTTTCAATGTCACTGATCCCCGTTTCATTCCATTTGTGGGTAATAGAACTACTGGGCAGGCCGAGTGCTTTTTTTATTTTGGTATACTCTCCGAATTTCATAGCCTTATTCAGGAAGCTGACTTTGAGTATGGATTCAAGCTCTTTAAACAACTGGTTACGTCGGACATAAAATTGTTCTCCTATCAACGAGCCTCTCGTTATGTAGGTATTCTTATACGTTTCTTGAATCTCTTTGAGTATTTTTTCGATACTCTCAAAGTATTTTCCAACAGGGTCAGCAGCAAGGCCAATTTCTGTATCAGCGTAGCTGGTGAAATTAGCTATGGTTGCGTAGTGTTTGTGCAGCAAGTTAGCTTCCTCATGCGTCAATGGGGCCAATGCTGCATCGACTCGCGCTTTCGCGGCTTTCATGTGGGCAATCTGTTCGTCGTCCTGTTTATCAGGATCAACCACCAACATGATAGAACCAGCGTTATATTCCTTTCCTGCGCCGTTCAGAGAGCGGTAAAGTTCGCGCGTTCCTTCCGGCTGGTTTCCTGCAAACAGAATGTTTTCGAAAGATTCCGTGGTGGATTGCTGGGGAACAACGCAGAAACCAGCATCTACACCAATGCGTTTCTTTTTGGCTGTTTGGGCGTGTTGTTCTGGCTCTGCTGATGATCTGATCCAGGTGGGTTCTGGTCTTGGGGCGCTTCTTCGCGTTGTTTAAAGCTTTTATATGGGACACAGAGCATTTTTTAGGGTTGAGTCTTTGGCTTCCCGCTGGCATGATCCAGAACAGAGATTAACGGGACGTTAATCGCAACTATTTGATTTTTATTTAAATGACTCGGGGTGCCCTTCTTCGTTGAAGGCTGAGAAATACCCGTATTACCTGATCTGGATAATGCCAGCGTAGGGAAGTCAGATGCCTTCCCGGTCATCGCTTCTTCACGCAAGGCAGGAGCGAACCCATGCAGCCTGACCTGCTCGATTTACACATTTTACATCAGTTCCGAACCCGTTCCCCGCTCACACATTGTATGACCAACGACGTCGTGCAGACGTTTACGGCTAACGTTTTGTTGGCGCTTGGCGCATCCCCGGCGATGGTGATTGAAGCCGAAGAGGCTGAACAGTTTGCTGCTCTTGCCGATGCGCTGCTGATTAATGTCGGCACGCTGACTGCCCCGCGCGCTCAGGCGATGCGCCGGGCGATTGAGAGTGCCGTGGCAGCAGGCAAACCCTGGACGCTCGATCCGGTGGCTGTCGGGGCGTTGACGTTCCGCACCCGTTTTTGCCATCAAATCCTCTCCCTTAAACCTGCGGCCATTCGTGGTAACGCGTCGGAAATTCTTGCGCTTGCCGGGATGAGTGCGGGGGGGCGCGGCGTGGATACTACCGATACTGCATCCAGTGCATTGCCTGCGGCACAGGCGCTGGCACGCCAGACCAATGCCATTATCGTGGTCACAGGCGAGGTTGATTACATCACCGACGGGCAGCGAACCCGGACGGTGACCGGGGGCGATCCGCTGATGACTCGCGTGGTCGGTACCGGGTGCGCGCTTTCGGCGGTGGTGGCGGCCAGTTGTTCGCTACCGGGTGACAGGCTCGATAACGTGGCCGCTACCTGCGGATGGATGAAGCGCGCCGGAACGGCTGCCGTTGCTCAGTCTCGTGGCCCGGGCAGCTTTGCCAGTGCGTTCCTGGATGCGCTCTACACCCTGGAGGAACAGGCATGAAACGGATTAACGCCCTTACCATTGCCGGCACTGACCCAAGCGGCGGTGCAGGCATTCAGGCCGATCTGAAAACGTTCTCCGCACTGGGTGCCTACGGCTGTTCGGTGATCACCGCGCTGGTGGCACAAAATACGCGTGGTGTGCAGTCGGTCTACCGTATCGAGCCGGATTTTGTCGCCGCACAGCTCGATTCGGTACTCAGCGATGTGCGCATTGATACCACTAAAATCGGGATGCTGGCGGAGACAGATATTGTCGAAGTGGTGGCAGAACGTCTGAAACGCTATCAGGTGCAAAACGTGGTGCTTGATACGGTAATGCTGGCAAAAAGTGGCGACCCGCTGCTTTCTGTTTCCGCTATCGACACGCTGCGTAAAAAGCTGTTGCCGCAAGTGGCGCTGATCACGCCAAACCTGCCTGAAGCTGCCGCGTTGTTAGACGCGCCGCATGCGCAAACCGAACGCGAAATGAAAGAGCAGGGGCGGGCATTGCTGGCAATGGGCTGCGGTGCGGTGCTGGTGAAAGGTGGCCATCTGGATGACGCCGAAAGCCCGGACTGGCTCTTCACCCGTGACGGAGAACTGCGTTTTACCGCACCCCGCGTGCAGACTAAAAACACCCACGGTACAGGCTGTACGCTCTCCGCCGCGCTGGCGGCGTTGCGTCCACGCCATAACAACTGGGCTGATACGGTACAGGAAGCCAAAATCTGGCTCTCGGACGCGCTGGCAAAAGCCGATACTCTGGAAGTGGGTCACGGTATTGGGCCGGTTCATCATTTTCATGCATGGTGGTAAGCCAGTATACTGGCAGGAAACACCACGCCTGAGAAAACAGAGATGGAACAAGCGCATACCCGGTTAATTGCTCAACTGAATGAACGGATCGCCGCTCCGGACAACACACCGCTGTACCTGAAGTTTGCCGAAACGGTAAAAAACGCGGTACGTAGCGGGGTGCTTGAACACGGGAATATTCTGCCCGGCGAGCGCGATCTGAGTCAGTTAACGGGTGTGTCACGCATTACCGTGCGCAAAGCAATGCAGGCGCTGGAAGAAGAGGGCGTGGTGACGCGCTCCCGGGGTTACGGTACGCAAATTAATAACATCTTTGAATATTCGCTCAAGGAAGCACGCGGGTTTTCTCAGCAGGTGGTACTGCGCGGCAAAAAGCCCAACACGTTGTGGGTTAATAAACGGGTGGTGAAATGCCCGGAAGAGGTGGCAAACCAGCTGTCAGTGGCGGCGGAAAGCGACGTCTTTTTGCTCAAGCGCATTCGCTATGTTGATGATGATGCCGTCTCGATTGAAGAGTCCTGGGTTCCGGCCGGGCTAATTCCCGATCCGGACGCCATCGGCATCTCGCTGTACGATTACTTCCGCAGTCAGAACATCTTCCCGCAGCGTACCCGTTCACGCGTCAGTGCCCGCATGCCGGACAGCGAATTTCAGGCCCATATTAAGATGGATGAAAAGATACCGGTGCTGGTGATCAAGCAGGTTGCGCTTGACCAGCAGCACCGGCCTATTGAGTACAGCATTAGCTACTGTCGCAGCGATCTATACGTCTTTGTGTGCGAGGAGTAATTCCCCGCGCGCAGGGGCGCAATCACCGCCACGGTGGCTGACCACCCAGGCGGCAACCGCATTGCCCAGCAGCACTGCATCCGCCAGTGACCATCCTGCTGCCAGCCCGGCCAGCGTACCGCCAGCGTGGCTGTCACCCGCGCCAATGGTGTCGACCACCGAAGCAGGAAACGCCGGAACATAACCCGAATCGTCAGCGTCATACCAGGCTGCACCGTCTTTGTCGTGACGTACAATCAGCGCAGAACCGAAACGTTGTTGCCATGTTGCACCTAACGCATCAACCTCCACACCAAGCCGCCCGGCAGCAATTTGCGCCTCCTGGCGATTAAGCGACACAATGGGTTTACAGGCCATAATCCGCGCCATCAGCGCGTCGGGAATATCTGCGATGCGTGGGCCGAAATCGATAAACGCGGTCACCTCCTGCAACCCTTCCAGCCAGCCCGTCAGTAACTCCCCGCACGGCGATGCCAGTTGATAGCCGGACAAATAAACCAGGCTTTTTTGCGGCACGTTAAGCGCATCAAGCCAGGATTGCTGCCACTGGTTCTCCACGCCGCTAAACGACATAAACGTGCGCTCACCGTCTGGCTCCACCAGCGCCAGACACCAGCCGTTATCGCCTGTTTCGGCTTCCACGGCGCTGTGCAGATCCTGCTTTGCCATTGCGTTGCGAATAATATCTGCCCACACGCCGTGGCCGACGGGCAGCGCATTTTGCGCGGTGACGCCAAGCCGTTTTAGGGCTATGGCAATATTGAGCGCGCAGCCGCCAATATTGACGCCCTGCTGTTTTAGCTCGATATCACATCCGCGCCAGGGCAGGGCGTAAGCATCGGCGATAACGTCAATCACCGCTGCCCCCAGCACCGTCACTGGCCGCGTGGCGCGTAATGTTTCAAGGCGTTGGGCAAAAGAATTCATACGCCCTCCCTTTGCTCCCGGTAGTGCAGCAATTTTTCGCAGTAATGACCAAAGTCGAGCTGGTTAACGGCGTCGAGTTCATCCTTCAGTGCCGGATTAATCGCCTGTACGCCGTGCAGCGCGCCACAGATTGCGGTTGCCATTGCGCCGATGGTGTCCGTATCGCCGCCCAGATTGGCGCATAAAATTGCGCAGCGGTTCGGGTCAGTGCCTGCCAGTTCAACCATTGCGATCGCCGCCGGAACGGACTCAATGGTGCTGGTTCCTGCCCCCACAAGCTGATAAACCTGCTCGCTGGCGGATTCAGTACCGTTGGCTTCACGCACGGTTTTGAGTGCCAGCTCAATACGTGCCGCAAGTGATGCGCTGAAGGTGGTGGTCTTCACTTCCTGTGCATAGCGGGCAATACCGGGCAGGGCAGTAACGATGTTCTGCCAGCTTTCGCCGTCGATGGCGCGTGAAACCGCCCAGGCAATCACCACCGCACCGGCAATGGCGAGATCCGATTTATGCGTCGGGCTGGAAGCCTGCGCCACCTGCTCAACAAAGTGCTCCAGGCGAGTGGCCGGGAGCAGACAGCCGAGCGGGGAGGCGCGCATCGCCGCCCCGTTGGTGACGCCGTTGTTCTCCAGCTCGCTGACCGGTTTGCCATCGCGAATGGCGTTGAGGGCAATTTTGGAGGTCGGGCCTAACACGTTTTTGTTAAAGGCATCGAACGACTCGGCCCAGCGCAAAATATGTTTGCCGATGACATCCGCGTTAATCTGCCCGTCGCATTCGATAATCGCATCCGCCAGACACAGCGCCATCGACGTATCATCGGTGAACTCCGCGCGGTTGAAATAGCAGGCCGCGTTATTCTCTGCCGGGCCGGGTAAGAAGCGGTCAATCCAGCCGAAATGCGCTTTGACGCGCTTTCTTGGCCACAGCTCCGACGGCATGCCCATTGCGTCCCCTAACGCCTGCCCGTAAAGAGCACCGAGAACACGTTCTTGTTTCATTTAACTTCCCCTTGTGTCAGCGCGGTATCGCCATCAACCACCTCAATTGCGGTGATCTCTTTATCCGATTCGCGGAAAAACAGCATAAACAGCACGGCGATCACAGCAATCATGATCCCTCCGAATGCCCACATTCCGGCCCAGTTGAAGGTCAGCCCATTCACCGGCTCTTTGTATGCGAACATTTTTTCCATCATCACGCCGCCCAGGCGGTAACCCAGCAGGCTACCAAAGCCCTGACAGCACAGCGTGATCAAGCCCTGCGCAGCGGTACGCATATGCACCGGTGCTTTTTTGTCCACGTAGATATACGCGGTGACGTAGTAGAAGTCGTAGCTCACGCCGTGCAGCAGAATGCCGAGGAACAGCAGGGCGTAAGTGAAGTATTGTTCCGCACCACCGTAAACAAAGAAACCATAGCGGATGGCGGCGGTGATAAGCCCCAGCAGTAAGACCTTCTTAATACCAAAGCGTTTGGTGAAGAACGGCAGCGCCAGCATAAAGAAGATTTCGGAGAACTGGCCGAGTGTCATCCAGCCGGTTGCGTTTTTCATGCCCACTTCGGTGAGATACCCGTTGGCAAAGATGTAGTAGAAAGCCAGCGGCATGGCGAACAGGAACGAGCAGAAGAAGAACACCAGGAAGTTTTTGTCGCGCAACAGGATCAGCGCATCCAGCCCCAGCATCACTTTGAAATCGAGTTTACCGGTACTTTTCGGCGGTGTATCCGGCAGGAACAGGGCAAACACGCCGAGCAGCGCAGAGCTGGCCGCCGTCATCAGCAGTGGGATATTGGTATCCGAAATGTCGCTATAGCCCATCATCTGCGGCAGGAAACCGCACGCCAGACCGGAGGCTATCCAGCCAATCGTGCCCATCACGCGAATACGCGGGAAATCGGCCTCGACGTCATCCACGTTGGCAAAGGCAATGCTGTTAGTCAGCGCGATGGTAGGCATATAGGTCAGGGAATACAGCAGTAGCAGCGGGAAGAAGGTGCTGAACTGAGTTTGCTGTGCGGCAAAGTACATCAGAATAGCCCCGGCAAACATCAGCACTGCCAGCACTTTCTGGGCGGCGAAGAAGCGGTCGGTCAGCGAACCGACCAGGATTGGCGAGAGGATCGCTGCAATCGCGGTACAGGCGTAAGACCAGCCAATTTCCCCGGCGCTAAAACCGCTTTTGCTTAACCACAGCCACAGCGGTACAAACCATGCGCCCCAGATAAACCATTCAACAAACATCATGAATGACAGTTGGACTTTCGTTTTCATTGTTTAATCCTGCATGTCAGAGAGGGTACTCCTTTAACATACCATTCAATGATACCTTTTAAATACCTTTGTGGTGATTGTTTGATCAATGTAACAGTTTTGTTGTGCCAGAATCGAGCCAGCAGATTGTGCTGAAAAAAATGGCAGAAGGTGGAAAATCGGTTAAGTCGGTACCAGGCTTAGTCTGCCCGCGAAAATGTGGGTTTGGATAACACGCTACGGGAGCATAGCTATGACTGATATTGCACAGTTGCTTGGCAAAGATGCCGACAGCCTTTTACAGCATCGTTGTATGACCATTCCAGCCGACAAACTCTACCTGCCTGGCCACGACTACGTTGACCGTGTGATGGTGGATAACAATCGTCCGCCTGCGGTACTGCGAAATATGCAGACGCTCTACAATACCGGGCGGCTGGGAGGCACCGGGTATCTCTCTATTTTGCCGGTTGACCAGGGCGTTGAGCATTCTGCTGGCGCATCGTTTGCGGCCAACCCGCTGTATTTCGATCCGAAGAACATCGTTGAGCTGGCAATTGAAGCAGGCTGTAACTGCGTGGCGTCGACCTATGGCGTGCTGGCTTCGGTATCGCGCCGTTACGCTCACCGTATTCCGTTCCTCGTTAAGCTGAACCACAATGAAACCCTGAGCTACCCAACCGAATACGACCAGACCCTGTATGCCAGCGTAGAACAGGCGTTCAATATGGGCGCGGTGGCCGTCGGGGCGACCATCTATTTCGGTTCTGAGCAGTCGCGCCGCCAGATTGAAGAGATCTCCGCTGCGTTTGAGCGCGCGCATGAACTCGGGATGGTTACCGTGCTTTGGGCGTATTTGCGTAATAATGCGTTCAAAAAAGATGGCGTGGATTACCATGTATCTGCCGACCTGACCGGCCAGGCGAACCACCTGGCGGCAACCATTGGCGCAGACATTGTGAAGCAGAAAATGGCCGAGAATAACGGCGGCTATAAGGCGGTGAACTTCGGTTACACCGATGATCGTGTTTACAGCAAACTGACCACCGATAACCCCATCGATCTGGTGCGTTACCAACTGGCGAACTGCTATATGGGACGCGCGGGGCTTATTAACTCCGGCGGTGCGGCGGGGGGGGAAACCGATCTCTCAGACGCGGTACGTACGGCGGTTATCAACAAACGCGCGGGTGGTATGGGGCTGATCCTTGGCCGTAAGGCGTTTAAAAAATCGATGGCTGACGGCGTGAAGCTGATCAATGCGGTTCAGGACGTGTATCTGGACAGCAAAGTGACGATTGCTTAAAAAACTGACGCTTCTCCGACACGGGAGAAGGCGCAAAATACAGGCCGGGTCAGGCTAACCGCTACCCGGCAATTCATTCAGCGCAGCAGCATACAATCTGGTGGCAATCGACACTGCAACGCTCCTGGTACAACCGCAATTCGGAACCGTTTCCCGCTCAACGGTTCGCCATCAAGGTTAAAAGTCATTCCGTGCGGCGCATTCACCTCAAACCAGGCGGATTGCCCATCAATGATGTTCGGGCTTTTCTCCGGTTGGGTGAGGGTGGTAAACAGTGCTGGCAGCAGCCCGTCACCGGTGAAAATGCGCAGTGCCAGTAAGCCATCATTGATCAGCGCCTCCGGGCAAAGCTGTTGCCCACCGCCCGCCTGACGACCGTTACCGATCCCGATCACCAGCGCATCACCCTGCCAGTAAAAATCATCCCCGTGAATTTCGCAGCGATCGGGTTTCAGGGTATCCATTCGCATCAGACCGTGGATGAGATAGGAAATGCCGCCCAGTGCCGCCTTCAGCTTTTCCGGTGTTTCACTGGTAATGCGCGTACCAAATCCGCCCGTCGCCATATTGATAAAGCAGGTTTTATCGTTTACCTGTGCAATATCGACTGCGGTTGCTTTCCCGAGAATGGCAAGCTGTAGCGCTTTACTCAGATCCTCCGGTATCCCCGCGCTGGTGGCAAAATCATTTGCTGTACCGAGCGGTAAAATACCCATCACCGGGCGTGTGTCCACGTTCAGGCCGATCAGGGCCGTCGCTATCTCGTTGATGGTGCCGTCACCACCGCCAGAAATAATCGTGTTGACGCCCAACTGTACGCCTTCGGCAACATACCGCGCGGCATCGCCTTTTTCCCACGTGAGCCGTACGTGAATGTGGGCACCATCTTCCCGCAAATCGACCACCGCCTGGCGCAGTATGTCATTACTGGCACTCTTGCCGTTCAGAATCAATAAACTGTCTGGATACGTTGCCATCCGCGCTGCTCCCTTTTGTAGCGTTATCAAAAAGTGTATCGCAGGGAGGAAAAACGCGGGTAGGAACAGGATGAAAGCTGGAACCCATCCAATGGGATGAGGCATCCTGTGTTCCTTTACCCACTGTTGATACGCTATCGAATACCTTTTAAATCACATACGGTTTTATTTAAATTAAGGAAATTATTGAAACCTACCATTATCAACCCACCTGTAGCAAACAGTATGGTGATGAGTCCAGCAAGCACCTTTTTCCCGGTTGTTTCAGAGTTGATTGCATCTTGTAATTCTGCACGAAGATCGCCATCATCAGTTGTGATATAAATGCATGCATCTTTAAGGTATTGAGCAGACGCTGAATTTTTGATGATGTCCATGCATTCAATTTTATTCCAGGAGTGGTTGTTCCTTTTATCATATACACGGTATTTAGAAATATATAATTTTTCGCTATCGCTGATATTGTATGTGACATAACCTGCTTTCATGTACGGTGCATCATAGAGGATGCCACATGCGGTGATAATGAACAGAACACCAAAAAACATCGTGCTGACAGCCTCTAGCCGCATCGTTCTTTTGACGCCCACCGCGCCAAACAGCCCTGTGAAACGCAATGTTGATCGTTCAATTTTTCCTTCATTCAGGGCCGTGGATATTAATTTTGCATCGTCAGTTGACGCTACTCTCACGCCATTTTTTAGTCTAAATAACTGCTGGTTGTAAATTTTTTCATCATATTCGCAGTACTCTTTATCTGAGTACTTAATTCGAAATAATTTTAGAATCAGTCCCGTAAAGAAACTGATGCTTGGTAATTTCATAAAAAATAACAGCGCGAAAAATACTAGCAAATATGCTTTGTAATCACCAAGCGCTTCAGAAATATAGTTGCTCATTTCTCAGGATCCTTTTGATATTCTCAACTAAGCGTTACCAGACATTTTACATGAATTTTACATTCGAAGCGTCAGACACCCTCCGATACTGCTAAAGCTCTTGTATCGGCGGGGGACTATAGATAAAAAATAAGCCCGCGTAAGGGAGATTACGCAGGCTAAGGAGGTGGTTCCTGGTACAGCTAGCATTTATGGGTTATGTTTTTCAGCGGAGAGGATAATACCCTTATTGAG
Organism: Enterobacter cloacae; assembly: GCA_014169315.1. Classification (NCBI taxonomy): domain Bacteria; kingdom Pseudomonadati; phylum Pseudomonadota; class Gammaproteobacteria; order Enterobacterales; family Enterobacteriaceae; genus Enterobacter; species Enterobacter cloacae. The sequence goes on along the minus strand of AP022133.1, from coordinate 2,978,111 downwards.
CGAAGCGGTATGTGATCCGATTCTAAGAATTATCCCGGCGCGAAAAAATCCCCCTGATTAACTACTTGCTGTGCGGGTTACGGGTGCTTTCGCCGTCGAAATTACGCATCAGCAGCGCAAATTTCAGCTCCACTTCTTCCGGAACCGGCAGCCAGACGGTATGTCCATCGCCAGGTGCAACGGTAATCGCTTCACCTTTGCCGTTTTCCAGATGCTCCAGCGTGAAGTTCATGTTGCCCTGCGGGGTCATCAGCTCCAGGCTGTCGCCTTTGGTGAACTTGTTCTTCACGGCGACGGCGGCCAGTGCGCCTTTGCGCTCGCCGGTGAAATCACCAACAAACTGCTGGCGCTCTGAAACTGAATAGCCGTGCTCGTAGTTCTGGTAGTCGTCGTGCGTGTGACGACGCAGGAAGCCTTCGGTGTAACCGCGATGCGCCAGACCTTCCAGCGTTTCCAGCAGGCTGGTATCGAATGGTTTACCGGCAGCAGCATCGTCGATGGCTTTACGGTACACCTGTGCAGTACGCGCGCAGTAGTAATAGGACTTGGTGCGGCCTTCGATTTTCAGCGAATGCACGCCCATCTGGGTCAGACGTTCAACGTGTGCGATGGCGCGCAGGTCTTTGGAGTTCATGATGTAGGTGCCGTGCTCGTCTTCAAAGGCGGTCATGTACTCGCCAGGACGTTTGGCTTCTTCAATCATAAACACGCTGTCGGTCGGTGCGCCGACGCCCAGTGTAGGCTCAACGTTAGTGACCGGGATCGGTTCGTGTTTATGCACGATATTACCGATGTCATCTTCTTTGCCTTCCTGGACGTTATATTCCCAGCGGCAGGCGTTGGTACAGGTTCCCTGGTTCGGGTCGCGCTTGTTGATATAGCCAGAAAGCAGGCAGCGGCCAGAGTAGGCCATGCACAGCGCACCGTGGACGAAGATCTCGATTTCCATATCCGGCACCTGGGTGCGGATCTCTTCAATCTCTTCGAGGGAAAGTTCGCGAGACAGAATGACGCGGGTGAGCCCCATCTGCTTCCAGAATTTCACCGTCGCCCAGTTTACGGCGTTGGCCTGCACGGAGAGGTGAATATCCATTTCCGGGAAGTTCTCCCGCACCAGCATGATTAAACCCGGGTCTGACATGATCAGCGCGTCCGGCCCCATATCCACTACCGGCTTCAGGTCACGGATGAACGTTTTCAGCTTGGCGTTGTGCGGCGCAATGTTAACAACGACGTAGAATTTTTTGCCCAGCTCATGCGCTTCATTGATGCCGAGCTGCAGGTTCTCGTGGTTGAATTCGTTGTTGCGCACGCGCAGCGAGTAGCGCGGCTGGCCCGCGTAAACGGCGTCGGCACCATAAGCGAAAGCGTAACGCATATTTTGCAGCGTTCCCGCCGGGGAAAGGAGTTCCGGTTTAAACATGTTTGTTCTCGTTCTGATGACAGGTCAGATCCGCGTACACACGGTGTCGCGGTAAGGGGATGATCCCCTACTTTAAGGGCGGGTATTGTAGCGCTGCGGAGCGGGGAGGTAAACCTTTTGGTCGCTTAGCGGTGCCTGTTATCAGGCGGTTTTGCGATATTGCCAGTAATGGTAAAGCCCATATGTCGGATCCAGGGGAACAGCGAAGGGTAACACCATGAAAAGACAGAGCGCACCCCTCACCAGTTTTCCAACAAAATCAAGACGCTTTATAAAGCAAACCGCGTTTTTTTTTCCAGCAATGTGCTCTGCGCAGTGTCTGTTCTTTTAGCTAACAACTGCCGCTTTTACTCAGGGTTTATCCTTAAACGCGTCTGGCTACGTTAGACAATCCTGCACGCATCTGCTTCCCACCGATATCCCACGCCATACACCGCGCGAATAAATGACTGATCGGGGTCAAGAGCTTCCAGCTTGCGACGCAGGTTTTTGATATGGCTGTCGATGGTGCGGTCGGTGACGACGCGATAATCGTCATACAGGTGGTTCAGCAGCTGTTCGCGGGAGAATACTTTCCCCGGCTCGTGGGAGAGGGTTTTCAGCAGGCGGAACTCGGCAGGAGTGAGATCCAGTAGTTTACTGCGCCAGCTCGCCTGGAAGCGACCTTCGTCGACGATCAGCGGGCTTTCTGCGTCCAGCGTTTGCAGTTCTCGCTGCGGTTTGCAGCGGCGCAGGATGGTCTTCACGCGGGCGACGACCTCACGCGGGCTATACGGCTTGCAGATGTAGTCATCTGCGCCAATTTCCAGCCCCAGCAGACGGTCAATCTCTTCGATTTTAGCGGTCACCATCACGATGGGGACGTCGGAGAAGCGACGAATTTCCCGGCACAGGGTCAGGCCGTCTGTGCCCGGTAGCATCAGATCCAGCAGAATCAGATCCGGCGGTGTCTGGCGTACATATGGCAGCACCTGATCGCCATGACTGATCAGCGACGGGGCATAGCTTGCGGCGCGTAAATAGTCGATCAGCAGCTGCCCAAGCTTAGGCTCATCTTCCACGATCAAAATGCGCGGTGTGTTTTTGTCAATCGGTAACTCGGTCATGCTTCTCTCGATAAATCCCGTTCCAGAGGTAACTCTACTGTAATGCTAACCCCGCCAAAAGGCGAATGGGCGGCACGCAGCGTGCCGTTGTGCGCTTCGACGATGTTGACGCAAATCGCCAGCCCCAGGCCGGAGCCGCCGCTGGCGCGGTTGCGGGAGCCTTCGGTGCGATAAAAACGCTCAAACAATCTTTCCAGTTGTGCGTCCTGCACGCCAGGGGCGGAGTCCGCAAAGGTGAGGGCAAAACGCCCGTTTTCCTGCTTACCGGAGATATGTAGCCCGCCGCCGCTGTCAGTGTAGCGCAGGCTGTTTTCCAGCAGATTATTGAACAACTGCATCAGGCGATCCCTGTCACCAAACACCACGGCGCTGTCCGGCAGGGAGAGATGGATTTTCAGGTTGCGGCTGGCAAAGCGCTCGCGGAAGGCTCCGCTGGCAACTTCCAGAATGTTGATCACGTCCACCGGAGCTTTCTGATAGGCCAGCGCCCCTTCGTCCGACATCGAGAGCTGATGCAGGTCGTCCACCAGTTTGGTTAGCGTGCCTACTTCTGCCTGTAAGGAGGCCACGGATTCAGGGGTGAACTGACGCACACCGTCCTGAATGGCTTCCAGTTCGCCACGCAGTACTGCCAGCGGGGTGCGCAGCTCGTGCGAAATATCGGCCATAAAATCGCGTCGCATCTGCTGGTTTTTCTCCAGCGTGCTGGCGAGCTGGTTGAAGTCCTGCGCCAGTTTACCCAGTTCGTCCTGGCTTTGGGTGTCCACGCGGGTGGTGAAATCCCCGGCGGCCAGCTTGTGCGTACCTTCCACCAGCCGTTTAACCGGTGCGAGCAGGCCGCGTGCCAGCGGGAAGGTGGCGAGCGCGGCAAGCAGTATGGCGAGTGCGACAATCAGCCAGCTGGTACGGCGCTGCTGGCGATCAAAGTTGATATCGGTGTTGCGCGTCAGGCGCTCGACCGGGGAGGCAATAACCCAGCCAACGGCCTCATTATTCACCTTGATGGCACGCCGGGTTCCGTCCGGCGGAACCGGCGCGCGCGGGCCAACCAGAACGTGCATATCCTGGTCGATCACCCAGAACTGCGTGCGCCATCCGTGCGGCGGCATGCCGGGGCCGGGACGATCGTCGTTGGTATCATGCTCAAGCGAGCGCAGGATCTGGAACACAAAGCGGTCGTTATTGCGTAAAAAACGCCAGTTTCCGTGCAGGGTATACTGCTCGGCCAGCGCATCGCTCAACCCCTGCAGGCGTTGCTCGTTACCGTGTTTGATGTAATCAATAAACCCGCGCTCAAAGCTGAGACGTACCGCCCAGTGCATGGTGATCAGCAGGACGATGCAGGTGGCAAATATTGCGACAAAGAGTTTACCGGTAATGCCAGGACGCCAGAATTTCATGGTTCACTCCTTTTGCCACGCCGGATCACGGCGTTTTTACTGGTATCATCCGGCACCCTGGCGAAGATGAATGCGGGCAGGGCAATAATCACCGCCATGCTGAGATAGGTATATAAAAACACCTGGTGAGCGACCGGGGTGTCAACGCTGAGATGGTGCTGCCCATACATGCCGAGCAACAGGCCCGCGATGGTGACCCCTACGCTCATGGAAAGCTGCATCACCATCGACAGCAGGCTGTTGCCGCTGCTCGCCTGCTCATCCGGCAGGTCTTTCAGCGTCAGGGTATTCATTGATGAGAAGCGCATGGCGTTGATAACCCCCTGGCAGAACAACACCAGCGGCAGGGCGTAGTACCAGCCCATCAGCGCCACGGCCATAAACAGCAGGATGACCAGCGCCAGTGCCAGCGTGGCGACTACCAGCACATGACGATAACCAAAGCGGTTCACCACCTGCACCACAATGCGCTTCGTCCCCATACTGCCAAGCACCATTGGGATCATCATTAAGCCTGCATGGAACGGTGAGAACCCCATCCCAATCTGCAGAAATACCGGCGTCATAAACGGCAGCATGCCGCTACCGGCTCGTCCGGCAAAGCTGCCGAGCAGGCCCAGACGGTAGGTGGTGTTTTTAAACAGCGACAGGCTGAACAGCGCTTTAGCGTTGCCTCTGGCATGCCACAGATACCCCAGTATTGCCGTGATACCGAGGGTGACCAGAATGCCCAGCGTCAGGGATGAAATCCCCAGCCCTTTTTGCCCGTCGAGCGCCAGCGTGAGCATGGCCATCCCGGATGCCAGCAGCATGAAACCAAAGAAGTCAAAGCGCCGCGTCTGCATGGTGTAGTTAGGCATCAGCATCAGGGTTGCGACAGCACCGACGATACCCACGGGCAGGTTAATTAAGAAGATCCAGTGCCAGGAGGCGTATTCCACCAGAAGCCCGCCCAGCGCGGGGCCGAGCAGCGGGCCAATCTGTCCAGGTAAGGTCACAAAGGTCATCGCCGACATATACTGCTCGCGCGGCACAATTTTCATTACCGTCAGCCGCCCGACGGGTACCATCATCGCGCCGCCAAACCCTTGCAGCACACGTGCCATCACCAGTTGGTCGAGGGTGTTGGCCTGCGCGCAAAACAGCGAACCGACGGTAAACAGCACAATGGCGGTGAAAAAGATATTCCTTACCCCCACTTTATCCGCCAGCCAGCCGCTGGCAGGCAGCATCACGGCGACTGTCAGTACGTAGGAGACAATCACCATATGCATGTGCAGCGGGCTCTCCCCGAGACTTTTGGCCATCGAGGGGAGGGCGGTGTTGACGATGGTCGTATCCAGCGACTGCATAAAGAAGCCGAAGGCGACAATCCATAATTGCCAGCGAACATTCGCGGGGAGGTCGGTCATTTACTCGGTCACCGTGGTTCTGTTTTTACGCGAAAAACGCATTCGCAGGCGGTCGAAAAAGAGATAGACCACCGGCGTGGTGTAGAGCGTCAGCAGCTGGCTCATCACCAGCCCGCCGACAATTGTAATACCCAGCGGCTGGCGCAGCTCTGAGCCGTCGCCACCGGATATCACCAGCGGTAGCGCACCAAACAGTGCCGCCAGCGTGGTCATCATGATCGGACGAAAACGCAGCAGGCAGGCCTGGAATATCGCCTCTTCCGGAGGAAGATTGCCGTGACGTTGGGCATCCAGCGCAAAGTCGACCATCATGATGGCGTTTTTCTTCACAATGCCTATTAATAGCATGATCCCGATTAATGCTATCAGGCTGAATGGAGCACCAAACAATTCCAGCGCCAGCAACGCCCCGACGCCCGCTGATGGCAGGGTTGAGAGGATGGTCAGCGGATGGACGTAGCTTTCATACAGCACGCCAAGCACAATATAGACCGTCGCAATGGCCGCCAGAATCAAAATGACCTGCGAGTTCATCGTCTGCTGGAACACCTGCGCGGTGCCGGCAAAACTGCCGCGTACGGTGGACGGTACGCCAAGCTGGGTCATGGCGCGGTTGATAGCATCGCTGGCCTCGGAAAGCGACGAGCCGGTTGGCAGGTTAAAGGAGATGGTCGACGCAGCCGAAAGCCCCTGATGGTTAACCGACAGCGGCGCGTTCGCAGGCCGCCAGCTGGCAAACCAGGAGAGCGGGATGGGTTTGCCGTCGCTGTTGATGATGTACATTTTATCCAGCGCGCTGATATCCTGGGTGTAGCGTGGGTCAACCTCCATCACCACTTTGTACTGGTTCATCGGCCGGTAGATGGTCGAGATTTCGCGCTGACCAAAGGCGTTGTTCAGCAGGCTGTTGACCGCTTCAACATTAATCCCCAGACGCGACATAGTGTCGCGATCGTAGGTCAGATCCATCTCAGAACCGTTGTCCTGTTGATCGGAATTCACGTCCGCCAGCTGTGGCAGTGCGGCCAGCGCTTTGCGGATCTTCGGCTCCCACTCGCGCAGGGCGGCCAGGTCGTCAGAAAGCAGGGTGTACTGGTAGCTGGCATTGGCCTGACGCCCGCCCACGCGGATATCCTGAACGGCCATCAAAAACAGGTTTGCCCCGGGCTCTTTGGCAAGCTTCACTCGCAGGCGGTCAATCACCTGTTGTGCGGTTTCATTGCGGACATCACGCGGTTTAAGGGTGATAAACATCATCCCGCTGTTGACGCGGGAGCCGCCGGTAAAACCGGTGACGTTATCCACCGCCTTGTCCTCGCGGATGATTTTCATAAAGTCCTGCAGTTTACCGCGCATTGCCTGGAACGAAATGCTCTGGTCAGCCTGAATACCGCCCATCAACACGCCGGTATCTTGCTCCGGGAAGAGGGTTTTCGGGATGGTAATATACATCCAGACATTAAGCCCGATCGTGGCGATAAGCGCTAACCCGACAAGCCGCGTATGGTTCAGTACCCACTTCAGTGATTTACCGTAGCCTCCCTGCATGGCCATCAGGACACGACCAAACCCCTTGCGACGCGGCTGCGAACGCGGTTTGCTGCGCCTGAGCATCCAGCCGCACATCATCGGCGTGAGCGTGAGCGAGACAGCCAGCGAAATACCGATGGCGACGGAGAGCGTCACCGCAAACTCGCGCAGCAGGCGGCCGGGAAGCCCGCCCATCAGCAGCAGCGGCAGGAACACCGCCACCAGCGACAAACTCATTGAAAGCACCGTAAAGCCCACTTCGCGCGTGCCCTGAAGCGCAGCCTGAAGCGGTTTCACGCCGGCTTCCAGATGACGGGAGATGTTCTCCAGTACCACAATGGCATCATCCACCACAAACCCGGTGGCGATGGTCAGGGCCATCAGCGACAGGTTGTTGAGGCTAAAGCCGCACAGATACATGGCGGCAAATGTCCCAATCAGCGAGACCGGCACTGCTACGGCGGGAATGAGCGTTGCGCGCCCGGAGCGCAGAAACAAAAAGACCACCAGGATAACCAGCCCGACGGAGATCACCAGCGTCTGTTCTACCTCTTCGAGCGAGGCGCGAATGGTCGGAGAGCGATCCTGGGCAATCTGCAGGTCAATTGCAGCCGGGATAGTCTCCTGTAGCTCCGGCAATCGCGCGCGGATGCTGTTCACCGTCTGGATAATATTGGCTTCCGGCAGCTTGCGGATCATCAGCAGGATCGCCGGTTTGGCGTTGGTCATCCCCGCGTTGCGGACATCCTGTACCGAGTCGGTGACGCTGGCGACATCGCTTAAGCGTACCGCCGCGCCGTTGTTGTAGTGAATAATCAGCGGCTGGTATTCAGCGGCGGTTTTCAGCGCGTCGTTGGTCTGGATCTGCCAGCGATGGCCGCTGTCCTCAATTGCCCCTTGTGGCTTACGCACGTTGGCATTGCTGATGGCGGTGCGCACCTCGTCCAGCGACACCCCCTGGTTAAACAGCGCCTGTGGGTTTAAACCCACGCGCACGGCGGGCAGGGAGCTACCGCCAACGCTCACATCGCCCACACCGTCAATCTGCGAAAGGGTCTGCGCCAGCTGTGTGGAGGCGAAATCGTACAGTTGTCCCTGAGAGTAAGTCTCCGAAGTGAGCGTCAGGATCATAATCGGCGCATCGGACGGGTTGGCTTTGCGGTAGGTCGGGCGGCTCGGCATCCCGCTCGGCAGCAGGCTTTGCGCGGCGTTGATAGCCGCCTGCACGTCACGCGCGGCTCCGTTTATATCGCGGTCAAAGCTAAACTCCAGAATAATACGCGTGCTGCCAAGCGAACTGCTGGAGGTCATTTCGTTGACCCCCGCAATCCGCCCGAGCGAGCGCTCCAGCGGCGTGGCGACGGACGATGCCATGGTTTCCGGGGATGCGCCAGGCAGCGAAGCGCTGACCATGATCACCGGGAAATCCACCTGCGGCAACGGAGCCACCGGCAGCAGCCGGAAGCCCAGCACGCCGCACAGGGTGATGGCGAGCGAAATTAAAATCGTCGCCACCGGTCGGTAAATGAAGAGGGCGAAAAACTTCACTTATGCCTCCTCTTCACGTTTCGGGAAGCGGCTTTTCGCCCACAGCGCCAGACGGTCAAACAGCAGGTAAATGACCGGTGTGGTAAAGAGCGTCAACACCTGGCTGACCAGTAAACCGCCGACCATACCCACCCCCAACGGGCGGCGCAGCTCAGCCCCTACACCGGTACTCAGCATCAACGGCAGGGCACCCAGCAGGGCGGCGAGTGTCGTCATCAGGATCGGACGAAAACGCAACAGACAGGCCTGGAAGATGGCATCGCGTGGCGACATCCCCTGCTCGCGCTCGGCGGCGAGGGCAAAGTCGATCATCATGATGGCGTTTTTCTTCACGATCCCGATAAGCAGAATGATCCCGATGATGGCAATGACGTCCAGTTCGCTGCCTGCCAGCATCAGCGCCAGCAGTGCCCCTACGCCCGCGGTCGGCAGGGTGGAGAGGATGGTAATCGGGTGAATAAAGCTTTCGTACAGCACGCCGAGCACGATGTACATCGCCACGACCGCCGCCACAATCAGCCAGATGGTGTTACCCAGCGCGGCCTGGAACGCCAGCGTACTGCCCTGGAACTGGGTCTGAATATCTGACGGGAAGCTCAGCGCTTTTTCAGCGGCCACAATGGCTTCAACCGCTTCGCCCAGCGAGTAATTGTCCGGCACGTTGAACGAAATGGTGGTGGACGGGAACTGATCCAGATGGTTTATCGACAGTGGGGTATAGCGCTCTTCCACATTCGCAATTGCACTTAACGGCACAATGCCGCCGTCTTTGCTGGTCAGGCGTACCGAGTCCAGCCCGGCAAGCCCCGGGGTGTTTTCGGTGTTGTGTTCCAGCACCACGCGATACTGGTTCGCCTGGGTATAAATCGTGGAGATCAGACGCTGACCAAAGGCGTTATACAGTGCGTTATCCACATCGGCCATCGTGATGCCCAGCCGACTGGCGGTGTCACGGTTGACGTTCACATACGCTGCCAGACCTTTGTCCTGCCAGTCGCTGCTGACGTCGGAGAGCTGCGGCTGCGCTTTCAGTTTATTCACCAGTTGCGGAACCCAGGTGCTGAGTGCGTCGAGCGTGGTCGCCTGCAGCGTGAACTGGTACTGCGTGCGGCTCACCTGCGTATCAATGGTTAAATCCTGAATCGGCTGCAGGTAGAGTTCAACGCCCGGCACGCGTGCCACGGCGGTTTGCAGACGTTCAATCACCGTTTGCACGCGGTCATCACGGCCACTCAGCGGTTTAAGGTTGATTTGCAGACGAGCGCTGTTCAGCGACGGGTTAGTACCATCCACGCCAACAAACGACGTCAGGCTCTCGACCGCCGGATCGTTCATGATTGTCTCAGATACCTGCTGCTGGCGCTGTGCCATGCTGGCAAACGAAACCGACTGCGGTGCCTGCAGCGTACCCTGAATAATGCCGTTATCCTGAATTGGGAAGAAACCTTTAGGGATGAAGATCCACAGCATCACGCTCAGTGCCAGCGTACCCAGGGCTACACTCAGCGTCGCCCACGGATGATTGAGCACTTTCGCCAGCACGTGTCCGTAAGCGGCAATAATGCGTTCGAACATGCGTTCAGAGGCGCGGGAGAAGCGGTTTTGCTTACGCAGGGACTCAACGCTCAGCATGCGGGCGCACATCATCGGCGTCAGCGTCAGCGACACCACGGCAGAGATTAAGATTGCGATTGCCAGCGTGACGGCAAATTCACGGAACAGACGTCCGACGATATCACCCATAAACAGGAGTGGGATCAGCACTGCAATCAGTGAGAAGGTCAGCGAGATAATAGTAAAGCCAATCTCACCCGCCCCCTTCAGCGCGGCGGCCAGCGGTTTTTCGCCTTTTTCGATATAGCGTGAGATGTTCTCGATCACCACGATGGCGTCATCCACCACGAAACCGGTGGCGATGGTGAGCGCCATTAACGTCAGGTTGTTAATCGAAAAACCGAGGAACACCATCACCGCGAACGTGCCGACCAGCGAGAGCGGTACGGCAACGGCGGGGATAATGGTTGCGGGCACGTTGCGCAGGAACAGGTAAATAATCATTACCACCAGCGCAATCGCCAGCATTAGCTCGAACTGAGTATCGGTAACCGACGCGCGAATATTGGTGGTGCGGTCAGAGAGGACCTTCACGCTGACCGACTTCGGCAGACTGTCAATCAGCTGCGGCAGCATGGTACGAATGCTGTCGGCGGTTGCAATGATGTTTGCACCTGGCTGGCGCTGAACGTTCATCACGATCGCCGGCTGTTTGTTGGCCCATGCGCCAAGCCAGCTGTTTTCCGCCCCTTGTTCAACGGTCGCCACATCACCCAGGCGTACGGGAGCGCCGTTCTGGTACGCCACAATCAGCTGGCGGTACTCATCGGCGGACTGCATCTGATCGTTTGCAGAGAGCGTGACGGCACGGGCCGGGCCATCCAGCGAACCTTTTGCCGAGTTGACGTTGGCATTGCTGATGGCCGCACGAATGGTTTCACTGGTTAACCCCAGCCCGGCGATCGCCTGGGCGTTAAGTTTCACGCGAACCGCCGGGCGCTGCCCGCCCGCCAGCGTGACCAGACCCACGCCAGACACTTGCGAAATTTTCTGTGCCACGCGGGTTTCGACCATATCTTCAACCTGAGTCATCGGCATGGCGGATGACGTGACCGCGAGGGTCATGATCGGCGGATCGGCCGGGTTGACTTTGCTGTAGACCGGTGGGTTAGGCAGGTCAGACGGCAGCAGGTTGGTTGCCGCGTTGATCGCAGCCTGCACCTCCTGCTCGGCGACATCCAGCGACAGCGTGAGCTGGAACTGCAGCGTCACTACGGATGCCCCGCCGGAACTTTGCGAGGACATCTGTTTTAACCCCGACATCTGGCCAAACTGGCGCTCGAGTGGGGCGGTAATGGCCGACGTCACCACATCCGGGCTGGCTCCGGGGTAGAGAGTGATAACCTGAATCGTCGGGTAGTCCACTTCCGGCAGCGCCGAAACGGGCAGGAAGCGGTAGCCGATAATCCCGGCCAGCAGGATAGCCACCATCAACAACGTGGTGGCGACAGGGCGCATGATGAACAGGCGTGATGGCCCACCTGTCGTGCTGGGTGGCATGACCTGCATCAGGAGGCCGCTCCCTGTTTCTTATGCTCCCGCTTCGTGGGTGCAGCGTCTGATGCGGTGCTGCCGTGTGCTTCAACAACGTCGACTTTTGCCCCTTCGGTCAGGCGGTCTATGCCGTCGGTCACCACGCGGTCGCCCACGGCAATCCCGGCGCTGATCACCACCGTCTGGCTGTCCTGAAGCCCGGCTTTCACCAGATGCTTGCTGACGTTGTTGTCACTGTTTAGCACCCAGACAAAGTTACCTTCGTTACCCATCTGTAGTGCAGCCGTTGGGATCACCACCGCGTTTTCCTCGGTGGCAACCAGCATCCGCGCATTCACAAACTGGTTCGGGAAGAGGGCATCATCCTGGTTGTTAAAGCGCGCTTTCAGCTTGATGGTGCCGGTGGTGGTGTCGATCTGGTTATCGAGGCTCAGCAGGGAACCTTCGCTGAGTTTCTGCTTGTTGGTGCGATCCCAGGCTTCCACCACCAGCGCTTGCCCGGTTTTTTGCGCCTGCACGACGGTGGCGATATCACTCTCCGGCAGGGTAAAAACAAGATCGATAGGATGAGTTTGCGTAATGACCACGATCCCGGTGGTATCGCCACTGGAGATCTGGTTGCCGATATCCACCTGTTTCAGGCCGACGCGTCCGCTAATCGGCGCGGTAATACGGCTCCAGTCGAGCTGTAGCTGCGCGCTGGCAACGGTGGCTTCATCGGCTTTTATCGTGCCCTGGGATTCGCTGACCAGAGACTGCTGGGTATCCAGCTCCTGGCGCGACACGAGATTGGTTTTTACCAGTTGCTGATAGCGGGCTAAATCACGCTGGGCGTTGGCGAGCGTGGCTTTATCTTTGGCGAGCTGTCCCTGCGCCTGAGCGAGGGTAACCTTAAACTGGCTCGGGTCGATTTCCGCCAGTAAATCACCGGCGTTGACCTGCTGCCCCTCCTGGAAATGAAGCGCCATCAGTTGACCGTCGACGCGGCTGCGTACCGTCACGGTCTTTGCCGCCGTGATGGTTCCCAGGCCTGTGAGATAACGGGGTACCGCTTTGCTCACCGCCGTCGCGGCCTGAACCGGAGCCAGAGCACCACTGCGCATACCGTGACGACCACCGCTCGCAGAGCGCTGTGGTGGGTTACTGGCACTTGCGGTTGACGTTGGTTCAGCGGATTGACTGTGCCAGTACCAGGCGGCGGCAAGAACCACCACAATGATGCCAGCGGCGATTGCCCAGCGGGATTTGTTACGGCCTTTCATCGTTATACGTTCTCATCCTGAAACACTTCGGGGGATGATACTAGTTTAGTCAGGCAAGACGGTGGAAAAATGGAGGAAATATGGAAGACTGTCTGGAATTGTCTGAATGGAGGTCAACGCAAAACGGCAATGCCGTTTGGGGTGTGTTCGCCCTCTCCCTGTGGGAGAGGACCGGGGTGCGGGCACCAGACCGCACCGTAACAACACTAGCTAAACACTACCTGCGCCCAGCGGGCAAGCCCTGCGGTTACCGAGCCGAAGTCATCGCCCCCGGCAATCGGGATCCCCGGCAGTTGTTCCGCCAGCGCTTTCTTGATCAGCGGCGAACGGGCGCTACCGCCGGTCAGGTAAATGATATCCGGCTTCTCTTTACCGTTCTCCAGGGCCAGTTGAACCTGCTCCAGAATACGCTGCAGAGGCTGGGTGAGTGCTGTTTCCAGCCCTTCCTGTGAAATCGCGGTTGCCAGCTCGTCGCGGATAAACGGTAACGATACCGCATGTTCAGGACGGTTGGAGAGGGCAATTTTGCTCTCTTCAGCGGTGCGCACCACGCGGTAGCTCAGACGCTGACGCCACACTTTGTACAGCAGCGCGACTTTGTCGGCGTCCTGGGCATCGCGCACCAGGTCATTCAGGTAGCGACCGTTGGCGGTGCTGTAAAAATCACTTTGCGCGGGAACATCGTTGATGGCGATAGCGTTCCACCACGGCAGGATCGGCAGGGCGATCCCTTTTTCCGTTTGTCCACCCATGCCAAGCAGCGGCATCAGGCTCCTGAACGCCAGGGCGATATCCAGATCGTTACCACCCACGCGGCAACCACTGTGTCCCAGCAGGCTGTTTTCACGGTCGCGACGCGAGTGCCATTGTGGCCCCATCAACAGCAGCGAGCAGTCCGTTGTACCGCCGCCGATATCCACGACCAGCACGCGTTTTTCTTCCGTCAGCGTGGCTTCAAAATCCAGCCCCGCAGCAACCGGTTCATACTGGAACACCACATCACGGAAACCTGCACGGTGCGCGGCACGCTCAAGGATCCCCTGTGCCTGTTGGTTAGCGTCGTCACCACCCAGCCCCTGGAAGTTGATCGGGCGGCCAATAACTGCCTGAGTGATTGCATCGGAAACCTGCGTCTGTGCCTGATTACGGATGTGCAGCATCATGGCGCACACCAGATCTTCAAACACTGCCACCTGCTGTGGCTTCAGGCCGCTGGCACCCAGGAAGGACTTCGGTGATTTAACGAAGTAAACCTCTTCCGGGTCGTCAATGTAATGTCCGAGCGAAGAAAGACCAAACTGCACGCTGGAAGGCGTAACGTCGATGTCTTCCTCGCGGTTAAAACTGACAGCCCGGCGTAGCAACGCCTGGGTTTCTGCGGCATTGGCCGGAACCTGATGATGGCGAAACAGCCATTCGCTGACCGCTTCGCGCGTGGGTGCGCAGAGCATTGACGGCAGCAGCGTGCTCTCTTTTTCCATTTTCAGGAGCTGTGGTTGCCCGTTTTGCATAACCGCAACCGAACAGTTTGCCGTACCGTAGTCAAATCCAATAAACACGTAGAAATCCCCATGCCAGTGAGAAGGGGCGAGACTTTAACGAAATGTCTTCCCGGCGACAACTGGAATATGAAAGCAAGGCGCAACAAGATCTTTCGGTTTATGCTGAGGGGAACATAAAAGGAGCAACAATGTATACCCTGACATGGCAACCCCCTTATGACTGGCAATGGATGTTTGGCTTTCTTGGCGTGCGTGCGGTAGCGGGCGTCGAAACTGTCACGGACGAATACTACGAACGCAGTTTTGCCTGTGAGGGACATCAGGGAATATTTCGCGTCACGCCGGATATCCGCACCCGTACGTTAGAGGTAACGTTCAGTGCGGGGCTGACGCCAGTTGCACAGACCTGCCTGGAGCGCATCGGACGTCTGTTCGATCTTGCCTGCGATCCGCAGCAAATTCAGGAGGCGCTGGGCGAACTCGGTGCTGCGCGGCCAGGCTTACGTTTACCGGGGGCAATGGATGCCTGGGAGCAGGGCGTGCGGGCGATTCTGGGGCAGCTGGTCAGCGTGGCGATGGCGGCGAAGCTGGCCTCGCGTGTTGTGGCGCTGTGTGGCAAACCGGTTAAGGATTCTCCGGGCTATGTCTGCTTCCCGACACCGGCAGCGCTGGCGGCGGCCGACCCACTGGCGTTGAAAGCTCTCGGGATGCCGGTCAGGCGGGCGGAGTCGTTGATTCATCTGGCGCAGTCCGTGGTCGACGGAACGTTTCCGCTTTTCCCGCCTGCGGATATTGAAGAATGCATGAAGGCGTTACAACAGCGGCCGGGGATTGGGCGCTGGACGGCAAACTACCTTGCCCTGCGCGGCTGGCAGGCGAAAGATGTTTTCCTGCCGGATGATTATCTGATTAAACAGCGCTTCGCCGGAATGACCCCGGCGCAGATCCGTCGATACGCCCAGCGCTGGCAGCCGTGGCGCTCTTACGCGCTGCTGCACATCTGGTATACCGACGGTTGGGTACCGTCAGTTGATAGCGAAATAGCTGGTATTCAGAAGTAATTCCAGCGGCTGTGGTTCGGCGATGGTGTCGCCGTAGATGAAGTCAATGCCGATACCGGAAAGGGTATCCATCATGATCGGCTGGTTGCTTGGCCCGGCGAGGGTTTTCATCCTCAGCCGCTGTGCATGGCCCTGAATAATGGCAACCATCATTTCATCCATCAGATTGCCGTGTATGTTCGTCACCATTTCTGCGTCCAGCATCAGATAATCGGCCATATTGGCGCTCAGGTGGTTAAAGACGTTCATGTCACGTCCTACCTGGCTGAGCACCACGCGACAGCCAGCATGACGGAGCTTTTGCAGCCCCTGCTGGACTCTCTCATCCGGGTTACGTACCACGTCGACAGCAATAACCAGATGCAGAAGACGACCCGGCAGTGTGCCTTTATCCAGAAGATCGAGCAACTCGTCGACCAGCGTGACGCTGGCTAAACCGGCTTCAGAAAGCGGCAGTGCCACTCCCATACCTTTACTGGCCACCTGCGCGGCATAGGTGCGGAAGAACTCGCTAAAAATACGTCGGTCGAGGGCGTGTAACAGTTCAGGCTCCGCCAGGCTCGAACGGAAGGCGTGCTCTTCCTGGACTTCGCCCTGGTTAGTCCACAGGCGTAATGAGATCAGCCAGAAATTACAGCTCTCCGGAATACGCGGGGAGGCGACGCTACGGGCAATCAACATCAGGTGATTGTCCTTGATCATATGCCACTGTTCATCAAGCGACATCATGCTGCGCGTGCTGTGGATCCGCTCCTGCTGCGGTTCGTAAACGGTGACGACACCACGCCCGTTGTTTTTCGAGGCATAGCAGGCGATGTCGGCCTGCGACATCACTTCCGACGCCTGATTGTTATTTTCATCAATCAGGGTGATACCGGCGCTGGCACCAATGCGGTGCAGACGTCCTTCCCACATAAAGTGGTAATTGTTGATGGCGTGGATCAGACGGCCTGCAATATAGCGTGCGCTTTCGATATTGCAGTCCGGCAGCAATAGCCCGAATTCGTCGCCGCCCAGACGTGCCAGGACGTCGCTTGAGCGCAGCATGGTCAGCATTAACGAAGAGAGTTCCCGGAGCAGGGCGTCGCCCGCCGCATGGCCTGCGGTATCGTTAACGGCTTTGAAGCGGTCGAGATCGATAAACACCAGCGCATGACGCTGGCGCGTCTCCTGCACGGTCTGCAACAGGCGTTTAAGGTGGTTTTCGAAGCTGACCCGGTTTGCCAGATGGGTGAGCGCATCGTGGGAGGCGCTGTAGCTCAGCTGACGCAGCATTTTGCGTGACTCGGTGACATCCTGAATCACCAGAACCGAGCCAATATTTTGCCCGTCCAGCGTACTGAGCGGAGTGATACTGTAATGGATATCAAAGCTCCCGCCAGTGCGACAGTTAAGCACCACATCCTGTTCAATCGCAGAACGGGACATATCGCCGCTGTGGATATTCTCCATCAGTGGGCCATTCTCACCAAACGTAATATGCAGCACCGTCAGGATCGGCTGCCCGATAGCCTCGGTTTGCAGCCAGCCGCTCATCTTCTCGGCGACGGGATTCATAAAGGTGACATTCATGTCGATATCGGTACACAACACCGCTTCACCGATGGAGTCGAGCGTGATGTGCAAACGCTCTTTTTCCTGGAACAGCGCTTCATTCAGCTGCTTAACTTCGGTCATGTCCATATTGATGCCAAGCAAGCGTTCAACTTCGCCCTGTTTATCCAGCACCCGGTTTGCCAGCGAACGAATATGACGTATGCCGTCCTTGACGCGAATACGAAACTCAAGCTTAAACGGCAGCCTGTCCATCAGCGAGTCGCGGATCACCTGTTCCACGTGGGCGCGGTCTTCTGGCACCATCGCCTCGTGCCAGAGTTGCCACGTCGGCTTGATATGCGGCGGAATTTCATACAGCTCGAACATCCGCTTATCCCAGCTGATGATGTCAGGCTCCAGATCCCACTCCCAAATCCCGATACCACCGGCTTCGTTAGCAAGGGTGATACGTTCCATCAGGCGTTTGTTGACCCACTCGGTCTGCTTGAGATCGTTAATGTCTTCAATCTGGGCGATAAAGTAGAGTGGGGAGCCGTCCGCATGGCGTACGACTGAAACAACAAGCAGCGCCCAGACGACCTCGCCATTGCGGGTGTAATAGCGTTTCTCAAGGCTGTAGTTATTGATATCCCCCCTCACAAGCTGTTCAAGCAGCTTCAGGTCGGAATTTAAATCTTCCGGCCACGTGAGCTGCTGGAAGGTGAGCGACTGAAGTTCTTTCTGGCTGTAGCCAAGAAAACTGCACAGCGCTTTGTTCGCCTGTAGCCACTGCCCTTCAACCCCCACCAGAGCCATACCGATGGCGGAATACTCCATTGCATTACGGAAACGCTCTTCGCTTTCGGTTATATGCTTACGTTCGGCACGAAATGCATACATCACCATCGTCATGACGTTGGCTGGCAGTAGCATCATCAGGAATGGCAGCCAGGGGGCATTCAGCATGGCGCTGGCATTCTGGGTTGCCAGCGGTAGGGGATTTCGGGCAATCATCAGCGAAATGACCATCACGGTGACTAAAAACACCAGGAAGGCTTCCATCCTCGGCAGACGCACGGCGCTCCACATGAGCAGGACGATGACGCAGGTAAACGGCCACGGTACCCAGGTTACGGCCACCCAGCTTAGCGTCAGGGTGGCGGCCATCGTCAGCAAGGTTTCCAGCAGCAGCTTCGGATTGCGGTGGCGAAGCAAATAGTGTGACTTAAAGAGCAGACCCAGTGGAACCAGTGCCAGCGAGCCAATGGATTCAGAAAGCACCCAGACCAGGAAGGTACGAAGTGGTTCCGGGCTGGGGATCAGAAAATGCACCAGTACCCCGCCCACCAGCGGTGGTATCAGCGCACTGCCGATCGCCAGACGGATCCAGTCACCCAGGTTTTGTAATGGGTTATACCAGGGCAGCCATTTGCGGAGTATGACCGCGCCAATAAAGGCTTCAATCAGGTTTATCGAGAGGTAGGTGAAGCTCGTTGCCTCCCAGGAAAAGAGCATCCAGGTGGCCAGAATATTGCCAAATGAACAGGCCAGCGCAATGCCAGGCCACATTTTTCCTGCGTGGCGGTAAAACGCCACCATCATAATGGCGGTGGGAAACCAGAGGGGAGCCAGCAGCGTGCCGGAGCGGGTGAGCTCCAGCGAGAACAACGTAAAGATGAAGGTGACCAGGCCCAGACAGACAAGTCGTAATAAAGGATGTGGGGTAGTAACCAAAACCCGCTGGTATTGTTTATTCATTACCGCTTTATCCAAAGACGCCATGCCGTCAGGAGCCAGGCCCGGACGAGAGAATTTAATAATTTGGCTTATGCTAGTACAAACAATTTACAATTCATATGGCGTCTGCTCATAATTTGACATCATAGAGTTATTAAATAGTTACTCTGCAAAAAATTCATATTAAACGCTGAAAAAATGTTCGTTTAAATTTCACTAAGGGATCGAAAAGGCACTTTTCAGCCTCTCTCGCATATCCTGCGCTTTCGACTGGTATCACGCCCACGAAATCCCTATAATTGCCGCGTTTGACGCTCCGGCGTCGTCCTTCCTTAACATCCAGGTCAATCAGGTCGCTAAATTTATGACTGATAAGTCTCATCAGTGCGTCATCATAGGCATCGCCGGCGCATCGGCTTCAGGTAAAAGTCTTATTGCCAGTACGCTTTACCGCGAACTGCGTGAACAAGTTGGTGATGAGCACATCGGCGTCATTCCCGAAGATAGCTATTACAAAGACCAATCCCATCTGTCGATGGAAGAGCGCGTAAAAACGAATTATGATCATCCAAATGCAATGGATCACAGCCTGCTGTTCCAGCATTTAGAAGCGCTTAAGAATGGCCAGGCGATTGAACTGCCTGTCTATAGCTACGTGGAACATACCCGCACGCAGGAAACGATTCGCATCGAGCCGAAGAAGGTGATTATCCTCGAAGGCATCCTGCTTCTGACCGACGCGCGTCTGCGTGAATCCATGAACTTCTCTATTTTTGTCGATACCCCACTGGATATTTGCCTGATGCGCCGCATTAAGCGCGACGTTAACGAACGTGGCCGTTCGATGGACTCTGTCATGGCGCAATACCAGAAAACCGTCCGTCCGATGTTCCTGCAATTTATCGAACCATCCAAGCAATACGCCGATATCATCGTGCCTCGCGGCGGTAAAAACCGCATTGCTATTGATATCTTAAAAGCGAAAATCAGCCAGTTCTTTGAATAAGCCACGCGAATTGTGTACCGTTCAGATATAACCTGGTTTTGCCCTGAGTCAGTAAACTCTCAGGGCACGATGCACGAAAGGAGAAAGTGCCATGCGTCTTTGTGATCGCGATATAGAAGCCTGGCTGGATGAAGGCCGCCTGTCTATTACCCCGCGCCCGCCGGTGGAGCGTATCAATGGTGTGACCGTTGACGTGCGTCTGGGAAATAAATTCCGCACCTTTAGCGGCCACACTGCACCGTTTATCGACCTCAGCGGGCCGAAGGACGAAGTCAGCGCGGCGCTTGATCGTGTGATGAGTGACGAAATTGTCCTCGACGAGGGTGATGCGTTTTACCTGCATCCGGGTGAGCTGGCGCTGGCGGTGACGTTTGAATCCGTCACGTTGCCTGCGGATCTGGTTGGCTGGCTTGATGGCCGTTCTTCTCTGGCGCGTCTGGGGCTGATGGTACACGTGACCGCGCACCGTATCGATCCAGGCTGGTCGGGCCGTATCGTGCTGGAGTTCTTCAACGCCGGTAAACTACCGCTGGCACTGCGCCCGGGTATGATGATTGGCGCGCTGAGCTTTGAACCCCTGACAGGTCCGGCAGAGCGTCCTTATAACCGCCGTCAGGATGCAAAATATCGCGACCAGCAGGGTGCGGTTGCCAGTCGTATTGATAAAGACTGATCGTTAGTCCACTGAGGATGCCATGAGAAGAGTTCTGACAACGCTGATGATATTGCTGGTGGTGCTGGTTGCTGGCCTTTCAGCGTTGGTTCTGCTGGTTAACCCTAATGATTTCCGTGCCTATATGGTGCGGCAGGTTGAAGCGCGCAGCGGTTATGAACTGAAGCTGGATGGGCCGCTGCGGTGGCACGTCTGGCCGCAACTCAGCATTCTCTCAGGCCGTATGTCGTTAACCGCACCGGGGGCCACTCAGCCGCTGGTATCGGCCGATAACATGCGTCTTGATGTGGCGCTGTTCCCGCTCTTTTCACACCAGTTGCAGGTAGACCAGGTGATGCTGAAAAGCGCGGTCATTCAGCTTACCCCACAAACTGAAGCCGTGCGAAACGCGGATGCGCCGGTTGCACCACGTGAAAACACCCTGCCAGATGGGGCGTCTGATACAGGCTGGTCATTTGATATCGGTAAACTGAAAGTGGCCGACAGTGTGCTGGTTTTCCAGCATGAAGATAATGATCAGGTCACTGTACGCAACATTAACCTGAAGATGGAGCAGGACGCGCACCATCGTGCCTCGGTGGATTTCAGTGGACGAGTAAACCGCGATCAGCGCGATCTGACCCTGTCGCTGAATGCCAGCGTGAATGCGTCGGATTATCCGCACCAGCTCACGGCAGATATTCAGCAACTGAACTGGCAACTGACGGGGGCCGATGTTCCTGCTCAGGGAATTACCGGCCAGGGAACGTTGCAAGCCGTATGGCGTGAAGAACAAAAACAGCTGGAGCTGGATAACCTTAACCTGCAGGCGAACGACAGCAGCCTGAAAGGGCAGGCGAGTGTTTCTCTTGAACAGAAGCCGAAATGGGTGCTGAACCTGCAGTTTGATAATCTGAACCTGGAGAACCTGCTCGTGACCCAGGCCGCCGCACCGGACAGTGATGTGCAGCAATCGGGGCAGAGTCAGATGAAACAGACGCGCCCGGTTATCTCCTCCAATATTGATCAGCCAGACTATAACGGTCTGCGCGGGTTCACGGCAGACATTCTGCTGAAAGCCAACAGCGTGCGCTGGCGCGGCATTGACTTTACCAATGTGAGCAGCCAGATGTTTAACCATAACGGGTTGCTGGTTGTCTCCGAGCTGAGCGGCAAAATGGGGACCGGGCATGTTTCTCTGCCTGGCTCGCTGGATGTGCGTACAGAACCCGCCAGCGCGGAGTTCCAGCCGCGTCTCGACAACGTTGAGATTGGTACGATCCTGAAAGCCTTTAACTACCCGATATCCATGACGGGGCAGCTGACGCTGGCCGGGGACTTTTCCGGGGCGAAGATCGATGCTGACGCCTTCCGCCGCGACTGGCAGGGGCAGGCTCATGTTGAGCTAAAAGACAGCCGTATGGAAGGACTCAACTTCCAGCAACTGGTTCAGCAGGCGGTTGAACGCAGCAGTAACGTCCAGGCCCAGGAAAATTACGACAGCGCAACGCGTCTCGATAGCTTTACCAGTGACCTGACGCTGGACAACGGGCAGCTCTCTCTGGGCGGCATGCAGGGCTCTTCATCCCTGTTGTCGTTAACGGGCGAAGGCTCGCTGGATCTGGTGAAAGAGACGGCAGATACCCGTTTTAACGTGCGTGTGCTTTCCGGCTGGCAGGGTGAAAGCAAACTGGTCGACTTCCTGAAAGAGACGCCGATCCCGCTTAGCGTGTACGGCAAATGGCAGGCGCTGAATTACAGCCTTCAGGTGGATCAGATCCTGCGTAAGCATCTGCAGGATGAAGCCAAACGTCGGCTGAACGACTGGGCGGATCGGAATAAGGATTCACAGACAGGGAAAGATGCGAAGAAGCTGCTCAATAAGCTTTGATGTCTGTTGTGCCGGGTAAGGCGTAGCCTCCACCCGGCTTTTTTACACCTCAAAATCCATCTCTTCCTCATCGCGTAGCGGTATTAACCGTACCTTCTGCACGCGATGGTTCTCCACCTGTAATGTCTTAATCAGATAATCCCCGACCTGTACCTCTTCACCGGGTACCGGAATGCGCTGCAGATATTCCATCAACAAACCGGCAATGGTGTGGTACTCACGTTTCTCATCCAGAGGCAGGGGAACATACTGGATCAGGTCTTCAAGCGGCATATGGCCGTTGGCCGTCCATGAACCGTCTGCATTTTTCTGAATGTCATGGCGCGCATCAATTTCATCTACCTCGTTGGGGAGATTACCGGCGATGGTTTCCATTACGTCGCTGAGCGTGACCAGCCCTTCAACCGAACCAAACTCATCCACCACAAAAGCAAAATGGGTGCGCGCGTTACGGAACTGCTCCAGCGCCGAGAGCAACAGCAACGTTTCCGGGAACACCAGCGGCTGGCGCACCAGTGCGCGCAGATTGAGTGGTTCGCCGTGCAGCTGTTGTTGCAGCAGGTCGATAACATGCACGACGCCCAGCAGCTCTTCTTCCTCTTCTTCCCCAGTGACGACCACGCGGGTGTGCTGGTTTTTATCCAGCAACGCGCGGATTTGCTCTTCCGGGGCGGCCAGATCGATATGTTCAATGTCATGGCGTGAGGTCATGATACTGCTGACTGAACGCTGGTTCAGATTGAGCACCCGCTCAATCATCCGCCGCTCCTGCGGGTCAAAAATCTGCCCGTCGCTGTGATCGGCGAGCATCGCGGAGGATGCGGCATCCAGCTCCGCATCTTCTTTTTGTCCGCTGAGCAGGCGCATTACCGTGTCGGCAGTGCGCTGGCGCAGACTCTGGTTAGCAGACAGAAAACGACGGCGGTTGAAAATCGCCAGCTGGTTAAGCGATTCAATCATGACCGAGAAACCAATGGCGGCGTACAGATAGCCTTTTGGAATGTGGAATCCGAAACCGTCGGCCACCAGGCTAAAGCCAATCATCAGCAGGAAGCTCAGACAGAGGATGACGATGGTCGGGTGGCTGTTCACAAACCGTGTCAGCGCTTTGCTCGCCATGACCATCAGTACAATGGCGATAATCACGGCGGCCATCATCACGGCCAGATGGTCTACCATCCCGACGGCAGTGATGACCGAGTCCAGCGAGAAGACCGCATCCAGCACCACAATTTGCGCGACCACTGGCCAGAATTTAGCGCCCCGGCGCTGGGTGGGGTTTTCACTGTCTTTCCCTTCAAGCCGCTCATTCAACTCTACCGTGGCTTTGAACAGCAGGAACAACCCACCAAAAAGCATGATCAGATCGCGGGCGCTAAAGCTCAGGTTGTAAACGGTAAACAGCGGCGTGGTCAGCGTGACCAGCCAGGAGATTGACGCCAGCAGCAACAGTCGCATCACCATCGCCAGCAACAAACCCGTCACGCGCGCCCGGTCACGCTGCGAAGGTGGCAATTTTTCGGCGAGGATGGCGATAAAGACCAGATTATCAATACCGAGTACTAATTCGATGACGACCAGCGTAACCAACCCGGCCCAGAGTGATGGATCGGCAATCCATTCCATAGTAATAGCAATACCTTCTGTTATATGACCAATGTCACACTTTGATCATGGATAAAACCAGAGGAAATTGCAATGCCAGGGTGAGATTTCTCTTAATAAGCGGGAGAAAAAGAAAATATGCTGAGAATACTGTACATAAGGTAAAGGCGTATATTTGATTATGAAGTGAGATATTTAGGATATATCGCAATTAATGATTTTAATGTGTTTTTTGTCAATATAAAGAAAATCCTAAAATGTGAAAAATTTGCTCTTAATATTATTCTTAAAAATAGTTATCAGGGCGGATTTCTTCTTGCCTGCTATTAGGTTAGCTGCAACAATTCCCTCAGCATCAAATGTTAAATCTCCTTGTTGCTATTATTGTTCCGGTCTTTAGTCTCGGTTATTCATTATCAGCAACTTCTCTGAAGTGGTTGGTATATTTGCTATAAGACCTGATTCAAGAGGGTGTCTTTCCATAACATATTGTTTAGTCAGTAGATTGGTAACTGAAAGCCAAGGGCGGTAGCGTGCCCGGACGCGAGTGAATCAGCCTCGATTATTCTGTCAATAGCCAGTGGGTGAATAAGCTTTTTTTAGGACTGATGCCAGTTATATTTCTATTTGATTAACTGCATGCTGAAAGCCAAAAGACCCGGGCTTATTTAAATTTCACAGGGTAATTACTCTGCCAAAGTGATAAATAATCAATGATGAAATCCAAAATGAAATTGATGCCATTATTGGTGTCGGTGACCTTGATGAGTGGTTGTACGGTCTTTCCCGGCAGCAATATGTCAACAATGGGCAAGGATGTGATCAAACAGCAGGATGCTGATTTTGACCTCGACAAAATGGTGAATGTTTATCCGCTGACGCCGCGTCTGGTCGAACAATTACGCCCACGTCCAAATGTTGCCCAGCCGAATATGTCTCTGGACCAGGAAATAGCCTCTTATCAGTACCGCGTAGGGCCAGGTGATGTGATCAACGTGACCGTCTGGGACCACCCGGAACTGACAACTCCGGCGGGCCAGTATCGCAGCTCAAGCGATACCGGGAACTGGGTGCAGTCTGACGGGACCATGTTCTATCCCTATATCGGCAAAGTGCATGTTGCAGGGAAAACGCTCGCCGAGATCCGTAGTGATATTACCGGCCGCCTGGCGCAGTACATTGCTGACCCGCAGGTGGACGTTAATATCGCCGCATTCCGCTCGCAGAAAGCCTATATCTCCGGGCAGGTGAACAAATCTGGCCAGCAGGCCATTACCAACGTCCCCCTCACCGTGCTGGACGCCGTTAACGCCGCAGGCGGTTTAACCGACGGCGCTGACTGGCGCAACGTGGTACTCACGCATAACGGCAAAGAGCAGCGCATTTCCCTGCAGGCGCTGATGCAAAACGGTGACCTGACCCAGAATCGTCTGCTCTATCCGGGCGATATTCTCTACGTACCACGCAACGACGATCTGAAAGTGTTCGTGATGGGCGAAGTGAAGAAGCAGAGCACCCTCAAGATGGACTTCAGCGGCATGACCCTGACCGAAGCGCTGGGCAATGCGGAAGGCATCGATCTGACGTCCTCCAACGCCAGCGGTATCTTCGTGATCCGTCCGCTGAAGAACGACGCCAGCGCCAAAGGCAAGATTGCCAATATCTACCAGCTGGATATGTCTGATGCGACGTCTTTGGTAATGGCAACGTCGTTCCGCCTGCAGCCATACGATGTGGTGTATGTCACCACCGCGCCAGTTGCCCGCTGGAACCGCCTGATCAACCAGTTGCTGCCAACCATCAGTGGCGTTCGCTACATGACGGATACGGCGCGCGACATTCATACCTGGTAACCCGCGATGTTTAACAAAATTCTGGTGGTATGCGTGGGGAACATTTGCCGTTCCCCGACGGCGGAACGGTTGCTGAAAAATTATCAGCCCGGACTCACCGTTGACTCCGCAGGGCTTGGTGCGTTGGTCGGTAAAAGTGCCGATGAACGTGCCACCAGCGTTGCCAACGGTCACAACCTTTCCCTTGACGGGCACTGCGCCCGCCAGGTCTCCGGCCGGATGTGCCGGGAGTATGACCTGATCCTGACGATGGAAAAACGCCACATTCACGCGCTGTGCGACATCGCGCCGGAGATGCGCGGCAAGGTGATGCTGTTTGGTCACTGGGACAATGAACGTGAAATCCCCGATCCGTATCGCAAAAGTCGTGAGGCGTTTGAAGCGGTATACACCTTACTTGACCAGTCTGCCCGTCAGTGGGCGCAGGCACTGAAAGCTCAGCAGGGATAACAATGACAGAAAAAACAAAACTTTCTGCCGCCCCGACTTCGGGCAGTGATGAAATTGATATTGGTCGCCTGGTCGGCACCGTTGTAGAAGCGAAGTGGTGGGTGATTGGGATCACCGCCGTATTTGCCGCTGCGGCGGTTGTCTATACGCTGTTCGCGACGCCAATCTACAGCGCCGATGCGCTGATGCAGATTGAGCAGAACACCGGTAGCTCGCTGGTGCAGGACATTGGTTCCGCGCTGGCCAACAAGCCTCCGGCATCAGACGCCGAAATTCAGCTTATCCAGTCGCGTCTGGTACTCGGTAAAACGGTTCACGACCTGGGGCTGGATATTTCCGTCACCAAAAATACCTTCCCGGTATTTGGTGCGGGCTGGGATCGCCTGATGGGCCGCAGCAATGACACCGTGAAAGTGACGGATTTTGTGCTGCCGAAAGGGGGCGCGGATCAGACGTTTACCCTGACCGTGCTGAGCCCGCAACAGTATCAGTTGACCAGCGATGCGGGCTTTAGTGCGCGGGGTGAAGTGGGGCAGATGCTCACCAAAGACGGCGTCAGCATGATGGTGAGCAGCATTCAGGCGCAGGAAGGGGGTGAGTTTACGGTCACCAAATTTTCCACGCTGGGGATGATCAATAATCTGCAAAATAACCTGACCGTCACCGAAAATGGTAAGGACACCGGCGTTCTGAGCATGACCTTTACCGGTGAGGATAAAGATCAAATCCGCGACGTACTCAACAGCATTACCCGCAACTACCTTGAGCAGAACGTGGAGCGTAAATCGGCGGAAGCGGCAAAAAGCCTCGCCTTCCTGGCGAAACAGCTGCCAGAGGTGCGCGCTCATCTGGATGATGCAGAGAATAAACTGAATGCCTATCGTCAGGATAAAGATTCCGTTGATTTACCGCTGGAAGCAAAATCGGTTCTCGATTCAATGGTTAACATTGACGCACAGCTCAACGAACTGACCTTCAAAGAAGCCGAAATCTCCAAGCTCTACACCAAACGTCACCCGGCCTACCGCACGTTGCTGGAAAAACGCCAGACGCTGGAAGAAGAGAAGGCGAAGCTGAATAACCGCGTGACCGCGATGCCAAAGACGCAGCAGGAAATTGTGCGTCTGACCCGCGACGTGGAATCTGGTCAGCAGGTGTATATGCAATTGCTGAATAAACAGCAGGAGCTGAAAATCACCGAAGCCAGCACCGTCGGCGATGTGCGTATCGTTGACCCGGCAATTACCCAGCCTGGTGTGCTGAAGCCGAAGAAAGCGCTGATTATTCTCGGCAGCATTATTCTTGGCCTGATGCTTTCCATCGTCGGCGTATTGCTGCGCTCGCTGTTCAACCGTGGTATCGAAAGCCCACAGGCGCTGGAAGAGAATGGCATCAGCGTGTATGCCAGCATTCCTCTGTCCGAGTGGCAGAAATCGCATGACAGCGTCAAAACCGTGAAGGGCGTTAAGCGTTACAAACAGAGCCAGCTTCTGGCGGTGGGTAACCCAACTGACCTGGCGATTGAAGCGGTGCGCAGCCTGCGAACCAGCCTGCACTTTGCCATGATGCAGGCTAAAAATAACGTCCTGATGATGACCGGTGTAAGCCCGTCGATTGGTAAGACATTCGTCTGTGCCAACCTGGCGGCGGTGGTGAGCCAGACCAATAAACGCGTGCTGCTGATCGACTGCGATATGCGTAAGGGTTACACCCACGAGCTGCTGGGCACCAACAACGTCAACGGCTTGTCGGAAATCCTGCTCGGTAAAGGGGAGATTAGTGAAAGTGCTAAACCGACCTCGATCCCGAAATTTGACCTGATCCCGCGTGGACAGGTACCGCCTAACCCCTCTGAACTGCTGATGAGTGAGCGCTTTAGCCAACTGGTGGCGTGGGCGAGCAAACACTACGACCTGGTGCTGATTGATACACCGCCAATTCTGGCCGTCACCGATGCTGCCGTTGTGGGCCGCCATGCAGGTACCACGCTGATGGTGGCGCGCTATGCGGTGAACACCATCAAAGAGGTGGAAACCAGCCTGAGCCGTTTTGAACAGAACGGTATTGAGGTGAAAGGGGTGATCCTGAACTCCATCTTCCGTCGCGCGAGTGGTTATCAGGATTACGGGTACTACGAGTACGAATATAAATCGGACAGCAAATAAAAGTTCATCCCCCCCCTCACCCTAACCCTCTCCCAAAGGGAGAGGGAATATTATCCCCCTCTCCCTTTGGGAGAGGGCAGGGGTGAGGGCATCGAACTCATTCGGGAAAGACCATGACCACACAACGCCCTTTGATTTCTATCTATATGCCGACATGGAACCGTCAGCAGCTGGCGATCCGCGCAATCAAATCCGTACTACGACAGGATTATGATAACTGGGAGCTGATCGTCGTTGATGACTGTTCTTCCTCGTATGAACAGTTGCAGAAATTTGTGTCTGATCTCAACGATCCGCGCGTGATGTATACGCATAACGCCATCAACTCCGGGGCGTGTGCGGTGCGTAACCAGGCGATTATGCAGGCGCAAGGGCAGTATCTGACCGGTATTGACGATGATGATGAATGGACGCCAAATCGTTTGTCGATCTTCCTGTCGCATCAACAGCAGCTGGTTACGCACGCTTTCCTGTATGCCAACGACTATGTCTGCCAGGGTGAAGTCTACTCTCAGCCCGCGAGTCTGCCGCTGTACCCGAAATCTCCGTACTCACGCCGTCTGTTTTATAAGCGCAATATCATTGGCAATCAGGTGTTTACCTGGGCATGGCGCTTTAAAGCGTGTCTGTTTGATACCGAACTGAAGGCCGCGCAGGATTACGACATCTTCCTGCGGATGGTGGTGGAATATGGTGAACCGTGGAAAGTGGAAGAGGCCACGCAGATCCTGCACATCAACCATGGGGAGATGCAAATCACCTCCTCGCCGAAAAAATTCTCGGGCTACTTTCACTTTTACCGCAAGCACAAGGACAAGTTTGACCGTGCCAGCCGGAAGTATCAGCTCTTTACCCTCTATCAAATCCGCAATAAGCGCATGAACTGGCGCACGCTGCTCACGCTGTTTTCCGTGCGCAATGGTAAACGCCTGGCTGATGGGCTTCGGGGGAAATAATGTTTCTGGAAGATTGCCGCGCAAACAGCTGGAGCCTGCGCCCATGCTGCATGGTTCTGGCATACCGCATCGCGCACTTTTGCTCGGTGTGGCGCAAAAAAAATGTGCTGAACAATATCTGGGCGGCACCGGCTCTGGTGCTGTACCGCATCATCACCGAATGCATTTTTGGTTATGAAATTCAGGCTGCCGCGACCATTGGCCGCCGCTTCACCATTCACCACGGCTATGCAGTGGTGATTAATAAATTTGTGGTTGCGGGTGATGATTTCACCATTCGCCACGCGGTGACCATCGGCAACCGTGGGCCGGACAGTCTGGCGTGCCCGGTTATCGGCAATAACGTCGAGCTGGGAGCCAACGTGGTGATCATTGGCGACATTACTATCGGCAATAACGTCACCGTGGGTGCAGGTAGCGTGGTGCTGGACAACATTCCGGATAACGCACTGGTGGTGGGAGAAAAAGCCCGGGTGAAGGTGATCAAATGAACATTCTGCAATTTAACGTGCGCCTCGCGGAAGGCGGGGCGGCCGGTGTAGCGCTGGATCTGCATCAGCGTGCGCTGCAAAAAGGATTACAGTCGCGCTTTGTCTACGGCTACGGCAAGAGCGGCAAGAAAAGCGTCAGCCACGATAACTATCCGCAGGTGCTGAAGCAGACGCCGCGCCTGACATCTATTGCCAACATTGCACTGTTTCGTCTGTTTAACCGCGATCTGTTCGGTAACCTGAATAACCTTTATCGCACCGTAACGCGAACCACCGGCCCGGTAGTGCTGCATTTTCACGTGCTGCACAGCTACTGGCTGAAGCTGGAAGAGGTGGTGGCATTTTGCGAGAACGTGCAGGCGCATAAACCGGACACCCGGTTTGTCTGGACGCTGCACGATCACTGGAGTGTGACCGGACGCTGCGCGTTTACCGACGGCTGTGAAGGGTGGAAAACGAACTGTCAGAAATGCCCGACGCTGACCAACTATCCACCCGTCAGCATTGATCGCGCATATCAGCTGGTAGAGGGAAAACGTCAGCTGTTTCGCGACATGATCTCGCTTGGCTGCACGTTTATCTCCCCAAGCCAGCACGTGGCGGACGCATTCAACAGTCTGTACGGCGCAGGGCGCTGTAAAATCATTAACAACGGTATCGATGTGGCGACGGAAGATATTCTGGCGGAGCTGACGCCGGTGGCGGAAACCACGGGCAAACCGAAAATTGCTATTGTCGCGCATGATTTGCGCTACGACGGTAAAACCAATCAGCAACTGGTGCAAGACATCATGGCGCTGGGCGACAACATTGAACTGCATACCTTCGGTAAGTTTTCCCCGTTCATTGGGGCAAACGTGGTGAACCACGGGTTTGAAACTGACAAGCGCAAACTGATGAGCGCCCTGAACGGCATGGACGCGCTGGTGTTTAGCTCACGCGTGGATAACTACCCGCTGATCCTGTGCGAAGCGCTCTCGATTGGTGTGCCGGTGATTGCCACCCACAGCGATGCGGCGCGTGAAGTGCTGGAAAAATCGGGCGGGAAAACCTTCGCGGAGCAGGAGGTATTGCCGCTGGTGCAGATGACGAAGGCCGATATTGCGCAAGCCGTGTTTGGCACGAGCCTGGAATCGTTCCGCAACCGCAGTCGCAAGGCCTACAGTGGACAACAGATGCTGGAGGAGTATGTCTCGTTCTATCAGAATCTGTAGTTATCTGCTGCTGCCGCTGATTTACCTGCTGGTCAACGTCAAGATTGCTCAGTTGGGTGAAAGCTTCCCGATTACCATCGTGACCTTCTTGCCCGTTCTGCTTTTGCTGTACGTCGAGAAAATCAACCTGAAGAAGTTGATGATTGCGCTGGGTATCGGGTCAGGGCTGACGGCCTTTAACTACCTCTTTGGTCAGTCGCTGGATGCCAGTAAATACGTCACCTCCACCATGCTGTTTGTTTATATCGTCATTATTATTGGCATGGTCTGGAGTATTCGCTTTAAAACGATATCACCGCACAATTATCGGAAAATCCTCAGGTTCTTTTATATTGCCGTTGCGTTAATTGTTATGCTTGCTGCACTGGAGATGGCGCAAATTATTTTGACCGGTGGCAGTAGCCTGATGGAGATTATTTCGAAATATCTCATTTACAGTAACAGTTACGTTCTGAACTTCATTAAGTTTGGCGGAAAGCGTACCACCGCACTCTATTTTGAACCGGCGTTTTTTGCTCTGGCATTAATCTCAATTTGGCTCAGCATCAAACAGTTTGGTATCAAAACCCCTAAGACCGATGCTATGATTCTTGCAGGGATTGTTCTGTCAGGATCGTTTTCCGGGGTAATGACATTTATCTTGTTTTACCTGCTGGAGTGGGCGTTCCAGTATCTGAACAAAGAGGCGATTAAGAAAAAATTGCCGCTGGCGATTATTTCCCTGACGGTGTTTATGGTGGGTGTGATATTTGCCTTCCCATACATCTCTGAACGTCTGGGAGATTTGGGAACAGAAGGTTCATCATCCTATTATCGCATCATCGGACCGCTGGTGATGGTGGGTTATTCCTTAACCCACATTGATGGTGTAGTAAGATTCGGCTCACTTTATGAATATGTTGCATCATTCGGAATCTTTAACGGTGCGGACGTCGGTAAAACCATAGACAATGGCCTGTATCTGTTAATTATTTATTTTTCGTGGTTCGCCCTGTTGTTGACATTGTGGTATCTGTTTAACGTTTTCAAAATGATGATTAACGCGTTTGGTGATAACCAAAACTTTCGCGTGCAGCTTTATCTTTTTACGCCCGTGTCGCTGTTTTTTACAGGGTCAATATTTAGCCCGGAATATGCATTCTTAATTGTCTGTCCGTTTATTTTGCGCAAGGCGCTAAATATTACGAATTCATGACGAGGTGATTTTATGTTTCTTAGCGTTGTTACTGTCGCCTTTCGCAACTACGAAGGGGTGGTAAAAACCTGGCGCTCGCTGCGCAATCTGGCGCGCGATCCGAGCCTCACCTTTGAGTGGATCGTGGTCGATGGCGGTTCGAACGATGGCACGGCGGAGTTTCTGGAAAAACTCAACGGTGAGTTCAACTTACGTTACATCAGCGAGAAAGATAAAGGTATCTACGACGCCATGAATAAAGGCATCGCGATGGCGCAAGGGCGGTATGCTATCTTCCTCAATTCCGGTGATGTGTTCCATGATGACGTGGCGCTGTTTGCCCGCCAGCTGGCTCGCCAGAAAGAAGAGGCGATGTACATTGGTGATGCGCTGCTCGATTTTGGCGACGGTAATAAAGTACTGCGTAGCGCCAAACCGGGCTGGTATATCTATCACAGCTTGCCCGCCAGCCATCAGGCCATTTTCTTCCCGGTAAAGGGGCTGAAAAAACAACCTTACGATCTGCAGTATAAAGTGTCATCAGATTATGCACTGGCCGCCAGTTTGTATAAGTCAGGTTATCCATTCTGTCGAATTAACGGTCTGGTGTCTGAATTTTCAATGGGTGGGGTGTCAACCTCGAATAATCTTGAATTATGCCAGGATGCCAAAAACGTCCAGCGTAAGATATTACGCGTGCCGGGCTTTTGGGCGGAATTGTCTTATTTTCTGCGTCTGAAAACGACGGGTAAAGCGAAAGCCTTATATAACAAAGTCTGAAATATAAGGAAACGTAATGCAGGATTTAAAAGGATTCTCCGTGCCGAAAGATTTTCGCGGCAGGAGCGGTATTAAAGTGCAGTTATGGTGGGCGGTACAGGCAACTTTATTTGCCTGGTCGCCGCAAATACTGTATCGCTGGCGCGCTTTTTTACTGCGTTTATTTGGCGCAAAAATCGGAAAAAACGTAGTCATTCGTCCATCGGTCAAAATTACGTATCCCTGGAAGTTAACGCTTGGGGATTATGCCTGGGTCGGGGACGACGCCGTGCTCTATACCCTGGGTGATATTACGATTGGCGCGAATTCGGTGGTGTCACAGAAATGTTATTTGTGCACCGGCAGTCACGATTTCATGAGCCCGCATTTTGATATTACCGCCACACCTATTGTGATCGGTGAAAAATGCTGGCTGGCAACAGATGTCTTTGTTGCACCAGGTGTCTCTGTTGGCGACGGCACGGTTATTGGTGCTCGCAGCAGCGTTTTTAAATCGCTACCGGCAAATAAAGTTTGCCGTGGCAACCCCGCAGTGGTGATACGCGAACGCGTTGAAACTGAATAATTTCTTATAAGTTGGAGAAAATAAACATGTCTAAAGTCGCTCTCATCACCGGCGTTACCGGACAGGATGGTTCTTACCTGGCAGAATTACTGCTGGAAAAAGGGTATGAAGTACACGGTATCAAGCGTCGTGCTTCTTCGTTCAACACCGAGCGTGTTGACCATATCTACCAGGACCCTCATTCCGCGAACCCGAAATTCCATCTGCATTACGGCGATCTGACCGATTCCTCCAACCTGACCCGCATCCTGCAGGAAGTGCAGCCGGATGAAGTGTACAACCTGGGCGCGATGAGCCACGTTGCGGTCTCCTTCGAATCCCCGGAATACACCGCTGATGTTGATGCAATGGGTACCCTGCGCCTGCTGGAAGCCATTCGCTTCCTCGGTCTTGAGAAGAAAACCCGTTTCTACCAGGCGTCCACCTCTGAGCTGTACGGCCTGGTGCAGGAAATCCCACAGAAAGAGACCACGCCGTTCTACCCGCGCTCTCCGTATGCGGTAGCCAAACTATACGCCTACTGGATCACCGTGAACTACCGTGAATCTTATGGCATGTACGCCTGTAACGGCATTCTGTTCAACCACGAATCCCCGCGTCGCGGCGAAACCTTCGTCACCCGCAAAATCACCCGAGCTATCGCCAACATTGCTCAGGGTCTGGAATCTTGCCTGCACCTCGGCAACATGGACTCCCTGCGTGACTGGGGCCATGCCAAAGACTACGTAAAAATGCAGTGGATGATGCTGCAGCAGGATAAACCAGAAGACTTCGTGATTGCCACCGGCGTGCAGTACTCCGTGCGTCAGTTCGTTGAGATGGCCGCAGCACAGCTGGGCATCAAACTGCGCTTCGAAGGCACCGGCGTGGAAGAGAAGGGCATTGTGGTTTCGGTAACCGGCCACGACGCACCGGGCGTGAAGCCGGGCGACGTGATTGTGCAGGTTGACCCGCGTTACTTCCGCCCTGCGGAAGTGGAAACCCTGCTGGGCGATCCAACCAAAGCGCACGAAACCCTGGGCTGGAAACCCGAAACCACTCTGCAGGAGATGGTTTCCGAGATGGTGGCCAAAGATCTTGAAGCAGCGAAAAAACACTCCCTGCTTAAGTCTCATGGCTACGAGGTTGCCATCGCGCTGGAGTCTTAAGAATGACGAAACAACGTATTTTTGTCGCCGGCCATCGCGGAATGGTGGGTTCCGCGATTGAACGCCAGCTGAAGCAGCGCGGTGACGTAGAGGTGATTGTCCGCACCCGCGACGAGCTGAACCTGCTCGACAGCAAGGCTGTGCAGGCGTTCTTTGCGAATGAACGCATTGACCAGGTGTATCTGGCGGCGGCAAAAGTGGGTGGCATTGTTGCCAACAACACGTACCCGGCGGATTTCATCTACGAGAACATGATGATCGAGAGCAACATCATTCACGCAGCGCATCTGCATAACGTGAACAAGTTGTTGTTCCTCGGGTCATCCTGTATCTACCCGAAAATGGCAACACAGCCGATTGCGGAAAGTGAGCTGTTGCAGGGCACGCTTGAAGCGACCAACGAGCCATACGCGATTGCCAAAATTGCCGGGATCAAGCTGTGTGAATCCTACAACCGTCAGTATGGTCGCGACTATCGCTCGGTGATGCCGACCAACCTGTACGGGCCGCATGACAACTTCCACCCGAGCAATTCGCACGTGATCCCGGCGCTGTTGCGTCGCTTCCACGAGGCAACCGCCGAGAACACACCGGACGTGGTGGTGTGGGGAAGCGGTACGCCGATGCGTGAGTTTCTGCACGTAGATGATATGGCGGCTGCCAGCATTCACGTGATGGAGCTGGATCGCGAGGTGTGGCAGGAGAACACCGAGCCGATGCTGTCGCACATCAACGTGGGCACGGGCGTGGACTGCACCATTCGCGAGCTGGCGCAGACCATCGCCAAAGTGGTGGGCTACAAGGGCCGCGTGGTGTTTGATGCCACCAAACCGGACGGCACGCCGCGTAAACTGCTGGACGTGACCCGTCTGCATCAGTTGGGCTGGTATCACGAGGTGTCACTGGAGCAGGGGCTGGCCAGCACTTACCAGTGGTTCCTGGAAAACCAGCACCGCTTCCGGGGGTAACGATGTTTTTAAGTCAGGAAGATTTTGCCACGGTAGTGCGTTCTACGCCGCTCATCTCAATCGATTTGATCGTCGGGAACGAACGCGGCGAGTTCTTGCTGGGGAAACGAACCAATCGTCCTGCACAGGGCTTCTGGTTCGTGCCCGGCGGGCGCGTGCAGAAGGATGAGACGCTGGCAACTGCCTTTGAGCGTCTTACTCTGGCGGAGCTGGGCCTGCAACTGCCGATGGCAGCGGGCCAGTTTTACGGGGTCTGGCAGCACTTCTATGACGATAACTTTTCAGGCACCGGATTCTCCACGCACTACATCGTGCTGGGGTTCCGCCTGAGGGTGAGTGAGGCAGACCTGTGTCTGCCTGATTCCCAGCATGACGACTACCGCTGGCTGACGCCAGAGGCGCTGCTTGCCAGTGGTAACGTGCATGACAACAGTCGGGCGTATTTCCTCACGGAACGTCAGGCTGAGGTGCCGGGATGTTACACGAAATCATTCTGCCTGGATCAAGGCGGCAAGACTGGGGATCCTGAAGCAAGTGACTGGGGTGAGCAGACGCAGCCAACGCAGAGTCAGGTTGAAGGATGAAGTGTATGAAGATCCTCGTATATGGAATTAACTACTCGCCGGAGCTAACCGGCATCGGGAAATACACCGGCGAGATGGTCGAGTGGATGGCGAGCCAGGGACATGACGTGCGGGTCATTACCGCGCCGCCGTACTACCCGGAGTGGAAGGTGGGCGAGCGCTACTCCAGCTGGCGTTATCGCCGCGAAGAGGGGGCCGCGACGGTGTGGCGCTGCCCGCTGTACGTGCCGAAGCAGCCCTCGACGCTAAAACGTTTACTTCATCTGGGCAGCTTTGCCCTGAGCAGTTTCTTCCCGCTGATGGCGCAACGTCGCTGGAAGCCGGATCGCATTATCGGCGTGGTGCCGACGCTGTTTTGCACGCCAGGCATGCGCCTGCTGGGCAAACTCTCCGGCGCGCGCACCCTGCTGCATATTCAGGACTATGAAGTGGACGCCATGCTTGGCCTGGGGATGGCAGGTAAAGGCAAGAGCGGCGTCGTTGCGAAGCTTGCCAGCGCTTTTGAGCGTAGCAGTCTGCATAACGTCGATTACGTTTCGACCATCTCGCGCTCAATGATGAATAAAGCCCAGGAGAAGGGCGTGGCGGCGGAGAAAGTGATCTTTTTCCCGAACTGGTCTGAAGTGGCGCGTTTTCGTGACGTGACAGAAAGTGACGCGCAGGCGTTACGTGCCCAGCTTGGTTTGCCTGAAGAACAAAAAATCATTCTTTACTCCGGCAACATCGGCGAAAAGCAGGGGCTGGAGAGCGTTATCGAGGCCGCGCAACAGCTTAGTAAACGTTCGTGGATGTTTGTGATTGTCGGGCAGGGTGGTGGGAAAGCGCGGCTGGAGAAGATGGCAAGCGAGCGTGGCCTGACAAATGTGAAATTCTTCCCCCTTCAGTCGTACGAGGCACTGCCTGCGTTGCTGAAGATGGGCGACTGCCATCTGGTGGTGCAAAAGCGCGGTGCGGCAGATGCGGTGCTGCCGTCCAAGCTGACCAACATTCTGGCGGTGGGCGGTAATGCGGTGATTACGGCAGAAGCCGCAACCGAATTAGGCCAGTTATGCAGCAGCTATCCGGGGATCGCCGTTTGCGTGGAGCCGGAATCAGTCTCTGCGCTGGTGAGTGGAATTGAGCAGGCACTTGCCATGCCAAAAGTGAACACGGTGGCACGTGAATATGCCGAGCGTACGCTCGAGAAAGAGAACGTGCTGAGCCAATTTATTGCAGATATACGGGGATAAATCATGAGTCAAACCACGTTGTATCCGGTTGTGATGGCAGGTGGCTCTGGTAGCCGGTTGTGGCCGCTGTCCCGCGTGCTCTATCCAAAACAGTTCCTCTGCCTGAAAGGGGATCTCACCATGCTGCAAACGACGGTTAACCGTTTGCACGGCGTGGAGTGTGAAAGCCCGGTGGTGATCTGTAACGAACAACACCGCTTTATCGTTGCCGAGCAGCTGCGCCAGCTGAATAAACTCACTGAAAATATCATTCTGGAGCCTGCCGGACGCAATACGGCACCGGCTATCGCCCTGGCGGCACTGGCAGCAAAACGCAGCAGCCCGGATTGCGATCCGTTGATGCTGGTGTTGGCGGCAGACCACGTCATTCAGCAGGAAGACGCGTTCCGTGATGCGGTACGAGCTGCCATTCCTTACGCCGACAGCGGCAAGCTGGTGACCTTCGGCATCGTGCCGGATCTGCCGGAAACGGGTTACGGCTACATCCGCCGTGGCACGGTAACGCCAGGTGAAGGCGATAGCGTGGCGTTTGACGTGGCGCAGTTTGTCGAAAAACCCAATCTTGAAACCGCACAGGCTTATGTGGCCAGCGGTGAATACTACTGGAACAGCGGCATGTTCCTGTTCCGCGCCGGGCGCTATCTGGAAGAGCTGCAGAAGTATCGTCCGGATATCTTAAGCGCCTGCGAAAAAGCGATGGACGTGGTTGACCCGGATCTCGACTTTATTCGTGTGGATGAAGACGCCTTCCTCGCCTGCCCGGAAGAGTCCATCGACTACGCGGTGATGGAACGCACGGCAGACGCCGTCGTGGTGCCGATGGATGCGGGCTGGAGTGATGTCGGCTCCTGGTCCTCACTGTGGGAGATCAGCGCCCATACCCCGGAGGGTAACGTTCATCACGGTGATGTGATTAGTCACAAGACGGTAAACAGCTACGTTTATGCCGAATCAGGCCTGGTGACGACGGTGGGGGTGAAGGATCTGGTGGTCGTTCAGACCAAAGATGCCGTGCTGATTGCCGACCGTAATGCCGTGCAGGACGTGAAAAAAGTGGTGGAGAAGATCAAGGCCGATGGCCGTCATGAACACCATATTCATCGCGAAGTCTATCGTCCGTGGGGGAAATATGACTCCATCGATGCGGGCGACCGCTACCAGGTGAAACGCATCACCGTGAAGCCGGGTGAAGGGCTGTCGGTACAGATGCACCATCACCGCGCTGAGCACTGGGTTGTGGTGGCGGGCACTGCCAAAGTCACCATCGACGGTGAGATCAAACTGCTGGGTGAAAACGAATCGGTGTACATCCCGCTCGGGGCAACGCACTGCCTGGAAAACCCGGGGAAAATTCCTCTCGATTTAATTGAAGTGCGCTCCGGTTCGTATCTGGAAGAGGACGACATTGTTCGCTTCCAGGATCGTTACGGCCGGGTATAGCACCTTAGCATCTTGCCCGGTGGCGCAGCGCTTACCGGGCCTACGAATGACAAAAATGAATTTGGCCATTTAGTGGTCAGGGCCAACTGTTGCCTGAAAAAGGGGTCATCATGGAAAAATTAACCTGTTTTAAAGCCTACGATATTCGCGGCAAGCTGGGTGAAGAGCTGAATGAAGATATTGCGTGGCGCATTGGCCGCGCGTACGGCGAATATTTAAAACCGCAGACCATCGTGCTGGGCGGTGATGTGCGTCTGACCAGTGAGTCGCTGAAGCTGGCGCTGGCAAAAGGGTTGCAGGATGCGGGTGTGGATGTACTGGACATCGGCCTTTCCGGTACCGAAGAGATCTATTTTGCCACCTTCCACCTTGGCGTGGACGGCGGTATCGAAGTGACCGCCAGCCATAACCCGATGGATTACAACGGCATGAAGCTGGTGCGCAAGGGCGCGCGACCTATCAGCGGTGACACCGGCCTGCGCGACGTGCAGCGTCTGGCGGAAGCTAACGACTTCCCGCCGGTGAACGAAGCACAACGCGGCAGCTACAAGCAGATCAACCTGCAAAAAGCCTACATTGACCACCTGCTGGGCTACATCAATGTGGCGAATCTCAAACCGCTCACGCTGGTGATCAACTCTGGCAACGGTGCCGCAGGTCCGGTTGTCGATGCGCTGGAAGCCCGCTTTAAGGCGCTGAACGTGCCGGTGACCTTCGTTAAAGTCCACAACACGCCTGACGGTAATTTCCCTAACGGGATCCCGAACCCGCTGCTGCCGGAGTGTCGCGATGACACCCGTAACGCGGTGATTGAGCACGGTGCGGATATGGGCATCGCCTTTGACGGTGATTTCGACCGCTGCTTCCTGTTCGACGAGAAAGGCCAGTTTATCGAAGGTTACTACATTGTCGGTCTGCTGGCGGAAGCGTTCCTCGAGAAGAACCCGGGGGCGAAAATCATTCACGATCCGCGTCTATCCTGGAACACCGTTGACGTGGTTGCTGCGGCGGGTGGCCAGCCGGTGATGTCCAAAACCGGTCACGCTTTCATTAAAGAGCGTATGCGCGAAGAAGATGCCATTTATGGCGGCGAGATGAGCGCCCACCACTACTTCCGTGATTTTGCCTACTGCGACAGCGGAATGATCCCGTGGCTGCTGGTGGCTGAGCTGCTGTGTCTGAAAGGACAGACGCTGGGCGAACTGGTGCGCGACCGTATGGCGGCGTTCCCGGCAAGCGGGGAGATCAACAGCAAACTGGCGCAACCTGCCGACGCTATTGCCCGCGTGGAGCAGCACTTTGCCATTCACGCGCTGGAAATTGACCGTACCGACGGCATCAGCATGTCGTTCCCGCAGTGGCGCTTCAATCTGCGTTCTTCAAACACCGAGCCGGTGGTGCGCCTGAATGTGGAATCACGGGCGGATGTCCCACTGATGGAAGCGCGAACGCAGGACATTCTGGCGCTGTTGAATCAGTAAAACGAAAACCTTACCCCTCACCCTAACCCTCTCCCCTTTGGGGAGAGGGTTAGGGTGAGGGGCAGGTTTTGAACGAAAGGAACAACGATGACGAATCTAAAAAAACGCGAGCGAGCGAGAACGAATGCATCGTTAATCTCTATGGTGCAGCGTTTTTCCGATATCACCATCATGGTCGGTGGATTGTGGGCGGTGTGTTGGGTGAGCGGCCAACCCTTCCTGTACATGCATTTGCTGATGGCTCTGATTGCGCTGGTGGTGTTTCAGATGATCGGTGGGATAACCGATTTCTACCGTTCGTGGCGCGGCGTAAAAATTACCACTGAGCTGATGCTGTTACTGCAAAACTGGACGTTAAGCCTGATTTTCAGCGCCGGGCTGGTGGCGTTTAGCCGTGATTTTGACAACCGGCTGGTGACCTATCTGTGCTGGTACCTGCTAACCAGCGTCGGCATGGTGGTCTGCCGTTCGCTCATTCGCTATGGCGCGGGCTGGCTGCGCAATCGCGGCTACAACACGCGTTATGTTGCCGTGGCGGGTGACTTGCCGGTCGGACAAGCCCTGCTGGACAGTTTCCGCAAAGAGCCGTGGCTGGGTCTTGAGGTTGTAGGGATTTATCACGATGCCAGACCGGGAGGCGTTTCGTCCGACTGGGCCGGGAATGTTGAACAACTGCTCGACGATGCAAAAGCGGGCAAAATCCATAACGTCTATATTGCCATGCCAATGAGCGAGGAAGCGTGCATTAAGCGTCTGGTTCGCAAACTTGCAGATACCACCTGCTCGGTGATCCTCATCCCTGACGTCTTTACCTTCAATATTCTGCACTCGCGTATTGATGAGGTGAACGGTGTGCCGGTGGTACCGCTGTATGACACGCCGCTGTCGGGCATTAACCGCGTGCTTAAGCGCATCGAAGATATCATTCTTTCCTCACTGATTTTACTGCTGATCTCCCCGGTGCTGTGCTGCATTGCGCTGGCGGTCAAGCTGAGTTCTCCAGGCCCGATTATCTTCCGCCAGACCCGCTACGGCATAGACGGTAAACCGATTATGGTGTGGAAGTTCCGCTCCATGAAGGTGATGGAGAACGACAAAGTGGTGACTCAGGCGACGCAAAATGACCCACGCGTCACGCGGGTGGGTAACTTCCTGCGCCGCACGTCGCTGGATGAGCTGCCGCAGTTTATCAACGTCTTTACCGGTGGAATGTCGATTGTTGGGCCACGTCCGCACGCGGTGGCTCATAACGAGCAG
Organism: Enterobacter cloacae; assembly: GCA_014169315.1. Lineage (NCBI taxonomy): Bacteria > Pseudomonadati > Pseudomonadota > Gammaproteobacteria > Enterobacterales > Enterobacteriaceae > Enterobacter > Enterobacter cloacae. The sequence continues at coordinate 2,936,577 of AP022133.1, read as the reverse complement.
TATCGCTCGCTGATTGAAGGTTACATGCTGCGCCATAAGGTGAAGCCTGGTATCACCGGCTGGGCGCAGATCAACGGCTGGCGCGGTGAAACCGACACGCTGGAAAAAATGGAAAAACGCATCGAGTTCGACCTGGAGTACATCCGTGAATGGAGCCTCTGGTTTGATATCAAGATCGTCTTTCTGACCATCTTCAAAGGTTTTGTGAACAAAGCGGCGTACTAAGATGAGCTTACGTGAAAAAACCATCAGCGGCGCGAAGTGGTCAGCAATGGCGACCATTGTCATTATCGGCCTGGGGCTGGTGCAGATGACGGTGCTGGCGCGCATTATTGATAATCACCAGTTTGGTCTGCTGACCGTATCGCTGGTGATTATCGCGCTGGCCGATACGCTGTCTGACTTCGGGATCGCCAACTCGATTATTCAGCGCAAGGAGATTAGCCAGCTGGAGCTGACCACGCTCTACTGGCTGAACGTTGGGCTTGGGATCGTCGTTTTTGTGCTGGTGTTCCTGCTGAGTGACACCATCGCCAGTGTGCTGAACAACCCGGATCTTGCCCCGCTGATGCGCACGCTCTCGTTTGCCTTTGCGGTGATCCCACACGGGCAACAGTTCCGCGCGTTGATGCAAAAAGAGCTGGAGTTCAACAAGATCGGCATGATTGAAACCAGTGCCGTGCTGGCGGGCTTTACCTTCACCGTGGTGAGCGCCCATTTCTGGCCGCTGGCAATGACGGCTATCCTCGGGTATCTGGTGAACTCAACCGTACGCACGCTGCTGTTCGGCTTCTTTGGCCGCAAGATTTACCGCCCGGGGCTGCATTTCTCACTGGCCTCGGTGTCATCTAACCTGCGCTTTGGCGCGTGGCTGACGGCTGACAGCATCATCAACTACGTCAACACCAACCTCTCCACCCTGGTGCTGGCGCGCATTCTGGGGGCGAGCGTCGCGGGGGGCTATAACCTGGCCTACAACGTCGCGGTGGTGCCGCCGATGAAACTGAACCCGATCATCACCCGCGTGCTGTTCCCGGCGTTCGCCAAAATTCAGGATGATACCGGGAAGCTGCGGGTCAATTTCTACAAGTTGCTTTCCGTGGTGGGCATTATCAACTTCCCGGTGCTGCTGGGGCTGATGGTGGTTTCCAGCAACGTTGTGCCGCTGGTGTTTGGCGAGAAGTGGGACAGCATCATTCCCATCCTGCAACTGCTGTGCGTGGTGGGGCTGCTGCGCTCCGTTGGTAACCCGATTGGTTCCCTGCTGATGGCAAAAGCGCGCGTTGATATCAGCTTCAAATTCAATGTGTTCAAAACCTTCCTGTTTATTCCGGCGATTATCGTTGGTGGGCACATGGCAGGGGCTATCGGCGTCACGCTCGGCTTCCTGATGGTGCAGATCATCAATACCGTTCTGAGCTACTTCGTGATGATCAAACCGGTGCTGGGCTCCAGCTATCGTCAGTACATCCTCAGCCTGTGGCTACCGTTTTATCTCTCATTGCCAACGCTTGTTGTCAGCTATGGCCTGGGCGTGGTGCTCAGCGGCCATCTGCCGCTGGTCGCTTTACTGGCGGTGCAGATTGTCGCTGGTGCGGTTGCGTTCGGGGTGATGATGGTGCTGTCACGTAATGCGCTGGTGGTGGAGATGAAGCGCCAGTTTTGCCGTAACGAAAAAATGAAAACGCTGCTTCGCGCAGGCTAATTCTTTAAGAGGCCATTATGAAATTACTTATCCTTGGCAACCATACCTGCGGCAACCGTGGCGACAGCGCCATTCTGCGCGGTTTATTGGATGCAATTAACACTCTTGAGCCTGAGACAGAAGTAGATGTGATGAGCCGTTATCCGGTCAGCTCATCCTGGTTGCTGAACCGTCCGGTGATGGGCGACCCGCTCTACAGCCAGATGAAACAGCACAACAACGTTGCCGGTGTGATGGGGCGGGTGAAGAAAGTGCTGCGCCGTCGCTACCAGCACCAGGTGTTGCTTTCACGCGTCACTGATACCGGCAAGCTGCGCAACATTGCCATTGCACAAGGTTTTACCGATTTTGTTCGCCTGCTGTCGGGCTATGACGCCATTATTCAGGTCGGTGGCTCTTTCTTTGTCGATCTCTATGGTGTGCCGCAATTTGAGCATGCGCTCTGTACGTTTATGGCAAAAAAACCGCTGTTTATGATTGGTCACAGCGTGGGGCCATTCCAGGATCCGCAGTTTAACCAACTGGCGAACTATGTGTTTGCCCACTGTGATGCGCTGATCCTGCGTGAATCGGTGAGCCTTAATCTGATGAAGCGCAGCGATATCGACACCTCAAAAGTTGAGCACGGTGTGGATACCGCCTGGCTGGTGGATCATCAGGACGACCGTTTCCAGGCAAGCTATGCGGTGCAGCACTGGCTGGATGTGGTGGCAAAACAGAAAACCGTTGCTATTACCCTGCGCGAGCTTGCGCCATTCGACAAGCGTCTTGGCACGACCCAGGCGGCATATGAAGAAGCCTTCGCCGGAGTGGTTAACCGCATACTGGACAGCGGTTATCAGGTGCTGGCGCTCTCTACCTGTACCGGTATCGACAGTTATAACAAAGATGACCGTATGGTAGCGCTGAACCTGCGCCATCTGGTGAATGATCCATCGCGCTATCACGTGGTGATGGACGAACTGAACGACCTGGAGATGGGCAAGCTGCTCTCGGCCTGCGACCTGACCGTGGGTACCCGTCTGCACTCGGCGATTATCTCCATGAACTTTGGCACGCCTGCAATTGCCATTAACTACGAGCACAAATCAGCGGGCATTATGCAGCAGCTCGGCATGCCTGAGATGGCGGTTGATATCCGTCACTTGCTGGACGGTTCCCTCGGGGCGATGGTTGGCGATACCCTGGGACAGCTACCAGCCATTAACGAACGTCTGGCCGTGGCGGTGAAAGCGGAGCGCGAAAAAGGGATCGGGATGGTGAAATCTGTCCTTGAGCGCATCGGGGAGGGGAAATGAAGGTTGGTTTCTTCTTACTGAAATTTCCGTTGTCGTCAGAAACCTTTGTGCTGAACCAAATCACCGCGTTTATCGATATGGGATATGACGTGGAGATTATCGCCCTGCAAAAGGGCGATACGCAAAACACCCATGCGGCCTATACGCAATATGGGCTGGAGGCGAAAACCCGCTGGCTCCAGGATGAACCGTCCGGAAGAATGAGTAAGCTGCGCCACCGGGCCAGACAAACCCTGCGTGGCATCCATCGTCCCTCGACCTGGCGTGCGCTGAATGTTTCGCGCTACGGTGCGGAATCACGCAATCTGATCCTCTCGGCCATCTGCGGACAAACGGCGCAGCCGTACCGTGCCGATGTGTTTATCGCCCACTTTGGTCCGGCGGGCGTCACCGCAGCCAAACTGCGCGAACTGGGGGTGATTGACGGCAAAATAGCGACCATTTTTCACGGGATTGATATCTCCAGCCGCGAAGTGTTGAACCACTACACGCCGGAGTATCAGCAGCTTTTTCGCCGCGGCGACATGATGCTGCCCATCAGCGAGTTGTGGGCCGGACGGCTGAAAAGCATGGGCTGCCCGGGGGAGAAAATCACTGTTTCGCGAATGGGCGTTGATTTGGTGCGTTTTACCCTGCGTCCGGTGAAGGTGCCGGGTACATCGTTGCAGATTATCTCTGTTGCCCGTCTGACCGAGAAAAAAGGGCTGCATGTGGCTATTGAGGCCTGCCGCCAGTTGAAGGCGCGCGGCGTTGATTTTCGTTATCGTATTCTGGGTATTGGCCCGTGGGAGCGCCGCCTGCGCACGCTTATCGAACAGTATCAGCTGGAAGACTATGTCGACATGCCGGGCTTCAAGCCGAGCCACGAGGTAAAAGTGATGCTTGATGAAGCCGATGTGTTCCTGCTGCCGTCCGTGACCGGAGCCGATGGTGATATGGAGGGGATCCCGGTGGCACTGATGGAGGCGATGGCTGTCGGTATTCCGGTGGTATCGACCGTACACAGCGGGATCCCGGAGTTGATCCAGTCTGACTATTCTGGCTGGCTGGTGCCTGAGAACAATGCGCCAGCCCTTGCCGATCGTCTGGCCGCATTTAGCGAAATCGACCCGCAGACGTTGGTACCTGTGCTGCACAATGCCCGACAAAAAGTTGAGGCAGAATTTAACCAGCAGGTGATTAATCGCCAGTTAGCGAGCCTGCTGCAAACGTTGTAACACCGAGGTTGTATGCTGAAAAAGATGACTCGACGCCGCTTTGTCTCTTCCTTATCCGTCCTGGCAGCCATGCCGTTGTTGTCCTCCCGTGCGGCGAACGCGGCAGCCGGGAAGACGGTCTCTGTGAATCAGTACAACAATAACGACTGGATCGCCGCGTTTAAGCAAGCGTTTAGCGAAGGCGATACCGTCGTTGTCCCTGCCGGATTCACCTGTGAAAACATCAATACCGGGATTTTCATTCCCGACGGCAAAACGCTGCTGATCCGGGGGGCATTGAAAGGGAATGGCCGGGGACGTTTTGTCCTGCAGGAAGGGAGCAAAGTCATTGGCGAAGGCGCGGGACGCACGGAGAACATCACGCTGGATGTTCGCGGCTCTGACTGCGAGATAAAAGGGCTGGCGATGAGCGGTTTTGGCCCTGTCGCGCAGATTTTCATCGGCGGTAAGCAGCCTGCTGTTATGCGTAATCTGGTGATTGATAATATCAGCGTGAGCCAGGCCAACTACGCCATTCTGCGCCAGGGGTTCTATAATCAGGTTGATGGTGCCCGTATTACTAACAGTCGATTCAGCCATTTGCAGGGGGATGCCATTGAGTGGAACGTGGCCATCAACGACCGCAATATCCTGATCTCCGACCATGTGATTGACAATATCAACTGCACCAACGGTAAGACCAACTGGGGGATAGGTATTGGCCTTGCCGGCAGCACCTACGACAACGACTACCCGGAAAAGCAGACCGTGAAGAACTTTGTGGTGGCGAATATCACGGGCAGCAATTGTCGTCAGCTAGTGCACGTCGAGAACGGGAAGCACTTTATCATTCGGAATATAAAGGCAAAAAATATCACGCCGGATTTCAGCAAAAAGGCGGGAATAGACAACGCCACCGTCGCCATTTATGGCTGTGACAATTTCGTCATCGATAATGTTGATATGGTCAATAGCGCCGGAATGTTAATCGGCTATGGTGTAATAAAGGGGGATTATCTGTCGATTCCACAAAACTTCAGGCTTAGCGATATTCGCCTTGATAATCGTCAGCTTGACTATAAGTTGCGCGGAATACAGATTTCATCCGGTAATGCCACCTCGTTCGTCGCCATTACCAACGTTGACATACAGCGCGCCACGCTGGAACTGCACAACAAACCACAGCATCTTTTCTTACGCAATATCAATGTGATGCAGGAGGCTGCTATTGGACCTGCGCTGAAGATGAACTTTGATCTGCGCAAAGATGTACGCGGGAAGTTTATGGCAAAAGACGAGACGTTGCTGTCGATGGCAAACATCAAGGCGGTAAACGAGAAAGGGCAGAGTTCGGTAGATATCGACCGTGTCGATCAGTTGGTGGTGAATACGGAACGGCTGAATTTTGTGCTTCCCAGCCAGGGCAAATAAATTAAGATGGGGACGTTCGGTTGAGTTCGATGATCCCCCTAAATTTTGTTACTGAACTCGGCCCATTTAGGGTCTATAATCCGTGCCATTATTTGCAACATACGTCTTATCTAGAGCGGTGCCTTACGGAAGATAGTACCAACCGTGGGTTTGCCCAGAACACATAACGCATTGAGTGGTTTATGAACGATAAAGTTTTGTTTATTGGCGCGTCTGGCTTTGTTGGGACACGTTTGATTGAGATTGCCCGGAATGAATTTGACGTAACAAACTTCGATAAGCAGCAAAGTCACTTCTATCCTGATATCACTGTCACTGGTGATGTCCGAAACCAGGAACAACTCGATCAGGCTCTCGCAGGGTTTAACACGGTGGTGCTCCTGGCGGCTGAACATCGCGATGATGTGAGCCCAACGTCGCTCTACTATGATGTCAATGTTCAAGGCACGCGTAACGTTTTGGCTGCAATGGAAAAAAATAATGTCAAAAACATTATTTTTACCAGCTCAGTTGCCGTTTATGGCCTTAATAAAGTCAATCCTGATGAAACGCATCCTCAAGATCCTTTCAACCACTACGGCAAAAGCAAATGGCAAGCCGAAGAGGTTTTACGCGAATGGTTCGATAAATCGCCTCAGGAACGTTCTTTGACTATTGTGCGACCAACGGTAATCTTTGGAGAACGTAATCGCGGCAACGTATACAACCTCCTGAAGCAAATTGCGGGTGGCAAATTTGCTATGGTTGGTGCAGGCACCAACTATAAATCAATGGCTTACGTTGGGAATATTGTCGGGTTTATCAAATTCAAGCTGGCGAACGTCAAGGCTGGCTATGATGTATACAACTATGTCGACAAGCCCGATCTGAACATGAATCAGTTAGTATCTGAAGTTGAAAAGAGTCTTAGCAAGAAGATCCCATCAGTTCATTTGCCGTACCCACTGGGTATGGTTGGTGGGTATTGCTTTGATATTCTTAGCAAAATCACCGGAAAAAAATATGCAATCAGTTCTGTGCGGGTAAAAAAATTTTGTGCGACCACCCAGTTCGATGCCAGCAAAGTGCACAGCTCAGGTTTTAACGCGCCGTATACCTTGTCTCAGGGATTAGACCGTACATTGAAGTATGAGTTTGTCCATGAAAAGAAAGATGACATCACCTTCATGTCTGAGTAACGCCTGATTAGTGCGATTTGTCGGAAACAGGCGATTAATTACCTTTTGCGGTAGGGTTTCCGACAATTCTGGGTCACACTTGAGGCGTAATGAGCTTAAGTAGTGTGAGTTTCAGCTCGAAACATGATTTGCATGAGGCGCAGTAGACTTCATTAATCAGGCATTCTTCCTGGTCAGGTCTATACTTCGTCAACCATTTTAAGGTGGAAGAAATAATGATTAATTTGAAAGCAGTCATTCCGGTAGCGGGTCTGGGCATGCATTTGCTGCCAGCCACAAAAGCCATTCCTAAAGAGATGCTACCGATCGTCGACAAGCCGATGATTCAATACATCGTCGATGAGATTGTTGCTGCAGGTATCAAAGAAATCGTCCTGGTTACACATTCTTCCAAGAATGCAGTAGAGAACCACTTCGACACCTCTTATGAACTCGAAGCGTTGCTTGAGCAGCGCGTAAAGCGTCAGCTGCTGGCGGAAGTTCAGTCTATCTGTCCTCCTGGCGTGACCATCATGAACGTGCGTCAGGCGCAGCCGCTGGGTCTGGGGCATTCCATTTTGTGCGCTCGCCCGATTGTCGGTGACAATCCGTTTATCGTGGTACTGCCGGATATCATTATCGATAGTGCTTCTGCAGATCCGCTGCGTTACAACCTGGCGGCAATGGTCGCACGGTTTAATGAAACCGGTCGTAGCCAGGTACTGGCTAAACGCATGGATGGCGACCTTTCTGAGTACTCGGTTATTGAGACAAAAGAAGCGCTGGAGACGGAAGGGCAGGTGAGCCGTATCGTTGAGTTCATCGAAAAACCGGATCAGCCACAGACGCTGGATTCCGATTTGATGGCGGTAGGACGTTATGTCCTCAATGCGGATATCTGGACCGAACTGGAAAAAACCGAGCCAGGTGCCTGGGACCGTATTCAACTGACTGATGCAATTGCCGAGCTGGCGAAAAAACAGTCTGTTGATGCCATGCTGATGACCGGCGACAGCTACGACTGCGGTAAGAAAATGGGGTATATGCAGGCATTTGTGAACTACGGGCTGCGTAACCTGAAGGAAGGGACGAAGTTCCGAAGCCGAATTGAGAAATTGCTGGCTAACGACTGATATACCTCTGCGCTAACATAAACGGCAACCACTACTCTGTTAAGTCATTATGTAATCAGAATGGTGGTTGTCGTTTTTTATTATAAAAATCAATAATAACAGCAAGTTATCTGGTGCGTTTTTGGGCTGATTTGTAACGATTTGTGCTTGTTTCTTCAGTCGAATAGGACGACAATTAGCGCCAGTTTTGCAGTTGTCTAGCGGCAATTTCGATCCGGTTTCAGACCACAGCAAATGACATATTCAAACTTCGCTCAGTGCACTGGTAGCTGTCAAGCCAGGGGCGGTAGCGTGCATAATTTCTGGAATCACGATTATTAGCAGGGTTTCAGAGTACCAATATCTAGGTAATGACTCCAACTTATTGATAGTGTTTTATGTTCAGATAATGCCCGATGACTTTGTCATGCAGCTCCACCGATTTTGAGAACGACAGCGACTTCCGTCCCAGCCGTGCCAGGTGCTGCCTCAGATTCAGGTTATGCCGCTCAATTCGCTGCGTATATCGCTTGCTGATTACGTGCAGCTTTCCCTTCAGGCGGGATTCATACAGCGGCCAGCCATCCGTCATCCATATCACCACGTCAAAGGGTGACAGCAGGCTCATAAGACGCTCCAGCGTCGCCATAGTGCGTTCACCGAATACGTGCGCAACAACCGTCTTCCGGAGCCTGTCATACGCGTAAAACAGCCAGCGCTGGCGCGATTTAGCCCCGACATAGCCCCACTGTTCGTCCATTTCCGCGCAGACGATGACGTCACTGCCCGGCTGTATGCGCGAGGTTACCGACTGCGGCCTGAGTTTTTTAAGTGACGTAAAATCGTGTTGAGGCCAACGCCCATAATGCGTGCACTGGCGCGACATCCGACGCCATTCATGGCCATATCAATGATTTTCTGGTGCGTACCGGGCTGAGAGGCGGTGTAAGTGAACTGTAGTTGCCATGTTTTACGGCAGTGAGAGCAGAGATAGCGCTGATGTCCGGCGGTGCTTTTGCCGTTACGCACCACGCCTTCAGTAGTGGAGCAGGAAGGACATCTGATGGAAATGGAAGCCACGCAAGCACCTTAAAATCACCATCATACACTAAATCAGTAAGTTGGCAGCATTACCAGACCTTATATTGTTAGGATCTGGAATTGATGAATTTGAAGTGTGCGAGAATACAATTAAATCAGTTAGGAAAGTTCCATTATCTCAGGCTGAAATTCGTGAGAGTTGTAAGATAAAAAACCCATTCAATCATATGACTGTGGTTTTTAGAAAAAATAAAATTTTATCGCTTGGCGGTTATCAACACCACTTCCTTATGGAGGATTATAACCTTTGGCTTAGAGTTATTGCTAAAGGATATAAAGTAGAGAATGTCGATAGCTCGCTCGTTAAAGCTCGTGTTGGCAATGGGATGGTGGGGAGAAGGAAGGGGATTAAATATATTAAAAGCGAGTGGGAGCTTTTTATGCTTAAGAAAAAGCTTGGATTTCAGTCTTTCATCCCCGGGATATGCGTTTTCTTGATGCGTTCTGTTCCTCGTCTACTCCCTAAAACAATGCTCTCAATGCTTTATAATATTTCAAGGGCTAAGAATTAAACATATCGGGCATTATCCGTAAAAAGTATCTCTGGCTATATGAACGAAACTTGCTGTTTAGCAGCGTTTGTTTGTTATCTTAAATGACGATGCTACCAAGCTAAACAATACTGAGTTAACATCAACAGCACATTTTAGCCGCGCATAAGTCGCGGTGACCACACCTGACAGGAGTATGTAATGTCCAAGCAACAGATCGGCGTTGTCGGTATGGCAGTGATGGGGCGCAACCTGGCGCTCAACATCGAAAGCCGTGGTTATACCGTCTCCGTTTTCAACCGCTCCCGTGATAAGACTGAAGAAGTGATTGCCGAGAATCCTGGCAAGAAACTGGTTCCTTTCTATACGGTGAAAGAGTTCGTTGAGTCTCTGGAAACGCCTCGTCGTATCCTGTTAATGGTGAAAGCGGGCGCAGGTACAGATGCTGCCATTGACTCCCTGAAACCTTATCTGGAAAAAGGCGATATCATCATTGACGGTGGCAACACCTTCTTCCAGGACACCATCCGTCGTAACCGTGAACTGTCTGCTGAAGGCTTCAACTTCATCGGTACCGGCGTATCCGGTGGTGAAGAGGGTGCACTGAAAGGCCCATCCATTATGCCTGGCGGTCAGAAAGATGCATACGAACTGGTTGCGCCTATCCTGACCAAAATCGCAGCTGTGGCTGAAGATGGTGAGCCGTGCGTAACCTATATCGGTGCGGACGGTGCAGGTCACTATGTGAAGATGGTTCACAACGGTATCGAATACGGCGATATGCAGCTGATCGCAGAAGCATACTCCCTGCTGAAAGGCGGCCTGAATCTGTCCAATGAAGAGCTGGCTGAAACCTTTACTGAGTGGAACAAAGGTGAACTGAACAGCTACCTGATTGACATCACCAAAGATATCTTCACTAAGAAAGATGAAGAAGGTAAATATCTGGTTGATGTGATTCTGGATGAAGCAGCGAACAAGGGTACCGGTAAGTGGACCAGTCAGAGTTCTCTGGACCTGGGTGAACCACTGTCTCTGATCACCGAATCCGTATTCGCACGCTATATCTCCTCTCTGAAAGAGCAGCGCGTTGCCGCATCTAAAGTGCTGTCTGGCCCGCAAGCTAAATCCGCTGGGGACAAAACGGAATTCGTTGAGAAGGTCCGTCGTGCGTTGTATCTGGGTAAAATCGTCTCCTATGCGCAAGGTTTCTCTCAGCTGCGCGCAGCATCAGACGAGAACAACTGGGATCTGAACTACGGCGAAATCGCGAAGATCTTCCGCGCAGGTTGCATCATTCGTGCTCAGTTCCTGCAGAAAATCACAGATGCTTACGCTGAAAATGCGGGCATCGCGAATCTGCTGCTGGCACCGTATTTCAAGAAAATTGCTGACGAATACCAGCAGGCGCTGCGTGACGTTGTTGCCTACGCTGTACAGAACGGTATTCCGGTTCCAACCTTCTCCGCCGCAGTGGCGTACTACGACAGCTATCGTGCTGCCGTCTTGCCTGCCAACCTGATCCAGGCGCAGCGTGACTACTTCGGTGCGCACACTTACAAGCGCACAGATAAAGAAGGTGTGTTCCATACTGAGTGGATGGAATGAGTTAACTCCCCACTGTAATCAAGACCCGGAGATGATCTCCGGGTTTTTTTTACACTAAAATTTGTGGTTGTCCTTCGAAGTAGTCTGAATGTCAGTCCACTGGCAGGGATTCCTCCTGGTTTGCCTTGACAGTTCTGTCGGCCAGGAGGTACAAAGCCCAACAGTTATGTTTTTCGCGATGGTCAGGCGGCCATCTGTACAGTTAACCCACAGAAGTCATTAGCGAATGAAAATAACAATCTCCGGAACAGGTTATGTTGGTCTATCAAACGGCATTCTGATTGCACAGAACCACGAGGTCGTTGCGCTTGATATTGTGCAGGCCAAAGTGGATATGCTTAACAAAAAGCAATCCCCGATTGTGGATAAAGAGATCCAGGAGTATCTGGCGAACAAGCCGCTGAATTTCCGTGCCACCACGGACAAAGAAGATGCCTACCGCAATGCGGATTATGTCATCATCGCGACGCCAACCGATTACGACCCAAAAACTAACTACTTCAACACTTCCAGCGTTGAAGCGGTCATCAAAGACGTTACGGCGATTAACCCGAACGCAGTGATGGTTATCAAGTCGACCATTCCGGTGGGCTTCACCAAATCCATCAAAGAAAAGCTGGGTATTGATAATGTCTTCTTCTCGCCAGAGTTTCTGCGTGAGGGCAGGGCGTTATACGATAACCTGCATCCTTCCCGTATCGTAATTGGCGAGCGCTCTGAGCGTGCGGAGCGTTTTGCTGCGCTGCTGCAGGAAGGGGCAATTAAGAAAGATATTTCGGTGCTGTTTACCGACTCTACCGAAGCCGAAGCGATTAAGCTCTTCGCGAACACCTATCTTGCAATGCGCGTGGCTTACTTCAACGAGCTGGACAGCTATGCAGAGAGCCTGGGGCTGAATACTCGTCAGATCATTGAGGGTGTGTGCCTCGACCCACGTATCGGTAACCACTACAACAACCCGTCGTTTGGTTACGGTGGCTACTGCCTGCCAAAAGATACCAAGCAACTGTTGGCCAACTATCAGGCCGTTCCAAACAACCTGATCTCGGCGATTGTTGACGCCAACCGTACACGTAAAGATTTTATCTCCGACTCTATCCTTGCTCGCCAGCCGAAAGTGGTGGGTGTGTATCGCCTGATCATGAAGAGTGGTTCCGATAACTTCCGCGCCTCTTCAATTCAAGGGATCATGAAACGTATTAAGGCGAAAGGCGTTCAGGTTGTTATTTATGAACCTGCAATGCAGGAAGACGAGTTCTTCCATTCTCGTGTTATGCGTGATCTGGACGCCTTTAAGAAAGAATCGGATGTGATCATCTCTAACCGTATGGCTGAAGAGCTGGCGGATGTGGCGGATAAAGTTTATACCCGCGATCTGTTCGGTAGTGATTGATCCTCTGTCTGATACGTACAAAAAACCCGGCTAGCTGCCGGGTTTTTTTTGGTTTAAACCTTGTAGAAATTACGATACCAGTCCACAAAGTTCTTCACCCCATCTTTGACTGAGGTTTGCGGTTTGAAGCCGACCACGTCATAGAGTGGCTGGGTATCGGCGCTGGTGTCCAGTACGTCACCCGGCTGGATCGGCATCATATTTTTGTCTGCTTTTTTACCCAGGGCATCTTCCAGGGCAGTAATGTAATCCATCAGCTCAACAGGGCTGCTGTTACCGACGTTGTAAATTCGATATGGTGCAGAACTGCTTGCTGGTGAACCGGTTTCAACCGTCCAGTTAGCATCGGCCTGAGGAATAACATCCTGCAGGCGGAGAATGGCTTCGGCGATGTCATCAATGTAGGTGAAGTCGCGTTTCATCTTGCCGTAGTTGTAGACGTCAATGCTTTTGCCTTCAATCATCGCTTTAGTGAATTTAAACAACGCCATGTCCGGGCGTCCCCACGGGCCATACACGGTAAAGAAGCGCAGGCCAGTAGTGGGCAGGTTGTACAGATGCGAATAGGTATGCGACATCAGCTCGTTGGCTTTTTTGGTCGCCGCATAGAGCGAAACCGGATGATCGACGGAGTCATCGGTAGAGAATGGCATCTTGCGATTGAGCCCGTAAACGGAGCTGGAGGACGCGTACAGAAGGTGTTGAACCTTGTTATGGCGGCAGCCTTCCAGCACGTTAAGATGACCAATCAGGTTGGCATCGGCATAGGCATATGGGTTTTCCAGGGAGTAGCGTACGCCCGCCTGCGCGGCCAAATGGATCACGCGGTCAAATTTCTCATCAGAGAACAACGCGGCCATTCCTTCACGGTCTGCCAAATCCAGCTTGTGGAAAATGAAATTGTCGGATTTGAGCAGGTCCAGGCGCGCCAGCTTGAGGCTGACATCATAGTAGTCATTGAGATTATCAATGCCAATGACCTGATGACCGGCATCAAGGAGTCGCTTGCTGACATTCGCGCCGATAAAACCTGCTGCACCAGTAACCAGAAACTTCATATCTTCCCTCATTAACACATGTTCTTACAGATGCCATAGCGCATCAGATTAGGTCTATGATAGCGCGATGGATGCCAGTTACATAACCCATCTTTCTGATATGACTCATCGGATTCTTATAGAAAAATCGCCAGGACGAGATACACTATGCACACATAACTATTTTTGCCCTTTTTATCTGTTAGGGATTGTATGACGCAGAACAACAATAGCCTGGTCAATCGAAGCAATGACCCGGAGCAAATTGATTTACTTGATTTAGTGCTGCAACTGTGGCGTGGGAAGGGGACGATAGCAACGTTTGTTGTCGTTTTCATCGTTCTTGCTGTTGGGTATTGAAAGAAAAATGGACCTCGACCGCGATTATTGCTCAGCCTGATGTGGCTCAAATTGCAACGTATTCCAATGCGTTGAACATCCTCTACGGTAGCGCTGCCCCCTCAATGCTCGATATTCAAACGCGGGTTATTGGCCGCTTCAACTCCTCTTTCTCTGCGTTATCACAAGCGCTTGAAAACCAGGAAGTTCCTGAAAAACTGACTATAGGGCCAATAGTAACTGGACAGGCACTACCGTTAAGTGTTTCCTATACCAGCGTATCCGCAGAGGCAGCTCAAAAGCAACTGGCACAGTACATTCAGCAGGTTGATGAGCAAACGGCTAAAGAACTTGATATTGACCTTAAGGACAACATCAAGCAACAGATCCGCACCCTGAACGACTCTCTGGAAAACCAGACGAAAGTGGCCCAGGAGCAGAAGGATCTGCGTATCAAACAAATTACTGAATCACTTAAAAACGCTGAAGCGGCGAAAATCACTTCACCGCAAATGCAGCAAACGCAGGATGTGACCCAGGAAACCATGTTCCTGTTGGGGAGTGAAGCGCTGAAATCGATGATTGATAACGAATCATCTCGTCCGCTGGTCTTCTCTCCTGCGTATTACCAGACTAAGCAAAACCTGCTTGATATTCAGAATCTGAACGTTAAGCCAGAGACGATTCATGTCTATCGTTATGTGATGAAGCCGGATTTGCCAATTCGTCGTGATAGCCCGAAAAAGGTCATTACACTTATTCTGGCGGTGCTGCTCGGTGGGATTATTGGTTCCGGTGTGGTACTGGGACGCCATGCGCTGCGAAGCTACAAGCTAAAAGACTGAGTTGCAGACCTGCAGACAAAAAAAGACCGGGTTTCCCCGGTCTTTTTTCATTTATGACGCTTACGCAAATTCTCAACCACTGTCGTTAAATCCAGATCCTGATCCTGCAACAGCACCAGCAGGTGATATATCAAATCTGACGCTTCGTTAGTCAGCTCTTCCCGGTCGTGCACGGTTGCAGCCAGCGCCGTTTCAACACCTTCTTCCCCAACTTTCTGCGCAATACGCTTGGTACCACTCGCATACAGCTTAGCCGTATAGGAACTTGCCGGGTCAGCTGTTTTACGCTCAGCCAGTAACTGTTCCAGTTGATACAGGAACAGCCACTGATGGCTTGCTTCGCCGAAGCAACTGCTGGTGCCCTTATGGCAGGTTGGGCCAATGGGGTTCGCCAGCACCAGCAGGGTATCGTTATCGCAGTCTGGCGTAATGCTGACCACGTTCAGGAAATGGCCAGAGGTTTCCCCTTTCGTCCACAAGCGCTGCTTAGTGCGCGAGTAAAAGGTGACTTTGCCGTTGTCGAGGGTTTTCGTCAGCGCCTCCTGGTTCATATACCCCAGCATCAACACTTCGCCTGAAACGGCATGTTGGACAACCACTGGCAGTAATCCGTCAGTTTTTTCCCAGTCCAGTTGTGCCTGTTGTTGCTCTGTTAACATACCCTGATCTCCACGCCCTGGCCGGCCAGGTACGTTTTTAACTCGCCAATATTAATAATCTGTTTGTGGAACACGGAGGCCGCCAGCGCACCGTCAACGTTCGCATCTCGGAAAGCGTCCAGGAAGTGCTCCATCGTTCCTGCTCCACCGGAGGCAATCAGCGGTACGTGGCAAACCGCGCGTACTTTCTTCAGTTGCTCCAGGTCATAACCGTTACGCACGCCGTCCTGGTTCATCATATTTAGCACGATTTCACCCGCGCCACGTTTTTGTACTTCCTGCACCCAGTCCAGCGTCTCCCATTGGGTCATACGCGTCCGGCTCTCATCGCCAGTGTACTGGTTGACGTGGTACTTGCCGGTTGCGGCGTCGTACCAGGTGTCGATCCCCACGACAATACACTGTACACCGAAGCGGTCAGCAAGACGGGTGATTAACGTCGGGTCTGCCAGCGCAGGGGAGTTAATGGAAATCTTATCTGCACCGAAAGAGAGAATTTGAGCCGCCTCTTCCGCTGATTTAATCCCGCCCGCCACACAGAACGGAATATCAATAACCTCTGCCACGCGTGACACCCAGCTTTTATCCACTACGCGGCCGTCGCTGGAGGCGGTGATATCGTAAAACACCAGCTCGTCTGCACCTTCATCGGCATAGCGTTTTGCCAGAGGGACAATGTCACCAATGATCTCGTGGTTGCGGAACTGCACGCCTTTCACCACCTGGCCGTCACGTACGTCCAGACAAGGGATTATCCGTTTTGCCAGCATTGAATCGCCTCCGTCACAGTAAATTTTTCTTCCAGTAAGGCACGCCCTACGATCACACCTTGCACGCCAGTACCGCGCAGCGCGGTGATATCGGCTAAGTCGCCAATTCCGCCGGACGACTGGAATGCCACCTGCGGATAACGCGCGCAGACCTCTTCATACAGCGAGACATTAGAGCCGGCCAGCGTCCCGTCGCGGGAGATATCCGTACACAGTACGTGCTTCAGGCCAACGGGCAGATAAAGATCAACCAGCGCTTCCAGCGTGATGCCGGAATTCTCCTGCCAGCCGCTGACGGCAACCTGCTTATTACCCTGTTCGTCGATGCGGACATCCAGCGCCAGCACCAGCGCATCAGCACCAAAGCGGCGGAACCAGCCTTTCACCCTTTCAGGGTCTTTGACGGCGGTAGAGCCAACCACGACGCGCGCAACCCCTGCATCCAGAAGGGCAGCGACATCCTCTTCAGTACGCACACCACCGCCAACCTGCACGGGAACCTCCACGCCAGCCACCAGTTTTTTGAGCAGTGGGATCTGGCGTTTTGCCGGGTCTTTCGCTCCGGTCAAATCAACCAGGTGCAACACCTGTGCACCCTGTGCGGCATAATCCTGCAGGCGTGGCAGCGGATCGTTACCGTAGTCGCGCTGCTGGCCGTAATCACCCTGATGGAGACGAACAACCGTGCCGTCAATTAAATCTAAAGCGGGAATAATCATCACATCTCCAGGAAGTTTTTCAGCAGCTGAGCGCCTGCGGCACCTGAGCGTTCCGGGTGAAACTGCACGCCGAAGAAATTGTCTTTTTGTACCGCAGCGGTGAAAGGTTCGCCGTAGTTGCACTGCGCAATAGTGTATGGGTTGACCGGCATGGCATAGCTGTGGACGAAGTAAAAATAAGCCCCGTCTTCGATACCGCGAAACAGCCTGTCGCCCGCTTTTGCGTAAACGCGGTTCCAGCCCATGTGGGGCAGAGGAAGACCGTGATCGGCCATTTTGGGCACGTCTTCGTCAATAATCCCGAGCAGGTCGACGCCGTTGGTCTCTTCACTGCGGCGGCCCAGTAACTGCATCCCTAAGCAAATGCCAAGCACCGGTTGGGTACAGGCTTTGATGAGATCAACCAACCCGCGCGCATGGATCTGATCCATCGCCGCCTGCGCGGTACCCACGCCGGGTAAGAAGAGCTTGTCTGCACGCAGCACCACATCCGGGTCACGGCTCACCGCTGGCGCATAGCCATGGCGTGT
Organism: Enterobacter cloacae; assembly: GCA_014169315.1. Taxonomy (NCBI): domain Bacteria; kingdom Pseudomonadati; phylum Pseudomonadota; class Gammaproteobacteria; order Enterobacterales; family Enterobacteriaceae; genus Enterobacter; species Enterobacter cloacae. The sequence goes on along the minus strand of AP022133.1, from coordinate 2,919,186 downwards.
AATGGCCGACTTCACGGAATTCAGGTTGGCGCATCCGGTATCCAGAATCACCACATTCATTACAGCACTCCTTTCGATGAGGGCAGGGCGTCACCTTCCACACGGATCGCCTGGCGCAGAGTACGGCCAAAGGCTTTGAACAGACTCTCCACCCGGTGGTGGTCGTTCTTGCCTTTGGTTTTCAGGTGCAGCGTCAGGCCCATGGTGTAAGACAGGGAACGGAAGAAGTGCTCAACCATTTCGGTACTCAGATCGCCGACGCGCTGGTAGGTGAAATCTGCCTTGTATTCCAGGTGCGGACGGCCAGAGATATCCATCGCGCAGCGTGCCAGACACTCATCCATCGGCAGGACAAAACCAAAACGGTTGATGCCGCGCTTGTCGCCCAGGGCCAGCTTCAGTGCTTCTCCCAGCGCCAGACCGGTATCTTCCACGGTATGGTGATCGTCAATATAGAGGTCACCTTTGACGGTAATGTCCATGCGGAAGCCGCCGTGGGTGGCAATCTGATCCAGCATGTGATCAAAGAAGCCAACGCCGGTGTGGATTTTGCTGCCACCTTCGCGATCCAGCCAGACCTTAACGTCGATTTGTGTCTCTTTGGTGTTGCGTTCAACGTGCGAGTAACGGTCACGTTTGGTTAACTGCTCGCCAATCTTCGCCCAGTTAAGGTCGGTGCGGTTGTAGCGCAGGCCGGGAATTCCCATGTTTTCGGCAAGCGTAATGTCGGTAGCGCGGTCGCCGATGACATAGCTATTCGCTTTATCAAGCAGCTCTTCCACCAGATAACGCTCAACCATCTTCACTTTCGGTTTACGACAGTCGCACTCATCGGCTGGCATGTGTGGACAGATCAGCACCTCATCAAACATCACGCCCTGAGAGGAGAGTACCTGCATCATCAGGTTATGCGGGCCGTCAAAATCCACCTGTGGGAAACTGTCCGTGCCCAGTCCGTCCTGGTTGGTGATCATCACCAGCTTAAACTCGGCCTTCTGTAACCTGAGCAGTACCGGGATCACGTCGGGTTCAAAAGCCAGTTTGTCGAAACGATCGACCTGAAAGTCGGTTGGTGGCTCGGCAATAATAGTGCCGTCACGATCGATAAAGAGATACTTCTGACTCATACTTTCTCCGCTTTCAGGGCGTCAATAACACGCTGGCTCTCTGCACGGGTGCCCACGGTAATACGCAAGCAGCCGCTTAAGGATGGTTGTTTATTTTGGTCTCGTAAGATAATGCCCTGATCCCACAAAGATTTAAACACGGCGCTGGACGCGGTAAAGCGCACCAGGATGTAGTTGGTTTCAGAGTCGAATACCTGCTCAACGCAGGGGATCGCTTTCAGGGCGCTCACCAGATACTGACGCTCTTCCAGGATCTGCGCCACGCGTTCGCGCATGGCGTCGATGCCCTGCGGAGCCAGCGCCTGTGCAGCGATATCGGCTACCGGTGTAGAGAGTGGATACGGGGCGATCACTTTCAGCAGCAGGTCGATGACCTCTTGATTTGCCAGCGTAAACCCGCAGCGCAGGCCTGCGAGGGCAAACGCTTTTGATAAGGTACGCAGTACCACCAGGTGTGGGTACTCTGCGAGCCAGCCTGCCAGCGTGGCCTGCGGGCAGAACTCAATATAGGCTTCGTCAGCCACAACCAGCGCTTTACCGCGAGTCATCTCCAGCAAGGTGCGGATATCCTGCGCCTTGATAATCTGTCCGGTTGGGTTATTTGGGCTGCAGACAAACACCACTTTCACGCCGTCGAGATTATCGGCGATGCTCTGGAGATCGAGCTGCCAGTCGTCCAGCGACAGTATGTTGCGGCACGTCACACCAAAGGTTTCAGCGCTGACGCCATACATCCCGTAGGTTGGCTGGCAGTACATGACTGCATCTTTACCCGGCTCGCAGAAGGCACGGATCAACAGCTCAATCCCTTCATCGGCCCCACGGCTGACCAGTACCTGCTCAGGCTTCACGCCCGCGTATTGCGCGTAGTTTTCAATCACGGCTTTTGGCTGACATTCCGGATAACGGTTCAGCGTTTGCTGTGACAGCTCAAATTGCACTGCCGTCGGGAATTCGTTGGCATTCAGCCAGACATCACCTTTCCCCCCCAGGCGACGAGCAGACTGATAAGGAGTCAGTCGACGGACATTTTCGCGGGCTAATTCTTCAATGTTCATGCTTGCTCCTTCAGGGCTGCAACACGCAGCGTCACGGCGTTTTTGTGGGCGGTCAGTCGTTCGGCTGCTGCCAGGGTTTCAATGGTGGAAGCCAGAGCGGCAAATCCTTCACGAGACAGCTCCTGCACGGTCATGCGTTTCTGGAAATCCGCCAGACCGAGGCTTGAGCATGTGGAGGTATAGCCGTAAGTCGGCAGAACGTGGTTGGTTCCGGAGGCGTAATCCCCCGCGGATTCCGGCGACCAGTCACCCAGGAACACCGAGCCAGCGCTGGTAATACCGTCCACCAGGTCACGCGCGTTGCGGGTCTGAATGATCAGGTGTTCCGGACCGTACTGGTTAGAAATGGTAATACACTGGGCAATATCGCGAGCCACAATCAGGCGGCTGGCGGATAGCGCCTGGCGTGCCGTTTCGGCGCGCGGCAGATCCGCGAGCTGACGTTCTACCGCTTCACCCACGCGTTTTGCCATATCGGCATCTGGCGTCAGTAAAATCACCTGCGAATCCGGGCCGTGTTCTGCCTGGGAGAGCAGGTCAGAGGCCACGAAGTCCGGTGTTGCACCGCTGTCGGCAATCACCAGCACTTCCGACGGGCCGGCAGGCATGTCAATGGCTGCGCCGTCCAGCCGTTGGCTGACCTGGCGCTTGGCTTCGGTCACAAAGGCATTGCCCGGGCCGAAAATTTTGTCGACCTTAGGAATCGATTCGGTGCCAAATGCCAGCGCGGAAATCGCCTGCGCGCCACCCACTTTAAAGACCTCCTGCACGCCGCAGAGCTTTGCGGCATACAGAATTTCATCGGCAATCGGTGGTGGGGAGCAGAGCACCACGTTCTGGCAACCGGCGATACGCGCCGGGGTTGCCAGCATTAATACCGTAGAAAACAGTGGCGCAGAACCGCCGGGAATATACAGGCCGACAGATGCCACCGGGCGCGTGACCTGCTGGCAGCGCACGCCCGGCAGGGTTTCCACATCCACCGTCTGCAATTTTTGCGCGGTATGGAAGGTGTCGATGTTTTTCACCGCGACGGCCATTGCCTGCTTAATCTCATCTCCGAGACGGTTACTGGCGTCTGCCATTTCCTGTTCTGTGATCTTTAACGCACCAACCTCGGTTTTATCAAACTTCGCGCTGTACTCACGCAGCGCATCGTCACCCCGGGCTTTGACGTTATTGAGGATCTCCGCTACGGTGCGGGTGATGCTCTCAGAGGCGGAGATCGCCGGGCGCATCAGCAACTCACTTTGCTGCTCTTCGGTACAATTATTCCAGTCGATGATTGTGTTAAAGCTCATGGCCGTTACTCCATCATCTTCTCAATTGGCAGCACCAGAATGGAGCTTGCGCCCAGTGCCTTCAGTTTTTCCATTGTTTCCCAGAACAGGGTTTCGCTACTCACCATGTGCATTGCCACGCGCTGCTGATCGCCCGCCAGTGGCAGAATAGTGGGGCGCTCAGCGCCTGGCAGCAGGGCAATCACTTCATCCAGACGCTCGGTAGGCGCGTGCATCATGATGTATTTAGATTCGCGAGCCTGAATGACGCCCTGAATACGGGTCAGCAGTTTGTCGATCAACTGCTGTTTGGCATCGGCCATTTCGCCATCGCGCTGGATAAGACAGGCTTTAGAGCGATAAATCACTTCTACTTCGCGCAGGCCGTTCGCTTCCAGCGTGGCACCGGTAGAGACGAGGTCACAGATAGCGTCAGCCAGACCCGCGCGCGGCGCTACTTCAACAGAACCGTTCAGCAGGCAGGATTTAAACTGCACGCCTTTCTGATCCAGATAACGCTTCAGCAGGTGCGGGTAAGAGGTGGCAATACGCTTACCGTTCAGCGCGACCGGGCCATCCCAGGCTTCATCGACCGGTGTGGCCAGCGACAGGCGGCAGCCGCCGAAATCCAGACGACGCAGGGTAAAGTAACGCGGATCCTCACCCTGGGCACGGCGAGTCAGTAACTCTTCTTCCAGCACGTTTTCGCCGATAATGCCGAGGTCAACAACGCCATCCATCACCAGCCCCGGGATATCGTCATCACGCACGCGCAGAATGTCGATGGGCATATTTTCAGCCAGTGCAATCAGGCGCTGAGTGTGCAGGTTAATTTTAATCCCGCAGCGGGCCAGCAGTTCGCGTGAATCGTCACTCAAACGGCCTGATTTTTGAATAGCTATGCGTAAACGTGAGTTATCTAACATTCTGTGTTCCTCGTTAACCTGTTTTAACCTGTCTGAATTCGGTCCAAAAAAAAGCCCCCGGAAGAAGATCTTCCGGGGGCTTTCTCATGCGTTCATGCACCACTGGAAGATCTAACTGTCTTCCAGCACACATCGCCTGAAAGACTAGTCAGGATGATGGTGATGATGGTGGTGTTTAAATTGAACGCGTGTCATATAAATTCTCGATGAATGCTTATTCATTTGATGTCTTTTAACCTAAACCACTTGTACGCCATATTGCAAGGGGTTTTTTTGATCATTAATTCATTTCATATTGATGCTATAAATTGTGTGTTCCTCAGTGCTGGCGTAGCCTTAATACAGGTGGTTGAGAGTCAGGAGAATTCGCATGAAAAAGGTCGCGATTGTCGGTTTAGGATGGTTGGGAATGCCGCTGGCGATGTCATTAGCCACGAAAGGCTGGCAAGTGACCGGGAGTAAAACCACAGCGGATGGGGTGGAAGCGGCACGCATGTGCGGTATTGATGGCATCGAGCTGCGGCTTGAGCCTGAACTGGTATGTGATGCTGACGATCTTGACGCGCTGATGAACGTCGATGCGCTGGTCATTACCTTACCGGCACGACGCAGTGGCCCGGGTGAGTCATTCTATCTGCAGGCAATGCAGGAGATTGTCGACAGTGCGCTGGCGCACCATATCCCGCGTATTATTTTTACCAGCTCGACATCGGTCTACGGTGATGTTGATGGTCTTGTAAAGGAGACCACCGTACGCCGTCCGGTGACGGCGAGTGGCCAGGTGCTTAAAGAGCTGGAAGACTGGCTGCACAATCTTCCCGGTACTCAGGTTGATATTGTGCGTCTGGCAGGGCTGGTTGGCCCGGGACGACATCCGGGACGTTTTTTTGCCGGGAAGTCAGCCCCTGACGGACAACATGGCGTCAATCTCGTGCATCTTGACGACGTTATCGGCGCAATTGAGCTACTCTTACAGGCTCCAAAAGGTGGGCACATCTATAATATATGTGCGCCTTCTCATCCAGCGCGTAGCACGTTTTATCCGCTGATGGCGCGTCAGTTAGGTTTGGCTCCGCCAGTGTTTGGCGATGCTAAAGGCGAAGGTAAAGGCAAAATTATTGATGGTAATCGCATTTGTCATGAACTGGGATTTGAGTACCAGTATCCCGACCCGCTGGTGATGCCAATGGAATAATGCCATCAGCGGAGACGATCGCATGCCGGAGGGGGGCGAACATGAAACCGCTGCTGGATGTTCTGATTATTCTGGATGCACTGGAAAAAGAGGGGAGCTTTGCGGCGGCCTCAGCGAAGCTCTACAAAACCCCTTCCGCGCTGAGTTACACCGTTCATAAACTGGAAAGCGATCTCAATATCCAGCTTCTCGATCGCTCCGGACACCGCGCACGTTTTACCCGCACCGGGCAGATGCTTCTGGAAAAAGGGCGTGAAGTTCTCCACACCGTTCGCGAACTGGAAAAACAGGCCGTTAAGCTCCATCAGGGCTGGGAGAACGAGCTGGTGATTGGCGTGGATGATACCTTTCCGTTTTCCCTCCTGACGCCGCTGATTGAGGCGTTCTATCAGCGCCATAGCGTGACCCGGTTGATTTTCATTAATGGTGTGCTGGGCGGCTCGTGGGATGCCTTAACGCAGGGGCGGGCGGACATCATCGTCGGGGCATTACGTGAACCTCCCCAACTGAGCGATTTTGGTTTTGCCCGTCTGGGCCTGCTGGAGCAGGTTTTTGTTGTCGCGCCTCATCACCCTCTGGCCCAGGAGCCTGAGCCCATTAATCGACGTATCCTTAAGGGGTATCGTGCCATTGTGGTGGGCGACAGCTCACGGCCAGAGTGTGCCATCTCTTCGCAACTGCTCGACGAGCAGGAGGCGATTACCGTTTTCGATTTTAAAACCAAGCTGGAGCTGCAAATAAGCGGGCTGGGCTGCGGCTATTTGCCGCGCTATCTGGCGCAGCGGTTTATTGACAGCGGTGCGCTTGTTGAAAAACAGGTACTTGCTCAAAGCAGTAATGAGTCGGTCTGGGTTGGCTGGAATGAACAAACGGCAGGGCTTGCCAGCGCCTGGTGGCGAGATGAAATTTTAGCAAATAGTGCTATCGCAGCCGTTTACACTCCCGGCGCTGCTGAAAAATCAACCAGTTAGATGCGGGAAATTATTGATAGGTTTCTCTATCTATTGCCTTTTGTGTCTGGAATAGGGCAAAATGCCGCGGCTGCAAACAAATGAATAATCGACGATATAAAAGGCGTCGGTTATTTTTTTTTGCATGTACGAAACGAAACTAAAAAACCAAGAGGCCGGGCTTCGTACCGGATAGATATTTACTAAAATCCGACAGTTGTTGTCGCTGAGGAATACAGAAAATGGGGCAATTTTTCGCTTACGTGGCGGTTATCACCGTAAAGGAGATTAACGATGTCGCATAACGCAACTCCAAAAACCTCTCGCGTGGAATTACGTAAAACACTTACGTTGATTCCGGTTGTTATGATGGGTCTTGCCTATATGCAACCAATGACGCTGTTCGATACATTCGGTATCGTATCTGGCCTTACTGACGGTCACGTTGCAACGGCGTATGCCTTTGCGCTGGTCGCCATTCTCTTTACAGCGCTGAGCTACGGTAAACTGGTTCGCCGTTTCCCGTCTGCAGGCTCTGCCTACACCTATGCTCAGAAATCCATTAGCCCGGCGGTTGGCTTTATGGTGGGCTGGTCATCTCTGCTGGACTACCTGTTCATGCCGATGATCAACATTCTGCTGGCGAAAATTTACTTTGAAGCGCTGGTACCTTCCGTACCGTCGTGGATCTTCGTTGTGGCGCTGGTGGCCTTTATGACCATCTCTAACCTGCGCAGCATCAAGACCGTGGCTAACTTCAACACCCTGATTGTTATCCTGCAGATGGGTATCGTTTCAGTTATCGTCGGCCTGATCATTTACGGTGTAATGCACGGTGAAGGCGCAGGTACGCTGACCAGCACGCGTCCGTTCTGGTCCGAAGGTGCGCACGTTGTGCCGATGATCACCGGTGCGACTATCCTGTGCTTCTCGTTCCTGGGCTTCGACGGCATCTCTTCTCTGTCTGAAGAGACGAAAGATGCAGAGCGCGTGATCCCGAAAGCGATTTTCCTGACTGCGCTGATTGGCGGCCTGATCTTTATTGGTGCTTCTTACTTCCTGCAGCTGTACTTCCCGGACATCTCACGCTTTAAAGATCCGGATGCGTCACAGCCTGAAATCATGCTGTATGTTGCAGGTAAAACCTTCCAGTGGGGCGTGCTGATTTTCTCCAGCGTGACCGTTCTGGCATCCGGCATGGCGGCACACGCGGGTGTTTCTCGCCTGATGTACGTAATGGGTCGTGACGGCGTGTTCCCGACGCGCTTCTTCGGTTATGTTCATCCGAAATGGCGTACCCCTGCGTGGAACGTGCTGCTGGTTGGCGCAATTGCACTGCTGGCGATTAAATTTGACCTGGTCACCGCAACGGCGCTGATTAACTTTGGTGCGCTGGTGGCATTTACCTTCGTTAACCTCTCCGTGATCTCTCAGTTCTGGATCCGTGAGAAGCGTAACAAGACGCTGAAGGACCACTTCAACTATCTGGTGCTGCCAGTGTGTGGTGCGCTGACGGTTGGTGCGTTGTGGATTAACCTGGAAGAAAGTTCGATGATTCTGGGTCTGATCTGGGGCGGCATTGGTCTGGTTTACCTGGCATGCGTAACCAGAAGCTTCCGTAACCCGGTACCTCAGTACGAAGACGTCGCGTAATATAACGTCATCGGACAAAAAAAACCGGAGACCATCGCCTCCGGTTTTTTTATATCGACAATTCAGACTATCTCCTGCGCGTACTGGAACAGGGCTTTCAACAGCGCCTGCTTTTCCGCATCCCCTTCGTACTGGCCGTACAGCATCTCCAGCTCCTGGGCAAGGCGATTGAGAAATTCCGGGGTAAAGACGTTACGACGATGCTGCAGCCAGCGCTCTTGCTCCACTTCATCCAGCGTACCGGGATAATTACGCGCCCGGTAATTAAACATCAGTTTGTCGATACGTTTATCGGCAAAGGTGATATCGAGCGCCGGTAAATTTCGTGGCTCGGTTTGCAGTACGATGTTCATGGCTGCACGGTCGGCATCACTGAAGAAACCGTTATAGAGTTGCGCATCGATATTGTCAGACGGCACAAACGGTTCTGCGTCCGCGAAGATAGCCACCACTTTTTCCCGTACCTGCGGGTTGTCGCGCAGCACTTTAAGGTTATCGAGACAGTGCTGACGGTTGATACCCAGCCGGTCGGCATCTTCCGGACGCAGCGTATTGGCCTGCGCCAGCACCGGACATTTGTTGATATGCACCAGTTTTACCGGTACGGCGGGCAGGTCACCCAGCTCATTTTTCGGGGTATAGAGCCGCTCGCGCAGCGTATCGCTGTCAAGCTCCAGCAGGGGTGAGATATCCCCGGCCAGATCCACCATGATGACGGCATTACGGTTGTCAGGATGCCAGGCAAGCGGAGCCACCCAACTGGTATTGCCGCGCCATGCGCCGAACATGCCGGAAATATGCACCAGCGGTTTCATTTGCGGCACGTCGATCAGGGTGGTGAGTTTCTGCTTGCTGCGGTGGCTCAACAGGTAGTCAAACAGCCGTGGCTGAGCGGTTTTCACCAGCTTCGCCATTGCAATGGTGGCATACACGTCTGCCATTGCATCGTGGGCATTGCTGTGCTCAATTCCGTTGGCGCGCGTCAGATGTTCCAGCCTGAAGCTCGGCAGCCCCTCGTCATTTTCTGGCCAGTTGATCCCTTCCGGGCGCAGCGCGTAACAGGCTCGCATAATGTCCAGCAAATCCCAGCGTGAATTGCGGTTCTGCCAGCTCCACGCATACGGATCGAAGAAGTTGCGATAGAAAATATTCCTCGTCACTTCGTCATCAAAACGAATGTTGTTATATCCCACGACGCAGGTATTCGGGACGGTAAACAGGTCGTGGATACGGCGGGCGAACTCCGCCTCGTTAACCCCTTTTTCCCGCGCTTCCTGAGGTGTGATCCCGGTGACCATGACCGCGCCGGGTTGCGGCAGGTAGTCATCGGCGGGTTTGCAGTAAAACACCTCTGGCTCGCCAATGATGTTGAACTCGTCGTCAGTACGGATGGCGGCAAATTGCGCCGGTCTGTCCAGCGCCGGATGGGTGCCAAAGGTTTCGTAATCGTGGAATAAAAATGTTGGGCGCGCGGCAGAATCAGACACCAGTAATACCATCCTGTTAAAAATAGACGCCACCATGGTAAACGATTGTGGTAGCCAGGCCGAATAAAAAGCGCCGACGGCTCTCAAATTTGCGGCGCTGCTTCAGAGAAAAATCCGCGCTCTGTCACATTTTTTTGCAATTAAGGCAGGTAACGACATCAGAACTCCCGTAAAAAGGTCAACGATTTTTAATGACCTGAGGATATACCGTTGAAACGCCGTCTGTTTATTGCTGTTTCTTTACTCGCTTCGAGTATCTCATCTGCGCTGGCTGCTGAACCGCTGGATTTTGCTCCGCAGCCTCCGGCCATCCAGGCTGGATCCTGGGTGCTGATGGATTACACCACTGGTCAGATCTTAACGGCGGGCAACGAACACCAACAACGCAACCCGGCGAGTCTCACTAAGCTGATGACGGGCTATGTCGTTGACCGCGCCATTGATAGTCATCGTATTAGTCCTGATGACATCGTCACCGTAGGCCATGACGCGTGGGCAAAAGGTAATCCGGTCTTTGACGGTTCATCGCTGATGTTCCTGAAGCCTGGCGATCGCGTTTCCGTACGCGACCTGAGCCGCGGCCTGATTGTTGACTCCGGTAACGATGCCTGCGTGGCGCTGGCGGATCATGTGGCGGGTGGTCAACCGCAGTTTGTGAACATGATGAATGACTATGTGCAAAAGTTGAACCTGCGCGATACGCACTTTGAAACTGTGCACGGTCTGGATGCACCAGGACAACACAGTTCTGCTTATGACCTGGCTGTGCTGTCCCGGGCCATCATTCACGGTGAACCTGAGTTCTACCATATGTACAGCGAAAAGAGCCTCACCTGGAACGGGATCACCCAGCAAAACCGTAACGGTTTGCTGTGGGAGAAAACCATGAACGTGGACGGCCTGAAAACGGGTCACACGTCGGGAGCCGGTTTTAACCTGATTGCTTCAGCGGTTGACGGCCAGCGTCGTTTAATTGCGGTGGTGATGGGGGCGGACAGCCCGAAAGGGCGTGAAGATCAGGCGCGTAAATTACTGCACTGGGGTCAACAGAACTTTGATACCGTGCAGATCCTGCACAAGGGTAAAAAGGTGGGGACGGAGCGTATCTGGTACGGTAACAAAGAGCAGATAAAGCTGGGAACCGACCAGGACTTCTGGCTGGCCTTACCTAAAGCGGAAGTGCCAAACATTAAGGCAAAATACGTTCTGGATAAAAAAGAGCTGGAAGCGCCGATTGCTGCCCATCAGCGGGTAGGGGAGATCCAGCTGTACGACCGTGACAAAGTGGTCGCGCACTGGCCGCTGGTAACGCTGGAAGCGGTTGATAAAGGTGGCTTTTTCTCCCGTCTTGGTGATTATCTGCATCACAAAATCTGACGGTTTTTGTTAATCCCGCGGGGCAGACTGGCAGGGTTGCGAGTCTGCTCACATAATAAACACTCCTCGTATGCTGAACATTCAATATCTGCTTTATAGTGTATAAATATGGGTCTTCCCTTGTTGTGGTGGCTGAAGGCATGATAATGGTGTATTTAATCGCCAGAGGTCACCGCCATGGACGAAAAGTCCCTCTACGCTCATATTCTCAACCTGTCCGATCCGTGGCAGGTAAAGTCCCTTTCTCTCGATGAAAATGCCGGTTCTGTTACTGTCACTATTGAGATCGCTGAAAACACCCGGCTAGCCTGTCCGACCTGCGGTAAATCCTGTTCTGTTCACGATCACCGTCATCGTAAATGGCGCCATCTTGATACCTGCCAGTTCACCACTATTGTTGAAGCCGATGTTCCACGAATTATGTGTCCGGAGCATGGCTGCCTGACGTTGCCTGTTCCGTGGGCTGGCCCCGGAAGCCGGTATACGTTGCTATTCGAATCGTTCGTTCTCTCATGGCTGAAAATCAGCACCGTTGATGCTGTCAGGAAGCAACTTAAGCTCAGTTGGAATGCGGTTGACGGCATTATGACCCGGGCAGTTAAGCGAGGTCTTGCCCGGATAAAAAAGCCATTATCCGCCCGTCATATGAATGTGGATGAGGTCGCCTTTAAAAAAGGACATCGTTACATAACGGTGATCTCCGATCGCGATGGTCGGGCGCTGGCCTTAACGGATGATCGCGGCACAGAGAGTCTTGCCGGCTATCTTCGCACGCTCACTGATGGGCAGTTGCTGGCTATCAAAACGCTCTCAATGGACATGAACGCGGGCTATATAAGAGCAGCGCGTATCCACTTACCCAGTGCGGTTGAGAAAATCGCCTTTGACCGCTTCCATGTGGCGAAGCAACTGGGCGAGGTAGTTGATAAAACCCGTCAGAATGAACATCCGCACCTCCCTGTTGAAAGCCGACACCAGGCAAAAGGAACCCGCTTCCTGTGGCAGTACAGCGATAAGTGGATGACCGAATCCCGGCAGGAAAAGCTGATGTGGCTGCGTGCACAGATGAAGCTGACGAGCCAGTGCTGGGCGCTGAAAGAGCTGGCAAAGGATATCTGGAACAGGCCATGGAGCGAGGAAAGACGGAGTGACTGGCAGAGATGGTTGGCGCTGGCGGCTAACAGTGACGTTCCCATGATGAAAAATGCCGCGAAAACGATAGGAAAAAGGCTGTACGGGATCCTGAATGCGATGCGACACAGTGTCTCAAACGGAAATGCGGAGGCACTTAACAGCAAGATCAGGCTGCTGAGGATAAAAGCCAGGGGATACCGAAACCGGGAGCGCTTTAAACTGGGGGTGATGTTCCACTACGGAAAGCTGAATATGGCGTTCTGAGCCTTCCCACCATGATCGGGGAAGACCCATAAATATACAGTTATTTGAGGAGGCGTTATGGGTTTTCCATCTCCGGCAACAGATCGCACTGAGCAGACTCTCACCATTACTCGCCTTTGCGGCTACGACGGTAATTACCGCACGATCGAAACATCAGCTGGCTATGCGATCGTCAACATTGCCAGAAAGCCTGAAGTTGGCGACACCGTTCTGATCTCGTTCTGCGGAAGGATGGACTTCGCATCTGTTCAGGGAAAAGCACTTATCACACAGGATAGGGAGGCTATTGAAGGGGATGCGCTGGATTATACGATGGTTATGGGTGTCGTAACGCATCTCCTTAACTGTGTAACAGATACTGACAACAGGCCGGTGATATAGCAGATCGAACATGATTCCTGTGTCTTGATAGCCGATCGGTTAGACGTCTGGTTAGTGGAACCTTTAATGAAATTAGTGCGCAGGGAGAAAAAGGACAGCCCCGCAAGGGGAAAACCATTTTTAGGGATGTACCAATGAAATTAAATGAATTTGCTGCCAGTCTAACGAAAGACGGAATGCTGGTTTTATGCCTGTGTGATGGTGAAATAATGGACTATCTGGTAACCAGTAATGCTTTGCGCACTTTGGTACGCCGTGAAGGAAATAGGCTTTCAGCCCAGGTTATTAGTGATGATGAGCGTATTATCAACTTAAACTCCCTGCCGGAAGCACTTAAGGTTCTCAAGCCGTAAGTGTTGATTTATAATAATCAAACGGGCTGAACACCCACTGATTACTGCGCCAACCTGAGGAATCAAAATGGCGCAGAGCATTACCCAAAATCACTCACACCGCCTGTTCGTGCGCGGTGTTTCTGCTTATGCTGGTGGCCCAGCATGAAAAAAGCAGATCGCATCCATCTTTCACGCGTGGCCGGATTGGGCCGCATCGTGTGTAGGAATCTGAATCTGGGCGAAACGCCAGCCGAAATTCACCATATCCGGACAGGGCAGGGTGTAGGGCTGCGTGCTGACCATCGAAAATCAATTCCCCTTTGTCATCCACACCATCGCAACGGCGGTTATGGTGTGGCGATTCATGCTGGTCGTAAGCAATGGGAAAAAAACTTCGGTACCGAGTCGCAACTGCTGGAGCAGGTGCTCTATCTGCTGGGAGAACCAGCCGATGCGTAATCCAATTCGCTACGGTTCGGTCTGCAGCGGCATCGAGGCCGCCAGTGTGGCATGGCATTGTCTGGGTTGGCAGCCAGCATGGTTTGCAGAGATAGAAAAATTCCCATCTGCCGTCCTGGCGTATCGCTGGCCGGACATCACTAATCTGGGGGATATGACAAAACTCACCTCGGCAATTCGTGCCGGAAAAATCGAAGCGCCCGATGTGCTGGTGGGGGGAACCCCTTGCCAGGCATTCAGCGTTGCGGGTTTACGTAATGGGCTGGCTGACGAACGCGGCCAGTTAACTTTGGCCTTTGTTGAACTGGTAAATGTCATTGATGAAAAACGAAGAGAACAGGGAAAACCTCCCGTCATCGTCGTCTGGGAAAACGTCCCCGGCGTGTTCAGCAGCAAAGATAACGCTTTCGGATGTTTTCTTGCAGGGCTTGCCGGCGAAAGCTGCGCGCTGGAATCACCAGGGAAGCGATGGGCAAACGCTGGTTATGTGCTGGGACCAGAAAGAGCTATTGCATGGCGAGTGCTCGATGCTCAATTTTTCGGAGTGGCCCAACGACGCAGGCGTGTGTTTGTTGTCACAACAGCTCGAAGGGATATCGATCCCGCAAAAGTTCTTTTTGAGTCAGAAGGCCTGCGCCGGAATACTCCGCCGAGCAGAAAAACGAGGCAAATCGTTACCCCAAATGCTGGCTATCGCATTGCTAACGGTAGTCACTGGGATGGGGAACATAATCCACATCCAACGCTGAACCAGTCATTCAATACAGGCGGGATTGGTGCGAGTAACCAGGAAATATTCAGTCAGCGGGGCAGCGGGATCGTTGGGGCGTTCCGTATGCGTGCATTCGGAGATTATGCAAGTGACGAGACGGCATCAACCGTAAAAGCGCGCGATCATAAAGATGCGACCGATTTAGCCGTGACTTATTCCGACGTCAGCAGAACTCTGCTTGCTAAATCTAATGACAGCATGGATGTGACTCTTCAAACCTACGCCATTCATGGTACTCAGGATCCAGATACGCTCGCAGATATGGCTCACACCCTGGGCCGCAATCACGGGCAGGAAAACGCGGTTATCGCGTTCAGCTCCAAGGATAGCGGCCATGATGCCTCAGCAGAAATTTCGCCGACCCTAAGGGTTGGGAATAGCAAAGTCAGCAACCAGAATGCTGGATCTCCCCCAGCAATAGCATATGGAATTCCTGGTAATTGGATTGGCCGAGTGCCAGAGAATGGCGGAAATTCTACAGAGCCACCGAAACAGATTTCACCATGCCTTACCTCCACAGATCGTCATGGCGTGGCATATGCCTTTGCAGAAAATGACCGGGGAGAAGTAAGACTTCAGAACGGTGATGGGCAAATTACTGGAGCTCTATCCACGGGAGGCGGTAAAGCCGGGCAGGGATATCCCGCTGTCATTACAAATATGGTTGTTCGCCGTCTTACTCCAGTTGAATGCGAACGTTTGCAGGGACTCCCTGATAATCACACCCTGATCCCAACACAAAAACATAAGCAACTTACCGCAGAAGAATATGTATACCTGCACCATCACCGACCAGAACTGACAGCAGAACAGGCCTACCGCCTGGCTGCCGATGGTCCGCGCTATAAGGCGATCGGCAACAGCATGGCTGTACCGGTTATGCGCTGGATTGGTTCACGTATTCAGGAGACACTGCATGGCTAAATATGTCATTACCCCCATCGGCAAACCCCGCATGACTCGTGCTGATAAATGGAAGCAGCGGCCGCCAGTGATGCGTTACCGCATGTTTTGCGATGAAGCGCGTTTGCATGATATCCGCGTTCCGGAGTGTGGAGCCCACATCACCTACGTTCTGCCAATGCCAAAAAGCTGGAGCAAGAAAAAGCGCGCAGCAATGGACGGCCAACCGCATCAGACCAAACCCGATCTGGACAACTTAACAAAATCGCTGCTGGACGCTTTGTTTGAGGATGATTCCCACATTTGGGACGCCCGGACATCAAAACTATGGGGCGAAACTGGAATGATAATTATTGAGGACATGAAATGACACCACGCCAGAAACGCCAGTATTTTGAAGGGCTGGGGAAAACAGCAATGGCACCGCGTAAGAGCTGGCTTGGGAAAAGTATTCTCCTGACTGATATTCAGTCCGGGTGGATTAAATCGCTGCTTACCGTGTGGGGGGAATGCGTCCGCGGTGGTACAGCACCGGCGAAACCATGCGGGCACTCATGCTGGAACGTAATCAGAGGAAAGAACTGGTCAGATAAAGCGCTTGAGCGGTTTACCGCAGCGTTGAACCAGGCGAGAGAAGAAGGGTTTCGTGGTGAGCTGGCAATGAAACGGGCGCGCGCAATTCTTTGGCCTGAACCGCCGGCCAGCATTATTGACGAGGCTATTAGCAGTGATGACGCTGAATTTATGGAGTGCGTAGTGCTGCAGGCGTTCGATTTGAAGGATCCGGTTTACATCGTTGGCCGACAGTATTACACCACCAGGAAAAAAATATCAGACATCACCAGAGAACTGCAAAGCCTGGCCCCGTGGTTAACTGATTCTGAGGCCAGAAAGCGGGTGCGCTGGTGTCTGGAAATCTTCAGGGCGAAGGTTTTTTTGTCAGCGCGGAACAGCC
This sequence comes from Enterobacter cloacae, assembly GCA_014169315.1. NCBI lineage: Bacteria > Pseudomonadati > Pseudomonadota > Gammaproteobacteria > Enterobacterales > Enterobacteriaceae > Enterobacter > Enterobacter cloacae. The sequence goes on along the minus strand of AP022133.1, from coordinate 2,902,930 downwards.
TGAAAGAAAGTTCATGATCAAAATTTATTTAGCAAAAAGTGCTATTTAATCTGAATGATGTTGAAAATGGGCCAGAAAATCAGATAATCATTTCATGCTTGGCAGAGCTGCGCCACGATGGCAGCGATGTAAAGCGACAATTTGAAAAAACTCTAAACCCCGCCTGCCGGGGTTTTTTGTTATCCGGCGATACGACAGGGGTATTCGCGAAGGTGCATTGCACCAGTACCCCTGTCATATCGTCGATCTCAATAAGGCCATGATACAAATAAGAAACCATGTATATTGCATGGTTAGTTTGACTTATGTATCATCCCGCTGCCGGCCCTTTAGCTCGGTGGTTAGAGCGTGCGACTCATAATTTCCCGGTCGTCGGTTCAAACCCAACAAGGGCCACCAGTCCGCCACTAGCTCATCGGGAAGAGCGGCAACATAATGTTGTAGTACGAGGTTCGAGGCCCCGGTGGCGGACCAATGCCGACTTAGCTCAGTAGGTAGAGCAACTGACTTGTAATCAGTAGGTCACCAGTTCGATTCCGGTAGTCGGCACCATAATGCGGGCATCGTATAATGGCTATTACCTCAGCCTTCCAAGCTGATGATGCGGGTTCGATTCCCGCTGCCCGCTCCAGTTAAAGCTTTTCGGTCTGCGATGATGGGGTTCCCCCGAGTGACTGAAAAGCACCTGCATTTTTAATGGGCGCTGCTTTTCGCAAAATTGCTGTGTGAAAATACTGGCCTTTGGGTTCAGCGCTCATCCAAAAGCATCTCGTTAAAATCCAGTTAACTTCGGGTGGTTTGTTGTATGAGGTGCCTCTAAACCATATAGTCTCGCTTAGTGTGTTTTTTTCATTTCTCCTTGCACGCATGTCGCGGGCTTGGGATTTCTACCTGACAACCAGAACAGGGCATTTTGCGTGTCGCACAACAGCGGCAGCGTTTGAACCTAACAGATAGGTCGATATATCAGGACGATGAGAGGCAATAATAATTAAATCTGCACCAATTTTATGAGCGAACTTGAGTATTTGGTCTTTAGGTGACCCGGTTGTTACGTGTGTCTCTATTTTTTCTGCAGGCAATCTGAATTGTTTAACAATCTCATCGAGTGTTGATAAAGCAATTTGCTGTATTTCACCAATGCTTGGCATTTCGGCTGAATATGCCAGACCTAATGACGAATAAAATGAAAGCGAAGGAACAACTGTAAGAAAATGGACTTTGGCTGTATTAAGCACGGCATGTGTCTGAACGTAAGGAATAACCATATGCGTCAGGTGATCCTCGGAAATGTCAACTGGAACCAAAATAGAGTTGTACATCTCATCCTCCTGCTTGTTTTTTGTACACTTCGAGATTAGTCCATCCATCGCTGGAAAACAAAGAGCTGGCAGCCAGAATCGTAACAACAAGGATTCTGTCGACTGAAAAACCACCAAAATCACCCGTATTCATGAGGATGTCTTAGCCGGCAAATGCTCATGATGAATATGTATTACTAACTGTATTCAGTAGGGCGTATCGAGTTGGAGGATGTAGTGGGAATCTAAAAAAATGCGGAAAACGACATCATCCTTCTCCGCACGAATGAGTTTAATGCTTGTCCGCTTATCTGTTTTATATCCACAAAAAAAGTGGTGACAATTTAATTTAAGTGGTAACCGTTTGCAACTATATAAATTGTTAATTATTTTCATGTGTTAAACAAGCCAGTTGAAGATAGATTGCCTTCATTCAGCCGCATAAAAATGGGCTCCTTCGACCGCAGTGCCGATATTGCTGTACCCTCATCTTTCCGGCCTGTCGCCGGGTTTTTTATTCGCGAGGTCCGGTCATATTCTCCGGGCTTCCTTCTCCTCTAAACAAACAGCACCCCGTTCCTTCGGAGGTGAAATGGCTAAACGTATGCACGATAAAGAAAGCATTGCTGGAGTTTCATGGCTGATCGTCCTTGCTCTGTCATGCTGGGGTGGTCTTGTCCGATACCTCATTGATGTTAAGCAGAACAAGGCCACGTGGAGCTGGATTAACGCGTTTGCACAGATTGCAGTTTCCGGATTTACAGGGTTAATCGGTGGTCTGATCAGCGTGGAAAGCGGTCTGAGCCTTTATATGATTCTGGTTACGTCTGGTATCAGCGGAGCGATGGGTTCAGTTGCTCTGACTTATTTCTGGGAACGTCTGACGGGGATGAAAAATGCAAACCAGTGATAAAGGCATTAGCCTGATCAAAGAGTTTGAAGGCTGCAAGCTTACAGCCTATCGGGACAGTGTCGGCGTTTGGACGATAGGCTATGGCTGGACTCAGCCTGTCGACGGAAAACCAATCCGCGCCGGGATGACTATCAAGCAGGAAACGGCAGAGCGCCTACTGAAGACCGGACTGGTCAGCTGCGAAAACGACGTTTCCCGTTTGGTTAAAGTCGGGTTGACTCAAGGGCAATTCGATGCGCTGGTGTCGTTTACGTACAACCTCGGTGCACAGTCTCTTTCGACATCGACACTGCTGCGTAAACTCAACGCCGGTGATTACGCTGGCGCTGCCGATGAGTTCCTACGCTGGAATAAAGCTGGCGGAAAAGTCCTGAATGGGCTGACCCGTCGGCGTGAGGCGGAGCGTGCTCTGTTTCTGTCGTGATTACCCTTGCTGATATCAAAACTGCATGGCGCTCAATAGCGCTGGTGGTTGTGATTATCGTCGTTGCTGTGCTGTGTGTCCTGCTGGCAAACAGCCGCTCTGACGTTGCTACGCTAAAGAGTGATAACGATGTTCTGCGCAGTGACAACACCCTGCAGGGGACGGTTATCGCTGCTCAGGCTTTCAACTTCAATCTGTTCAATCAGGTTGCAGAACATGCTAACAGGCTGAACTCCTTGATCGACACCAGTACCGAAGAAACCGTAATCAAATACCGGGAGATTCTCCGCCGTGAAAAAACCTGTGATCTACCTGTTCCTGCTGATATTGCTGACGGGCTGCTCGGGTACGCGTACCGTTTACGTGCCAGCGCCATGCACACCGATACCGGCAGACCTGACGCAGCCGATGATCGTTCCGCTGCCGCCAGCGCAATGACGTACTGTCAGGCTGTTTTGTGGATTAAGTCACTGCTGGCCGTCATCGAGAAGGGCAACAATAACTTTGCGGGCATCCGTGAAATTGAGCAACAGCGGCAAATTTCCTCTGGGTTAAGCCACTGAGCAACATAAGGTATAGTAGGTAGCTAGCAGAAACTAGAAGGTGGAAATTTATCGAAAATGATGGGGATGAAAGCTATCATATACCTAATAAGCCCAATAAAAGAGTATTACGCATATGTTTATCTTAAATGAAGACCTCAATGACTTCGTTTTAATGCTCAGTCTTTTATCAGCAACTTTTTTCTTAAGCTTAATGATGATTGCATATGGTCTTCGAATGAAAAAACTAACGATCTTATGTCTTGTGCTTTTGATGATTTCAGGCGTGTCTGCGATAGTACATTATTGATTCATTGACCCCCTATTACAAGGATGGGAAAGGTAGTGTCAGTCCTCAGCACATCACCGTTATTAACTTTTTTTCTTGGCCTATCACCAGTTCTCTGCCTGATGCTATTTGCACAGTCGGTTTACATGTTTATATTGGGTTACAGGAAGCTGGCTATAACATTCCTGGTTTTAACTTTATTGCTAAGTATACCAACTTTAATATTAACGTATATTTTATCCAAGTAGCTGACTGAGGGCTTTACAGCAGGCATTCACTGAGTGCAGATAATAATGATGTCTATAGAGAGGCGGGTTCAGGAATCTGGTTGCAACATATGGTAGCGCGCAATGCTGTATGCCAAGAACTGGGGATTTAACCCGCCGCACTATGGGCGTCATTCCTGATTATTACAGCCGGACGTGGCCTGGTGGGGCATTCTGGTCAACCCTATTATGGTTATGGTAAGTGATAGTATTTGGACGTCTAAATGGCTATTTTCGTGCATGCATTTATGTAATTGATAATAGTTGTCATTAGCGGGTCCTTTCCGGAAATCCGACCTGTTACGGGGCGGCGTCCGCGCAGATTCTCGCTATTTATGAAAATTTTCTGGTTTTTGCCGTTTCCGTTCTTCTTCCTGTTATCTCTCTGTTTTTACTTGAAACACCCCCTCAAAAGAAAGGAAACGATTAGGCCTTAAAAACGGTAATTTTCCATTTATCGTTTCCTTTCTCTGTTTTTCGCCCGGAGTGAGCATGGAAGTTAACAAAAAACGGTTATCTGAGATTTTCGGTGTCAGTGTTCGAACTATTCAGAACTGGCAGGATCAGGGAATGCCCGTTGCTCGCGGAGGCGGTAAGGGGAATGAGGTTCTCTACGATTCTGCAGCCACGATCGAATGGTACAGTGCCCGTGATGCGGCGATTGAGAATGAAAAACTGCGGAAAGAGGTTGAGGATCTGCGCATTGCTTCAGAGTCAGACCTTCATCCCGGAACGATTGAATATGAACGTCATCGCCTGACCCGGGCACAGGCCGACGCTCAGGAACTTAAAAATGCAAAAGAGTCCGCTGAAGTGGTGGAGACCGCATTCTGCACGTTCGTGCTGTCGCGGATAGCCGGAGAAATTGCCAGTATTCTCGATGGGATCCCTCTGTCGGTTCAGCGGCGGTTCCCGGAGCTGGAGAACCGACATATTGATTTCCTCAAGAAGGACATCATTAAGGCCATGAACAAAGCAGCTGCGCTGGATGAAATGATACCGGGGTTGCTGAGTGAATATATCGAACAGTCAGGTTAAGGGGCTGCGGCACTCTGCTAGCGTGGGGCTCCGTTCGCTGTACCGGCCAGAGCCGCAAACAGCTGTTGAATGGGCAGACGATAACTACTATCTCCCGAAAGAGTCTGCCTACCAGGAAGGCCGCTGGGAAACTCTGCCATTTCAGCGGGCAATAATGAACGCGATGGGCAACGACTATATCCGGGAAGTGAATGTCGTGAAGTCTGCCCGCGTTGGATATTCAAAAATGCTGCTCGGGGTGTATGCGTATTTCATTCAGCATAAACAGCGCAACTCCCTTATCTGGTTACCAACTGACGGCGATGCTGAAAACTTCATGAAGTCTCATGTCGAACCCACAATCCGTGATATTCCAACGCTGCTATCCCTTGCTCCCTGGTATGGCAAAAAGCACCGTGACAACACGCTCAGTATGAAGCGTTTCTCTAATGGGCGCGGATTCTGGTGCCTCGGTGGAAAGGCTGCGAAAAACTACCGTGAGAAATCCGTCGATGTGGCGGGCTATGACGAGCTGGCGGCCTTTGATGAAGATATAGAGAAAGAGGGATCCCCGACATTTCTTGGAGATAAGCGCATTGAAGGGTCTGTCTGGCCCAAGTCTATTCGCGGATCAACACCAAAAGTCAGAGGAACCTGCCAGATTGAGCGTGCTGCGAAGGAATCTCAGCACTTTTTGCGATTCCACGTTCCCTGCCCACATTGTGGGGAAGAGCAGTACCTGAAATTTGGTGATAAAGAGACCCCGTTCGGGTTTAAGTGGACGCTTGGTGATCCTGCCAGCGTATTTTACCTTTGCGAGCATAATGCCTGCGTAATTAAGCAGCAGGAGCTTGATTTTTCTGAGGCCCGTTATATTTGCGAAGAAACGGGCATCTGGACACGTGACGGGCTGAACTGGTTCTCATCATCCGGTACTGAAATTGATCCGCCGGATAGCGTCACCTTTCATATCTGGACAGCATATAGTCCATTCACTACCTGGGTACAAATCGTCAAAGACTGGAGTAAAACCAAAGGGGATACCGGCAAGCGCAAAACCTTTGTGAATACCACACTTGGTGAGACCTGGGAGCCGAAAATTGGCGAGCGGCCTGATGCGGAAGTCATGGCCGAACGTAAAGAACATTTCGGCTCTGTATTACCAGAACGGGTGGTCTACCTTACGGCAGGGATAGACTCACAGCTTGACCGTTATGAAATGCGTGTCTGGGGCTGGGGACCGGGTGAGGAAAGCTGGCTTATCGACAAAATCATCATTATGGGCCGCCATGATGATGAAGCGACGCTTCTCAGGGTAGACGATGCGATCAATAAAACCTATTCAAGGCTGAATGGTGTGGAAATGCTCATTTCCCGTATCTGTTGGGATATCGGTGGCATTGATCCGACGATTGTTTATAACCGCTCGAAAAAGCATGGTTTGTTTCGTGTGATCCCTGTTAAAGGCGCATCTATTTACGGTAAACCCGTAGCAAACATGCCCCGCAAGCGTAACAAGAACGGCGTTTATCTGACTGAAGTGGGTACTGATACTGCGAAAGAGCAGATTTATAACCGTTTCACTCTGGTGGCTGAAGGTAATGAACCCCTTGCGGGTGCGGTTCACTTCCCGAACAACCCTGAAATCTACGATTTAGCCGAGGCTCAGCAACTGACTGCTGAAGAGCAGGTTGAGAAGTGGGTAGACGGTAAGAAAAAAATCGTCTGGGACAGCAAAAAACGCCGTAATGAGGCGCTTGACTGCTTTGTCTATGCACTGGCGGCTCTGCGGATAAGTATCTCCCGTTGGCAGCTCAATCTGGATTCTCTTCTGGTCAGTCTGATGGAAGAGGACTGTGGTCGTAAAAATAACAAAACTCTGGCGGATTATGCCAGGGCATTAGCGGGAGATGAATAATGGCGACACAGGCTGACCTGGAGGCTGCACGTGCTGCGCTGCATGACCTTATGATGGGAAAGCGCGTGGCAACAGTACAAAAAGACGGTCGGAGGGTAGAATTTACGGCTACCTCAGTCAGCGAACTTAAAAAGTACATTGCTGATCTTGAATCTCAGGTCGGTACCACTTCACGACGTCGGGGGCCGGCAGGGTTTTACGTATGAAAATACCATCTTTAGTGGGGCCTGACGGTAAAACATCCCTTCGGGAATACGCCGGATATCATGGCGGAGGTGGAGGTTTTGGCGGACAGCTGCGAGGCTGGAATCCGCCAAGTGAAAGCGCCGATGCCGCGCTTTTGCCAAATTACTCTCGCGGAAATGCACGGGCTGACGATCTGGTACGAAATAATGGCTATGCGGCAAACGCCGTTCAGCTTCATCAGGATCATATTGTCGGTTCATTTTTCAGACTCAGTTATCGACCGAGCTGGCGTTATCTTGGCATTAATGAGGAGGATTCACGAGCGTTCTCGCGGGATGTGGAAGCAGCCTGGAATGAGTATGCCGAGGATGATTTTTGTGGGATTGATGCCGAGCGCAAGCGAACGTTTACGATGATGATCCGTGAAGGTGTCGCCATGCATGCATTTAACGGCGAATTATGCATGCAGGCGACATGGGACAGTGATTCAACGCGGCTTTTCCGGACGCAGTTCAAAATGGTCAGTCCGAAGCGCGTCAGTAATCCAAACAATATCGGTGATAGCCGGAACTGTCGCGCCGGCGTAAAAATCAATGATAGCGGTGCTGCGCTGGGGTATTACGTCAGCGACGACGGCTATCCTGGCTGGATGGCGCAGAACTGGGCCTATATTCCGCGTGAACTTCCCGGTGGGCGACCTTCATTTATCCATGTGTTCGAACCAATGGAGGATGGACAGACCCGTGGGGCCAATGCGTTTTACAGCGTGATGGAGCAGATGAAAATGCTCGATACACTGCAAAATACCCAGCTCCAGAGCGCGATAGTAAAGGCCATGTATGCGGCCACCATCGAGAGTGAGCTGGATACCCAATCAGCGATGGATTTTATTCTTGGCGCTGACAATAAAGAGCAACAAAGCAAACTGACGGGCTGGTTGGGTGAAATGGCGTCCTATTACTCAGCGGCCCCGGTTCGCCTTGGTGGTGCAAGGGTTCCACACCTGTTGCCAGGGGATTCTCTCAACCTTCAGTCGGCGCAGGATACCGATAACGGCTACTCAACGTTCGAACAATCCCTGCTGCGTTATATTTCCGCAGGATTGGGTGTGTCGTATGAGCAGCTTTCACGAAACTATTCTCAGATGAGTTACTCGACTGCGCGTGCAAGCGCTAATGAGTCCTGGGCGTACTTCATGGGGCGTCGAAAGTTTGTGGCATCCAGACAGGCCTGCCAGATGTTTCTGTGCTGGCTTGAAGAGGCCATTGTACGTCGCGTGGTCACGCTTCCTTCGAAAGCCCGATTCAGCTTCCAGGAAGCGAGGACAGCCTGGGGCAATGCGAACTGGATCGGCTCAGGCCGAATGGCAATTGACGGGCTGAAAGAGGTACAGGAAGCCGTCATGCTCATCGAAGCGGGTCTCAGCACGTATGAGAAAGAGTGTGCTAAACGCGGTGAAGATTATCAGGAGATTTTTGCCCAGCAGGTACGGGAAACTATGGAGCGTCGCGCTGCGGGTCTGAAACCACCGGCATGGGCAGCTGCCGCTTTTGAGGCAGGTGTAAAAAAATCAAACGAGGAGGAGCAAAATGGCGCACGAGCTGCGTAATCTCCCGCATATTGCCAGCATGGCCTTTAATGAGCCGTTGATGATTGAACCCGCCTATGCGCGGGTTTTCTTTTGCGCGCTGGCAGGTCAGATGGGTATTACACGTCTGACAGATACGATGTCCGGAATAACGCTTGGTGCCGATCAGATTGCTGAACCGCTGGCGCTGTTTGGCGACGATGAAGACATGTCCCCCCAGCCATCACGCAGTTATCAGGTAACGAACGGCATCGCGGTGCTGCCTGTTTCCGGCACGCTGGTCAGTAAAACCCGGTCGCTGCAGCCTTATTCCGGCATGACGGGCTACAACGGGATCATCGCTCGCCTGCAGCAGGCTATCAGTGACCCCGGTGTCGACGGTATTCTGCTTGATATGGATACGCCGGGCGGAATGGTGTCCGGGGCGTTTGACTGTGCCGACATTATTGCCCGTATGCGCGATATCAAACCCATCTGGGCGCTGGCAAATGACATGAACTGCAGTGCAGGGCAGCTTATTGCCAGCTCGGCATCGCGACGGCTTGTGACGCAAACGGCCAGAACCGGATCCATTGGCGTCATGATGGCGCACAGCAACTATGGTGCCGCTCTAAAAACTAACGGCGTTGAGGTAACGCTGATTTATAGCGGCGATCACAAGGTTGACGGCAACCCTTACGCAAAGCTACCGGCAGACGTTCGCGCTGATTTTCAGACGCGTATTGATGCCACCCGTCTGATGTTTGCCGAAAAAGTATCCGCTTATACCGGCATGTCCGTGCAGGCCGTGCTGGACACCGAAGCGGCTGTATTCTCCGGCCAGGAGTCCGTGGATAACGGGCTGGCGGATGAACTTGTTAACAACACTGACGCGCTGAATGTCATGCGCGATGCACTTAACAAACGAAAAATGATGACCCCCGGAGGGAATATGACTCAAACCACGGCATCCGCTGCTACCACTCAGCCATCAGCAACAACGGCTGAAACTCAGCCTGCCCAGACTACCGCATCGACCGGGCAAGTCACCACAGTTGAAGTGGCAACGGCGACCGCTACAGCTCCTGCAGATGTGAATGCTCAGGTCTCAGCAGCCGTTGCTGCAGAGAATGGTCGCATTATGGGGATCCTGAATTGCGAAGAGGCGAAGGGACGAGAATCCCAGGCGCGCGCACTGGCTGAAACGCCGGGAATGACGGTTGAGAGCGCACAGCGCATTCTGGCTGCTGCCCCGCAAAGCGCTCAGGCGCGCACCGATACCGCTCTGGATCGTCTGATGGAAACTGCACCTGGCGCGTTGTCAGCAGGCAGCGTATCAGCTGAAGCTGGCGACGATTTGTTAAATACCCCCGTTTAAGAGGCTATCATGGCAATTACTGAAGTTTTCACACATAACCAGCCACTCGGTAACAGCGACCCGGCGCACACCGCGTATGGTCCTGGCGAACTGACGGCATCCACGCCAGCAATGACGCCGATCATGCTGGATGCCACTTCCGGCAAGCTGACCATCTGGGACGGCACTCACGCCGGCACAGCCGTGGGCATTCTGGCTGTTGCCGCAGACCAGAACAGTGCAGAGCTGGCATTTTATAAATCGGGTTCTTTCCGCCTTGAAGATGTGCTCTGGCCATCAGCGGTTACCGACGAAAATATCAAGCGTAACGCGTTCGCCGGCACAGCTATCAGCATCGTTTAATCCACGTTTTTACAACCATCATCATTCATAAAAGCCGCATATGCGGCTTTTTTTACGGGAAAAATCTATGTCCGTTTATACCACTGCTCAGCTGCTGGCGGTCAATGAGAAGAAATTCAAATTCGATCCACTCTTCATGCGCATCTTTTTCCGCGAAACCTATCCCTTCAATACAGAGAAGGTCTACCTGTCGCAAATTCCTGGCATGGTCAACATGGCGCTGTACGTCTCGCCAATTGTATCCGGCAAAGTAATCCGCTCCCGTGGCGGCAGCACATCGGAATTCACACCGGGGTATGTGAAACCAAAGCACGAAGTTAACCCGCAGATGACCCTTCGCCGCCTGCCGGATGAAGATCCACAGAACCTGGCAGACCCTGCCTATCGCCGTCGCCGCATCATCCTTCAGAACATGAAAGATGAAGAACTGGCGATTTCGCAGGTAGAAGAGAAGCAGGCCGTTGCAGCCGTCCTCAGCGGTAAATACACCATGACCGGGGAAGCATTTGAGCCGGTTGAAGTGGATATGAGCCGCAGCGCCGGCAACAACATCACTCAGGCAGGCGCAGCAGCGTGGTCAACCCGCGACAAAGAAACGTATGACCCGACCGATGACATTGAAGCGTACGCGCTCAACGCCAGCGGCGTGGTCAATATCATCGTGTTCGATCCGAAGGGCTGGGCGTTGTTCCGTTCCTTTAAGGCAGTCAAGGAGAAGCTGGATACGCGCCGTGGCTCAAGCTCAGAGCTGGAAACTGCCGTGAAAGACCTCGGCATGGCAGTCTCCTACAAAGGTATGTATGGCGATGTGGCCATCGTGGTGTACTCCGGCCAGTACATCGAAAACGACGCCAAAAAGAACTATCTGCCTGACCTGACGATGGTGCTGGGGAACACCCAGGCCCGTGGCCTTCGTACCTATGGCTGCATTCTTGATGCCGATGCCCAGCGCGAAGGTATTAACGCCTCGACACGCTACCCGAAAAACTGGGTGCAGACAGGTGATCCGGCGCGCGAGTTCACCATGATTCAGTCAGCCCCGCTGATGCTCCTGCCAGACCCGGACGCGTTCGTGTCCGTCAAGCTGGCATAACTTTCCCCCAGTGGCCCTGTCGGGCCACATTTCTGGAGTATTTTCCATGACAGAGAAAGAAAAACTGATCGCTCGTCTTAATGAGCTTGGTGTGAAGTTAAATCGTGAAGTCAGCACCAGCGGCACTATTCAGGAGCTTACGATGCGTATTGCTGAACTTGAAGAGGAGCTGGATGACGACACCGTGACGGTTGGTAGTGTTCTGAACCCTTCCGTAATCACTGGCAGCGAAGAGGACGGTAATAAAAGCGAAAATATTCCGGTCAATCTTATCGCCACAACCACTTCATCCGGTGAACTGGTATCAGTTGAAACACTGGCCACCCTGCATATCGATGCCCTGCATGCCACGCGGAACGAATCGGTGTCGATTGTTGAACCCGGTGCGATTATCCGCGTATCCAAAAAGGATGCAGACGAGCTGATCGAGAAGGGGCTGGCTCGCGAAGTCTGACGGGGGCCGCATGGCTGATTTCGATAACCTCTTTGACGAGGCCATATCGCGCGCGGATACCACTATACGCGGCGTGATGGGCATCGAGATAAAGATAACATCAGGCGTGTTATCAGGCGGAAACCTCAACGGCGTATTCGATGATCCAGAAAACATTGGTTATGCCGGTGCGGGGATCCGTGTTGAGGGTACCAGTCCTACCCTGTTTGTGGAGACCGCCACGGTCAGACAGTTACAGCGTATGGACACCCTGACGATTAACGGGCGGCCATTCTGGGTTGATCGTATTGGCCCGGATGACTGTGGCTCCTGTCATATCTGGCTGGGTAACGGTTCTCCTCCAGCTGGCACGCGTCGTCGTTAAGGATCGCCTATGTCAATAAAAGGTCTTGAGCAGGCCATAGAAAACCTTAACAGCATCAGCAAAACGGCTGTCCCGCGCGCATCGGCGCAGGCCGTTAACCGCGTGGCAAACCGGGCCGTCAGCCGCAGTGTGGCAGTCGTCTCAAAAGACACCCGCGTACCGCGAAAACTGGTAAAGCAACGCGCCAGGGTGAAGCGTGCGACGGTTAATAAACCCCGTGCGCTTATCCGTGTTAACCGTGGCAATTTACCGGCCATAAAACTCGGTACCGCCAGCGTGCGACTTTCCCGCAGAAAACGGGACAAGAAAGGGGCTAACAGCGTTCTGCGCATCGGGCCTTTCCGTTTTCCGGGCGGTTTTATCCAGCAACTTAAAAATGGCCGCTGGCATGTCATGAGGCGAACGTCAAAACCCCGTTACCCCATTGAAGTGGTCAGCATCCCTCTGGCAGCGCCATTGACTTCGGCATTTAAAGAAGAATTGCCGAAGCTCATGGAGTCAGATATGCCCAAAGAGCTCCGGGCATCCCTTACCAACCAACTCAGGTTAATTCTTACACGATGAAACACAGCGATATCCGCAAGGTGATTATTGACGCGCTGGAAAGCGCGATTGGTACCGACGTCATTTATTTTGACGGCAGACCTGCAGTGCTCGAAGAGGGTGATTTTCCGGCTGTTGCCGTCTACCTGACCGATGCGGAATACACCGGGGAAGAGCTGGATGCCGATAGCTGGCAGGCCACTCTGCATATCGAAGTCTTCCTCGCGGCTCAGGTACCTGATTCTGAGCTGGATGACTGGATGGAGGCGAGAGTGTACCCGGTTCTTGCAGAGGTACCGGGGCTTGAGTCCCTTATCGACACAATGGTTCAGCAGGGTTACGACTACCAGCGCGATGATGATATGGCGCTGTGGAGTTCTGCCGACCTGAAATATTCCATTACTTACGAAATGTGAGGACCCTATGGCCATACCAAATCCGCTGGCACCGACAAAAGGTGCCGGTACCACTCTCTGGGTTTACGCCGGAACCGGCGATCCCTACGCCAATCCGCTTTCAGACGTTGACTGGTTGCGTCTGGCAAAAATTAAAGACCTGCAGCCCGGTGAACTGACCGCTGAATCAGAAGATGACACCTACATCGATGATAAGAATGCCGACTGGACATCAACGATGCAGGGGCAGAAATCAGCCGGTGAAACCAACCTGACGCTGGCATGGATGCCGGGGGATTCCGGTCAGCAGGACCTGGTGATCTGGTTCGATGAAGGCACCGTGAAAGGATATAAAATCAAATATCCGAATGGTGTTGTCGATGTCTTTAAGGGCTGGGTAAGCAGCCTGGGTAAGACGGTTTCATCCAAAGAGGTTATGACCCGCACGGTAAAAATTACCAATAACGGCAAACCATCGCTGGCAGAAGACAGCGGCACACCGCCGATTGCCGTCACGGGGATCAGCCTGGATAAATCTACCGCAGCTGTGGCGGTTGCTGCCACGACGCAACTGGCGGTATCTGTCCTGCCGGCAAGTGCTTCGGATACATCCTTCCGTGTCGCCAGCTCTGATCCTTCAAAAGCAACGGTCACCGTCAGCGGTAATACCCTGACCATCACCGGCGTGGCGGCAGGTACCGTCGAAATCATCGTCATGAGCAATGACGGTAACTTTGTGGCGATCTGCAAAGTCACTGTTTCCTGATAACCGGGGCGTGAGCCCCGTTCCCCGGAGTAATTATGTTTCTAAAAAGCGAACTGCTTGAAAGTAATGGCAGCAGTGTCACATTGTTCCAGCTGTCGGCGCTGCAGCGTATTGAACACCTCGAATACCTGAAACAGCTGGAAGCAGTTGAAGAGGGCGATTTTCAGGCGGCCATTACACTCACCGTGAAGAGCGGGGCGTACCTTGTGGCGATGTCGCTCTGGCACGACCACGCACTGAAAGGCTCAGGAGGAAACGCGGCGGCGGACGTCGCGAAGATTCAGGATGAAGTCATGCAGTCATGGCCGACTGAACTCATTGCCGAAGCAGAATATAAGGTAAAACTCCTGTCCGGCATGATTGCGCCTGTAGCTGATGAACTGGCAGAGCCAGGCGAAGAGCGTAATGAGCCTGCAGAACCCGTGACTGCGGAAAAGCCCTCGCCAGTGAGCTGAAATTTGCCATGAAACTGGCGCGTGAGTTCGGTCGCCCTGACTGGCGCGCCATGCTTGCTGGCATGACTTCAACAGAATACGGCGACTGGAAAATATTCTACCGGGACAACTTCTTTCATGATGTGCAGCTGGATGCTCATTTCTCCAGTCTGCTCTACTCCATCTCAACCCTGTTTTTTGCCGATCCGGAATTATCCCCGGACAGTTTCAGCATTCTTTCCCCTGAACCGGAATCCATCGACATCGATGATCCGGATGACGATACGCTGATGGCGAAGGCTGAAGGTATTTCAGGAGGCGTGCGCTATGGCCCAGACGGCAGTCGGTGATCTGGTCGTTAACCTTGACGTTAACTCGACGAAATTTAACGAGCAGCTCAACTACGTCAAAAAAGAATTAAAACAGACCGGCAATGCGGCGAATGACGAAGCTTTACGGATCCAGCAGTCCTTCAGCCGCCAGGAGAATGCCGCGCGTAAGGCGGGTATTTCTGTCGGTCAGTATAGCCAGGCGATGCGTATGCTTCCGGCGCAGTTTACCGATGTGGCGACGCAGCTGGCGGGCGGCCAGAACCCCTGGCTGATTCTGCTTCAGCAGGGCGGGCAGGTTAAGGATTCCTTTGGCGGGATTATTCCAACATTTCGGGCGCTGATGGGGACAATTTCCCCCATGATGCTTGGCATTGGAGCATTGTCCGTTGCAACGGGTGCGCTGTTTTACGCCTGGTACCAGGGCTCTTCCACACTGTCTGATTTCAACAAAACGCTGGTATTGTCGGGGAACACTGCCGGGTTGACTGCCGACCGTATGCTGGTACTGGCCCGAAACGGGCAGGCGGCGGGGCTGACGTTCAACCAGACCAGTGAGGCGCTGACAGAACTGATTAACGCGGGTGTGCGTGCCGGTTCTGGCTTTGATGTTATGAGCCAGGCAGTGGCACGCTTTACCGATGCATCCGGCGTGCCGGTGGAGAAGGTTGCTGCAGCCTACGGCAAGCTCGCAACTGACCCAACATCGGGTCTGATCGCGATGGCTCAGCAGTTCCACAATGTTACCGCAGAACAGATTGCCCATGTGGCGCAGCTGCAGCGTGCAGGTGATGAGGCAGGCGCACTGCAGGCAGCAAACGAGGCTGCTACTGCCGGATTTAACGATCAGACAAAATCTATCCGCGACAACATGGGGACGATTGAGTCTGCTGCAGACACACTGAAGCGCGCATTCAAGTCCATGTGGGATGCCGCACTGGATATTGGTCGCCCCGATACCTCTCAAGAGATAGTGGCAAAAGCAGAGGCTGCTTTCAAAAAGGCCGATGAAATCTGGAACCTGCGTAAGGGTGATCATTATGTAAATGATGAGGCACGCGCCCGGTTCTGGAATGACCGCGAAACGGCCAGGCTGGCGCTTGACATGGCACAGCAGCAGGCGGGAGTTGCCAAAGCGAACGAAGAAAATGCCTCCCGTGAGGCGGCAGCGGAATCCGATCGTCAGAAGTATGCCGCGCAGGCACAGGCGAACTATGCAAAAAGCCAGACTGCTCTGGAAAAATATACGGCCAGGCAGAACGAACTCAACAAGGCGCTGAAAGCTGGTCGGATCCTCCAGGCTGACTACAACATCAACCTTGCTGCTGCGAAAAAAGAGTACGAAGACACCCTTAAAAAGCCGAAGAAATCCCCCGCAGTCAGAACACCTGCCGGTGCTCGTGCGACAGACACCGCCAGCGCCCAGACGATGGAGTTGGAGGCGCAGTTACGTACTTTGCAGGAGCATAAGGGGATAAATGACACTATCAGTCAGCAGCGTCAGGAGCTGTGGCGTCAGCAGTCCCGCTTTGTCGTGCTGGAAGCCGCAGCGAAGACCAGGACGCTCTCTGCTGAGGAAAAATCCCTGCTGGCCAGCAAAAGCGAGGTGCTTTCCCGCGCGGAGATGAATGCAAAACTCGGCGATCAGATCGTAGCCCAGGAGCGACTAAACCGCCTGCAGGACACATCCCAGAAATATGTTACACAGATCGGCGAGAAAACCCGTGCGCTGAAGGACGGCGGGGCAATGAGTAGTCGTGCTGCGCAACGCCAGAATGAAGAAGCTCAGCTTCGCCAGGGCTGGATGAATGCCGGTGGATCAGAAACCGCTCAGGGCTATCAGAACGAACTGGCTGCGCTCAAAAACTACTACGCTGAGCAGGATAATCTGCGCGGAGACTGGCTGTCTGGTGCGAAATCAGCCTGGGCCGACTATGCCGACTCCGCTGCTGATGCCTATGGCCAGATGAAGTCGTTTGCCACCAGTACGTTTGATGGTATCGGGCAGAACATGGCGGATATGCTCACTACCGGAAAGGCAAACTGGGCTGATTTTACCCGGTCAACATTGTCGATGCTGACGCAAATCCTGATGAAGCAGGCAATGTCAGGTCTGGTGAGCTCGGCTACATCAGCGTTGGGATTTTCCGGGGGCGGGTTTACCGGTTCAGGCGGGAAATATGAGCCTGCAGGTGTTGTTCACCGTGGTGAATTTGTCTTCACCAAAGAGGCAACCAGCCGGATTGGCGTCAGGAACCTTTACGGGATGATGAAAGGCTACGCCACTGGCGGTCTTGTCGGGGGCAATGGTACAGGGCCAGCTGCAGCACCTTTCGGTGTCAGAGTGTATGCGCCCGTGACGGTCGAGAATGCCTCCGGGGGAGCGCAGCAGCAAAATGACGGTGACAGGCTGGGTAAGGCGTACCAGCAGGTGATTAACAAATCTGTCAATGATGGTATCGCTCAGGCAATCCGGCCAGGTGGGCTCATCTGGAATGCGACCAATCGCAGGTAACCGTTATGACGATAGAGACATTTTCGTGGGGCATTAAGGCATCGAGTCAACCCTCCCTCGGCAGTAAAGACACAGTGAGAAAGGCTCAGTTTGGTGATGGATACGCCCAGGTGAGCGGTTCAGGTCTGAATGACGAAATGCTTACCTATGAGTTTTCATATTCAGGAGATCCGCACACAGCGAACCAGATTCATGCTTTCCTTCGCCGGCACAAAGTGAAGTCATTTATTTTCACTCCACCGTTTGGCGATATGGCGCTGTGGCGTGTTGAGGCTGACAGCCTCAAAAAGGTGGTTAAAAACGTAAAAGTGGTAACCGTAACGGCAACGTTTGAACAGGCATTTGCACCATGAGTCTTCATGCTGATTATCAAAAACTTGAGCCGGGCAATGAAGTCCGGCTTTTTTCTGTCGATGGCGCGGCATTCGGCATGTCGGATGTTCTCTGTTTCCACGCACATAATATCGCGCACACACCTGAAGAAATTGAGGCTGCTGGCGGGGATGAGAATAAACTTCCGGCGAAGTCTATCTGGTGGCAGGGCCAGGAATACAAAGCCTGGCCGTGTCAGGTTGAAGGTATTGAGGCAACCACGGACGGTACCAGCCCGCAGCCTAAACTGACGGTGGCCAACCTGGACAGCTCCATCACGGCGCTCTGTCTTGCGTATGACGATCTGCTGCAGGCCAAAGTCAGTATTCATGACACGCTGGCGCGGTATCTGGATGCCCGAAATTTTCCCCAGGGTAACCCATCAGCTGATCCCGCTCAGGAAAAGCTGAAGGTCTTTTACATCGATGCAAAAAGCAGTGAAAACAACGAGGTTGTGGAATTCACACTTTCCAGCCCGATGGATCTGCAGGGGCTGATGATTCCGACGCGCCAGCTGCATTCGCTGTGTACCTGGTGCATCCGGAACAAGTACCGTACCGGTGATGGTTGTGATTATGCCGGCACGCGCTATTTCGATAAGCACAATAATCCGGTTGATGATCCGTCGCTCGACGAATGTAACGGCACGCTGACGGCCTGCAAGCTCCGGCATGGAGACGGCAACGAGCTGCCGTTCGGCGGCTTCCCCGGAACATCCCTTATCAGGAGCTGATATGCGCCAGAAAACCATTGATGCCATCACGGCTCACGCCGCTGCGGAATATCCGCGTGAGTGCTGCGGGGTGGTGGTGCAGAAAAGCCGCGTTGAGCGATATTTCCCGTGCCGCAATCTTGCCGCCGCGCCGGAGGACAATTTTGTTCTTTGCCCGGAAGATTACGCAGTTGCTGAGGACTGGGGGACGGTGATCGCCATCGCTCACAGCCACCCTGATGCAACGACGCAGCCGAGCGAACTGGATAAAGCGCAATGCGATGCAACGCTTTTACCCTGGCATATTGTGAGCTGGCCGGAGGGAGATTTACGTACTATACAGCCGCGCGGCGAGCTGCCTCTGCTGGAACGTCCCTTTGTTCTCGGTCACTTTGACTGCTGGGGGCTGGTGATGAGTTATTTCCGGCAGACGCATGACATCGAGCTGCACGATTACCGGGTAGATTATCCGTGGTGGGAAGATAACTATCCGGAGAACTTCTACCAGGACTGCTGGTATGAGTGTGGTTTTCGGGAGTTCACCGGCGCACCACGGCCAGGCGATATGGTCATCATGCAGGTGCAGGCCAATAAGTGGAATCACGCCGGGATTTTGCTTGAGGGCAACATGCTTCTGCACCACCTGCATGGGCATCTGAGTCAGCGTGTGCCTTATGGTGGGTACTGGCAAGAAAGAACAGTTAAGTTATTGCGGTATAGGGATTTTTTTATATTTTAATTCGCTAAACCTAATAATACTCCTTATGTTGCAACTAAAGTTATTATGTTAAGATGTTTCTGATTGTAAACAAGGGAAGTGAATAATGAAAAAGTTGGTTCTGATAGCTTTAGCTGCAATGATCTTATCTGGCTGCGCGGTTCGAAAGGAAATGGTTCCAATGGGTGGGAGTAAAGCCGATGGAACAGTACGAATGGGGTATACAGTCGGTCAATTTGAAAAACCAGTTGTAGACTTTAATCAGGCTGCATCGTTAGCCGCTCAAAAATGTAAAACGTGGGGATATGAAGGTGCAGAACCTTTTGGCGGACAAACAAGCCAGTGTGGACAGACAGATGGCTTTGGTAGCTGCATTATGTCCAATGTCTCAGTCGAATATCAATGTACTGGCGGTAAAGCCGCGCAGAATTGATTCATATAAAACCGCTTCGGCGGTTTTTTTTACGCGTGGAGATTATATGCGAGAGGTAATGAGTCGAATTGAACTTGGCGGCCAGCTTGGTAAAACTTTTGGTAAGGTGCACCATCGACTAATTTCAAGATTGAGCGAAGCAGGAATTGCCCTGGCAAAAACTTTACCTGGATTTGAGATGTATATGATTTCCAGTCAGCGCCGCGGTATCACTTACTCAGTTTTCAAAGGTAAAAAAAACATAGGAGTGGATGATCTCGGTTTTCCCGTCACAGGAGATGTTATTCGCATTGTCCCGATAATCATCGGTAGCAAGAGGGCTGGTTTATTGCAAACCATTCTTGGCGCTGTTTTGGTGGTGGTTGGAGCCATTACTTCTCTATATGGTGGTGGTGTTCTCATTGGCCCTGGCGTCGCTCTTATGGCTGGAGGAGTGGTTCAGATGTTGTCTCCACAACCAGCAGGTTTATCCAGCAAACAAGGCGCAGATAACCGTGCTTCATACGCGTTCGGTGGGGTAACAAACACTGCTGCACAGGGGTATCCAGTCCCATTACTTTACGGGCGTAGGCTTATCGGCGGTGCAATCATTTCCGCAGGGATTTACGTCGAAGACCAACAGTAATTTTCCGCTTCTTTCAGGCCACCTTTCGGTGGTTTTTTTTATGGGCGCAATATGGCAACTGAAACCATTATTAAAGGCCGCAAGGGCGGTAGTTCCAGCGCACGAACCCCAACAGAGCAGCCAGATGATCTGCAGTCTGTTGCGAAGGCAAAAATACTTATTGCACTGGGAGAGGGGGAATTTGCTGGAAAACTTACAGCGCGTGATATTTACCTGGACGGCACGCCGCTGGAAAACTCGGATGGCTCGCAGAACTTCAGTGGTGTAGCGTGGGAGTTTCGACCGGGAAATCAGGCGCAAAAATACATTCAGGGTATTCCAGGTACTGAGAACGAAATTAACGTCGGGACTGAAGTTTCGAGTGATACGGCCTGGACTCATACTTTTACCAATACGCAGCTCTCAGCAGTTCGTCTGCGCCTGAAGTGGCCATCGCTGTTCGAGCAGAAAAACAACGGCGATCTGGTTGGTTATTCTATTAACTATGCCATTGAGCTGCAGACCGATGGCGGCTCCTGGCAGACGGTGTTGAATACTAACGTAACCGGTAAAACGACCTCCGGTTACGAGCGCAGTCACCGCATCGATTTACCGCAGGCAGGAAGCACCTGGACGGTGCGTTTGCGTAAACTGACGGCAGATGCCAACAGCGCGAAAATTGGCGACACGATGACGCTGCAGAGCTACACCGAAGTCATCGACGCGAAGCTGCGTTATCCAAATACCGCTCTGCTGTACATCGAATTTGACTCAAGCCAGTTCAATGGCTCTATCCCGCAAATATCATGCGAACCGCGAGGTCGTGTTATCCGCGTTCCGGATACTTACGACCCGGAAACCCGCACCTATAGCGGCACCTGGACGGGCGTGTTTAAGTGGGCGTGGACGGATAACCCTACATGGATTTTTTACGATCTGGTGGTCACTGATCGCTTCGGCCTGGGTGATCGGCTCACAGCAGCCAACATAGATAAGTGGACGCTTTATCAGGTCGCACAATACTGCGATCAGGCTGTGCCTGATGGTAAAGGCGGCAACGGTACTGAGCCACGCTATATCTGCAATGTATACGTCCAGGAAAGAAACGATGCCTATACGGTTCTGCGGGATTTCGCAGCCATCTTCAGGGGGATGACATACTGGGGCGGTGATCAGATTGTTGCGCTGGCGGATATGCCCCGCGATGTTGATTATAGCTACACTCGTGCAAACGTTATTGACGGTCTCTTTAACTATGCGAGCAGCACATCTAAAACACGATATACCTCCGCGCTGGTATCGTGGTCTGATCCGGATAATGCCTACGCAGATGCGATGGAGCCAGTTTTTGAACAGGCACTTGTGGCACGCTACCGCGGATTTAACCAGCTCGAAATGACGGCCATCGGCTGCACCCGACAGTCGGAGGCTAACAGGAAAGGGCGCTGGGGGATTCTGACCAACAATAAGGATCGTGTGGTTTCGTTCGATGTCGGGCTTGACGGTAACATACCGCAGCCAGGTTACATCATCGCCGTTGCAGATGAACTCCTTTCTGGCAAAGCAATGGGAGGCCGCATCAGCGCGGTTAACGGTCGCGTTATTACCCTTGATCGTGATTCCTCCGCTGCTGCAGGTCATCGTCTTATGGTTAACCTGCCATCCGGTGCATCGCAGAGCCGGACGATACAGAGTGTCAACGGTCGGGCTATAACAGTGACCACGGCATACAGCGAAACACCAGAGGCAGAGGCGGTCTGGGTGGTGGAGTCTGACGAGCTCTATGCTCAGCAGTACCGTGTTGTCAGTGTGTCTGACAATAACAACGGCACATTCTCTATCGCTGCTGCATACCACGACCCTGACAAATATGCGCGGATTGATACCGGCGCGATTATCGACCAGCGGCCAATAAGTGTTATCCCGCCAGGGAACCAGGCACCGCCGGATAACATCGTGATCAACTCGTTCTCTGTCGTTCAGCAGAACATCAGCGTTGAGACTATGCGCGTCAGCTGGGATCAGGCTCAAAATGCCATAGCCTATGAGGCACAGTGGCGTCGCAATGACGGGAACTGGGTGAATGTGCCGCGCAGCTCTACCACATCCTTCGATATTCCTGGCATTTATGCAGGACGATATCTGGTACGCGTGCGAGCCATTAACGCTGCTGAAATTTCATCCGGATGGGGTTATTCAGAAGAGAAAACGTTAACCGGAAAAGTGGGAAATCCGCCGAAGCCGGTGAGCTTTATCGCTTCGGAAAACGTGGTATTTGGTATCGATCTGAACTGGGCGTTCCCGGCGAATACGGACGATACGCTGAAGACGGAAATTCAGTACAGCCTGACGGGGACGGAGGGCGATGCGATACTGCTGGCCGATGTACCATACCCACAACGTAAATATCAGCAGATGGGGCTTAAGGCGGGACAGATTTTCTGGTACCGCGCGCAGCTGGTTGACCGAACCGGTAATGAATCGGGGTATACCGACTTTGTACGGGGTCAGGCCAGCATCGATGTTTCTGATATCACTGATGCCATCCTGGAGGATATGAAGGGGTCTGAGACATTCAAAGACCTGATCGAGAACGCTGTGGACAGCAATGAAAAAATTGCTGGTATGGTCAACGATATCAAGCAGGCCAACGATGAACTGGAGCTTCAGGCGAAGAATATCGCCAAAAATGCTGAGGGCATCGGACAGGTTCAGACCAACGTTAATGAGCTTTCTAGCACGGTCGGGGAAGTATCGTCTTCCATCACTCAGCTTGAGCAAACTGTGGCATCAGAAGATGCAGCCCTGGGCCAGCGTATCGACAACATCAGCGTGTCTATGGACGGCATGACAGGAGGCGTGAAGAACTCGGCAATTGCGATCATCCAGAACGGACTGGC
This sequence comes from Enterobacter cloacae, assembly GCA_014169315.1. Taxonomy (NCBI): domain Bacteria; kingdom Pseudomonadati; phylum Pseudomonadota; class Gammaproteobacteria; order Enterobacterales; family Enterobacteriaceae; genus Enterobacter; species Enterobacter cloacae. The sequence goes on along the minus strand of AP022133.1, from coordinate 2,880,155 downwards.
GCAGGTGGCGACGCGCAAAAGGCTGTCGGCTACGGTCGCAGGGAACAGCGCGCAGCTGGATCGCATCGACGAAGTGATCGTCAACGAAAAGGAGGCAACGGCACGCGCATTACTGAGCCTGCAGACGAACGTCAACGGTAACACGGCTTCCATCAACAACCTGAGCCAGACAGTTTCGAATTATCAGCAGGCCACGGCCACACAGATAAACGCCATCACAGCGACCGTTAACGGACACACAGCTGCGATAACCACGAACGCCCAGGCAATTGCGAACGTAAACGGCGAACTCAGTGCGATGTACAACATCAAGGTTGCAGTCGATGCAAATGGTCGACAGTACGCAGCCGGGATGGGTATAGGCGTTGAGAACACGCCAGCGGGTATGCAGTCGCAGGTGATTTTCCTGGCTGACCGTTTCGCAGTTATGACCCAGGCAGGAAGCGATGTTACGCTCCCATTCGTTATTCAGAACGGGCAGACGATTATCCGGGATACGGTGATTGGTGAAGGTACGATCAGTAACGGCAAAATCGGCAACTATATCCAGTCCTCAACCTGGGACGGAACCGGAAACGTTGGCTGGCACATCAATAAATCAGGCTATGCAACATTCAATAACGTCACCGTTCGTGGCGCACTGTATGCCACAAGCGGGAATTTTAATTTCAGTGGGCCGGGTAATACGACAGTCATTGATGGTAATGGACTCACCGTTAACATACCGGGCGGTGGCCGTATCGTCGTTGGTAGCTGGGGATAAAATATGCCGAGTGGAATACTTATCGACCTTAATGACGGCGGTAAGCCGATGGAAATTACTTCTGGCATAAGATGTCCGTCATTTGGTGCAGCTTTCGCGGAAGGTTATAAACAACCCGTAACGTTAACAATTCCTGAGTATATCGCCGGTTCTCAGGTTATCTATATCCCCAGAGCGACTGCTTACTATGATGGCTCCTTTAAGATTTTTCATGTACTGGCGTCAATTTCTATTAATGGAGCAACAGTCACGCAAAATATCGTTATGGGTAACGGTAATTATGCTTTCGGGGGCAGTGTTTGGCAGATACTTCCTGCTTCAACCGGAGGCCGGAATGTCGGTTTATTTGTCTCAGGAAGTACGGATTTTGTTTCGATCACTACGGCATCCAGTGTAGGCGTTTGCGTGTGGAAGGGGACGGTTAACGTTCCCAGCGGCGGCTGGTCAACACCAACGATATCCGGGTACGACAGAAGTAAGTACATCGTTTTTGCGCGCTGGAACTCGTCTGCTGTCATTGATTTTGATGGGTGGACGATACGTGCATTTAATGAGTCACATAGGGACGGTGATGATCCCACCACTGCTACTCTGGATATCGTCATTTTCGCAAGTGGCGTAGTGCCGACGCCGGGGCCTGGTATCAACATTTTCAACGCTGCTGGTCAGTGTACTTTTTCTACCGTGACACGCCCGTTTATATTCAATGGCACGATGTGGTCTCCGTCAACGTCAGGCGTAAATATTGGAACAGGCTATGTCCCTCTTGGACGGTTTGGCTGTATGCGTCATATCCGGCCAAATACAAACAACCAGTATGTATTCCGCATGCTGGGCCTGAAAATGAACAATGGGGTCATAAGTGTCGGGGAAGGGAAATATATAGGCTGGGATACGTGGGATCACATTGGTAAGACAATAGTCACCAGCCTTTCGCTACCTATTGTTCCTGACATGTACCTTTGAAAACAATAAACCTCGCTCCGGCGGGGTTTTTTATTATCTGGAGAAAATATGCTTTATAACGCTGGAACCATCGCAATTAACGGAAACACCGCAACTGGTACTGGTGCGAACTGGACTGCACCCGCGAGCCAGGTTCGTGCCGGCCAGACGATCATCGTCCTGTCTACACCGGTTCAAATTTTCCAGATTTCAAGCGTGGACAGTGCAACATCGCTGACAGTAACGCCAGCTGTGTCGCCAGCGCTCAGCGGCCAGAAATACGGGATCCTCATTTCTGATAATGTCTCTATCGACGGACTTGCGCAGGCGATGTCGCAGCTCATCAAAGAGTATGACGAGAACATTGGTGCGTGGGAGACGTTCGCCACAACCTCAGCCAATCAGAGCATCACCGTGACAATCAACGGTATCGCCGTAACCATCCCTGCCATCGGTAAACTGGCTCAGAAAGGGGCCAATGGTGCTCTGGGCATTAAAGATGGTGGAACAGGTGCAACGACTGCGGAAGAGAGTCGCAAAAACCTCGATTTGAGCGCATTCTTGACTCTTGAAGACCAGAGTATTGTCTATGGCCCTGCACGGGAGCAGGCAATTATCATTCGCAAAAACGAGTGGGGGGCCGTTATTACGAATAATGGTAAGCCAGTACCACTCGGAACCCGGTATGGTGGAACGGGGGCAACAACCGGTGATTATTGGGGAGCCTGTACGAACATTGGAGCAATAAGGCCAAAGACAGCACGCTTTGTACCAGGTGAAAACCCGACCGGTATTGAATGGAAAAACAGCACAGGTTTTATCACTGGTCAGGTTGAGGGTGGAGCGGTCGGAGCATGGATGGACATTACCTCTGCCGATGAAGGTGCTCGGATGCAGTTAATTGGATTTTATGGAGATAACAATGGCAAGCATGGGTTCGGTTACAAGGTCTACAACCCAAACTCTCAGTCCTGGTACAATTTCGCAGTTGCGCGGGATACAAACAACACGACTATTGATAGTAACGGATTTATAAAAGCCGCCTCGCCAATCGTTAACATTTTCTGGGACGGAACCTCAGAGACAAATGCCGAATCTGAAGGTTGTGTTGTTACCCGCATTTCAGTTGGCGAATATCTGATTGAAGGTTGCACGGGGCTAAATGCTGATGCTGCATGGGGCGGCATCGATGGCGGTTTTGAGATCCCCACAGACAGGAATAAGCAGCCGCTGTTATGGCTTGATTACGAAGTTAATGCTGACGGTTCTGTGCTTGTTAATACGTTCCACCGTACTCACTCGCAGGCTCCGGAATTTGCGCAAAACCTCATTGATGGATTTTCTGACGGTGACCCAATTGATATCCCGACTGACCAGTTCATCAGTGTTCGTGTAGAAATGCCAGCCGATTCGTTGTTCAACAAAAAAATGCGTGCAGCCGAGATAGCCCTAGTTAATAAAGGCGATGAATAAAGGTCGGTTTGAGCGCATTCTTGACTCTTGAAGACCCGAGTATTGTCTATGGCCCTGCACGGGAGCAGGCAATTATCATTCGCAAAAACGAGTGGGGAGCCTGTACGAACATTGGAGCAATAAGGCCAAAGACAGCACGCTTTGTACCAGGTGAAAACCCGACCGGTATTGAATGGAAAAACAGCACAGGTTTTATCACTGGTCAGGTTGAGGGTGGAGCGGTCGGAGCATGGATGGACATTACCTCTGCCGATGAAGGTGCTCGGATGCAGTTAATTGGATTTTATGGAGATAACAATGGCAAGCATGGGTACGGTTACAAGGTCTACAACCCAAACTCTCAGTCCTGGTACAATTTCGCAGTTGCGCGGGATACAAACAACACGACTATTGATAGTAACGGATTTATAAAAGCCGCCTCGCCAATCGTTAACATTTTCTGGGACGGAACCTCAGAGACAAATGCCGAATCTGAAGGTTGTGTTGTTACCCGCATTTCAGTTGGTGAATATCTGATTGAAGGTTGCACGGGGCTAAATGCTGATGCTGCATGGGGCGGCACAGATGGTGGCTTTGAAATCCCTCTGGACAGAAACAAGCAGCCTCGTATCTGGCTTGACTACACAGTTAATGCCGATAGCTTTGTTTCAGTTCGCGTGGAAATGCCGGTCGATTCTTTGTTCAACCAAAAAATGCGTCCTACTGAGAAAACACCGCATGCTGGAGAAGGCGAATAAATGTCGTAACGCAGTTACACCGTTGAGTTTTTTGGCTATCGTTTGCAAGCGATTAAAGAGTTGAATGCTAAAGTTGAAGTTTTTTCGCAGAACAAATAAGTGTAAATGAGTTTGTTTGTGGTTGCGTTAATAATAAACTCATGCATTTTAGATAGGTGAATTTGATTAGTAAGGTTGGTATGGGCTGCTAAAAAAAGCCTACGTTAAGCAGGCGATAATAATGATGCATAGTTATTATAGTAATGCTGTTGTAAATCGGTTTTCTACAGCAAGGGCTTAAAAGTTAGAATGTTACAAATATTTTTTTGCTGCATCAAATATTTCCTCTGAAGTAAGTTCTCGATCTGATGCGACATAGATAATTTCATGGTCTCCTGTTAATGATGGAAAGCCAGCAGACATTATCTGAAGATTAATTTCTTCTCCATTTGGATATTCTTCACGTATTGATGTAACACCCTTAAGTACTGTGATAACTTTGCTCGGTTTCCCATTAAAAAAAACGATCACTGTTTTCATATATCACCATGTATTTGTTCGTGATTTTTCAATCTAAGACTATCAGAAAGAGTTTGCTTTATAGATTTTTTTATCTCTTCCGAAATTAAAGCAAGCAATGTCTTGCCTTAACGTGTAATGTGGCAGTCCATTTGAACAGGAGATGCCTATGTCTGGACGTAAAAACACTCAATTCCGCCGAAATTATTTAGTTAAATGCCCTTGTCCAAACTGCTCTAAAGATTCTGAGCACAGTTACAATCGCATACAAAAAGGGGCCCAACTGGTCTGCCCTTACTGCAGCGCTTTGTTTAAATCAACTCAACGATTCTAAAGACATTCTCTTACAAAAAATTTAAAAAGTGATGCTTTTGGAGGCCGCCTAACCTCTTACGCACTTTAATATTTTACAAGCAGTTAGCTTCTGCTTTGAGACTGTTCGTGCAGCAGTCCTGCACTTCATCACATCGGTCAGCAAACTCGTCCGAAAGAAAAAATATGCTGGCCTGTTGGAATGACACACAGTTATCTTATCAAGAGCCCGTCTACTCAGTAAAAACGTCATCGTTATCGCGGGCCAATGATAATATTACTTATCGCAGAGCGTTACGTTGGCTGCAGCCGGGCCTTTATTACCTGCCATAATAGCAAACTCGACTTTTTGGCCTTCAAAAAGTGTTTTGAAACTCTCTCCCTGTAGGGCAGAAAAGTGAACAAAAACATCTTTACTTCCATCAAGCGGGGAGATGAACCCAAAACCCTTATCTTCGTTATACCACTTGACCAGACCTAAGATCTTAGATGACATAAAACACTCCATTTGATGACTATCAAAGTAACAAAATTATGATAAGAAACGTATATCAGAATACGTATGAACTCAAAAGGAGGGGATATCAAAGATAGCGCCTTGTTATGAGGACTGCTTGTGAAATGTTACATTTGATATTTGTATCAAACCAACTAAATCATTAAGGCATGGACTGGGCCAATAAGCAAATTTTATTTTAGCCATCTGGGTGGCCACTTAATGATGATTAGCTAAAAAAATAATTTCCTGTATAGTCGAAGTTCGATTACTACAAGGAAATTATTTGTCTCGTAAAATGACAGGAATTGTCAAAAGTTTTGACTCCAAGAGTGGAAAAGGTTTCATCATCCCATCAGATGGCCGAAAAGATGTTTTCCTACATATCTCTGCATTAAATAACAGCGAAAACCAATCGTTAAGACCAGGTGTTCGCGTTGAATTTTATCGCATAAATGGGCTCAGTGGTCCGATGGCGGCAAACATATTTCTTTCTTAAAAATACGATTGATATGGCACTAGATTGAAAAAAGCACAAGTCCTAAAAAGTATTGGATTGGATATCTATTGATTCTATTAATTTTCCCCCTTGATTTTTTACATTCCCCACAGCATGTGTAACTGCGTGCCTGATAAACTTCTCCGCAGTCGCAGAACCGTCGGTTGCTATCTCTTGAGCTTCTTTCCCTCCAACATACTGTCGCATCCATTCACGGGTAGTTTCAGGTGACATAACAAGTGGGCACCGATCGCGAATATCAGCCAGGCCCTTATCAGCTGCAGACGTTACAATGAGAAAACCCTCTGTATCATCGCCGCACTCGAACCTTGTACTGCCGATAGCAGCCATGAATATGGGTCGACCATCTGTCTGGTGGATGAAGTACGGCTGTTTTTTGTCGCCTTCTTTCTTCCACTCGAACCACCCATCTGCGAAACAGATCGCCCGTCCGTGCTGCCATAACGATTTAAACATGTGACTTGTGGCCGCCGTCTCGATGCGCGCGTTAATAAGTGGCGGTTTGTCCCACCATCCTGGAGCGTAACCCCAAAAAACCGGATCAAGATGCAGCTGCTCGTCGCGTTCGCTCAACAGCAGGACTTTGGTACCTGGTGCCACGTTGTAACGTCCAATCGGCTCCGGGTCATAGGCGATGTCGCGATCGGCTTCATCGGACAGATATGCCAGATATTCTTCACGGGTTTGGGCTTGTGCAAAACGTCCACACATAGAAACCTCCAGCCAGATGTCAGACTGAAAGTATAGGGCAGGGAGAAAAAACAGGTGCGCACCGAAATTCTATGATTTTGAAACAGGAGCATGATGATGGAAGTCAGCGAGGCGGTAAAGCACGGCGTTTCGAAACTGGAAGGAGCTACGCAAAAGTGTGAATTTTGGGGGCAAATTTGGGGGCGAAATCGTGCTGGGGGCGCGTTTTGGGGCATTATATTGGCCTTTATTGTCCGATAATGTCCGAATGATGATTACCGTAACTCACTGATATATAAATAAGTTATTGTTTTAACAGTGGTCGTGATTTTTACAAAACAGTCTAACGCTGATTATGTTGTTGTGGGGATAAACATTGAGTAAACCGGGGAAAAGCAACCCCCTTTCCGGGCGGAAAGGGGGGAGGGGAATTACTTCAGCTCGTCGACCATCGTCATTGCGCGGCCAATGTAGTTTGCTGGCGTCATCGCTTTCAGGCGCGTTTTCTCTTCTTCTGGCAGTTCGAGACCGTCGATAAACTGTTTCATGCCTTCGGCGTCAACGCGCTTACCGCGGGTCAGCTCTTTCAGTTTTTCGTACGGTTTTTCGATGCCATAACGACGCATTACGGTCTGGATCGGCTCTGCCAGAACTTCCCAGTTGTGATCCAGTTCGTCCAGCAGACGGTCACGGTTCACTTCCAGTTTGCTCACACCTTTCAGGGTGGATTGGTACGCGATCAGCGCATAACCAATGCCAACGCCCAGGTTACGCAGTACGGTGGAGTCGGTCAGGTCGCGCTGCCAGCGGGAAACCGGCAGTTTGCTCGCCATATGCTGCAGCACGGCGTTCGCCAGACCCAGGTTGCCTTCGGAGTTTTCGAAGTCAATTGGGTTCACTTTATGCGGCATGGTAGAAGAGCCGATTTCACCGGCGATGGTTTTCTGTTTGAAGTGGTTCAGCGCGATGTAACCCCACACGTCACGATCGAAGTCGATCAGAATGGTGTTGAAGCGTGCAACGCAGTCAAACAGCTCTGCGATATAGTCGTGCGGCTCAATCTGGGTGGTGTAAGGGTTCCACTGAATGCCCAGAGAGGTCACGAACTCTTCGCTGAACTGGTGCCAGTCCACTTCCGGGTATGCGGCGATGTGGGCGTTATAGTTACCGACCGCGCCGTTGATTTTACCCAGAATGTCAACCTGCTCCAGCTGACGATACTGACGTTCCATACGGTACGCCACGTTCGCCATCTCTTTACCCATCGTGGATGGGGTCGCTGGCTGGCCGTGAGTACGGGAAAGCAGAGGGATGTCGCGGTATTCCACGGACAATGCTTTCACCGCATCAATGATTTTACGCCAGTATGGCAGCACCACGTCTTTGCGCGCGGTAGAGAGCATCAGCGCATGAGACAGGTTGTTGATATCTTCTGAAGTACAGGCGAAGTGAATGAATTCAGATACCGCGTGCAGCGCAGGAACGCTCGCGACTTTCTCTTTCAGGAAGTATTCAACCGCTTTCACGTCGTGGTTGGTGGTGCGCTCGATAGTCTTAATGCGTGCCGCATCTTCTTCATTAAAGTCAGCAACGATTTTATCAAGGTAATCGTTTGCCTGGGCGTCAAAAGCAGGAACTTCCTTGATTGCTGCCTGGGCGGCCAGCTTTTGCAGCCAGCGTACTTCTACCTGTACACGGAACTTCAGCAGGCCATATTCGCTGAAGATCTCGCGCAGCGCGCTGACTTTATCGCCGTAGCGTCCATCGACAGGGGATACGGCGGTCAGTGAGGATAATTCCATAATTCGCAACTCCGGGAGGTTAACAATGAGCAAGAATTTGTTTTGCCTGAGTCGTCAGGCGATTACGAGAAAACATTAACTGCAGGCGGCCACCGCCAACCTGATGCCACAGGACTGCGGCGCGAATGCCTGCTAGCAGCGAGGCGCGAACCTTCGCCTGGACCTGTGGACTTTGCAGCACGGCAGGGGAACCGGTAACCTGAATACGCGGCCCCAACGGGCTAATTACATCTACATAAATACCGGCCATTGCGCTCAGCAGCGTTTCGGACTGCAGATCAAAATGGTCGAGCTGACGCTGCAGACCGGCAATGCGGTCACCAAGCGTATCCAGCGCGCCTTTCGCTGCGCTCAGCTTACGCTCCAGCACCATCAGGCTTAACGTGTAGCGGGTCAGCTCCGCGTTTAACCCCTGACGGCTACTGGCGTTGAGCACGCCAAGCAACGTTTCAAGACCGAGGCGAAGATTGGTTTCACTCCCACCGAAGACACCCAGAGTCGAGCCAGGGTTGAGGTCGATAACGCTGTTGAGTGAAACGTGCAGCGCGTCAGCGTCGCAATGACCCTGATGCGCCAGCTGTTGCACCAGACGGGCAGACTGGCAAATTCCCGCCAGCGCCAGGGTGATGTCATAATAGTTCTTCGCCACACGCTCTCCTTTATGTGTGCAATCGTGTTAAACAGCAGGCAGCGGCAGGCGCTGTTCAATGATCCCACCACCCAGGCAGACTTCGCCACTGTAGAAGACAGCGGACTGACCCGGGGTGACGGCGGCAACCGGCTCGTCGAAATGCACTTCAATGCGATCGTCATCCAGTGCGGTGACGGTGCAGGGGATATCCGTCTGACGGTAGCGTGTTTTTACCGTGCAGCGCAGGGTGCCTTTTACCGGTTCGCGATCGACCCAGTGCAGCTGTTGCGCAATTAGCCCAACGGACATCAGACGCGGGTGGTCATGGCCCTGCGCGACAATCAGAATATTGTTTTCGACATCTTTGTCGACAACGTACCACGGATCTTCGCTACCTTCTTTGGTACCACCAATGCCCAGACCTTTGCGCTGGCCGAGGGTGTGGTACATCAGCCCCTGATGCTGACCAATTTCGTCGCCATCCACGGTGACAATTTTACCTGGCTGTGCAGGCAGGTAGCGACCAAGGAATTCGCGGAATTTGCGCTCGCCGATAAAGCAGATACCGGTGGAGTCTTTTTTCTTCGCGGTGATCAGATCCAACGCTTCGGCGATTTTACGCACCTCTGGCTTTTCCAGCTCGCCAACCGGGAACAGGCTCTGGGCAATTTGTTCGTGGCTCAGCGTATAGAGGAAGTAGCTCTGATCTTTGTTGCCGTCCAGACCGCGCAGTAGCTGGCTTTTGCCATTCACATCCGCACGACGCACGTAGTGACCGGTCGCAATGTAATCTGCGCCCAGATCTTCAGCGGCGAATTCCAGGAAGGCTTTAAATTTGATCTCTTTGTTGCACAGAATATCCGGGTTCGGAGTACGGCCTGCTTTGTACTCTTCGAGGAAAAGCTCGAAGACGTTGTCCCAGTATTCTGCGGCAAAGTTAACGGTGTGCAGTTCAATACCGAGCTTATCGCACACGGCCTGCGCATCGGCGAGATCCGCTGCGGCAGTACAGTATTCCTCGCCATCATCTTCCTCCCAGTTCTTCATGAACAGGCCCTCAACCTTATAACCCTGTTGTTGCAACAGGTAGGCGGAAACGGAGGAATCGACACCGCCGGACATGCCGACGATTACTTTTTTCTGGCTGTTATCTGACATGGAATACTCACGACATTGAACTTCAAGGCGGCGTATTCTATCACGCCCCCCCACCATTGACACCCTCTGTAAACGGCCAGTTAAATTCTCCGATGACATCAAGCGGTAAGCGACCGGCAGACTGCCAGCAACGGATGCTTTCGGCAACCAGCGGCGAGCGCAGGTTTGGCGCATTCAGGATCTCTTCGGCAGTGACCCACAGGCAGCGATCGATATCGTTATCCTGCGGCTCAGTGGCGCACGTTTCGCTAAGCTCGACGGCAAATAAAAAGCGCAGGAAGGGGGTATGGTCAGGTGCAATCCACTGGTGCAGGCGAATGAAGTGTTGAGGCCGGGCGTGGATACCCGTCTCTTCCCACAGCTCGCGTGTGGCGGCCTGCAGCAGCGTTTCGTTCTCTTCGAGATGTCCGGCTGGTTGGTTCCACAGCGCCTTACCGTTGATGCTCTCTTCCACAACCAGGAATTTACCCTGCGCGTGAACCACGCAGGCGACGGTGACATGAGGTTTAAACATAGTGACTCCTTAAAGGGCAACGTCTCGCCATTCGCCGTTAGCCAGGGTATCCAGCGTGTAGCTGCCCGTGGCATAGCGGATAAGCCGCAGAGTGGGGAAGCCCACGTGTGCGGTCATCCGGCGAACCTGACGGTTGCGGCCTTCGTAAAGGGTGATTTTGAGCCAGCTTGTCGGAATCGATTTGCGTTCGCGAATAGGGGGATTGCGCGGCCATAGCCATTCAGGCTCGCTAACGCGTTCGATACCTGCAGGTAAGGTTGGACCATCGTTTAAGGTTACGCCATGACGTAATTTCGCCAGTGTCTCCTCATCAGGTTCGCCTTCAACCTGTACGAAGTAGATTTTCCCGGTGCGTTTGCCAGGCTGGGTGAGCTTCGCCTGTAACGCGCCATCGTTCGTTAACACCAGTAGCCCTTCGCTGTCCCGATCCAGACGGCCGGCTGCGTATACTCCCTGAACAGGAATGTAATCCTTCAGCGTGCTGCGCCCGGCTTCATCGGTAAACTGCGGCAAAACATCGTAGGGTTTATTGAACAAAATAACCCGCTTTTGCTGGTTTTCCGGCGATCTTTTGGTAGCTTGTCGCGAGCTGAATCGCTCAACCCGGTGATTTCTAAAAGAAGTTTTCTTCATGGTATTTTCAGGCTCTATCAATTGCCGCATTATAGCCTAATAACGAAGACCTTTCATGGCGTCGGACAATCAGGTACTATCGAAAGGCTCATTACAATTTATTAACATAAGATCAGTAACAACCAGAAGCGCTCGAAGGAGAGGTTAATGGAAAGCAAAGTAGTTGTTCCGGCGGAAGGTAAAAAGATCACCCTGCAAAACGGCAAGATTAACGTTCCTCACAACCCGATTATCCCGTTCATTGAAGGTGACGGTATCGGTGTAGACGTTACCCCGGCAATGCTGAAAGTGGTTGATGCCGCTGTTGAGAAAGCCTACAAAGGCGAGCGTAAAATTTCCTGGATGGAAATTTACACCGGTGAAAAATCTACTCAAGTTTATGGCCAGGACGTTTGGCTGCCAGCTGAAACGCTGGACCTGATTCGCGACTACCGTGTTGCTATTAAAGGCCCTCTGACCACGCCAGTTGGCGGCGGTATTCGTTCCCTGAACGTAGCGCTGCGTCAGGAGCTGGATCTGTACGTGTGTCTGCGTCCGGTTCGTTACTACCAGGGCACCCCAAGCCCGGTTAAGCACCCTGAACTGACCGACATGGTTATCTTCCGCGAAAACGCAGAAGACATCTACGCGGGTATCGAATGGAAAGCAGACTCTGCTGATGCAGAAAAAGTGATTAAATTCCTGCGTGAAGAGATGGGCGTGAAGAAAATTCGCTTCCCTGAGCATTGCGGTATCGGCATCAAGCCGTGCTCCGAAGAAGGCACCAAACGTCTGGTACGTGCAGCAATCGAATACGCTATCACCAACGACCGTGACTCTGTGACCCTGGTTCACAAAGGCAACATCATGAAGTTCACCGAAGGCGCGTTCAAAGACTGGGGTTACCAGCTGGCGGCGGAAGAGTTCGGTGGTGAGCTGATCGACGGTGGCCCGTGGCAGAAGATCAAGAACCCTAACACCGGTAAAGAGATCATCATTAAAGATGTGATCGCCGATGCGTTCCTGCAGCAGATCCTGCTGCGTCCTGCTGAATACGACGTGATCGCCTGTATGAACCTGAACGGTGACTACATCTCCGATGCTCTGGCTGCACAGGTTGGTGGTATCGGTATTGCCCCGGGCGCGAACATCGGTGACGAGTGTGCACTGTTCGAAGCGACCCACGGTACTGCACCAAAATATGCAGGCCAGGACAAAGTGAACCCGGGTTCTATCATCCTGTCCGCAGAGATGATGCTGCGTCATATGGAATGGTTCGAAGCCGCAGACCTGATCGTCAAAGGTATGGAAGGCGCAATTGCTGCCAAGACCGTGACCTATGACTTCGAACGTCTGATGGAAGGCGCTAAGCTGCTGAAATGTTCAGAGTTTGGTGACGCGATTATCGCGAACATGTAATCCAGATTCTGGGTTAAATGAGAACGGGAGCCGTAAGGCTCCCGTTTTTTTATGCTATAAAAGATCACGCCCCAAAATTCAATCAACCCGTTCCGGGTTTATGTCATTCGTTATCCAATATAGGGCAGAGTTAATGGATAAGAATAAATACATTAAAATAGCTGCTGCCAAATGAATCGGTGAAAGAAGCCAACACTCTACCCATTAAATAATGAGCTTCCGTAGCTGAGCTTGTTCGTTTTCATCAAGCTGCGCATAGGCCTCAACTTGTTTAATCAGCGACTCTTTGTTGTTCGACATCACCGACGAGATATAGTCCCCTGTGTTCGCATCAAACAAACTGGCAAGATAAACAGAGGATGATCTCGAAAATTGATAAAAAATCGAGATGTTATTGCTAATCTTTATTTTTTCCATGAAATAAATTCCTTAAATTAATGCAAAATATGACTTTTTTATTCTTTTTATATTCGTGATGTGAGGGTATTAGAGAGGAGCGTAGGTTACTTCAGAACTGCCAATAGTAGTAGGAATAATCTTAAGTGGTTGCTGTTTTTAGCACGATCTGAATAATGAGTACAACAACAAATAAAGACAACATCCTATGAATATTCAATCTATTACACTCGCTGCGCTGGTGGTTTTCTCTACGTCTTCATATTCAGCATTCCAGGAGCGGGAATACAATACCTGGTATGCAAAAAACGCCGTTCTCTATGATATGACGCAAACTTCTGAAGGGATGCCTGTCATGTTAAGTTTCTCTCAGTCGGGTCGTCGTTCAGCAAATATGCTGGTTTCCTATATATCTGAAGGGAGTTGCGGAGAGGGTGAGCAAACGTTGAATGTAAATGGCAAAGATGTGCCTGCGACGTATCGATGTATTACGATAGGGCAAAACAGGATTGAACATTTTGCCGTGAATGATGCTGACAGCGTCAATGATATGGTGCACCACCTGAATTCCGATTTCACTCTGCTACTGCAAAACGATATTAAGGTCTGGGCCTCAAATATCAAAACCCCGAAGTATGGTTTGGCTCCGCGGTTTTGAATCATTTTGAGTGCCCAGGCGTGGATACTCTCTTCACCGCAAGCTTGAACAGCTTGAAGAGAAAGAAAAGGCATTGGCTGAGCTCCGGTCGCGGCTGATAAATGCCCTTAACAAGGTTGGTCAACCGTGTGTCGATGTATTTTGAACGGTTTTAACCGATTGCCTCGTGAAATGTTTTTGCGTCTTGTTTCGTCTGAATACCTATACTCCATTTCATTCTTCCTCATTCATTAAGGACTGCCGTGTTAGCCACTACCCTTGTTACCGTTGTTGCTTTAATACATATCTACATTCTTGTTCTGGAAATGTTCCTGTGGAACACAAAAACGGGCCGCAAGGCATTTAATCTCAGTGCTGATTTTGCACGTGAAACCCGGGTGCTGGCTGCTAATCAAGGTCTGTACAACGGTTTTCTGGCTGCGGGTTTACTTTGGGGACTCTGGCTTGGGGAAAATGGTATTCAGGTAACCGTCTTCTTCCTGGCTTGTGTGCTTATCGCCGGAGTGTTTGGCGCAATGACGGCCAGTCGGAAGATACTGTATGTTCAGGCTATTCCGGCCCTGGCGGCATTGATAGCGCTGCTGAGCCGTTGATGGTTCACCACGAGCGGCCTCAAAATTTTGGTTCAGGGTGACCATCCAGATATACTGGGCGCGTTACCCACTAAAGCGCAGACAAGAGACCACTGATGAACAACGAAATCCCGCTTAAATTTTATGACATCGTTGATGAGTATTCGACGGAAGCCGCAGAGCCGGTGAGTGAACCAGAGCGCGATCCTCTGGCGTACTATTTCCAGCTGCTGATCACCCGTTTAATGAATAACGAGGAAATCAGTGAAAACGCGCAGCAAGAGATGGCTGATGAAGCAGGGATCCCTGTGCGTCGCATTGATGATATTGCGAACTTCCTGAACCAGTGGGGTAACGAGTAACCCGGAATACGCCGCGTTATCTGCCTCAGAACCCTTTGTTCTGATGTTTTGCCATACAGCTCAACATCACGTTATCAGACCACATGCATTTTTTCCGCAGTGCATGTGATGAGGGGTTATCCATGAACAGGGCGAAAACAAAGACCAGGAAAAAGAGTATCAGGGGCAGCACTAAAGAAATTTTCACGTTTTTGACCATATAAGAGACTGTTTCAGAGCAATCTACACTCTGATTGTGACGACTGTATTTTCCTGGAAGAAAAATGGAAACGGTCTGCATTAAAAAAATGCAGCCATTCATACATACGTTACCATCGGACAATATATCGTCAACGGGCAGAACCTTCGAGCTGCTGCGCCAGCTCACTGCAGGTCAGCGATTTTGAAAAATACCAGCCCTGAATCAGGGCATTGGGGTATCTGTTGGCGATAAAATTGTATTGTATTTCATTCTCCACACCTTCAAAAACAAGTGTTTTATTCAGTTTGACAAGAGCATCACTAAAAATGACGAAGATGTCCTGTTTATAGTGTTCACTGATACCATCGACCAGTGATTTATCTATTTTGATTTCATCGTATTCCAGGTTCGAAAGCCTGGCCAGATTAGAGTTCTGGACACCAAAATCATCTATTGATATTTTGACACCAATAGATTTTAGCTCCAGGCAGAACTCTTCAAGAATATCCGCGCTGGCCACTGCTTTCTCAGATAGCTCGACTTTAATCAATGACAAGGGAATGTTATTAAGCGAGCATTCACGGCGCAAAACGTGGATAAACTGTTTATCTTCGATCTCCGTTCTGCCAACGTTTAATGAAATCATCATCTGGTTTTCAACGGCAAGCGATGCGACTTCTGACAAGGATTTTTCAATAATATTGATATAGTATTTTTTATACAGGCCCAGCTTTGTAATTAACGGGATGAAGAGTTCAGGAGAGACTTCTGCGTGGTTATAATCACGCCATCTCGACAGAACTTCAACACCTACAATTTTTTTATCGTGGATGCGTACAACAGGCTGATAGTTGACGCTGAATGTCTTTGCCGTCACCGCATTGACCAGCGCCCGCTCCAGCGAGAAACGGTCTTCATGGAGGCGAATGAAGAACAGCGTAAGCGATATCCAGATGAAATACAGAATTGCTGAGAGAAGAACAAATACCACGATTGATAACGAAGCCAGCCCCGCATCATGATGTTTTACAATGACACACAAATCCCATTTGGTACTGCATAGGGTCATGTCTAACGTAAACAATCTAGAATGCAGCCAGTTCTGTTTTTTTTCAGGGGCGATGGAGAAAAATGTCTTGTCGAAATCTTTTGTGGCGGCGGTGAGTGAATAGTTTGCCGTAATCGGGGAAAATTTATCGTAAACATACCGGGAGGTGAAAATAATCACGTTGTTATAGATTGCCGCATTGCCTGTGAAAAAGCCCTTCAGATGAAATTGTGCTAAAACAAAACCATTTGGTGTTTTATGTAGCGCAGCGGGAAGTGCGACAGGCGTTTCCAGTTTCCCCCAAAAGGCGGTGCAGACTATTTTCCCATTTTTAATAAAGCCAACATCACCAAAATAGAGGCTACTGAGTTTTATTTTTCTGTAGCTATCAATACTGGTTTCATCGCATCCCTGTGTGGTAATACTTTTGAGTGTGCCCGCCACACTTTGAGATACCTCTTCGGAATAACGCAAAAGCGTGTGGGAGATTTCAAACTGTTTGTTCTTCTGCTGCCCAACGATAACAGCATTAACCACATAAAGAGACAGGATGACCAGAAGCGTTGAAACGATAGCAACGGCAATGATCTTCTTCATTTTCCTGTTGTTCCTCTGATCCCTGTTTTCATCGATCCTAACACAGACAGATGAAGGTACAAGCCTGATAATAACGGTAGGTAAGTTCCTCCAGTCTGACAAGCGCGCCGCGCATTTCACATTACGGCTCACGGTTAGTACCGGAGTACCAGGTTTTTAAGATAAATCTCAGCTAAGATTTATTTATCGAGGTAAATGACGCTGAGTTAGTCTGAATTTCTAATTCAACATGACTTAAATGCTTGTTTTTTCTTTTAAGGAAAAATCGTGCGCAACGTTATGGTTCCCTTCTTAAGTGCCTTACTGCTTTTTCTGGCCGGAATGCTGATCATCAACTGGCAGCTGTGGAATATGGCGACGTTGAACAATGCCGGGACCGCCAGTACCAGCACCCTGAAAATAGATGATATTCTCGCTGAAGCCGTGAGCGCGGCAAAAAAAGCGAAGGATGTTGCGGCAGAAGGGTGCTCCAGCACCGGACAGCAAGAATTGGGAACGGAAGCTGCGCTAAAACCCCATCTGCGCGCCATCATGATCCAGCAACAGGATAAAATCATCTGCACTTCTCTCCCGGGGAATGGAGTATTGATTGTTCATCCTGAAGCATTACCCACTGAAAAACTGATGCTGCTAGCTGGCAACCAGCTCGTGAATGGGGTGCCAGTGCTCATTTTCCAGGTGCCGATCCCTGAAGGGCGGGTTATCGTCAGTGTCAGCGACGCACATTTGCGTGATGTTATCGCGGGGGCTTCGGATAGTGCAGGCCTGGCGCTGGTCGTCGGTAAACGTATGCTTACCCGCCAGGGTGACGTAAGTGCATATCCACCGGCGACGGGGTCGGCCACGCTGACGCAATCAGCGCATTTCCCTTTCAGCATGGCATGGCAGACTCCTGCTTTCTTTAGTATGTCGCGCCTGATGCAGCAGGGGTGGAGCCTGGTGTTATTGATCTTCGTGCTGTCCGTCGCCGGGGGGATTCTTATTCGCCGGTACAGGGGAAAAAGCACCACATTTGAAGACGATCTGCGTAAGGCCATTCTGAGAGGGGAAATTATTCCTTATTACCAGCCAATCGTGAATGGCGATACCGGAGGACTGTATGGTGTTGAAGTACTGGCAAGATGGAAACACCCTAAATCTGGCTTTATTCCGCCAGATGTTTTTATCCCGATTGCGGAGCGTAGCGGTTTAATTATTCCTCTGACCAAAGGGCTGATGGCAAAAGTGGTTAGTCAGTTAAAGCCACTTTTACCTAAATTACCGGATGGATTTCATATTGGGATAAACATCAGCGCCAGGCATATTAATGCGCCGTCCTTTATTAGCGACTGCTCTGCTTTTGAAAAAGGGTTCAATGGCAAAAAAGTCAAACTGGTTCTCGAAGTGACCGAGCGAGAACCGTTGCTTGAACATCCCCACCTGGTGGAAAACCTTAATGCATTACATCAAGCCGGCTTCGTGATTGCCCTGGATGATTTTGGTACTGGCTACTCCGGGCTATCCTGCCTTCACGCGCTAGCCATTGATTACATCAAAATTGATAAGAGCTTTGTGAACCGGTATCAGAGCAGAAAGACTCAACGATACTGCTGGACTGTGTTATTGAGCTGGCTAAAAAGCTCTCTTTACACATTGTTGCCGAGGGGGTTGAAACGAAGGAACAACGGGATTACCTCAACCGTAATGCGATCACTCTGCTGCAGGGGTATTATTTTGGGAAACCGGTCTCCTACATCGAGTTTATTAAGGTGATATTGTCTAAGCCCCGGGAGGAGGTCAGGATGGATCATCAGAGATGAATGTCAGGCCCGTAGGCAGGGTAGTCTAATCTGTGATGCCTGTCGCAAATTTCCTTTCGCTCATCCTGTGCTATCCTTGTCCGTGTCGTTGATTTAATGACAAAAACCATACAGAGAGGAAAGCTATGGGAATTATATCCTGGATTATCTTTGGGCTGATTGCGGGGATCCTTGCGAAGTGGATCATGCCAGGCAAAGATGGCGGTGGGTTTATCATCACCGTAGTACTGGGGATTGTTGGCGCGGTAGTCGGCGGCTGGATCAGTACGCAACTCGGTTTTGGCAAGGTCGATGGGTTCAACTTCGGCAGCTTTGCCGTTGCGGTGATTGGTGCGCTGGTTGTTCTGTTTATCTACAGAAAACTCAAAAGCTAAGTTTGCCATATGTTGAAAAAGGCTGCCTGATGGCGGCCTTTTTACTTCGCAGGGTTACCACCAGCCAAACTGTGTACCAGCAACCGCCACGATAGCCACAAGCAACATAATGAGGGTTGTTTTTCTCATCTATGCCCCAGGTGCCGCGTAACCACCGACAAAAAACCATGTCAAAAAAACAACCGCCGTTATAAAAATAACGACCGGGAAGAGGATTCCTATTCTCATGCCATCACCTGTTTTGGGTTTACACCATACCGTAGAGTGTACGAGGTTAATTCCTGGTGAGAAAGCGGGTTTTGCTTTTTTCTGATATATCGCGAGACCAGCGGCGCGTAATGTGCTGTTGATGAATATAACAATTTGATTATATTCAGGAAGAAAACGCGGGGAGAAAAAAAAGCCCCGTTGTTGAGACCGGGGCAAAGACATCTTGATTACGGAATGATGTTCTCTGGTCATAACGAGAACAAGCGCACTATAGTGTTGAAAAGTGCAGTTAAGATGAAGAAATAATGGAGAATTCATCGTCGACTCGTTACCTTTACGTTTCAGGAATTCTAAAAGGATCAACAAGATGAGATATCTGTTACTGGCACTGGCATTACCACTAACCGCATGTACCACGGCGAAAACGCCCCCCGATGCCCCGAAACCCCCGCAGATTATAGGCATGGCGAACCCGGCTTCAGTCTACTGTCTGGAGAAGGGGGGAGTGCAGATCCCCGTTCAAAGTCCGCAGGGCGTTCGTACTGAGTGCAAATTACCGGGGGGAGAAGTGATTGATGAATGGGATCTCTACCGTCGCGATCACCCTCAGCCCGCCAGGTGACAGGGGTACTGTGATTGGGATACACTTCTCTTTAGGATTTTTCTTAGCCAGTAACTGGCGCACTTACCGCGAGAGAAGTATGTTTCAGCTTAAACCGGGTAGCCTGGCCATGATTGTGGGTGCCCGCACGGCATCTGGCCGTCGCAATATTGGTAAATCTGTGGAGTTGTTTGGTCTGTGCCAGCCTGGCCTGCGTTTTGTTAACCCTGTTAATGGCGTAATGACGCAACTTCCCGCCACGGCAGACCGCGCATTGTGGCTGGTGACGGGAGATGTCTACGCGTTTGATAATCAACAGGGCTTTGCATTTGTTCGCGCAGAGCATCTGATGCCGCTCACCCCGGATGACGCACCGCAAACGCTTGACGAGCTGATGATCAGTTGATTACAGCTGGCGCAGCCAGTCGGCTAACACCAGGGCGTGATTTTGTTCGGTATCTTTCGCGCCGTAAAGTAGCGTTACGGTCTGTTTGTTTGCCCGCTGCGCCAGGCGCAACCCCTCATCCTGATGTTGTGCCAGTTCGTCCTGATAGGCTTTGCTGAAGGCGGTAAAATCAATCATGTCGCTGTGAAAGGCTTTACGCAACTCGCTGGACGGCGTCAGGGTTTTACACCATTCGTCGAACATGAGATCGGTTTTTTTCACCCCACGTGGCCACAGCCTGTCGACCAGAACCCGGTAACCGTCCTCAGGGCTGGCCTGTTCATATACGCGTTTGCATTGAATCATGTTTTCTCCTCAACTCAGGCGATACGTTCAGCACGTTAACTATATCACTTTGTCTTTACCCTCCCAATTTAAGGTATTGTGATAATTGCAAAAGATCGGTAGTCTGAGGTTCCTTATGTTATCTGATAATACTCTGGCATAAGGACCCCCTCATGGAACACCTTCCGGTTAAAACCACGCTGCGTATTGCGCTGGTTGGCGATTACAACCCCAATGTCATTGCGCACCAGGCCATCCCACTCGCCATTGACGATGCTGCTGCTGTACTTGAACTCACCGCTGATTACGACTGGCTCGCCACGACGGAACTGACCAGCCCCGAAGATCTGGTCGGTTACGACGCAATCTGGCTGGTTCCGGCAAGCCCGTACAAGAACCCCGAGGCGGCATTTATTGCTGCACGTTATGCGCGTGAAAACAGCATTCCTTTCCTTGGCACGTGCGGCGGGTTTCAGCATGCGTTGATTGAGTACGCCCGTAATGTGCTGGGATGGAGCGATGCGGCACATGCTGAAACGGACACCGAAGGCTCGATGGTTATCGCACCGCTGACCTGCTCGCTGGTGGAAAAAACCGATTCGATTGAACTGCGCAGCAATACGCTTATTGCGAAAGCCTATGGCAAGCCGGAAATTGAAGAGGGATATCACTGCAACTATGGCGTGTCACCGGAATTTGCGCAGGAGCTTGAAAAGGGCGATATGCGTGTAACAGGCTGGGACGAGCAGGGAGAAGTCCGCGCGGCAGAACTGGTTACGCATCCGTTCTTTGTGATCACACTATTCCAGCACGAGCGTGCTGCGCTGGATGGTCGTCCTGTGGTGCTGGCGCAGGCGATGCTGCGCGCGGCGCGCGGATAAAAAAGGCAGACCGCCGGGTCTGCCATTGTATTTAGCGGGGCGTGATCTCCCGATTACGCCCGGCAAGCACGCCGCAAGCGGCCATCGCCACGGAGGCCAGCGCACAGGCTATAAGCGGTATCCGCCAGTCTCCGGCCGTATCGTGAATTTTCCCCATCAGCGGCGGCCCGCAGGCGGCCAGCAGATAACCAATTGACTGCGCCATACCGGACAGTGCCGCAGCCTGATGAGCTGAGCTGGCGCGCAGACCGATAAACGTCAGGCCGAGGATCATGGTTGCCCCGGACCCAAAACCAAACACCAGCGTCCACACCACGGCCATGTCAGGCACAAACCAAAATCCCGCGGCACTGACTGCACACATCAGGGCCATAGCGCCGGCGATCCCCCGCTGATCTTTCAGCCGGTGGAGGAGCAGCGGAACGGCGAGGCCCGGCACGGCAGTAGCCAGCTGCAACAGGCCGTGCATGGAGCCTGCCTGTGTTTCGCTGTAGCCGTGGCTGAGCAAAATAGCCGGTAGCCAGCCGATGATGACATAGTAAATCAGCGAGTTAAGGCCCAGAAAGAGCGTCACCTGCCAGGCAAGCGCAGAGCGCCAGATGGCGCGATTGTGTAGCGCACCCGCGCCAGTCAGCGTGGCGACAGGGGTTTGACGCCACTGTGGTAGCCAGAGCAGTAATGCTGCCAGCGGAAAGACCATCAGCATCAGCAATGCACCGTGCCAGCCAGCAGAGCCCAGCGCCAGCGGAACAATCAGCGCCGAGCCTAACGCGGCAGACGCGCCCATCGTCAGGGAGTACGCCCCTGTAAGTCTGGCGACCTGTCCCGGGAAGTCTCGTTTGATTAACCCGGGTAGCAGAACATTTCCCAGCGCAATGCCGCAGCCGATCGTCGCCGTACCCGTGAACAGAAGGGTTGCAGAAGGCAGGGAACGAATACCAATCCCGACGCAAATCAGCAGCAGGGCGATAAACAGGCTACGCTCCATGCCAATACGTCGGGCCACACCCGCAGCGAGCGGGGAGATAAGTGCGAAAGCCAGCAGAGGCAGAGTCGTGAGCAGACCGGTTTGCGCGGTACTTAAGCCATAATCCTGACGGATGGTGTCGAGCAGCGGGGCCGCTCCGGTAAAAGTTACGCGCAGCGTAGTGGCAATCATCAGGATGCCTGCAATCAGCAACGCGCCTTGCTTCCCTGAAGTTCGAATAGCAGTAGTCATTGTGTTCTCTTACGTTCAAGCGAGCGCACACGATACCGATTTTTACAGCGGTTGAAATCAGGCTAAAATGACAGTTTATCGCTAATATCGGACAACCTGATGATCGGTCTGGGACTGGATGGCTACGACCCCGATAGCCAGCACGATGCGGCAGTAGCGTTTCGCATCCGCGTAGTGGCGCAAGAACAGCACATACCCCGGCATCAGCACCGCAAAGGTCAACTGATTCTGGCGCTGGGTGGTGCAATCACCTGCGAAGTGGAAAATGCCATGCTGATGGTGCCGCCACAGTATGCGGTGTGGATCCCGGGGCAGATGCCACACAGCAATAAAGCCACGCCGGGTGCGCAGCTTTGCTTTTTGTTTATTGAACCCGGTGCTGTCGGTTTGCCCGAACGTTGCTGTACGCTGAAAATATCGCCGCTGGTGCGAGAGCTCATTTTGTCTCTGGCAGATAAATCGCGTGAGCAATTGCCACTTGCCGCCACATCACGCCTGGTCGATGTCCTTTTTGATGAATTGCCGCTGCAGCGCCAGGAGCATTTACAGTTGCCTGTCTCTCCTCATCCCAAAATTCGGCTGATGAGCGAGAAGATGGCAGAAGAGCCTGCTGCGTGGCAGACGCTGGGACAGTGGGCGAGTCATTTTGCCATGAGCGAACGCAATCTGGCGCGGCTGGTGGTGAAAGAGACGGGGCTAAGCTTTCGTCGCTGGCGACACCAGCTGCAGCTGATTGTGGCCCTGCAGCTATTGATTGGCGGGAAGTCAGTACAACAGGTGGCACAGTCACTGGGGTATGACTCTACCACCGCGTTTATCACCATGTTTAAGAAAGGGTTAGGGCAGACGCCAGCGCGCTATATCACCAGCCTGACTACGACTTCCCAATAAACAGCGAGACCAGCCCGGCGGCAATCAGCGGGCCAACCGGCACGCCGCGAAAAAGCGCCACGCCGAGCACGGTTCCCATCAGCAGGCCAGCCACCAGCGAGGGCTGGCTGCTCATCAGCGTGACGCCGCGTCCGCCCAGCCACGATACAAAAATACCCACTGCGATAGCGATCAGTGATTTCCAGTTCACGAACGAGTGCAGCAGCGTCGAGGCCGGGAGGGTTCCGCTGGCAATAGGGGCCATTACCCCAATGGTCAAAATAATAATCCCGATGGTGAGGCCTTGTTTTTCTATCCACGGGAAGAGGTTGTTTAACGGGGTCACGCGCACAATGATGAGCACCAGAATAGAGATGGCGACGGTGGTGTTATGGCTGATAAAGCCGAGTGCGGCCAGTGCCAGAAGGATGAGCAGAGTCGGGTCAAGCATGAGGAGTCCTTGCCAAAAAAAGTAAGCCTACCTACTTTACGCGCAAGCAAACAGATTTTTATAAAAAAAACGCTATTTTTTGGGGGGTTACCTGAGCACCCGACTCATCTGTTCATGCATGAGTCGGCGACATTTTTAGTGGCCCGTCAACGCCAGCAATATTCATCTGGCTGACCTGAAGCTGTCATTTCACTGTCATTATGCGGGGGTAAAAAAGGCTAAACGGGGCAAAAGGGGTTACATCATGAACGATCAAATGTTTGTTGAAACGCTGATTATCTCCTCATCGTTTTTCGCTATTGCCGCTATTCTCGTGGCATCGATTCTTTTTCTGGAAAAAAACGGCTGACAGTCGCGCCAGCCATCAGCGCTACCCTTTACGGAACATCACCAGTTCAGGACGAGCAATACGCAGATAATCCTGGGTGTCCATAATGACGGATTTTTCCAGCAGACCGGCGTTAAACGCAATTTCGTCAAAGCGCTCAAACAGCAGCGGGTCGGCAACCAGCGTGAGATCGGGGTGGAAGCTAAACGGTGGAATAGCACCAAAGACGCAGGCGGTCAGGGTATCAACTTCAGCCGGGCTTGCGAGAGAGGCTTTGAGCCCACCGAAATGGCTGGCAAGCTGGTTTAAATCGGCCTGTTGATCGGCGGCGAGGATCGCCAGAACGTGTTTTTTTACGCCATTTCCCTTCACTTTGCACACCAGTGCTTTTGCACCTTGCCCCAGATCGGTACCGCGAATTTCACTCACCGCCTCGCATTTCCCTACGGCCTCGTGCTCCACAACGCGGTATTTTGCCCCCTGGTCAGATAACAGCGAAATTAATTGCCGGTGGGTGGTAGTGCCTTTTATTTCTTCAGACATGCGTGAATGACCTGTAGCAAATGACATCAGATGTTTACAGTAGCACATCTCTATTTCACTCGCGCGCAGTAACTGATCGCAAAGTGAGTTAACTCCGGTATCGCGCCTGCATTCGATTCTTTTTTATTTGCCATAAAACAATCCCTTTTTACTGTGTGTATACAGTCGATAGGATCGGAGATATGGTCAATGGATAAGTAATCAAATTGAATTTGGAAGATGTAAGGGCTACAGTGAAAGAAAATTTGGGGCAAAATCGTACTGGGGGCATGATTTGGGGCGATAAAATGACCATTATTGTTCGATAATGTCCGCACTGTAGTTTCTTAAGTTACTGATTGTTAAGTGGCTTGTTGTTTTTTTTGGTGGTTGTATTTTTTCTATGTAGTCTAAGGAGATTTATAAAATGTATGAGTCGAAAGATATGCCATTAATCCCATTTTGTGCATTTTTAAAACGCATGCTGTCACATTTTGGCATTGCAAGTCTCTTGATTATCATTACGTTGATAATAGGAACTGTTGGACATATGATTTTTGATAATAGCATAAAATGGCATGATGCAGCATTGAATAGTGCATTTATAGCCAATGGAATTGGTCCTTACATTGTACCGCAGGGTATATCAGGAAAAATATTTTTTGCTATATATGGTATGTTTACCAGTCTGGTTTTTATGACTACATTGGGTGTTGTTTTGGCCCCAATTGCTCACCGTATATTACATCGATTTCACATTGAAAATGACAGTGTGCAATAGCATGACTGTTTCCACTGCAGCCTTCCTTTTAATATGGTTGAAAATATCTTTATTTTCTTTTTCAACCATTGAACATAAGCCATCCCAGGTGTTGGTGAAACATTCAGGGATACGGGAAGGGCTAACTTCCTGATAACCGGGAGTGACAGTGTCAACATATGCTCAAACATCTGATCAAGTCTTCCACTTTGTTCAGCCCAGGTTACAAGTTCGCTTGTGCTTATCTGAGAATGTCGTATAAGTGTTTGAGTGCATCCGTTTTTCTTGTACATTATAAACGGGCTGGAAAAAAGCGTAGCACTCAGGTATTACACTTGCCGGGATATGGGGGAAAATGCTGTGCCAGAAACCTCCGTTGTTGTAATATTCATTGACGGTTCATAAGTTACGCTTTCCTGCAACCTCTGACGCTTCGCTATGTACATAGCAATATCCGCGCGATGAAGTAAATGTTCAGGTAATATACCATCACGAGGTGAGCAGCTATATCCCAAAGAGACTCCAATATAAAGGATCTGACCTGAAATAATGATTGGACGTTCACTAAGCTGGGAGAAAAAAAGTTGACATTTTTGACGCATTAACGCTTCGCTGCCGGATACTACAAATGCAAATTCATCTCCTCCTATGCGTGATATTCGTTCCTTTCCTCCCATACACCCGGCCAGTCTGTTCGCTACAATCTGGAGGACTACGTCACCCGCTTCATGTCCCAGACTATCATTAATCGCTTTAAATCGATTAATGTCCAGTATTCCTATACTTAACTCTTGCCCCTTCTGCAACAAGGCGTTGCACATGTTAAAAAAACCACGGCGGTTTAAACAATCAGTAAGGGGGTCAGTATTCAGCGCCTTATCTTGTTTCTCTATTTTCCTTTTTAGACTCTCGTATAATAAATCACCATGCAAGAACAATAGCCATAGAATCTGGGTCGATATAATAACTAACAGCATCGAACCGTAATCCGTTAGTGATTTATCTTTAAGTGCGAATTCCTGTGTGATTAACGGGCCCCAGAGACCAAAAACAATAACCTGACACCATGCTGAACGCCAGAGAAGGGTCAAAAACATACCTCCCCACAGGAACCAGTTGAAGGTATTGGTACTGATATCGGGTAAAATAAATACACTTAAAACCATTAGTGTTGAAAGAATGGCTTGTCCCTGATACAAACGCAAATGAAAATTAAAGCGGTTCATCCACGAAAAAAAGACAGGAACACCATACAAGAAAAATGCCAATAGTCCTCCCAGGAATAGCTGTTGTAACTCTTTTCCTGATAGCGGCCAATGGCTCCGGCGGGAATTGCACTCAAAAATGTAACCGAGATACCGGCTGAAATTAACTTAATATAGGTCAACAGATATTGCGTATGGGTCTTTACGCTAGTTAATGAGTCTTGATTGAGATTCTTAAGAATAAGGAGCGTGCCAAAACTTATAGTGACAAATAAAATGTCATTAACAAGGTAACCATCAATTCCTGATAAGGTGCGAGTAAATATCCATGAAAAGAAGAGGTTTCCTCCTGGGAGGGCGATGATGCAGACTGAAAATGCGCTTACTAGCCTGGACTTAAGAGAGTGTTTAGATTCTGCTAAGAGCAGTAGCCAGCTGATCAAAAACACGTTTGGTGCCCATGCCAGGCTGTAAATATCCTTGTGTATCAATACCGTATAGTAAGTGACATTGTAAGTTGTCAATACCATGAAAAGTAATAAAGTGGCTATGCGCATAGAGGTCCCATACTCAATCAGAACAGAAGGATAGGGTTGTCCGCCGAATTTTTTATTGAAAATGAATAACCTTTTTTGCGTTACAACACCCCCTGAGGGTCAGTGTTAATGTGAGCCGATGCCGGGAACCCGATAACAAAAAATGGCAATTGGCCAAAAAGATGTTTTTCTACATATCTCCGGATTAAATAACAGCGAAGACCAATCGTTAAGACCCGGTGTTCGTGTTGAAATTTATCGCGTAAATGGGCTCAGCGGTTCGATGGCGGCAAACATATTTCTTTCTTAAAAATACGACGGGTATGAAATTAGCTTGAAAAAAGTGCAAGTCCTGAAAGGTGTTGCAATTGCAACCTACAAAAAACATTCCCAAAAATTAAAACGGATTTAATGAAAAACAGGGCAAAAATGAAGAAATAAATGAATGATAAATCAGCCAGTAAAAGTATCTTAACTGGCTGATTTATATTGATTAACTTGTTGTTGTCGAACCCTGTTTATGGAACAGTTCACGGAACACCGGATAGATATCATCCTGGTCGCGAATGTGCTGCATCGCAAAGTTATCGAACATGGATTGCAGATGTTCATATTCGCGCCACAGCGTCTGATGCGCACGCCGCGTAATCTCGATGTAGCTGTAGTAACGTACTACTGGCAGAATTTTCTTCGCCAGAATTTCGTGACACAACGGCGAGTCGTCCGCCCAGTTATCGCCATCGGATGCCTGCGCAGCGTAGATATTCCATTGCGCCGGGTCGTAGCGATCTTTGACCACTTCATCCATCAGCTTCAGGGCGCTCGACACGATGGTGCCACCGGTCTCTTGCGAGTAGAAGAACTCATGCTCATCGACCTCTTTTGCCTGAGTATGGTGGCGAATGTAGACCACTTCCACGTTCTTATAGGTTCTGCTCAGGAACAGGTAGAGCAGAATATAAAAACGCTTCGCCATGTCCTTGGTGGCCTGATCCATCGAACCCGAAACGTCCATCAGGCAGAACATCACCGCCTGGCTGGATGGCTCAGGACGTTTTTCGTAGTTCTTATAGCGCAGGTCGAAGGTGTCGATAAAAGGTACCCGATCGATCTTCGCCCGTAGCTCGGCAATCTCTTTACGCAGGCGCTCCTCTTCCAGCAGTTGTGCCGGCTCGGTGTTTTCCACGACTTTCAGACTGCTTTCCAGCTCGCGCAGTTCACGCCGTTTACCTGCCGTCATTGCTGTGCGTCGAGCCAGTGAGTTTTGTAGCGAACGCACAACGCTGATATTGGCAGGTACACCGTTCGCGGTATAACCCGCACGATGGGTTTTGTACTCGTTAAGCTGACGGTGCTGGTTCTTTTTCAGATTTGGCAGCGCCAGATCTTCAAAGAGCAGGTCGAGATATTCATCTTTTGAGATCTGGAAGACAAACTCATCCTGACCTTCACCGTCCTGGCTGGCCTGTCCCTGACCGCTTCCTGAACCACCGCCACCGCCTTGTGGACGCTCGATTCTGTCGTTCTGAACGAAGTGGTCATTACCTGGGTGTACGCGATGGCGCAGGCCGCCACGCCCCTGATGAAACATCGGTTCGCTGATGTCATCTGTGGGGATGGAGACAGATTCGCCGCTGTCGACGTCGGTCACCGAGCGTTTGTTGATGGCTTCGGAGATCGACTGTTTAATTTGCGCTTTATAACGACGCAAGAAGCGCTGGCGATTCACCGTGCTCTTGTTTTTGCCGTTAAGACGCCGGTCAATAAACCAGGTCATATACCCCCCGTACTGCATTTGCCAACGAGCAGTGTCCGTAAGTGCCGGACATTTTTGTCGGCCCGGTAGCGCTAGCGCTACCGGGCACTTGTGTTAAGACGATTTACGTACACGCAGATACCATTCGCAGAGCAGGCGAACCTGTTTGCGGGTATAGCCTTTCTCCATCATACGGTCGACAAAATCGTCGTGCTTTTTCTGCTCGTCGGTTGAGGTTTTGGCGTTAAACGAAATGACCGGCAACAGCTCTTCGGTATTGGAGAACATTTTCTTCTCAATAACCGTGCGCAGTTTTTCGTAGCTCGTCCAGTTCGGGTTCCGTCCACTGTTGTGTGCTCTGGCGCGCAGCACGAAGTTCACAATCTCATTACGGAAGTCTTTCGGGTTGCTGATCCCGGCAGGCTTCTCAATTTTCTCCAGTTCAGCGTTCAGGGATTCGCGGTCAAACAGCTGGCCGGTATCCGGGTCGCGGTACTCCTGATCCTGGATCCAGAAGTCAGCATACGTGACGTAACGGTCGAAAATGTTCTGTCCGTATTCCGAATAGGATTCCAGGTAGGCGGTCTGGATCTCTTTGCCAATAAACTCGGCATATTTCGGGATCAGATAGCCTTTCAGGAACTCAAGGTAACGTTCAGCCAGTTCTTGTGGGAACTGTTCACGTTCGATCTGCTGTTCCAGTACATAGAACAGGTGAACCGGGTTAGCCGCCACTTCCGCATGGTCGAAGTTAAAGACCCGGGAGAGGATCTTAAACGCGAAACGCGTGGACAGACCGTTCATCCCCTCGTCAACACCGGCGTAGTCGCGGTACTCCTGGTAAGACTTCGCTTTCGGGTCGGTATCTTTCAGGCTTTCACCGTCATACACGCGCATTTTTGAGTAGATGCTGGAGTTTTCCGGCTCTTTCAGGCGCGACAGAATGGAGAAGCGCGACAGTGTTTCCAGCGTGCCCGGGGCGCAAGGCGCATGCACCAGCTCACTATGGTTAAGCAGCTTCTCGTAAATTTTGATCTCTTCGGAGATCCGCAGGCAATAAGGCACTTTGACAATGTATACACGGTCAAGGAAGGCCTCGTTATTTTTGTTGTTACGGAACTGAACCCATTCCGATTCGTTCGAGTGGGCGAGGATAATCCCGTTAAACGGCAGGGCGGAAATACCTTCTGTCCCGTTGTAGTTCCCTTCCTGGGTCGCGGTCAGCAGCGGATGCAGCACTTTAATCGGTGCTTTAAACATCTCAACGAATTCCATAATTCCCTGGTTCGCCCGGCACAGCGCACCGGAATAGCCGTAGGCATCCGGGTCGTTTTGCGCGAAGTGTTCCAGCTTACGGATATCGACTTTACCGACCAGGGCCGAAATATCCTGGTTGTTCTCATCACCCGGCTCTGTTTTGGCGATGGCGATCTGTTCCAGGATGGACGGCCACACTTTGACGACGCGGAATTTGGTGATATCCCCACCAAATTCATACAGACGTTTCGCGGCCCACGGCGACATGATGGTGCCGAGATAGCGGTGTGGGATACCAAACTCTTTATCCAGAATCTGCGCATCTTCCTGCGGATTAAACAGGCACAGCGGGTGGTCATTCACCGGGCTGCGCTCACCGTTTGCACTCAGCACATAGATGGGCACACGCTGCATCAGTGATTTCAGTCGTTCAGCCAGCGATGATTTACCCCCACCCACAGGCCCCAGTAAATAGAGGATCTGTTTCTTCTCTTCCAGACCCTGAGCTGCGTGCTTCAGATAGGAGACAATCTGTTCAATGGCATCTTCCATACCATAGAACTCTTCAAACGCCGGGTATCGGGCGACGACCCGATTCGAAAAGAGACGGGAGAGCCGTGGCTCCAGGGCAGTATCAACCATGTTTGGCTCACCAATAGCCATCAATAGCCGTTCTGCCGCATTGGCATAGGCACTGCGATCTTGCCGACAAATGGTAAGAAACTCCTGCAGTGTGAACTCTTCGTCCTTGGCAGCTTCATAGCGCTGGCGATAGTGATCGAATATATTCATGGCATGCCGTCCTTTCGTTTTTTAGCACAGGATAAGAGCCGTTCGTATGAGTAGTGGAGGCTCCCGGAAGAGAATTTCTCACACCTCACTGCCAGAGCAGCAACCTGTGTGCCAGGTCTGGCGCTAAGAACCGCAGGGTGTCCAGAAAAACTCTTCTTAAATTAAAGCGTAGATGGCATTTGCAAAACTTGCATGCAGATAAATTCTAATTTCAATGACATATCAATAACTCATCCAAAAATTTCCACTGCCGTTATAGCGTGAAAGTACGTTTTTTATTCAGTAGTCACATAAATGAAAGCAGCCTGTCATCTGAAAAGTTAAAAATAACAGGTTAAGTAAAGCCATTAGTGGGCAAAAAGTTTTGGGATGTACGGAAATGGCGGTTACACTTCACCCGCTGATTATTTGACTACAGGAAAGAATGGATTGTGACCAAACTCAAACTTCTGGCATTGGGCGTACTTGCCGCGACCGCAATGAGCACCGCACAGGCGGAGAGTCAGTGGACTGCTGGTGCGGGTGTTGGCGTCATTAACAGCCCGTACAAACAGTATGACCGTGATGTCTATGCCGTTCCGGTTGTCACCTATGAAGGCGATAACTTCTGGTTCCGCGGTCTGGGTGGCGGCTACTATCTGTGGAACGATACGGCCGATAAGCTCTCCATCATGGCCTATTACGATCCGATGCACTTCAAGCCAGGTGACAGTGATAACCACGCGCTTCGCCAGCTCGACAAGCGTAAAAGCTCGATGATGGCAGGGCTCTCTTACGTTCATAACACCCAGTATGGCTTCCTGCGTACCGCGCTGGCGGGCGATACTCTGGATAACAGCAACGGTTTTATCTGGGATCTGGCCTGGCTCTATCGCTATACCAATGGTGCGGTGACCCTGACGCCAGGTATCGGTGTGCAGTACAGCAGTGAGAACTACAACGACTACTATTATGGCGTGTCTAAAAACGAATCCCGCCGCAGTGGTCTGAAAAGCTATAGCGCCGATGATAGCTGGGATCCGTACCTGGAGTTGACCGCAAGCTACAACTTCCTCACCGACTGGAGCGTATACGGCACAGGTCGTTATGTTCGCGTGAGTGATGAAGTAAAAGATAGCCCGATGGTCGATAAGTCCTGGTCGGGCATCTTCTCAGTGGGTGTGACCTACAAATTCTGATTGCGCACTCTTGTAGTGCAATCCGTGCATCATAACGGGGCGTTTACGCCCCGTTTGCTTTATGTTGGTGCCTGGTTGCGCAGTTTTTTTCCTCTCACCCAAAACGGGAGAGGGAAATGCGATCAGCGTTTAACAATGCTAATCGTCTGTCCTAAGCGAGACGGCTTCTCAGCGCTCGCTTTCTGCGGTGTACTGACACACGCGGTTTCCACACAGACAAACGTCTTGTAACCGTCGTCTGGGACGTCAGCCATGCTGATGGAGAGCGCAGGGCCAGGGTTCCAGCCCACCACGTTGCTGTGGTGATGGTGAACCACTTCGATACCACGGTTCAGGGCACTGTCGTGGATCACGCTGCACGCTTCCGGGTGCAGATAAACGCGGTCGGTGCGGTCAGGGAAGGTCTGTACGCCGTCGCTCAGTTTCCCTTCTTTTGCGTTATCCACTTTGTCGATAAAGGTATCACCAAGACCGCTCACTTTTACCGCGTTGATATCACCCACGTTGAAATAAGTGTGCAGGGCAGACGTGGTTTCAAACTCACCGTGCGCTTCCAGTTCAATTTCACAGGTCTTGCCCAGCTTGAAGCGGGCATACAGGGTGAAATCGTGCGGCCAGAGTTTACGGGTGTCATCATTGGCCTGAAGCTCGAAGGTCAGCACCACGTTGTGATCGTCTTCATTATGTGCTTTCAGCGTCCACTGCTGGTTACGGGCAAACCCGTGAGCAGGCAGACCCTGTTGTGCTGCCGGGCCGAACCACGGCCAGCAGATCGGTACACCACCGCGGATTGCTGCACCTTTTTTGAAGGAGGTGGCATTACTCAACCACAGACCTTCCTTTTCACCTTCTGGTTTCCAGGAGAGCAGGTGAGCGCCATTCAGGGCCACGGAGGCTTTTACGCGTGGATGGTCAACGACGACAATGTCGGCACCGTCAATCTGACGGAGGGAGAGCACAGGGGTAAGTTGTTCGACTACCGGAAGTGCAAAAATTTTATTAATCATTAAGCAATCCTCTGTCTTAGAAAATAAAAAAGGCGACCGAAGTCGCCTTTTTGGATCAGAATCTCATCTCAACTTATTTGGAGATGTGAGCGATCAGGTCCAGTACTTTGTTAGAGTAGCCAGTTTCGTTGTCGTACCAGGAAACCAGTTTAACGAAGTTGTCGTTCAGTGCGATACCAGCTTTAGCATCGAACACGGAAGTGCAGATTTCGCCGTTGAAATCGGTAGAAACAACGTCGTCTTCGGTGTAGCCCAGAACGCCTTTCATTGCGCCTTCGGAAGCAGCTTTGATTGCTTTCTTAATTTCTTCATAAGAAGCAGCTTTTTCCAGACGAACGGTCAGGTCAACAACGGATACGTTAGGAGTTGGAACGCGGAACGCCATACCAGTCAGTTTGCCATTCAGTTCTGGCAGTACTTTACCTACTGCTTTAGCAGCACCGGTAGAGGATGGGATGATGTTCTGAGCTGCGCCACGGCCGCCACGCCAGTCTTTGTGAGACGGGCCGTCAACGGTTTTCTGAGTAGCGGTGGTCGCGTGAACGGTAGTCATCAGACCTTCGATGATGCCGAAGTTGTCGTTGATAACTTTAGCCAGCGGTGCCAGGCAGTTGGTGGTGCAGGATGCGTTAGAAACGATGTCCTGGCCAGCATAAGTTTCGAAGTTTGCACCACGAACGAACATTGGGGTGTTGTCTTTGGAAGGACCAGTCAGAACAACTTTCTTCGCACCCGCAGTGATGTGTTTACGTGCAGTTTCGTCGGTCAGGAAGATACCGGTTGCTTCAGCAACAACGTCAACACCGATTTCGTTCCATTTCAGGTTAGCTGGGTCTTTTTCAGCAGTAACGCGGATGGTTTTGCCGTTAACAACCAGGTGGCCGTCTTTCACTTCAACGGTGCCGTCGAAACGACCGTGAGTTGAGTCGTACTTCAGCATGTACGCCATGTATTCAGCGTCCAGGAGATCGTTGATACCAACGATTTCGATGTCAGAACGTTTCTGAGCAGCACGGAAAACAATACGGCCAATACGGCCAAAACCGTTGATACCTACTTTGATAGTCATATATTCCACCAGCTATTTGTTAGTGAATAAAAGGTTGCCTGTAAAATTACAAAAACCTTACGCAGCGTCAAGCGGAATCGTGTCAATCATTGCGACAAATCAATCCTGTGACTAACGTTTGTGCGACTGACTCGCCTCACTTTCCCTTTGAGCTAGCAACCACATGGGGGCTGCGCCCGGAATTTTAAAGGCCTCTCAGGATAAAAATGTGAAGCAGATCACAATTGCCTGACCGCCTTTTCGCGACACATAAGTTTAGAACAAAAGTGCACGCGGTGGTGTTAATGTTTTGTTAGAATCTGGGCGAAAGTTGTCTGTTTCTACTGCGAGATGTAAGTATATGTCGAACCAACGTAACCCCGACGATCTGAAAAAAAACCTCACAGAAATGCAGTTTTATGTGACGCAGAATCACGGTACTGAACCGCCATTTACCGGGCGTTTGCTGCACAATAAGCGAGACGGCGTCTATCACTGTCTGGTGTGTGATGCACCGCTGTTCAATTCGCAGACAAAGTATGATTCTGGCTGTGGCTGGCCGAGCTTTTATGAGCCGGTGAGCGATGACGCGATCCGCTATCTGAGTGACATGTCGCACGGTATGCAGCGCACTGAAATCCGCTGTGGTAACTGTGACGCGCATCTCGGGCATGTATTCCCGGATGGCCCACAGCCAACAGGGGAGCGTTTCTGCGTGAATTCAGCATCAATGAGCTTCACTGATGATGAAAATGGCGATCAGACCAAAGGCTGAAAAAACGATTCAGCAAATTATTCCTTTGAAAGGGAGAAATCATGAATATTGATGACATGGTTAGCGGTATGACACCGGAGATTTATCAGCGTCTGGTGACGGCGGTTGAACTGGGAAAATGGCCGGATGGCGTGGCACTCACCCCGGAGCAAAAAGAGAACAGCCTGCAACTGGTGATGCTGTGGCAGGCCCGTCACAACACGGATGCCCAGCACATGACTATCGACACTCAAGGTCAGATGGTGATGAAGAGTAAGCGCGAGCTAAAAGAAGATTTTGGTATTACGCCAAAGCCAATTGCGACCTTCAAATAGCGGTCGCGTGAGTAGGCCGGGTAAGCGCAGTCGCTACCCGGCACAATATGCTCTAGTGTTTAATCCCCAGCGACTCTGCCAGCTGTTTCGCTAGCTGGTTTTCGTCATCCGCGCCGTACTCCCAGAACATCGCCCCGGCGAGACCTTTCTCCTTGATATAGTCCGCTTTGATGGCAACGGAACGTGGGTTTTCGTAGGAAAGGGCAAACAACGCCTTACCGCCTGCGGAATTCACCGACAACCACGGCACTTTCGCCTGATCGTCCCAGTGTTCGGTAAAGCGCTTCTGCGGATCGTTCAGTAGCTTCTTCACGATATCGTTGTACTTCACGTAGGTATCTTTGGTCAGGTCATAGCCGAGTGATTTGAACAAACCTGTCTCCTGAGGGCCGAAGTAGGGCTGCGTCACTGGATTTTTTTGCGCATCCGGTTTCGACCAGTCAACCCCTGGCTCCACGGAGCGTTTCGGGACGCGGCCATAGAAACCGATCCCAAGGTTCATCTGCTGTGGCTTCAGCCCGGCGGCCAGGTAGTTGTTAACCACAAAGTCGACGCTGTATTTATCGGCGGCGGCGACCGTTGGCCAGGCGCTGGAGTCATACAGGTTGGCGTTGAAGTACTGGGTACCGTAGGCCATGTCGTAGGTCATCAGGTTGATATAGTCGAGCAGCGGGGCGATCGCCTTTACATCCACCCAGCTTTTCGGACTTTCCGCATTTGCCCCCACCGCAATGGTGACCAGCTTTTTATGCCCGAATGCATCGCGCATCTCCTTCAGCAGTGCGGTGAAATTATCCCGATCGGCAGGCTGGCTTGCGACAAGCCCCCATGCGCCATTCACCGGATACTCCCAGTCGAGATCGATTCCGTCCAGGCCGTATTTATCGACGATCTCCTGCGCAGAGCGGATAAACACCGCGCGCGTCTCTTTGCTGGCCGCTGCACCGGAGAAACCACGTGCCCCCCAGCCACCAACGGAAAGCAGCACTTTGAGGTTCGGATTTTGTTTACGCAGGGCAGGGATTAACGCGAGGTCGGACGTGACTTTTGGCGATAGCCAGATTTGATGCAGTTTTGCCGGATCTTTCAGCGCGGCGTTGGTTTCGTCTTTCTCATTGTTATAGACCAGACCAAATGAGTAGTTCAGGTGGGTAATCTGGCGAACGTCGAGTTTATTGATGTCACCACCAGGCCCCGCAGTGACATCGCCACCTCCGTTAAAGTAGCCCACAGACATCATGGGGCTGGCGGAGGCAACTGACGCGCAAAGCAAGGGTAATGCTGCCAGCAATGGCAAACGTTTCATATAACTTCCTCTTTGACTTAATAAAATTAACCACGCCACGGAAAAGGCGTGGCGAAAAAACAGCCAGAAAAGAATAGCATTGCCGCTTCGCTGGTGATGCGAGGGAGTTCACTTTATGGGAGATCGAGGGGGGAGGGTTTTACCGGGGCAGGCGTTGCTGCCCCCGGCGAAAAGGCTTACGGTTGTGTCTCCAGCCAGTCTTCCAGCGTATACAGTGTTGCACCCTCTGCGGCCATATCCATAAACGCCTGAGCACTGTCCTGGGGGTGAATATTCACACCACGGCAGCCGTCGGTGATGACATTTACGTTGTAACCAAGCTGAAGTGCATCCAGCACGGTGAATTTCACGCAATAGTCCGTTGCCAGCCCCAGCACAATCAGTTCGGTGATTTCGTGATGGCGTAACCACGCGTCCAGCGCCGTTTTTTGACGATGTCCGTTATCAAAAAACGCGCTGTAGCTGTCGATAGCCGGGTTTTCCCCCTTGTGAAACACCGCGTCAATGGCCTTCTGATTCAGCAGCGGATGCAGCTCTGCGCCTTCGGTCTGCTGTATGCAGTGATCGGGCCAGAAGGTTTGCGCCAGACCATCGAGCTCCCCCTGGCTGTAGGGTTTAACGCCGTGCTGGCTGGCAAAGCTACCGTGGCTGGCGGGGTGCCAGTCCTGGCTTGCCACAACGGCGTCACCACGCGTTTTACACCAGGCGATTAGCGAATTAGCCACATCAATGGTGCTATCGCCTTCCGCCACGGCCAGCGCGCCGCCTGCACAGAAATCATTTTGCAAATCGACCAGTAACAGAGCGCGTTGCTTCATGAGGTCTCCTTATTCGTCCGGGGTCAGTTCACCGCGCAGGTTTTGCATCATTGCGCTGCGAATGGACTGGATGTCCAGGTTTTGACTCAGTAAATAATGAAGTTTAGTCAGCGTTGCCTCGACGGTCATATCGAAGCCGCTGATAACACCCGCATGTGCCAGCGCGTTACCGGTGGCATAACCGCCCATATTAACCTTGCCCGACATACACTGGGTCAGGTTAACCACCACGATCCCACGTTCGCTTGCTTCCTGCAGCTCTTTCAGGAATTCACCGTTCTGCGGGGCATTGCCCACACCGTAGGAGCGCAGGATCAGCGCTTTTACCGGCTGGCGCAGGAAGTTACGTACGACATCGGCAGAGATCCCCGGGTAAATCGTCACGACACCAATTGGCTGCGGGGTGATCGGGTGAACAATCAGCTCGCCTGCACTGTTTGGTGCAGGAGGTGTGCCCAGACGACGAATATGGATCCCCGCTTCCAGCAGGGGCTGGAGGTTTGGCGAGGCAAAGGCGTCAAAACCATCGGCGTGGGCTTTGGTGGTACGGTTACCGCGATACAGACGATTGTTGAAGAACAGCGACACTTCGTTAATCGGGTAATTCGCGGCCACATACAGGGAGTTAAGCAGATTGATCTGCCCGTCAGAGCGCAGCTCTGCCAGCGGAATTTGTGAGCCAGTCACGATGACGGGTTTACTCAGATTTTCCAGCATGAACGAGAGCGCTGAGGCGGTAAACGCCATCGTGTCGGTGCCGTGCAGGATCACGAAACCGTCGTACTGGTCATAATGGGCTTTAATATCATCCGCGATATGCTGCCAGTCTTCTGGCGTCATGTCGGAGGAGTCCATCAGCGGCTCATATTCGTGGATCGTAAAGTCAGGCATTTCCTGACGATGGAATTCAGGCATCAGCGCAAGCTGACGCTGCAGGTGGCCGGAGACAGGAATATAACCATTCTCAGAACGCTGCATACCGATGGTACCGCCGGTATACGCGACATAAATCGATTTCTTCTGCATGATAGTGAGTTCTTGTGCTTCAAAGAAAAAAATCCCCTCTTCACGGAAAGAGGGGACGGATTTTAACGGACGGAGCCGCAGGTCAGACAAAACGCGTAACGGTTTTGCGGGTCGTTAAACGCGGCGAGCTTGTCACTTTCCGCTTTTATCGCTTTTGCCGCCGTGGCGACAGGCGCAGGCAGATAGGCCTGCAGTGCCTCCGGCAACATGGCGCGAGCAGAGCCGGACATGCTGTCTATCACCAGGTCAAAGAACGACGGTTCATCCTGGTAATAGTCCACATGCCACTGCTTGAGTTTCGCCAGTTCGGCGGCTTTCTTCACCGCGTCATCAAAGTCACCCAGGCTGTCCACCAGACCGTTGTTCTTCGCATCCTGCCCGGTCCAGACGTGACCCTGAGCAATTTCATCGATCTGCTGCGGCGTTTTTTTACGGGAGTCCGCAACCAGCGTGATGAAGCGCTTATAGCCGTTCTCGATACTGAGCTGCATCATTTCCGACACTTCCGGTGGCAGAGATTTCGTCACAGAGACATCGGCCAGCGGTGAGGTGGAAACGCCATCGGTATGCACGCCCAGGTAATCAAGGCTGTTTTCCACGGTGTTGATCACCCCGAAGATACCAATCGAGCCGGTCAGGGTACTTGGGTTCGCCACAATGTAGTTTGCAGGGGTAGAGATCCAGTACCCCCCGGATGCAGCCATTCCGCCCATCGACACGACCACCGGCTTACCTGCGGCGCGCGCGGCGGCCAGCTCTGCACGGATCACCTCGGAGGCGCTGACGCTGCCACCAGGGCTGTTCACGCGCAGGACAATCGCTTTCACTTTCGGATCAAGGCGGGCATCACGGATTTGCGATGCGGTGGTATCACCGCCAACGTTCCCTGGTGTCTCCTGACCGTCCATGATGGCTCCATTAGCAATAACCACCGCGACGCTGTCACCACTGTTATCCGGTTTTTTCGTCGCGTAATCGTACATGCTGATGGCGCTGTAATTTTTATCCTCTTTGCTCCAGCCAAACTGTTTCGTCAGGGATTTCTCGATATCTGCACTCGAACCCAGCGCATCGACCAGTTTGTTATCGAGGGCATATTTCGCCGTATCACCGTCAACTTTGCGCAGGCCATCCAGCATGCCCTGTGCACCAGGGAAGACCTGTTCAGCGGTGATTTGACGGTTAGCAGCGACCGTGCCCAGATAGTTCTGCCACAGCTCACCAATCCAGCGGCTGTCTGCTTCACGGGCGGCAGGGGACATATCATCACGGATAAACGGTTCAACGGCGGATTTATAGGTACCGACGCGGAAAACGTGGGTGGTGACTTTCAGCTTGTCGAGCAGGGATTTATAGTAAAGCCCGTTCGTCGCAAAACCATGCAGATCGACTTCACCCTGTGGGGAAAGCCAGATTTTATTGGCAAAGCTGGCCAGATAATATTGACCCTGGCTGTAGCTATCACCTACCGCAATCACCGGTTTACCGCTGTCGCGGAATTCGCGCAGCGCTTTACCAATGTACTGCATTGAAGGCTGGTCACCCCCGGCAAAATTTTTCAGATCCAGCACGATACCCGTAATGTTACGGTCATCTTTTGCCTGACGAATGGTATCGACGATATCGAACAGGGAGTTTTCCTGCAGGCGGTCTGAGGTTGCACCAAACAGCTGGCGGCCAATCACCCCCAGACGATTGCTGGTGGAGGGCTTATCGACGATGACCCCGGTAATATCGAGTAACAGGGCCCCGCGCGTCGAATGCTGCGCCTGGTTTGTGCTGCTGAGGTGCATCCAGAGACCTGCGCAAACCAGAACCAGGAAGATGAAAAACAAATTCATCACCAGTTCACGAACGAAGTTGAGCAACCGCCACGTCCATTTAAAGAAACCGGCAAAGATTCGCCAAAGGGTTCGCATGTATTCTCCCTAACCAGAAAATGACTGTTTCCGTCGCCACTGGACGGTAATGTGGGGTTATCGTAATGACCCAACCGTCACTTGTCAGCAGGAATCGCCTGCCGCGCTGTAACAAAATCTGCCGTCGTGTTAATTTTGTGAGCAAATTTCAAGACAGGAGTTAATTAATGGACGCTCTTACACTGCTTGTTAACCGCCGTAGCGCTTCACGTCTGGTCGATCCTGCACCTGCGGGCGAGCAGCTGGAAAACATTGTGCGTGCCGGTATGCGCGCACCGGATCATGGCACGCTTCAGCCGTGGCATTTCTTTATTATTGAAGGCGAAGGCCGCGATCGCTTCAGTCACTTGCTGGCGGAAGGTGCGGTTGCTGCGGGTCAGGATGAGAAGGGCATTGAGAAAGCCCGCAGCGCGCCATTTCGTGCGCCGATGATCATTGCCGTGGTGGCAAAGTGTCAGGCTGAACACAAAGTACCGGTCTGGGAACAGGAGATGTCCGCAGGCTGTGCGGTAATGGCGATGCAAATGGCCGCTGTTGCACAGGGCTTTAACGGTATCTGGCGTACAGGCGCGCTGACCGAAAGCCCGTTTGTTCGCGATGGCTTCTCTTGCGGTGAACACGACAAAATCGTCGGTTTCCTCTATCTTGGCACCCCTCAGCTTAAAGCCTCCAGCACGATAAATGTGCCGGATACTACCCCTTTCGTCAGCCGTTTCTGATAACGCGCGCTAAACTGTCTGGATTCTGAGCATCTGCCGCAGAATTCAGACAGTCATACTTACCTCTTTATGGAATGAGCGCTACCATAGCGCGATTGCAATGACAGGAGATGTCCATGAGCGAGCAAACCATTCGTTTAACGCAATACAGCCACGGAGCCGGTTGCGGTTGTAAAATTTCCCCGAAAGTGCTGGAAACCATCCTGCACAGTGAACAGGCGAAGTTTGTCGACCCGAACCTGCTTGTCGGTAATGAAACGCGTGACGATGCAGCGGTTTATGACTTAGGTAACGGCACCAGCATTATCAGTACCACTGACTTCTTTATGCCGATTGTCGACAACCCGTTTGATTTCGGGCGCATTGCGGCGACTAACG
The DNA here is from genome assembly GCA_014169315.1 of Enterobacter cloacae. NCBI lineage: Bacteria > Pseudomonadati > Pseudomonadota > Gammaproteobacteria > Enterobacterales > Enterobacteriaceae > Enterobacter > Enterobacter cloacae. The sequence goes on along the minus strand of AP022133.1, from coordinate 2,838,992 downwards.
CCATCAGCGATATTTTCGCGATGGGTGGCAAGCCAATCATGGCGATTGCCATTCTGGGCTGGCCGATCAACACCATTCCACCGGAAATTGCCCGCGACGTGATTGAAGGCGGCCGCTTTGCCTGCCAGCAGGCGGGGATTGCACTGGCTGGTGGTCACTCTATCGATGCGCCGGAACCGATCTTCGGCCTGGCCGTGACGGGCATCGTGCCAACCGAGCGAGTGAAGCGTAACAGCACCGCCCAGGCAGGCTGCAAACTGTTCCTCACCAAGCCGCTGGGCATTGGTGTCCTCACCACCGCAGAAAAGAAATCGCTGCTCAAGCCAGAACACGTTGGTCTGGCGACAGAGGTGATGTGCCAGATGAACCTGGCCGGAGCCGCTTTCGCCAATATTGACGGCGTGAAGGCGATGACCGACGTGACTGGCTTTGGTCTGCTGGGCCACCTGAGCGAGGTATGTCAGGGGGCTGGCGTGCAGGCGCAGGTCTGGTATCAGGATGTGCCAAAACTGCCTGGTGTGGAAGAGTACATTACCCAGGGCGCGGTACCGGGTGGTACCCAGCGTAACTTTGCCAGCTATGGTCACCTGATGGGCGATATGCCGGAAGCGTGGCGCAACCTGCTTTGTGACCCGCAAACCTCCGGCGGTCTGCTGCTGGCAGTAACGCCAGAGTCAGAAGCAGAGGTTCAGGCGACTGCCGCTGAATTCGGCATCACCCTGACGGTCATCGGTGAGCTGGTAACCGCACGCGGTGGCCGCCCGATGATTGAGATCCGTTAATTCGATGCGGTTGTTTATTGCCGAAAAGCCAAGCCTGGCCCGTGCTATCGCCGATGTACTGCCTAAACCGCATCGCAAGGGTGACGGCTTTATCGAATGCGGTAACGGGCAGGTGGTCACCTGGTGTATTGGTCACCTGCTTGAGCAGGCACAGCCGGATGTCTATGACAGCCGCTATGCCCGCTGGAACCTGAACGATTTGCCCATCGTGCCGGAAAAGTGGCGCTTGCAGCCCCGGCCCTCCGTCACCAAACAGCTCAACGTCATTAAGCGCTTCCTGCATGAGGCGTCGGAAGTCATCCACGCGGGTGACCCGGACAGAGAAGGGCAGTTGTTGGTTGATGAAGTGCTGGATTATCTGGAACTGGCACCTGAAAAGCGCCAGCAGGTTCAGCGCTGTCTGATTAACGACCTCAATCCGCAGGCTGTCGAGCGCGCAATTTCCCGCCTGCGCGCCAACAGCGAGTTTATCCCGCTGTGCGTCTCCGCGCTGGCGCGTGCCAGGGCTGACTGGCTGTACGGCATCAACATGACCCGTGCCTACACTATTCTGGGGCGCAATGCGGGGTATCAGGGTGTACTCTCCGTTGGGCGCGTACAGACCCCGGTACTGGGGCTGGTGGTGCGTCGTGACGAAGAGATTGAGAATTTCGTCGCCAAAGATTTCTTCGAAGTTAAAGCGCATATCGTCACGCCAAAAGACGAACGCTTTACCGCCGTCTGGCAGCCGAGCGATGCCTGTGAATCGTACCAGGATGAAGAGGGGCGACTGCTGCACCGCCCGCTGGCGGAGCACGTGGTCAACCGGATCACCGGCCAGCCCGCTATTGTCACCAGCTATAACGATAAACGAGAATCAGAACCCGCACCGCTGCCGTTTTCCCTTTCCGCGTTGCAGATTGAGGCCGCCAAACGCTTTGGTCTGAGTGCGCAGAACGTGCTGGACATTTGCCAGAAGCTCTATGAAACCCATAAGCTGATTACCTATCCGCGTTCGGATAGCCGTTATCTGCCGGAAGAGCATTTTGCCGGACGCCACGCGGTAATGAACGCCATAGGCGTACACGCGCCGGATCTGCTGCCGCAGCCTGCCGTAAACCCGGACACCCATAACCGCTGCTGGGACGATAAAAAGGTGGATGCCCACCATGCCATCATCCCGACGGCGCGCACCAGCAACGTCAACCTGACCGAGAACGAATCAAAGGTTTACAACCTCGTTGCCCGTCAGTATCTGATGCAGTTCTGCCCCGATGCAGTGTTCCGCAAGTGTGTCATTGAGCTGGAAATCGCTAAGGGCAAGTTTGTCGCCAAAGCGCGTTTCCTCGCGGAAGCGGGCTGGCGCACACTGCTTGGCAACAAAGAGCGTGACGAAGAGAACGACGGTACACCGTTGCCGGTGGTTGCCAAAGATGACGAACTGCTGTGTGAAAAAGGTGAAGTGGTGGAGCGTCAGACCCAGCCGCCGCGCCATTTCACCGATGCGACGCTGCTCTCGGCCATGACCGGGATCGCCCGTTTTGTGCAGGATAAAGATCTGAAGAAGATCCTGCGTGCAACGGACGGGCTGGGCACCGAAGCGACGCGTGCGGGGATCATCGAATTACTGTTTAAGCGCGGTTTTCTGGAGAAAAAAGGGCGCTATATCCACTCGACGGAGCCGGGCCGGGCATTAATTCACTCGCTGCCAGAACTGGCCGCAAGGCCGGACATGACGGCGCACTGGGAATCGGTGCTGACGCAAATCAGTGAAAAACAGTGCCGCTATCAGGACTTTATGCAGCCGCTGGTGGGAACGTTGTATGAGCTGATTAACCAGGCGCGCAGTACGCCGGTGAAGCAGTTCAGAGGGATGGTTGCACCGGGTGGCGGTGCGAAGAAACCGTTCAAAAAGAAAAAGAGCGCGGCCTGATCCGCCCGGTTTTCTCCCTCTCCCTCAAGGGAGAGGGGGATTCTGTGCCAACCTGTAATTTGTGGGGAACCCTCAGCCCTGTGGGTGAGGGCACCCCGGCCGCACGGCCATTACTCTAAATCACCCCTTGCCCAATCATGGCATCTGCCACCTTCACGAACCCGGCGATATTCGCACCGCGTACATAGTTGGTCTGCGACGCTTCACCGCCATACTCCACGCAGGAATGGTGAATATCCAGCATGATATGGTGCAGGCGTGCGTCCACTTTCTCCGCCTTCCAGCCAAGACGCGCGGCGTTTTGCGCCATCTCCAGCCCCGATGTTGCCACGCCGCCTGCATTTGCCGCTTTACCCGGTGCAAATAGCACGCCTGCTTCCAGGAACAGATCGGTTGCTTCAATGGTCGTCGGCATGTTTGCGCCTTCCGCCACCGCCTTCACGCCGTTGGCAATAAGGGTTCGGGCAGCGTCCACGTTCAGTTCGTTCTGGGTGGCGCACGGCAGGGCGATATCTACCGGTACCGACCACGGCTGTTTGCCTTCCAGATAAGTCAGCCCGAACTCGCGGGCATAATCTGCGACGCGACCATCCCGGCTGGCTTTGATTTCGCACAGACGTGCCAGTTTCTCCACCGTGAAGCCTGCTTCGTCCACTACCGTGCCGCTGGAGTCAGAGGCGGTGACCACGCGCGCGCCAAACTGCATCGCTTTCTCAATGGCGTATTGCGCCACATTGCCGGAACCTGACACCGCCACGCGCATTCCTTCGAAACCTAATCCGTGACGTTTGAGCATGGCTTCAGTGAAATAAACCAGACCATAACCCGTCGCTTCCGGGCGAATCAGGCTCCCGCCGAAGGAAAGCCCTTTGCCAGTAAAGACGCAGGCGCTGTTGTTGGAGAGTTTTTTCATCATCCCGGCCATAAAGCCCACTTCACGACCGCCAACGCCGATATCCCCTGCAGGGACATCGGTGTCCGGCCCGAGGTGGCGATACAGTTCGGTGACCAGCGCCTGGCAGAAGCGCATGACTTCGCCTTCACTTTTCCCTTTCGGATCGAAGTCGCTGCCGCCTTTACCGCCGCCCATTGGCAGGGTAGTGAGCGCATTTTTAAACGTCTGCTCAAAACCGAGGAATTTCAGGATCGACAGGTTCACGGAAGGGTGAAAACGCATACCGCCCTTAAACGGACCAATGGCGGAGTTAAACTGCACGCGCCACGCGCGGTTTACCTGTACCTGGTTGCTATCGTCTACCCATGCCACGCGGAACTGGATCACGCGTTCAGGCTCCACCAGACGCTCAAGGAGTGACATTTGACGATAACGCGGGTTTTCTTCAAGAAAAGGCCACAGGGTGGTCATGACTTCACGAACGGCCTGCGCAAACTCGCTTTGATGCGGATCGCGCTGTTGAACGTGAGTAAGGAAACTTTCCAGAGAGCGTGTCTGATCCATAGATATAAGAACCTCTTATAATTATGTTGGGATGTTGTTTATGCGATTTGTGTTGTTTTTTTGACTATACCACCCGTACTGCTTTGTGAAGCAAGCAAAAATGTGTGCCGAAAGGGAAATTCATCTCACGGCTTGTGTCATAACAAAAAGCGATGACGAGATAAATTAAAGGTTCCGCCCCGGTTTACCGTTATATTCATTATCAGGAGACAACAGGAAGATAACTCTATGAACCGTTACGTGATGACCGCGTTATGTTTGATGTTTACTGCAGGCGCTCAGGCTGACCGCATTCGACCGGGTGTGGAAGTGAATGTGCCGCCGGAGGTGTTTAGCTCCGGCGGGCAAAATACACAGCCCTGCAACCAGTGCTGTATTTATCAGGATCAGAACTATTCGGAAGGTGCCGTGGTAAAAGCGGACGGCGTCTTGTTACAGTGCCAGCGCGATGAACATGCCATTAGCACTAATCCGCTGGTCTGGCGTCGCGTAAAAGAATAAACGCTTCCAGCAGCGGAATATCCGCCGGGGCTAAGTCGTAGGTAAACGCCTCTTCGGGCGTACACCACACCAGCGCACGGTGGTAGTGCGCTGTCAGCTCTCCGCTAAACGTGGGTACGAGCCAGGCGTGCAGATGAATAAGCCGCTGCGACACTTCCCGCTGGTGGCTTGCGACGTAGCGCTCAGGCCGGGCGCAGATGCCCAGCTCCTCCTGTAGCTCGCGTCTGAGCGCGTCGGGCTGAGTTTCTCCCGCTTCGACTTTTCCACCCGGAAATTCCCACATACCGGGTTGATCGGCATGCTCAGGGCGCTGTGCCAGTAAAATTTTGTCGTCTTTTTCGATGATTGCCGCAACGACATCGAGTGTTTTCAGCATGGTCGTCAATAAGTGATAATGAAAAACAACATAGTATCTTGCCCTTTCCAGGAGTCCAGTCATCAGGAGAAGCAAGTGAAAGAGACATCCACCTGGGTAGCCCCCCTTAAAACCCTCCCGGCCAGTTTAAAGCCGATTGCCGTTATGCAGAAAAAACACTTTGGTGCAGTGCTTAATCCCACGCGCTGGTGGGGACGTATGCCGCGTCTTTTCTGGCTGGTGGCGCTGTTCGTTGGTTTCCTGGAGCGGCGTAATGCGCGCCTCACGCCGGTGCTACGCTCGCTGCTGATGACCCGGGTATCGCAGATTTGTCACTGTGCATTCTGTATTGATGCCAACAGCTTACGCCTTGCCGAGCGCTCAGGGGCGCTGGATAAGGTGCAGGCCGTCAGTGGCTGGCGTGATTCCGGGTTATTCAGTGAGGAGGAGCGGGCTGCGCTGGCGTATGCCGAGGCCGTCACCGCCACACCGCCACAGGTGGATGCAACGGTCAAAATGGAGATTAAGCGCCATTTCACCGATGAAGCCATTACCGAAATGACGGCGTTGATTGCGTTTCAGAACCTTTCCGCCCGTTTTAATGCCGCTCTGGACATTCCTGCTCAGGGGTTGTGCGCCACGTTTAATGAGAAACCACATGCTTGACCGACATCTGCATCCGCGCGTGAAACCCGTGCTTAACCGGCTGGCAGCCTTACTGGACAAACCCGCGATTTCACCCGATAAACTCACGCTCACCGGGTTTATCATCGGCGTGCTGGCGCTGCCGTTTCTGGCGCTTGGCTGGTATCCGGCTGCGCTGGCGGCCATTGTGTTGAACCGTGTGCTGGATGGTCTGGACGGTGCGCTGGCGCGACGCAGAGGGTTAACGGACGCCGGAGGATTTCTTGATATCGCGCTCGATTTTCTGTTCTATGCCCTGGTGCCGTTTGGTTTTGCTCTGGCCGCTCCTGCGGAGAATGCGCTGGCCGCCGCCTGGCTGTTGTGCGCGTTTATCGGTACCGGCAGCAGCTTTCTGGCCTTTGCCGCGCTGGCCGCGAAGCACAATATTGATAACCCGGGCTATGCGCACAAGTCGTTTTATTACATCGGCGGGTTAACGGAGGGGACGGAGACGATCGCGCTGTTTGTGTTGTGCTGTCTGTTTCCGGCACACTTCACGCTGTTTGCGTGGCTATTTGGCGCGTTGTGCTGGCTGACCACCACAACGCGCATCTGGAGCGGTTATGTGACGCTGAAGTCACTTACCCGTCAGTGAGAACTGTCTGGCCCGCGTTCACCGGTGGAGACCGGGTTTTGCGGGTGACTGCTCCATTCGTACCAGCCACCGTCATAGACGGCGACGTTTTTCCAGCCCATTGCACGCGCGTACATAAAGGTTTCTGACGCACGCCAGCCGGTACCACAGTAGAACGCAACGTGCTGCTCCGGCAGAATGTTCCACGTTTTCCACATGGCGGCAATATCGTCGGCACTGCGCATGGTGCCATCCGGGTTATGGAAATCTTCCATGTGGGTGGCATCGCTGCCCGCGTGACCCCAGCGGGCACCGGCAATCTCTCCTTTTGGCTTGATGTAGCTATAGCCGCTGGTTTCACCAATGAACTCCGGCCATGAGCGGATGCTGACCAGTGAGGCATCCTGGCGATGCAGCATCCCACGAGCCTGTTCCATATCCACCATCAACTGCGGCTGTCCAGGGATCGGCGCACCAAAATCAGGGGCGGGTTTCACGTTTCCTGGCGTGCCGCGTTCAACCGGCAGGCTTGCGTCTGACCATGCTTTCCAGCCGCCATCGAGAATGCGGACATCTTTCACTCCGGCGTAGAGCATGATCTGCGCCACACGGGCGGCGGCATAGACGTCACGACCATACAAAATGACGGTGGTGTCATGACGGATACCGTGCTTCGCCAGCATCGCTTTCAGCTTGTCGTCGGAGACTTTATTCCACAGCGGCTCGCTTTCTACTTCATTGGTATCAATATAGTCTGCGCCGGGAATGTGGTTCAGCAGGTAGAACTTTGGTGCCCCCCAGGCGGCTTCAATGACTTTCCAGTCGCCAGCCGGAGCGGCATTCACCGGTTTACCTTGCTGTAACTGATGGAGCCACTGCGGGTAGACGAGTTGCTCAAAGTGCGGCAGGCGCTGTAAACGCGCAGGGGTTTGCAGCGCATCGCTGAGAACCGAAACGTGGGCATACCCGGCTTTTTCCAGACGTGATTTAACGGCCTGATTATCGGCTTCGCTGCCGTAGAGGGCGATCGTCATTGCAGGTGTAAGCTGATGCTGCTTTGCCCAGGCGCTAATCTGGTCATCGCTCATTGCGGCAAGCCATGAGGCGGAAAGGTTGAGCGCGGCTGGCTCATGCCCGGATGTCCCGTTGAGCGTTTGCGGCCAGCCGTTATAAAACGCACTGGCACGGGTGTCTATCGTCGCACCGTGCTGTTCCTGGAGTTGAGCCAGCGTAAGGGAATGGGGCATATCAGCCGCCAGAGAGGAAAAAGAGGCGAGGCCGCAGAGCATGGCCAGCGCGGTCAGTTGAGAAACACGTTTCATCGAAAAACCTGACGTCAGTGAGTGAGGCGGGCATTGTCGTCTCTCCTGAGACAGAAAACATTGCGTTAGCACATTATTGCCAGCGAGAAAGCTCAATCACCTCTCCACCTGGCGGAATATCTTCGTCGTCATGGGTAACCAGCACCACCGGAACAGGGCGTGCGCGCACTGCCTCAAACACCCATTCCCGAAACGACGCGCGTAGCGCTTTATCCAGACGGCTGAAGGGTTCATCCAGCAATAACGCCTGCGGCTCTGCAAGCAGGGCGCGCAGCAGGCTTACCCGGGCGCGCTCCCCGCCGGAAAGCGTCGCAGGATCGCTGGCATAGTGGTTTGCCAGCCCGGCAGAGTATAACGCCTGTTCCACCGTTTCCCGGCGAAAGCGCCCGGCAATCTGCGGCGGGAGGGCGAGCATCAGGTTCTGCCCGACGCTGAAATGATCGAACAGCAGGGCGTCCTGAAAGAGAATACCTAAGCCGCGCTGTTCCACGGGGAGACCATCGCAGCGCCGATCGTCAATCCACAGTTCGCCATGCGCCTGAAAGTCGGCAGACAGCGCCCCGACCATCCAGGAAAAAAGGGTAGATTTCCCGCTGCCGGAAGGCCCCATCAGGGTCACAATTTCCCCGCGTGGCACACAAAAATTGACCTGCCGGAACAGCGGCTCAATGGTGAGATCTTTTACCTTCAGCATTAACGTAATCCTCGTCGGTAACGGCCCGCAAGCCGGGACAACAGCGCAGCAATGCCAAAAATGATACCCGTTACGAGCAATAGCCCCAGCGCACGCTGAGCCAGAACCGGGATGCTGCCCCCGCTACTGAGCGCCACGGTTTCGGTGTTCAGTGTGGCAAACCGCCCCGCACCCAGCCAGAGCGTGGGCATGTATTGCGCCATACTGACGGAAAATCCGGTTGCAAAGGCCAGCAGCGCCGGGCGTACCAGTAAGGGGCATTTCAGCAACCAGAAGATCTTCGCGCGCCGCCAGCCCAACGTTCTGGCGGTGAGGATCAGCCGGGGATCGAGCCTGCGCCATGCCGGTTGCAGTACCAGCAACATCCACGGTACAACCCACAGCAGGTGACTCCAGAGTACGGCGGTGAAGTGCCCGTCAATGCCAAGCGTTAATGCGACAACATATTGCCCGGAGACTATCGGCAGTGCAGGCAGTGCGAGCGGCAGCCAGACCCACTGCGCACCGCGCTGTGGCCCCCATTCGAGCCAGATAACGATCAGCGCAAGGGCCAGCAGGCTGGAGAGCAGACCCAACGCGAGGCTGGTGGCGATGAAGGAACGGGCGACATCCTCATGCCTTGCCAGGAAGAGCAGCACGATGGCACAGAGGATCCCACAACCCGGGAGCAGCCAGGACAGCGTCTTTTCAGGCACCACGAGGGCTGAACTGTGGCGGATCCCGGAAAGACCGGGTAGCGTATGCCGCCAGGCTTTCCAGACGCCATAACCCAGCGCCGCCAGCAGGGCCAGGAGTGTGAGCAAAACCAGACACAACAGCATACCTTTGGCCTGCTGCTGCGCATCTCCCTGGCTGAGCCACTGCCAGGCCAGCACCGCCAGCGTGGGGGGATTTCCCGGCCCGAGGATAATGGCCATATCCACAACAGAAAGCGACCAGGCGAGCACTGCCAGCATGACCGCACCCAGCGCAGGGGCGATGGTGGGAAGCACCAGCCAGCACAGCCTCTGAATGCGGCCGTAGCCCAGAGTCTGCAAAACCACATTTTGCTGTGCCAGCCGTGTTTCAGGCAATACGGCGTAAATCGCCCACAACACGAAAGCCCCCTCCTTGACGGCAAGCGTCAGCCCTAACCCGATACCGTAACGATCGAGCTGCGGTGAGCAGAATGTACAGACCTGATAAAACAGGCCGCCCTCCGCAAACGTCAGCAAGACGCTGCTGGCGAAAGCAACATGGGGAACGGCCAGTAACCAGGGCAAATGGCTGCACAGGCGACGCCAGCGTTCACCAGGCCATAGCGCGGTGATAAAAAACAGGGCGATAACGAGTGCGCCCAGAGTGGCAATTATCGCGGACACCAGCGTGGCGGCGAGCGCCTGGGGTAACTGCGGATCGTCAGCCAGCGACTGCCAGTTCGCCTGCGACAATGCCGGTGTTACCAACATGGCTCCGGCGGGGAGTAGCGGTATATAAATGACCGCCATCGCCAGCCAGACGAGCACGCTTAGTGGGTACCGTAACGACGAAACCATTCCTGCTCCAGCGCGTTAACCCAGGTGGCATGCGGTTCCGGCAGAACAACCGGTAAACCTTCCGGTGCATGTGCGCTAAGTTGCCTGGCCTCGACGGCGGGCAGCGTTTTGGGATCGAGTACGGTTGGGTCACCCCAGATGGCCGGATTGGCTTTGCGGATCTGCGCCTGCGGTGAAAGCAGGAAATTGGCGACCACTTTCGCACCTGCGCTCGCACTGGCATTGGCCGGAATGGCAACAAAATGGACGTTACCGATCATCCCGCCACGAAAACCGAAACTGTAGCTGTCGGCAGGCAACTCGCCGCTGACCACTTTTTGCTGCACATGTGCGGGGTTAAACGTCAGTGACAGATCCAGGTTTCCAGCGGCAAGCAGGGTATCCATGCGTGCAGGCGAAGGGGGGAAGTCTTTCCCTTCGCGCCACAGCAGTGGGTGCAGTTTGTCGAGGTAGTTCCAGAGTGGGGCTGTCACTTGCGCAAATGTGTTATCAGGCGCGCGTTTTAGCGCCTCAGGCTGGGTGGTGAGGTTCAGGAGTAACTGTTCCAGAAACGCAGTGCCGGTAAAATCCGGTGGGCGAGGGTAGCTCACTTTACCCGGATGTTGCTGCGCCCAGGCCAGCAAGGCCTGGGGATTATCCGGCGGCGTTGGCATGCTTCCCTTGCGGGCGATAAAGGTGAGCTGAGCGCCGCCCCACGGAGATTCCGCGCCATCGGTCGCGATGGCAAAATCTTCCGTGACCGGTTTGTGGGTATCGACGTACCGCCAGTTCGGCAGGGTCTGTGCCCACTGGGTTTGCAACAGATTCGCCTCTTTCAGCGTGCGGAAATTTTCCCCGTTGACCCAAAGCAAGTCGACTGAACCGTCGTGGTTTCGTCCTGCATCATGCTCTGTCTGAATGCGTTTTACGGCATCGGCGGCATCGGCCAGGTGGACAATTTTGAGGTTTATGGCGTAGTGCGTTTTCATCTCGCCGCTGACCCAGTCCAGGTAGCGGTTTACCGCCTGATCGCCACCCCAGGCGTTAAACCAGACGGTCTGGCCTTTAGCTTGTTGTTGAATGGATTGCCAGCTGTCTGCTGCAAATGCAGGGACAGCCAGCAGCAGACCTGTCAGAAACGCGCAAAAACGCACACGGCGCATAATGCCTCACTTTTTAAACGAAGAAAGGGTGCAATGAGAAAACAGCCACCGGGTGGCCAGGGGCAATAACCCCAGTAGTGTAAAGGCGAATACCAGACCTGGCGACAGAATATCGCGCAGCGATGTCAGTTTTCCCAGCTCTCGCCCGGCGTTAAGAAAAACAACCGTTGCGGGCAGCATGGCGAGCTGGCTCACCCACCAGTAGCGTCGCACGCTAATACGGGTAAGCCCCATCAGCAGGTTCACCAGAAAAAAGGGAAACAGAGGCATCAGGCGCAGGGCAAAAAGGTAGCGCGCGCCGTCGCGAGAGATTCCGGCATTGACCGTTTTCATCTGCGCAGCAAAGCGCTGTTGTACCCAGTCGCACAGCAGATAGCGGCTGGCGAGCATGGCAAGCGTCGCCCCCAGCGTAGAGGCAAACGAGACCAGCAGTGTCCCTTCCCACAGGCTGAAAAGGGCTCCTCCCAGCAGCGTCAGGATTGCTGCTCCGGGGATCGACAGCGCCGAAATCGCGACATACACCGCAAAATAGAGCAGGGCGCTTTGCAGTGGTGAATGTGCCACCTGTGCGAGCAACGTTTGCTGGTGTGTTTTGATGGCGTCCAGGGAGAGCATCTCTGGTGGAAGAAACACAAACGCCAGAATAAATGCGCCCAAAAGGGCGCACAGGAAGAGTAATTTTTGAATGTTCACACGGGGTTACAGTTTGAATTTCGCCCACACTGGCGCGTGGTCAGACGGTTTTTCCATGCTGCGGATATCGTAATCAATACCGGTTTCAATGCAGCGTTCTGCCAGCGGCGAGCTGGCCAGCAGCAGGTCTATACGCAGGCCACGGTTGTCATCAAAACCTTTTGAGCGGTAATCGAACCATGAGAAGCGATCCTGCGTTTCCGGGTTAGCCGTGCGGAAGGTGTCAACCAGACCCCAGCCCAGCAGACGCTGCATCCACTCGCGTTCTTCCGGCAGGAAAGAGCATTTACCGGTGCGCAGCCAGCGTTTACGGTTCTCTTCCCCAATACCAATATCCAGATCGCTCGGGCTGATATTCATGTCGCCCATGATCAGCACCGGGTTCTCTTTCTTCAGTTCGCTTGTCAGGTAATCCTGCAGATCCTGGTAAAACCTGGCTTTAGCCGGGAATTTGGTCTCATGGTCACGGCTCTCACCTTGTGGGAAATAGCCGTTGATCACCGTGATATTTCCGAGTGCAGAAGGCACTTCCGCCATGATGATGCGGCGCTGGGCTTCTTCGTCATCGCCCGGGAAACCGCGACGTACGGAAACCGGCGTTTCTTTAGTCAGCAGCGCCACACCGTAGTGGCCTTTCTGCCCGTGATAAAAGACGTTGTAGCCCAGTTTTGCCACCTCTTCGAGGGGGAACATATCGTCGTGAACTTTTGTCTCCTGCAGGCCGATCACATCTGGCTGATGTTGCTCAACAATCGCTTCAAGCTGGTGAGGGCGGGCACGCAGGCCGTTGATATTAAAAGAGACAAATTTCATAGTCGCTGCCAATGCAAGGTGAATAGTGCATGGATGGTAGCAGAATTTCTTTCATCTGTTACGGGGATTGACCAATAACTGCAACAGATAATGTCAACGGTGCAATATTTGCACCATTCTGACGCGTCTCGCCCTGTTACAGGGCGTAAATGGTCAATAAATTTCGCGAGCGATCACAATTCCAGAATTATATTTGGCCTGTGCATACTCTTTCTTGTTTTCATGCGGCAAAGCGCCGCTTACCGTAAAAATATTCACTTTTTATGCAATAACAGTGAATAATTCCATATCGTAAGCTATTGATATTCTGTCACTCCATCCCGTTTATGCATTTTTATCGCTGGCTGGCACGAACTCTGCAATCTACATTCACAGGGCAAACACTCAATTATTTAACATTTAAACAACCTTTTATTTACCGGATGAGGTCGCTATGTCTCTGTCAATTACGCGTGAAAATTTTGATGAATGGATGATGCCGGTTTACGCCCCGGCGGCTTTTATTCCGGTACGTGGGGAAGGCTCACGCCTGTGGGATCAGCAGGGCAAAGAGTATATCGACTTTGCGGGTGGGATTGCGGTCAATGCGCTGGGTCATGCGCACCCGGCACTGCGTCAGGCGCTGAACGATCAGGCGGCAAAGTTCTGGCATACCGGCAATGGCTACACCAACGAGCCAGCACTGCGTCTGGCGAAAAAACTGATCGACGCCACCTTTGCGGAAAAAGTCTTTTTCTGTAACTCGGGTGCGGAAGCGAACGAAGCCGCGCTGAAGCTGGCGCGTAAATATGCGCACGATAAATTTGGCGTGCATAAGAGCGGAATTGTCGCGTTTAAAAATGCTTTCCACGGCCGCACGCTCTTTACCGTGAGCGCGGGTGGTCAACCGTCCTACTCCCAGGATTTTGCGCCGCTGCCGCCAGATATCCGTCACGGCATTTATAACGATCTGGCGTCGGCCAGCGAGCTTATCAGCGATACCACCTGTGCGGTGATTGTCGAGCCAATGCAGGGTGAAGGCGGTGTGCTTCCGGCGCAGAAAGCATTCCTGCAGGGGCTGCGCGAGCTGTGCGATCGTCATAACGCAGTGCTGATTTTTGACGAAGTGCAGACGGGCGTGGGCCGCACTGGTGAGCTGTATGCCTATATGCACTATGGCGTTACGCCGGACGTTCTCTCCACCGCTAAAGCGCTGGGCGGCGGTTTCCCGGTGGGGGCGATGCTGACAACGGATAAATTCGCCAGCGTGATGACCGTTGGTACTCACGGTACCACCTACGGCGGTAACCCGCTGGCATCCGCCGTGGCCGGGCAGGTACTGGATATCATCAACACCCCGGAAGTGCTGAACGGCGTGAAACAGCGTCACGACTGGTTTGTTGAACGCCTGAATGCCATCAACAGCAAAACCGGCCTGTTTAAAGAGATCCGTGGTCTGGGGCTGTTAATTGGCTGTGAACTCACGCCTGAGTTTGCCGGAAAAGCTAAACTTATTTCACAGGAAGCAGCAAAAATGGGCGTGATGGTGCTGATTGCCGGTGCCAACGTGGTGCGGTTTGCCCCTGCGCTGGTTGTCAGTGAAGAAGAGGTGAAAACCGGGTTAGATCGTTTTGCGCTGGCCTGTGAACATGTGAAGTCCGGGGTGTCATCATGATGGTCATCCGTCCCGTTGAGCGCGGCGATCTCGCCGGGCTTATGCTGCTTGCCGGTAAGACAGGAGGCGGGCTGACCTCGCTTCCTGCCGATGAAAAAACGCTGTCGGCGCGCATTGAGCGCGCCCTGCAAACCTGGCAAGGGACGTTGCCGAAAAGCGAACAGGGCTATGTGTTCGTGCTGGAAGATACTGAAACGGGCGCAGTCGCCGGGATTTGCGCCATCGAAGTGGCTGTGGGGCTAAATGACCCGTGGTACAACTACCGGGTTGGTACGATGGTTCACGCCTCGAAAGAGCTGAACGTCTATAACGCACTGCCAACGCTGTTTCTCTGTAATGACCACACCGGTGCCAGCGAGCTCTGCACGCTGTTTCTCGATCCGGCGTGGCGCAAGGAGGGCAACGGTTATTTACTCTCCAAGTCGCGCTTTATGTTTATGGCGGCGTTCCGCGACCGCTTCAACGAAAAAGTGGTTGCTGAGATGCGCGGTGTGATCGACGACAAAGGCTATTCCCCGTTCTGGGAAAGCCTGGGCGAACGCTTCTTTTCAATGGAGTTTAGCCGCGCGGACTATCTCTGCGGTACCGGGCAGAAAGCGTTTATCGCCGAGCTGATGCCGAAACATCCTATTTATACCCATTTCTTAAGCCCGGAAGCGCAGGCGGTGATCGGTGAAGTGCATCCGCAAACGGCCCCTGCCCGCGCGGTGCTGGAGAAAGAAGGCTTCCGCTACCGCAATTACGTCGACATCTTTGACGGCGGGCCTACGCTTGAGTGCGATATTGACCGCGTGCGTGCGATCCGTAAAAGCCGCCTGGTGACAGTGTCTGAAGGCCAGCCTGCGCCGGGTGAATGGCCGGCGTGCCTGGTGTCTAACGAACATTATGATAATTTCCGCGCCATGCTGATACGCACCGATCCGAAATGTGAACGTCTGGTGCTGACCGCCGCACAGCTTGATGCCCTGAAATGTAATGCCGGCGACACGGTGCGCCTGGTGCGACTCTGCCCTGAGGAGAAAACAGCATGACTTTATGGATTAACGGTGACTGGGTGGCGGGCGAGGGCGAACATCGCGTGAAAACGAACCCGGTGGGGCAAGAGGTGCTCTGGAAGGGAAATGATGCCAGCACCGCGCAGGTGGAACAAGCCTGTCACGCCGCGCGTCGTGCGTTCCCGGCGTGGGCGAAACAGCCTTTCTCCGCGCGTCAGACGATTGTTGAAAAATTTGCCGCACTGCTTGAGGCGAATAAGGCTGAACTGACGCGAATTATTGCTTCCGAAACCAGTAAGCCTCGCTGGGAAGCCACAACCGAAGTGACGGCGATGATTAACAAAATCGCCATTTCGGTGAAGGCATACCATACCCGTACCGGTGAACAACACACTGAAATGCCCGACGGGGCGGCCACGCTGCGCCACCGTCCGCACGGCGTGCTCGCGGTATTTGGCCCGTATAACTTCCCGGGCCATCTGCCAAACGGCCATATTGTGCCTGCGTTGCTGGCGGGCAATACCGTCATTTTCAAACCGAGTGAGTTAACGCCGTTAACCGGTGAGGCGGTGGTGAAACTCTGGGAACAGGCGGGTTTACCGCCAGGCGTACTCAACCTGGTGCAGGGCGGGCGTGAAACCGGCCAGGCGCTGAGTGTGCTAAATGACATTGACGGCCTGCTGTTCACCGGCAGCGCCGGTACGGGCTATCAACTGCACCGCCAGCTGGCGGGACAGCCGGAGAAAATCCTTGCCCTGGAAATGGGCGGTAATAATCCGCTGATTGTGGAAGATCCCGACGATATTGATGCCGCTGTGCATCTGACGATCCAGTCAGCCTTTATTACCGCCGGACAGCGCTGCACCTGTGCCCGTCGGTTGCTGGTGAAGCGTGGCGCACAGGGCGATGCGTTCCTGAAACGTCTGGTCGACGTGAGCGCACGTCTGATGCCTGCTAAGTGGGATGCAGACCCCCAGCCGTTTATCGGCGGGCTGATTTCAGCGCAGGCGGCAGAGAACGTGTTGAAAGCCTGGCAGGCTCATGTGGCGCGGGGCGCGAAAACCTTGCTGGAGCCGAAGCAGGTTCAGCCAGGTACGTCGCTGCTGACACCGGGCATTGTTGAGATGAGCGGCACGAGCAACGTGCCGGATGAAGAGGTCTTCGGCCCATTACTGTGTGTCTGGCGCTATGACGATTTTGACAGTGCCATCAGGATGGCGAATAACACCCGCTACGGTTTGTCGAGCGGTTTGATTTCACCTCATCGCGAGAAGTTTGATCAGCTGCTGCTCGAAGCGCGCGCGGGGATTGTGAACTGGAACAAACCGCTTACCGGCGCAGCGAGCACCGCCCCGTTTGGCGGCGTGGGGGCGTCGGGCAACCATCGCGCCAGCGCATGGTATGCGGCAGATTACTGCGCATGGCCAATGGCAAGCCTGGAAACACCCGCGCTGACGCTGCCGGAGACGCTGAATCCGGGTCTGGATTTTACCCAGGGGGATAGCCATGAAAGCGCGTGAAGTGAACTTTGACGGGCTGGTGGGGCTGACGCACCACTATGCTGGCCTGTCGTTTGGTAATGAAGCCTCGACGAAGCACCGTTTTCAGGTCTCTAACCCGAAACTGGCGGCGAAGCAGGGGCTGCTGAAAATGAAAGCCCTCTCGGATGCGGGTTTTCCGCAGGCGGTGATCCCCCCTCAGGAGCGGCCAAACGTGGCCGTCCTGCGTCAGCTTGGTTTCAGCGGCAGTGACGAGCAGGTGGTTGAAAAAGCGGGCACCCAGACGCCATACCTGCTCTCTGCGGCCAGCTCCGCCTCTTCGATGTGGGTGGCAAATGCGGCAACCGTCGCGCCGTCAGCCGATACGCTGGATGGCAAAGTCCATTTGACGGTCGCGAACCTGAATAACAAGTTCCACCGCGCCACCGAAGCGGACACCACCGAGCGCGTGCTGCGCGCCATTTTCCATAATGACACCCATTTTGACGTACACCAGGCGCTGCCGCAGGTGGCGATGTTTGGCGATGAAGGGGCGGCGAACCATAACCGTCTGGGGGGCGATTATGGTGAGCCCGGCTTGCAGCTGTTTATTTACGGGCGCGAGGAGGGGGGCCACGCTGAGCCAACCCGTTATCCTGCCCGTCAGACGCTGGCGGCAAGCCAGGCGGTTGCGCGCCTGAATCAGGTTAATCCTTCACAGCTGATTTTCGCCCAACAGAACCCGCATGTGATCGATCAGGGCGTGTTCCACAACGACGTCATTGCCGTCTCTAACCGTCAGGTGCTGTTCTGCCACGAGCAGGCGTTTGCCCATCAGGAGAAACTGCTCGCTACGCTGCATGAGCGTGTTCCCGGGTTTATGCCGGTTCAGGTGCCGACTGACGCGGTCAGCGTGCAGGATGCGGTTGAAACCTATCTGTTCAACAGCCAGCTGTTGAGCCGTGATGACGGCAGCATGATGCTGGTGCTGCCGCAGGAGTCCCGCAACCATGCAGGGGTGTGGCGTTATCTGAGCGAGCTGGTGAAAGCCGATAACCCGATTGACGAACTGCGCGTGTTTGACCTGCGCGAAAGTATGGCAAACGGCGGTGGCCCGGCGTGTTTACGCCTGCGCGTGGTGTTGACGCAGAATGAAATGCAGGCGGTGAATCCTGCCGTCATGATGAACGATACGCTCTTTAATACCCTGAATGACTGGGTGGATCGTTACTATCGCGACAGATTAACGCAGGCCGATCTGGTCGACCCGCAGCTGCTGCGTGAAGGCCGCGAGGCGCTGGATGCGTTAACGACGATCCTGCAGCTGGGGTCGGTTTATCCGTTCCAGCGCTAAAGGAGAGGATATGGAAAATTTACTGGCGCTGACGCTGGCAGACGACATGCCTGAGCAGGCTGAGGGGGAAGGCCCCTCATTCCACTGGCGGTGGCTGGGGCGCGGAGTGCTTGAGCTGACGCCATCCGGGAAGTATACGCTGTCGCTTCTGCTTTCAACCGGCATTCACGGTAACGAAACTGCACCCGTTGAGATTGTCGACCTGCTGTTGCGCGCATTGTATCGCGGTGATATCACCCTGCAATGCCGTCTGCTGGTGGTGCTCGGGAATCCACCTGCGCTGGCGCAAAATAAGCGTTATCTGGTGAGTGATATTAACCGGATGTTCGGTGGCCGCTGGTCGCAGTTCCCGCAGGGTGACGAAACGGTGCGCGCGCAGTGGCTGGAGAAGGTGGTGGCCACGTTTTTTGCCACCGCTGGGCCAGACCGCTGGCATCTTGATCTGCATACGGCGATCCGGGCGTCATACCATGTACGCTTTGGTGTTTTACCGCAGCGTCATCAGCCGTGGGATGAAACGTTCCTGAGCTGGCTGGGTGATGCGGGTCTGGAAGCGCTGGTATTCCATCAGTCACCGGGAGGAACGTTCACCCATTTTACCTGCGAACATTTCGGGGCGCTGGCCTGCACGCTGGAGCTGGGAAAAGCACTGCCATTTGGGCAGAACGATCTCACGCGCTTTGCACCTACGCATCTTGCGCTTCGGGCGCTGCTGGGCGGAACCGCGCCTGAGCACGCACATGAACCCGTTGAGCGTTATCGGGTTGTACAACAGATAACGCGCCGCAGCGATGCCTTCCTTCTTCACATGGCGGCACATACGCTGAACTTCACGCCATTCCGCCAGGGGGTATTGCTGGCAGAGGACGGTGATGAGCGCTATGAGGTGCAGAAAGCCACGGAGTATGTCCTGTTCCCGAACCCTTCCGTCGCGTTTGGGCTGAGAGCCGGGTTGATGCTGGAAAAAATGAGCTGAGCCGGTTTGCCCCTCTTGTGGAAAGAGGGGCAAATCGTATGAGTTATCATTTCTATTTTCGCCAAAAACTTATTTTCTTCGCAAATAAAGCGCTTAGCGAGTTTTTACAGATTATTCCTGGGTGATTGCTTTCAAAATAAGCATTGCTTCGCTATACTCTCTCATAATTTCTTTAAAATCATCATATTGAATATTTTTTGTTTCAACTCTCCACGTTTTATTCTTAATTTCTCCATAATTGGCGATAAAGTGTTTTTTACACTTTCATTGCTTTACCAATGCTCTGACTAATTGACGCTAAACCTTGTAAAGTTAATCTCGTCAACACGGCATAGCGCCGAAGAATAACTGAAAGTAAGGAAATAAATTATGCGTAAGTTAACTGCACTGTTTGTTGCTTCTACCCTGGCTCTGGGCGCTACCAGCATGGCGTTCGCCGCAGATACCGCAACCACCACCCCTGCCGCGCCGCTGTCAGGCAAAATGATGATGCATCATCAGGGCATGCCGGGTATGAACCACGACATGATGTTTAAAGGTCTGAACCTGACCGATGCGCAGAAGCAGCAGGTGCGCGACATCATGAAAAGCCAGCGTGACCAGATGAAACGTCCTTCGCTGGAAGAGCGCCGCGCGATGCATGACATCATTGCCAGCGACAGCTTCGATAAGGCAAAAGCCGAAGCGCAAATCGACAAAATGGCTGAGCAGAATAAAGCCCGCATGCTGGCTCACATGGAAACCCAGAACAAGATCTACAACATTCTGACCCCTGAACAGAAAAAACAATTTAATGCCAATTTTGAGAAGCGTCTGACAGAACGTCCGGCGCTGGAAGGTAAAATGCCTGCACCAACCGAATAATCGGTTCAACATCTTAAGACCGCCGGGATCCTGTCCACAAAAGCGCAATCGCTGTGGACAGGGCCGGCGGTTTTTTCTTTTATCCCTCTTGCCTGCCGCCATAAGCGCGGTATCCTCCTGTAGTCGCTTCAGAGAATGTATAGCAGAGTCATGGTGTTAGAATTTTTATTCGCATCCAGCTAAGGCCTGCCTGTTCTGTTGCCGATAATACGTCTGTGAGTACCCAACGATAACAAACAAGACAGCAACGATAGCGATATCCTTGCCAAGGCGCATGCTGTGCCTTTCAGGAGTGGTGATGGAGTTTTTTGATATCCGTAAAATGCCGGTCAGTCTCTGGCGCAATGGTGCTGGCGAGACTCGTGAAATTTGTTGTTTTCCTCCCGCGACGCGTGATTTTTTCTGGCGCGCCAGCATTGCCTCCATTGCCAGTAATGGCGAATTCTCTTCGTTCCCCGGCGTCGATCGGGTGATCGCCTTGCTGGAAGGGGGAGAGGTAACGCTGGATGCCGGTAAGGCGTTTTGCCATACCCTGAAGCATCACCAGCCTTTTAGTTTTTCGGGCGATCTACCGGTGAAAGCGCTGCTTACCGACGGGAAGATGTCGATGGACTTCAATATTATGACCCGGCGGGACTGCTGTCAGGCGAAAGTCCGCGTTGCTGACCGCACGTTTACCACCTTTGGTTCACGCGGTGGCGTGGTTCTGGTGTTAAGCGGCGCGTGGCAGCTTGGCGAAAAATTGCTGATGGCCGATCAGGGTGCAAGCTGGGAGGAAGGAACGCATACTCTCCGTTTGCTGGAGTCGAAAGGAACGTTACTGTTCAGCGAAATTACCTGGCTACCCGGCCACTGAGCAATCGTTCAGGCTGTTCCTTGTACCGGATGGCGGCCTGCTATGGACCGCCACCCGCAATCATCACAGACGATTATCTCTTCCAGAAATCATCAAACACGGTGATCGGTGGACGGCGTTTGTGCTCGGTTTTCAGATACCAGCCCTCAATGATCTTCGCGGTACCTTCATCCAGTTTTTTACCTTCCAGGTAATCATCAATGTTGTCGTAAGTGACGCCCAGCGCGGCTTCATCCGGCAGGGAAGGGCGATCGTCTTCCAGATCGGCCGTTGGCGCTTTCTTATAAAGATGTTCCGGGCAGCCCAGCGTGGCAAGCAACTGCTTCCCCTGACGTTTGTTCAGACGGAAGATCGGGTTGATATCAGTGCCCCCGTCGCCGTACTTGGTGAAGAACCCCGTGATCGCTTCAGCCGCATGGTCGGTACCCACGACAACGCCTTTGGTCATTCCCGCAATGCTGTATTGCGCTTTCATGCGTTCGCGGGCTTTTTCGTTGCCACGGACAAAATCGCTCAGCTCAATACCTGCCTCACGCAGTGCCTGCTCACTCGCCAGCACTGAACCTTTGATATTCACGGTAAGGACGCGGTCTGGCTGGATAAACTCGATCGCATCCTGGCAATCCTGCTCGTCTGCCTGCACACCATAAGGAAGGCGTACCGCGATAAACTGCAACGTTTCATCGCCGGTCTCTTCACGCCGTTCGGAAATGGCCATCTGACACAGCTTGCCGGTCAGCGTGGAGTCCTGACCCCCACTGATACCCAGCACCAGCGACTTCAGAAAGGGATAGGTTTTCAAATAGGATTTTAAAAAGTCGACGCTTCGACGGATCTCTTCATTTGCGTCTACTGCTGGTTTTGCGCCCAGCGCCTGAATAATTTCTTGTTGCAGAGCCATGACGCCCTCCCTATGCAGAACGAAACAGAAAGTATGATCTGTTAAAGCTAACTCTTCGGGCGTAAAACGACAAGGATCACAGTTTCGAGTGGGTTAAATTACGGCGATTTAGCAGCTTATCGCTGTTTTACTGGAATTTTCCAAAATTCATCTGGCATAACCCGCAAAGTTGAACAATAGTACTTTTTATTCCATGCTTAGGTAACGCGTTGATAAACAAGAGGACGGGAAATGAACAAGAACATAGCAGGAATTCTGGGTGCAGCGGCGGTTCTGACTATGCTGGCAGGGTGTACAGCTTACGATCGCACCAAAGATCAGTTCACACAACCTGTGGTTAAAGACGTCAAAAAAGGGATGACACGCTCGCAGGTCGCCGCGATTGCCGGTAAACCATCGTCTGAAATCACGATGATTCATGCGCGTGGTACGTGTCAGACCTATATCCTGGGTCAACGAGATGGTAAGGCTGAAACCTACTTTGTCGCGCTGGACGATACTGGACACGTGATCAATTCGGGTTACCAGACCTGCGCCGAGTACGATACCGATCCGCAGGCGGCTAAGGTGAAATAACCCTGCTAGCCTGAGAATGTTAACAAACCGGCCTGCGTGCCGGTTTTTTTATACATACGTAAATCTTATTTATTTGCGCGAATTATTTACCTGAAATGTGAAGGTAGTCAACAAGCCAGGTCAACCAGAGACAATTTGAGTCTGTTCAGAATTATCCCCTCCTTGTACCATGCCGTATACTCACTTCAACGATAAACAATAGCGAACAAACTACCTGTCAGCCAGGACAGCGAGTCGAGTGATAGCGCGACGGCAGGTAGTCATACAAGAGGGAAATGACTATGGAAAAGAAACATATCTATCTGTTCTGTTCAGCGGGCATGTCAACTTCACTGCTGGTGTCAAAGATGCGTACGCAGGCCGAAAAGTATGAAGTCCCTGTGGTGATTGAAGCGTTTCCAGAAACGCTGGCGGGCGAAAAGGGACAGACGGCCGATGTCGTATTACTGGGGCCACAAATCGCTTATATGTTGCCGGAAATCCAGCGCTTGTTACCCAATAAGCCTGTCGAAGTGATCGACTCTGCGCTGTACGGCAAAATTGATGGTTTAGGTGTATTAAAAGCTGCCGTTGCAGCGATTAAAAGAGCTGCAAATTAATTTTTTATTTTTCCCGTCAAAGAGTAATTTCACACACAATACGCCGTAACCCTCGTTGCGGCATTTAAGGGTATTTTCCTATGAGTAAAGTCATCGCTTCACTTGAAAAGGTACTCCTTCCTTTTGCTGTTAAAATAGGAAAGCAGCCTCACGTTAATGCCATCAAAAACGGTTTTATTAAATTAATGCCGTTGACGCTGGCCGGGGCAATGTTCGTTTTAATTAACAACGTTTTTCTGAGCTTTGGTGAAGGTTCCTTCTTTTATTCATTAGGAATTCGGTTAGACGCTTCCACTATTGAAACCCTTAATGGTTTTAAAGCCATCGGCGGCAACGTATACAACGGTACGTTGGGTATTATGTCGCTGATGGCCCCTTTCTTTATTGGGATGGCGCTGGCAGAAGAGCGTAAAGTTGATCCGCTGGCTGCGGGGTTATTATCCGTCGCCGCTTTTATGACCGTAACGCCTTATAGCGTGGGTGAGGCTTACGCAGTCGGTGCCAACTGGCTGGGTGGGGCAAACATTATTTCCGGTATTGTTATCGGTCTGGTGGTTGCCGAAATGTTCACCTTTATTATCCGTCGCAACTGGGTGATCCGTTTGCCGGACAGCGTACCCGCTTCCGTTTCTCGTTCATTTTCCGCGTTGATTCCAGGCTTCATTATTCTCTCCATCATGGGGATTATTGCCTGGGCGCTCTCTCACTGGGGCACAAACTTCCACCAGATCATCATGGACTCTATCTCTACGCCGCTGGCGTCAATGGGTGGAGTGGTCGGTTGGGCGTATGTGATTTTTACCTCCCTGCTGTGGTTCTTCGGCGTGCATGGTTCACTGGCACTGGCAGCGCTGGACAGCGGTATTATGACCCCGTGGGCACTGGAAAACGTTGCGCTTTACCAGCAGTACGGTTCCGTTGATGCGGCGCTGGCAGCCGGTAAAACCTTCCATGTGTGGGCGAAGCCGATGCTTGATTCCTATATCTTCCTGGGGGGTACCGGGGCGACGCTGGGTCTGATCATCGCGGTCTTTATTGTCTCTCGTCGTGCTGACTATCGCCAGGTTGCGAAGCTGGCGCTGCCATCAGGCATCTTCCAGATTAACGAACCGATCCTGTTTGGTCTGCCAATCATCATGAACCCGGTAATGTTCATCCCGTTCATCCTGATTCAGCCGCTGCTGGCCGCGATTACCCTGACGGCGTATTACCTGGGAATTATCCCGCCAATCACCAACATTGCACCGTGGACAATGCCGGCGGGTCTGGGCGCGTTCTTCAACACTAACGGTAGCGTAGCCGCCTTCCTGCTGGCGATATTCAACCTCGGGATTTCGACAATGCTCTACATGCCATTCGTGGCGATTGCGAACAAAGCTGCAACCATTATCGATGAAGAAGAGAGCGAAGAGGATATTGCCCTCTCACTGAAATTCTAAAATTGCACGGCGCGGGGCAACCCGCGCCAGTGAAAAGGAGCTAAAAGATGTTAGATTTGGATAGTATCGTTGCCGAAGAAAGCGCAGAGAATGATTTAGAAGAAGTCGTGATGGGCCTTATCATCAATTCCGGTCAGGCGCGCAGCCTGGCGTATGCCGCGCTTCGGCAGGCCAAACAGGGTGATTTCGCGGCAGCGAAAACCATGATGGAGCAGTCCCGTACCGCGCTGAATGAAGCTCACCTCGTGCAGACAAAACTGATTGAAGGTGATCAAGGCGAAGGGAAGATGAAGGTCAGCCTGGTGCTGGTGCATGCCCAGGATCACCTGATGACCTCCATGCTGGCACGTGAGCTGGTGGCGGAGTTAATCGAGCTTCACGAAAAGATACAGTAAGTCAGATTCAGTAGCAGGAGGTCAGCACGATGGAAATTAAAACCGCACTTGAGCAGCAACTGTTTAATGGCAAGAATTTTCACGTGGTTATCTACAACAAGACGGAGAGCGCCAGCGGTCTGCATCAGCATGACTACTACGAGTTCACGATTGTTCTGACTGGCCGCTACTACCAGGAGATTAACGGCAAGCGCGTTCTGCTGGAGCGCGGTGACTTTGTCTTCCTGCCGATGGGGTCCTATCACCAGAGCTTTTATGAATTTGGTGCCACCCGCATTCTTAATGTGGGTGTCAGTAAGCGCTTCTTTGAGAAACACTATCTGCCGCTGGTCCCGTTCTGCTTTGTGGCGTCACAGGTGTATCGCGTCAAAAATGAGTTTATGACCTGGATCGAAACGGTTATAGCCTCGCTTAACTTCCGCGACAATGAGTTCGATGAGTTTATTGAAACCGTGACATTCTACGTGATGAACCGTCTTCGCCATCACCGTGAAGAACAACAGGTAATTGACGATATCCCGCAATGGCTCCGTAGCACCGTTGAGCTGATGCATGACAAAGGGCAGTTCAGTGATAACGCACTGGAAAATATGGTTTCGCTGTCGGGTAAGTCGCAGGAATATTTAACCCGTGCCACTCAGCGTTATTATCGAAAAACACCCGTGCAGATCATTAATGAAATCCGCATTAATTTTGCCAAAAAACAGCTGGAAATTACCAACTACTCCGTGACCGACATTGCTTATGAGTCAGGTTACAGCAGTCCCAGCCTGTTTATTAAAACCTTTAAGAAATTTACCTCATTCACACCGAACAGTTACCGAAAGAATTTGACGGTAATTAATTAACTTTTGGCGGTTATATCCGCCATGACTATTGACTTAAACGCTTGCCCAAATAGCGGGAAGAGAACGCTATACCTTGCAGGCGGTTAACCTGATACGCTAAGGGAGATATCATGCAACAGAAATTAAAAGTCGTAACCATTGGCGGCGGCAGCAGTTATACCCCGGAATTACTGGAAGGTTTTCTGAAACGTTATCATGAATTACCGGTGAGTGAATTATGGCTGGTGGACGTTGAGGAAGGGCAAGAGAAGCTGAATATTATTTTCGACCTGTGCAAACGCATGGTTGAGAAAGCCGGTGTCCCGTTAACCGTGCATAAAACCCTGGATCGCCGTCTGGCGCTGAAAGATGCCGACTTCGTGACCACGCAGCTGCGCGTCGGCCAGCTGAAAGCGCGTGAGCTGGACGAGCGTATTCCGCTGAGCCACGGTTATCTGGGCCAGGAAACCAACGGAGCGGGCGGCCTGTTTAAAGGTCTGCGTACCATTCCGGTGGTGTTCGATATCATCAAAGACGTGGAAGAGATCTGCCCGAACGCGTGGGTGATTAACTTTACCAACCCGGCAGGAATGGTGACCGAAGCGGTCTACCGCCACACCAGTTTCAAACGCTTTATCGGCGTGTGTAATATCCCGATTGGGATGAAGATGTTTATCCGCGATGTGCTGGAGCTGACCGACAAAGACGATCTCTCCATCGACCTGTTCGGTCTGAACCACATGGTGTTTATCAAAGATGTGATGGTGAACGGTAAATCGCGCTTTGCCGAGCTGCTCGACGGCGTGGCGTCTGGCCGCCTGACGGCCGCTTCTGTGAAAAACATCTTCGACCTGCCGTTCAGCGAAGGGCTGACATCTTCGACCTGCCGTTCAGCGAAGGGCTGATCCGCTCCCTGAACCTGCTGCCGTGCTCGTATCTGCTTTACTACTTCAAGCAGAAAGAGATGCTGGCCATCGAAATGGGTGAATACTATAAAGGTGGCGCGCGTGCTCAGGTCGTGCAGAAAGTTGAAAAGCAGCTGTTTGATTTGTATAAAGATCCGAACCTGAACGTCAAACCGAAAGAGCTGGAGCAGCGTGGTGGGGCGTACTATTCGGACGCGGCGTGCGAGGTGATCAACGCCATTTACAACGACAAGCAGGCTGAACACTACGTTAACGTGCCGCATCATGGACACATTGATAACATCCCGGCCGACTGGGCCGTTGAGATGACCTGCATTCTGGGCCGCGAGGGGGCCAAACCGCATTCGCGTATTACTCACTTTGATGACAAAGTGATGGGCCTCATCCACACCATCAAAGGGTTTGAAATTGCGGCAAGCAATGCGGCGCTGAGCGGTGAGCTGAATGATGTCCTGCTGGCGCTAAACCTCAGTCCGCTGGTGCATTCCGACCGCGACGCGGAGCAACTGGCGAGTGAGATGATCCTGGCGCATGAAAAATGGCTACCAAACTTTGCTGCGACGGTTGAGAAACTGAAGTTCAAACACCGTTAAGGGGATGTGCGATGGAAAACCTGCTGATCGTAAATGCCGATGATTTTGGCCTGTCGAAAGGGCAGAACTACGGCATTATTGAAGCCTGTCGCCGGGGCGTAGTGACCTCAACAACGGCATTAATTAATGGTGATGCGGTTGAGCATGCGGCGTTGTTGAGCCGTGAAACCCCGGAGCTTGGTGTCGGCATGCACTTTGTGCTGACGCTTGGGATGCCGCTTTCACCCATGCCCGGGCTGACGCGCGGTGGACAGTTGGGGAAATGGATTTGGGAACTGGCCGGGCAGGACGCTCTGCCGCTTGAAGAGATTACCCGCGAGCTGGATTGTCAGTTCAACCGCTTTGTTGATGTGTTTGGCCGTGAACCGACACACATCGACAGCCATCACCATGTGCATATGATCCCGGCGATTTTCCCCATCGTCGCGGAGTTTGCGCAACGAAAAGGGGTGGCGATGCGCGTGGATCGTGAAGTGCAGGCGCTGCACGGGCTGTCGTTCTTCTCTGTGCCGACAACGGAGGGATTCAGCAGCGCGTTTTACGGTGAAGTGATCAGCGAAGCGCTGTTCCTGCAGGTGCTGGATGATTCAGCCGCGCGTGGTGAAAAGTCGCTGGAAGTGATGGCGCACCCGGCGTTTGTCGATAATACCGTGCGTAAAAGCGCCTACTGCTGGCCGCGTCTGGCGGAACTGGATGTGCTGACGTCGGCATCGCTGAAATATGCCATTGCGGAACGTGGCTATCGTCTGGGAACGTTTGGGGATCTTTGATAAAACGTGCCGTTATTGTTGGTATCGCAGGCCGGGTGAGGTTAAGTCGTCACCCGGCTTTTTTACTGAAGTACGGCGTCGTTGCGGATAAACTGAACGTTTTCAGCCTGGTGGTTTCGTGAAAGAGGCGGCATACCGCATGGAAGGCGCGACGTGTGGGGACGGAATCGGCTATGATAGGAATTTCCTGCTGTCAGAATTTGCTTTAGTGAACCCGTCGCTTATGAAACCACTTCGTCAACAAAATCGCCCTGTGATTAGCTACGTGCCCCGCGTTGAGCCCGCTCCGCCTGAACACGCCCTGAAAGTGGATGGTTTTCGCGATGTCTGGCAGTTGCGTGGCAAATATGTGGCCTTCGTGCTGGCAGGCGAACACTTTCGCCGTTCGCCCGCCTTCACGGTGCCGGAATCGGCGCAGCGCTGGGCAATGCAAATCCGTCAGGATGGTGATGTTGAAGAATAACAGTCATAAAAAAACCGCCCTCAGGCGGTTTTTTTATTTCAGAAGTGGATTAACGGTGCGCCAGTTCAGCGTCGTCTTCACTTTCCAGTACGGCTTTATCGGTCTGCTTCAGCCACTGGCTGGTTAGCGTACCGGCCGTCATGGAGCCGCTGACATTCAGGGCGGTACGACCCATGTCGATCAGTGGTTCAACAGAGATAAGCAGAGCAACCAGCGTTACCGGCAGGCCCAGTGCAGGCAGGACAATCAATGCTGCGAAGGTCGCGCCACCGCCAACACCCGCCACACCTGCGGAGCTTACGGTAACAATACCGACCAGGGTGGCAATCCAGACTGGATCCAGCGGGTTGATACCCACCGTCGGGGCAACCATCACGGCCAGCATCGCCGGGTAGAGACCCGCACAGCCGTTCTGACCAATGGTTGCACCAAAGGAGGCTGAGAAGCTGGCGATAGATTCTGGTACACCCAGACGACGAGTCTGCGCTTCGACGTTCAGCGGAATAGAGGCCGCACTGGAACGGCTGGTGAACGCGAAGGTCAGTACCGGCCAGACTTTACGGAAGTATTTCAGTGGGCTAATGCCGTTCACACCCAGCAGGATGCCGTGAACCACAAACATGATGCCCAGACCCAGGTAAGAGGCAATCACAAAGCTACCCAGCTTGATGATGTCCTGCAGGTTTGAACCCGCAACCACTTTGGTCATCAGTGCCAGCACGCCGTATGGCGTTAACTGCATCACCAGACGAACCAGTTTCATCACCCAGCTTTGCAGGGTATCAATCGCCGTCAGAACACGCTGCCCCTTCGGTGCATCGTCTTTCAGCAGCTTCAGCGCAGCCACACCCAGGAACGCTGCGAAGATCACCACGCTGATAATGGAGGTTGGGCTTGCACCGGTCAGGTCTGCAAACGGGTTCTTCGGAATGAAGGAGAGCAGCATTTGCGGCACGGTCAGATCGGCAACTTTACCGACGTAGTTAGACTGAATAGCCGCCAGACGCGCCGTTTCAGCAGACCCTTGCACCAGACCTTCGGCAGTCAGACCAAACAGGTTGGTGACCAGCACACCGACCAGTGCGGCGATAAGGGTGGTGAACAGCAGCGTACCAATGGTCAGGAAGCTGATTTTACCCAGCTGAGTGGCATTATGCAGACGGGCAACGGCGCTCAGAATAGAGGCAAACACCAGCGGCATAACGATCATCTGCAGCAGTTGCACGTAGCCGTTACCGACGACATTAAACCACTGAATGGAATCTTTCAGTACCGGATTATCAGAGCCATAAATCGCCTGTAATGCCAGACCAAATACAACACCTGTGCCCAGACCCGCCAGCACTTTCTTCGCCAGACTCCACTGTGTGTGGCGTGTCTGGGCCAGAAGCAATAGCAATACAACGAACACAACAACGTTCGCGATGAGTGGAAAATTCATCCCCGTTCTCCTGATTTATTATGTGGTCGGTTTTCCCGAGCCTGTTGGCGCAAGGTTAGCAGAAGTGTGATGTCGCGCTTATATCCAAATGGAATGGGTTATGACAAATGCGATTATTTTGCTGGTTTAATGTTCTGTCTGGTGATTAATAAAACGATCGAACTGAAATTGCAGCGAATTGATCATCTGCGATGACCAGCGGACTGCACTATTTTCGGGCAATGTTTGGGGCATCCAGACGGCATAAGCGAACAGCGCCATGCACAAAACGCGCTCAAGCTGGTTACCTTTCTGAGGGGCGAGAATAGGCAGGCGGAAACGCCAGCGGCATGGCCAGAGTAGTGGCACGCCCGCAGGCGTCAGCATATCGGCCAGAATATGGCTCAAATAACCCAACACCATCCCCTGGATGGCATCGGCGGGGACTATCCAGCTTTCAGGAACCTTTAAATAGAAAAGCGTGAGCAGGCCGAAGACAGCCAGCAGGCTGTGGGTAAACCCACGATGGCCGAATGCGCGGGCGATGGGCTTCGACACCCACTTCAAGCGTTGCCCGAGGAATGATTTTGGATGATCAATATCGGGCAACAGGCAGGTCAACACGGCCGAAGGGACAATATGCCACCAGTCCCCTTGTGCCAGCACGGGGGTAAGTTCAGCGTTTTTGGCAAATACTGCGCACGCGATAGAAAAAAGCAGGTGGCCTTCCGCCGTCATGATAAAACCCAGGAAACTGTCAATTCATACAGTATAGGGTTTTTGTACAGTAGGCGGAAGAGGTGACGGTGTAACTCTTTGTCACAAACGGGTGTCAGAGGGCGCAGGATACCGACTATCCCGGCGTCATACGCGCCTCCGAGACTGGAATATTACTTATTCACCGCGCAAATGTTGCACCGTCAGATTGGCCAGCGAGGTGAGCTTCACGTCGGCAAGTGCAAAACGGGGGTCGTGACGGCCTTCTTCGGCGGGTACCACAATGGAGCGCATGCGCGCGGCTTTTGATGCCACCATGCCGTTAACGGAATCTTCCAGCGCCACGCATACCAGCGGATCAAGACCCAGCTTCGCTGCGCAGTCCATATAGACCTGCGGGTGGGGTTTGCTATAGGGCAGCGTTTCGGCTGAGGCCAGGGCATCGAAACTGTCACGCAGCTCAAACAGGGTGAGCACTTTTTCCAGCATATGCAGTGGGGAGGCGGAGGCCAGTCCAACCTTCATCCCCTGAGCTTTACACAGGGCTACCGCTTCACGCACGCCGGGCAGAAGCGGTTTGTACTCTTCAACCAGCGCAATGGCGCGGTTGATAATGCGTGCGGTAACTTCGCCGTGATTGGGGCCAACCCACGGCTGGTGGGCATACCAAAGTTCAACCACCATATCGATGCGCAGGCCCAGCGTATCCGGCAGTTCATTCCGACGACTGATATCGACGCCCAGGCTGGCCATGACGTCCAGTTCGGCCCGATCCCACAGCGGCTCGGAATCAATCAGTAATCCATCCATGTCAAAAATAGCGGCAACAATCTGGCACGGTGTCGACATCACAATGTCTCCCTGGCTAAGGTGTTCGACAGACGATATACCCGAATTCTTTAGGGTATAAATGCTAAGTACACTCTGCAATTTAGCATATTGCCTTTAAAGAACGGGCGAAAATGATGGTCAGCAGGTAGACTTAGGCACAAATAACGCGTCTTTTGGAAGGGGAACTGATGACGTATCAACAAGCTGGACGCATTGCTGTCTTAAAACGTGTTGCTGGCTGGGTGATTTTTATCCCGGCCGTCATTTCCACGCTGATTTCAGTGCTCAAATTTATGTACGATCACAGCGAAAAGCAGCCGGGTATCAATGCGGTAATGCTTGATTTTGCACATGTCATGATCGAGATGATGCGTTTCAATACGCCTTTTTTAAACGTCTTCTGGTTTAATTCGCCAACGCCGGATTTTCATCAGCAGCTTAATGTCGGGTTCTGGGTTATCTACGCGCTGATCTTTATCGCAATGGCATTACAGGCATCAGGGGCGAGAATGAGCCGCCAGACACGGTTTTTACGTGAAGGGGTGGAAGACCAGCTGATTCTTGAGCAGGCCAAAGGTGCAGAAGGGATGAGCCGCGAACAGATTGAATCCCGCATCGTGGTTCCGCGTCACACCATTTTCCTGCAAATTTTCCCGCTTTATATCCTGCCGGTCATCATCATTGTGGCGGGGTACTTCTTCTTCTCTCTGCTGGGCTTTTTGTAATGAAATAGGGGGGCGTCATGCCACCCCGTTTTGTCATTATGCCGCCAGCATGCGTTCAAGCGCGCGTTGCGCCTGCACGAGATGCTCACCACCAAACAGAATGGCACGGTTAATCAGGGTGTACAGCTGGTACACCGGCTGACGCTCAAGGAAATCCTGCGGCAGGGGCGAAACAGACTGATATCCGTCGTAAATCTGTGGCGGTTGTTCAGGATGCAGTGGCAGCATAGCAAGGTCGCACTCCCGGTCGCCCCAGTAACAGGCTGGATCGAAGATAAACGGACCATTTGGCCCCAGCGCGCAGTTTCCTGACCACAAATCACCGTGCAACAGCGAAGGCTGAGGCTGGTGCGAAGCAAGACGTTGTTGCACGTGTTCGACAATGGCGTCGATATTGCCAAACTCCAGCCCTTTTTCTGCGGCCAGTTCCAGTTGCCAGCCAATACGTTGTTCGGAGAAAAAGGTCGACCAGCGGCGCTGCCAGGTATTCGGCTGCGGGGTAGTGGAAAGGTCGTTATCAAAATCGAGGCCAAACTGCGGCTGGTCGCTCCATTGGTGGAGACGTGCTAACTGTTGCCCAAGAATGAACGCGTTGTGGGCATCCAGGGGGCGGGCAGGAAGGTATTCCATGACCAGAAAACTGTAATCGCGGTCGCTGCCGACGGCCCAGACCTGAGGAACGGTGACCGTTTTACTGCGCGATAACAGCTCCAGCTGGTCGGCTTCAGCGGTGAAGATAGGGAGTAACTCCCGCTCATCGCATTTCACGAAAAGATCGCGTCCTGCGTAGCGTAAATGCCATGCGGCGTGGATCTCTCCGCCTGGCAGTTCGTTACGCAGTTCAATTTCACCTTCACCCAGTTGCTCGCTTAAAAGATGACTGATAGCCTGCCACATGATGTCTCTCCCATGTTGTCTGCCAGATCATAAAGTTAGCGCAAAATTGCGGTAAAAAAATACGAACTAACGCACACCTGAGCGGTTTAAATTCATGCAGGGCACTTATTGTTCCTTTTTTTGCCAGCGTTCCCAGGTTTCTACATCGGTTTCAGCATGCTTGTCGGTAACACTTTCGACCAGACTGCTTGCCAGCGCGTGGATCTCTTCTTCGCTGAGGGCGCTAATCAGGCCAAATGTGAGCGTACCTAAATCATGAATATTGCCGTCATCATCCGTAAGCGTCAGCAGGAAATTGGCCCGGGTAAAGGTGTTGTTGAGTTCATTGAGTTCGGTCAATGATGCTTCATGAATATGAATGGTAACGACGTAGCGAATGATGTCACCGCTGCTCATAATTCACCTCATTGTTATCATGAAAGTTTTCTTAGCATAGTCGATAGTTTGCGTTTGGCGACTATGAAGAGCACGTCCCCTTCATTAAAGAAGGGGAACGGGGGTTAATGTCGCGACAGATAATCGACGATTTTTTGCGTCTCGGCGAGCGAACACAAACGCGTACCCTGGTTAATGGTGGCGGCGCTACCCGCCGCCACGCCGTAGCGTGTCATCTCCAGCAGTGTTGCGCCCTGCGCCAGTTTTAGCGCCATCGCACCGACCATGCTGTCGCCAGCGCCCACGGTACTCTGGCTTTTCATCGGCGGTGGGACAACCTGAACGGAACCCGTTTCATCCACGCCCAGCGCCCCCTGAGGGCCAAGCGAAACCACGACGCGTCGTGCTTTGCCGCTGCGCACCAGCTCCTGTGCGGCGGTACGAACGTCATCAGGCTGGGTTAGCTCGCGGTTGACCAGCGCGCTTAACTCTTTTTGGTTGGGTTTCACCAGCTCAAGGTTGCCCGGCTCTAAGGCGGCGCGTAGCGCTTCTCCAGAACTGTCGACAATGCAGCGGATACCGCGCTGTTGTGCTGCGCGAATGAGCGACGTCAGTTTTTCCGTGCTGACGCCGGGTGGCAGACTGCCGCTGATAACGAGTAAGGCACCGTTTTCAATCGCCAGCACTTTCTCTTCAAGTTGACGAAACTCATCGTCACTCAACTTTGCCCCTGGCATGACAAAACGGTACTGCTCGCCGCTGGAATCCACCTGAACGTGCAGGTTTTGTCGCGTCCAGTCTTTGGCGTGGACCGTTTCCACAGCAACGTTTTCCTCTGCCAGCAAAGAAACCAGGTGCTCACCGGTGGCTCCCCCCGCGGGGAAAATCGCTGTCGCTTTGCCACCGAGGTGGGTAATGGCTCGCGCCACGTTGATTCCACCGCCGCCAGGCTCAAACACCGGGGTGCTACAGCGTAGTTTACCTTCCGGGTAAATCTGTGGCGTCAGCGTCGCAGAATCAAGAGAAGGAGAGAGCGTCAGCGTATAAATAGAAACCATTATTACCTCCTTTTAGTATGGGTTACGTTAAGTCTGGCACCGATTGGCAAGAAGGCAATGTAAATAACAGTATGATTTTAAAAATGAATACGGAAAGAAGCGGGGGATTTGTTTTATACAATAAAAGTCTTTTTGGGATCGTTCTTATTCAAAAAATGAAATAAGAAAACGTTGCTATGTTATTTGCGCCTTTTTATAATTTGTTACCTTTCTCTGGACGCCTTGTCGTTGAGCCTCAAGAAAGTTTCCGGGACCGTGACGGTCTCTTTTTTTGTTGTACGGACTCCTTAATAAAATGAAGCTTTTGAAGACAGTACCCGCTGCACTGATGCTGGCGGGTGGCGTGTTTGCGTCAATGAATGCGGCCGCCGATGATACCGTTTTTACTGTCATGGACGATCCCACCACCGCGAAGAAACCCTTTGAAGGTAACCTGAACGCAGGGTATCTGGCACAATCCGGTAACACGAAAAGCTCCTCTCTGACGGCAGACAGTACCCTGACCTGGTACGGTAGCTCTACCGCCTGGTCGCTGTGGGGAAATGCCAGTAACACCTCCGCTAACGACGAACGTTCTTCCGAGAAGTATGCGGTAGGCGGACGTAGCCGTTACAACATGACCGACTATGACTACCTGTTTGGTCAGGCAAGCTGGTTAACCGACCGTTACAACGGGTATCGCCAGCGCGATGTGTTCACTACGGGTTATGGTCGTCAGTTCCTGAACGGGCCTGTTCACAGCTTCCGTTTTGAATTCGGTCCGGGTGTCCGGTATGACGAATTCACCGACGGTGAAACCAAAACCCAGCCACTCGGCTATGCATCCGGCACTTACGCCTGGCAGATGACTGATAACACCAAATTTACCGAGGGTGTGTCTGTGTTTGGTGCCGACGATACCACGCTGAACTCTGAGACTGCGCTGAACGTAGCCATCAACGAACACTTTGGTCTGAAAGTGGCCTACAACGTGACCTGGAATTCATCACCTCCAGAAACTGCACCGGACCATACCGACCGCAGAACCACGATTTCTCTGGGCTATAAGATGTAATTTAAGCGGGTCGATAACGTTATCGACCCGCTTTTTTACGTTCAGGAATGTCTTAGCCCCAAATCATCGCCGCCCAACGTAACAGCAACATTGCACCGCAGATAGCGATCAGCACCAGTACCATTTTCCAGTGTTTTACGGCAAATCGTTTTGTTGGCATAACCTGCATCCTTGTCCATTGATGTGGGGAGTCTATCAAAAACGAGAGGAAATACCGCTTCCCGGCTCCGTCAGGTTATGCCACAGCACGGTCTGGGTCAGAACCAGTGGAATCGCTCTGCGAGAATCAATAATAAACCGGTGGCTGAAAGTATATTCAATATCACAACTGTTCTACTGGATACATTCATCGTATGCCCCTTTGGGTTTAAGGACCTGTTCAAGATTAGCCCAGCATCTCGGGAATGCGAGCACCTGGGATTTGCGCCCTGCAAATTCATGCGAAAGTGCCAGGGATCAATCTGGCGGCAGAGGGTGCATTCTCCCTTTTGTTAGTGTTAACATGGCAAGGCTTGCCGTAAATCCGCCATTGTCTGATTTCGGTGGGTGCATGATGACGAGCCAATTTGACGATTGTTGGTCAGATGGTGTCGTAATCTACTGTCAAATCACGATTATTTTCTTTGTATATGCTCTTATGTGTGGGGCATCACTGCAAATAAGGATATAAAATGCCTGTAATTACTCTTCCTGATGGCAGCCAACGCCATTACGACCGCGCTGTTAGCCCAATGGATGTTGCCCTGGACATCGGTCCTGGACTCGCGAAAGCGACCATCGCTGGCCGTGTTAATGGTGAGCTGGTTGATGCCTCCGACCTGATTGAAAACGATGCGAAGCTGTCTATCATCACAGCGAAGGACGAAGAAGGTCTGGAAATCATTCGTCACTCCTGCGCGCACCTGTTAGGTCATGCCATCAAACAGCTGTGGCCAAACACCAAAATGGCGATTGGCCCGGTTATCGACAACGGTTTCTACTACGACGTTGACCTTGACCATACCCTGACCCAGGAAGATATCGACGCGCTCGAAAAACGTATGCACGAGCTCGCCGAAAGCAACTATGACGTCATTAAGAAGAAAGTCAGCTGGCACGAAGCGCGTGAGACCTTCGTGAAGCGTGGCGAGAGCTATAAAGTCTCTATTCTTGATGAAAATATCTCTCATGATGACAAGCCTGGCTTGTACCATCACGAAGAATACATCGACATGTGCCGTGGGCCGCACGTGCCGAATATGCGCTTCTGCCATCACTTTAAACTGATGAAAATCGCAGGTGCTTACTGGCGTGGCGACAGCAACAACAAGATGTTGCAGCGTATTTATGGTACCGCGTGGGCAGATAAAAAAGCCCTGAGCGCGTACCTCCAGCGCCTGGAAGAAGCGGCTAAACGTGACCACCGTAAAATCGGTAAGCAGCTTGACCTGTACCATATGCAGGAAGAAGCACCGGGTATGGTGTTCTGGCATAACGACGGCTGGACTATCTTCCGTGAACTGGAAACGTTCGTGCGCTCCAAGCTGAAAGCGTACCAGTATCAGGAAGTGAAAGGTCCGTTCATGATGGACCGTGTGCTGTGGGAAAAAACCGGCCACTGGGACAACTACAAAGATGCGATGTTCACTACCTCTTCTGAGAACCGTGAATACTGCATCAAGCCAATGAACTGCCCGGGCCACGTTCAG
Source organism: Enterobacter cloacae (assembly GCA_014169315.1). NCBI lineage: Bacteria > Pseudomonadati > Pseudomonadota > Gammaproteobacteria > Enterobacterales > Enterobacteriaceae > Enterobacter > Enterobacter cloacae. The sequence goes on along the minus strand of AP022133.1, from coordinate 2,802,095 downwards.
ATCTTCAACCAGGGTCTGAAATCCTACCGCGACCTGCCGCTGCGTATGGCAGAGTTCGGTAGCTGCCACCGTAATGAGCCATCAGGTGCGCTGCACGGTCTGATGCGTGTTCGTGGCTTTACTCAGGATGATGCGCATATCTTCTGTACGGAAGATCAGGTACGTGATGAAGTTAACGCCTGTATTCGTATGGTCTACGATATGTACAGCACCTTTGGCTTCGAGAAGATCGTCGTCAAACTCTCAACGCGTCCGGAAAAACGTATCGGTAGCGACGAGACCTGGGATCGCGCAGAAGCGGATCTCGCCGTTGCGCTGGAAGAGAACGGTATTCCGTTCGAATACCAGCTGGGTGAGGGCGCATTCTACGGTCCGAAAATTGAATTTACCCTGTATGACTGCCTCGATCGTGCATGGCAGTGCGGTACTGTACAGCTGGACTTCTCCCTGCCGCAGCGTTTAAGCGCCTCTTATGTTGGCGAAGACAACGAGCGTCAGGTACCGGTAATGATTCACCGTGCTATCCTCGGTTCTCTGGAGCGCTTCATCGGCATCCTGACCGAAGAGTTCGCCGGCTTCTTCCCAACCTGGCTTGCGCCAGTGCAGGTTGTAGTGATGAACATTACCGATTCTCAGTCTGAATACGTTAAAGAATTGACGCAGAAACTACAAAATGCGGGCATTCGCGTAAAAGCAGACTTGAGAAATGAGAAGATTGGCTTTAAAATCCGCGAGCACACTTTACGTCGTGTCCCGTATATGTTGGTCTGTGGTGATAAAGAGGTGGAAGCAGGCAAAGTGGCCGTTCGCACCCGCCGTGGTAAAGACCTGGGCAGCCTGGACGTAAGTGAAGTGATTGAGAAGCTGCAACAAGAGATTCGCAGCCGCAGTCTTCAACAACTGGAGGAATAAGGTATTAAAGGCGGAAAACGAGTTCAAACGGCACGTCCGAATCGTATCAATGGCGAGATTCGCGCCCAGGAAGTTCGCTTAACAGGTCTGGAAGGTGAGCAACTGGGGATTGTGAGTCTGAGAGAAGCAATCGAAAAGGCTGAAGAAGCTGGAGTAGATTTAGTTGAAATCAGCCCTAACGCCGAACCGCCAGTTTGTCGTATCATGGACTACGGCAAGTTCCTTTATGAAAAGAGTAAGTCTTCTAAGGAACAGAAGAAAAAGCAAAAAGTTATCCAGGTTAAGGAAATCAAATTCCGTCCTGGTACCGACGATGGCGATTATCAGGTAAAACTCCGCAGCCTGATTCGCTTTCTGGAAGATGGCGATAAGGCCAAGATCACACTGCGTTTCCGCGGTCGTGAGATGGCCCACCAACAGATCGGTATGGAAGTGCTTAACCGCGTCCGTGACGATCTGAGTGAACTGGCAGTAGTCGAATCCTTCCCTACGAAGATCGAAGGCCGCCAGATGATCATGGTGCTCGCTCCTAAGAAGAAACAGTAAGGCCTTCAAGCAGCAAAATCTGTGAAGCCTTCGGGTCTCATAGGTTTTGCTCGCCTATGTTTCGTTTATTTAACAATGCGAAGTGGAAGTTATTAAGATGCCAAAAATTAAGACCGTACGCGGTGCTGCTAAGCGCTTCAAAAAAACCGGTGGTGGTGGATTTAAGCGTAAGCACGCAAACCTGCGTCATATTCTGACCAAAAAATCTACTAAACGTAAACGTCACCTGCGTCCAAAAGGCCTCGTGTCTAAAGGCGATCTGGGTCTGGTTATCGCGTGCCTGCCGTACGCATAAGTCGTTAACGTTTAATTTTTTTTCTAAGAATATAGATACAGGAGAGCTCACATGGCTCGCGTAAAACGTGGTGTAATTGCTCGTGCACGTCACAAAAAAATTCTGAAACAAGCTAAAGGCTACTACGGTGCGCGTTCACGCGTATACCGCGTTGCCTTCCAGGCTGTTATCAAGGCTGGTCAGTACGCTTACCGTGACCGTCGTCAACGTAAGCGTCAGTTCCGTCAACTGTGGATTGCGCGTATCAACGCAGCAGCACGTCAGAACGGTATTTCTTACAGCAAATTCATCAACGGCCTGAAAAAAGCCTCTGTTGAAATCGACCGTAAGATCCTGGCTGACATCGCAGTATTCGACAAAGTAGCGTTCACCGCTCTGGTCGAAAAAGCGAAAGCAGCACTGGCGTAAGCCAGTTGAGAGAGGGGGCTTTGCTCCCTCTTTTCATTTAACACCATCAGAAGATTGACATTTACCCGTCCAGGCTTTTCAATAAGGTCTTAACGGTTTTTACCACACAAGGTAACGCAAGCATGAATGCTGCTATTTTCCGCTTCTTCTTTTACTTTAGCACCTGAATTCAGGAGGCTAGCGCGTGAAAGATGAAACGAAAAACAGCGCCAGATAAGCCTCCCGATGGAGGCTTTTTTTGTGTCTAAATTCGAGAGAATAAGTCCACCAAATCGGTGTCTGCACCGACATAATGAGGAAAATCATGTCACATCTCGCAGAGCTGGTTGCCAGTGCAACAGCCGCCATTAATCAGGCCTCAGATGTTGCCGCGTTAGACAATGTCCGCGTCGAATATCTGGGTAAAAAAGGGCACCTGACCCTTCAAATGACTACCCTGCGTGAACTGCCAGCGGAAGAGCGCCCGGCAGCGGGTGCGGTGATTAACGAAGCTAAAGAGCAGGTACAACAGGCACTGAACGCGCGTAAAGCTGAGCTGGAAAGCGCAGTACTGAATGCCCGTCTGGCGCAGGAAACAATTGATGTTTCTCTGCCGGGTCGTCGTATTGAGAACGGTGGCCTGCATCCGGTGACCCGTACCATTGACCGCATTGAAAGTTTCTTCGGTGAGCTCGGCTTTACCGTGGCGACTGGCCCGGAAATCGAAGATGACTACCACAACTTCGATGCCCTGAATATCCCAGGCCATCATCCGGCACGCGCTGACCACGACACTTTCTGGTTTGACGCCACACGTCTGCTGCGTACTCAGACCTCTGGCGTTCAGATCCGTACCATGAAGGATCAGGAACCACCAATCCGCATCATCGCGCCGGGTCGTGTGTATCGTAACGACTACGATCAGACGCACACCCCAATGTTCCACCAGATGGAAGGCCTGATTGTTGATAAAAACATCAGCTTCACCAACCTGAAAGGCACGTTGCACGATTTCCTGAACAACTTCTTTGAGGAAGATCTGCAGGTTCGTTTCCGTCCTTCCTACTTCCCGTTCACCGAGCCGTCTGCGGAAGTTGACGTGATGGGCAAAAACGGCAAATGGCTGGAAGTGCTGGGCTGCGGCATGGTGCATCCAAACGTATTGCGCAACGTGGGTATTGATCCAGAAGTGTACTCCGGTTTTGCGTTCGGCATGGGCATGGAGCGTCTGACCATGCTGCGCTACGGTGTTACCGATTTGCGTGCATTCTTCGAAAACGATCTGCGTTTCCTCAAACAGTTTAAATAAGGGCAGGACAGAACAATGAAATTCAGTGAACTGTGGTTACGCGAATGGGTAAACACCACGCTCGATAGCGAAGCGCTTTCCAACCAAATCACGATGGCGGGTCTGGAAGTGGACGGCGTTGAGCCTGTTGCGGGTGCGTTTAACGGTGTCGTCGTGGGTGAAGTGGTGGAGTGCGGACAGCACCCTAACGCGGACAAACTGCGCGTAACAAAAGTGAATGTAGGCGGTGACCGCCTGCTGGATATCGTCTGTGGTGCGCCAAACTGCCGTCAGGGCCTGAAAGTGGCCGTGGCAACTGTGGGTGCAGTACTGCCGGGTGATTTCAAAATTAAAGCTGCGAAACTGCGCGGTGAGCCGTCTGAAGGCATGCTGTGCTCGTTCTCTGAGCTGGGTATTTCCGACGATCACAATGGCATCATTGAGCTGCCTCTGGATGCTGCTGTTGGTACCGATATCCGCGAATATCTGAAACTCGATGACAACACCATCGAAATCAGCGTAACGCCAAACCGTGCGGACTGCTTAGGCATTATCGGTGTGGCGCGTGATGTGGCCGTGCTGAACCAGGCTGAACTGAACGCACCTGAAATTGTACCGGTTGCAGCCACCATCAGCGACACGCTGCCAATCCAGGTTGAAGCGGCTGACGCTTGCCCACGCTACCTCGGTCGTGTGGTGAAAGGCATCAACGTTAAAGCCCCAACGCCACTGTGGATGAAAGAGAAGCTGCGCCGCTGCGGTATCCGTTCTATCGATGCTGTGGTTGACGTGACTAACTACGTTCTGCTGGAACTGGGTCAGCCAATGCACGCGTTCGATAAAGACCGTATCGAAGGCGGTATCGTTGTACGTATGGCAAAAGAGGGTGAAACCCTGGTTCTGCTGGACGGCAGCGAAGCGAAACTGAACGCAGATACGCTGGTGATTGCCGATCACGGCAAAGCGCTGGCGATGGGCGGTATCTTCGGTGGCGACCATTCTGGCGTGAACGATGAAACGCAAAACGTCCTGCTGGAATGTGCGTTCTTCAGCCCGCTTTCCATCACCGGCCGTGCACGCCGTCATGGCCTGCATACCGACGCTTCTCACCGTTATGAGCGTGGCGTTGACCCGGCTCTGCAGTACAAAGCGATGGAACGTGCAACCCGCCTGCTGATCGACATCTGCGGTGGTGAAGCCGGCCCGGTTATCGACGTGACTCACGAAGAGGCACTGCCGAAGCGTGCAACCATTACGCTGCGTCGCAGCAAGCTGGATCGTCTGATTGGCCATCACGTTGCCGATGCGCAGGTGAGCGACATTCTGCGTCGTCTGGGCTGTGAAGTGACGGAAGGTCAGGACGAGTGGAAAGCCGTTGCGCCATCCTGGCGTTTCGACATGGAAATCGAAGAGGACCTGGTAGAGGAAGTGGCTCGCGTATACGGCTACAACAACATTCCTGACGAACCTGTTCAGGCGGGTCTGGTCATGGGTTCCCACCGCGAAGCTGACCTGTCCCTGAAGCGTGTGAAAACCATGCTGAACGACAAAGGCTACCAGGAAGTGATCACCTACAGCTTCGTTGATCCTAAGCTGCAGCAGTTGATCCATCCGGGTCAGGAAGCCCTGATCCTGCCAAGCCCAATCTCCAGCGAAATGTCCGCGATGCGTCTGTCTCTGTGGACGGGTCTGCTGGGTACTATCGTGTATAACCAGAATCGCCAGCAAAACCGCGTGCGAATTTTCGAAAGTGGATTACGCTTTGTACCAGATAATCAGGCAAATTTAGGCATCCGTCAGGATCTCATGCTGGCTGGTGCGATCAGCGGTAACCGCTATGAAGAGCACTGGGATCTGGCAAAAGGCACGGTTGATTTCTACGATATGAAGGGCGATCTGGAAGCTATTCTCGATCTGACCGGTAAATTATCTGAAATTGAATTTCGTGCAGAAGCCATCCCGGCCCTGCATCCGGGCCAGAGTGCGGCCATTTATTTAGACGGCAAACGTGTTGGTTTTATTGGTGTTGTTCACCCTGAGCTGGAACGTAAACTGGATCTGAATGGTCGTACCATCGTGTTCGAGCTGGAGTGGAACCCGGTTGCAGACCGCGTCATTCCTCAGGCGCAGGACGTCTCTCGCTTCCCGGCGAACCGCCGTGATATCGCGGTTGTGGTCGCTGAAAACGTGCCAGCAGCAGATATTTTGGCCGAATGTAAGAAAGTTGGCGTAAATCAGGTAGTTGGCGTAAACTTATTTGACGTGTACCGCGGCAAGGGCGTAGCGGAAGGTTTCAAGAGCCTCGCTATCAGCCTGATCCTTCAGGATACCAGCCGTACACTCGAAGAAGAGGAGATTGCCGCTACCGTCGCCAAATGTGTAGAGGCATTAAAAGAGCGATTCCAGGCATCATTGAGGGATTGAACCTATGGCGCTTACAAAAGCTGAAATGTCAGAATATCTGTTTGATAAGCTTGGGCTTAGCAAACGGGATGCCAAAGAGCTGGTAGAGCTGTTTTTCGAAGAGATCCGTCGTGCTCTGGAAAACGGTGAGCAGGTAAAACTCTCCGGTTTTGGCAATTTTGATTTGCGAGACAAAAACCAACGTCCGGGTCGCAACCCGAAGACGGGGGAAGATATTCCCATTACAGCCCGCCGCGTGGTGACCTTCAGACCCGGTCAGAAGTTAAAAAGCCGTGTCGAAAACGCAACGCCCAAAGCAGAGTAATATGAACTAACTAAAAAGGCCGCTATCGCGGCCTTTTTTCTTTGCGCTCTTTGGCAAACCCGCCGTAAAATCAATACCATCTCATCTTTATATAACTGCATCCATGTTTGATTTTGCCCATCGCCAGCACTGCTCCGACCGACGCCGCCTGCTTGTCCTCGTGCTGCTGCTCATTGCCGCCGCTGGTGTCAGCTTATGCGCAGGCGACAGATGGCTGGGGCCGGAAAGCTGGTTTGGCCCTGACGGGCAGCTTTTCGTCTGGCAAATTCGCCTGCCGCGTACGCTGGCGGTGATCCTGGTGGGAGCCTCGCTGGCGCTGTGCGGTACAATTATGCAGGCGCTTTTTGAAAACCCTCTTGCGGAACCTGGGCTGCTTGGCGTCTCGAATGGCGCGGGGGTCGGGCTGATTGCGGCCGTTATGCTGGGGAGCGGCGAACTGTCAGCCTGGGCAATCAGTCTGAGTGCCATTCTCGGCGCGTTGCTGATAACCATCATTTTGCTGCGCTTTGCCAGACGGCATTTATCGACCAGCCGGTTGCTGCTTGCCGGGGTGGCGCTGGGGATCATCTGCAGTGCGTTGATGACCTGGGCGGTCTATTTTTCTACCTCGTTCGATTTGCGTCAGTTGATGTACTGGATGATGGGCGGTTTTGGTGGCGTCGACTGGCGACAAGGCTGGCTAATGATGCTACTGATCCCGGTCATTCTGTGGGCGGGTTTCCAGGCGCATCCGCTGAATATTCTTGCGCTGGGCGAAACGTCGGCTCGTCAGCTCGGCATGCCAATTGCACTCTGGCGTAATGTGCTGGTGATTGCCATTGGCTGGATGGCAGGCGTTAGCGTGGCGCTGGCAGGAGCGATTGGCTTTATCGGGCTGGTGATTCCGCACATGCTGCGTCTGTGTGGTATCACCGACCATCGAACCTTACTTCCTGCCTCGGCCGTTGCCGGGGCGGCAACGCTGTTGATTGCGGATATCATCGCCCGACTCGCGCTGACAGCCGCTGAGCTGCCCATCGGTGTAGTGACAGCCACGCTGGGCGCGCCGGTATTTATCTGGCTACTATTAAAAGCCGGACGTTAAATCACTACACGTAAGACAACCTGAGGGGATGCTATGCAGTACGATATTCTGAATACCGAAGTGACCACCATTGACGGCGAGAAGACCACGCTGGAAGGGTATAAGGGCAAGGTTTTGCTGCTGGTGAATGTGGCGTCTAAATGTGGTCTGACTCCGCAGTATGAACAACTTGAGAACATCCAGAAAGTTTGGGAGAAAGACGGTTTTACCGTGCTGGGCTTCCCGTGCAACCAGTTCCTGGGCCAGGAGCCGGGCAGCGAAGAAGAGATCAAAACGTTTTGCAGCACCACCTACGGCGTGACATTCCCGCTGTTCAGTAAAATTGATGTGAATGGTGAAGACCGCCACCCACTCTATGCGAAGCTGGTTGCCGCCGCGCCGACAGCCGTTGCGCCAGAAGGGAGCGGTTTCTACGAGCGTATGGCGAGCAAAGGGCGTGCTCCGCTTTATCCGGACGATATCCTGTGGAATTTCGAAAAATTCCTGATTGGTCGGGACGGTCAGGTTATTCAGCGTTTTTCTCCGGATATGACACCTGAAGACCCGACGCTCACTGAGTCTATCAAGCGGGCACTGGCGAAATAATGACGTTGTTGATGCAGCTTACGGACGTTGCCGAGAAGGAGCGTCTGGAGCCGGTAACGGCGACAATCAATGCAGGAGAAATCCTGCATCTTGTTGGGCCGAATGGCGCGGGGAAGAGCACCTTGCTGGCGCGTATGGCGGGGCTGACCAGCGGGCCGGGGGAGATCTCTTTACTGGAACACTCCCTGGCCGACTGGTCACCGGTATCACTGGCGCACCGGCGTAGCTACCTGGTGCAGCAGCAGGTTCCGCCGTTTGCGATGCCTGTCTGGCACTACCTGATGCTGCATCTGCACGATAAACAGCACACGGCGTTGCTCACGGAAGTGGCTGCGGCGTTAGGGTTAGAAGATAAACTGTCCCGGCACGCCAGCCAGCTTTCCGGTGGAGAATGGCAGCGCGTGCGTCTGGCGGCTGTCATTCTCCAGATCCATCCCGCAGAAAATCCTCACGGGCGTTTGCTCCTTCTGGATGAACCGATGAGCGGTCTGGATGTTGCTCAGCAGGCTGCACTGGATACCCTTCTAAGCGCGCTGAGCCGTCAGGGTATTGCGGTAGTGATGAGTAGCCATGACCTGAACCATACGCTGCGTCATGCGCACAGAGTATGGCTCCTGGCCCGGGGGAAAATGATCGCCAGTGGCACGCGTGACACCGTCCTGACGCCGCCTAATCTGGCTCGCGCTTACAACATGGCGTTCCGCAGGCTGGATATAGAAGGACATAAGATGCTGATTTCTACCGCGCAGGAGTAAGCGTTTCTTGCCTGTGAGCACAATTGCACGCTAAATTACGAAAAGAACAAAAAAAGCAGAGGATTCGTCTGAAAATGCGATTCTGGTTTCTCCTGGTGGCAGCGTTATTTCTTGCGGGATGCAGTAGCCATCGTGCGCCGCCGCCTAACCCGCGGCTTTCTGATTCAATTACGGTCATTGCCAGCCTGAACGATCAGCTGAGCAACTGGCGCGGCACGCCTTATCGCTACGGCGGCATGAGCCGTGGTGGTGTGGATTGTTCCGGTTTTGTCCTGATGACATTCCGCGATAAGTTTGACTTACAGCTTCCGCGCGAAACACGTAAGCAGGCTGAAATTGGTACGGAAATCGATAAAGATGATTTGTTGCCCGGTGATCTGGTCTTTTTCAAAACCGGATCGGGTGAAAGCGGCCTTCATGTCGGCATTTATGATACGGATAACCAGTTTATTCACGCCTCGACCAGCCGTGGAGTGATGCGTTCTTCGCTTGATAATGTCTACTGGCGTAAAAACTTCTGGCAAGCACGGCGTATTTAGTGCAAAGCACACAAATCACTTATGGCGGCATGGGCGCGAATATACTATGCCGATTTTTTGGAATAAGATGATTAAAGTTAAATTTACGACGAATTAGTTATGTCCATATGTGTCTGTTTTATCTAAAACTGGCTATTATTCAGCAACCAGGATAAGATTATTTTAGATTCAGGGATAAATCTGAAAAATAATACGGAACTAATGAAATTAATCTTATTAAAATCAAGACAGTGGAATTGTGTCGGCAATTGCTCCAGGATGTCCTCTCTCATCTTTAGTGCGGGGCGAGTGCAATGATTATCACGCTAGATAATGATTACCAATCTGAACTTTTGCTCCAGCCTGCCCGTAATAGCGCAGGTGAGCTGAAAGGTTTAGAGATTATGGTTAACTTTACTGGCGTCGGTACAAATGTACGCATCCCGACTGAACTGGTTATCGCACGTCTGACCCCTGCAGAAGAGCTCTCGCTGTTTCACGAAAAGCTGCAATTGCTTGATACCTGCAAACTGTTTTTTATTCAGCACCAGTTAATTGCATGGATCAATATTACACCTGCTATTGTTGAATTTTTATTAACTAGTGAGAATACCGTTTCATTACTCGAACGTTATCCGTTTCTGGAGTTTACGGTTAATGAGAACTATCCAGGCTTAAATAACGGCAAGGACGATCTGGTCCTGGCGAGAATGGCGATCCGGTTTCCACTGGTTCTGGCCAATTTTGGTGCAGGTGCAGCCTCTCTCAAAGCGGTGTATGACGGTTTGTTTAAGCGGGTTATTCTGGACAAGGGCTTTATCCAGCAGCGTGCGCCCGAACTCTCTTTTGAGCCTTTTATGCGCGCAATCCTCTGGCAAATAACGCCTCATTGCCAGTCGGTGATCGTGTCCGGGGTTGACGATCACAACTTATTGCAACGAATCTTATCCTTTAACGTTGGCGCGATGCAGGGAACACTCTGGCCAGCGGTCTCTGCGGAGCAGGTCACCACGCTGGTTCAGCGATAACCCTTGCTTTCGCCCGTGTTTAAGTCCAGGTAAACCCTCTACACTAAAAGCAGGAGGACCTATGACCCTGTCTTTTACTGCGCACTGGCATGATGAGTTGCCCGGCTTTTATACCGCACTCAAACCAACACCATTACAAAATACCCGCCTTATCTGGCACAACGACCGGCTGGCAGGTGAGCTGGCTATCCCGCCCGGTATGTTCCAGCCTTCAGAGGGTGCAGGCGTCTGGGGTGGCGAAACGCTACTGCCAGGCATGCAGCCACTTGCTCAGGTCTACAGCGGACACCAGTTTGGCGTCTGGGCGGGGCAACTGGGTGATGGCAGGGGGATCCTGCTTGGCGAACAGCAACTTCCCAACGGGGACACAGTTGACTGGCATCTGAAAGGCGCAGGCCTGACACCTTATTCGCGCATGGGTGATGGCCGTGCGGTACTGCGTTCAACCATCCGCGAATGCCTGGCGTCGGAAGCAATGCATGCGCTGGGTATCCCCACCACGCGTGCGTTGTCGATTGTCACCAGCGACACTCCGGTCGCCCGGGAAACGATGGAAAAAGGCGCAATGCTGATGCGCATTGCGCAAAGCCACCTGCGTTTTGGGCATTTTGAACACTTTTACTATCGTCGGGAGCCGGAAAAGGTTCGCCAGCTTGCTGACTATGCCATTCGTCGCCACTGGTCACATCTGCAGGATGAGGCCGATAAATATGTGCTCTGGTTCCGCGATGTTGTCGCGCGTACCGCTTCGATGATCGCCCGCTGGCAAACCGTGGGGTTTGCGCACGGCGTGATGAACACCGATAACATGTCTATTCTGGGGCTGACCTTCGATTATGGTCCGTTTGGTTTCCTGGATGACTATCAGCCGGGTTATATCTGCAACCACTCGGACTATCAGGGGCGCTACAGTTTTGACAACCAGCCTGCCGTGGGGTTATGGAATCTCCAGCGCCTTGCGCAAAGCCTGTCGCCATTTATCGACGTTGACGGCCTGAATGATGCGCTCGACAGCTATCAGGAGATATTGCTGCGTGAATATGGCCAACTGATGCGGAGCAAACTGGGGTTAATGACGCAAGAGAAGGGGGATAACGACATTCTGAATGCGTTGTTCGCTCTCATGGCCCGCGAGGGCAGCGATTACACCCGTACTTTCCGCATGCTGAGCGAAACGGAACAGCACAGCACTGCGTCACAGCTGCGCGATGAGTTTATCGACAGGCAGGCATTTGATGACTGGTTCGCCACTTACCGCGCCCGCTTGCAGCAGGAGCAGGTTGATGACGCCACCCGGCAGGCCAGTATGAAGGCGTCAAACCCTGCGATAGTGTTGCGCAACTGGCTGGCACAGCGCGCGATCGCCCAGGCAGAGCAGGGGGATGTTGAAGAGCTGCACCGTCTGCATATTGCATTGCGTACGCCATTTGCCGACAGGTGCGACGACTATGCGAACCGCCCGCCGGAGTGGGGCAAACGGCTGGAAGTGAGCTGTTCGAGTTAATCTGTCTGAAGACGCAAGCCCGGCGAGACGTATTGCCGGGCCTGACGCAGATGGCTCAGGAGTAGTGGATCAGATCTTTGATTTCCAGAGTCCTCTTCACCAGAAAATCTTTAAATTTAAGGCATCGCGATGGCATGACCTTTAGCGAACGAAACCAAAGACTTATCTCAAATTTACTCTTAATATAGTTATCCAGAATAGAAACCAGTTCACCCTTTTCCAGCTCTTTCTTGACCAGTGGGAGCGGAAGATAAGCAATGCCTCCCCCGGCCAGGGCAACGTCCTTGAGAAACTCGCTATTCTCAATCTCTACTGTTTTGGCTATCTCTATGGTCGTAACATCCCCGTCCACGTCAAACTGCCATCGGTTCCCCCCTACCAGCGTTGAAGTATAAATACAGTTATGGAACTTAAGCTCTTCGGGCGACTGCGGTTCACCGTATGAATCGATATAGCTGGGTGAACAACATACAACCAGAGGATAGTTAAAGAGGGCTTTCTTGATTAACTGGCTGTCTGGCTCCATATGGCCGCGATAGGTAGCACCGGCGCGAATATAAAAATCAATATCGCTATTTTTTTCATCAACATAGGCTGTTTCTTCGATACGAAAACTCACTTCCGGGCAAATAAAGAGATATTCACCGATTATTTTGGAAAGAAAATTTCGTGAGAATAGCGGAGTTGAGGCTATTGAGATCACGCCCCGATCGGTGTTGTTGGAGGTTTCGACCTCTTTATAAATATCCTGAATACCTAAATAAGCAGCATAAAAACGTTCATATAACAGCATGCCGGCTTCTGTCGGTTGGCTTTTGCGTGTGGTGGAAATAAGTAAAGGAACGTTTAGTTTTTCCTCTAACTCCTTCAACCAGCGACTCCCTGTTGCTGCCGTAATGTGAAATTCTTTTGCTGCTTCAGATATCGAACCGCAGCGTACGACATGCATAAAGAAAACAGTTTTATCCAGCATTCACTCCCCCAGAGATTGAACAAGATGGTTTGTTTCTTAAAGGAATAAAGGTGATTTCGAATGTTATAATTACTGCTTTGTTTTATCAGATTATAGGGCGGGGGGAAGAACGAAGTCAATGTTTGAGTTGCGTCCTGGAAGTTATTATCTGAAAAATTGATCGGGTTAAAATAGACCATCGTTTTTTGCAAAACAGTTTTTATTTTTTTTTAATTAACGGGCGATTTTTTTGTTCGGTATGTGAGTTTGATCGCTATTCAACCCTGTGTCAGGGTAATTTCAAAAGTGTTATTTCATTGAAAATAAAGGGTTTGTTTTGCATTGTTGGTCTTGTGTGAAAAATGTTAATCAGTTTTTATTGCACCTTGTTGATAATCCTCTTCAGATTGTTTAGTGACACCATAGTTGTTATTACTGAATACGAAGGTTACCTCAGGTAATTCTCGTAAACATACGGGATAATTTTCTATGGAGAACAACATGCATAATAAAATTTGTATTGTTACTGGTGCGGCGCAAGGTATTGGCCGAAAAATCGTAGAGCTCTTCTCGCAGGCTGGTGCAGCTAAGATTTATGCTTGTGATATTCAGCATGGTGATAGCGAAGTACTTAAAAATGTTATTCCTGTTACGCTTAATGTCTGCGACCGGAAGGCCATTCAGGAAGTGGTAAATAAAATCCAGCAGCAGGATGGTCATATTGATATCCTGGTGAATAATGCGGGTGTCACCCGTGATAATCTTATTAATAAGATGACGGAACAGGACTGGGATCTGGTTATTGATATTAACCTGAAGGGTGTTTTCAATATGACTCAGGCGGTGGCCCCCATCATGATGGAAAACAATACCGGTTCCATTATCACCATGTCTTCCGTTGTAGGAACCGACGGTAATATCGGCCAGAGTAATTATGCGGCGACGAAAGGCGGCGTTATTGCAATGACGAAAGGCTGGGCTAAAGAGTTTGCCCGTAAAGGGGCAAAAGTACGCGCCAACTGCGTCGCACCGGGTTTTGTGGTGACTCCAATGACCAAAGATCTGCCGGAAAAAGTGATTGACCACATGATTGCCAAAACCCCTTTGGGCCGCATGGCAACTGCGGAAGACATTGCCAACGGTGTCCTGTTCCTCGCCAGCGAAAAATCGAGCTTTATTACCGGTCAGACGCTGAAGATCGATGGCGGGCTGGTTATCTGAGGAGCCGATGATGAAAAAAGTCTATATCGTTGGTGCGAAACGTACTGCGCTGGGGGCGTTCGGTGGGAGTCTGATGAGCGTTCCCGCCAGTGATCTGGCTGCTACCGCCATTTCAGCCGCTATCGCCCAGAGTAAAATCAATCCTGAAAATATTGATGAGGTTATCGTCGGCAACGTTCTGGCTGCAGGACAGGGAATGGGGCCGGGGCGGCAGGCAGCGGTAAAAGCGGGGATCCCTTTTCAGGTTCCGGCACTGACGCTGAATATGATCTGTGGCAGCGGCATGAAAACCGTCATTGATGGCACGCTAAAAATCAAAAGTGGTGAGATGGATTTGGTTGTTGCTGCGGGTATGGAAAACATGTCCCAGGCACCGTATCTGGTCGATAGCCGTGCCCGTTTTGGTCTGAAGATGGGCAACCAACAGATGACCGATTCGCTGATAGCCGATGGGCTAACGGATGTATTTAACCGCTATCACATGGGGGTGACGGCAGAAAATATTGCGCAGAAATATTCCATCAGCCGGGAAGAGCAGGACATTTTCGCACTGAAAAGCCAACAACGTGCGGTGCAGGCAGTGGAGCAAGGTCGTTTCGACGATGAAATTGCTGGCGTGACTGTCACCAGCAGAAAAGGCGAAACGCAGTTTGCGCGTGATGAATACCCGCGTAAAGACGCTTCTCTGGAACAGCTTGCCAAATTAAAACCGGCATTTGACAAACAAGGCACCGTGACCGCGGGTAATGCCTCCGGTATTAACGACGGCGCTGTCGCGCTGATCCTGGCGTCTCAGGAGGCGGTAGACAAGTGGCATCTGGAGCCGCTGGCTGAAATTATCGCCTGTGGACAGGGCGGTGTTGATGCCGCCGTGATGGGGCTGGGGCCGGTGCCGGCCATTGCGGATGCGCTCACGCGTGGCAAATTGACCCTTCGCGATATTGAACTGCTGGAACTCAACGAAGCCTTTGCCGCGCAGGCCATTGGCGTGATGCGTGGATTGTGTGCTGAACATGGCGTCGACGCCGCGTGGTTTGAAGGGCGGACTAACGTGAACGGCGGAGCCATTGCGCTGGGACATCCATTAGGTGCATCCGGTGGACGCATTATTGTTTCACTGCTCTATGAAATGATTAAGCAGAATAAAAAAACAGGCCTGGCGTCACTCTGCATTGGTGGCGGTATGGGGACTGCAATCATTATCAAACGCGCACAATAAAATAACCTTTGTTCGCATTGTATCGTCAATGCGAACAGCACTCTTATTCTCAGAGGACATTATGACTGGATTAATCCTCTCTTTGGTTTTACTTATTTATCTTATCTATCGTGGCGTACCCGTATTAATTGTCTCACCATTAATGGCCATGCTTGCGGTACTCCTGGGGTCAGAAATACCCGTGCTCTACTCCTGGACAGGCCCGTTTATGCAGTCGGTGGTGGGATTTGTTGCTGCCTATTTCCCCATATTTCTCGTAGGCGCGATATTTGGTACGTTAATGAACGCCAGTGGTGCAGCATTAACGATTGCGCAGTTTATTTCCCAGGCGATGGGGCCGCAAAAGGCGATCCTCGCAGTTATTCTCGCATCATTTTTACTTACCTACGGCGGTGTGTCCGTTTTTGTTGTGGTCTTTGCCGTTTTACCTATCGCCAGAACTATATTTATCAACAGCGATTACCCTCGTCGTTTGCTACCCAGCGCAATTTGTGCGGGATGTTTACCGGCTTATGTTGCGCCAGGTTCGGCGCAGTTTATTAACACTATTCCCATTCCGATTTTTAAAACGACCATCTATTCCGGTATGGATATCGGCGTCATCGGGACGCTTGTCTGGTTAATTATTGGCGTGTGGTATATGACCCGTCTGGTTAGGCAGGCTAAAAGCCAGGGTGAAGGTTACGGAGAAGGGCTGGAGGGTGAGAAAACTATTGCGCAGGGAAATATCCTGGTTGCCATGACACCGATTGCAATCGTTATTTTCGGTAATATTTTGCTCACACAATATTTCGAACTTGACCATGTCATTCAGCATTACGCCAGCGTTGGCGGTATTCAGGGGATTTGGGCTATTACAGTTTCGCTGTGTATTGCCATTGTCGTTACGCTGGTGCTCTATCGTAAAGAGATTGGAAACACAACCCGAACACTGGCGCAGGGGGCGAACGACTCGCTGACTCCCATCTTTAACACTGCAACCCAGGTGGGCTATGGCGGTGTGGTGAAAATGTTGCCGGTTTTTGCGGTGATCAAGGCCGCGGTGTTTGCTATCCCAGGGTCAGCAATGATTGCGGCTTCTGTTGGAACGGCAGTGCTGGCCGGGATTGTGGGCTCTACGTCCGGTGGCGTTGGGCTGGCGATGCTGGCATTCGGTAAAGAACTGATGGCGTTATCGGTCGAACATAATATTCCTGCCGGGTTGATGCACCGGGTGATTGTTTTCAGTGCCTCGACCTTCGATACGCTACCTCATTCTGGCTTCATTATTACATTGCTGGGCGTCTGCGGCTTAACACATAAACAAAGCTATAAAGAGCTGTTTATCGTTACCTGTATTTTCCCTGTATTCGCAGTGGTCGCCATGATCGCTTACGCCACATTCTTTTTAATTTAAAAAGGTTATTATCATGCAATCTGTCAAACAAATTACGGCACAGCAGGCAGCTGATTTAATTCAGGACGGCGATAACGTCATTTTGGGTGGTTTTATTGGTGCTGTCGTACCGGAGTCTATTGAAAAAGCAATTGAAGACAAATTCCTGGCGACGGGGCACCCTCGCCATCTGGGGCTTATTTTTGCGGCCGGGCAGGGCGATGCAAAAGAGAAGGCCAATAATCGCCTGGCGCATGAAGGGCTTGTGAGCCGCGCCATTGGTGGACACTGGGGTCTTATCCCACGTCTGCAAAAGCTCGCGAATGAAGGGAAAATAACGGGTTATAACTTACCACAGGGCGTTATTTGTCACCTGTTCCGTGACAGCGCGGCAGGCAAAATGGGCACCTTCACGCACGTGGGGTTAGGCACATTTGTCGATCCCCGCGTTGAAGGGGGAAAAATCAATGCCAAAACAACGCAAGATATTGTGACGTATACCGAAGTGAATGGCGTTGAAAACCTCTTCTATAAAAAAATCGACGCCAATATCGCTATTCTGCGGGGGACGACAGCAGATACCCGGGGCAATATTACGATGGAAGACGAATGCCTGATTCTGGAAAACCTGGCGGCGGCTCAACTGGTGCATAACCAGGGGGGAAAGGTGATTGTCCAGGTGAAGCGCATTGTTCCGGATGGTTCGCTGGATCCGCAGCAGGTGAAGATCCCGGGGATTTTCGTTGATGCTATTGTGGTGGCTGAAGGTGAATTACACATGCAGACCTTTGCCGAGGCGATGAACGAAAATTATGTTGGTCGCGGTGCTCGCACCGGAGATCAACGTAAGCCTCGTCCGCTGGACGTCAAGAAAATCATCGCGCGGCGTGCGGCAATGGAGCTGAAAAAGAATGCGATTGTTAACTACGGCATTGGTGCTCCGGAAGTGATTGCGCAAATCACGGATGAAGAACACGTGACGCAGGAACTGATTGCCACCGTGGAGCCGGGCGCAATCGGGGGTTCCCCGGCCGGTGGGCTCTCTTTTGGGGCATCAGCATTCCCTGAGGCCATCATTACTCAGGATCAAATGTTTGATTTCTATGATGGTGGTGGTCTGGATCAGGCTTTTCTGGGGCTGGCGGAGACGGATGCAAAAGGCGATCTTAATGTCTCAAAATTTGGTGTGAAAATTGCGGGCTGCGGTGGGTTTATTAACATCACCCAGAACGCAAAACAGGTCTTCTTCTGCGGCTCGTTTACCGCTGGTGAAAGCGATATTGTCGTTGAAGACGGTCAACTCAATATCCGCCGCGATGGCCATATACTGAAGTTCATTAAGCAGGTGCAACAAATCACATTCTCTTCCGATACGGCCCGTAAGAATAATAAGACGGTATATTACATTACCGAACGGGCAGTATTTAAATTAACCGCCGGTACGATTGAGCTGGTAGAGATAGCACCTGGTATTGATTTGCATCGAGATATTCTTAATAAAATGGAATTTATGCCGAAGATCAGCCCATCATTAAAAACGATGGATGCGCGTATCTTCAGTGAACAGCCAATGCAGCTAAGTTTGAAATAATCGTTCAACTGATTTCTCCGATTCTTTTTTAATATTGCGATTATCTATCGAGGGTATGACCGTGTCTTATACAATCAAAGATATGTTTATTGGCCAAAAAGCCAGTTTTGAAAAAACGATCACTGAAAGTGATGTGCTGCTGTTTTCAGGTATTTCCGGCGATATCAATCCGGTACATATCAATGACGTGGTGGCAAAAGAGAGCATCTTTGGCAAGCGCGTCGCGCATGGCGTGCTGGTGTCCGGGTTGACCTCTGCCGTACTGGGGATGCAATTACCCGGCGAGGGAACCATTTATCTTGGGCAGGATAATAAATTCCGCCGCCCGGTTTATATTGGTGATACCGTTAAAGCCACCTGCGAAGTGATCGAGCTGAATACCGAGAAAAATATTGCCAAATTAGCCACCACCACCACCAACCAGAATAACGAAATTGTTATTGAAGGCATTGCCGTGGTGATGGCTCCGAAAAAAAGAGCATAAGGATATAAAGATGATTATTGAACCTGTTATTAATGGCGTAGTGGCCAGAACGGCCCACCCTGAGGGCTGCAAGCAGGCGGTGAAAAATCAGATTCATTACAGCCAGCATCACAAGCAAATTCAGCATGGCCCTAAACGGGTGTTAATTCTTGGGGCATCTTCCGGTTTTGGCCTGGCTGCCAGAGTCGCGCTGACATTTGGTGGCGCGAAGGCGGATACCATTGGCGTATCATTTGAACGTGGGCCGGGCGAAAAGGGTGTGGGTACGGCAGGCTGGTATAACAACGTTTATTTCCGCCAGCAGGCCGAAGCAGAAGGGCGCATTGCCCATAATATCGTGGGTGATGCCTTTTCTGCCGAAGTAAAAGAACAGGTTATTGAGCTTATCAATCGTGATTTCGGTGGCCAAATTGACCTGGTTGTCTACAGCCTAGCAACCGGTATGCGCCCCGATCCTAAAACCGGTGAAATGTGGCGCTCCTGTCTGAAAACGGTGGGAAAACCTTTCAGCGGTAAGACCGTTAATCTGGAAAAGGATTGTCTGGATACCACCGTACTGGATGTGGCGAATGACGCCGAGATCCTGGCGACGGAAAAGGTGATGGGTGGTGAAGACTGGGAGGAGTGGATCCACTGGCTGCAGCACCATAACGCGCTGGCGAAAGGGGCGAAAACGGTAGCCTTTTCCTATATTGGCCCTGAAATGACATACCCCATCTACCATGACGGAACCTTAGGGCTGGCGAAGAAGCATCTGTCTCAGACGGCGGAGCGCCTGAATGCGCAACTGTCTGCTGATAATGGCGGGGCCTGGGTGTCGGTCTGTAAAGCGCTGGTCACCAAAGCCAGCGTCTTTATCCCCGCATTTTCCCCGTATGTGCTGTGCCTGTATCAGGTGATGAAACAGATGGGATTGCATGAAACCTGTATTGAGCAAATGCAGCGTCTGTTCACCGATAAACTCTACGCCGGGGGACAGGTATCGGTTGATTCTTCCCGGCTTATTCGTGTTGATGACCGGGAGTTACGTCCGGACGTGCAGCATGCGGTGAGCGAGTTAATGAGCACGCTTAACGACGACAATTTCACGCAGGTTGGCGATTACGCAGGGTACAAAAAAGAGTTCCTGCAGCTCAACGGTTTTGGTTTCGATAATGTTGATTACCAGAAACATATTGCGTTGTCTGACCTGATGGCGATGAAACCGTAAACGTCAAAAGCCTGTTGCCGGTGGTGACAGGCTTTTTCATGTCTGATGAGGAGACTCCGTGTCACGTACCATCATGTTAATTCCTGCGGAACCCGGTATCGGCCTGACCAGCGTCAGTCTTGGGGTGATCCGCGCTATGGAGCGTAAAGGCGTCCGGCTGAGCGTATATAAACCCATCGCTCAGCCCCGGGATGAGAATGCCGTGCCCGATCGCACCACTGCGATCATCCGTGCAAGGACGGGCTTGCATGCGGGTGCACCGCTGACAATGAGCGATGCAGAAGCCTGGCTTTCCTGCAATCAGAAAGACGTGCTGATGGAAACCATTGTTGCCCGTTATCATGCCGCCAGCGAGCATGCGGAAGTGGTGCTGGTGGAAGGACTTATCCCGACACGCCAGCATCAGTTTGCGCAATCGCTGAACGTCGAGATTGCGAAGACGCTGAATGCTGAAATTGTGCTGGTGATGTCCCACGGGCGACAAACGCCTGCACAGCTGCATGAACGTATGGAACTGGCGCGCAGCGGGTTAGGTAGCGCAAAAAAGATGCTCTCTGGTGTGATCGTCAACAAGATTAATGCTCCGCAGGAAGGGCGCGAAGCGATCCAGAGTGAAATGTCTGCGCCACAAGACGGGCTTTCACGCCCGCTGGCGTGGCATAACTTTACGGTCAGACTCTGTTCGAACAGTCCTGTTCCGGTACTGGCTGCTGTCCCCTGGAGTGCGGAATTAATTGCCGTACGGGCAATTGATATGGCCCGCCATCTGAATGCGCAGATACTGAATGAAGGAGACATCTGGCAGCGCCGCATTCGCGCGGTTTCATTCTGTGCCCACAGCGTTGCGCACATGCTGGAACACTTCCGCGCAGGCTCCCTGCTGGTGACTTCCGCTGACCGCCCTGACGTGCTGGTTGCAGCCTGCCTGGCGGCAATGAACGGCGTGGAAATCGGTGCCATTCTGCTGACCGGTGCTTACGATATGGACCCACGCGTCAGCAAGCTGTGCGAGCGCGCATTTGCCACTGGCCTGCCGGTCTTTATGGTGAACACCAACACCTGGCAGACCTCCCTGAGCCTGCAGAGCTTCAACCTGGAAGTGCCGGTTGATGACCACGAGCGTATCGAGAAAGTACAGGAATACGTTGCGGGCTACATCAACGCTGACTGGATCGAATCCCTGACTGCAACCTCCGAGCGCAGCCGTCGTCTGTCTCCACCGGCCTTCCGTTACCAACTGACCGAGCTGGCGCGTAAAGCGGGCAAACGTGTTGTTCTGCCAGAAGGCGACGAACCACGTACTGTTAAAGCAGCAGCCATCTGTGCAGAGCGCGGTATCGCGACCTGTGTGCTGCTGGGTAACCCGGATGAGATCACCCGCGTGGCGGCCTCTCAGGGCGTTGAGCTGGGTGCGGGTATCGAAATCGTTGACCCGGAAGTGGTTCGCGAAAGCTACGTTGCCCGTCTGGTTGAGCTGCGTAAGAGCAAGGGCATGACCGAAGCCGTTGCGCGCGAACAGCTGGAAGACAACGTGGTGCTGGGTACGCTGATGCTGGAGCAGGACGAAGTTGACGGTCTGGTTTCTGGTGCTGTTCACACCACCGCGAACACCATCCGTCCGCCGCTGCAGCTGATCAAAACGGCACCGGGCAGCTCGCTGGTCTCTTCCGTGTTCTTCATGCTGCTGCCTGAACAGGTTTACGTTTACGGCGACTGCGCGATCAACCCGGATCCAACGGCAGAACAGCTGGCGGAAATCGCTATCCAGTCTGCAGACTCCGCGATTGCCTTCGGTATCGAACCACGCGTGGCGATGCTCTCCTACTCCACCGGTACCTCTGGTGCAGGTAGCGACGTCGAGAAAGTGCGCGAAGCGACCCGTCTGGCGCAGGAAAAACGTCCTGACCTGATGATCGACGGCCCGCTGCAGTACGACGCCGCCGTTATGGCTGACGTGGCGAAATCCAAAGCGCCGAACTCACCGGTGGCGGGTCGCGCTACCGTGTTCATCTTCCCGGATCTGAACACCGGTAACACCACCTATAAAGCGGTACAGCGTTCAGCAGACCTGATCTCCATCGGGCCAATGCTGCAGGGTATGCGCAAACCGGTGAACGACCTGTCCCGTGGCGCGCTGGTTGACGATATCGTCTACACCATCGCGCTGACCGCGATCCAGTCTTCACTGCAACAGTAATGTATTGCCGGATGGCACTTCGCATCCGGCCTACAGACCCGCTGGCCCGGTAAACGCTAGCGCCACCAGGCAATAACGGGCCATTGTTCAGAAGCGGCTATCAACCGCCAAAGCCAGTTTCTCCAGCAGCAGTTCGGTATCTTCCCAGCTCAGGCATGGGTCGGTAATAGACTGACCGTACACCATCGGCTGCCCGGCAACAATTTTCTGCGTACCTTCCTTGATGAAGCTTTCGGCCATAATACCGGCAATGGCGCTGGAGCCGCTGCGGATCTGCTGGCAGACCTCATCGCAAACATCCAACTGGCGGCGATGCTGTTTCTGGCAGTTACCGTGGCTGAAATCCACAACCAGGTGTTCCGGCAGGTCAAATTCGGCCAGCGTTTCGCAGGCTGCGGCGATATCCTGTGCGTGATAGTTCGGTTTTTTACCGCCACGCATAATGATATGCCCGTACGGGTTGCCGCTGGTCTGGTAAATGGTCATCTGGCCGTTTTTATCCGGGGAGAGGAACATATGGCTGGCACGTGAAGCACGGATCGCATCGACGGCAATACGGGTGTTGCCATCGGTACCATTTTTAAAGCCAACCGGGCAGGAGAGGGCTGAAGCCATCTCACGGTGGATTTGGCTTTCCGTGGTGCGAGCGCCAATGGCACCCCAGCTTATCAGGTCGGCGATAAATTGCCCGGTCACCATATCGAGGAATTCGGTCGCAGTCGGTACACCCAGCTCATTCACCTGCAACAGCAACTTACGCGCCAGCTCAATGCCGTGATTGACGCGATAGCTGCCATTGAGATCAGGATCGGAGATTAACCCTTTCCAGCCCACGACGGTACGCGGCTTTTCAAAGTAGGTGCGCATCACAATCTCCAGACGCTGCTGGTGTTTATCACGCAGACCCTGAAGGCGTTTTGCATAATCCATTGCGGCATCCAGGTCATGGATGGAGCAAGGCCCAATAACCACCAGAAGACGTTTGTCTTCACCATTGAGGATTTTTTCAATGCGTCGGCGGGATGCCGTTACATGTTCCGCAACACCTGCGGAAAGGGGGTGCCGCTGTGCCAGTTCAGACGGTGTCACCAGGCTATCAATGCGCGCAGTGCGGAGTTCGTCAGTTTTATTCATGGGATATCTCAGAAATTTTTTGCTTCATCGGCAGACTACCGGGAAGTGATGGGCATCACCTTAAACCAATCCCTGCTGATTTCAAGTTCGGGGCGGTTCCGCCCCGATGGTGAGCACCATGATACCTGAATTTGTATTGATGTACTAGCTTGTTAGTACATCCGGCGATTCAGCCCCATGATGTCGAGCATTTTGGTCGCAATTTCTTCTACCGAGTAGTTGGTGCTGTTGAGCCAGGGGATCTGGTTTTTCCGGTACAGCGCTTCAACCTCAGAGACTTCCATTCGACACTGGCGCAATGAGGCGTAACGGCTGTTTTCGCGCCGCTCTTCCCGAATAGCCGCCAGGCGTTCAGGGTTGATGGTCAGGCCAAACAGCTTGTGCTGCAACGGCTTAAGCGCGGCAGGCAGGATCAGGTTATCCATGTCATCGGCAATAAAGGGGTAGTTTGCCGCGCGAATACCAAACTGCATGGCCAGGTAGAGGCTGGTCGGCGTTTTTCCGCAGCGTGACACACCCAGCAGGATCACCTGAGCCTGATCCAGATTACGCAGAGAGATACCATCGTCGTGCGCCAGCGTGTAATCAATGGCGGCGATGCGCGCATCGTACTTGGTCAGGTTACCGGGGTTCAGCCCGTGAGTACGGTGAGCGATGGGGGTCGGGTCGAGCTTCATTTCGTTCTGCAACGGGGCGACCAGAGCCTGCACAATGTCCTGACAGAAGCCTTCACTTTGCAGAATAATGGTGCGAATTTCTGGAATAACGATGGAATAGAAAACCAGTGGTCGGATACCGGTTTGCTGATAAATAGCGTCAATCTGGTCTTTCACCGCCCTGGCGCGGCTCTCATTTTCCACAAACGGCAGCGTGATGCTGTTAATCGTAACGGGGAATTGCGACATCACCGCGTGCCCCAGCACCTCGGCGGTGATCGCCGTACCATCGGAAATATAAAAAACATGGCGATCGACAGCATTATCCATTTTATTCACCCTGAATAGCGTACGTAATTGTCTGAAAGCATAAATTAAAAAAGTAAAATACACAGCAAAGAACTTATCCTAATTATAAATGAAATGGTGTTTTTAATTTTCCTGAAAAGTGGATTTCATTTTTCCAGTAGTAGCTTTATTTCTATGGTTTTTTCCCGAATATATAGGAATCATCGGGTTAGTGACAGGTGGGAAAGTGTCCGAAAAGTTGAAAATTTAAATTGCTTACACGATTCACCGTTTTTTTAGCGGGAATAAATATGCCAGTATAAATACGTAGTCAGGTGTTTCTTACTCCGATCAAATATCACAAAAGGATTGTTTCGATGTCCAACAATGGCTCGTCACCGCTGGTGCTTTGGTATAACCAACTCGGCATGAATGATGTAGACAGAGTTGGGGGCAAAAATGCCTCCCTGGGTGAAATGATTACAAATCTGTCGGGTATGGGTGTCTCCGTACCGAACGGGTTTGCCACAACTGCCGATGCGTTTAACCTGTTTTTAGACCAGAGTGGCGTAAACCAGCGCATTTACAACCTGCTGGATAAAACGGATATTGATGACGTCACCGAGCTTGCGAAAGCCGGGGCGCAAATCCGCCAGTGGATTATCGACACACCTTTCCAGCCGGAACTGGAAAAAGCCATTCACGATGCGTACAACCAGCTCTCCGCTGATGATGCGCAGGCGTCGTTTGCCGTACGTTCTTCTGCCACCGCAGAAGACATGCCGGATGCTTCGTTCGCCGGACAGCAGGAAACCTTCCTGAACGTTCAGGGTTATGATGCCGTACTGGTAGCGGTGAAGCATGTGTTTGCTTCCCTGTTTAATGACCGCGCTATCTCCTATCGTGTGCATCAGGGCTACGACCACCGCGGCGTTGCGTTGTCCGCAGGTGTGCAGCGCATGGTGCGTTCCGACGTAGGGTCTTCCGGCGTGATGTTCTCCATTGATACCGAATCCGGTTTCGACCAGGTGGTATTTATCACTTCCGCGTGGGGTCTGGGTGAGATGGTTGTGCAAGGGGCGGTTAACCCTGACGAATTCTATGTTCACAAACCGACGCTTGCGGCAAACCGTCCGGCGGTGGTTCGCCGTACGATGGGTTCGAAAAAAATCCGCATGATCTATGCCCCGACGCAGGAGCATGGCAAGCAGGTTAAAATTGAAGATGTGCCGCAGGAGCAGTGTGACCGCTTCTCGTTGACCGATGCCGAAGTGCAGGAGCTGGCGAAACAGGCGGTACAGATCGAAAAACATTACGGCCGTCCGATGGATATCGAATGGGCGAAAGACGGTAACACCGGCAAACTGTTTATCGTGCAGGCACGCCCGGAAACCGTCCGCTCGCGCGGTCAGGTGATGGAGCGTTATACGCTGCACGCGCAGGGCAGAATTGTGGCTGAAGGCCGTGCTATCGGTCACCGCATCGGTGCGGGCCCGGTCAAAGTGATCCACGACATCAGCGAGATGAACCGCATTCAGCCGGGCGACGTGCTGGTAACCGACATGACCGACCCGGACTGGGAACCGATCATGAAGAAAGCTGCGGCAATCGTCACTAACCGTGGCGGCCGTACCTGCCACGCCGCAATCATCGCCCGTGAATTAGGTATTCCGGCCGTTGTTGGCTGTGGTGATGCAACCGAACGCATGAAGGACGACGAAAAAGTGACCGTCTCCTGTGCCGAAGGTGATACCGGCTACGTCTATGCCGATATCCTGGACTTCAGCGTGAAAAGCTCCAGCGTGGATACCATGCCGGATCTGCCGCTGAAGATCATGATGAACGTCGGTAACCCGGACAGAGCGTTTGACTTCGCCTGCCTGCCGAACGAAGGCGTAGGGCTGGCGCGTCTGGAATTTATCATCAACCGTATGATCGGGGTACACCCGCGCGCACTGCTGGAGTTTGACGACCAGGATGCGAAGCTGCAAAGCGAAATCCGCGAGATGATGAAAGGCTACGACTCACCGAAAGAGTTCTACGTTGGTCGTCTGACCGAAGGGATCGCGACACTGGGTGCTGCGTTCTATCCGAAACGCGTGATCGTGCGTCTGTCGGACTTTAAATCTAACGAATATGCCAACCTGGTGGGCGGTGAGCGTTACGAGCCGGAAGAAGAGAACCCGATGCTGGGCTTCCGCGGTGCCGGACGTTATGTCTCCGACAGCTTCCGCGACTGTTTTGCGCTGGAGTGCGACGCGGTAAAACGCGTGCGCAACGACATGGGGCTGACCAACGTTGAGATTATGATCCCGTTCGTGCGTACCGTGGATCAGGCGAAAGCCGTGGTTGACGAACTGGCGCGCCAGGGTCTGAAGCGCGGCGAAAATGGGCTGAAGATCATCATGATGTGTGAGATCCCGTCCAACGCCCTGCTGGCTGAGCAGTTCCTGGAGCACTTCGACGGCTTCTCCATCGGCTCCAACGATATGACACAGCTAACGCTGGGTCTGGATCGCGATTCTGGCGTCGTCTCTGAGCTGTTCGATGAACGTAACGAGGCGGTCAAAGCGCTGCTGTCGATGTCCATCCGTGCGGCGAAGAAACAGGGCAAATATGTCGGGATTTGTGGTCAGGGGCCTTCCGACCATGAAGACTTTGCCGCCTGGCTGATGGAAGAGGGGATTGATAGTCTGTCCCTGAACCCGGACACCGTGGTGCAAACCTGGTTGAGCCTGGCTGAGCTGAACAAGTAAAAATATGATGGGCTTCCTGGTAACAGGAAGCCCATATGATTAAGCACAATAATGTTGATTAATTCATCAGATACATCTCTGGCGAAACGCGCTTTGGCATAGAACTTGTCATCCCCCGAATCTTTCCGTGGTATCAACAGGATAGGTGTAAGTTCCGTTAGCGCAGCGAGATTCGGTTGCGCCAGTTTTTACAACCTGGTTATTTTTGTCGCGTTCCAGTACGGGAACGTTGACACAGGTTTGTTGTGTGCCTTGCCGCACTTCCGGTTTGGTTCTGGAACAGGCATTTGAATAACGCTGCGCATTGCTCATGCGCAATAGTCCCCACGAACCCGTTCCAGATTTGATTTTTCGATCTCACTTTCAACTGCCATCCTGTTAATCATCCCGCAGGAGGTTAATATCAGAGTTGAAAAAATATTTTTACATTTCATGGCGTTTTCCTTAACTAAAAATATTGCTTTGCATACTCTGCTATTACCCGACTATATCCAATAAGTCTGAAAGTAAAGGCTGAGCCTCCAGATGAAATCGCAAATTCAGAATATAACTATGGACTCTACCAGACGATTAAATACGCTCGCCATTGGGTTTGTTGTTTTTATAAGCAAAAAAAAAGCCCATCGTGGGAGATGGGCAAAGACTACACACAGCAATTCGTTGTTTCACTCAGGGGATTTCCATGCTTATAAATCAAGGTGTTGATCTATAACCGTGAGCTAATAGTAGGCATTGCGTTTTTTTGCGTCGATCAGATTCGTCTCAATAGTTAAAGAGTCGTAAAGATTTTTTGAAGTGGATGACAGAGTTACAGCTGGTTTTGCGGGTCAGACCAGTGCGCAGAGAATAAATAGTTTAACAATGGTTAAGTATTGCGGGGAGCAATTCAGGCCGGGTAAACGTAGCGCTACCCGGCCATACCGTTACTGTTTGTTCTGGTCTTCCAGCTCTTCCAGTTCGCTCAGGATCACGTCCGGGTCAGTTCCCGGCGGTGGTACTTCATGCACCCAGGCGGAGAAGAGACGCCATGTCACTGCCAGAAGTACCGGGCCAATAAACAGACCGATCATCCCAAATGCAATCAATCCACCAATAACGCCTGACAGGATCAGGATCAGCGGCAGATCGGCTCCCATACGGATGAGGATTGGGCGAATGACGTTATCCATCGTCCCGACCACGCAGCTCCAGACCAACAGGACGGTGCCCCAGGTGGTATCACCTGTCCAGTAGAGCCAGATAATGCAGGGTATCAGCACCAGCAATGGTCCCAGTTGCGCAAGGCAGGTCATCAGCATCACGACGGTAAAGATGGTTGCGTAAGGCACACCTGAGATGGCAAGCCCGATACCGCCCAGCACGGCCTGCACCAGCGCAGTCACCACCACGCCAAGCGCAACGGCACGGACGGCCTGAGCGGCCAGCAGAACGGCCGCATCGCCGCGTTTACCCGCCAGTCGGGTGGCAAAATGACGGATCCCCAGAGCCACTTGTTCACCACGCCAGTACAGCAGGGCGCTGAAGACCAGCATCAGGGTACAGTGCATCATAAACCGGCCGATATGCGCGGCCTGACCAACAAACCAGGTAGTGGTGGTGCCAATATACGGTCGCACTTTCGTCATCAGCGCACTGCCGCCCATCTCCAGCAGGCTGTGCCAGCCGCTGTAGAGTTTTGCGCCCACGACGGGAATACTGTTGAGCCAGGCGAAATCCGGCAGCGTCAGATCGCCGCTGGAGATGGCGCGAATAACCGGGCCACTGGAGTCAACAAGGCTATTCACCAGCAGCGCAATCGGAATAATAAACAGCAGGAACAGCAGCAGGGTCATGACCAGCACCGCCAGACCACGCCGTCCAAAGAGCAGTTTCTGCAAACGCAAGAGTAAAGGCCAGGTCGCGACGACCACGGTCGCGGCCCAGGCAAAGCCGAGCACGAAAGGTTGAACAATCCACAGACACGCAATAATCATGATGGCTAAGAACAGCACCGACAGTAAAATTTGCGCAACATCCCTGGGCTGACGGAGATTGACCATAAATAAAACTTTCCTTAAATGAACGCCAGACAGGCCGGCGGAAACGTAAAACCGCGTCTCTCTAATCATTAGTGATTTCAGCGATTTTTGACAGGCGGATTTTGCCTGTAATTCTGCTGAGCGTATAAGAAAAAAATGTGATAAAAAGTTGGGACACAACGCAAACGATTATCTCCTGAATAATTCAGGCTGCAGGAAGGCGGCAAGTGAACGAATCCCTGGGCGCATGGATAACTATGTGGCCAGGGTGAGTAGACGCAGCCAACGCATCTGCTGCTTGAAGTATGAAGGGGATCCACAACTCTAATTAGGGTCGACAGTAATGATCCCACAGATTTCCCAGGCACCCGGCGTCGTTCAGCTGGTGCTTAATTTTTTGCAGGCACTGGAGCAACAGGGTTTTACAGGTGATACCGCCACCAATTATGCCGACAGGCTGACGATGGCGACCGATAACAGTATCTACCAGCTACTTCCCGATGCCGTCGTTTTCCCACGCTCAACGGCTGATGTCGCGCTGGTAGCCCGTCTGGCGGCGCAAGAACGATTTACGTCTCTGATATTTACCCCACGCGGCGGCGGTACTGGCACCAATGGCCAGGCACTGAACCAGGGCATCATCATCGATATGTCCCGCTATATGAACCGCATCATTGAGATCAACCCTGAAGAGGGGTGGGTGCGCGTTGAAGCGGGGGTCATTAAAGATCAGCTCAACCAATACCTGAAACCCTACGGCTACTTTTTCGCCCCGGAGCTGTCCACAAGCAACCGCGCCACAATTGGCGGGATGATCAACACCGATGCTTCCGGTCAGGGTTCCCTGGTCTACGGTAAAACCTCCGATCACGTCATGGGCGTTCGCGCGGTACTGATGGGGGGCGATATCCTTGATACCCAGCCGATGCCGGTTGAGCTGGCGGAAACGTTGGGCAAAGAGAACACCACGAGCGGGCGAATTTATCGCACCGTACTGGAACGCTGTCGCGATAACCGCCAGCTGATCCTCGATAAATTCCCAAAACTGAACCGCTTCTTAACAGGTTACGACCTGCGTCATGTTTTTAATGATGATTTGAGCCAGTTTGATTTGACCCGCGTGCTGACCGGATCCGAAGGGACGCTGGCGTTTATCACCGAGGCGCGTCTGGATATCACCCGCTTGCCGAAGGTGCGCCGCCTGGTGAACGTCAAATACAACTCTTTCGACTCCGCACTGCGCAATGCGCCGTTTATGGTGGAGGCGCGGGCGTTGTCGGTGGAAACCGTCGACTCCAAAGTGCTGAATCTGGCCCGGGAAGATATCGTCTGGCACTCCGTGAGCGAGCTGATCACCGATGTGCCGGATAAAGAGATGCTCGGCCTGAATATTGTTGAATTTGCGGGTGATGATGCCGAACTGATCGAAAGTCAGGTGACGATGCTTTGTCAGAGGCTGGACGAGCTCATCGCCCGGGGCGAGGGCGGGGTGATTGGCTGGCAGCTCTGTAACGATCTCTCCGGCATTGAACGTATCTACGCGATGCGTAAAAAAGCGGTGGGGCTGCTTGGCAACGCCAAAGGTGCCGCCAAACCCATTCCCTTTGCCGAAGACACCTGCGTACCACCGGAGCATCTGGCGGATTATATCGTTGAGTTTCGCGCACTGCTGGACAGCCACGGCCTGAGCTATGGCATGTTCGGACACGTCGACGCCGGGGTACTGCATGTGCGTCCGGCACTGGACATGTGTGACCCCCAGCAGGAGATGCTGATGAAAGCGATCTCCGACGATGTCGTGGCCCTGACCGCCAAATATGGTGGTCTGCTGTGGGGTGAACACGGTAAGGGGTTCCGTGCGGAGTACAGCCCGGCTTTCTTCGGTGAACAACTCTACGGTGAGCTGCGCAAGGTCAAAGCGGTATTCGACCCTGATAACCGCCTCAACCCGGGTAAAATTTGCCCGCCAGAGGGGGTTGACGCGCCGATGTTACGGGTGGATTCCGTCAAACGCGGCACCTGGGACAGACAAA
Organism: Enterobacter cloacae; assembly: GCA_014169315.1. Lineage (NCBI taxonomy): Bacteria > Pseudomonadati > Pseudomonadota > Gammaproteobacteria > Enterobacterales > Enterobacteriaceae > Enterobacter > Enterobacter cloacae. The sequence continues at coordinate 2,771,331 of AP022133.1, read as the reverse complement.
TTCCGGTTGCGGTACGCACCTCCTGGCGCGGTGCAATGGAGTGTAATGGCAACGGCCTGTGCTTTAACTTTGACGTGAAAAGCCCGATGTGCCCGTCGATGAAAATGACCAGCAACCGCATTCACTCCCCAAAGGGGCGAGCAACGCTGGTGCGCGAATGGCTGCGTTTGTTGGCCGATCGTGGGGTGGATCCACTGAAACTGGAGCAGGAACTGCCGGAGAAAGGTGCCAGCCTGCGTTCGCTTATCGAACGTACCCGCAACAGCTGGCATGCAAGCAAGGGCGAGTACGACTTCTCGCATGAAGTGAAAGAGGCAATGTCCGGCTGCCTGGCCTGTAAGGCGTGTTCGACCCAGTGCCCAATTAAAATCGACGTGCCGGAGTTCCGTTCCCGCTTCCTGCAGCTTTACCACACGCGCTATCTGCGCCCGATGCGTGACCACCTGGTGGCAACGGTGGAAAGCTACGCGCCGCTGATGGCGAGAGCGCCGAAGACCTTTAACTTCTTTATCAATCAGCCGCTGGTGCGCAAGCTCTCCGAAAAACATATCGGGATGGTGGATCTGCCGCTGTTGTCGACGCCATCCTTGCAACGCCAGCTGGTTGGACACCGCTCGGCGAACATGACGCTGGAGCAACTTGAAGCGTTAAGCCCGGAGCAGAAAGCCCGCGTGGTGCTGGTGGTGCAGGATCCGTTTACCAGTTACTACGATGCTCAGGTGGTGGCTGACTTTGTACGCCTGGCTGAAAAGCTGGATTATCAGCCAGTGGTGCTGCCGTTCTCGCCAAACGGCAAGGCGCAGCACATTAAAGGTTTCCTGACCCGCTTTGCCAAAACGGCCCGGAAAACCGCAGATTTCTTAAATCGTGTTGCGCAACTGGGCATGCCAATGGTCGGTGTCGATCCGGCGCTGGTGCTGTGCTACCGGGATGAGTACAAACAGACGCTGGGCGAAAAACGCGGCGATTTCCACGTCATGCTGGTGCACGAATGGCTACCAGCCGCACTACAGGGGATGACCACGGCAGATGTGCGCGGTGAGTCATGGTATCTTTTTGGCCACTGTACCGAAGTGACCGCTTTGCCAGGGGCTCCTGCCCAGTGGGCCTCTATTTTCGCCCGTTTTGGCGCGAAACTGGAGAACGTCAGCGTCGGCTGCTGCGGTATGGCCGGTACTTACGGGCATGAAGTGAAAAACCATGCAACGTCGTTGGGGATCTACGAGTTGTCGTGGCATCAGGCGATGCAGCGCTTACCGCGAAATCGTTGTCTGGCGACGGGCTACTCGTGCCGCAGCCAGGTAAAACGCGTCGAAGGTAACGGCGTGCGCCATCCATTACAGGCTTTACTGGAGATTATCGGATGATCTGGAAACGAGCTGTGACGCTACAGGCACTGAATGCCATGAGCGAAGGTAATATGGTGGGTTTGCTGGATATCCAGTTTACCCGCATTGGTGAGAATGAGCTGGAAGCCACCATGCCGGTCGATAGCCGTACCCATCAACCGTTTGGCTTACTGCACGGTGGCGCGTCCGTCGTGCTGGCCGAAACGCTGGGGTCGGTGGCAGGGTATCTCTGCACCGAAGGCGAGCAAAACGTTGTCGGACTGGAAGTTAATGCTAACCATATTCGTTCCGTGCGCAGTGGGCGAGTGCGGGGGATCTGCCGCGCCCTCCACGCCGGGAGACGTCATCAGGTGTGGCAGATAGACATTCTCGATGAGCAGGAACGTCTGTGCTGTTCGTCGCGCCTGACGACGGCGGTTGTGTAAAGTTGCCCGATGTTTTGCATTTGGTCAAAAACCAGGCGATTGACTGTGATATACTGGCCAGGTTTTGTACATAAGCGAGGACATCATGGATACTGAAATAACCCCAACACAACTGGCAATTGAATATATACGTCGCGATAAAAGCAACCTGTCTCCGGCGCAGTACCTGAAAAAGCTGAAGCAGCTTGAGCTGGAGTTTGCTGATTTGCTGGCGCTCTCTTCAAATGAACTCAAAGAAGAGATCTACTTTGCCTGGCGGTTGGGCGTTCACGTCCATTAATACCTGAAGAAAAGGCCGCGCTTGCGGCCTTTTTTGTACACTATCACTGGGATTGCAATCAATTCACCACGTATTCTCTAAATAGTTGTTGGTTATAAATTTTATTATGATATTCATCATAATGACTGTCCGTATATTTTATTCTTAGTAACTTCAACTGAAACCAGTAAAAAAATAATACCAGGTATCCTGTTAAGAAAAATATCTCTTTAAGCATTTACGATTTAAGTACTGGTATAAGTCGTAAATAGCTTTATCGATGCTGTCTAAGCAGACAATTTAATTTTTCGTGAAAATGAGAGACAGAGCAGCATGATCAATATGCATCCTTAGAATGTCCCGAATTTGACAGGAATGCGCCCTCTCATTTATCAGGGTCTTATAACCACAAATGGATAATGGTTTATCAGACACAATACCCCTATAATCTCTGTCCCTTTTCATGTCTTAAGTTTAAGCTGGAGGAACAATGGAGCTTAGCCGGAGGCAGTTCTTCAAGATCTGCGCGGGGGGTATGGCAGGAACAACTGTCGCATCACTCGGATTTTTATCATCGTTTTCTGCACAGGCAGAAACACGTCAATACAAACTTTTAAAAGCAAAAGAGACGCGTAATAACTGTACCTATTGTTCAGTAGGTTGCGGCATGATCATGTACAGCCTCGGCGATACCGCCAAAAACGTCAGGGAAAGTATTTATCACGTTGAAGGGGATCCTGATCATCCGGTGAGCCGCGGTTCGTTGTGTCCAAAAGGGGCCGGGGTACTGGACTATATTCATAGCGATAACCGTCTGCTTTACCCTGAATACCGTGCGCCGGGTTCGGATAAATGGCAGCGTATTTCCTGGGATGATGCAATCGAGCGCATCGCCCGGCTGATGAAGACGGATCGCGATGCGAATTTTATTGAGAAAAATGCCCAGGGGCTGACGGTCAACCGCTGGAGCACCACCGGGATGCTTTGCTCATCGGCAGCGAGTAACGAAACTGGGATCCTCGACGGTAAGTTCACCCGCGCACTGGGGATGGTCGCCATCGACTGTCAGGCGCGTTTGTGTCATGGGCCAACCGTGGCGGCACTGGCACCAACCTTTGGTCGCGGTGCGATGACCAACAACTGGGTGGATATCAAAAACGCCAATGTGGTGTTGGTGATGGGCGGAAACGCCGCTGAAGCGCACCCGGTAGGTTTTAAGTGGGTCGTTGAAGCACAAACAAAAAACGATGCCACGGTGGTGGTGGTCGATCCGCGCTTCAACCGCAGTGCTGCTGTCGCCGACCTTTACGCCCCAATCCGTGCAGGTTCAGACACCGCCTTTCTGCTGGGGGTTATCCGCTATCTGATTGCGCACGATACCGTTCAGCACGACTATGTCCGCGCTTATACGAATGCCAGCCTGCTGATCCGCGAGGATTATACTTTTCACGACGGGTTGTTCAGTGGATATGACGCGAGCAAGCGCCAGTATGATAAATCGAGCTGGTTCTATCAGCTGGACGCGCAGGGGAATGCCCGGCGTGATGAAACGCTCAGCGATCCCCGTTGCGTCTGGAACTTGCTGAAAACACACGTTGACCGCTACACGCCGGAAATGGTCAACCGTCTGTGCGGCACTTCTGTTGCTGACTTCACCCGCATCTGTGAGATCCTCGCCAGTACCAGCGTACCGGATCGCACTGCAACCATCCTCTATGCACTGGGCTGGACGCACCACTCTGCCGGGGCGCAGATTATTCGTGCGGCGGGCATGTTACAGCTGTTGCTCGGCAATATTGGTATGGCGGGTGGTGGCGTGAATGCCCTGCGCGGACACTCCAATATTCAGGGCTATACCGATCTCGGTTTGCTCTCAACTAACCTTCCGGGATACATGCCGCTGCCGTCGGAAAAACAGCCGGACTATCAGACCTATATTTCCCAGATTACGCCCCCATCGTTAGGCCTTAACGAAGTGAACTACTGGCAAAACACGCCGAAGTTCTTCGTCAGCATGATGAAAAGCTTCTGGGGCGATCGCGCAACGGCTGAAAATAACTGGGGCTATGACTGGCTGCCGAAGTGGGATCGTCTCTACGACGTGATGACCCAGGCAGAACTGATGCTGGAAGGCAAAATCAACGGTTATATCGTACAGGGCTTTAACCCGCTGGCGGCATTCCCGGATAAGAACAAATCTTCCCGCGCGCTGGCAAAGCTGAAATACATGGTGATTATTGATCCGCTGGTCACCGAGTCATCAACCTTCTGGCAGCATCACGGGGAGATGAACGACGTCAACCCCGCGGATATCCAGACCGAAGTTTTCCGTCTGCCGTCGTCGTGCTTCGCGGAGGAAGATGGCTCAATCGCCAACTCAGGCCGTTGGCTACAGTGGCACTGGGCTGCAGCTGAGCCACCAGGCGAAGCGATGCATGATGGCAAAATTCTGGGCCGCCTGTTTACGCGTCTGCGTGAACTGTACCAGCAGGAAGGCGGGGCGAACCCGGAACCGGTGCTGAGTATGTCCTGGGCGTATAAGAATCCGCGCGATCCGCATCCTGAAGAGATTGCCCGTGAGGCCAACGGTGTCGCGCTGGTGGATCTGTTTGATGATGAAGGTCAGCCAATCGCGAAGAAGGGTCAGCAGCTCAGCAGCTTTGCCCAGCTGCGTGATGACGGTTCAACCAGCAGCTTCTGCTGGGTTTACTGCGGTAGTTGGACGGAGCAGGGTAACCAGATGGCGAATCGTGATAACAGCGATCCGTACGGGCTGGGCTGCACGCCGGGCTGGGCATGGTCGTGGCCAGCTAACCGTCGCATTCTCTATAACCGCGCGTCGGCCGACCCTCAGGGAAAACCGTGGGATGCAGAGCGTGCCTTATTGCACTGGGACGGCAAAAAGTGGTCCGGAATGGATGTGGCGGATTACAACGCCTCTGCACCGGGCAGCAATGTCGGGCCATTTATCATGAACCCGGAGGGCGTAGCGCGGCTCTTCTCCATCGACAAAATGAACGATGGACCGTTCCCGGAACACTACGAACCGATTGAATCACCGATTGGAACAAACCCGTTGCACCCGGATGTTATCTCCAGCCCGGTAGCCCGCGTGTTTAAAGACGATATTGCCAATATGGGCAAAGCAGATGCGTTTCCCTATGTTGCGACAACCTATTCGATTACCGAGCTGTTTCGCCACTGGACCAAGCATGCACGACTTAACGCCATCGCCCAGCCGGATCAGTTTATCGAGATCGGGGAGAGTCTGGCACATGAGAAAGGCATTACGGCAGGAGATACGGTGAAGGTGACCTCGAAACGTGGTTTTATCAAAGCCAAAGCGGTGGTGACCAAACGCCTGCAAACCTTGACCATTGATGGCCGCAAGGTCAACACCATTGGTATTCCGTGTCACTGGGGCTTTGAAGGTGCAACCCGCAAAGGCTTCCTTGCCAATACGCTGACGCCATCGGTGGGTGACGCTAACTCACAAACGCCAGAGTACAAGGCGTTCTTAGTCAACATTGAGAAGGCGTAAGGGAACCTGCGTATGTCCATGCAATCACAAGATATTATCAAACGCTCGGCAACCAACGGTCTGACGCCTCCGCCGCGGGCTCGCGATTTCAAAGCGGAAGTGGCAAAGCTCATCGATGTGTCCATCTGCATTGGTTGTAAGGGGTGTCAGGTGGCCTGTTCGGAATGGAACGATATCCGCGATGAGGTGGGTTACTGCGAGGGGGTCTATGATAACCCGATGGATTTGAGCGCCAAATCCTGGACGGTAATGCGCTTTAGCGAAACCACGCAAAACGACAAACTGGAGTGGTTGATCCGCAAGGACGGCTGTATGCACTGTGCCGAACCGGGTTGTCTGAAAGCCTGTCCGTCTGCGGGGGCAATTATTCAGTATGCCAACGGGATTGTCGATTTCCAGTCGGAACACTGTATTGGCTGCGGCTACTGCATCGCGGGCTGTCCATTCAATATTCCGCGTCTTAATCCGGATGATAACCGCGTCTACAAATGCACCCTTTGTGTCGACCGGGTCAGCGTCGGGCAGGAGCCTGCCTGCGTTAAAACTTGTCCGACGGGGGCTATTCATTTCGGTACCAAAAAAGAGATGCTGGAGCTGGGCGAATCCCGCGTGGTGCAGTTGAAAAAACGCGGTTATGGTCAGGCGGGGGTCTATAACCCGCAGGGTGTGGGCGGGACTCACGTGATGTATGTGCTGCACCACGCCGACCAGCCTGAGCTGTATCACAACCTGCCAGCTGAACCGAAAATTGATGTGCCGGTTAATCTGTGGAAAGGAGTACTCAAACCGCTTTCTGCCGCTGGTTTTATCGCTACTTTTGCCGGGCTGGTTTATCACTACATCGGTGTGGGGCCAAACAAGGAGACGGATGACGACGAAGAGGAGAACGACCATGAGTAAACGTATCATGATCCAGCGCACGACGTTTATCGACCGTGCCTGCCACTGGACGGTGGTGATCTGCTTCTTTCTGGTTGCCCTCTCCGGTATTGCGCTCTTTTTCCCGACGCTGCAATGGCTAACCGAAACCTTCGGCACGCCGCAGATGGGGCGTATTCTGCATCCTTTTTTTGGCGTGCTGATCTTCTTTGCGCTGATGTTTATGTTTGTGCGTTTCGTACATCACAACATCCCGGATAAACAGGATATTCCCTGGGTGAAGGGGATTGTTGAGGTGCTGAAAGGCAATGAGCATAAGGTGGCGGATGTTGGTAAGTACAATGCCGGGCAGAAAATGATGTTCTGGAGCATCATGAGTATGATCTTCGTGTTGCTGGCGACCGGGGTGATTATCTGGCGGCCTTATTTTGCCCACCATTTCCCAGTGAAGATGGTGCGCTGGAGCTTACTGATCCACGCAACCGCCGCCATCATTCTGATCCACGCCATCCTTATTCATGTGTATATGGCGTTTTGGGTAAAAGGATCGATCAAGGGAATGATTGAAGGTAAGGTCAGCCGTCGCTGGGCGAAGAAACACCATCCGCGCTGGTATCGCGAGGTGGAAGCAAAAGAGAAGGGGCTGGAGTAGAGCAGTGTTGCCGGGTAAGCGTTATACCTTACCCGGCAGTGTCATCAGATATTCACCGCACTGATCAACCGCGTCTTCATGGTTTGATACGCTGAGGCCGCAAAGTCCTCCGCCCAGCGCTGGTCTTCGATCGCCTCCAGTTGAACCGCACAGTATTTTGTTTCCGGCGTTTTGGAGATTGGGTCGAGATTATCCTGTGTCAGTTCGTTACAGGCACCAATCCACCATTGATAAGTCATATAGACCGCACCGACGTTGATGCGTTCACTGATGCTGGCGCGCGTGATGACTTTGCCACGACGTGAGCGCACCCACACCAGCTGACCGTCAGCAATGCCCAGTTTGTTCGCATCGGCTGGGTTCATCTGTACCCGGCCCGGTTCGTCGGCCAGGCTTTGTAGCGCGGCACAGTTTCCGGTCATTGACCGGCAGGAGTAGTGCCCAACTTCGCGCACCGTGCAGAGCACCAGCGGATAGTCTTCATCCGGCGTCTCAGCCGGAGCGCGCCAGGCGGCGGCAAAGAGCTGGCCTTTACCGGAAGGCGTGTCGAACTGATTGTCTTTGTATAAATACGGTGTACCTGGGTGGTCGAGCGTTGGACACGGCCACTGAACATGGCCCATCTCACCCATTTTTTCATACGTCACGCCGTAGAACAGCGGGCACAGCTCGCGCATTTCATCCCAGATCTGCTGGTTAGATTCGTAATGCATCGGGTAGCCCATCTCCGTTGCCAGCAGGCTGATGATTTCCCAGTCGCGCTTCACGTTACCGCTGGCCTCAATCGCTTTCCCGAAACGCTGGAAGCCGCGATCGGCACAGGTAAAGACACCGCCATGTTCGCCCCAGGAGGTCGCCGGAAGCAGTACGTCCGCCACTTCAGCGGTCTTGGTCATGAAGATGTCCTGTACGACCACAAAATCGAGCGCCCCGAAACCGCTGCGTACCAGGCCCAGATCGGCTTCGGTCTGAAGCGGATCTTCCCCCATGATGTAATAGGCTTTGACCTTACCTTCCAGCGCAAGGTGCGGGACTTCGGTGATGCGTGTTCCGACGCGATCGTCCATCTTGTTCACGTCTATTCCCCAGGCATCGGCAAATTTCTGCCTGACCGCCGGGTCGGTCACGTCCTGATAGCCGGGGAACATGTTGGGCAAAACGCCCATGTCACACGCTCCCTGTACATTATTCTGCCCGCGCACAGGCCCGACGCCTACCGCTGGACGTCCCAGGTTACCGGTCAGCAGCGCCAGGCTGGAGAGGCCTTTTACCACATCCACGGCCTGGCCAAACTGCGTAACGCCCATGCCCCACATAACGGTGGCGGAAGGTGCCGCCGCGAACGTACGCATCGCCTGGCGAATGTCGCGGGCCGGAATACCGGTCAGGTGTTCGACGTTCTCGGGAGCATAATCTTTAATTGTCTGCCGGTAGGCCTCAAGCCCCTCAGTGAAACGTGCGACGTAGTTTTTGTCGTACAACTCTTCTTCCAGCAGCACGTAGCCAAAGGCATTGACCAGCGCCATATTGCTGCCGTTTTTCAGCTGCAGATGCTGATCGGCAATGCGGGCGGTTTCAATACGTCGCGGATCGCAAACAATGATTTTTGCGCCATTCTCACGGGCTTTCAGCACGCGCCGGGCGACGATGGGGTGAGAATCTGCGCAGTTGTAGCCAAATACCAGCAGGCATTTTGAGTTTTCAATATCGTTTATTGAATTACTCATCGCGCCATTACCAAGTGTTTCCTGCAGACCCGCAACGGAAGGGCCGTGGCAGACGCGGGCGCAGCAATCCACGTTATTGGTGTTAAGCACCGCGCGGGCAAATTTTTGCATCACATAGTTTGTTTCATTACCTGTCCCTCTGGAGGAGCCGGTGGTCATAATTGAGCGTGGGCCAAACTCTGTTTTGATGGCGTTGAGCCTGTGGGCGGTATAGCGGATAGCCTCTTCCCAGGTGACGGGTGTGAATGCTTCGCCTTTGTGGTAGCGGATCATCGGTTGCGTCAGGCGGGGGGTGAGCAGGCGGGTATCGTTGAGAAAATCCCAGCCGTAAAAGCCTTTCAGACACAGGGTTCCCTGGTTTGTCACGCCCTCTGCTGCTTCGGCACGGAGAATACGGTTATTTTCAACGACAAGATTTAATTTGCAGCCCGCACCACAATAGGGGCAGACGCTTGCGATTTTTTTCATCAATAACAGACCTGTTAAGAAATGAAGCGATAGTTAACTGGGTAACCCAGTCCCGTAAACGCAAGTAAGCAGGATACGTGCCAAATTTTCTTTTCTTGTTTTATAAGGGGTTATCTGTGGCGGGAGGGTGTCGTCGTCAGACTGCTCGTCAGAATTGACGATGACACGTTCGCAGGTGTCTCAAAATCTATCTTAAAAATAGGCATTTCCGATGCATATTTTAATTTGCATCTGACCTCGGCGATCTCTGTTGATAAATGCATTATTTATCAATGCATTGAACAATTAAATCCATCCCGTCAGCTTCGCCTGACAGGGTCTATGCTTAATAAAAGCAGCCAGAAAGGGCGATTTAGCCGAAAGCCCCTGCTCGCAAGGGGTTGAAGTGATAATCGTTATCACTAACATGATGTTATGCCCTGGTGGCTCAACAGATGAGGTGGAACTATGGAACTGCATTCAGAAACCTTCAATCCTGCCGACTTTGCCTGGCGCGGCTTAACGCTAACGCCAGCGGCTGCGGCGCATATCCACGAGCTGGTGGCGAAAAATCCAGACATTCTGGGATTGCGTTTAGGCGTTAAGCAAACCGGCTGCGCGGGCTTTGGGTATGTGCTGGATACCGTCACTCAGGCGGAGAAAGACGATCTGGTCTTTGAAACCGAAGGAGCCAGATTGTACGTCGCACTCCAGGCGATGCCATTTATTGATGGCACCGAAGTGGATTACGTACGCGAAGGCTTAAACCAGTTATTCAAATTTCATAACCCGAAAGCCCAGAATGAATGCGGCTGCGGCGAAAGCTTTGGGGTATAGGCGGTGCTATGTCTCGTAATACTGAAGCAACTGATGATGTGAACACCTGGAGCGGCGGACACCTTAACTACAAAGAGGGGTTCTTCACGCAGCTGCAGACCGATGAACTGGCGAAAGGCATTAACGAAGATGTCGTGCGGGCGATTTCCGCCAAGCGCCACGAGCCGGAGTGGATGCTTGAATTCCGCCTGAATGCCTTCCGTGCCTGGCTGGAGATGGAAGAGCCGCACTGGCTGAAAGCGCACTATGACAAGCTGAATTACCAGGACTATAGCTACTACTCCGCGCCATCCTGCGGCAGTTGTGATGATACCTGCGCCTCACAGCCCGGTGCGGTACAGCAAACCGGGGCGGAAAACAGCTTCCTGAGCAAAGAGGTGGAAGAGGCGTTTAATCAGCTCGGCGTACCGTTTCGTGAAGGTAAAGAGGTGGCGGTGGATGCCATTTTTGACTCCGTGTCGGTGGCGACCACGTATCGCGAGAAGCTGGCAGAACAGGGCATCATTTTCTGTTCCTTCGGTGAAGCTATCCACGATCACCCTGATCTGGTGAAAAAGTACCTCGGGACCGTCGTGCCGGGTAACGATAATTTCTTTGCCGCACTCAACGCGGCGGTGGCCTCTGATGGCACCTTCATCTATGTGCCAAAAGGCGTGCGCTGCTCGATGGAGCTGTCGACCTATTTCCGCATTAATGCTGAAAAAACCGGTCAGTTCGAACGCACCATCCTGGTGGCGGACGAAGGCAGCTACGTCAGCTACATCGAAGGGTGTTCTGCCCCGGTTCGTGACAGCTACCAGCTTCACGCGGCGGTGGTCGAAGTCATCATTCATAAAGATGCCGAGGTGAAATATTCCACGGTGCAAAACTGGTTCCCTGGTGATGGCAACACGGGCGGCATTTTGAACTTCGTCACCAAGCGAGCGTTGTGTGAAGGTGAAAACAGCAAAATGTCCTGGACCCAGTCGGAAACCGGCTCTGCCATCACCTGGAAATACCCGAGCTGCATTCTGCGCGGGGATAACTCCATCGGTGAATTTTACTCGGTGGCGCTGACCAGCGGCTATCAACAGGCGGATACCGGCACCAAGATGATCCACATCGGTAAAAACACCCGGTCGACCATCATCTCAAAAGGCATTTCCGCAGGACATAGCCAGAACAGCTATCGCGGGCTGGTCAAAATCATGCCGACGGCGACCAATGCCCGTAACTTTACCCAGTGTGACTCCATGCTGATTGGCGCAGACTGCGGCGCACATACCTTCCCGTATGTGGAGTGCCGTAACAACAGTGCCCAGCTTGAACACGAAGCGACGACGTCGCGTATTGGAGAAGACCAGCTCTTCTACTGCCTGCAGCGCGGGATCAGCGAAGAAGATGCCATCTCTATGATTGTGAACGGCTTCTGTAAGGATGTGTTCTCTGAACTGCCGCTGGAATTTGCCGTTGAAGCTCAGAAACTCCTCGCCATTAGTCTTGAACACAGCGTCGGTTAAGGAAAGCACATGTTAAGTATTAAAGAGTTACAGGTCAGTGTGGAAGATAAAGAGATCCTGCGTGGCCTCAATTTTGACGTCAAGCCGGGTGAAGTTCACGCCATTATGGGGCCAAATGGGTCCGGGAAAAGTACGCTTTCGGCGACGCTGGCAGGACGTGAAGATTACGAAGTGACAAACGGGTCAGTCGAGTTTAACGGTAAAGATCTGCTGGAGATGTCCCCGGAAGACCGGGCGGGAGAGGGCATTTTTATGGCCTTCCAGTATCCGGTAGAAATTCCAGGCGTCAGTAACCAGTTCTTCCTGCAAACGGCGCTGAATGCGGTGCGCAAATATCGCGGTCTGGAAGCGCTGGATCGCTTTGACTTCCAGGATCTGATGGAAGAGAAGATCAAGCTGCTGAAAATGCCGGAAGATCTGCTGACCCGCTCGGTCAACGTCGGTTTCTCCGGCGGTGAGAAAAAGCGCAACGATATTCTGCAAATGGCGGTGCTGGAGCCGGAACTGTGCATTCTTGATGAGACTGACTCTGGTCTGGATATCGACGCCCTGAAAATAGTTGCGGATGGTGTTAACTCCCTGCGCGACGGCAAACGGTCGTTCATTATCGTCACCCACTACCAGCGTATTCTTGACTACATCAAACCAGACTACGTTCATGTGCTTTACCAGGGGCGTATTGTGAAATCCGGCGATTTCACGCTGGTTAAACAACTGGAGGAGCAGGGCTATGGCTGGCTTACCGAACAGCAGTAATGCACTCCAGCAATGGCACCGCTTGTTTGAAGCGCAGGGTGAAACGCGATCCGAACAGGCGCAACAGCATCTGCAGCAGATGCTGCGTCTGGGCCTGCCCACGCGTAAGCATGAAGACTGGAAATACACGCCGCTTGAAGGCCTGCTGAACGCTCAGTTTGTGACGCGTCTGGCGGATGTCAGTGCCTCCGTGCGTGATGCGCTGGCGCTGAGCGTGGATGCGGTACGTCTGGTCTTTGTCGACGGTGTGTTCCGCCCGGAACTGAGCGACGAGACACAACACAGCGGTTTTGACGTCGTCGTGAATGACGAACGCCAGCACCTGTCTGCACCGGTGCAGCCGGAGGTCTTCCTGCACCTTACCGAAAGCCTGGCGCAGTCTGTGACGCATATCCGCGTGAGGCGTAACCAGCGCCCGGAAAAACCGCTGTTGCTGATGCATATCACTCAGGGGCTGGACGGCGAGGAGATCAACACCGCGCACTATCGCCACCATCTTGAGCTGGCGGAGGGAGCCGAGGCGACGGTGATTGAGCATTACGCCAGCCTCAATGCTATTCGTCATTTTACCGGTACAAGGCTGACGATGGACGTGGCCGCCAGTGCGCATCTTCACCACATCAAGCTGGCGTTTGAAAACCCGGCAAGCCATCACTTTGCCCATAACGATCTGTTGCTGGGGCCAGATGCCACCGCATACAGCCACAGTTTCCTGCTGGGAGGGGGCGTGCTGCGCCACAACACCAGCACGCAGCTCAACGGTGAAAATACGACGCTGCGTATCAACAGCCTGGCAATGCCGGTCAAATCGGAAGTGTGTGACACGCGTACCTGGCTTGAGCACAACAAAGGCTACTGCAACAGCCGTCAGCTGCATAAAACCATTGTCAGCGATAAAGGGCGCGCGGTGTTTAATGGCCTGATTAACGTGGCGCAGCACGCCATCAAAACTGACGGGCAGATGACCAACAACAATCTTCTGTTGGGGCGTCTGGCAGAAGTGGATACCAAACCGCAGCTGGAGATCTATGCCGACGACGTGAAGTGTAGCCACGGCGCAACGGTTGGGCGGATTGACGACGAACAGATGTTCTATCTGCGTTCCCGGGGTATCGACAAGCAGGCGGCGCAGAAGATGATCATCTATGCGTTTGCCGCAGAACTGACGGAAGCGCTCTCCGATGGCGCACTTAAACAGCAGGTGCTGACGCGTATTGGCCAGCGTCTGCCTGGAGGCGAAGTATGAGTTTCCCCGTAGAGAAAGTACGGGCAGATTTTCCGGTGCTGACCCGTGAAGTGAACGGTTTGCCGCTGGCCTATCTCGACAGTGCGGCCAGCGCGCAGAAACCGAATCAGGTGGTGGATGCGGAGGCCGAGTTCTACCGCCACGGCTACGCCGCCGTGCATCGCGGTATTCATACGCTGAGCGCAGAGGCGACCCAGCGTATGGAGAACGTGCGTACCCAAATTGCCGCCTTCCTCAACGCCCGCTCGCCGGAAGAGCTGGTGTTTGTGCGGGGTACAACCGAAGGGATCAACCTGGTCGCCAACAGCTGGGGCAACGCACAGGTTCACGCGGGCGATAACATCATCATCACCCAGATGGAGCACCATGCCAATATCGTTCCCTGGCAGATGCTGTGTGAGCGTGTTGGCGCACAGCTGCGGGTGATCCCACTGAACGAAGACGGAACGTTAAAGCTGGAACAGCTGGATGTGTTGCTCGACGTGCGTACCCGGCTGGTGGCCGTTACCCAGGTTTCAAACGTGCTGGGGACTGAAAACCCGGTGGCAGAGATTATCGAAAAAGCCCACCAGGCCGGTGCGAAAGTGCTGATTGATGGCGCACAGGCAGTGATGCACCACGCGGTGGACGTGCAAGCGCTGGATTGCGATTTCTACGTCTTCTCCGGCCATAAGCTTTATGGGCCGACGGGGATCGGCGTACTGTATGTTAAGGACGCTATCCTGCAGGCTATGCCGCCGTGGGAAGGAGGCGGTTCAATGATTGCCACCGTCAGCCTGTCGGAGGGGACGACTTACGCACGTGCGCCGTGGCGTTTTGAGGCGGGTACGCCGAACACGGGCGGTATTATCGGGCTGGGGGCGGCCATTGCTTATATCTCGTCTGTTGGCCTTGACGCCATTCAGGAGTATGAACAGCTGCTGATGCACTACGCGCTGCAGGAGCTTGCCAGCGTGCCAGATTTGACCCTGTATGGCCCAGCCACCCGACAGGGCGTAATCGCGTTTAATCTCGGGAAACACCATGCCTTTGATGTGGGCAGCTTCCTCGATAACTACGGCGTTGCGGTACGTACCGGACATCACTGCGCCATGCCGCTGATGGCGTTTTACCAGGTTCCGGCGATGTGCCGTGCATCGTTGGTGATGTATAACACAATGGAAGAGGTCGACAGGCTGGTGGCGGGGCTAAAACGCATTCACCAGTTGCTGGGCTAACGGAGAGGCACAAGATGGCAGCGTTGCCGGATAAAGATAAATTGCTGCGTAACTTCAGTCGTTGCGCAAACTGGGAAGAAAAGTATCTCTATATTATTGAGCTGGGGCAGCGTTTGCCGACGCTCAGCGAAGAGGCACATAACCCGGAGAATATGATCCAGGGCTGCCAGAGCCAGGTGTGGATCATAATGCAGACGAATAACGATGGCGTCATTGAGCTACAGGGCGACAGCGACGCGGCGATTGTGAAAGGGCTTATCGCCATCGTGTTCATTCTGTATCACCAGATGTCGGCACAGGACATTGTCGCGTTTGATGTCCGCCCCTGGTTTGAAAAAATGGCGCTGACGCAACACCTTACCCCATCCCGTTCCCAGGGGCTGGAAGCGATGATTCGCGCAATTCGCTCCAAAGCTGCAATCATTAGCTAGACTTACAGGACAGCATTCATTCTGTTTCGCGAGGTGGCTCCCGCCTCGCTGGTTTTTCAGCTTTCTGGCATTCTGCCAGTGAATAAGGAATCTCAGCATGAAGCGCGCGTCTCTAATAACTCTATTACTCCTCAGTTCTCTCGGTGCTCTTAATTCAGCCTGGGCGGTGGACTATCCATTGCCGCCTGCGGGCAGCCGCCTGATTGGGCAAAACCAAACCTACACGATTCAGGAAGGAGACAATAAACTGCAGACTATTGCCCGTCGGTTTAATACTGCAGCACAACTTATCCTGGAAACAAATAATACCATTGCGCCGGTGGATCCTGCCCCGGGCACCACTATCATCATTCCATCCCAGATGCTGCTGCCGGACACGCCGCGTGAGGGTATTGTCGTGAACCTGGCTGAGCTCCGGCTCTATTACTTCCCACCGGGGGAAAAGATTGTTCAGGTCTTTCCGCTCGGTATAGGGAAGCAGGGGCTGGAAACCCCGGTGACGATCACCCACGTAAGCCAGAAAATCCCGAATCCAACCTGGACACCAACACCAGGCATCAGAGCGCGCTCTCTGGAGCAGGGAATTAAATTGCCGCCAGTTGTACCGGCAGGGCCAAATAACCCGCTAGGACGTTTTGCGCTGCGTTTAGGTGTGGGGCATGGTGAATATCTTATCCACGGTACCAGTGCGCCGGACAGCGTGGGCTTACGGGTCAGTTCGGGTTGCATGCGCATGAACGCACCGGATATCAAAGCATTGTTCGGGCAGGCGCGCGTCGGCACCCGGGTACAGATTATCAATGAGCCGGTGAAGTTCTCCGTCGAGCCGGATGGTAAGCGCTATATTGAAGTTCACCGTCCGCTGGCGCAGATTGAGGGGGAAAACCCACAGATCGCACCAATCACCCATTCCGCCGATTTCGCGTCGTTTGTTTCTCAGTCGGGTAGTGATAAAGCGCTTATTGATAAAGCCTTGTCACGTCGGGCGGGGATCCCGGTCGCCGTGTCGGCAGGGACTGACACATCGGCCAGCAATAATGTGTTGTCGGTACAGAACAGCCGGGTGTCCGCTGCGGTTGCCGAAGGCGGGGGAGAGAAGGTCACGCAGTAGCGGTTTGACGCAGACAAAAAAAATGGCGCACAATGTGCGCCATTTTATTAACAGGTACTATTACTTACGGTATTTAGTAGCCTGGTTGTCCAGACGCTGGTTAGCGCGAGCTGCGTCGTCTTTAGCAGCCTGAACGTCGGAACGCATTGCGTTCACGTCGTTGCTCAGCTGGTCAACTTTAGCGTTCAGAGTCTGAACGTCAGAAGACAGCTGATCGATTTTAGCGTTGCTGGAGCAACCTGCCAGCAGAGTAGAACCCAGGATTACCGCGCCCAGTACCAGTTTAGTACGATTCATTATTAATACCCTCTAGATTGAGTTAATCTCCATGTAGCGTTACAAGTATTACACAAAGTTTTTTATGTTGAGAATATTTTTTTGATGGGAATACGCCTATTTTTGATCGTTCGCTCAAAGAAGCATCGAATCAGACCATTTTGCGTAAAAAGCTATGTTAAAAAAGGCATTTTTCATCGGATTCATCTTAGATAATTCGCAATTAAATAGAGAAACCCGATTTGCTTTTTGAATAGATTTGGCTAATGACAGGAATAAAAAAAGCGTCCCGAAGGACGCTTCTTATCAAAAAATAATTCGTTCGGGAATTATTACAGTACGTGAACAGATGCTGTATTGGTCGTACCTGATGGAACCAGGGCACCCGAAACCATCACAACAACGTCGCCTTTCTGTGCCAGGCCGCGTTCAACGAGCTGCAGAGCCACTTCTTTACCCAGACGGTAGAAATCATCAGTAGAAGCGATCTCTTTCACCAGGTGTGGAACCACGCCTTTGCTCAGTACCAGCTGACGAGCAGTGGTTTCGTTGGTGGTCAGCGCCAGGATGGTCGCGTCAGGGAAGTATTTACGTACTGCGCGGGCAGATTTACCACCCTGGGTTGCAACCACGATCAGTGGCGCTTCCAGCTTCTCTGCGGTTTCTACTGCACCACGGCACACAGCTTCAGTGATGCGCAGTTTGCGGCTGTCGTTGTTATAGTCCAGACGGCTTTTCATCACGCGATCGGTACGTTCGCAGATGGTCGCCATGATGGTCACCGCTTCCAGTGGGTATTTACCCTTCGCGGATTCGCCGGACAGCATAACGGCATCAGTACCGTCGAGGATGGCGTTAGCCACGTCGCCTGCTTCTGCGCGGGTTGGACGTGGGTTTTTGATCATCGAGTCCAGCATCTGCGTTGCAGTGATAACCACTTTACGTGCGCGAACACATTTCTCGATCATCATCTTCTGCGCGAAGATCACTTCTTCAACCGGGATCTCAACACCCAGGTCACCACGTGCAACCATGATGCCGTCAGACGCTTCGAGGATTTCGTCGAAGTTGTTCAGGCCTTCCTGGTTTTCGATTTTGGAGATGATCTGGATCTTCTCGCCGCCGTGGGCTTTCAGATGCTCACGGATTTCAACCACGTCGGAACGTTTACGGATGAAGGATGCTGCAACGAAGTCAACGCCTTGTTCGCAACCGAAAATCAGATCTTGTTTGTCTTTTTCAGCCAGTGCTGGCAGCGCGATGGAAACGCCTGGCAGGTTAACGCCTTTGTTTTCGCCCAGGTCGCCGTTGTTCAGTACTTTACAAACAACGTTTTTACCTTCGATAGCGGTCACTTCCATGCCGATCAGACCATCGTCCACCAGAACGGTGTTACCGACGGACAGATCGCTGGTGAAGCCTTCATAGGTCACAGCAACGATTTCGCTGTTGCCGATAACAGACTTGTCAGTGGTGAAGGTGAAGGTCTGGCCTGCTTTCAGAGAAACGTCGTTACCGCCTTCCAGTTTAATGGTGCGGATTTCCGGGCCTTTGGTGTCCAGCAGGATCGCGGCTTTTTTACCGGTCTTGCTCATCACGTTGCGCAAGTTCTGGATACGCTGACCGTGTTCTGCGTAATCGCCGTGGGAGAAGTTCAGACGCATAACGTTCATGCCGGCGTCCAGCATTTTGCTCAGCATCTCTTCAGATTCGGTTTTTGGGCCGATGGTGCAAACAATTTTCGTCTTTTTCATGACAGTCTTAGTCTTTAAGTTGGGAAGGATATGGGAATCTCGCTCCGGGGGCGCACCGCCGCGGAGTCAAACCTGTGTTGCGAAATTGGCTATGGCACGCACTAAGGATAGGTGACATCAAATGAGCGTGCAGAAGAAAGTGTGCCTGAGTTTCAGCCCAACGAGAGAGAGGAGAAGTTGTACGTTGTTTTTTGTATTCCAAGCGCTGAAACCATTCACCAGGGATTAGGCGCGCATTATACGCTGGTTTTCAGACAAAAGGAAAATGAAAACAGCGTTTCAAAAACATTCTGTGAAGATCCACACAAGATTGTTATCAAGGCGTTAAGGTATCATGACATCTTATAGCGGCAGACCGATTGCCTGCCGCATTTTGTTTAATTTTTCAGTGACTGGTTGAGGTCGGCAATCAGATCTTTTGCATCTTCAATCCCGACTGACAGGCGGATCAACTGCGGCACAATACCGTTGGCCAGACGTTGTTCCAGCGGAATAGAAGCATGGGTCATGCTGTAAGGCTGGCTCACCAGACTTTCCACACCCCCCAGGCTTTCGGCGAGGGTAAACAGTTTCAGTTTGCGGATAATCTCTGCTGCGCGTTGCGCATCACCTTTCACCACTACCGAGATCATCCCGCCCGGCAATGCCATCTGCGTGCGGGCGAGGGAATACTGCGGGTGCGATTCCAGTCCCGGATAAAATACTTTTGCGACCTGAGGGTGCTGTTCCAGCCATTGCGCAATGGCCAGAGCGTTGGTGCTGTGCTTTTCCACTCGCAGCGCGAGGGTACGGATGCCGCGAAGCGTCAGGAAACTGCTGAACGGATCCAGTACACCGCCGACCGCGTTTTGCAGGTAGCCCAGTTTGTCTGCCAGCACTTTGTTATCACCCACCACCGCCAGCCCGGCCACCACGTCTGAATGGCCGTTAAGATATTTGGTGGCAGAGTGCACCACAATATCAAAGCCGAACTCCAGCGGTCGGTGAATGACCGGTGAGGCAAAGGTGTTATCCGCCACGCTGATAATATTATGGCGACGGGCGATTTCTGCGATGGCAGCAAGATCCGCCAGCTTAAGCAGCGGGTTGGTTGGTGTTTCTACCCAGACCATTCGCGTATCCGGGCGAATGGCAGCCTCGAGTCCCGCGACATCGTCCGGTTTAACCCAACTGACCCGCAGGCCAGTGCTGTGCTTGCGCACGTTTTCAATCAACCGATAGGTTCCGCCATAGACATCATCAATTGCGACGATATGACTGTCTTTATCCAGCAGCTCCAGCACAGTAGAAATGGCTGCGAGACCAGAAGCAAAGGCATAGCCGCGCGTGCCACCTTCCAGCGTGGCTATCGCGGTTTCCAGCGCATGGCGGGTTGGGTTGCCGCTGCGGGAATATTCGTAGCCGGTATGTTCTCCCGGTGACGGTTGCGCAAACGTCGAGGTGGCGTAAATTGGTGGCATAACTGCGCCGTGCCGATCGTTAAATTCACCGCTGTGTACACTCAGGGTTGCCAGGTTTTTCATCGTTTATTCCTTTATTGTGGTAGACGGTTGCGCCAGGCGGTAAGGACATCACTACGCGTAATCAGACCCAGAAAACGGTCATGGTCGGTGATCACTGCCACCAGACCCCGGTCGAAAAGGGTCGTCAGGGCGCTTTCCGGCGCATGTTTATCGAGAAACTCCACCTGGCGCGTCATTGCTGCTGTCACGGGAAGGGTGAAACGATCGCCGTCGCCGCCGATGTGCCGCAGCAGATCCCATTCATCGATAATGCCCACGACCTTGCCGTTATCCAGCACCGGTAACTGAGAGATGTCGTACAGACGCATCCGTGCCAGCACGGTGGAAAGCGTGTCATCCGGGGCGGCGGCGACGGTCGCGCCTTCATCGTGGCGCAGGGCAATGTAGTCAGAGAGATCGCCTGCCTGCGGGCGAGAAATCAGCCCCTGCTGGCGCATCCAGTCATCGTTGAACATTTTCGACAGATACTTGTTCCCGCTGTCGCAGGCGAAGGTGACGACACGTTTTGGCGTGGTCTGGGCCTGACAATATTTCAGCGCTGCTGCCAGCAACGTGCCGCTGGAGGAGCCTGCCAGAATACCTTCCGTTTTCAGCAGTTCGCGTGCGGTGGTGAACGCTTCGCGATCGGTGATGCGCCAGGCGCGGTTCACCCCTTCGATATGCGCCAGCGGCGGAATAAAGTCTTCGCCGATCCCTTCAACCAGCCAGGAGCCAGCATCGTGGTAGCGCCCGGTTTCCACCTGGTCGGCGAGAACGGACCCTGCAGGGTCGGCCAGCACGAATTCCGTGTGCGGGGAGTGTTCGGCAAACCATGCCTGCAGACCGCCCAGCGTTCCGCCGGAACCCACGCCGACCACAATGGCGTCAATGTTGCCGCCAAGTTGTTCATACAGTTCCGGTGCCGTGGTGGTGCGGTGCGCCAGCGGATTGGCTTCGTTATTGAACTGGTCAATGTAAAACGCGCCGGGCAGCTCGTCCGCCAGGCGCTGGGCGTAATCCTGATAATAGGCCGGATGCCCCTTGTTGACGTCGGAACGTGTCAGCAGCACCTGAGCACCCAGCGCCCGCAGGTGGAAAATCTTCTCGCGGCTCATTTTGTCCGGCACCACCAGGATCAGCGAATATCCTTTCTGGGCGGCAATCAGGGCCAGACCGAGGCCGGTATTTCCCGCCGTGGCCTCAATAATGGTACCGCCCGGCAGCAGCAAACCGTTGCGCTCCGCTTCATTAATCATCGACAGCGCAACGCGATCTTTAATCGAGCCGCCGGGGTTTTGGTTTTCCAGCTTCAAAAATAGCGAGCACGGGCCGGTATCGAGTTTATGCAACTGGATAAGCGGCGTCTGGCCAATCAGCTCGGTGACGGAATGGTAAATCGTCATGGTGTTTTCCTTTCAGGAGGTCATGACGGGATGATAGGGCGATGAAAAATTCCCGATAAAGAACGATTCACTGTCATTTAGAACAGAAAAGCATATTCATGCTGATTTCGGATGTCAGGATGGTGAGACGTAAAGTGCTCTGGATGTGAGGATGGCTATATCGGCATGAAATGCGGAAAAAATAACCATTTTCACCGGAGATGCCCCGTGAGATATGCAATCCGCAGATAATCATTGCTGAAATTGGTCTATTGGCTTTCAACCCGGTGATGCCGCTTCTTATTTCCTGAGGTTATAACAAATTCCTTTTTGGTCATTTAAAACCTGATATCGCCTGTTTAGGAAGGTGCGAATAAGTCCGAGATGTGAGATCATCGTGTTGTAACCTGAACCCAGAATGAGTAACCGGATGAGCCAGCAACTGACTTTTGCCGACAGTGAGTTTTCCAGTAAACGCCGCCAGACCCGCAAAGAAGTTTTCCTTGGCAGAATGGATGACTTGCTTCCCTGGGACAAATTACTTGGCGTTATCGAGCCTGTGTATCCCAAGGCCGGTAATGGTCGCAGGCCCTATCCGCTGGAAACCATGCTGCGTATTCACTGCATGCAGCAATGGTACAACCTGAGCGATGAGGCCATGGAAGATGCCCTCTATGAAATCGCCTCCATGCGCCAATTTGCTCGCCTGTCACTGGATAAAGCCATTCCAGACCGCACTACCATCATGAATTTCCGGCATTTGCTGGAGCAGCATGAACTGGCCCGCAAAATCTTCAGTACCGTTAATCACTGGCTAGCAGAGTGTGGCGTTCTAATGACCCAGGGCACCTTGGTGGATGCCACCATCATTCAAGCCCCCAGCTCTACCAAAAACAAACACAACAGCCGTGATGAAGACATGCACCAGACCAAGAAAGGTAACCAGTGGTACTTCGGCATGAAAGCGCACATTGGCGTGGACGCCAAAAGTGGCCTGACCCACAGTCTGGTGACCACGGCGGCTAACGAGCACGACCTCAATCAGGTTGGCAAGTTACTGCATGGCGATGAAGAATTTATCTCAGCCGATGCTGGTTATCAGGGGGCCGAAAAGCGCGATGAGCTCAGCGATGTCAGCGCAGACTGGCTTATCGCCAAGCGTCCCGGCAAAGTGAATGCATTGAAGCAACACCCGCGCAAGAACAAGCTGGCCATCCGTTACGAATACCTGAAAGCGAGTATCCGAGCGAAGGTTGAGCATCCATTTCGGATAGTAAAATGTCAGTTTGGTTTCGTCAAAGCCAGGTACAAGGGGCTGGCTAAAAATGACAGTCAACTGGCGATGTTATTCACCCTGGCGAACCTGGTTCGAGTTGACCAATTGATACGGGCACAGGCGAGATCTACCTGAAATGAGGAAATTGGCCTGAAACAGGGCCAAAATCAGCCACGAAGAGACGATTTTGGGCTGAAAATTGGAAAATTGAGCCACAGGACGTCGATAAAGGACGGTTTGGGGCGTCATATCGGGAGCTGCGGACCACTTAATCGCAGCTTCCTTTACACTCATTTGGACATCCATACTGCTAAACCGCTATATGCGGAACGGATTGCGAATAAGAATGATCGTACTCAGGAATATTTCGAAGGTTTTTGATAACGGAAAGGTGGCACTCACTGCCGTTGATAACGTCAATCTGACGGTAGAACAGGGACAAATTTACGGCATTATTGGTTACAGCGGCGCAGGGAAAAGTACCCTGATCCGTCTGCTGAATGGTCTGGAAAAACCCAGCACCGGCAGCGTCACCATCAATGGACAAGACATCTCTGCCGCAAAGGGTGAAGCGCTGCGCCAGGCGCGGCTGAAAATCAGTATGGTGTTCCAGCACTTCAACCTGCTGTGGTCGCGCACGGTAAACGAGAACATCGCTTTTTCGATGCAAATTGCCGGGGTGCCTAAAGCTAACATCAAGGCTCGCGTGGCCGAGCTGGTGGCGCTGGTCGGCCTGAAAGGTCGCGAGAATGCGTATCCGTCCCAGCTGAGCGGCGGGCAAAAGCAGCGCGTCGGTATTGCCCGCGCGCTGGCGAATAACCCGGACGTGTTGCTTTGTGACGAGGCAACATCCGCCCTTGACCCACAAACCACCGATCAGATCCTCGATCTGCTGCTGGACATTAACCGTCGTTTCAAACTGACCATTGTGCTGATCACCCACGAGATGCACGTGGTGCGCAAAATCTGTGACCGCGTGGCGGTGATGGAAAATGGCAAAGTTGTGGAAGAGGGGGATGTGCTGAACGTCTTTACCCATCCGCAACAGCCAATTACCCGGCAGTTCGTGCGTCAGGTCAGCCAGTACGCTGAGGAAGAGACATTTAATTCGGCGCTGGCGAATGAGCTGGAAGGCTCGGTCATCCGGCTGACCTTCACCGGACACAGCACGCATAAGCCGATCGTGGGTGAGTTAACGCTGCGCTACGGCCTGCCGTTTAACATCCTGCACGGGAAAATGACGCAAACAGCCCACGGTGTTTTTGGGCAACTCTGGGTGCACGTGGTGGCATCTGATGAGCAACTGAACAATATCCTCGCCGATCTGCAGCACAGTGATATTGAAGGCGAGGTAATTAAGCATGGCTGAGGATCTTTTTCCGCATCTGAAGTGGGATCAACTGTGGGCAGCCACGCAGGAGACGCTGTACATGACCGCACTCTCCGGCGTGGCAACCTTTGTACTGGGGATTGTGCTTGGCCTGGCGCTGTTTTTGACTGCGCGCGGTGGTTTGTTCCACAACCGTGCGGTGTATAGCGTGATGTCGATTGTGGTGAACGTGTTCCGCTCGGTCCCGTTCATCATTCTGATCGTACTGCTGATCCCGTTCACCAAGACCGTCGTCGGTACCATCCTCGGGGCAAACGCCGCACTGCCTGCCCTGATTGTGGGGGCTGCGCCGTTCTACGCGCGTCTGGTCGAGATTGCTCTGCGTGAGGTGGACAAAGGGGTAATAGAAGCAACGCGCTCGATGGGCGCACGACTGAGCACCTTAGTGTTTCGGGTTTTACTGCCGGAGTCATCACCTGCACTGGTTTCAGGTATTACGGTGACGCTGATTGCGCTGGTGAGCTACAGCGCAATGGCGGGGGTGATTGGCGCAGGCGGCTTGGGAAATCTGGCTTATCTGGAAGGATTCCAGCGCAACCACGGTGACGTCACGCTGGTGGCAACGGTGACTATTTTGATCATCGTTTTCATTATCCAGTTCTGCGGCGATGTCATTACTTCACTGTTAGACAAAAGATAATTTCTAATAACACACAGGAACCATCATCATGAAAAAAACACTGACACTGATCGCCGCCGCAACCCTGAGTGCCCTGAGCTTTGCCTCCTGGGCGGACACCCTGACGGTGGGGGCGTCCAACACGCCGCATGCCGAAATTCTGGAGCAGGCGAAGCCGATTCTGGCGAAGCAGGGTATCGATCTGGAGATCAAACCCTTCCAGGACTACATTCTGCCAAACACGGCGCTGGCGGGGCATGACATTGACGCCAACTACTTCCAGCACATCCCTTATCTGAACAGCGTGCTGAAAGATCACGCTGGCGATAAGGATTACGATTTTGTCAGCGCGGGGGCGATCCACATCGAGCCAATCGGTATCTACTCCAAAAAATACAAATCGCTGAAAGATTTGCCGGCAGGCGGCAAAATCATCATGCGCGATGCCGTTTCTGAAGAGGGGCGAATTCTCTCCATCTTTGAGAAAGCGGGCGTGATCAAGCTGAAGCCGGGCATCGACAAAGTGACCGCACGCATCAGCGATATCGTCGAGAACCCGAAGAAGCTGCAGTTCACGCCTAACGTAGAAGCGTCTCTGCTGCCGCAGATGTACAACAACGACGAAGGTGCTGCGGTAGTGATCAACGCCAACTACGCGATTGATGCCGGTCTGGATCCGGTTCACGACCCGATTGCAGTTGAGAGCGGTGAAAACAACCCGTATGCCAACATCATTACCGTACACCGTGGCGATGAGAAGAAGAAAGATATCGTTGCGCTGGTGAATGTGCTGCACTCTAAAGAGATTCAGGACTGGATCCGCACCAAATACAAAGGCGCGGTGATCCCTGTAAATAACTAATTGTTTGATTTTGTGAATGAAGCCCGGTGATTTATTCATCGGGCTTCTTTTTTGTATCCGGGCGATGAATCAATTAAGCTGAGTTTTTGAAGCAATGGAGTGAAGCCAATGGGCAATGTGACCAAAGACGAAGCGCTGTACCAGGAAATGTGCCGGGTGGTAGGTAAGGTCGTTCTCGAAATGCGTGATTTAGGGCAGGAGCCGAAGCATATTGTGATTGCCGGTGTGCTGCGTACCGCGCTGGCGAACCAGCGCGTCAAACGCAGCGAATTGACAACGGAAGCGATGGAAACGGTGGTTAAAGCGCTGGCCGGTTAATGCGCCAGCGTTTTGCAAGCTGTTCGAGGGAACAGCAGAGCAGGTAGTAGACCACCCCTGTAAAGATAAAAATAGCTGCCGGGTAGATTTGCACCCGGTTGTTCACCTGTCCCGCCACCGTGGTCAGTTCCGGGACGTTCACAATAAACGCCAGCGATGTATCCTTCAGCAGGCTGATAAAAATCCCCACCAGAGACGGCAGAATATTGCGTATTACCTGCGGCAGTAGTACACGCCACAGGGTTTGCTGTGTGCTAAATCCCTGAGTCAACGCGGCTTCATACTGTCCGCCGGGTAATGCACTCAGCCCGGCCAATACCGAGTGCATAACCGTTGCCGCCGTAAACCAGGCCAGCGCCAGCGTTACGGTGAGGGCACCCGGCAGATCGCCGCCCGTGATGAGCGGAAGAAGATACCACATCCAGAAAATCACGAAGATCAACGGGATACCGCGAATCAGTTCCGCCCACAGGAAGAGCGCTTTGCGTACGAGACCCGGACAGCGCCAGGCCAGGCAGGCGAGGGCAATACCGCCAGGCAGTGCCAGTCCCGCCGCGCCAGCGGCCATCAGTAACGAGAGCAATACCCCGCCAGGCTCACCGGCTGCCGCACGTCCCCACAGCAGATAATCCAGGTTATCCGTAATAACATTAAGTCCGGCAATCATGTTTTTCACTTCCTGTTGCGACAGTCGCGTGGTGTTTCCGTTTCACAGAGGGGCCAATGCGCACCAGCGCCATGCCCATCGCCACGCCAGTGAGCAAGTACAGTACGGTTCCCACGGTAAACGCCTCCAGCGCATGAGCGTTGTAGCTTTCAATCTGCCGCACCTGGTAGGTCAGCTCTGCAAAGCCAATTCCGCTGGCGAGTGAGGAGAGTTTCATCAGGTTGAGATATTGCCCGACAACAGGCTGCCAGGCATTAGCCAGGCTTTGCGGCAGAAGGATATAGCGAAACAGCCGCCACGCAGAGAACCCCTGTGCCAGCGCCGCCTCCCGTTGCCCGGCCGGGACGGAACGTAGCCCGGACTCCACCTCTTCAATTAAAAAGGCGGAGGTGAACACCCCCAATCCCCAGGCGGAACATAAAAACTCGGGCGTGAACCACCAGACACCACCCGGCAGGATCGACCAGCTGTGATCTGCGTTCACCAGATCGCGAAATGCGAGGGGAAGCCCGTTCCAGGCCGCGAAATACCAGAACAGCAGTTGCACCAGTAAGGGGGTATTGCGAAACAGTGAGACCCAGCTACTGACGACCCCATTGCCAAACCGTCCACCGGAGAGGCGCAGGAGCAGAAAAAGCAGGGCGAGAAGGCTTGCCAGAATCGCCCCGGCGAGCGTGACCCACAGCGTGGTCAAAAAACCGGATAAAATCCATTGCAGGGGCTGTCCGGTCAGCACGCCCTGCCAGTCGAGCGCGGGCATTACAGATGCTCCTGATGCAGCGGGTTCAGCACTTTTTGCAGGAAACGCTGCGCACGCGGATGCGACGGCTGACTGAAAAATTGCTCCGGCGGTGCGGTTTCCAGAATCTGTCCGCCGTCGATAAAGACAATCCGGTCGGCAATTTCCCGGGCAAATTGCATCTCATGTGTCACCACAATCATGGTGATCCCGCTGTGGGCAAGGGCTTTCATCACGAACAAGACTTCGCCGATCATTTCCGGATCGAGCGCGGAGGTAGGTTCATCGAACAGGATGATTTGCGGGGAAGAGGCCAGGGCGCGGGCAATTGCCACGCGCTGTTGCTGGCCGCCAGAAAGCTCGGCGGGAAAATGGTGGGCTTTTTCCAGCATCCCCACGTTTTCCAGCAATGCCAGCGCCCGTTCCTGTGCGGGCTGCGGCTTCCAGCCGTGAACATGTTCCAGAGCCAGGGTGATATTCTGGCTGGCGGTGAGATGGGCGTAGAGATTAAATTGCTGGAACACAAACCCAACGCGGCTGCGTAGCTGGCGCAGTGCCGCACCGGACAGCTGCCCGGTAGGGGTGTTGTCGATCAGGATTTCGCCGCCGTTCAGGGTTTCAAGCTGGTTGATAAGCCGGATTAGGGTCGATTTACCGGAACCCGAAGGGCCGAGGATAGCAACCACTTCGCCAGGCATAATGCTGAGGTTAATGCCTTTTAAAACGTGATGGTCCCCGTAGCGTTTGACGATGTCACGAAACTCGACGCTGGCATGTTCCAGATGTGAAAAATCCGCGGCACGAGCCGCGGAGCGTGAAAATAAACCTGAGAGCATATTACTGGGCTTCTATTTTAAAGGCGCGAGGCTGTGGGGATTGGGTTTGTGGGCCAAACCAGACATCATAAATTCTGGCGGCCTGGCCACTTTTCTCCAGATTCACCAGTTCATCATTGACGACCTTCAGCAGTGCCGTTTCGCCTTTTTTCACGCCGACGCCAATCTCTTCTTTGCTGAGCAGGTCGGGCAGAATTTTGAAGTTGGCTTTATCCGGAGCCTGCGCCAGCAGACCTGCCAGGATGGTACTGTCCTGAGTGATCGCCTGCACATTACCGTTACGCAACGCCGTCAGCGCCAGCGGAATATCGTCATAAGAGAGCACGCGGGACTGCGGGAAGCGCTGATGCAGAGCCTGTTCACCCGTTGTTCCTTTTACCGCGCCAATACGCGCCCGGCTATAGTCGTCCAGCTTATTGGCCGATTTGGCCGGAACCAGGAACTGTTGTCCGGTGACGAAATAGGGGGTTGAGAAATCAACGACCTGCGCACGTTCCGGGGTGATGGTGATATCTGCCACAATCAAATCCGCTTTGCCGGACTGCAGCAGAGGAATACGGTTGGCCGGGTTGGTGGCAACCAGCTCAAGCTTCACGCCCAGCGCTTTTGCCAGTGCGTGGGCAAAATCGACGTCATAACCTACGATGTTATGGGTTTGGGCATCGATTGCACCAAACGGTGGGTTGGCGTCAAACGTGGCGACTTTTACCACCCCTGCGGCCTTGATATCCGCCAGTTGATCTGCCTGTGCCTGCAGAGAAAGCATGCCGCCCGCCACCAGTAAACCCAGCGCAATGGCCTGTTTTTGATATCCTTTTTTATTTTCTGCCATAGTAATACGTCTGCCCCTCATTGTTGTTTTGTCCGGTTACGCTCCCATAAGCGAACGTTCTCGCCAAATAAGAAATTGTTCTTTGCTATGAGTGAAAAAGCATTAGTGAACAAGGTGTTACTGACAGGTGAAGAAATGGGGCTATTTGCGGATCCTGCACATCAACAGTGGATATTGGTATTTCCCCTGCACAGAATTTGGGTGCTTAACTGAGGGCATGTTGAGCGAAAGGGGTAAAGACGATGAAAAAGTGGATAAGCACGTTACGGCGGTTTTTGGCGACCCGACCTGCGAATGCGGAGAACAGCGCGCAACGTGTTCTTGAGTCAATACTGCCTGTCGCCAGCCTGTATGGCGTGGACGTTGCCAACATCGACCCGGAGTGGTTCCATGATAAAACGCCACGCTGAACTGCGCCGCACGCGCGAAATGTACTGGAATGAGCTGTGCGAAACCGCTGGGGAAAGCGAGCGTCGGTTTACTGCCGGGAAGGAGACATCACGCGCAAAGGGATGGGCTGAAAAAGTCACACCAATAAAAAAGCACCGGGGTGTCCGGTGCTTCGCGATCAGATTTTGCAGGCATCGCCGCAGTCATCGTCAGCAACAATCGCCTGGGCTTTTTTGTCTGCGTCGTCCAGACGTTCCGCGTTGCGCTCTTCTGCTTCATCCAGTCCATTAAAGACTAAGTTATCGAGATCAATTTCCATGTTGCACCTGCTTTGTTCGGTTTTTGATACTGGCACAGTATAGGGCAAAAAACGCCGGCAATGTAGCGCGCAGCACATAAGGATAATCCCTGCCATACTCAGAGCTTAATTGCTGAGGAAAGCGCATGATTACACTCTGTAAAGCCTGCGGTACTTCTTATGGGATAACGCCAGACAGATGCCCGATTTGCGAGGATGAACGCCAGTATGTTCCGGTGACTGGTCAGGAATGGATTGATGTGGCTGCGTTGACAGCCACCCATACCAACACATGGCAGCAGCTCGAACCACGGCTGTTCAGCATCAGAACGGTACCGTCCTTTGCCATTAACCAGCGCGCAATTCTGTTACTCACTCCGCAAGGCAATATTCTGTGGGATTGCATCGCGAACCTCGACCCGGCAACCAAAACGTTGATCGCGGCGCTGGGCGGTATCAGCGCGATCGCGATTTCGCACCCCCATTATTACACCACGATGCAGGACTGGGCCGCGGCCTTCGATGCTCCTGTCTATTTACATGCCAGCGACAGAGAATGGGTGATGCGTAGCAGCACCGCGATCCACTTCTGGGAGGGAGACGCGCTGGACATCATGCCGTCGGTGACGCTGCTGCGGACTGGCGGTCACTTTGCGGGCGGCACGGTGCTGCACTGGCATGACGGAGAGGGGGTTTTACTGGCAGGTGATATTTTGCAGGTGACGCCGGGGAAAAATGCTGTCTCGTTTATGTGGAGCTACCCTAATATGCTCCCGCTGTCGGCGGGCACGGTCGAACGGGTGATGCACCATTTGCAGGGCAAGATGTTTGAACGGCTCTATGGCGCATTCGAAGGTCAGAACATCCTGGCGAAGGCCAGTGAGATTGTGCAGCGGTCGGGCCAGAAATATATTGCTTGTCTGAAGTAAAGCGCGGTGGGTAAACTTTCAGAGTGTGATCCAGATCGTGCCTAAACTCAAAACAGATAAAAGAGATATTGCTATGCAACATATCATTGAAGGTTTCCTCAACTTTCAAAAAGAGGTTTTTCCGCAACGTAAAGAGCTCTTCCGCAGTTTAGCGTCCAGCCAGAATCCCAAAGCGCTGTTCATCTCCTGCTCCGACAGTCGCCTGGTTCCGGAACTGGTCACCCAGCAAGAACCGGGACAGCTCTTTGTCATTCGTAATGCTGGCAACATTGTGCCACCTTTCGGGCCTGAGCCAGGCGGTGTCTCTGCCACCATCGAATATGCCGTGGTGGCGTTAGGCGTAACGGATATCGTGATCTGCGGCCACTCTAACTGTGGTGCGATGAAGGCGATTGCCGACAACGCGAACCTGGAGCCGATGCCTGCGGTTTCCCACTGGCTGCGCTACGCTGATGCGGCAAAAGCGGTTATTGAGAATAAAACCTGGGATAACCCTACCGATAAAGTGAACGCGATGGTGCAGGAAAACGTGTTTGCGCAGTTGAGCAACATTAAAACGCACCCATCGGTTGCGGTGGGGCTACGCAACAATGCTATCCGCCTGCACGGCTGGGTATATGACATTGAAAGCGGCGACATTCGTGCGCTGGATAAAGAGACGAAAACGTTCATCTCGCTGTCTGAAAACCCGGACGTCTTCTTCGAGTAACGACTGACGCTTTTTTGTATTCCGAAAGCACCTGAAAATCGTATCCCAGCGGATAAGGGTGCTTTGGGCTGTTTTTACACGACGGGTATGCATGCGGTGTAAAACGTTTTGAGTCTGCAGAGAGCTATTACAGAGTGGGATGAAACAAGGCGTAATATGCGGGATTTTTTAAGGGGGAATGCACCAAATCAGGAAAACTGAAATGGTGCGTCCGAGTGGACTCGAACCACCGACCCCCACCATGTCAAGGTGGTGCTCTAACCAACTGAGCTACGGACGCAGAATGGTGCGTTCAATTGGACTCGAACCAACGACCCCCACCATGTCAAGGTGGTGCTCTAACCAACTGAGCTATGAACGCAACGTGTTGTCGGTGACAACGGGGACGAATATTAGCGGCACAGCCTCAATGAGGCAAGAGGGAAAATGCATTTTTCTCTCTGATTTCACGTGATTGCTTCATTACCGCGCAAAGTGAAGAGAAAGTAGCCGCCAGCAGGCGGCTACTGCCCATTTAACGCGCGGCGCGTTGCAAAATCACCGTCGATGGCTGGCGTTGCAGGAAGCGCATACGCATCATCATCATGATGGCGGCGGAGGTCAGACCGATGATAAAGCCCATCCAGAAACCGGCTGGCCCCATGCGATCAACCACCAGGTCGGTGAGCGCCAGGATGTAACCACACGGCAGGCCCAGCACCCAGTAAGCAATGAAGGTGATAAAGAAAATGGAACGCGTATCTTTATACCCGCGCAGCACGCCGCTGCCGATCACCTGAATAGAATCGGAAAGCTGATACACGGCAGCCAGCAGCATCAGGTGTGATGCGAGCGCCACAACCTCCGGGTTGTCATTGTAGAGCAGGGCAATTTGCTCACGCAGCGTGATGGTAAAGAGTGCCGTACAGGCTGCCATACAGACCCCCACGGCCAGCCCGGTACGTGCGGCGGTTTGTGCATCAAGAGTTGAACCCTGTCCCAGACGGAAGCCCACGCGGATGGTCACGGCAGCTGCCAGTGACATCGGCAGGACGAACATCAGGGAGCTGAAGTTCAGCGCAATCTGGTGTCCTGCAACGTTCACAATGCCCAGCGGGGAGACCAGCAGAGCAACAACGGCGAACAGTGTCACCTCAAAAAACAGCGCCAGCGCAATAGGAAGCCCCAACTGTACCAGACGCGTCAGGATGCTCCAGTCCGGTGTGCTGAATCGGTGTTCATTACGAATATCACGCATGGAACGGGCATGTTTAATGAAGGTGAGCATGCTGAAGAACATCACCCAATACACTGCCGCTGTCGCCACGCCACAGCCTACGCCGCCAAGTTCCGGCATACCGAAGTGACCGTAAATAAAGACATAGTTCACCGGAATGTTCACCAGCAGGCCGATAAAGCCCATCACCATACCCGGTTTGGTTTTAGCCAGACCTTCACACTGGTTACGTGCCACCTGGAAGAACAGGTAGCCCGGTGCGCCCCAGAGCAGGGCACGCAGATAGCCGACGGCTTTATCGGCGAGAGCCGGGTCAATATTATGCATGGCGCGGATGATATGGCCGGCGTTCCAGAGCACCACCATGATGAGTACCGAGACACACCCGGCCAGCCAGAATCCCTGGTGAACCTGATGGGCAACGCGATCGCGTCGTCCGGAGCCATTTAGCTGAGCGATGACTGGCGTGAGCGCCAGCAGCAGGCCGTGGCCGAATAGAATAGCCGGGAGCCAGATGGAGGTACCTATCGCAACGGCAGCCATGTCGGTGGCACTGTAGCCACCCGCCATCACCGTATCCACAAATCCCATTGCGGTCTGGGCCACTTGCGCGATGATCACTGGTATAGCCAGTGCCAATAACTGGCGCGCTTCGTTCGTGTACTTCTGCACGTGAACACCTTTATATTGTTGTTATTTGAGAGACTAAAAAAGCCGCCGTAACTGGCAGCAAGAAGAAAATGCAGGGGAGTACCCGCTATTGTAGCTGGGTTTAACTAATTATCTAGTGAAAAAATCGCCAGAAAATGCGCTCTGCTGGCAACCTGTTTTTCCAACTGTTATTGTGGTGGGATTAAACGGTGTCACCACCGTCCGGAAAAAACAGGAGTTGTAAGCATGTTTACTGGTATTGTGCAGGGCACCGCCAAAGTGGTGTCTATTGATGAAAAACCCAATTTCCGCACTCACGTGGTGGAGTTGCCGGAATATATGCTCGAGGGCATTGAAACCGGAGCCTCGATTGCACATAACGGCTGTTGCCTGACGGTGACCGAAATAAACGGTAACCAGATTAGCTTTGATTTAATGAAAGAAACACTGCGCATTACCAATCTGGGTGAGCTGGCGGTGGGGGATACCGTAAACGTCGAGCGGGCGGCGAAGTTCAGCGATGAGATTGGCGGTCATCTGATGTCGGGCCATATCATGACAACCGCAGAAGTGGCGAAAATCGTGACGTCGGAAAATAACCGTCAAATCTGGTTTAAAATGCAGGACCCGACATTAATGAAATACGTCCTGTATAAAGGATTTATTGGTATTGATGGTATTAGCCTGACGGTAGGGGAAGTGACGCCAACGCGTTTTTGCGTGCATTTAATTCCTGAAACTCTCCAGCGCACCACGCTGGGGGCGAAAAAACTGGGTCATCGTGTGAATATCGAAATTGATCCGCAAACCCAGGCGGTAGTGGATACCGTTGAGCGTGTGCTGGCGGCAAAAGAGGCCGCAGTAATAAAAGCAGCAGACGAAGAATAAAAATAACCCCGGATATCCGGGGTTATTTTTATCGGGCGACACGGAGCCCATGTTCAATCCCACGGCTAAAGACCACCTGCCAGAGCTGAATATCTCGCGCCCGGAACGCGCCTGCGCAGGCATTCAGGTAATAGCTAAACATCCGTTTAAATCGCTCGGAATAGTTGTCCGCAATCTCTGGCCAGGACTCCTGAAAACGTGTGTGCCATGCCATCAACGTGGTGTCGTAATCCGCGCCGAAGTTATGCCAGTCTTCGACAACGAAATGAGGCTCACTGGCGTTCGCTATCTGGCGTACGGAGGGTAAACACCCGTTCGGGAAGATGTATTTGTTGATCCACGGGTCAACGTTATTGTCAGTGCGCTTAGAACCGATGGTATGCAATAAGAAGATACCGTCAGGTTTCAAATTACGATCCGCCACCGCGAAGTAAGTCGCGTAATTTTTAGGGCCCACATGCTCGAACATGCCAACGGACACAATACGGTCGAACTGTTCGTTCAGATCACGGTAATCCTGAAGCCGGATATCAACATCCAGCGTCTGACAGCGTTCCTGCGCCATTTTTTGCTGTTCAGCGGAAATAGTGACACCCACTACGCTGACGCCGTAGTGTTTCGCCATAAAATACGCCAGCCCACCCCAGCCACAGCCAATATCCAGCACCCGCATACCGGGCTGTAACTGCAGTTTTTCGCAAATCAAACGCAACTTATCCTGCTGTGCCTCTTCAAGGGTGGACGCCTCTTTCCAGTAGGCGCAGGAGTATTGCATGAAAGGGTCGAGCATACGGCTGAACAGGTCGTTACCCAGATCGTAATGCTCTTTGCCGACGATCCACGCCCGTTTTTTATTTTGCAGATTGAACAAACGGGTAGAGGCGACACGCAGCGTGTCTTTCAGGTTGCGAGGGAGTTGGTTTTCCAGACCCGCGCGTAACACGCTGGAGAAAAAGATATCCAGCCGTTCACATTCCCACCAGCCGTCCATATAGCTTTCACCCAGGCCTAACGATCCCTCCTGCAATACGCGTTTAAAAAAATCGGGATGCTTAACCTGCGGATCGGAAGGGGACGATCCGTTAATCGTGATGCCTGCACGGCCTAACAGCTCACTGACGATCCGGGACCAGTTATCGTCCGGAATGTTGACTTCTTCTATACACGATGAACTCATAGCTTCTCCATCACCTTGCTGTGATCAGAACCTTCAAACAGCGTAGACGCTTTTTATGGTTTGTGAGAAATCTCACGGTAATTAACCGCGAGGCTAGTATCCGACGTAGAACAGAGGAAGGGAGATAACCCTTGCCGAAATGCCTTCCCTGGTAAAACGGGAGCACTCCGGCTCCCGTTAACACTTAATATTTATCGTATTTAATCGAACCAAATTTAGTATAGGCCTCAAAATTTGGTGATTCAATAAAAAATTCTTAGCAACCTAATCACTGAAATGCAACATAATTTCGGGTGCGATTATGCATGTGTGGTTTCCGCCTGAGTGCTGTCATTCTGCTCACGTTGTGCTGATGACTGCATACGATAGCCAATGGCGGCCAGCGCAACGGTAACCAGCATCACGCTGGTGGTGGTCAACAGCGGCGTGGCAATCAGTGCAGAAACCACCAGGCTTGCCAGGAAGCACAAACCCAGTTGCAGGGTGTTTTGCAGCGCAGCTGCACGCCCTGTCGCCTGTGGGAACGGACGTAACGCCTGCGCCACGACGATAGGGTAAATAGCACCGTTAGCGACCGCCATTACACAGAATGGAATCAAAATTTCGGCCAGACCAACGTGTGGGATAAAGCCAACAGACCAGGTACCTATCACGCTTAATGCATACAGACCCAGTAACCAGGGCAGCATTTGCTGACCCTCCCATTTTTGCAGCGCGGCGCGACAACCGTAGCCACCGACCAGGAAGGCGATAGTTTGCGGAACATAGCTCAGACCGATGGCGGCCGGGCTATACCCCATATCGTGCAGAATAAACGGTGAACCGGTCAGCCAGGCGAAGAAGCTCGCGGAACAGGCGGCGTAAATCAGTACGTTTCCACGGTAGGCTTTGGTGCGCAGTAACGAAATAAACGTAATGGGTTTTGCCCCGGTATGCGTCTCTTTTTTATGTGCAGGTTTGAGGGCGAATGCCGGCAGCATCAACACCAGAGTAATGGCAAACAGCGTGGCGAAGATCGCCTGCCAGTCGAAATGCGCCAGGATCCAGCTGCCCAGCAGCGGGGCGAGTGCCGGTGAGAGGCCCACCAGCGGCATAATGGTGGCGAAAATGCGGTTGGTGCGTGACGCCGGGTAATAGTCAGTCACCAGCGCCTGCCAGGTCACGGCAGCGGCGCAGACGCCGACAGCCTGAACAAAGCGCAACACCAGCAGCCAGGCCGCATCGCGTACCCATAACATGCCCAGACAGCCCACGGCAAAAATAGCCAGACCCAGTAACAACACAGGTTTACGGCCGAAGCGGTCGGAGAGCGGCCCCCAGAGCAGCTGTGCGAAGGCAAAACCGGCGAGGAACAGACTCAGGCTGGCGCTGATGGCTGCAGCTGGCGTTTGTAAATCTTCCTGCATCGCGGCGAAAGCGGGCAGGTACATATCGGTGGCTAAAAAGCCCAGCACGCTTAAGCCGCCGAGCCAGACTAAAAATCCTTTCCTGGGTTGCATGGTTTTATTCTCTTTAAGGAGGCAGGGGTATGTTGGCGCAGAGTGTAGGGAGTGCAAACCGGCTTGTGAAACGCTAATATTTGGCGGGTGCATTCAAATTTTTTGCAGGCAGAAAATGTGGTCAGATTATTCTCTTGAAGTCGTGGATGCTGTCGCACGCAACGGCAGCTTTAGTGGTGCAGCGCAGGAGCTGCACCGTGTCCCGTCGGCGATCAGCTATACGGTGCGTCAGCTGGAGGAGTGGCTGGCAGTACCGCTGTTTGAGCGGCGTCATCGCGATGTGGAATTAACGCCCGCAGGAGCGTGGTTTTTGAAAGAAGGGCGTTCTGTTATCAAAAAAATGCAGATCACCCGTGAACAGTGTCAGCAGATAGCCAACGGCTGGCGAGGGCATCTTTCCATTGCCGTGGATAACATCGTCAAACCCGAACGTACCCGGCAGATGGTTGTTGATTTTTATCGCCATTTCTCGGATGTCGAGCTGCGCGTGTC
Organism: Enterobacter cloacae; assembly: GCA_014169315.1. Taxonomy (NCBI): domain Bacteria; kingdom Pseudomonadati; phylum Pseudomonadota; class Gammaproteobacteria; order Enterobacterales; family Enterobacteriaceae; genus Enterobacter; species Enterobacter cloacae. The sequence continues at coordinate 2,734,253 of AP022133.1, read as the reverse complement.
GCAGGAGGTGTTCAACGGTGTCTGGGATGCGCTGGCGGACGGCAGGGTAGAGATGGCGATTGGCGCGACCCAGGCAATCCCCGTTGGGGGGCGCTATGCGTTTCGCGATATGGGGATGCTGAGCTGGAAATGTGTGGTGGCCAGCGATCACCCGCTGGCAGCAATGGAGGGGCCGCTGAGTGACGATACACTACGCAACTGGCCGTCGCTGGTGCTGGAAGATACCTCGCGTTCGCTACCCAAGCGTATTACCTGGCTGCTGGATAACCAGCGACGGGTGGTTGCGCCGGACTGGGCATCTTCTGCGACCTGTCTCAGCGCCGGGCTGTGCGTGGGGATGGTGCCTGTCCATTTTGCCCGTCCGAGGATCGACACCGGCGAATGGGTTGCGCTGACGCTGGAGAATCCGTTCCCGGATGCGGCCTGCTGTCTGACCTGGCAACAAAACGATGTATCGCCCGCGATGGCCTGGCTACTGGATTATCTGGGAGACAGTGAAACGCTGAACCGGGAGTGGCTACGGGAGCCAGCTTAGCTGGCTCCGTATGGCGATTAACGACGGTAGTCGCGGAATGGACCATCCGCAACGGAACGACGTTCGATGAGACGCGGGTGAACTTCAATGGACTGTGACTCTTCGCGCTTGCTGACGATCCTGTCCATCAGCATATTGAAGGCCGTTTCACCCAGTGAGTCTTTCGGCTGGTGAATGGTGGTCAGCGCCGGGGTGAAGAAGCGCGAGTTACGCACGTTGTCATACCCGATCACAGAAATATCCTGCGGCACGCGCAGACCCAGCTCATCCGCCGCACAGAGTGCGCCCATCGCCATGATGTCCCCGCCACAGAAGACGGCGGTGGGGCGGTGCTGTTGGGAGACAATCTGCTGCATGGCGCGATAACCGGATTCCGGCTCAAAGTCGCCCTGCACAATCCAGTTTTCCGGTACGGTGATCAGCGCTTCTTCCATCGCTTTCATAAAGCCCGCCAGACGACCGGCACCGGTATTGCGCTCAAGCGGACCCGGGATCACGCCAATCTCGCGGTGGCCGCGCTCGACCAGATAACGACCTGCCATATAACCACCTTCAAAGGCGTTATCGATGACGGAATCGGTGAAATCGGCGCGCGCTTCACCCCAGTCCATGACCACCATCGGAATATGGCGGTACTCTTCCAGCATGGAAAGAACAGACTCCGGGTATTCGGAACACATCACCAGAAGGCCATCCACGCGCTTTTGTGCCATCATCGACAGGTAGGCACGCTGTTTTTCAATGCTGTTCCATGCGTTGCCCAGAATCAGGGTGTAGCCTTTCTGGAAACAGTTTTTCTCTACCGCTTCAATGATCTCGGCAAAATAGGCCGCTTCACTGCTGGTGGCCAGCAAACCAATGGATTTGGTGTGATTAACCTTGAGGCTGCGAGCCACCGCACTTGGTGAGTAGTGCAGTTCTTTGATGGCTGCCCAAACGGCATTACGCGTCTCTTCCGCAACAAAGCGGGTTTTGTTAATTACATGTGATACGGTTGTAGTGGAAACGTTTGCGCGTTTTGCTACGTCTTTAATTGTTGCCATTAAATGTCACTCCAGACCATATCCTAAGCTCCTGAAAAACTGGAAGGTAAACGTTTGCCTTCTCTCACCCTTATCTCGCAACTTTTGAATTGCGGCACGCCAGGAAAACGACACGGGACGTCAGGAGGGGGTCAATGGCCGGTACGCTAATAAATTTAGCGTGGAATTTTGTCCTATCTTGATGAAAAGGGGAAGAGCAAAAGTGGTTATCAGTTTAAATCCAGGAAGATTTTTGATGTAAACTGTGTAAAAATGAGCAAGCTCACTTTCCGTGTGGGGATTAAAAGGAGAAAAATTGATGAGTTCCGATCTGAAGTTTTCACTGGTGACCACCGTTATTGTGCTGGCTTTGATTGTGGCTGGCGGTCTGACTGCTGCATTGCACTGATTTACGCGGAGGGAGAGTGTACTCGCCCTCCGGATCTCCCGATTGTTACTCCTCTGGCAAAAATCTTTTGCCAATTTGTTAACTTCTCATTTTTTGTGATTGATGTCATGCTTTTGACTTCTTTGTTCTGTGTCGCGTGATGACACGGCATCCGGAGTTGACTCATGAAAATCAATTTTCCTCTGCTGGCCCTGGCGATTGGCGCTTTCGGGATTGGCACCACTGAATTCTCCCCAATGGGGTTACTGCCTGTTATCGCCCGGGGCGTGGACGTCTCTATCCCTGCGGCCGGTATGTTAATCAGTGCTTATGCCATTGGTGTGATGGTGGGGGCTCCGCTGATGACGCTGCTGCTTTCGCATCGCGCCCGGCGCAATGCGCTGATTTTCCTGATGGCTATCTTTACGCTGGGCAATGTGCTCTCCGCCATTTCACCGGATTACACCACGCTGATGCTGTCACGGATCCTGACCAGTCTTAACCACGGCGCATTCTTTGGGCTGGGGTCTGTTGTGGCGGCAAGTGTGGTACCAAAACACAAGCAAGCCAGCGCGGTGGCAACCATGTTTATGGGGCTGACGATCGCCAATATTGGTGGCGTGCCTGCTGCCACCTGGCTGGGAGAAGTGATTGGCTGGCGTATGTCTTTCCTCGCCACCGCTGCGTTGGGGGTGGTCGCGATGGTGGCGCTGTTCTTCTCCCTGCCAAAAGGCAGTGTCGGTGAACGCCCTGAAGTACGCAAAGAGCTGGCGGTGCTGATGCGCCCTCAGGTACTTTCCGCGCTGCTGACCACTGTGCTGGGGGCCGGGGCGATGTTCACCCTCTACACCTATATTTCCCCGGTGCTACATGATATCACCCACGCAGCGCCGGTCTTTATTACCGCGATGCTGGTGTTGATCGGCGTGGGCTTTTCCATCGGCAACTATCTCGGCGGGAAACTGGCCGATCGTTCGGTGAATGGAACGCTGAAAGGCTTTTTAACTCTGCTGATAGTCATCATGGTGGCGATCCCGTGGTTGGCGCGTAACGAGCTGGGGGCAGCTATTGCGATGGTGGTATGGGGTGCGGCAACGTTTGCCGTGGTTCCTCCGCTGCAGATGCGCGTGATGCGTGTCGCCCATGAAGCACCGGGTCTTTCGTCTTCCGTCAATATCGGGGCATTCAACCTGGGTAATGCGCTGGGAGCGGCGGCCGGTGGGGCCGTGATTTCAGGTGGGCTGGGTTACAGCTTTGTGCCGGTGATGGGGGCAATCATTGCCGCACTGGGCCTGCTGTTAGTGATGATGTCAGGTCGTAAACAACCTGAAACGGCCTGCGTCGCAGAATAAACAAAAACGCAGAAGGGCGAACCCTTCTGCGTATCTCTTATGCAGCGAAGTTCTTCGCCACAAAGTCCCAGTTAGCCAGTGCCCAGAAGTGCTCCAGATAGTTAGGACGCGCGTTGCGGTAGTCGATGTAGTAAGCGTGTTCCCACACATCCACGGTCATCAGCGGCGTTGCGCTGGTGGTCAGTGGCGTGCCTGCGTTAGAGGTAGAAACGATAGCCAGTTTGCCATCAGCTTCTTTTACCAGCCAGGTCCAGCCAGAACCGAAGTTTTTGATTGCTGCATCAGTAAACTTCGCTTTGAAATCCGCGAAGCTGCCGAATGCGGCGTTAATGGCGGCAGCCAGTTCACCAACAGGTTCTCCACCGGCGTTCGGAGCCAGGCAGTGCCAGTAGAAGGTGTGGTTCCACACCTGAGCCGCGTTGTTGAATACGCCACCTTCTGAACTGCGTACGATCTCTTCCAGCGTTTTGCCTTCGAAATCGGTGCCTTTGATCAGATTGTTCAGATTGGTGACATACGTCTGATGATGTTTGCCGTAATGGTATTCCAGGGTCTCCACAGAAATGTGTGGGGCCAGGGCGTCTTTTGCATACGGTAGTGCAGGTAATTCGAACGACATTGCTTCTCTCCTTATTGTTTTTTATGTTGCGTATAGCCATACGCACAACGAGGATAGAGTAGCAAATTGAAAGGGCATTCAAAAGAGGAACTTACCCTGCCACGGTAGCGGCAGGGCAGGGATCAGCGGATAGTATTCGGTGTCATGACGCGGCGCGCACCCACATAGTGGCGCACCCAGTAGTCTTCGCTCAGAGAGGTGATTTGAATATCCTGGCCGCTGCGCGGTGACTGGATGAATTTCCCGTTGCCAACGTAGACGCCGACGTGATCGGCCATTCCGCGACCCTGGGTGCGGAAGAAGACCAGATCGCCGCTTTCCAGTTCACCACGGTCAACCGGAGAGGCATCGCGCAGGTGGTACATTTCATTGGCGGTACGTGGAATGCGGAACTTCACCAGATCTTTATAGGCGTAATAGACCAGGCCGCTACAGTCAAAACCGGTACGTGGTGAGGTTCCCCCCCAGCGGTACGGTTTGCCGATTTGCCCCATCAGTTTATTCATCGCCGTTTTTTGTGCTTTCTGCACGCGAACCTTATGCACTTCCGCTAATTTTTTAGGGACTTTCGTGCATTTCGTTTTATGACCTTTACGCACGGTACACTTTTCAGTCATGAGGTTAGCGGCAGTTTGCGAGGCTTTACTCTTTGTGGAGTGGGCGGTGCGGGAAGGCTTTGTTTTTGTCTTGCTGGAGGCGGTTTGTTTGGTCTGAGTGGTGGTTTTCTTCTTTTCGTTCTTACTGGTGGTTTTTTTATTACGTTCTGTGCTCTTCGCCAGATGCGTTTTTTGCACAGCAGAATGCCGCGCCTGCTGAGAGGCGTTCGCCACTGGCGTGAAAGTGAGTGTTGTAAACAGTAAAGCACAGAGCGTGATCGAGATTTTATTTATCCGCGCCACTGGGCAGTCCCCTGGTAAAGGCAGGCCATCTATAATACCTGCGTGTGATTTACAAAGCCCGACGATTCTAATCTATAAAAACCCGAGAAGTTAATAGCATTTTTCAATCTAAAATTATGTTTCGTTAGCAAGTGCAAAAAAATTCATCGATTTGTCGCACTATTGTTCACTCCCTAAGCAAAACCCTGCGGGGAACAGGGATAAGCACCATTTAGAATGCAACTTTTAGCGACAATCGTTAAAATAATAAGACGTGACAAAAATGTTATTTTCCGATGTCTGTCTGAACCGCTACAATGTCAGACGAATGCCGTAACAGAAGTTAAAGGAAGCAAGACATGAGCACCACTATTGAAAAAATCCAGCGCCAGATCGCTGAAAACCCGATTCTCCTGTACATGAAAGGTTCTCCGAAGCTGCCAAGCTGCGGTTTCTCCGCGCAAGCGGTTCAGGCGCTGTCTGCCTGTGGTGAACGTTTTGCTTACGTTGATATCCTGCAGAACCCGGATATTCGCGCTGAGCTGCCTAAATACGCAAACTGGCCGACTTTCCCACAGCTGTGGGTAGACGGTGAGCTGGTGGGCGGTTGCGACATCCTGATTGAAATGTATCAGCGTGGCGAACTGCAGCAGCTGATCAAAGAGACGGCGGCGAAGTACAAAACGGAAGAGCCGGACGCAGAATAAGTTTTCTGTGCAGACAAAAAAGCGACCTTTTAAGGTCGCTTTTTTTACGCTGGGCCCGCTATTCCTGGCCTGCGTCTTCACCCATCGGCAGCGGCCAGCCGCCCAGACGTTTCCAGCGGTTCACAATTTCGCAGAACAGTTCAGCCGTACGTTCCGTGTCATATAGCGCGGAATGCGCCTGCGTACCGTCAAAATCAATACCCGCCGTGATGCAGGCTTTGGATAAAACCGTTTGCCCCAGCGCCAGACCACTCAGTGCCGCAGTATCAAACGTCACAAACGGGTGGAAGGGGTTGCGCTTAAGTGACGCGCGTTCGGCAGCGGCCATCGTAAAGCTGTGATCGAACGTGGCGTTATGGGCCACCATAATGGCACGGCTACAGTCATTATCTTTCATGCCTTTACGCACCATTTTAAAAATGGCGTGAAGGGCTTCGTATTCACTCACCGCGCCGCGCAGTGGGTTTTTCGGGTCGATACCGTTAAAGGCCAGCGCTTCTGGCTGGAGGTTTGCCCCCTCAAACGGTTCAACGTGGAAATGCAGCGTGGTGTCCGGAGTAAGCCAGCCCTGTTCATCCATCTTCAGCGTGATGGCGGCAATTTCAAGCAGCGCATCGGTTTTAGCGTTAAATCCGGCTGTTTCTACATCAATGACAACGGGATAAAAACCACGAAAACGGTCGCACAGACCGGTAAATTGAGCGTTATCGGACATCAGGGTCTCTTACAAGGGGAAAAAAGCAGAGCGCATTATGGCAAATTTTGGGCGGGGATGCAGTAAAACTACGGGCGCATATTGCGCCCTGCGGGATCAGTTGCCCAGACCGCGACCAGCGTCTTTGGCTTCAATCAGTTCGATTTTGTAACCGTCTGGATCTTCAACAAATGCAATCACGGTCGTTCCACCTTTTACCGGGCCGGCTTCCCGCGTGACGTTACCGCCGTTGCTGCGGATGCGTTCGCAGGCTTCAGCCGCGTTATCCACTTCCAGCGCGATATGACCGTATGCCGTGCCCAGCTCGTATGCATCTACGCCCCAGTTGTAGGTCAGCTCAATAACCGCTTCATCCGTTTCCAGGCCGTAACCCACAAACGCCAGTGAGTATTTGTATTCCGGGTTTTCACTGGTACGCAGCAGTTTCATACCCAGTACGTTAGTGTAGAAATTGATAGAACGTTGCAGGTCGCCAACGCGCAGCATGGTGTGAAGTAGGCGCATAATTTCCTCATTAACCAATGGAATGGATGATCTTTTTGAACAGAAACGATGTTTTAGTATAGCGGCGAAGTATCGCCGCTATCAATGCACAAGGGAGGGATTACAGAGAAGGGTAGTCGGTGTAGCCTTCTGCGCCGCCACCGTAGTAGCTTTCCGGGCGCTGTGGATTCAGTTCTGCTTTATGCTGCAGACGTGCAACCAGATCCGGGTTGGCAATATAGTCACGACCAAACGCCACCGCGTCGATCAGACCTTTGTTGATCAGATCTTCTGCTTTCTCAGGTGTGTATGCACCTGCACCGATGATCACGCCGTTAAAACGCTCGCGGACTTTCTGACGGAAGGCTTCGGTGTAAGGCTGGCCGCCAGCCCAGTCAGGCTCAGACATGTGCAGATAAGCAATACCACGTTTAGCCAGCTCCTCAATCAGGTACAGAGCATCCGCTTCTTCGTTTGCACCGTTATCAACGTTCTGGAAAGAACCAATTGGGGAGACGCGGATGCCGATACGGTCTGCGCTCCACTCTTTACATACCGCATCAACCACTTCCAGCACCAGACGAGCGCGGTTTTCGACGCTGCCGCCATACTGGTCGGTACGATGGTTAGAAGACGGTGACAGGAACTGGTGCAGCAGATAGCCGTGGGCAGAGTGCAGTTCAACCAGGTCGAAACCGGCTTCACGTGCATTCGCAACGGCCTGGCGGAAATCATTCACGATACCCGGGATCTCTTCCAGCTCAAGTGCACGCGGCATGGAAGTGTCGACGCGGATCGCATGACCGTTTTCATCACGCAGGGAAGTACGGGTGTTTGCGCTCAGGGCTGAGGCGGAAACCGGTGCCTGGCCGCCAGGCTGGATGCTGTTGTGAGAGATACGACCGGTGTGCCACAGTTGAACCGCAATGCGACCTTCGTCAGCGTGAACACCGGCCGTGATTTTCTTCCAGGCGGCGATCTGTTCAGGGCTGTGCAGACCCGGTGCGCCCGCGTAGCCTTTTGCCTGGGCAGAAATCTGCGTGGCTTCGGAGATGATCAGACCAGAGCTGGCACGTTGACGGTAATACTCACCCATCAGAGGCGTTGGGATGTCACCCGGCTCAATGCTACGCAGGCGGGTAAGTGGAGCCATGAACACACGGTTTGGCGCGGTAACAGCACCCACTTTAAGTGGGGTAAATAATTTTTCAGCGGACATAAAGACTCCTGAGTAGACCAGTCGACTAGTAATTAGGTAAATAAAAACACCTGCTATACCCGTCATACTTCAAGTTGCATGTGCGTTGGCTGCACTCGCTCACCCCAGTCACTTACTGGTGTAAGCTCCCGGGGATTCACTCCCTTGCCGCCTTCCTGCAACTCGAATTATTTAGGGTATTTACGCCAGGCGTTGTAATACTGCTTTTCACATGTGCCAGTGCGCTTTCGAGCGGCACCGCACTGCGAGAAATCTTGGCCTGCAGGTTAGCGCCTAACCAGAGAGCGTATAACACCTGTGCCTGAGTTAAAGGTTCACCAGGGAAGGACAACGTCTTTTCGTTGCGACCTTTCTCCAGCGCCTGCGCAAGCAGGGCGATCACCCCACTGGCACCTTTATCCATCGCCGTGCGCATATCTTCAGAAAGATCGCACACTTCAGCAGAGAGTTTTACCGTCAGGCAACCGCTGATGATGCCCTGCTGACAGAACTGCGTCAGCGTTTCCTGATAGTAATTCAGAACACGATCCCGATAGTTACCTTCGCCGCTGGCGAAGTGGGCGGCAAGGCGCTGATGGTAGCAGGCATAGTGCCGCTCCAGCATCGCCACACCGAAGGCTTCTTTGGATCGGAAGTAGTGATAAAACGATCCCTTCGGTACCTCAGCGGTTTTTAATAACTCGCTCAGCCCCATACCGGTGAACCCGCGATGCATACAAAGACGCTCGCCGGTCGCCAGTAGGTGTTCTCGTGTATCGTGCTCAGTATTTCTGCTCATGGCCGCACTGTAATAGACCGTTCGGTCTATTACAAGTGATTTTACTGACGACACGCGTTCAGAATATCCAGGTTTTGTTGATAAACCTTTGATTTCACATCCATCATACCCAGAACCGTGGAGAACAAATTGTCCTGTGAAACCGCATCTTTTGCTGCACGGTCACGTAAACATTGCTCGTTAATGCCAAAGTTCTTCGTATAGTCCGGGGACAGCCAGAACATAAATGGAATGTGCGTTTGCTGCTCAGGAGCCAGCATGTACGGTGTTCCGTGCAGATAAATACCGCTTTCACCCAGCGACTCACCGTGATCGGAGAGATAAATCAGCGCGGTATTCATGCTGTCCTGACGTGCCTTCAGCGTATCGATTGTTTTGCTTACCATGCTGTCGGTATACAGGATGGTGTTGTCGTAGGTGTTGATCAGCGCCTGGTGATCGCAATCCTGAATCTCGTTGGTGTCACAGGTTGGCGTGAACTGGCGGAAGTTATCCGGGTAACGGCGGTAGTATGCCGGGCCGTGGCTGCCCATCAGGTGAATAACCAGCACGGTATCCTGCTTCAGTCCGTCCAGCACGTTGTCCAGACGATAGAAGTTCACGTCGTCAATACAGGATTTGTCTTTGCAGAACTGATCCAGTTTCCACTGGGTCATGTCCGTATGGGGTATGCGGTCGCAGGCACCTTTACAGCCGCCGTCATTATCACGCCAGAGCAGGTTGATACCCGCGTGACCGAGCACGTCGAGCAGACCTTCCTGGTGGCGGGCCAGGTCTGCATCGTATTTCTGGCGCGTCATGCCGGAGAACATGCAGGGGACAGAGACCGCCGTTTCCGTCCCGCATGAGGAAGCCTGCGGGAAGTTAATGATATTTTGTTTTTTCAACTGCGGGTTGGTTTCACGCGCATAACCATTCAGCGAGTAGTTTGCTGCACGTGAAGCTTCACCGACCAGCAGAACCAGGACGGTTTTCTTTTGTTGACCAGAAATCAGCGGGCCTTTGTGGGCATCTTCACCAATGCGTACCAGCGTTTGATCGCCTGCGAACCAGCGTGTCTTGCTGTATTTGATGATGCCGCTGACGTAGTTCGCCGGGGTGACCATTTTGACGATGCTTTTGTTATTACGGAACAGCGATGCGTAATCTTTATAGAATACGGCAGCGACCAGAATGATAATCAGCAGAGCACCGAGCATCGCGGCAAAACGCATCAGCAGGGCATACCACCATTTTCCGGCACGGATGCGCGTCAGGGCCAGCACCACGGAAGGAATAACACCGGCGACGACAATCCACAGGAGCATTTGTGGCGTAACCAGCGCGGTGGCTTCCTGAGAGTTCGTCTCGAACACGTTAACAATCATGTTCTGATCGATAACTGCACCGTAGGTATACATGAAGTAAGTCGCTGCGGCGCATCCCATGGTTAATACGATCAGCAGCGGTTTACGGATAAAGGGAATATTGAGGAAACTGAAAACAATCACCCAGCCGCAAAAAAGGACCAGAGGGACGGAAGCCGCAAAGAGAATGTCGTGTAATTGCGCAGGCGCAATAATAGCCCAGCTGCGCTGTATGAAGAGAGCATTCAGCAGAGTAAAGAAAAACGCACAACCCAGAGTAAATTTAATGTCGTTACATTGTAACTTTTTGATTAACCACATCGATAAAGAAACCTGTAATTTTAATGATTGAGCGAGTATAGAGAGGGAAGATTAGTGAAACCTTAATGCCACAAATCTGTGGTAAAGCCCTTGCACGCGCGGCGTTTAACGTCTTCACTGTAGGTGAGAATCGGTTTCTGGAGGTGAGTGTGGCAGAGCAACTGGAGTTTTTCCCCATCCAGAGCCCGTGCCGGGGAATTTGTCAGGCGGATGAACGCGGGTACTGCCGTGGGTGCATGCGTACCCGCGATGAGCGTTTTAACTGGCAAAACTTTAGCGATACGCAAAAACAGGACATTATTCGTCTCTGTCGACAACGTCTTCTGCGCAAAATTCGCGCAAACAAAGCGGGGGAAACTGAAGAACCCCAGCAACCTTCACTGTTTTAACACGGTAATTGCGTATACTCGTGACATTACTTCCTTGAGGAAAATGTTATGGTTCAGCGTATTACCCTTTCTCCCCAGGGGCCGGAGTTCTCCCGTTTTGTGATGGGCTACTGGCGTCTGATGGACTGGAATATGTCCCCCCTTCAGCTGGCGGGCTTCATTGAGGAGCATCTCGATTTAGGGATCACTACGGTCGATCATGCTGATATTTATGGCGGCTACCAATGTGAAGCTGCGTTCGGTGAGGCGCTTAAGCAGGTTCCGGCGCTGCGCGAGCGTATGGAAATCGTCACCAAATGCGGTATTGCCACCACGGCAAAACCGGAAAACGTACTGGGGCATTACATCACTGACAGCGCGCACATCATCAAGAGTGCCGAGCAGTCGTTGGTCAATCTGGCGACGGATCATATCGACCTGCTGCTGATCCACCGTCCAGACCCGTTAATGGATGCCGATGAAGTGGCAGAAGCGTTTCTGAACCTGCATCAAAGTGGAAAAGTGCGTCATTTTGGCGTATCGAACTTCACGCCTGCGCAGTTTGCGCTGCTGCAGTCGCGCCTGCCGTTTACGCTGGCGACCAACCAGGTAGAAATTTCCCCGGTTCATCAGCCGTTGCTGCTGGATGGCACATTCGATCAGCTGCAACAGCTCCGTATCCGCCCTATGGCGTGGTCGTGCCTGGGTGGGGGGCGTCTGTTTAATGATGATGAGTTCCAGCCGCTGCGCGATGAGCTGGAAACCATTGCCCGCGAGTTGAATGCCCAGAGCATTGAACAGGTGGTTTACGCGTGGATCCTTCGTCTGCCGTCAAAACCGCTGCCTATTATTGGCTCTGGTAAAATTGAACGCGTCCGCTCTGCGCTGGCAGCAGAAGAACTGCAGATGACCCGTCAACAGTGGTTCCGTATCCGCAAAGCCGCTCTGGGGTACGACGTACCTTAATCTGGAATACCGTGACTTTCCGGTGAGATTACCGCCCCTGGTATAAACTTAAGGGGCAAAAACAACCCGGGAGGTCATATGACGCGTTTTGCTCTGGCACTCATCACGCTGGTTGTTTGCGCAGGAGCGCAGGCAGCCAGCGAGAACGTCGAAATGAATCTTGTCACGCCTCAGGGCGTCGGCCAGTCTGTCGGAACAGTGAAAATCACGGAAACCGATAAAGGGCTGGAGTTTACCCCCAATCTCAACACCCTTCCTCCTGGCGAACATGGTTTTCATGTTCATGCCAAAGGTAGCTGCCAGCCTGCGCTGAAAGAGGGTAAAGCCTCGGCGGCGGAAGCGGCAGGAGGCCACTTTGACCCGCTGCATTCCGGCAAACATGAAGGCCCGAACGGTATGGGGCATCTTGGCGATTTACCCGTACTGGTGGTGAATAACGATGGTAAAGCCACGGAGCCGGTTGTTGCACCGCGGCTGAAAAAGCTGGATGAGATCAAAGGCAAAGCGCTGATGATCCACGTCGGCGGCGACAATATGTCCGATCAACCTAAACCGCTCGGCGGTGGCGGGGTACGCTATGCCTGCGGGGTGATTTGATCGCCAATCGTGCCTGGCGGGGGAGCCTGTTCCAGCTGCGACAGCGAACAGTGTAGCCGCCAGATTATCGAGGCTAAATCACGCGCTGCGGGCGAATGGTGGTGCGCAAGGGTACCGCAAATCCGCTGAAGCTCGGCAAGCGTGGCTTCCAGCGGACGTTGCTGAACCCCGCGTTCACTCATCACATCGCGAAGCAGGGAAATACAGACATCACGCACCTGCGACAGCGGATCGGAGCGTGTTTCCCATGCGCGAAGCTGCCAGACCACATGCGAGCAGTTCAACAGCACTACGCCCCAGCGCAGCAACCAGCGGCGGGCCAGGGAGTCCTGGCTGTTATTGAGCTGGCTCACATGGTGGTAGACCAGCGATTCATACTCACTCTCACGCAGATGCGGTTTACGGCTGAGCTGGTCAACAAACCCCCGGCGCAGTTCGCGGATATGTCTGCGGCTCTTACGGGCATCTGAACCGGGCCGTAACACGGCAAACGCCAGCCACGCCAGACCCACGCCGAGGATCTTCGCCAGATTGTCATTGAGAAAATCAGCGTAGTTATAAACCGGCGGGTTGGTCACGGAGATAAACGAACCCATAAAAACAATCAACTGCCCCCAGAGACCGGCCAGTTTTGGCATTTGCAGCTTCAGCAACTGCATGGTGGTTAAGAGCGGAAACAGAAACAGCAGAAACTGCCATAAGTCGCTTATCTGCACCATCAACCCAAATTTCACCATAAAACTGAACAGCGACAGCAATACCAGCGTGCGCATCAACAGCGTGAGGGAGTTAAACGGTGATGCAGCAATGGAATAGAGTACGCAGCTAATGGCGGCAAGCGTGAGGGCCGCGCTTCCGGACCCCCATTGCGTGGTGATACTCCAGGCACCAACCAGCGTAAGCGCGCAGAAGGTGCGAAACCCACTCCACAACGCTTCTATGTTGTCGGTGTGGCGTGCCAGAGCCGGGCTGCCCGGTACGGTGAATTCGGTTATCGGGGTGGCATTTTCTACGGCAGTGATCCAGCGACTGCTGCGCAGATACAACCGGCAAAAGTAGTTCAGGCGCTGCCAGAAGGCGCGGTGGCGATAATCATACTCATCCGTTGGCACGAGCGGCGCGATAATACGTGCCACGGTGTAGATGTCGGTATCTGGCCGCGCGAGGGCGGCAAGCAGTGTTTCGATTACGGCGCGGGTGTTTTCTGGCGGAGTCGGCCAGTTAAGCAACATTCTGCGCAGGCTGGAGATGGCGCTGGTCATCCGCAGCTGTTGGTGGAGCAAATAGTTAAGCAGCGTATTCTGGCGGCGAAAACGGTAGTGGCTCCAGAAGGCCTGAATACGTAACAGGTTCATGGTCAGGATCTGGCCGATGACCTTTTCATGCGCAAGGCGGATTTCATCGTTGGTGTCAGGTTGCCAGAGCAGACTTGCATGCTCCAGTAAACGGGCATGCATGGTCTTCAGGGCGGAGATAAGCGCTGTACCGTCGGAGGTGCTGGGCAGGATCATCATCATGACCCCGCCGCACAGAATACCCACAATGACTTCACATACACGTGCCTGGGCGATATCCCAAAGCTCGGTGGTGTCCAGAACGTTGACTACCGGAAAGGCAATAATCGCGGCGGTATAGCCCGCCAGCTGGAACGCGTAGGCGACGTTATTGGTAAAATGGGCGCAGGCCCAGGTGCAAAACCCCAGCCACGCCGCCATGCTTAGCAAAAAGAGCCACGGGTCGTTCAGCGTATGGCCCGCAATAATTAACGCCGCGGTGGCTCCCAGCAGGCTTCCGGCAACGCGGCCAAGACTTTTACTGATCACACCGCCGACGGTAGGGAAGCTCACCACCGCGGCAGAGGTCATCGCCCAGTAAGGTTCATCAAGATTCAGATAATAGGCGATTGTTAGCGCCAGGCACATTGCAATGACGTTACGCAGCGCGTAGCGCCACTGAGAGGCTGTCGCTTTAGCCCAGGGCGTGTGTCGCCAGGATAACGCCGACAGATTCATTGACGAGTCCCGATAGAGACCGTGCAGGTTGTGCCGGATACCAGCGTGAGATCCTGTGGTAAGCGGTCAAATTCCACGCGAACCGGAACGCGCTGTGCCAGACGCACCCACGGTACGTTAGGCTTGATGTCTGGCACCAGGCCTGAATCCGTTTCGACACTTTGATCGTAAATGGCACGACCAATACTGGAAACGTGACCCTGTAACGTTTGCGATCCGCTGTAAAGCGTGATTGTGGCAGGAGCGCCTTCCCGAATGTGGCGAAGCTTGGTCTCCTCAAAATAACCCACGATATAAAAGGAGTGGCTGTCAACCAGGGCAAAGACGGGTTGTCCGGTGGTGGCATAGTTCCCCTCACGGGTCGAGAGGTTGGTCACCCATCCATCGACCGGAGCCTGTACCACGGTTTGAGTCAACTGCCATTGCGCCTGTTTTAGCGTGGCTTCAGCCACGTTGAGGTTTGCCTGCATGGCTTTCACGTTGATGTTGGCCGTATCTAAATCTTCGGCGGAAATATAGTTTTGCGACAAATGGCGACGGCGGTTTGCTTCGTTGTTTGCTTTTGCTAAATCAGACTGGGCTTTCGCCAGTTGAGCTTCGGCATTGAGTACAGCGATATGAAAGGGAGTTTCATCGATGCGGAATAAAACGTCACCCTTTTTAACGAACTGGTTATCCTTAACAAGAAGCGCCGTGATACTTCCTGAAACCTGTGGGGTGATACTGACCTGCTCAGCGCGGATTTTACCGTCGCGCGTCCAGGGGGACTGCATATAAAAATTCCAGAGCCACCAACCGGCAACCAGAGCCAGCGCAAGAACAAAAAGAGTAGAAAAATACTTCAGCGTTTTCATGGATATATTCACCACACAATCAACACAGCAAGGCCCAGGCATACGGACAAGGCAAACAAAGAGAGATCCATGAGCATGGGGTGCCAGATCTCACCGGAATACATCCAGTCGCGAAGCAGTCGGTGTGCGACCAGCCAGATCATAAAGCCCACCAGGACGGCTTTAAACAGGGGAGGAAAGTAGACTGATGCACCGAAGATCAAGTCCTGAAGGGGTAACCCCGTGGCGCTATGAAAGAACTTCACGAGCAGAGTTCCTTTGCAGTGGATAAATGGTCACGACGGCCTGTTTTATAAAATGGAACATCGGTATTCAGTGTAAATCATACTTTTGGTGTTGATGAATGTCGTATTGCATTTGTTTTGGCAATATAAATGCTGCACACTATTCTAAAATCAGTATAATAACTTAGCAAGCTAATTATAAGGAGATGAAATTGGAATCGCCATTAGGTTCTGATCTGGCAAGGTTAGTACGCGTCTGGCGTGCTCTGATTGACCATCGCCTGAAACCTCTGGAATTGACACAGACGCATTGGGTCACGCTGCATAATATTCATCAGCTTCCGCCCGAACAGTCACAAATTCAACTGGCAAAAGCGATCGGTATTGAACAGCCGTCACTGGTACGCACACTCGATCAGCTGGAAGAGAAGGGGCTGATCTCCCGGCAAACTTGCGCCAGCGATCGTCGCGCTAAGCGGATTAAACTGACGGAGAAAGCGGCTCCAATCATTACTGAGATGGAAGCCGTGATCAGCAAAACGCGAGGGGAAATCCTGTCAGGGGTTTCACCGGCGGAGCTCGAAATGCTCATCAGTCTCATTGGACGGCTTGAGCAAAACATCCATGAGCTGCAGTCACGCGACTGATAACATAAAAAGGCCTTGCTGATGCAAGGCCTTTTTTTACTGGAAGACGACGACGCGGTTGCGACCTGTCTCTTTTGCCTCGTACATTGCTTTATCGGCGCTTTCCACACACTCTTCGGCGGTGATATTCGGTGACGTTGTCGTAAAGACACCCATACTGATGGTAATGGGCTCCGGCAGTTGCCCCTCGCTGCTGGCTTTATCGAAACTACTGAGATTCAGCCGTATTCTCTCTGCAACCTGACGTGCGGCGTCTGACGGCGTATTTGCCAGCATCAACACAAACTCTTCCCCTCCGATTCGCGCCGCGATGTCTTGTGGGCGCACGGAATCCATCAGCAGATGGGCGACAAACTGCAACACCTTGTCCCCCTGCAGATGCCCGTAGCAATCGTTAATGCGCTTAAAACGATCCAAATCACTGACAATGACCGAAACCGGACGGGATGCGTTAGCATTATCGATCGCCTGATTTAATGCATCATAAAAATAACTGCGGTTATAGAGACGCGTAAGCGGATCGCGAATCGAATTTTGATAAGATTGCTGATACTTTAAATGCGAGTCACGATACAGATTAAATACATCGTAAAGGAGCACGAAAATAATGAGCAGCGTTGCCACTGTCTCAAATAAACGGGACCGGTACCAGTCGATATCTTCAGCGTGTCCACCCAGTAAAAGCATGATGAGTGTCGTAATATAACAAATGCATAAGAAATTACCGCCAATCCAGAAAAGATTGCGCACGCGCGTAATAATCATCAGCGTTGTTAATACAACAATCCATAAGATGATTAAACTAATATTGATGACCTGACTCCAGAGCACCATAAATTGCCGCGTTTCATTATCGACAAGATCTAACGTAAACAGCGCAGAGTGGCTGGAATAAAACCAGGCAAGCGTAACCATGCCTGCGGTGAACAGGAACATACCGACAACAATAGCAACGTGGGTCATCCGGGAGAACGGGCGATCGCGCATGGCATACAGTAAGGCCGACGTGAAAATCAGAACAGCCATTAAGAGATGGCGGAACATGAAGAAGATCATCGCATCGTTATAGTTAATAATGCTGAACTGATAGAGGTCAAGCCATGCCGGGAAGCAGGAAAGCGTGCCTGCCATCAACAGCGCCGATCCTGTGAAGGCGAACGCAATCGCGACCAGATACAACCGCTTTCGGTCACACCAGTATTTCATCGCCATAAAACAGGCAATGAACAGATGGAAGACGAGTAAAAAAATGGTCAGTGTCGGGAATAAGAGCGGTGAAAATGACGGCACTGCTTCGGCAAGCTTTAAAAATAGCCCCTGCAATACCCCGACCACAATAATGCAACCCAGGCAGAAAGAGATATAACGGTTCTTTATATAGCGATTAATCGAAATCATACCCATTTTTAACAATATAATAATACTAAATTAATAGACAGCGTGAATATAAATAGTTTAACGGAATTAAAAAAAGAATACTTTGCGCAGGAACAATGTAAGCAGGGTTTAATAATTAGCGAGGAAGGAAATTTTGTAAAACAATATTTTGAAATGACAGGTAATGTAAGCGAATGTGGCCTGGCGGCCACATCCGGTATGATATTAACGCGGGGACACCGTCACCTGTTGGCCATTGCTGGCGATAACAACGCGCTGACCCGCAGAGAAGTGGGTGCTGCCTTGTTTCTGCACAACCATGATGGTATTGCCGTCATCTTTACGAATTTCCAGCTCTACGCCCTGGGTTTTGTTCATTGCACCCTGAACGCCCTGGCCTGCTACACCACCGGCAACAGCACCTGCTGCGGTTGCCAGGGAACGACCGGTACCGCCGCCGACGGTGTTACCCAGGAAACCACCCAGCACCGCACCGCCGATCGCGCCCATGACGTTGTTTTCATCGCCACCCTGAATTTGAACAGGGCGTGCGTTAACAATGGTACCGTAAGTCACGTTCTGAACTTGTTTAGCTTCAGATGCGCTATAAACGTCGCCAGAAAGAGAATCGTTATTCACACAGCCAGCCAGCGTCAATCCGATCAGCGAAACGCCCAGTATACGTAAAATCATTTGAATCTCCTGTTCACCAAAAGTGCCCGGTTGGGCTCCGTTATGGCTAAATTATATGGCATAAGGAGCCATAGTTCATATCTTTGCATTAACAATGGGAAAATTGTACTTGTATTTAGCTTAACAAGACATAAACAACTCCCTGCGTGCTACGTGTCTGAGATTGTTAAAAAATGCTATCGCTGCATAGCAAAGCAGCGCCGTTTATGATTCAGTGTTTACCTTAAGACCACACAACCTAAGGAAAGCGCATGAAATCGGGTCGCTACATTGGTGTGATGTCAGGCACCAGTCTTGATGGGGTGGATGTCGTTCTGGCCGCAATAGATGAAAACATGGTGGCGCAGCAGGCAAGCCTGAGCTGGCCTATCCCTGTTTCGCTGAAAGAGGACATTCTGAGCATCTGCCAGGGACAGCCATTGACGCTTTCACAGCTCGGACAGCTTGATGTGCGGCTGGGTGCACTATTTGCGGAGGCGGTACTGGCACTGATGCACAAAGAAAATCTTCAGCCGCAGGATGTGGTTGCCATTGGCTGCCACGGCCAGACGGTCTGGCATGAGCCAACCGGTGATGCGCCAAACACCCTGCAAATTGGCGATAACAACCAGATTGTGGCGAAAACGGGTGTCACAGTAGTGGGGGATTTTCGCCGTCGTGATATTGCACTTGGCGGGCAAGGTGCGCCTCTGGTGCCGGCATTCCATCAGGCGTTGCTGGCACACCCGGTAGAACGCCGTATGGTGCTCAATATTGGTGGTATTGCCAACCTGTCGATGTTAATCCCTGAGCAGCCTGTGCGTGGTTACGATACCGGCCCCGGCAACATGCTTATGGATGCCTGGATCTGGCGTCAACGCGGTAAACCGTACGATAAAGATGCGCAGTGGGCCTGTGAAGGCAAAGTGATTATTCCGCTGTTGCAGTCCATGCTGAGCGACCCCTATTTTGCCGCCCCCGCACCAAAAAGCACGGGACGTGAATATTTCAACTATGGCTGGCTTGAACGTCAGCTGGCGCAGTTCCCGGCACTTGCACCGCAGGATGTCCAGGCGACGCTTGCTGAGTTAACGGCCATCTCGATCTCTGAACAGGTCCTTCTCAGCGGTGGGTGTGAGCGTCTGTTGGTCTGCGGTGGTGGAAGCCGCAACCCGCTGGTGATGGCGCGTCTTGCCGGATTACTGCCGGGTACTGAAGTCACGACCACGGACGAAGCGGGTATCAGCGGTGATGATATGGAAGCGCTGGCTTTCGCCTGGCTTGCCTGGCGTACGGTTGCCGGATTACCGGGAAATTTGCCTTCGGTAACCGGTGCACGGGAAGCGAGCGTGCTTGGGGCTATTTTCCCGGCAAATCCGCGTCATAATCAGAGTTAACTTAAATTCAGCGCGGTGCGTAACCACTAAAATGGAATAAAAACAGGAGGGCAGCAATGTCCTCCAGGACCAGGATAGTCTTGGAATACGCCCATGAAAAAACTTCTTCTTGTTGCTCTCCCTTTTCTACTGACAGGGTGCAGCGTCTATAACCAGCTCGTTGAGCGCATGCAGACAGATACGCTGGAGTATCGCTGTGATGAAAAACCGCTGACCGTGAAGCTGAATAACCCGCGTCAGGAAGCCAGCTTTGTCTACGACAACAAATTGCTTAATCTGAAGCAGGGGATGTCGGCCTCTGGCGCACGGTATACGGACGGTATCTACGTATTCTGGTCAAAAGGTGACAGTGCAACGGTTTACAAACGCGACCGCATCGTGCTGAACAATTGCCAGCTGCAAAATCCGAAGCGTTGAGATTTTTACAGGGGCGGCGCACAATAGCGCCACCCAATGTCTATTTCAGCTAACGCCATGTCAGATAACGACGAACTGCAGCAAATTGCGCATCTGCGCCGTGAATACACCAAAGGCGGCCTGCGCCGCCAGGATCTTCCCGCCGAACCTCTGGTGCTTTTTGAACGCTGGCTGAAGCAGGCCTGTGAAGCGAAACTTGCCGATCCAACCGCGATGGTTGTCGCGACGGTTGACGAGAATGGTCAGCCTTATCAGCGCATCGTTCTGCTTAAGCACTATGACGAAAAAGGGCTGGTGTTTTATACCAACCTGGGCAGCCGCAAAGCTCACCATCTGGAAAACAACCCTCGCATTAGCCTGCTGTTTCCGTGGCACATGCTGGAACGCCAGGTCATGGTGACCGGTAAAGCGGAACGCCTCTCCACGCTGGAAGTGGTGAAGTATTTCCATAGCCGTCCGCGCGACAGCCAGATCGGAGCCTGGGTATCAAAACAGTCCAGCCGTATCTCTGCCCGCGGTGTGCTGGAAAGTAAATTCCTTGAGCTGAAACAGAAGTTCCAGAAGGGGGAAGTTCCTCTCCCCAGCTTCTGGGGCGGTTTCCGCATTCCAGTCGAACAGATGGAGTTCTGGCAGGGGGGCGAACATCGCCTGCACGACCGCTTTTTATACCAGCGTGACAACGGTGGCTGGAAAATCGACAGACTGGCTCCATAATCCCCGAAATTTGTTGTTTTAAGCGCTAGCGCTACGTGCGTCAGCGCTTTATTCTATGTACCTTTCGCATCAGGCGAAAAGTCGTGTACCGGCAAAGGTGCAGTCGTTTATACATGGAGAATTTGATGGCAAGCAGTAACTTGATTAAACAATTGCAAGAGCGGGGCCTCGTGGCCCAGGTGACGGACGAGGAAGCGTTAGCAGAGCGACTGGCGCAAGGCCCGATCGCGCTCTATTGCGGCTTCGATCCCACCGCTGACAGCTTGCATTTGGGGCATCTTGTTCCATTGTTATGCCTGAAACGCTTCCAGATGGCAGGCCATAAACCTGTTGCCCTGGTTGGCGGCGCGACCGGTCTGATTGGCGACCCAAGCTTTAAAGCCGCTGAGCGTAAACTGAACACCGAAGACACCGTGCAGGAGTGGGTGGACAAAATCCGCAAACAGGTTGCACCGTTCCTCGACTTCAACTGTGGTGAAAACTCTGCCATTGCCGCGAACAACTACGACTGGTTTGGTGGCATGAACGTGCTGACCTTCCTGCGTGATATCGGTAAACACTTCTCTGTTAACCAGATGATCAACAAAGAAGCGGTGAAGCAGCGTCTGAATCGTGACGACCAGGGGATTTCCTTTACCGAGTTCTCCTACAACCTGTTGCAGGGTTATGACTTTGCCTGCCTGAACAAGTTGCACGGTGTTTCCCTGCAAATTGGGGGTTCAGACCAGTGGGGTAACATCACCTCCGGTATCGATCTGACGCGTCGTCTGCACCAGAACCAGGTCTTTGGCCTGACTGTTCCGCTGATCACCAAAGCAGACGGGACTAAATTCGGTAAAACCGAAGGCGGTGCGGTATGGCTCGATCCGAAGAAAACCAGCCCGTACAAATTCTACCAGTTCTGGATCAACACGGCTGATGCTGATGTGTACCGCTTCCTGAAGTTCTTCACCTTTATGGACATTGACGCAATTAATGCCCTGGAAGAAGAAGACAAAAACAGCGGTAAAGCACCACGCGCTCAGTACGTTCTGGCCGATGAAGTGACCAAACTGGTTCACGGTGAAGAAGGTCTGGCGGCGGCAAAACGCATTACTGCAAGCCTGTTCAACGGCACGCTGAGCGATTTGAGCGAAGCGGACTTCGAACAGCTGGCGCAGGATGGTGTGCCGATGGTTGAAATGGAAAAAGGTGCAGACCTGATGCAGGCGCTGGTGGACTCTGAGCTGCAGCCGTCCCGCGGTCAGGCTCGCAAAACCATCGCTTCTAACGCGATCACCATCAACGGTGAAAAACAGGCTGACCCGGAATACACCTTCGTTGACAGCGATCGTCTGTACGGACGTTACACGTTGCTGCGTCGCGGTAAGAAAAATTACTGTCTGGTCTGCTGGAAGTAATTAACTGTATGCAGGGGCGTGGGAAACCACGCCCTTTTTGTTTGTAAGGGTTTGGTAAGCAAAAAATGAAGAACATCCTCGCCATTCAGTCTCACGTCGTTTTTGGACATGCTGGCAACAGCGCTGCGGAATTCCCTATGCGTCGCCTCGGGGCCAACGTCTGGCCCCTCAATACCGTACAGTTCTCAAACCACACGCAATACGGTAAATGGGCCGGCTGTGTGATGCCGCCTTCGCATCTGACGGAGATTGTACAAGGCCTTGCCGATATCGATCAGCTTAAACGCTGTGACGCCGTCCTGAGCGGTTACCTCGGTTCGGCAGAGCAGGGAGAACATATTCTCGGCATCGTGCGTCAGGTGAAAGCGGCGAACCCGGCGGCAAAATACTTCTGCGACCCTGTGATGGGGCATCCGGAGAAAGGCTGCATTGTGGCCCCCGGTGTGGCTGAATTCCATGTTCGTCACGCGCTGCCTGCCAGCGATATTATTGCGCCAAACCTGATCGAGCTGGAGATCCTTTGCGAGCATCCGGTCAACAGCGTAGAAGAGGCGGTTAGCGCTTCCCGTGAGCTGATTGCCCTGGGGCCAGAGATTGTGCTGGTGAAACATCTTGCGCGTGCAGGAGTGAGCCAGGATCGTTTTGAGATGCTGCTGGTGACCAAAGACGAAGCCTGGCATATCAGCCGTCCGCTGGTGGATTTTGGCGCACGTCAGCCGGTTGGCGTTGGTGATGTGACCAGCGGCCTGCTGTTGGTGAAGTTGCTTCAGGGAGCGACGCTGCGTGATTCGCTGGAGCATGTTACTGCGGCGGTTTACGAAATCATGGTTGCGACGAAAAGCAGACAGGAATATGAGTTACAGGTCGTTGCGGCGCAGGATCGTATCGCGAAGCCGGAGCAGTATTTCAGCGCGACACAATTATAACGGTTTGCATTTTGTATGCCGGGTAAGCGTTAGCGCCACCCGGCAAGACAAACAGCTTAGTTCAATCCTTCCGCTTTCAGCGCCGCAGCCACCGCAGGGCGCGCTGCCACACGTTCCATATAAGATGCAATATGGTCTAACCCTTCCATGTTCAGTTTAACCGCCCGCGCCCAGCGCAGAACGGTAAACAGATAGGCATCGGCAATGGTGAACCGCGTACCACAAATCCACTGATCGTCTTTCAGCGAGTCGTTAATGTAATGCAGCTTTTTCTCCAGTTGGGCACGCACCGTCGGCTTGAACTCTTCTGGTGTATCCGGGCGGAACAGTGGCGTGAAGCCTTTGTGCAGCTCGGTTGCAATGTAGTTCAGCCACTCCAGCGTCTTGTAGCGGGAAATGCTGCTTACAGGTGCCAGCAGTTGACGGTCAGGCACGCTATCGGCCAGGAATTGCATGATCGCCACGCCTTCAGTCAAGAGCGTACCGTCATCTAACAGCAGGGCCGGAACTTGTCCCTTCGGGTTGATAGCAAAGAAGTCATCGCCGTTTTCCAGGCGTTTTTTCATCAGGTCAACGCCATCCAGCGTGAAATCTTTGCCGCTCTCGCGCAGGGTAATATGAGAAGCAAGAGAGCACGCGCCCGGTTTGTAGAACAGTTTCATCGGTAACTCCTTTTTGCTGAGGTTCCAGCTATGTTAGTGCGCGAACGGATAAAAAAAAAGCCGCTAACGCAAAGTTAGCGGCTTCTGTTCAGTCGTTTCCCGATGACATTACGCGGTAGCGGTTTTGGTCGCTTTTGCGATTTTGTCGTCGTCCAGGGTCATACGATTCAGTTTAGGCGCTGTCAGCAGCATCAGAACGGCGATAACCGCTGTTGCAATGCCAATCTGCATGAATACGCTACCGTAGACATTCAGGGAAACCAGTGGGTCGGTCACGTTATCAGGCACCGCCATCAGGTTCGCGATTTTACCCGCGATGATGGCTGCACCTGCAGTGGTCAGGAACCAGCTACCCATGATGAAGCCCATCAGACGCTGTGGAACCAACTGTGCAACCATTGCCAGACCCAGACCAGAGATCATCAGCTCACCGATAGACTGCAGCGCGTAGCTCAGGATCAGCCAGTTCACGGAGACGATACCTGCGTCGGTCGCAAATTTCGCGCCCAGTGGCAGCACCAGGAATGCACCAGAGCACAGTACCATGCCGATAGCAAACTTGTGTGGCATTGGCAGACGGTCGCCCATCTTGTTGTAGATAGCAGCCAGAATTGGGCTACCAATCATGATCCAGAACGGGTTCAGCGCCTGATACTGCTCCGGCTCGAACGCGATACCCAGGATGGAGTGCTCTACGTTACGGATGGCGAAGAAGTTCAGAGACGTTGGCATCTGGCTGTACAGTACGAAGAAGATAACCGCTTCCAGCATCAGGATGAACGCCACAATCATCTTACGACGTGCAGCACCCTGCATGGCGAAGGCTTCTTTCGCGAAGATGCACACAATACCCAGAGCAACCAGACCCAGAACGGCACGCGCAACGCCCTGGTTATGCAGCAGCCAGGTTGCGATCGTTGCGAGGATCACCACGCCAACGATGGTTGCCAGCAGTTTGCCCATATGCACTGGCTCGAAGTCTGGTTTTGAACCGTAGTTTTTAACCCAGCGTTTGCAGAAGGCAAAGTTCACTACGGTGATCAGCATACCGACAACGGACAGAGAGAACGCAACGCTCCAGCCGAATTTTGCTGCCAGCCACGGTGTTGCCAGCATAGAGAAGAAGGAACCGATGTTCACGGACATGTAGTACATCGTGAATGCACCGTCCAGACGTGGGTCATCTTTGCTGTAGCAGGTAGAGAGCAGGGAAGACGGGTTCGCTTTGAACAGACCGTTACCTACTGCGATGGTCGCCATACCCATATAGACGACAGCGGCATCGTGGCCAGACCATGCAACCAGCGCGTAACCAATGGCCAGAACGATAGCGCCCAGCATAATCACACGTTTGGTACCGAGGACTTTATCACCCAGCCAGCCGCCAATTGCGACCAGACCGTACACGAGGGCACTGAAAGAAGAGAACAGCGTGATGGAATCCGCTTCGGACATACCCAGTTGTTTGACCAGGTAAACCGCCATGATCCCTTGCAGGCCGTAATAACCAAAACGCTCCCATAACTCGATAGAGAAGATGAGATAGAACGCTTTTGGTTGTTTAAAAGCGTTAAGACTCACGCTTTCATCTGTTGGTTTATTGTTTGCAGTAGACACATATACCTCTTTTTTTACATCCCATATTAACGGGGGTGTTCATAGCGTGATGGCCGTAGTCCATCCGCCTTATAGTTATATTGGGAGGGGAAACGGCGGGTAATGTTCACTATCCTGACCCGTCTGGCAATACGTTTGTAATACTCTGTTACATATAACTGGGGCGGTATAATCATCGGGTCATACAAATGTTATTCAGCGTTAAATTTTGATGGTTGAGCATTGGTGGTTTTTTTCACTGCCAAAAACCCCTGAAGGCCCCCTTTCGGCAATATGTTCTGCTATTTGACCTTTACGGCAGTGATATAGCCTATAATCTGAAAAATGACTGGTCTTATATGTTGCTGATGGGCGGTTAAATCTTGTCTGGCTAAGGGGTTGCGGCGGTTTTAACAACAAAAATCCAACATGACGTTATCAGAGTGATCTCGATCACAGATGTATAGAAATTTTGGGTGATGAAAAAACAATTAACCTGTTTGAGTGCTAAATGACCGGGTAATTGACAGGAAGAGGGGTTACGAAAACGAATATTAAGCGGTAGAGATTTTTTGGCTGGCAAGCAGCATTCCTGTCTGAATGCCAGCAGTGATAGCTCAGTACACCATCGAATATTTTCAGCCCATCGACTAAGGCAACATACGTGTCAGCACGTCGTCACGACGCACCCAGTGATGGAAAAGTGCAGCGGCTATATGCAGACCCACCACGACCCACGCCACCCATTTACCTAAAAAGTGATGCACTGCATCAATGGGCACCTCAAATGCTTCAAAGCTCAAACCCCAGGTGCTGCTTATCCACCCGAACACCCGGGTTTCGTTGAAGCCGGTTACGCTGAATAGCCCGAAATTCGTGGGGGCCCCGGTGCCGAGGTATCCGGTCAGCGGCATCATAACCAGCAGTCCGTACAGACCCCAATGCGCGACGCTCGCAAGCGTGTGTTCAAGGCTGGAGCCGGGCACTTCTTCAGGCTGTACGTTCAGCAACCGCCACAGCAAGCGCGGAAGCACCAGGAAGCCCACCAGTAAACCCAGTACCCAATGAATATTGAGTACTGGCCAGGATCCCTGCGAAGTGTCGTCCATGAACCAGATGACATAATAGACGACGATGTAAGCGGCGATAAACGCGGCAGCAGTGGTCCAGTGGAAGAATTTAGCGAGCACGCCAAAGTGGGTTGCGTTGTTGCGCCATTGCATTTGTAATTATCCTGAAAAGTGTTGAAGGCCATGCAGTCCAGAAAGAGGAGCGATCCTCTTCAGCAGATGCGCTATATCTGATCGTCTGGTACAGACGTAGTTATTATTTAGCAACCCAAAATGACGCTTCTGTGACAATACCGGATATCATACAGAGTGCCGAATTATCCTGGAATGGAACGGTTGCTTATTTTATTATCGAAATAGCGACAGCGCATATCTTACTTCAGACCGATTACAGCGATGTTACGGCCTTCATTTTTATGCAACGTCCTTATCGGATGCTAATTGACGTATGCCTCTTATGTCAATAACGGCAAAAAATATATCCATGGCAGGGCCTGCTCCATATCCTCTCCATAATTTGCACAATATAAATCAATCATCCGCTAGCAAAATGTTCATTGTGCCCAGGAGGAACAATGAACAAACTTAACGGTCATTTAAAATATGCTGAATATTTGCTCAGGAAATGGCGGTCTTTTTTCACAACAGACTTGCACTTCCATACAACCAGACTTTATAAATCATCAGGTAAACTTTCAAACTTAAGGCAGCCTGTAACGCTGAACGAAAAGCTATGTCACAGACTGATATTTGACCATAACACGTTATATACGTTTCTTGCTGATAAGCTTGCGGTTCGGGAGTATGTTCACGCCAGAACGCAAAAAATTAAAACGGTACCTCTGATTGGTATCTATAATAAAGCAGAAGATATCGATTTTAGCGTGTTACCTGAGAAGTTTGTTCTGAAGTGTAATCATGACTGCGGGAGCACCGTCATTTGCACAAGTCGGGACGGATTTAACACCACAAAAGCGGCGAACAGGCTTAAATTTGCGTTAAAACGAAATATGTATTACACCACGAGGGAGTGGCAATATAAGAATATCAAGCCAGTCATTCTCTGCGAAGAGTACATAGATTTGTTTTCGGGTCAGGACAGGAACAATACTCCTGAAATGCTGCGGGTGCATTGTTTTCATGGTGTTGCCTGCTTCGTTGAGGCAGATTTCACCGATGATAGTGGGAAAGGTTTTATCAATGTTTATGATAGGTCCTGGCGATTGCAACCATTCCAGATGGAATACCCGAATACACCACATATGATTCAGGAGCCTGAATCATTTCGTCATGCCATTGCTGCATCACAGGAGTTAGCAAAGGGAATAGATTATTGTCGTGTTGATCTTATGCTAAACAAAGATGAAATCTACTTCAGTGAAATTACATTAAGCCCAAAACGCGGGAAGCTTAAAATAACACCGTCAGAGTGGGATGCCAGACTCGGGGAGATGTGGCACTTAACGCCAGTAGAAAACAGGCTCGCATGAGCCTGTTTCATGATGTCGCTGACGTTACTTAGCCACTGGCCATGACAGCCTGAATACTGAGTGATTCTGCTGCGTTAGCCTGTAACTTGCATCACCACTGTGGGCTAACATGATAGCTCTGACCACCGATAACCCAAGCCCGCACCCTTCGGGATTGGCTTCTCGTGCGCCTTCTCCACGCTGAAAGGGCTGGAACAAAAATTTCTGAAATGGTTGGGGAATGCCGGGGCCCTTATCCTCAATCAGAATGTAGTTTTCTTTATCAGTAACGCCATTTCTCACGACGAGTGTCTTCGATGTTGAATAGTGTAAGGCATTATCAAAGAGTACGGTCAGGCACTGAATAATGCGCAAGGGATCGCAGACGCAGTGCTGGTGTCTGAGTTCAGTTATAATATTGAAATGATTGCTTTTAAATTCCATCGCGAAGGCATCAAGCGCACTTGTTATCGTTTCCTGAAGATCAACTTCACAGGGTGATAATGTATAACCTGCTCCTCCGGAAGAGCTAACAACCCTGAGATCTTCAATCAGATGGGTTAACCCTTCGGTTTGCTTGAGCAGATTTTTGAACAAAGCCGCGTCCGGTTCAAAAACACCGTCTACCAGCCCCTGAAGCCGTCCCCGCAGAATCGTCACGGGTGTTCTGAGTTCATGGGCAATAGCCGCATTCCACGACTGTCTCTGGGCCTCCAGCGTTTGCAACTTTTCGGCCATTTCGTTGAAATCATTAACAAGGTTATTTATCTCCCCCAACTGCGACGTAGCACAATACGCCCTGGCATCAAGATCCCCTTGTGAAATGCGTTTCAGGCTATAGGCTACAGCGTTTAGCGGAGTCAGTATTCTTGCTGACAATTTCAATGTGAAAAAGAGGGAAATCATCAGACTGGTTGTTGTCGCGATGATTATCCATGACCAGTCCAGCAAGGTCATCTTGTCTTCTTCTCCGGATGCCAGACCTCCCGGAATGTAATCTATTAAAAAGGTATAAAATAAATAGGTTCCCACGATGGAGATAATAATGATGATGAACGTTAGCGATAGCATGTACGTCAATATTTGACGGCTCAGAATAGGCTCTTTTCTCATTTATTCTCACCCAACCGGTAACCCATCCCCCTTATACTTTCTGGAACCCCTTTAAGGCCTGCGTGTTCAAGTTTTTTACGCAGTTTACTCATGTGGCTGTCTACCGTTCGGTCAAGCGTGTCGCCTTCGGGCAGGCAGGCGTTAAGTAATTCTTCACGGGAACACACTTTTCTCGGGTTTCTGGCCAGATAAGTCAGGAGCTTAAATTCGGTTGTTGTCAGTACCGGGGTAACAACGTCACTCCCGACGGTGATCTCAATATAGAAATCATCAGGGTAGATGGTAATAAATGGCGTTCTGAGTGGTCTGGCACCAGCCTGCTGTGCGTTGGGTTTTGTTCGGCGCAGCACCGCTTCAACCCTTGCAACCACCTCGGAAGGATTAAAGGGTTTGATAACATAATCATCAGCACCAAGCCGTAAGCCCATGAGTTTATCCATATCCTGATCAAGCGCGGTGACCATAATGACGGGAACATTACTTTCTTTACGCAACGTTGTCAGGACACTCCAGCCATCAAACACGGGCAGGTGGATGTCCAGCAAGATAAGATCGGGTTTATTAAGGCGACTAAGGCTTATTGCCAGCTCGCCATCCGCCGCCCTGAGCGTCTTCATTCCCGCACGTTGTAAATAGCTCATCAGGATATCGGCGATTTCATCATCATCTTCGGCAACCAGGATTAGGTTGTTTTTGTTCATTTTATCTCCTGTTGTACGGATAATATATGCTATGTCTTATCTGAGTATATGGCTGAAAAATTTGATACCAAAAGCAAATTAACGCCCATTGTTTGACCTGTCAGGTCTGTATGAAGCATTCAGACCCTCCTTTTATGTAAAAGTTGCAGTTATAGTGAAAATTTCCATTGTTGTATCAGGTAAGTGATAAAGGTTATTTAGAATGGTATCTCCACATTGGCTCCACATTACGGAAATAAACACTCAACACTGTAGTGTAATAGTGTGCAGGGCGTGCATTCAGGTATAGATGGGAAGGATATATTCTGTGAACAAATGAACTTCTGGAAAAAGAACCTGTCCATGACTTGCCACATTAATTAAATTTCGACGCTAATGAGTATGAACATTAAAAAATATGCAGTATCCAGAAAAATCAGCATCTCATTTGTATTCCTGTTAATGTCCTGGGGGTTGCTCTATCTTTGGCTGGTTCTGATGCACAATGAAGAAGAGCAAGTGGCGTCAACCATCCTCTCGTCACCGTTGATTTATGGCTGCATATCAATGTCAGTTCTGTTACTCATTTCGCAAAAAAAATCAGGGGCGCTTAAGGAGTTATGTATTTTGACTTTTGGTTTGGTGGTGATTTTTGCTTACCTTATCCTTATCTTCACCACGCTGCTGAATGTTCCGCCAGATATAGACGATCTGGTCTTTTACTATGAATGTTTTTTGTTGATCTTTTTTATTGGCTCACCTTTATATCTGATCATGAGAATGATTTGAATGCATGTGTAACACAAATTCAGATATTACATATTTATCTAAATAGGGGGGCGCAAGATCTCTGAGCCTGGCTCAACATTTCCTCCATAAACCCCCCATACACTCTAAACATGTACACCGTAGACTCAACACATGCTGAATGTCGCTTTATCTGGATGACATTCCGCAGCTGCTTACAAAAATTTTGCCACTCCGGGATCCCGGTAAACGGGTAACAACCGACGACGATAGACGTTTATCGGGTGGAGCATTCTGACTTACCTGAACGTTATGTTAGCTGACTGGAAGTATATTTAATGCCACAATTTTTTATTGAACGTCCTGTTTTCGCCTGGGTAGTGGCGCTGTTCATCGTCCTGACTGGAATATTGTCTATACCGCGTCTACCCGTCGCTCAGTATCCGGCAGTCGCGCCGCCTGGTATCATTATTTCGGTCAGTTACCCTGGCGTCAGTCCTGACGTCATGAACACATCCGTCGTTTCACTCATCGAACGTGAAATTTCTGGCGTGGATAATTTGCTTTATTTTGAATCCTCCAGCGATACCAGCGGTACAGCTTCTATTACGGTCACGTTCAGGCCTGGCACAGACATTAAACTTGCTCAGATGGATCTGCAAAACCAGATAAAAATTGTGGAGCCCCGTCTACCTCAGGCAGTTCGTCAAAACGGTATTAACGTTGAGGCGGCAAATTCCGGGTTTCTGATGATGGTGGGGTTAACCTCCAGCACAGGAGAGTACCAGGAAGCAGATTTGAGCGACTATTTTGCCAGAAACGTGAGCGATGAGCTTCGGCGGGTGCCAGGCGTGGGAAAAGTTCAGTTGTTTGGCGGTGAAAAAGCCCTGCGGATATGGCTGGATCCAATGAAACTGCACAGTTTTGGCCTTTCTGTCACCGACGTACTGACTGCCGTTGCCCAGCAAAACATGATCGTTTCACCTGGCAGAACGGGCGATGAGCCTACAGTACCCGGGCAGGGGGTGACGTATCCGATTACGGTGATGGGGCAGCTCTCCTCTGTGGATGCTTTTCGCAATATCACCATTAAGTCAGAGACGACAGGCGCACGTCTGAAGTTGTCCGATATCGCTCGCGTTGAGTCCGGGCTGCAAAGTTATGCTTTCGGCATCCGCGAGAAGGGGGTACCTGCCACGGCAGCCGCTATCCAGCTTTCGCCTGGCGCAAATGCGATAAGCACGGCATCGGGAATTCGCGAACGGATTAGCGAGCTTTCAGGTGTTCTTCCTGAAGGGATGGCGTTTACGGTTCCCTTTGATACCGCTCCCTTTGTGAAGCTTTCAATTCTGAAAGTCATGCAGACTTTTGCTGAAGCGATGGTGCTGGTCTTCCTTGTGATGCTGCTTTTTCTGCACAAGATACGTTGCACGCTGATCCCGGCTATTGTGGCACCGGTGGCACTTCTGGGGACCTTTACCGTGATGCTATTAAGTGGTTATTCCATCAACATTCTGACGATGTTTGGTATGGTGCTGGCGATTGGCATCATCGTTGATGACGCCATTGTTGTCGTAGAGAACGTCGAACGTCTGATGGAAGAAAAAGGGTTGTCTCCCCGGGATGCAACGCGGGAAGCTATGCATGAGATCACGCCAGCAATCATAGGCATTACGCTCGTACTCACCGCCGTATTTATTCCAATGGGTTTTGCGACCGGTTCCGTCGGCATCATTTACCGGCAATTTTGTATTTCTATGGCCGTGTCTATTTTGTTATCGGCATTTCTGGCGCTAACGCTTACACCTGCGCTGTGTGCCACGTTGCTTAAGCCTCATCCACCTGGCCAGAAGAACAGAGGCAATGCGTTTTCGTTGTGGTTTAACGCACGTTTCCACACGCTCACGTCCTTTTATGAGTCCGGTCTGGGCGGTGTTCTGAAGCGGACCGGGCGCATGATGCTGCTGTATGCTGCATTATGTAGTGCCTTGTTTGTCGGGTTATCCTCGTTACCTTCTTCGTTTCTGCCAGACGAAGATCAAGGCTACTTTATGTCTTCTATCCAGCTGCCTGCAGACGCCACGATGCAGCGTACCCTGAAGGTGGTGAAAACATTTGAAGATGAAATTGCGTCACGGCAGGCAATTGAAAGCAACATCATGATCCTCGGATTTGGGTTTTCAGGTTCAGGGCCGAATTCGGCAATGTCCTTCACCACGCTGAAAGACTGGAAATACCGTAAGGGAGCCACCGCGCAGGATGAAGCCGACCATATCCAGTCCAGAATGGAAGCTGTTCCTGATGCGGTCACAATGAGCCTGCTTCCACCGGCAATTTCCGATATGGGGACCTCATCCGGATTTACCTATTACCTGCAGGACAGAGGGGGGAAGGGGTATCAGGCATTAAAAAATGCAGCGGATGAGCTCGTGCGGCATGCCAACCAGAGTTCACAATTGACGGATGTTTATATTGATGGGCTTCCGGAGGGAACCCGTCTGGCCCTTAATGTGGACAGGGAAAAGGCGGAAGCCATGAGCGTGTCGTTTGAAGAGATTAATCAAACGCTTTCCGTCACAACAGGCTCAAATTACGTCAATGACTACACAAATAATGGCCGGGTTCAGCAGGTTATTGTACAGGCCGATGCACCTTACCGCATGCAGCCTGAGCAGTTACTGAACATCCCGGTAAAAAACCGCTTGGGGCAAATGGTACCCTTGTCGACATTTGTGACCCAATCCTGGGCCGTCGCACCACAGCAGTTAAATCGTTATCAGGGGTATCCTGCTATACGCATCACCGGCAGCGCGGCTCCGGGGGGATCCAGTGGTACTGCGATGGCAGAGATGGAAACGCTGGCAGGGCGTTTACCCGCAGGTTTTGCAGGAGAATGGGCGGGCAGCTCATTACAGGAAAAAGAGTCTGCATCTCAACTCCCGGGGCTCATTGTCCTGTCGATTTTAGTGGTGTTTATGGTTTTGGCGGCACTGTATGAAAGCTGGTCTATTCCGTTTGCGGTTATGCTGGTTGTTCCGCTGGGGCTCCTCGGCGCGGTTCTGGCTGTGACCATTGCGAATATGACGAACGATGTCTTTTTCAAAGTGGGGCTGATAACCCTGATAGGGCTGTCTGCCAAAAATGCGATTCTGATTATAGAGTTTGCGAGGCAGTTACGGGCTCAGGGTCACACGTTGATACAGGCAACTTTAGCTGCGTCGAAGCAACGCTTAAGGCCGATACTCATGACGTCACTTGCTTTTACGCTGGGGGTCGTGCCACTGATGTTCGCCAGCGGAGCAAGCGACAGTACGCAGCACGCAATTGGTACGGGCGTTTTCGGCGGTATGATAAGTGGTACTTTACTCGCCGTTTTCTTTGTGCCCGTTTTCTATGTGGTGATTATGCGTTTCATTGACACGCGGAAAAAGTAGGAAGCCAGACAGAACGTCATGCCCCGACAGCATCATCTGCCGGGGCATTCTGACGTCACTGCCGCCTGCAACCCTTACAATGATTCTTTGCTATCGTATTCGCAGAGATCTTCAATGATACAGGAGCCGCAGCGAGGCTTGCGCGCAATGCAGGTATAACGGCCATGCAGAATCAACCAGTGATGGCAATCGACCTTAAATTCGGCGGGAACCACTTTTAACAGTTTCTCTTCAACCTGTTCTACGTTCTTACCCGGTGCGAAGCGAGTGCGGTTGGATACGCGGAAAATATGGGTGTCAACGGCGATAGTTGGCCAGCCAAACGCAGTGTTCAACACCACGTTAGCTGTTTTACGCCCAACGCCAGGTAACGCCTCCAGCGCAGCACGATCTTCCGGTACTTCACCGCCGTGCTGTTCAAGCAAAATCCGGCAGGTCTTGATGACGTTTTCCGCTTTGCTGTTAAACAGGCCGATGGTTTTGATATACGACTTCACGCCATCTACACCAAGCTCCAGCATCGCCTTTGGCGTGTTGGCTACCGGATAGAGCAGGGCAGTCGCTTTATTGACGCTCACGTCAGTGGCCTGCGCCGAAAGCAACACGGCGATCAATAGCTCAAACGGCGAGTTAAAATTCAGCTCCGTCGTCGGATGTGGGTTCTCGTCCCGCAGACGGGTCAGGATCGCGATGCGTTTTTCTTTATTCATGAGGCCTTCTCGGGTATCCCTTCCTGTACGCTGCGCTCGGCAGCACGGCGTTTACGTTTCTCATCAATCAGATATTTTACCGCCAGCATCATGCCGAGGCCAATAAAAGCGCCCGGCGGTAACATCGCCAGCAGGAATGGTGTATCCGTATGGAACACCTCGATACGCAACGCTTTTGCCCAGCCGCCCAGCAGCGCATCGGCACCGTCAAACAGCGTTCCGTTGCCCAGAATTTCACGCAGAGATCCCAGAACAAACATTGCGCAGGTCGCACCCATGCCGATGGAAAAACCATCCAGGGCTGACATTGCCGGGCTGTTCTTCACCGCAAAGGCTTCAGCGCGTCCGACCACAATACAGTTGGTCACGATAAGCGGAATAAAAATCCCCAGAGACTGGTACAGACCAAAAGCATAGGCGTTAATCAGCATCTGAACGATACTCACCACCGAAGCGATGATCATCACGTAAATCGGAATGCGGATTTCCGACGGTGTCCAGCGTCGCAGCGCGGAGATGGACAGGTTGGTCAGGGTCAGCACCAGCGTTGTCGCCAGCCCCAGGCCAAGCGCGTTGGTGGCGGTGGATGTCACTGCCAGCAGCGGGCACATCCCCAGCAATTGCACCAGTGCGGAGTTGTTTTTCCACAGCCCCTGGACGATAACCTCTTTAACCTGGCTCATGACTACTCCTCACAGGCCGGAAGATTATTAATTTGCGCGGGCAGTGTTTCTGCATACAACCCGGCTCGTTTTACGGCATTGACGACGGCGCGCGGGGTAATGGTTGCGCCCGTGAACTGGTCGAATTCGCCGCCATCTTTCTTCACGGCGAAAGCCGTGTCTGTCTCACCGTGGATCACTTTACCGGCAAAATGCAAAATCCAGTCGCTCAGACGCAGTTCGATTTTATCTCCCAGCCCTGGCGTTTCATGATGTGCCGTCACGCGGGTACCCAGCACGGTACCGGAAAAATCGCTGCCAACGAGCAGTTGAATGGCACCGGAATACCCGTCGGGGGCCGTCGCTTCCATGACCGCGCCCACGGCCTTATCCCCTTTGCGGGCAATAAAGACGCGATGTGTGCCTTTGCCTAACTGCGGTGCCTGCACCACGAAACAGCTTTTCTGCAGATCATTATCGTAGACGTCAGACGGAATCACCTGATCGAACAACGCTTTTTGCTGCTTCGCTGCCTGTTCATCAATGGTCGTTTTGGTCAGTGCGTTTACCAGCGCCGTCAGCCCTGTCAGGACGGCGGCGAAAATGGCCAGCGTGACGCCATGTTTTTGCATTGTTTTCAGCATAGCGAAACCCTTAACGATGACCATACACACGCGGACGCGTGTAGTAGTCAATGAGCGGAACGGTGATGTTGGCAAGCAGGACGGCGAAGGCAACACCGTCCGGGTAGCCGCCAAAGCTACGAATAAGCCACACCAGCAGCCCGGCGAGCGCGCCGAAAATCAGGCGACCGCGATTGGTGGTAGACGCTGTGACCGGGTCGGTCAGGATAAAGAACGCACCCAGCATGGTCGCGCCGGAGAGCAGATGCATCTGCGGGCTGGCAAGTGACTCAGGAGAAAACACCCAGCCCAGCGTGGAACAGACTGCCAGCGTCACAAGGAAACTGACCGGAATATGCCAGCGAATCGCTTTTTGTTGCAACAGGAACACGCCACCCAGCAGATACGCCAGGTTGACCCACTGCCAGCCAGCACCTGCCAGCACACCGCTGTAAATCGCCGATTTCATGATCTGCTCAACGCTGTGCCCGGCATGCAGGGAGGTTTTAAAGGTATCAAGTGGGGTGGCCTGGCTGATACCGTCCACACCCATACGCAGCGTGTTCATATCGGCACCGGATGCCGTATGGCTGGTAAAGATCATCTGCAGGGCATCCATAAAACCTGGCACTGTGGCTGCTATTTCGTGCGGCGGCAACCAGCTGGTCATCTGTACCGGGAAGGAGATCAGCAGAACCACGTAACCGATCATCGCCGGGTTAAACGGGTTATGGCCCAGCCCGCCATAGAGTTGTTTGGCAATGATCACTGCGAACACGGTACCGAGAACCACCATCCACCACGGAGCAAACGGTGGAATACTGATAGCCAGTAGCAGGCCGGTTAACAGCGCGGAGTTGTCGCTCAGAATACGGGAGACATCCATCTTACGCAGCTTCAGCACCAGCGCTTCAGCCGTTAACGCACTGGCGCAACCCAGGACTAACTGGAAAAGGGTTCCCCAGCCGAAAAACCAGCACTGTACGGCGATGCCCGGCAGTGCGGCCAGACAGACCAGCATCATAATCCGGGACGTCTGACGCTGGTTATGGGTGTAGGGGGAACTTGCGATTCTGAAAACCATTTAATCCTCGTTAACTGCTTGCTGTGCGGCTTTCTTCGCCTGAACGCGCGCAATCGCGGCAGCGACGGCGGCTTTGCGTGGATCGTCATTTGCGGTCAGGGGCTGTTCTTCCTGCTGTGCCGCTTTGCGTGCTTTGGCCCGGGCAATCGCTGCTTCAACGGCAGCTTTGCGCGGATCAACCGGCGCGTCTGACTCCGTGGTTTGCTCCAGCTGCGCGGCTTTACGCGCTTTGGCGCGGGCGA
The DNA here is from genome assembly GCA_014169315.1 of Enterobacter cloacae. Taxonomy (NCBI): domain Bacteria; kingdom Pseudomonadati; phylum Pseudomonadota; class Gammaproteobacteria; order Enterobacterales; family Enterobacteriaceae; genus Enterobacter; species Enterobacter cloacae. The sequence goes on along the minus strand of AP022133.1, from coordinate 2,697,227 downwards.
TAGCCGCTTCCACTGCAGCCTTACGTGGGTCAACCTGTTCAGGCTCAACAACCACGTCCTGCTGTCCGGCTTTACGCGCTTTGGCGCGAGCAATAGCCGCTTCAACGGCAGCTTTACGCGGATCGGCGTTCACTTCCGGCTGTACGTCTTGTGCTTTCTCTGCCTGACGTGCGCGTGCTGCGGCCTTACGCGCTTCACGGGCGGCAATGGCTTCGCTGTTATCCGGTTTCTCGCCTGCCGGGATCACCACGGTTTGTGCGGCGGTAGCTTTTTTCTCCCGCACGCGAGCCAGCGCGGCGTTTATCGCATCCTGATCTTTCTCTCCAGGCTGGACGGCTGCCTGCTTATGGCGCTCCTGACGGGCCATTTTCTCGCGTTCGAGTCGTGCCTGACGGGCTTCAAAACGGGCTTTTGCGTCGGCAGCGCGTTTCTCTTCCTGGGAGATGGCATAAATTTCAGCCTTCTCCTGACGGAAATATTGCACCAGCGGGATGTTGCTTGGACACACCCAGGCGCAGGCACCGCATTCTATACAGTCGGCAAGGTTATGTGCTTTGGCTTTATCGTGCAGCTGACCTTTGCTGTACCAGTACAACTGCTGCGGGAGCAGATCCGCCGGGCAGGCGTCGGCGCAGGCGCTACAACGAATACAGCCTTTCTCTTCCTGCTCTTCGCCCATTTCCGTCGGGGAAGGGGCGAGCAGGCAGTTGGTGATCTTCACGACCGGGACATCCAGCCACGGCAGGGTAAAGCCCATCAGAGGGCCCCCCATAATCACCATCTGGTCACTGCCAGGGCAGAACCCGGCCTGATCCAGAAGATGACGCACTGGCGTACCCAGACGCGCCCAGACGTTGCCAGGCCGGGAAACTGACTCCCCGGTCAGCGTCACCACGCGCTCGGTCAGCGGTTCACCGTCAATCACTGCACGCTTCACGGCATAGGCGGTACCGACGTTTTGCATCAGCACGCCAATATCGGAGGAGCGTCCGCCGTGCGGAACCTGTTTACCGGTCAAAATTTGTGTCAGCTGTTTCGCGCCACCTGACGGGTATTTAGTCGGGATAACGCGCAGGCTGATATCATGACAGCCTGCCAGTACTGCGCGCAGCATGGAAATGGCCTGCGATTTGTTATCTTCAATACCAATCAGCACGTCGCGCGGCTGCAGGATGTGCGCGAGGATACGGATACCTTCCACTACCTGTGCAGCACAGTCCTGCATCAGACGGTCATCGGCGGTGATATATGGCTCGCACTCGGCGGCATTGATGATCAGCGTCTGAATTTTATCGCCGCCGCCGCGCAGTTTGGTGCCCGTCGGGAACCCTGCACCACCCAGACCGGCAACGCCGAACTGATGAATGCGTTCGATAAGTGCTTCACGACTCTGGGTGCGGTAGTCGCTCCAGCCGTCACGGTCTATCCAGCGATCTTCACCGTCGGCTTCAATAACGACGCTCAGTTCAGACAGTGCAGAAGGGTGGGCAACGGTATGGGGCGCAATCGACACCACTTTGCCGGACGTTGGGGCGTGTATCGGCAGCATACGTCCGCGACCAAAGGTCAGCGGCTGGCCGCGAAGGACAATGTCACCTTCTTTTACGCACAGTTCACCTTCCGCGCCGATATGTTGTTTCAGCGGCATGACGTAACGGGTGGCCAGCGGAATTTGACGCAGCGGCGTACCGTTGGACTGGGTTTTCATCTCTGGCGGATGAATACCGCCGTCAAAGTCCCAAATCTTCTCTTTTCTGAACGCAGAAAATAACTTAAGCATGTTGTTCCACAGGAATGATGCGAACCGGAATGGTTTGAAGATCCCACTTCCAGCTTTCGGTAGTCGTTTCGACCGGACGCAATTCTATGCACTGTGTCGGGCAGGGGGCCACGCAGAGATTACAGCCGGTGCACAGATCTGCCACTACGGTATGCATGGCGCGGGTTGCGCCAACAATGGCGTCGACAGGGCAGGCCTGAATACATTTGGTGCAGCCAATACAGTTTGCTTCGTCGATCACGGCAAGGGCCCGAACCGGCTCCTGTACCTCCGCATCACCATCAACAGGCTGCGGATCAACGTTAAGCAGGGCCGCTATTTTCAGCATCACCGCTTCGCCACCTGGCGCACAGCGGTTGATTTTCTCACCCTGAATACCGACGGCTTCTGCATAGGGGCGACAGCCAGGGTAACCACATTGCCCACACTGGCTTTGCGGCAGGAGCTCATCAATTTTTTCTACAACCGGATCGTCCTCGACCGCAAACCGACGGGAGGCGTAACCCAGAATCAGGCCAAACATCAACCCCAGGACGCTGATGGAGGCGATGGCAATCCAGATAGCATTCATTACAACTTCACCAGCCCACTAAAGCCCATAAAGGCCAAAGACATTAAACCTGCGGTCACCAGTGCAATCGCATTCCCGCGAAAGGGCGCAGGGATGTCCGCAGCCGCCAGGCGTTCACGAATAGAGGCAAACAGCACCATCACCAGCGAGAAACCGACGGCGGCAGAGAAGCCATACAGCGCCGATTGCATGAAGTTATGCCCGAGGTTGATGTTCAGCAGTGCCACGCCAAGTACGGCGCAGTTGGTGGTGATCAGCGGCAAAAAGATGCCCAGTAGGCGATACAGCGCAGGGCTGGTTTTGCGCACCACCATTTCGGTAAATTGCACAACAACCGCGATAACCAGGATAAAGGCCAGTGTGCGGAGATAGGTTAACCCCAGCGGGATGAGGATCCAGGTATCAATCCACCACGCGCAGACAGAGGCCAGCGTCATGACGAAGGTTGTCGCCAGCCCCATGCCCATTGCAGTTTCCAGCTTTTTGGAAACCCCCATAAACGGGCACAGGCCAAGAAACTTCACCAGAACGAAGTTGTTAACCAGCACAGTCCCGACAAAGAGCAGTAAGTAATCGGTCATTATTCAGCCTGAAATAAAAAAGCCGCCCATTATCGGATAAACCACAACAGGCGACAACAGGTTAACTGTAAGGTTATTACGGGTTGACGAAGGTTTTTTTTACCCGCGTCGAACGCTTGAAGTAAGGCACCAGCAGCGCAGCCGCCAGCCGCCAGCAGCGGGAAGAGCAGCTGACGAACGGCCAGAGCGTCGGAAACCGGTGAAAAAGCAAACGCCTTTACCGCCAGCAGCACCGAAATGAGCAGCCAGATAATGTAGTGTTTCGGTACACTCTTGCGGCGTTTAAAGAACGCAATGGTGAGCCACAGCGTGTAGTACCACATGGCGATCGCGAAAACGAAAGACACAAACCACATCGCAATATTAAGCACGCTTTGCGACATCAGGGTCTGGATTGCATGAGGTGTAATCAGTGCTGTAGTGTAAAGCAACAGCGCAAGTGAGGCGCTTAATAAGGCAACCAGCAGCCATGCCAGTGGGGCGATTAACCAGCCTCCAATTCTCTCTCCAGGCGTTGCGGTCATGAACTCTCCCATAAGTCTGCGCGAAATGTTGTACAGCCAGTTTGCAGGGCGGAGAGTATATAACATTTCGCGCGGATGGCTACTTTCTTATAAAACGTAACGCCATACAGATTTAGGCACTTCACCGACGTTGAACAAACGGCCACCAGAGACAAGCTCCGCACGGCGATGGTCAGCGGCGCGATACATATTAATGATGTCCTGATTATCCGACAGCGTGTAGTTCAGATGGTCAAACAGTTTTTCCAGGCTCTCAAGGGAATTGATCTTGCGAAATTTTAATAAATAGTCCTGAACTGTCATGTTAATAAGTTTCCATATAAAAGTGAGTAATACCATTAAAGGTAATTCGTTCGAATAATAAACGGATTAATAAAGACGTAAACAGCCCACTCAGGTAACGCGACGAAATTAGGAGTTTTCTTTGCTGAAAGATTCAGGCATCGACTGATGCCTGGAAGAGAAGGTTAACCGTGTTCAACACGACTGGCAATAAGTAACTGACATATTATGTCACTCTTTATTGCAGCCCGGGCTACTTCGGTTGCGCGACAGTGACAGGCTCCGGCGGCTGGTAGTTATCGATATGACTGGCAACGCCGAGCAAAATGACCGAAACCCCAAGAACAATCCATCCCGCTAATTCAATGATTCTATTAATAATTGACGTCATGATTCGTGTTTGTAATTTATCCATAAATACAGATTGCAAATGTTACAGTGCTGTTTCTGTCACGGCAAGCGCTTTGGGAACGTTTCCCCTAAGCAAAATCAGAAGGTTACATTAATGTAACAAAAACAACCGGCACAGGATGCTATTCTAAGTCATATGGCACATTATTAATCTGTAGTGACACCAGGATAGCCAGTGTGAAATAAGAACATCACATGAGAGGGCAACACTATGAGTGATAGCATCCGTGTCGGGCTTATTGGTTACGGGTATGCAAGTAAAACATTTCACGCGCCTCTGATTGCCGGAACGCCGGGAATGACGCTGGCGGCGGTTTCAAGCAGCGATGCAACCAAAGTGCATGCAGACTGGCCCACCGTTCCGGTGGTCTCTGAGCCCAAACATCTTTTCAACGATCCAGATATTGATTTAATTGTTATCCCCACCCCGAACGACACGCACTTTCCGCTGGCGAAGGCCGCACTGGAAGCCGCTAAGCATGTGGTTGTCGATAAACCCTTTACCGTGACGTTGTCACAGGCGCGTGAACTGGATGCGCTGGCAAGAAGTTCTGGCAGACTGCTGTCGGTATTCCACAACCGACGCTGGGACAGCGATTTTCTGACGGTAAAAGCGCTCCTCAGCGAGGGGACACTGGGGGAAATTGTTTATTTTGAATCGCATTTTGACCGTTTCCGTCCCCAGGTGCGTAACCGCTGGCGGGAACTGGCGGGGCCGGGTAGCGGTATCTGGTACGATTTAGCCCCGCATCTGCTCGACCAGACCGTGAATCTGTTTGGCCTGCCGGTAAGCATGACGGTTGATCTGGCTCAGCTCAGGCCTGGCGCACAAACGACGGATTACTTTCACGCAATCTTAAGTTACCCGCAGCGCCGTGTCGTGCTTCACGGAACGATGCTGGCCGCCGCAGAATCTGCGCGGTATATCCTCCACGGTACGCGGGGGAGCTACGTGAAGTTTGGTCTGGATCCGCAGGAAGACCGTCTGAAAAACGGGGAGCGTTTACCGCAGGAAGACTGGGGTTACGACATGCGGGATGGCGTAGTGACGCGTGTTGAAGGTGAGGAGGTGGTTGAGGAAACGCTGCTGACTCTGCCGGGTAACTATCCCGCGTTTTATGCCTCTGTCCGTGATGCGCTGAACGGTGTCGGGGAAAACCCGATTCCGGCCAGTCAGGCTATCCAGATTATGGAGCTGATCGAACTGGGGATTGAATCCGCCAAACATCGCGCGACGCTTTGTCTGGCGTAGATCCTTGCAGGCCGGGTACGCGCAGTGCGACCCGGCAATAATGTTACTTCTGAGCGACCTTCTCGCGTAGCGCCTGTTTCTCCGCTGGTGTTAAGAAGGCACTTTCCAGCCCGTTAATTTGTGCCTGACGGATCTGCTCGCGGCTCAGCCCCGCCTGCGGTGCAGCGATGTTGTATTCGTGGATAATATCCACCCCCTGAACGGCCGGATCGTCGGTGTTCAGCGAGGCCAGAACGTCATGCTCCAGGAACGTTTTCAGCGGATGCTGCGCCAGCGTTGGCACCGTGCTGGTCTGGATGTTGGAGGTCAGGCAAGATTCAATGCCAATGCGCTGTTCTGCAAGGAAATCCATCAGCGCGCGATCTTCTACTGCCTTCACGCCGTGGCCAATACGCTCGGCACCCAGTTCACGGATCGCCTGCCAGATACTTTCCGGGCCTGCCGCTTCGCCTGCATGAACGGTGATATGCCAGCCAGCATCGCGTGCGCGGTTGAAATGAGAGAGGAACAGATGACCCGGGAAGCCCAGCTCGTCACCGGCCAGATCGACGGCGGTGATCTGGTCACGATGTGCCAGCAGCGCTTCCAGTTCCTGCAGGCAGGCCGCTTCACCGAACGTACGGCTCATAATGCCAATCAGACGCGCCTGTACATCGAAGGCTTTGCACCCTTCGCGCACGCCTTCAATCACGGCTTCCACCACACCTGCAACCGGCAGGTTGTGGTTCATTGCCATATAACCTGGCGAGAAGCGCAGTTCGACATAATGCAGGCCGTTACGGGCAGCATCTTCAATGTTCTCAAAGGCGACACGGCGGCAGGCGTCCAGCGAGGCCAGCATTTTCACGCCCCAGTCGAGCTTGCTCAGAAAACTGACCAGATCCGGTTCATTTGAGGTGACCTGAACGTGAGGGATCAAGGTTTCAAGCGTTTGAGCAGGAAGAGTTAAATTGAACTGGCGGCCAAGATCGAGAATGGTTTGGGCACGAATGTTACCGTCAAGGTGACGATGAATATCAGTTAAAGGAAGGCTTGTATCAATCATGGTCGCACTCTTTTCTGGTTAAAGTGCGTCATATTATAAAAACAAAACGGGGTAAAAATCCATTTGCGCAATGGAATATTCCGTTGCGCAAATGCGTTACAGAAGGGTGTTCACCCCGGAAATAAGCCGCTTCACCCCTTGTTCCAGCTTACTGCGCGGGCAACCCGCATTGAGGCGAATAAAACCGTTACCCTCTTTTCCATAGGTATATCCCGGCATGATGGCGACTTTTTCCTGCTCAATCAGCACTTTTTGCAGCGCCTGCTCATCAATGTTTAACGGGCGTAAATCAATCCACGCAAGATAGGTGGCCTCAGGTGGCTGCCAGTTTAATTTCGGAAAAGCACTGTTCAATTCATGAGCGATATAACGCAAATTCTCTTCCAGGTAAGCCCGCAATGCATCCAGCCACGGCTCACCCTGTTGATAGGCGGCAATATGCGCGGTCAGCGCCAGCACGGAAGGGGAAGAGAGCCCGTCACGGCCTTTTAGCGCACTCAGGTAGCCATGACGGCTGTCGTCATCGCCAATAAGGCCGTATGCGCCCGTCAACGCCGGAATATTAAAACTCTTGGAGCCGGAAGTCAGCAGTGCCCATTTGCCACGGGCAACCTCGTTCCACGGGGTATGACGATGCTCTCCCCACACCATGTCCATATGAATTTCATCGCTGATCACCGCCACATCATAACGTGCGCAAAGATCTGCCATGAGGGTCAGTTCATCGCGCGTCCATACCTTGCCCGTCGGGTTTTGTGGGCTGCACAGCAGCAGGATTTTGTTTTCCGGTTTTGCCAGTGCGGCCTCAAGCGCGGCCATATTACCCTGCCAGCCGGTAGCCTGTTTCTCCATCGCAACTGCAACCACATTACGTGCATTACCCTCGATGGCTTTATAAAAAGCATCATACGCCGGGGTATGAACGACGACACCGTCGCCGGGTTTTGACCAGAGACGAATCAGTTCGGACACCATATAGATAACGGAAGGCCCGTAAACGACAGTATCGGTATTGATACGGCTGTTAAAGCGTTGACGGAACCAGTGCGCGACGGCGGCCAGAAACTCATCGTTTTTCCAGCGGCTATAGCCAAACACGCCGTGATTGATTCGCTGGTGCAGCGCGTCGGTAATGCAGGGGGCGGTGGCGAAATCCATATCGGAGATGGTGAAAGGCAGCAGGTCTGCGGCTCCAAAGCGGTCAGCGACATAATCCCACTGGGTACACCAGGTACCGTGACGATCCACCACGGATGAAAAATCAAACATGACTTTAGTCCTTAAAGTAAAACCCCCTCGTGCTGAGGGGGGAAGGTATCAGGCTTCTACTGTACGCATCAGGGTGGTCAGTTCGTCTTTCACTGACTGTACCTGCGGGCCGATGACCACCTGCAAATTATGCTGATTTAACTGTACCACGCCGATGGCCCGGTTGGCTTTCAGGGCATTGGTATCAACTTTGGACATATCTGCCACCGACAAACGCAGACGGGTGATGCAGTTGTCCAGCGAGGTAATGTTATCCGCACCGCCCAGCGCCGCGAGGATAGCAGGGGTGTTATAGCCCGATTTGCCCACCGTACCTGCAACCGCCTGTTCAACGCTGGTGGCGGAGTCGGTATCACGGCCCGGCGTTTTCAGGTTAAAGCGGGTGATGGCGAAGCGGAAGATAGCGTAGTACACCGCGAACCAGATAGCGGCCACCACCGGTACCAGGTACCATTTGGTGGAGAGGCCGTGCAGGATCCCGAACACCACGAAGTCAATCACGTTGCCGTCAGTATTACCGATAGTCACGCCCAGGATGGCCATCGTGGTAAAGCCCAGACCGGTCAACACGGCGTGGATGAGGTACAGCACTGGCGCGACGAACAGGAACAGGAATTCGATTGGCTCCGTGGTGCCGCCCACGACGCAGGCGATCACACCGGAAATCAGCAGACCTTTAATTTTATGACGGTTTTCCGGGCGGGCACAGTGGTACATTGCCAGCGCGGCACCCGGCAGACCGCCCAGGAAGGCTGGCATTTTACCCTGAGACAGGAAGCGGGTCGCACTCTCGGAGAAGCCGTGCGTTGTCGGACAGCTGAGCTGAGCCTGGAAGATGGTCAGCGCACCGCTCACATCGTGTCCACACACATCCATCGTTCCGCCTGCTTCGGTAAAGCGAATCAGGGCCACCAGAATATGTTGCAGACCGAATGGCAACAGCAGGCGCTCGCCGGTACCGAAGATCATCGGGCCAAAATCACCGGCACCGTTAATGATGCGACCAATACCGTTGATACCCAGCGCGAAGACCGGCCAAATCAGGGGGATGATCAGACCAAACAGCCCCATTACGACGAGCGTGATGATCGGAACAAAGCGGGTGCCGCCAAAGAATGCCAGCGCATCAGGCAGACGGATGTTGTGGAAACGCTCGTGCAGCATCCAGATGATCACTCCTGCGATCACGGCACCGAGGATCCCGGTATCAATGGACTGAATACCAATCACGCTCTGGATGTTGTTGGCTTTCAGGATGGCAGCATCGGTCGTTGGCAGAATGCCTTTCGCGGTCAGCCAGAAGTTGACCGCAAGGTTCATGACCGCGTAACCGACGAAGCCGGCAAATGCGGCCACGCCTTTGTTTTCACGTGCCAGACCCAATGGGATAGCGATACAGAACATGACCGGCAGGAAGCTAAACGCAAAGGAGCCGACTTTACTCATCCAGATAAAAATCGCCTGCAGCACAGGGTTGCCAAGGAATGGGATCAGCGTGATGACATCATTACTGCTCAGCGAACTGCCGATCCCGAGCATGATCCCGCAGAAAGAGAGTAGTGCCACGGGCAGCATAAAGGTTTTACCCAGTTGCTGGAAAAACTCCCACAGCGATATTTTTTGTGCCGCTTTTGCCGTCATAAAACGACTCCTTTATTGTTAAAATCGGTTTATCTGCTTCAATGCTGCGAGAAGATAAAACGTTTTATCAAAGTTTAGTGCGCGCTAAATCACATTCTCAGGCTTTGACTGGTAGTATAAAGATAACGTTTTGATAAAACGTTTTACCGATCTCATTATCAGGGAGTCACGCCACCACATGGCTGTAGCGAAAAAGATAACCATCAACGATGTCGCGCTGGCGGCGGGCGTTTCTGTTAGCACCGTTTCACTGGTGCTGAGCGGGAAAGGGCGCATCTCTCCCGCGACCGGTCAGCGGGTTAACGAGGCCGTTGAGCAACTGGGCTTTGTGCGTAACCGTCAGGCATCGGCACTGCGCGGCGGGCAAAGTGGCGTGATTGGTTTGATCGTCCGTGACCTGACTTCTCCGTTTTACGCAGAACTGACCGCCGGGTTGACGGAAGCGCTTGAAGCGCAGGGGCGAATGGTCTTTTTACTGCACGGTGGGCGTGAGCCCGATCAACTGCTTCAGCGTCTGGATATGCTGCTGACACAGGGCGTTGACGGAGTGATCATCGCCGGGGCGTCGGGTGTGGGGAGCGAGTTGTGTGAGCGCGCCGCCCAGAAAGGGGTTCCGCTGGTGTTTGCTTCGCGCGCCAGTTATCTGGACGAGGCCGATACGCTGCGTCCGGACAATATGCAGGCCGCACAAATGTTGACCGAGCATCTTATTCGACGCGGTCATCAACGCATTGCCTGGCTTGGGGGTAAAAGCTCGTCCCTTACGCGCGCCGAACGGGTGGGCGGTTACTGCGCAACGTTAATCAAATACGGGCTACCGTTCCACAGCGAATGGGTGGTGGAATGCGAATCCAGCCAGAAAAAAGCGGCAGAAGCGATGAGCACATTATTACGTAGCAGCCCGACGATAAGTGCCGTGATTTGCTATAACGACGTGATTGCGATGGGGGCCTGGTTTGGCTTGATCCGCGCCGGGCGTCAGAGCGGTGAGGGCGGTGTTGAAACGTTCTTCGGCCATCAGGTTGCGCTGGGCGCATTTGCCGATGTTGGTGAAAATGCGCTGGACGATCTGCCAATCGTCTGGGCTATCACGCCTGCACGCGAGATGGGTTACACGCTGGCCGACAGGATCATGCAGCGTATCGAGAAAACAGATGTCCTGGCCGGACACCAGATTGTAGCGGCACGGCTGGTGACGGTGAAATAGCGTCCGGCCAATTGCCCCATTCCGCAGGGCGGTAGAAAAAATCTGTCATTCGTACATAGCTCACATTTGACCAACTAAATATGCACTGAATGGAAAAACCTTTTGATTGCTAAGCAAAATTCAGTCCATATTATAGCCTTGTACATATCATGGATAATTTAAGGATAAGAATATGCCAGCGGTAATTGATAAAGCACTGGATTTTATTAATGGAATGAATACATCATCTTCAGCGCCTCACCCGATGGATGAAAGTACGGCTAAGGGCATTTTCAAGTATCTTAATGAGTTAGGGGCTCCGGCCAGTGCAGCTGATGTTTTTGCCCGGGGCGCTCAGGAAGGCTGGAACCCCGGGTTTACGAAAACATTAGCGGGATGGGCAGAACGAATTGAGTCCGGTGAGCGTGTCATTATTAAAAACCCTGAGTACTTTTCGTCCTATATGAAGGAAGAACTGCGTGCACTGGTGTGAACGCAGGGGGTTGGATTCGTATTAATTACCACCCGGCAATAAAAAACCCCTCAAAGAGGGGTTTTTCAGATTACTGCTGTGGTGCAACCGGTTCTGCAGGTGCATCCGGTGCAGCCTGATCCGGGACATCCAGAGCTGGCATACCAAACATCCCGACAAACTCATCCAGCGGCATTTTATCGCCGTTGAGCGTCACCTGGCCGTTGGCATACTGCAGGCTGGCTGAAATGGTGTTGTTTTCCAGCTTCGTGATGCGGAACATCTGGCCCATTGCCGCCAGGCCTTTCACCTGTTGGTTTGCCAGCTTACCGGCATCTTCATCACCGTAACCTTCAAGCTTCGCGACCTGAGTCATCAACTCGGTCGCCATGTCCATCGGGATGGTCAGCTTGCTGTCGAGAGACTTCACGGTGCGATCCACTTCTTCTGCCAGCGTTTGCGGCTCACCGGTTACGGTTGCCGGGTCTTTCAGGAGCAGAGACAGGTTAAAGTTGGTTTCGCCTTTGCTGTTTTTCCAGCTCAGAGGAGCGACGGTGATCGTCGGTTCACCTTTCAGCAGGATTGGCAGATTGTTGAACAACACCGCGATCACCTGTTGCTGATAAACCTCCGGGTTTTGCTGCAGGGCGGTATCAGTCAGCAACGCCTGGCTCTCTTTGCTGTATTTCTGACTAAACTCATGCCACGCCTGGCCGTCGATATTGCCGATTTTCAGCGACAACTTGCCGGTACCCAGATCCTGGTTCTGTACTTTCAGGCTTTTCAGGGTGTAGTCGAGCTGAGTATTGATACTCTTACCGTCTTTAGAAACGTCGGATTTACCGTCCAGATCCATCCCTTCCAGGACAGCCAGCTCTTTGCCTTCAACTGCGATAGCGATCTTATCGACAGAGATTTTCTGGTCGCCGATGCGCTCTTTAAAATCAGTCATCCGGCTGTTGCCGTCGGCTTTCAGGCTATTGAAGGTGAGTTGAACCTTTTGATCGTATTCGTTGACGGCATTAACCTGACCGCTTTGCGCCTCACCTGTCAGTGAGAACACATTTCCATCGCGGTCAGCACCCACATTGAAGTTACCGCCGCTGAAGGTGACCTTCTCGTTACCGTTTTCATAGTTCAGCGCTTTCAGGGCAATATCAGAACTGGTGTCACCGGAATAGCTGATGCGGGTATTAATATCGAAAGGAGATTCATTTTTTGCCAGGTCGAACAACGGCTTCGTTAAATCGTTATTCACCAGTACGGTATGAACCGACGCCATCGACGGGATCAGGTTAAAGGATTTTAACTGCGCCAGCGGGAACGGGCCGTGGCTTACCGTTTCATCCAGCACGACGCTTTGGCCAGGCTTCAGCCAGGCATTTGCGTTACCGGCAACGGGCTTCACAACGACCTGCATATGGCTGCTAAACACGCCACGCTGATAATTCTGATAGCTTAGCTCGACACCTGACTCCGGCGCGCTACGCTTAATTTCGCCGTTAGCCTGCGCCACCATCTCTGCCAGGCGGGTTTCCAGTTGTTTACCGGTAAACCAGGAGGCTCCCGACCAGACCACACCTAAAGCAACAATCACTCCAACCGCTACGACCGATTTTTTCATTGCGACTATCCCTAAAATGAAACCAGGCGGTAGAGACCGCCTGGTGATATAAAGTCTGCAACTAGCTTAGCAAGAGTTGTTAAGAAATTCAGTAAGTGCTTATAGCTTATTGAAAACACGCGCCAGACGGCCAGTGCCACTAATGCCGATCGGAGATTCATTTGCCGCAACAAATGCCGACTCGCCCGGTTTCAGCACCAGGCGTTGTTCTCCCTTATGCAATACCGCTTCGCCCTCCACGCAGAACAGAATAGCAGCGCTCTCCTGAGCAACCGGTGTTTCTGTTGCGCTCAGATCGTGCAGCGAGAAGGCAAAATCATCCACCGGGATCGGGAAGTCCAGCTCTGTACCATTTTTGACCGGCTGGGTCAGCAGCTCAGCAGCAGGTTTTGCCACGAACTTGACGTTAGCCACCAGTTCAGGGATGTCGATGTATTTTGGCGTCAGACCCGCGCGCAGGACGTTATCAGAGTTAGCCATCACCTCCAGCGCCACACCCTGCAGGTAGGCGTGCGGAGTCTCGGCAAACAGGAACATTGCTTCGCCCGGGTTCAGCTTCACCACGTTCAGCAGCAGCGGGGAGAACAGGCCGCTGTCGTCCGGGTAGAACTCAGAAATGACACGAATGGTATCCCACGGCTCACCCTGTTGGCTGTTGAGGGCTGCTTTCAGCACTGCCAGCGCGTGAGTTTTTTCCTCACCCTGCATGTTAAGCAGGCTGGCGAACAGTTGGCTCAGACTTTCTGCATTCGGGTTTTCGAGGAAGTGCGAAATAGCGCTGTTGGCACCTGAAACCGGCTGCAGCAGAGTGATAATCTCTGAGAATTCGCGGAACGCGTTCATCGCCAGGAAGGGGGTGAGGGCGAAGACCAGTTCCGGTTTATGGTTCGGATCTTTGTAGTTTCGCTCGGCGGCGTCTAACGGGATACCCGCTGCGTTCTCTTTCGCAAAACCCATTTCAGACGCTTTTTTGTTTGGATGTACCTGGATGGAGAGCGGCTGGTCGGCGCACAGCACTTTAAACAGGAACGGCAGTTCGCCAAAACGGCTGGCAACCTTGCTGCCCAGGAGTGTAGCTTTGTCAGCATCAATCACGTCACGCAGACTTTGTACCTGGCCGTTTGCGTCCTCAATTTTTGAGCTGCTCTTCGGGTGTGCGCCCATCCACAGCTCTGCCATCGGCAGATTGCCTGGATTCGCGATCCCGTAGAGATCCGTTAACGCAGTTTTACTTCCCCAGGCGTAGTTTTGCACTGAGTTGATGAGTTTTTGCATTATCAAGCCCTGATTCAAATGTGAAATAAACTTCGGGTATTAAAGCAATAAACCGCACGGAAGTAACCTGCGCATGTAAAAAGTCGTACTAGTCTCAGTTTTTGTTAAAAAATTGTGTAGGATAAGCTAACTCGCTTTTAAGCGGGCAGCGGAACATCTGCCCAAATAATCAGACTGAAGCAGTAAGTGAGAGAACAATGTCGACCAAACCCTTTTATTATCAGGATCCTTTCCCCCTCAGTAAGGATCATACCGAGTATTACCTGTTAACCCGCGATCACGTTTCTGTTTCTGAGTTCGAAGGACAGGAGATCCTCAAAGTGGATCCGCAAGCGCTGACGTTACTGGCGCAGCACGCTTTCCACGATGCCTCGTTTATGCTCCGCCCCGCACACCAGCAGCAGGTTGCTGATATCCTGAGTGACCCGCAGGCCAGCGAAAACGACAAGTACGTGGCCCTGCAGTTCCTGCGTAACTCCGATATCGCGGCAAAAGGCATTCTGCCAACCTGCCAGGACACCGGCACGGCGATCATCGTCGGTAAAAAAGGCCAGCGCGTCTGGACGGGCGGCGGCGATGAAGCGGCGCTGGCGCACGGTGTTTACAACACCTACACCGAAGACAACCTGCGCTACTCTCAGAACGCGGCGCTGGACATGTACAAAGAGGTTAACACCGGCACCAACCTGCCAGCGCAGATTGATCTCTACAGCGTTGACGGTGACGAATACAAATTCCTCTGCATCGCCAAAGGTGGCGGTTCAGCTAACAAAACTTACCTCTACCAGGAAACCAAAGCGCTGCTCACGCCGGGCAAGCTGAAGAGCTATCTGGTTGAGAAAATGCGCACCCTCGGCACTGCGGCGTGCCCGCCGTACCATATCGCGTTTGTGATTGGCGGTACGTCAGCAGAAAGCACCCTGAAAACGGTGAAGCTGGCCTCGACCAAATATTACGACGGCCTGCCAACGGAAGGGAACGAGCACGGTCAGGCGTTCCGCGATGTTCAGCTCGAACAGGAACTGTTACAGGAAGCGCAGAATCTGGGGCTTGGCGCGCAGTTTGGCGGTAAATACTTCGCCCACGATATCCGCGTTGTTCGTCTGCCGCGCCACGGCGCATCCTGTCCGGTAGGGATGGGCGTCTCTTGCTCAGCGGATCGTAACATCAAGGCGAAGATCAACCGCGAAGGCGTCTGGATCGAAAAACTGGAGAACAACCCGGGCAAGTATATTCCTGAAGCACTGCGTAAAGCGGGTGAGGGCGAAGCAGTGCGCGTCGACCTGAACCGTCCGATGAGTGACATTCTGGCGCAGCTTTCTCAGTATCCGGTTTCGACACGACTCTCCCTGAACGGGACGATTATCGTGGGGCGCGACATTGCGCATGCGAAGCTGAAAGAGCGTCTGGATAACGGTGAAGGTCTGCCGCAGTACATTAAAGATCACCCAATCTATTATGCAGGCCCGGCGAAAACCCCGGAAGGTTATGCCTCTGGTTCGTTAGGCCCAACCACCGCAGGTCGTATGGACTCTTACGTTGACCAGCTTCAGGCCAACGGCGGCAGCATGATCATGCTCGCGAAAGGTAACCGTAGCCAGCAGGTCACGGATGCGTGCCATAAGCATGGCGGCTTCTATCTGGGCAGCATCGGCGGCCCGGCAGCGGTGCTGGCACAGGGCAGTATCAAGAGCCTGGAGTGCGTGGAATACCCGGAACTGGGTATGGAAGCTATCTGGAAAATTGAAGTGGAAGACTTCCCGGCGTTTATCCTGGTGGATGACAAAGGCAATGACTTCTTCAAACAGATCCAGTCTTCGCAGTGTTCGGCGTGCGTGAAGTAGTTTGACAAATACCGGGTGGTGCTAACGCCACCCGGTACATTAAAGAGCGCACAAAGCGCCATACAGTAATTCAAAAGCCATCAATACTTATCTCTTAAGCATGTGAGCAATGTTCCCAACTTCATTGTTATCAAGGAGAAAGTAATGACAACGATACGCCGTGAGAAAGACTCAATGGGCGCAATCGACGTCCCGGCTGACAAGCTATGGGGCGCGCAAACCCAGCGTTCGCTGGAGCATTTCCGTATTTCGACTGAGAAAATGCCCGTCTCGTTGATTCAGGCGCTGGCGCTGACCAAACGCGCTGCAGCCAAAGTGAATCAGGATTTAGGCCTGCTGTCGGCAGACAAAGCCACCGCCATCATCAATGCCGCCGACGAAGTGCTGGCAGGCAAACACGGCGACGAATTCCCCCTTGCCATCTGGCAGACCGGCTCTGGTACTCAGAGCAACATGAACATGAACGAAGTGCTGGCGAACCGGGCAAGCGAACTGCTGGGCGGTGTGCGCGGTATGGAGCGCAAGGTTCACCCGAACGATGACGTCAACAAGAGCCAAAGTTCTAACGATGTGTTCCCGACGGCGATGCACGTGGCAGCGGTGATTGCTATCAGTGAACAGCTGATCCCGCAACTGAACGTGCTTAAGACCACGCTTAACGAGAAAGCGCTGACCTTTCGCGATATCGTTAAAATCGGCCGCACGCACCTGCAGGATGCCACCCCTCTGACGCTCGGCCAGGAGATTTCCGGCTGGGTTGCCATGCTCGAACACAACCTGAAGCACATTGATTACAGCCTGCCACATCTGGCGGAACTGGCTCTGGGCGGTACGGCAGTGGGTACCGGGTTAAACACCCATCCGGAGTACGCCGTGCGCGTTGCCGCAGAGCTGGCAAAAATCACCGGGCAGCCGTTTGTCACCGCGCCGAATAAATTCGAAGCGCTGGCGACCTGTGATGCGCTGGTTCATACCCACGGTGCGTTAAAAGGGCTGGCAGCCTCGCTGATGAAAATTGCTAACGACGTGCGCTGGCTGGCCTCTGGCCCGCGCTGCGGTATTGGCGAAATCAGCATTCCGGAAAATGAACCGGGTAGCTCCATCATGCCCGGGAAAGTGAACCCGACCCAGTGTGAAGCCATGACCATGCTCTGCTGTCAGGTGATGGGCAACGATGTGGCCGTCAATATGGGCGGGGCATCCGGTAACTTTGAGTTGAATGTCTACCGCCCAATGGTGATCCACAACGTGCTGCAGTCAGTACGCTTGCTGGCGGACGGAATGGAGAGCTTCAATGAGCACTGTGCGGTGGGTATTGGGCCGAATCGCGAGCGCATCAGTCAGTTGCTCAACGAATCCCTGATGCTGGTGACGGCGCTCAATACCCATATCGGTTACGACAAAGCCGCCGAGATTGCCAAAAAAGCGCACAAAGAGGGGCTTACGCTAAAAGCGTCTGCGCTGGCGCTGGGCTACCTGACAGACGCCGAATTTGATGCCTGGGTACGCCCGGAAGCAATGGTCGGAAGCCTGACGTAATCACTCTGCAACATACAGGTGCAGCCGGGGAATAATCAGCTGCAGCGGCTGCGCCTGAGGTTTATAGCGATGCTGGACGTTTTCAGCATCGTAATTCAACAGTTCACCAATGTCCGGTACCACCGCCCCCCGGTCGTCATCATAAAGCGCAATTAACGGCGTCGGGCAGGCATACTGCACCTGCTTTTGCTGCCCGGAATACCAGACGCGGGCGATAGGCTGCACCTTCACCGGACGCTTTATCTTGAGACGCGTTTTCGCCGGTAACGAGGCGATGCTGTGATACTCCTGCTCCAGACGCTCAATCCACTGCTCACGCGACCACGGAGCCACCGTTCGTGGGGCTTTCAGGCTTTTTTCCAGTTGTGCCAGGATCTCATCGCGGGTGAAGTTTTTAATGATGTGCTTGTTCGCCCAGCCAAAACGAAGCGTGGCAGGGTGGTGCAGTACCGTCAGGGTGCGATAGGCATTGAGGGTGATTAAGCCCGGAAGCTGGCGGTGTACCCATTCAAAACGGGCGGCTGGGGCGAGGCCTGACTCTTCGGTGACAATCTTTTCAAACGTCGCTTTTAGCGTGTTGATATGCGCAATGTGGGCTTCCAGCGCTTCGCGCGTTGCAACGTCGGTTTGCAGGCAGATAACACCAGGCAAGCGCACGGCTGCCTTGCTGCTGCGGTTTTCTGACTGCTGCTGGATAAACAGGTGACGATAGTGTTGCATCACCAGTTCCATCGCCGCGTTGCCGATATGCTGCTTCACCGCAATGGTTTCCAGCGGATCGTGCTCAGCGCCTTTTACCACATCGGGCAGGGTAAAGACGCGTGCGGCTAACAGACGACAGGTCTGCAAACGCTCTGTCAGGGTAAGCAGGTTGTGTTCTGTTTCCCGGAAAGTGGTGTTCAGCCTTTCGATGAGATCGTACGTTGCCATGTTAGCCTCTCATTAGTTACAACATACTTACGGTATAACACAGCACGCCGGGTCCGACCAGCGTGCGGTTAAGGTCAGGCAGGAACGGGAAGCGTAATGTTATGGTACACCGGCCAGCTAAAACAGAAGCGCGCACCGCCGAGTTCGCTTGCTTCACAGTGAACCGTGCCGCCCATCGCCTGAGCGATTGAGTAGACGATTGCCAGCCCCAGGCCACATCCTCCCGTCGCGCGATCGCGGCTGGGATCAAGGCGTACAAACGGCTCGAAAATAGTTTCACGTTCTTCCGGAGCGATACCAGGGCCGTCATCATCAACCGTCAGGCTGGCCTGATTCCCCTGCAAATCCAGACCAATATGCAGCGTGCTTTCGCTATAGCGCATGGCGTTGTTCATCAGGTTATCCAGCACGCGCTCCATCAGACGCATATCCAGCGCGCCATAATCGCCAGGCGTGATCGTCGTCATCAGCGCGCGTTGCGGGTTCACGCTTTGTACATCATCAATATGGGTTTGCAGCCAGACGGGCAAATCCGGTGTGCTGAGATTCAGCTCGTTTTGCGGCCGATCGAGGCGGGCATAGGTCAGCAGTTCTTCAATCAGTGCTTCAAGCTGGCCGATATCGCGGTTCAGCGCCTGAGACTCTGCCTCAGTCAGGTTCTCGCTCATCTCCAGGCGGTAGCGCAGGCGTACCAGCGGGGTGCGTAGCTCGTGGGCAATGCCGTCGATCAGTTGCTTCTTACTGGCAATCAACGCATTAATGTTATCGGCCATCTGGTTAAAGGCCACCCCAAGCCGGTCAAAGCTGGAACCGCTGTCGAAGTGAATGCGTTCGGTAAGATGCCCCTCACCGAAACGCTGTGCAGCCGATTCCAGTTTCAGCATGTCCTGCCAGTGCGGTCTCATCCAGATAAAGACCGGGAAAGCCAGCGAAATGGCAATAAATGCCATCAACGCCATGTCCAGCAGGCGCATCTGGTGCAGATAATAAAGATAGGGCACCGGCCCCACGGCCAGCACGTAGTGGCTGCGCGGAATGCGCTGGATGAAGGTATATTTCTCGTCCAGCGCCACAATGTCGCCGTCACTCAGACGCTGCATGGCTCGCGGCGCTAAATCGAAATCCTTCATCGGCTCAATGCGCAAATCAAAGGACAGATTGAGATCCAGTTCTTTTAAGGTTTTGGCCCATTCGTGCGGCGGAATTTCACGTAGTTCGCTTCGCATCAGGTAAAGCGAGCTTTTCATCAAATCATCCAGCGACTGTCTGCCCGCTCGTTCGGCGGTGAATTTATAGACCAGCCCAACCAGCATCGTCATCACCAGGAAGCAGACAAACAGCAAAAGATAAAACTGGATAAACAGCTTTTTCATTAAAAACCACCGAACAATCAATTTGTTAACTACATGGCTCTTACCTTAAGGGGCACGATGGTGGATTGACATCTCCACCAGCGCGCAGGCTCAGGAACGAGACCTGATCGCCATCCAGGGCATTATCCAGGCTGAGTATACGTGAAAACTACCCCGGCGTTTCCATGTCGCTATGAAAACAGGGTTTACTCCGGGTGACAACATTCAGCACGCGGACGTATGACATAAATCGCGCAGGAAGAAAGAAGCGAATGAATATTTTACACGTTATCTGGAGAGGTAAATGAGTGATCACGAAGATATGACCATGAGGAGTGGCGCAGTTGAGTATTCCGGGGGCATAGCACGGTGATTTGCAATCAATGAACGTTTTAGTGATGCCGTGCGGCATGACATCACTTCAGCTAACTCTTCGAGCGGGTATTTATATGTTTAAAATACGCGTCTTAATGGCAGAACGTCGCACCATTGTCTTTTATACTCCATGCCCTTAAATAACTTCCCAAGGGAGAATATGATTTTTTTATTTTCGCTCTGACAGATCTCTTTGGCTCGGGTGTAGTTCTCCCAGAGCAAAATACTTCCTGCCCCTATTTCATTGTATTGAGGGTCATACCCTCCGTTTATGTCATCGAAATAAATCCACTCGGGGCATTCAGACTTAAGAATTAAGTCAATTGCTATGATTTCTTTATTGATGGAAAGGGCGGAGCCAAAAATCATAGGTCTGAATTTTTCAATGGCATCAAGCAAATTTTTCCTGGGGAATGGTCGGATTTTTCCACTCCAGCGTGCATTAAATAACTTTATATATGCGTCGCTGATCATCTCTGATGAAAGACTTTGTATGTCTATTATTTCTCCGCCAAGTTTCAGAAAACGGTTTCGTTCACCATTTCTTTTCCTGATGGTTTTTTTGGAGAACTCTGGCTTCATATGACATATTTCATCATTTAATATTTTGTTGCCAAAGGAGTTAATGAACGAATTTTTCTGCAATGGGGATAGCTTTTTTGTTTTAAATGGCAAGGCCAATTTACAATCTGGTGCGCTTGGCAATATAATGTCTTCAAAAACAAACGGATGTGATTTTGAGTAGAGACTCAGGGAATCGTTAACAGAGTAAGTTGACGAAACCACTGCGCCATTTTTTCTTTTGCAGAAAAACTTAATCTTTTTTTCTTGTTTAGCGGCCAGATAAGTCAGTACGTCTGGATGTGTGCATACACTCCCTCCATATATAGAGTAAGCATGGCTGTAAGTATTAAGGTCACACTCTTCCCATCCAAAAATGTAGCGTCTCACTGTCTTATCCAAATGTTACCCTGAGAAAGATGTATTTATACTCTGATAAATGATGCAACAAGTAAATCAACAAATGAGGGTTGTTTATAATGTGTTTAAGAGTCGATGCAAACAAAAACTTAGCATGCTATATATTCGTTCGTTGCCAGACTGTATTTCATTGAAAAAGTTCCCTGAGTTTGAGTTAAAAATAAACGATTTAGCTTTTGTCGCAAGTGGTGTTGATGAAAACGAAATGATCTGATGTAATAATAAACACTGTCAATTAGTGGATTGGTATTGTACTAATGGCTAAAGCTGATCACGTTACTCTTTTAGAATTCATGTGGATACACAATAAATTAAACGAAAGCTCAACAACGTGGGCTGATTTATGGATTGCACTCTTTATGTTGAAGGCTGAATGTAAAAGGGTCATATGTATAAAGTACAGTGATATTGAGAATAACCTTTTACATTTGTCCGCAACCCCAAAATTTGCGAAAAGGATCGTTAAACTGAATGATGTTGTTCGTAATTTAATTCAGCGTAGAAAAGAAAGATATCCTGATGATATTTATGTGTTTCAAAGCAAATCAAATCGAGTTAAGGGGAATGTAAAACCCGTGACCGCAACAGCCATGAACATGGCCCTGAAAGAAGCGGCAAAACACATAACCGGGAAAAACGTCAGCATGAAAAGTGCGCTAAATATCATTGGATCAGGGGCACGAAAAAGTGCGTACCCGCGCTTCTGTGTCCGGTGATCATCCAATGCTAACCCTTTGAAACCAGGGGAACCCCCAGTTTTGATGGCGTCAGGAAGACGCCGTACGCTTAAACGGTTTCGGATAACAACGTCATCAGGTTTCCCAGGCGTGGGGGGCGAACAGATAACCCTTGTTACGCACGGTTTTAATGCGGTACGGCTCCGTGGCGTTATCCAGCAGCTTCTTGCGCAGGCGCGAAATAGCGACGTCAACGCTGCGATCCATCCCGTCGTAACTGACTCCACGCAGGTTCTTCAGCAGAGCATCCCTGTCCATAATTTGCCCGGCATGGGTCGCCAGCTCCCATAGCAGGTCAAAATCAGCCGTGGAGAGGGCAATAAGTTCTCCGGAAAGCAGTACCTGACGGTTGATTGGATCGATGGACAACGTACCAAAACGCATGGCTTTATGCGGTGTCAGAGACGGAGCAGGCGCTTCACGCTCAATGCTGGCACGTTGACGCAAATGAAGACGCAAACGGGCAAGCAGCACGGCAGGAGGCGTGGTTTTCAAAATGTAGTCGCTGGCACCCATTTCCAGAGACAGGATATGGTTCATATCGCTGTCCAGAGAGGTCAGCAACACAATCGGGCCATCCCACTGGCTGCGCAAATCGCGGCAAAGCGTCATACCATCTTTACCGGGCAGCATGATATCCAGCAGCACCAGATCCGGGTTTTCTCGTACCACCACCTCTTCAGCGCGATCGCCGCGAGGCTCAACGATAACGTCCATATCATGCTTACCCAGATAGGCGGCGATCAATTGCCCGACTTCGGGTTCATCTTCAACATAAACAATCTTATTCATACAGCATCTGTTATCGCGAAAAAATCCAACATACACCGCACAACCTTAACCTTCCATTAATCTTTCAAAATTAACGTCAATTCCGCTATTCTGGGTTCATATTGTTATTTGATTGTTATGGGAAAAAGCATGGGACTGGTGATTAAAGCCGCGCTGGGGGCGCTGGTGGTGTTACTGATTGGTGTTCTGGCAAAAACGAAAAACTACTATATTGCCGGGCTGATCCCCCTGTTCCCGACCTTTGCGCTGATTGCGCACTATATTGTGGCTTCTGAACGGGGAACGGAAGCGCTGCGTGCCACCATTGTATTCGGCATGTGGTCAATCATCCCTTACTTTCTCTATCTGCTGTCGCTGTGGTATTTCACCGGGTTTCTGCGTCTCCCTCTGGCGCTGGGCGGGGCGGTCGTGTGCTGGAGCCTCAGCGCCTGGGTGTTGATCTTTTTCTGGAGCCGTTTCCACTAGCGCAGTGGGCGTCCACCGTCCACCGCGAATGTTCTGCCGGTGACGTAGCAGCTGGTGAGCAGGTAATCGACAAGATCGATCACCTCTTTTTCGCCGGGAGCGATTTTCATCAGCGATTTGTTCAGCGCCTGCTGGCGATACTCAGCGTCATCATTCTCGTTGAATAAAATCATCGCCGGGGCGATGGCGTTCACTTTGACCTCGGGTGCCAGCTTGCGGGCAAATGAGCGCGTCATATTATCCAGCGCGGCTTTACTGGCTGCATAGGCGATGTGCTTGTCGCTTCCTCGCTCTACGACATAATCGGTGAAATGGATAATATCACCAGCGGCATGGCCGTGGCCGCGCAGCAGATCCTGCAGGGCATGGTTCAGCAGATACGGGGCGTTAACGTGGATCTGCAGCATGCTGGAGAGCGTTTCGCTGAGCGGTATACCGGGCTGTTCCGCCTGCCATGCGCTGGCGTTATGGATGATTGCCCGCAGACCATCGGTCGTGGATTTCACCTTTTCGGCGAAGGCCAGAATGCCTTCATCGGTTGAAAAATCAGCCTGAATGCAGACAGCGCCGGCTTTTCGTAGCCCTTCAATAGAAGGATATTCCCGGCGGTAACTGATGATTACCGGATGGCGAAGGTTAAGAAAGTGATGGGCGAGGGCGAGGCCGATGCGACGGCCTGCACCCGTAATCAGTATTGGGCGTTGCTTATCGTTTCCCATCGTATTCTCCTTTTTCAGTTCAACAATGGGAAAGACAGTGCTATCCCATTAACATCCACGTGGCCGGTACGGCAGCAGCCAGCAACAGTCCGATAAAAGCCATTTCACGGCGCTTGAGCGCGTTCTCCAGCTGATGTGTGCGGCGTGCATAGATAAACACCAGCAGACCCGGCGCGTACAGCACCACCGACAGCAGCAGGTGCATAGGGCCGGAAGCATACAACAACCATAGCCCGTAAATACAGGCTCCGACACCAACGGCATAGTGCTCAGGGCGCGTGGCGATTTTTAACAAATACGCACCCACCAGGAAATAGGGTACCAGAATCATCTCAGAGGCGATGGTCAGCAGGGTGTTATAGTCTGAACCTGTGAGCCAGATCAGCACCAGACAGACCTGAACGCTGATGTTGGTCAGCCAGAGTGACGCAGATGGCGCACTGTTTTTATTCTGACGCGCAAATAAGCGCGGAAACGCTTTATGCGTGGCGGCAAGGTATGGCACTTCTGCGGCCATAATTGTCCAGCTCAGATATGCTCCGCTGACGGAAACAATCAGCCCGGCAGCAATCACCACATCGCCCCAGGAGCCGAGCATTTTCACCATCAATCCAGCCATCGACGGGTTACGCATTTCTGCCAGCTCAGGACGTGCAACCACACCCAGCGACAGCAGCGTCACCAGCAGATAAACGCCCAGTGCCGCCAGTACGGCCAGCAGGGTGGCACGACCCACATCGCGCTTGTTGCGTGCGCGCGCGGAAACCACGACCGCACCTTCAACGCCGATGAACACCCACAGGGTAATCAGCATCGTGTTTTTCACCTGCTCCCAGACGGGTACACCCAGCGCGATACCGGTGAAATCAAGCTTAAACACGTCAAGACGGAACGCAATAAACGCCAGCACGATAAACAGACCGAGAGGAACCAGCTTAGCCAGTGTTGCCACCAGGTTGATGCTGGCGGCCGTCTGGACACCGCGTAAAACCAGCCAGTGAACGACCCACAGGAGTACCGAGGCACCCACAATAGACTGCCAGGTATTACCATCACCGAAAAAACGCAGTTCAGGGGTATCGGTAAAGAAACTGAGCGCCGAGAAAACGATCACCAGGTAGGAGACGTTAGCGATCACCGCGCATAGCCAGTATCCCCATGCGGAACAGAAGCCAATCAGTTCCCCGAAGCCTTCACGGGCATAGGTGAAAATACCGCCATCCAGATCCGGGCGAATGCGGGTGAGCAGCAGCATGGCGAATGCCAGCAGCAATATTCCGGCCCCCGTGATGCCCCAGCCAATGAGTAACGCAGCAGGGCTTGCGACTGCCGCCATATTCTGCGGCAAACTGAATACACCTGCACCCAGCATTGAGCTTAAAACGAGTGCAGTTAAAGCACTCAGGCCAAGTTTCTTTTCCATTGGCTTCCTGTTATGAAAAGTCCAAATCCAGAATAATTATTTCGCACAGGCGCATAAAAATGGTGGATCACACTAAGGCGCGGGATTTTACGGAGTGTCACGAAAGCATGCAATGACGTGCGGCAGAAATTCAAAGAAAAGTTACAAAAAAAGGCGGCATTGCGCCGCCTTCGTTAAATGGTTTTATTACTTGTACAGATCGGCACTGATGGTGACGTTGTTACCACGTTCCTGCCATTGGCGGGTGATGTGGTAATATTTAGCCCCTTTCTTCGCAGCACGCTTCGCCACCTGGTAAGAGACTTCCGTCATGTTACCGTAGTTGCCGGTAAACTTGATGCTGTCGAATGGTACCATCTGAGCCGCTGTGGTTTTGTTCAGCTCTTCAATTTTGGTACCGTCTGGCAGGGTAACAGAGTAGCGACCACCTTTAGTGGATTGTGTTTCAAAGAAACGGCCCACTTCAGCACTTGGTGCTGCAGAGGTTGCTACGCCAGGAATTTCAACTTTCTTCGCTTCTTCGCCGCCTTTCGCTATTGCCGCGCGGCCTGCATCAGAGTCAGCCGGGATGGCATCCGGGCTTTGCAGAACGCGTTTTTTCGCATCTTCTTTATAGACGAACGCGGTAATACGCTGGTTGCCGCCCTGGTTAGCATCGACCTGGCGCACGATGTAGAAAGAGTAAGCCCCTTTCTCTTTCGCGGCTTTGGTGATGGCATCGTTCACTTCAGGCTGGCTGCGATAGAAACCCTGAACGGTAACGGTATCGTATGGTTCCAGTTCAATCGCCTGATCTTTTGGCAGCTCAACGATGCCGTTAATCACACGATTTTTCGGCGCATCAGCTTTTGGCGCATTGTCTTTAAACAGCGCGATGGTGACACGCTGGTTACCGCTGTTGCCATAATCAGACTGGTCAACGACGTAAAACGAGGCCGCACCATTTTTATCGGCGGCTTTTGATGCGGCGGCGACGGCATCGCCAATGGAGTTATAACGACCCACAATGACCGTATGGTCAAAAGGTTTTAACGCTGCCGCTTGCTCCGGCGTTAACTCTGTCGCGGCATTCGCAGACAGGGCGGTCGCAGAAAGAAGTGCGGACGCCAGGAGTGTGTTCTTAAGCTTCATAAAAATAATCCTTCGCCTTGCGCAAACCATGTACTGGTATTGTTGTTTATTTGAGACGGTCCCGATTATGGCATTTAAAACCCGTCGCTGTCTGCGCCATTTTTCACAGCCAGTGCTTACCGGATGACAAGATTCGATAACATTTGGTGATATGTTGAAAAAACAGACGTTTGACAAGTAAAACTGATAAAGCTTATGACTTTTACAAGTTAATTTAATGTTAATAAGTTGATCTCTTATGGCGCTATATCATGTTTTTACCGCTTCGCTTGCACGTTTTATCGGTTCCAGCGCTGAATTTAAGGTAAATATCTCTGTCAGCGACGCCGATCACTTATTTTTCACAGATAAAGTAAGAAATAGTGTTTTCTGGCGGTAGATCACGGGCGCTATTTTCAGTAGGTTATAGAAAGTTTGTTACTGTTTTATTTTCCGGGGTTAATCATGTGTCGTCGCTCTCATGCTGGCGAAAATTGATACAAACCACGGGCGTTTATCGACAAACCATCATCAAAAACCGATGGAAGGGAAAACTATGCGTATTGGGGTACCAAAAGAACGGTTTGCCAATGAAACCCGCGTAGCGGCAACACCGAAAACGGTGGAGCAACTGCTTAAACTGGGTTTTACCGTCGCAGTTGAAAGCGGCGCGGGCAAACTGGCGAGTTTTGACGACGAGGCCTTTATTCAGGCGGGTGCGGAAGTGGTGGACGGTGCTGAAGTCTGGCTGTCTCCCGTCATTCTGAAGGTGAATGCACCGGAAGAGAGTGAGATTGAACTGCTGAATCCAGGCACGACGCTTGTGAGCTTCATCTGGCCTGCGCAAAATCCTGAGCTGATGGAGAAGCTGGCGGCACGCGGTGTGACCGTGATGGCGATGGACTCTGTACCGCGTATTTCGCGCGCACAGTCTCTGGATGCCCTGAGCTCAATGGCAAACATCGCGGGTTACCGCGCTATTGTTGAGGCGGCACATGAGTTTGGCCGCTTCTTTACCGGTCAAATCACCGCTGCGGGTAAAGTACCTCCGGCGAAAGTGATGGTGATTGGTGCGGGCGTGGCAGGTCTTGCAGCGATTGGCGCGGCAAACAGCCTGGGCGCTATTGTTCGTGCATTTGATACCCGTCCGGAAGTGAAGGAACAAGTGCAAAGTATGGGTGCTGAGTTCCTTGAACTGGACTTCAAGGAAGAAGCGGGCAGCGGTGATGGCTACGCGAAGGTGATGTCCGAAGCCTTTATCAAAGCGGAAATGGAACTCTTTGCCGCACAGGCAAAAGAGGTCGACATTATTGTCACCACGGCGCTTATCCCAGGTAAACCGGCACCGAAGCTGATCACTCGTGAAATGGTTGACTCCATGAACCCGGGAAGCGTGATTGTTGATCTGGCGGCGCAAAACGGTGGTAACTGTGAATACACCGTACCGAACCAGGTGACCACCACCGCCAACGGTGTCAAGGTGATCGGTTATACCGACCTGCCTGGCCGTCTGCCAACGCAGTCTTCTCAGCTGTACGGTACCAACCTCGTTAACCTGCTGAAACTGCTCTGCAAAGAGAAAGACGGTAATGTCGTTGTTGATTTTGACGATGTCGTGGTGCGTGGCGTCACGGTTGTGCGCGAAGGTGAAATTACCTGGCCTGCACCACCTATTCAGGTTTCAGCTCAGCCTCAGGCTGCACCAAAAGCGGCTCCAGAGCCAAAAGAGCCCGCTAAGCCAGCTTCTCCGTGGCGTAAATACGCAATCATGGCGCTGGTGATTATTCTGTTTGGCTGGCTGGCCAATGTCGCGCCGAAAGAGTTCCTCGGTCACTTTACCGTCTTCGCGCTCTCCTGCGTGGTGGGTTACTACGTCGTGTGGAACGTGTCCCATGCGCTGCATACGCCGCTGATGTCGGTCACCAACGCCATCTCGGGGATTATCGTGGTGGGTGCGTTGCTGCAAATTGGGCACGGCGGCTGGATTAGCTTCCTGAGTTTTGTCGCGGTGCTGATCGCCAGTATCAATATTTTCGGTGGTTTCACCGTGACTCAGCGCATGCTGAAAATGTTTCGTAAAGGCTAAGGGGTAGCATATGTCTGGAGGATTAGTCACAGCCGCATACATTGTTGCTGCAATCCTGTTTATTTTCAGTCTGGCGGGACTTTCCAAACACGAAACGTCTCAGCAGGGTAATAACTTTGGTATCGCCGGGATGGCGATTGCGCTGATTGCCACTATCTTCGGGCCGGACACCGGTAACGTTGCGTGGATCCTGGTGGCGATGATCATCGGTGGCGCAATTGGTATTCGTCTGGCGAAACGCGTTGAGATGACCGAGATGCCGGAGCTGGTGGCGATCCTGCACAGCTTCGTGGGTCTGGCGGCGGTACTGGTGGGCTTCAACAGCTATCTGTATCACGAAGCGGGCATGGAGCAGATTCTGGTCAACATTCATCTGACCGAAGTGTTCCTCGGCATCTTTATCGGTGCCGTGACCTTCACCGGTTCGATTGTTGCATTCGGCAAACTGCGCGGGAAAATCTCGTCTAAACCGCTGATGCTGCCAAACCGTCATAAGCTGAACCTGGCGGCGCTGGTCGTATCATTTGTACTGCTGGTGATCTTCGTGCGTACCGAAAGCGTAGGTACTCAGGTGCTGGCATTGCTGGTGATGACCATTATTGCGCTGGCGTTTGGCTGGCACCTGGTGGCTTCCATTGGTGGTGCAGATATGCCAGTGGTGGTCTCAATGCTGAACTCCTACTCCGGTTGGGCGGCAGCAGCGGCAGGTTTTATGCTGAGCAACGACCTGCTGATCGTCACCGGTGCGCTGGTGGGTTCTTCCGGTGCGATCCTGTCTTACATCATGTGTAAAGCGATGAACCGTTCGTTTATCAGCGTTATTGCCGGCGGTTTCGGTTCTGATGGTTCTTCTACCGGTTCTGATGACGAAGTGGGCGAACACCGTGAGATCAACGCCGAAGATACTGCGGATATGCTGAAAAACTCACACACCGTCATCATCACCCCAGGCTACGGCATGGCGGTAGCGCAGGCTCAGTACCCGGTAGCGGAAATCACCGAGAAACTGCGTGCGCGGGGTATCAAGGTTCGCTTTGGTATTCACCCGGTTGCAGGTCGTCTGCCTGGTCACATGAACGTACTGCTGGCTGAAGCGAAAGTGCCTTACGACATCGTGCTGGAGATGGATGAAATCAACGATGATTTCACCGATACCGACACCGTACTGGTTATTGGTGCCAACGACACCGTTAACCCGGCGGCACAGGACGATCCGCGCAGCCCAATCGCTGGTATGCCGGTTCTGGAAGTGTGGAAGGCGCAGAACGTGATTGTCTTCAAACGCTCCATGAACACCGGTTATGCAGGGGTTCAGAACCCGCTGTTCTTCAAAGAGAACACTCACATGCTGTTTGGCGATGCCAAAGCCAGCGTGGATGCGATTCTGAAAGCGCTGTAAGTTGTGTCGATGTGAAAAAGCCGCCAGATTTGGCGGCTTTTTTTACTGGCGGCTACCGGACGTTATGGCTCAATCGTCCTCTGGATCGTCCAGTTCAACCGGAGTCTGGTATTGATCCGGCTTGATGACCAGCAGGTCGCAGCGCAGATGGTCGATTACCTGTTCGGCAGTATTCCCCAGGAAGGCGGCGGAAATACCGGTGCGGCCAATGGTACCCAGTACCACAATCCCGGCCTGCAGGTGTTCTGCTAAATCCGGGATCACTTCTTCAGGCAACCCTTTTTCCACGTGCGTCATTTTTTCATCAATACCGAATTTCTGGCGCAACGCTTTCATCGCCAGCAGGTGCTGACCACGGATCGCATCGTTATAGACGCTCGGATCAAATTCAGGCAGTTCAATCGCAATATTGATCGGGGTGACCGGATAAGCCCCCACCAGATGCACTTCGGTGTGGTTAACCTGTTCGGCAAGCTGCAGTGTCTCTTTCACCAGCTTTTCGTTCAGTGAATTATGATAATCCTCTTCGCTCGCCAGGTTTACAGCCACGACGGCTTTACCCCCTTCAGGCCACGGCTGGTCTTTCACCATCCAGACCGGGCATGGGCATTTACGCAACAGGTGCCAGTCGGTAGGCGTGAAAATTACGGATTCCAGTTTGTCGTGCTGGTGCGCCATTTTCAGCAGCAGGTCGTGCCTATCGGCAATAATTTCCTGAATAATGGCTTCGAAAGGTCGGTTGTGCCAGACCACTTTAATATCGATAGGGACACCCGCTTCGAGGTAGTATTTCGCCTGCTCGCGGATCCACGCAGTACGTTGACTGATCACTCCCTGACGCATAGCCGTACGCTCGTCAGGCGACAGAAGGGTGGTCATCTCGTATGAGAAGTCATAGATCGGCAAAAACGCTTTGATTTTGCCACCAATCCGTTGATGTAAATACACAGCACGCCGTAACGCGGGTTGATCGTCCTGGTTAGGATCGATGGCCACCAGCATATTTTGATACTTTGCCATACAGGTCTCCTTACAACTGTCACCACAGTCTGTAAGTAAAAGAGTAACCTATATATCTTGAATCAAACAGGGGGGAAGTTTTTGCCAGATCAATAAATCACTAAAATTTATTGGTAATTCTTGAGTTGCACTGATTTCAAAGGCATTTCTTCGTGTTCGTAACGCTCTGGGGGCGTGATGGGGGCAAACCGGTCGTAATTCTGTTGGTTATGATAGTCACCTGGTCCTTGTCCATATCGCCGATCCATTTGGCATAAACTACGTAAACCCTCCTGGAATCCTCATGACCCATTTGAGTAGCAATAAAGGAAGGGTTGGCCCCTGCCGAAAGAGACCAGCATGCATAAGTGTGCCTGGACTGGTATGGGTGACGTTCGCGAATTCCCGCTCGGCGTAAACCCTGCTTCCATCCATAGGATATAGCGTTTTTGGAAAAATAACCCACTTTCCTGCACTATGAGAACACGATCACAACAAAAGGCGACCTTTTTGCAGCAGGGCATTGCAAAGGTCAATTAAACAGCATACATTTCATGTAAATATAATATCGTCGTCCATAGCTTTGATTGTCGACACAAAGAATTCAAGCCCGAGGTCAACGCTTTGGGCTTTTCATTTATGGATTAGTTTTACGATCGCTTGATATTATTATTTCTTCTTGTCAGTGAAGTGGTTTGTAGCAACTGTTGTGCCGATCGTAAGAGCCACACCAGCAATAGATTTTACAATTGTTCCAGCGTTTTCAGCTATTGCCTTTGTGCATCCAGGACATAATTCTTCATCGTATGCTTTTCCGCCTTTAGCATAATCATCGCAGCCAGGTGTCCGGCAAGCATAAAGAATCCCATGACATTCCGGGCACTCACATTTATCACGCTGGAAAGTGTTTTCTTCGATGATGAATGGGCTAACAGTCTCACGGCAATGACCGCAAATGCCTGCATGTTTAATAGCCATAAAATTTCCTCGTGATAGTTTAGATAGCGATCTTATCGGCCTGTTTAGCAGGAGATTTAATCAAATTTTTTTATGGACTCGCTCTGCAGGTTTTTTCTTAGGGTTGCCAATTGGCGACCTTTTTTATTTCTCAACACAGCACCCGTGCTCAGCGAGGTGAGAGCATACATCGCATGGAAAAAATAACCACTGGTGCTGCCTACAGCCCCGAGCAGTGGAACGCTATCCCATGCCCCGATGGTGTTGGGTATGACGAGTGCATCGCGAAGATGATCCTGCCGATCAGCGCCAGTAATAGTGTCGGCCTGTTCATGGTGCTCGGCGGCTGATCATTACGCCATTCTGACGGGAATCTGACAAACCTGTGTAATAATGACCCAAAAATTAACGGGAATGACAGGTGATGGGATTTCAATATTGGTTCACGGTATGTGCAATTTTTCTGACCTGCCCCTTTATGTTTGTTCAATCGATTATCTTTTTGCGACGAGGTGTCTACACCAAAACCTTCAAGGGGACGATGCGCTGGCAGGTGAGTTTGACGATTATGTCGTGCTTAATTGCTGCGACGAATCCGGGAATTGTGAAACTGGAGAGAGGCGTGGGAGCTACGAAAAATGGGCGTGGTTTTAGGGGTGTTAAATGAACTGATATACTCCGCTATTGTCTGGTAATGGATTTATCATGTCGTTGATATTACAATAATTTATTGAATATTGATGGATAAAAAAGCCAGATCAATAAATTACTGAAATTTATCAATCTGGCATCAGTCATGCGGTGGTTTTATGCCACGTTGCGGGAGTTTCCGGCGAGTACCGCCAGCGCTTCACCGTTTTCGATGGTGATGTATTTACCTTTAACGGCCAGCATGCCGCTTTTCTGGAAACGACCCAGCAGACGGCTGATGGTTTCAACGGTCAGGCCCAGGTAGTTACCAATATCGCCACGCGTCATGGTCAGGCGGAACTCACGCGTGGAGAAACCACGCTCGGCGAAACGGCGGGAGAGGTTATAGATAAACGCAGCCAGTCGCTCTTCTGCATTCTTTTTGGAAAGCAGCAGGATCATGTCCTGATCGCCTTTGATCTCACCGCTCATCAAACGCATCATCTGCTGGCGCAGGTTAGGCATTTTTCCGGACAGGTCATCCAGCGTTTCAAACGGGATCTCGCAAACCATTGAGGTTTCCAGCGCCTGAGCAAAGCTCGGGTGATGGCCAGTACCGATGGCGTCAAAGCCGACCAGGTCGCCCGCCAGATGGAAGCCGGTGATTTGCTCATCACCTTGTTCAGTGATGGTGTAGCTTTTAATGGTGCCAGAACGGATAGCATAGAGCGATTTCAGTTCGTCTCCCGCTTTAAACAGCGTCTGCCCTTTCTGAATAGGCTTTTTGCGCTCGATGATATTATCAAGCTGATCGAGTTCATGCTCATTCAGGGTAAACGGGATACAGAGCTGGCTGATGCTGCAATCCTGACAATGGATAGCACAACCGCCAGACTGAATGCGTCGTATAATTCGCTTTTCTGGGATCATAGGTTTGCTCAAGCCTTAATTGATATTAGTCAATTTTAACATCTTTTTGGTAAGTACGTAAGCCTGACAAACCACCAATAAGAACAAGAGACGACAACGTGTTGCCATCTTCTTGAAATTCCACAGCTTGATTATGGATTTTTAGCCTAACTGGAAGAAAATTAAGCACAAAAAGCCTGGAGTCTACAGCAGAAGATACCCTTCGTGGCGCAGCAACCACTCTTTCCGCTGCACGCCACCGGCATAGCCCGTCATGGTGCCGTTACGGCCAATAACGCGATGGCAGGGCACGACGATACTGACGGGGTTGGAACCATTCGCGGCACCCACCGCGCGCGCCGCACCTGCGCGACCTAACTGCTCGGCGAGCTGGCCATAGTGCATGACATGCCCGCAGGGAATGCTGCGCAGTGCCTGCCATACCTCACGCTGGAAGGGGGTTCCCGCCGTGGCGGTTGGCAGGGTGTCGATGATGCTGAGGTCGCCCTCAAAATACGCCGTGAGCTTATCGCTCAGTCCACCCGGATTGGTGGCGCTGATGCGCTCATAGCCCTGAGTACGATAATGAATATCGAGCAGCTCTTCCATGCGGTTGCTGTGCTCTTCCCATTCGACAGCGCGCAGGCTGAACTGCTCGTCCGCGATAACCCACAGCGGCCCAAGCGGCGTCGCAATTTTGTCTTCGAGTAATCTCAGCATCAATATTCCTTTAGTGCAGCCCCGGGTATATCCCCGGTCCAGTCGGCAGGCCGACAAGATACCATGTCACCCGCATTATCAGCCATACCCCTAAAAAGATAAGCGGATAGGGCAAGAGCAGCGAATAGTAGGTACCCCGTTTTGCTTCGGGTTTATCGCGTTGCAGGAAACCTAAACTAAAAACTATCGGGAAGGGTACCCGGCAACAGGAACGCAATCTGACCTTTTTCAGGACGAAAATCTTCAATCAGGACAACACCTTTCAGGTTTTTCCAGCGTGGAAAATCACCTTCCAGTTCTGAACTGTCAAGCACGTACGATTGATGGACTTCAATGCGGCCATGTCCCTGATCAATCTTGCTCTGTTCAGATACTTTGCGTATTTTATTTTTATATTAATTTTTTTAAATTTAATATAATTTAATTGACGTTTAATTATATTTAAATTGTGCCGCATCATGAGTGGTGGCATATTAATTTAATATTAATAAATCGAATGAGGCATGAGAAAACAGTCTGATTTTCTATGGTGAGTATAGGGCTCGGAAAATTTTATCTGCGTGGTTGCTTGCTGTTTTTCTTTACTTCCCTTTCGTTAATAAAAACATTTATCTGGTGATGAATAAACATAAATAAGGAATGCATTATGTGTAAAAAGTCGCTTTGCGCGTTGTTTATTGGCAGTCTGCTCGCGGGGGGCATGTCATCCGCTTTCGCAACAGATACGGGGACAGTCACTTTTAACGGGAAGATTATTGACGATACTTGTGATGTCACCGTAAACAGTACGGACGCTAACGGTACCGTTACGTTTAAAGACGTCTATCCTTCGGCATTTACTGCTGATGATTCTGTTGGCGATTCCCAAACATTCGATATTGCGTTGACGGGTTGTGATACCAATATCGACAAAATCAATCTGAAGTTTAATGGTACAACCGTCACCAGTAAGACGAGCGTGCTGAAAACAACAGGAGTCGCCACTAATGTGGGGGTCCGTCTGGTTAACTGGGCGGGGGCCGATGTTCTGTTTGACAATTCAGAGCCTGCATCAACATCGGATAAAACCGTGAAAGGCACCGGAGCGGCGACCTTCACTTATACGGCGAAGGTCGTACAGGTAGGGTCGGTTAAACCGACTGCCGGTGATTATACCGCGCAGGCAACTTATACGCTGCTTTATCGTTAAAGTATTGTAAGTATCTGGCTGATATCCAGTCAGATATTCCTGATGACCGGGAACCATTTATGAAGTGGAATATTGCAGCCATTGCTGGTGTTATTTTATTCGCCAGTTCGGCCCAGGCTGGTGTTGTGCTCGGTGGCACCCGGGTTATCTATCCTGCCGATCAGGCAGAAGTCCAGATATCTTTAAAAAATAAAGATAACGATGAACGCTATTTAGTTCAAAGTTGGGTGAGCAATGTTGATGACAGCAAAGCCCCCTTCGTTATTACGCCTCCGATTTATAAGCTAGAAGAGGGGCGTCAAACATTATTACATGTGGTCTATACCGGTAACGGCAGCGCGTTACCACAGGATCGCGAATCGCTCTTCCTGGTAAATGTGAAATCAGTATCGGCTATTCCAGAATCACTGAAAAATAAAAACACATTACAGTTTGCCATAAAAACACGCGTTAAGCTGTTTTGGCGTCCAGGAAAATTAAATGGCTACGATGCGAAAACCGCCTGGGAAAAAATCCAGTTTCACCGCCAGGGTAATCAACTGATAGCGAAAAACCCAACACCTTATTATATCACGTTTGGTCAGTTGACTGTAGGTGGCAAAGCCGTTGTTCCGTCGGATGAAAAAAACACACCATCGGCTATCAGTATGATGGTGGCACCATTAAGTGAACAGCATTTTACTTTATTAGCGGGTAGTACCGGCAATGCTGAGTGGACTGCCATCAACGATTTTGGCACAGAAACAGTATCTCATAAGCAGTCATTGTAATTGGATGAAATAAATGGAATTTAATAAGAGAATTTTATCATGCCTGCATCGCGACCAGTTCGAACATGGGTCCTGAATGCTATTGTATTCAGTTTATATTCAGTCTGTAGCTCAGTATTCGCTGAGGACTATTTCAATCTTAGCGTTCTGGAAACCGATTCTCCGCTTGAAAATACTGGTGCCATTGAATCCTATTTGAAAAATAATGGTCTGACGCCAGGGCGTTATCTGACAAGTATTATCTGGGATCAAGATAAGATTGCCAAAAAAAATCTGACGTATGTTTTATCGCCGGATAAAAAGAAATTAATTCCACAACTCACCAAAGGTGAATTGCGCCAGTTTGGTGTGAAAGTCGATACGGTCAAAACATTCGCTTCGTTCGCGGATAATGACGTCATCGGGGATATCGCCGATTATCTTCCCGAAGCCAGCTATGATTTTAGTCCTGATACGCAAACCCTGCATTTACGCATTCCGCAAATTTATCGTAATGTCGCCGCAGTGGGTGAAGTGGACCCGCAAGAGTGGGATGAGGGTATACCGGTGCTATGGTCGAGTTACTATATTTCCGGTTCTCGCCAAAAAAACGGCAGTAATACGGATAATTCGCAATGGATGAGTGCGAACTCTGGTCTGAATATAGGGCCGTGGCGGCTGCGTAACAACAGTACCTGGGAAAATAGCAATGGCTGGGAGTCAATCAGCACCGTGTTACAGCGCGATATTAAAGCGCTGAAAAGCCAGTTTGAGTTGGGCCAGACTTATACCGACGGCGAGTTGTTCGACAGCGTGCAGATGACAGGCGCGAAGATAGAAACCGACATCAGTATGTTGCCCAGTAGTCAGCAGGGTTTTGCGCCTGTGGTGCGCGGTATTGCGAACAGCGACGCGAAGGTGACGATCAAGCAAAATGGTTACACTATTTACCAGACCTATGTTTCCTCCGGGCCTTTTGAGATCCGTGATTTAAGCCAGGTAACCGCTGGCGCGGATCTGGAGGTTACCGTTCAGGAAGCCGATGGTTCAGAGCATAGTTTTATTCAGGCCAGTTCGTCCGTACCGGTACTGCAGCGTGAAGGGGCGCTGAAATACAGCATCGCGGCGGGACGTTACCGCGATGTCGATGGTGGCGAGGAGCCGGACTTTGCGCAGGCGACGGTGATTTACGGCCTGCCTTACGGCATTACCGTCTACAGTGGTTTACTCGGCGCATCAATGTATCGCTCGGGCCTTGTGGGGATCGGTGCGGATTTACACAACTTAGGCTCTGTCTCAATGGATGTGACTGCGGCGAAAGCGTCATTAGGCGATGAGGGCGACTCGCAAGGGCTATCATGGCGTGCGCAGTATGCAAAGGATTTCCCCATTACCAACACCACGGTGACACTGGCGAGCTACCGCTATTCAACTTCCGGGTTCTACACCTTCCAGGAGGCGATCGACCGACGCGACAACAAACAGTATGACGATGATGACAGCATTTACAGCTATCGGAACACCAATAACCGTCGCAGTCGTTTGCAGGTGAATTTATCACAGTCGGTTGGGGAGTGGGGGTCCGTGTATATGAATGCCTACCAACAAGATTACTGGTATATGGAGGGGCATGAGCGGAGTGTAAGCATGGGATATAGCACGACCTGGGCAGGCACCAACTGGTCAATCAACTATAGCCTGACGAAAACGCCCTCAACGGATGACGACCATCAGCTCTCTTTAACGTTGAATATTCCTCTTTCTCGTTGGCTACCCGATGCCTGGGCAACCTATAGCCTGAACAGCTCGAAGAATAGCAATACATCGCATCAGGTAGGGATCAACGGGACGGCGCTGGCGGACAATAATCTGAGCTATAACCTGCAGCAGAGCTATACCGATAATAATATTGGCTATGGCGGCTATCTTTCAGGTCGTTACCGTGCCTCTGTCGGGGAGTTCAGTTCTGGTTATAGCTATCAGGGGGATAACCGTCAGTGGAACTACAGCGCACAAGGGTCAATTGTCGCGCATCCTAACGGGATCACGCTGGGGCGCTCACTGCAGGATGCCTTTGCTGTGGTGCATATTAACGATGGCGCGAATGTCAAAATTCAGGGTGGGCAAGGGATTTATACCGACCGCTGGGGCAATGCAATAGTGCCGACATTAACCAACTATCGCCATAATTCGGTGGTGGTCAACACGCAGGAGCGTAGCGATCTGGATATTCAGGAGCCTTCTCTGGATGTCGTGCCGACCAAAGGCGCGGCAGTGGCGGCCAATTTCACCGCACGGAGCGGCAAACGGGTGTTGCTGACGCTTAAACGTGGTCAGGGTTTTGTGCCGTTTGGCGCGATATTAAGCATGGCGGGGACGACGTCCATCGTCGGGGACGATGGCGAAGTGTATGTTACCGGTTTGAAAGGGGCACAGTCGTTTTCCGTGCAGTGGGGAAACTCACCAGATACGCAATGTGAAGGACAGGTGCAGGTACCTGAAGAGGCTAGCGCTCGAATCCTGCTTATTGCGACGACGTGTCAATCATTCAGGGATGAATCATGAAAAAGAGAAAATCGGCATTTTATCTTTATCATATAGTGTGGGTAATAGGTGCCTGGTTTAGTCAATCGGCGTGGGCTATCTGTGAAGTCTACACAGGGGTAATTTCTGACGCTGATTTTTCTATTCCCCCGTTAGTCGTGAATAGCGATGCAGCGATTGGCACAATCCTGTATTCGCAAGATATAACGATGCCTAACGTTTATTTGCGCTGCAATGCAATTGGTGATATTTATCAAGGGTATACGGTGTTAACTGATGCCGATCATGTGACGAATGCGCCAGCGGCAAATACTTATGCGACGAATGTCCCCGGAATAGGTATCCGTTCGGGGTGGGCAAATGACGGAGGTGCTCTCGATCCCGGCAACCTGCTGACGCCCTGGCATAAAGGCACTTCGACGGTGGGTGCTATGGGGTATAACTTTACACTCAATGCGGCGATACAGGTTGTGGTGACTGGCCCAGTATCTTCTGGCACATTAGATACTTCCCGACTGGTAGCCGACTGGAAATACGACAATCTGGTTGTTGGCAAATTACGTTTTAGCGCGTCCAGTGTTAATGTGCAGGCGAATACGTGTACATTGGCCGAAAAGAATATCACCGTACCATTAATGCCCATTTCGACGGATGATTTTGACAATAAGCTTTCGGCGGTGGTTTCGGATGATAGTTTTCGTATTCAGTTAGGGAAGCTGCGATTAAGTGGTCCGCAGCTCCCGATATGACGCCCCAAACCGTCCTTTATCGACGTCCTGTGGCTCAATTTTCCAATTTTCAGCCCAAAATCGTCTCTTCGTGGCTGATTTTGGCCCTGTTTCAGGCCAATTTCCTCATTTCAGGTAGATCTCGCCTGTGCCCGTATCAATTGGTCAACTCGAACCAGGTTCGCCAGGGTGAATAACATCGCCAGTTGACTGTCATTTTTAGCCAGCCCCTTGTACCTGGCTTTGACGAAACCAAACTGACATTTTACTATCCGAAATGGATGCTCAACCTTCGCTCGGATACTCGCTTTCAGGTATTCGTAACGGATGGCCAGCTTGTTCTTGCGCGGGTGTTGCTTCAATGCATTCACTTTGCCGGGACGCTTGGCGATAAGCCAGTCTGCGCTGACATCGCTGAGCTCATCGCGCTTTTCGGCCCCCTGATAACCAGCATCGGCTGAGATAAATTCTTCATCGCCATGCAGTAACTTGCCAACCTGATTGAGGTCGTGCTCGTTAGCCGCCGTGGTCACCAGACTGTGGGTCAGGCCACTTTTGGCGTCCACGCCAATGTGCGCTTTCATGCCGAAGTACCACTGGTTACCTTTCTTGGTCTGGTGCATGTCTTCATCACGGCTGTTGTGTTTGTTTTTGGTAGAGCTGGGGGCTTGAATGATGGTGGCATCCACCAAGGTGCCCTGGGTCATTAGAACGCCACACTCTGCTAGCCAGTGATTAACGGTACTGAAGATTTTGCGGGCCAGTTCATGCTGCTCCAGCAAATGCCGGAAATTCATGATGGTAGTGCGGTCTGGAATGGCTTTATCCAGTGACAGGCGAGCAAATTGGCGCATGGAGGCGATTTCATAGAGGGCATCTTCCATGGCCTCATCGCTCAGGTTGTACCATTGCTGCATGCAGTGAATACGCAGCATGGTTTCCAGCGGATAGGGCCTGCGACCATTACCGGCCTTGGGATACACAGGCTCGATAACGCCAAGTAATTTGTCCCAGGGAAGCAAGTCATCCATTCTGCCAAGGAAAACTTCTTTGCGGGTCTGGCGGCGTTTACTGGAAAACTCACTGTCGGCAAAAGTCAGTTGCTGGCTCATCCGGTTACTCATTCTGGGTTCAGGTTACAACACGATGATCTCACATCTCGGACTTATTCGCACCTTCCTTAGATAAATGCGAAGCCGGGATTAAAGTGGATTATAAATTTACCACTTCAGGCTCTACCGGCGTCAGCAATAGCAATATCCTGAGCATTGCGAGCGGATCCGGCGCGGCAGAAGGCGTAGGGATTCAGATTCTGGATAGTAACAACACGGTGGTGCAATTTGACACTGAATATGAGGCGGCGGCGCAAACGACAAAAAATCAGTCGGTTTCTATTCCGCTAAAAGCACGCTATATACAGACAGGCACCGTGAAAGGTGGTGATGTCAACGCGGTGGCGACGTTTGAAATATACTACCGTTAAGTCATTCGGCCTGTCGACAGCCAGGCCATGTATCTTCCTCAGTTTCATAACCTTCTTATGCGTTTTCTAACGCGTTACGAAGCGTTCTTTTGGTTAAAAAGCACGCGTGATCTCACTCTGCTCCGCGGGGCAGTTATTATAAGCAGCCAGAAGAGAGGTTTAGCCATCGCTCACTGAATTGTTAATAACACGGTTCAGAAGAGAGGGCAGAAAAATAATATTAGCGTAAGATTTAAATAATAAAAAAACGGAGTCTGCCCGACATCAGGCAGACTCTATAGTACACACAGCAGTACGTCCTTTACGGGTCCCACATGTTTTATTCCTGAGGTAGGTTTAATAAGTTATAACAGCTTTTCTTCAAAATGAAAGGACGCAGAGTGATTGATTTCACGAAATTTTAACTTAAATTCTCCCATTTAATGTCTGCTGAAATTTTAGTTAAGTTTGGTTTAAATATTAATCCTGATTATTTTATATATTCATCAGGTTAATATTTGTGCAACCTCTCTGCAGAGGTACCTGTTATTGAGGCCCACGTCCGGCACAGGTATAGTACAGGCTCAGATGTAGCCGGAGGATTTCCATGAGCCCTGACGACAAATCACTTTTTCTTGATGCCGTAGAGGATGTCCAGCCTCTGAAACGCTGCACGGATATTCACTGGCAACAGAGCCGTAACACGCGGGTGCGTCAGGAGGTGGATACCGAGCAGCTCGATAACTTCTTAACGCTGGGGTTTCTGGAACTTCTGCCGATTGAGGAGCCGCTGGCGTTTCAGCGGGAAGGGGTTCAGCAGGGCGTTATTGATAAACTACGCTCAGGTAAATACTCCCGCCAGGCCAGCTTAAACCTGTTACATCAGCCTGCAGAGCGCTGCCGTCAGATGCTGTTTGCTTTTATCCGCCAGGCCGGACGTGACGGATTACGCAATCTGGTTATCATTCATGGAAAGGGGCGCGAGCAGAACTCACACCCCAATGTGGTACGCAGCTATCTGGCACGCTGGTTACCCGAGTTCGACGATGTTCTCGCTTTTTGTGTGGCGCAGCCCCACCACGGTGGTAGCGGGGCATGTTATGTCTCACTACGAAAATCTGATGAAGCAAAACAAGATAACTGGGAACGTCACGCCAAGCGCAGCCGCTAATGAATGATGATTGCGGGCGATGCGATCGCCCGCGTCAGACTCAGAAGGTTTCCCAGTTGCTGTCGGTGGAATGTGTACTTGCCGTTGCCGGGCGCAATAGCTGTGGCGTTTTTACATTTGTCGGGCGAGGTGCGGCAGCTTTTTCTTTTCCGTTCAGACGAAATGCTGCCACAGCAAGGCGAAGCTGCTCGGACTGATCTTCCAGCGCCGCTGCCGCCGTAGCGGACTCTTGTACCAGCGCGGCGTTTTGCTGTGTGACGCTGTCCATCTGCGAAACCGCAAGACTCACCTGTTCAATACCGCGACTCTGCTCATCGGATGCGGATGAAATCTCACCCATAATATCGGTCACACGGGTAACGGCTGCGACAATCTCTTTCATGGTTGCGCCCGCTTCACTGACCTGGTCAGAACCGGTATTGACCCGGCTGACGGAGTTATCAATAAGCCCTTTGATCTCTTTTGCCGCCTGCGCGCTGCGGCTGGCCAGCGTGCGTACTTCACCTGCAACCACCGCAAACCCACGCCCCTGTTCCCCTGCGCGGGCCGCTTCTACCGCAGCGTTGAGGGCCAGAATGTTGGTCTGGAAGGCAATACTGTCAATCACGCCGGTAATGTGCGCGATTTGCTGCGAGCTGTCGGCAATCTCGGTCATGGTACGGACAACGTTATCCACCACGTGACCACCGCGGGCAGCGGTTTCCGATGCATTTTTCGCCAGCAACGTGGCCTGACGGGCGTTGTCGGAGTTCTGTTTGACCGTGGCGGTTAACTCTTCCATGCTGGCGGCAGTCTCTTCCAGCGAAGCGGCCTGCTGTTCGGTGCGGGCGGAGAGGTCATTGCTCCCGGCGGCAATTTCACCTGCACCAGTGTAGATGGAATCGGTGCTGCCACGTACGGCGCTGACCGTGCTCACCAGCGATTGCTGCATCTCATGCAGGCCGACAGCCAACTGGCCCATTTCGTTACGGCTCCCCAGGGCAATGTCATGTGTCAGATCACCGCCTGCAATGGTACGAATATGGTTCATAATGACTTTCAGCGGTTTTAACAGCAGGTGTTGCAGGCCCTGCCAGATCACCACCAGCACGACAATCACGGCCAGGAAAATGCCTGCCAGTGTCCATTGCATATGGGTA
The DNA here is from genome assembly GCA_014169315.1 of Enterobacter cloacae. Taxonomy (NCBI): domain Bacteria; kingdom Pseudomonadati; phylum Pseudomonadota; class Gammaproteobacteria; order Enterobacterales; family Enterobacteriaceae; genus Enterobacter; species Enterobacter cloacae. The sequence goes on along the minus strand of AP022133.1, from coordinate 2,654,365 downwards.
AAGCTACTCTGGTTCTCTTCTGTCGCAGCCTTGAGCAACGTGTTGTTCTCCGCGCGCCAGCGGTTGTAGACCGCTTCCATATCGTCCTGTGCCTGTTGGGCATCCAGATCGCCATAGGCCTGATAGTTGTCGGCACGCAGATACTCAATCGACAGGCGCATCACTTCGTGCATCTGGTTCCAGGATTTTTGCATCTCCTCCGTTAACGCTGCGTTTTGACCGTTAACCTGCGGCATTTTTTGCCAGGTGCTGTAATACGCTTCAGCTTTGCCCAGTGAATCACTCGCGGTACCCAGCAGTTTGTTGATCGCCGCAAGGGAAGCCGGGTCACGCTGGTTTTTCAGGTAGCGGATCGCCACGCGCGTGACGGTGACGCGTGTTTTCACCAGCGTGTTCACGCTGTCGCTCAGGCTTTCCTGCTGGGCATTAAGTATCCCGGAGTTCTGGAAGTTATGACGATCGTTGCTGACGGCGGAGTAGAACAACCCTCCCGTGACAACTTGCAGCAGACAGAATATGGTGAGGGCAAAGATAATACCGGTAATCACGTGCAGATTTTTCAGCATAGCGGTCGTCCGTTAGAGATGCAGGGTTACATAACTACTATCGTCGTAGAGAAATTAAACTTTAATTTAACTATTGCTTAACTAATGGTTCCATAGCGGAACCTGTTGTAAATCCGGATCATTTTTATGAGGAAGGTCAACATGAGCAGCATTGATAAAAGCGGCGCGTATACGCTTGGGACGCGAACGGTTAAACGAGTAGGCTATGGTGCGATGCAGCTCGCCGGACCGGGAGTGTTTGGCCCGCCAAAGGACAAACATACCGCACTGGAGGTGCTCCGCGAGGTGGTGGCTGCCGGGGTGAATCACATTGATACCAGCGATTTTTACGGCCCTCATGTTACCAACCAGCTTATCCGCGAGGCGCTCCATCCATACCGGGACGATCTGACTATCGTGACTAAAATTGGTGCCCGCCGTGGTGAGGATGCCTCATGGCTGCCTGCATTTTCCGCGCAGGAGCTGACGCAGGCGGTGCATGATAACCTGCGTAACCTGAAGCTGGATGTGCTGGACGTGGTTAACCTGCGCATTATGTTTAGTGCTCACGGGCCAGCGGAGGGATCGATTACCGAACCCCTGACCACGCTTGCGGAGCTACAGCAACAGGGGCTGATTCGCCATATTGGGTTGAGTAACGTCACGGCCACCCAGGTTGAGGAAGCGCAAAAGATGGTGCCCGTGGTGTGCGTGCAAAACATGTACAACATTGTGAACCGTGGTGACGATGCGCTGGTGGATACGCTGGCACGGCAGGGTATTGCGTATGTACCGTTCTTCCCGCTGGGCGGTTTTACGCCATTGCAATCTTCCGGGTTACAGGTGGTCGCCGATTCGCTGGGCGCAACGGCGATGCAGGTCGCGCTGGCGTGGTTACTGCAACGTTCGCCCAATATCCTGCTGATCCCAGGGACATCTTCCGTGGCGCATCTGCGGCAAAATCTGGCAGCGGCAGATCTGGAATTACCGCCAGAGGCGATTGATGAACTGAATGTGCTGGTGGATTAACCTGAGTGAGATGTTGCCACCGGCGTATTTGCCGGTGGCATGGCAGAGATTATCGTGTGCTATTTTTTCTGAAACAGAGCGGTTGCTGCAGCCCTCAGCACGCCTATTAGTGGCATCGTTCCGGCACCTGCCAGAAAGTTGCTGCGATCTATTTGATTATTTTTACGAATATCTGCAAAACGGGTAAGCGCACTTTCTTCATTCATGGCGCTAACCTCCTCAAATTGCTTTTTAAAACCCTGCTCCAGCAACTGAGAGGCATTGTTGACGTCTGTTCTCTCTAGCACAATGATTTGCTTATCTTTTTGGAAAAAACAGTAATCCGGCATAAAGGCTCCTGAAAGAGAAGGATACAACAGGAATAATATATTCATTCTGATTCAAAAATGCATGTGATTTGCAGAAAATCTGGAATGAACGGTGCAGGAAAGACGGAACATCAGCGCGCAGAGGGGCCGCCAGTGTGAGATATTGCCGCTAAAAGAGTTAAAGACGTCTAATTTTTCGCGAAACGGTTGCCAGGGATAAGGCTGTCGTTTTTCGCCATATCCATCAATAGCGCGATGCCAATATAATTGCTCCAGTTAAACGTATTTTGCAGCACCACCACGGCATTGCCTCTTTCTTTATCAAAACCGATAAAGCTGGAGTAACCGCCAATATAACCTACCTGATAAGTAATTTTTTCCAGACCGATAAAGTCGGTGGTCCAGGCAATACCCTGTACACCGTCGGGGCGTTGAATATTGGTATTACGGACTTCGGCAAAGACGCTATCCAGTAAGCTATTGTTGGTCGTCGACACGTGATAACGGGCATAGGCTGCCAGATCTTCGGCGTTACTGTATAAACTCGCTGCCGCCACCATGTTGTTGGAAAAATGCCAGTCCGGAGTTAACTGCCCGCGCGGGATAAATTTAGGCTGATCGCCAGCGTGGCCAAGCGCACGCTGTGGGTAACCATTTAACTTCTGGGGAGTAAAGCTACTGTTTGACATTTGCAGCGGTCGAAAAATATAGCGCGAGGCTAAACTCTGAATATCTTCGCCGGTTTTATGTTTCAGGATATAGCCGATCAGGGCGTAGCCGGTATTGGAATATTGCGGTATTTTATGCTTCGGCGCGCGCCAGTTGGCGAGATAACGCAGCACGTTATCGCTGTCCAGCTCGCCATAAAAATTATCACCACTGCTTAAATAGCTGATGAATTTCCCCAGCATTGGAACATCCATATTCTGCCGTGGCAGGCCGGAGCTGTGGGTCACCAGTTCCAGTAGGGTAATTTTTTGTGCATCCGCGCTAAGCGGCGTACCCGGTGGTAGCAATGTCGCCAGGTTATCGTCCCAGCTCAGTCGCCCTTCCTTCACCAGACAAGCCACTACTTCCGCCGTAATCCCTTTGCTGAGCGAACCGAGGGCAAACAGGGTATCGGGTCTCACCGGGTAGCGATGGACCGCATCAGTTACACCCCAGGTGTAAAACTGCGGTGAGCTGCGATTATGGATCACCGCGACCGTCATCCCGGGGACGGATTTTTGTGCCATATAGTGACGCACCACGCTATCAACGTCGCCATCCAGCGATTCATGGGTGAGGAGTTCCTGAGTACCTGCCGGGGAGGACATTTGCGAGAGCGTGCCGCAACCGCTGAGTGACGGGATAACAAGCAGAAGCCAGCGAAATTGTTGAGTGATGTTCTGCATATCCGTCATGTGTGGTGGTCATTGGCGCGCCAGGAATGTATCACACTTAGCCTGCTTCAACGCAATATTTATACGTTTTGGTCGCCATGTTGGTGTCACCGTGATTTATCCGGCATACTTCTTGCCAGGAATACCGGCGGTGAATATCACTACGACTGAACTCTGGCACGCGCAGAAAGTTTGGGTTTGGGAAAACAAAGCGGTAACGCAGCGATTTCGATGTTATCGAAGGAGACAGATTTAGCATTGCGATGGATACCTTTCACCACTATCCCTGGCTCAGTGCAGATCTCCTGTGGTCGGAAATGCATTTTACTGATTTTGAGATCATAGATTGTCGGATGAATTGGAACTGGATTGCGAATGTTTTTTGTATTAGCGGACGATGCAGACGTTCCCGTATTTAAAAGTAATCTAAGATTGATTTTAAATACTATCTACGTATGCGCTGAATTTATCACCAGGGCTATTTATTATTAATAATAACATCATTGTTTTTCCGCGATGCAATACGTGTCAGTTGTATGCGTGACAAATAACTAAAACTGATCATATGATGTTTTTCGCTAATGAAAAAGCCATTTGGCAATACTATCATTAGAGTATCCACTCATCGAACTTAGCAGAACAGGTGCTACGTCGGACAGATTTTACGTGAGGGCACCAGTATGACTCGCTTTTACCAACTGACTGCCACCAGCCAGGATGGGCAGCTTATCTCTATGGTCGACTACGCTGGTAAGGTGGTTTTGGTCGTTAATACTGCCAGCCAATGTGGCTTCACACCACAATACGGTGGCCTTGAAGCGCTTTACAAGAAATATGCCGCTCAGGGATTCGTGGTGCTTGGCTTCCCCTGTAACCAGTTTGGTAAACAGGAACCCGGCGGAGCCGACGAAATTTCCAGAACCTGTTACATTAACTACGGTGTAAGTTTCCCGATGTTCGAGAAAGTAGAGGTAAATGGAGCCGCAGCGCACCCGGTATTCCGTTATCTGAAAAAAGAATTGCCCGGCGTGCTGGGGGGGCGGATTAAGTGGAACTTTACTAAGTTCCTGATCGGACGCAACGGTAAACCACTTAAGCGTTTTGCACCGATGACCACCCCCGAGAAAATAGAAGCAGCAATTCTTGCTGCACTGGAAATCTAAGTGTTTCGGTAGTTGGAACTATTCACTTTAGAGCGCTTACGAAAAATTCATCTCCGGGAGATGATAACCACCCATTCTGCGCTCCAGGCAGAGTGAGGATCCTCCTACAACGGGAAACAGGTGTTACACATGTCGAGTGCACAAGAGAACAAAGACTGGGTCAAACTTGCACACACGCCGGGGAAATAGAACGCCTGGAGGCGTATTTCAGCGGGCATGGTTATGAACCTCATCGTCATGATACCTATGCGATCGGCAGGACATTATCAGGTGTGCAATCTTTTCGTTATCGTGACAGTAAACAACACAGCTTACCCGGTGGGACGATGGTCTTACACCCGGATGAAATTCATGATGGAGAGGCGGGAACGACTGAGGGATTTCAGTATCGAATGGTCTATATCGAACCTGCGTTAATCCAGAAAATATTGGGCGGAAAGCCGTTGCCATTTATTCCTGGCGGGATCTCATCTGATCCCCGACTTTTTGCCGCCGCCGGGTCGTTGTTGAAAGCGCCAGAAGATGCTATCGATATGCTGGAAGAGGAGGATGCGATCTACGATCTGGCCAGGACTCTGGCCGTCGTCGGCGGGCAACGTTTTCGCCGATGCCTGGTGGATTATCAGTCTGCAGAGAGAGCGCGGGAATATATACAAACAGAATTCAGCCAGAATATTACGCTGGATACGTTATCCGCCGTAAGTGGTAAAGATCGCTGGAGCCTGAGCCGGGATTTTCGTGCACTTTACGGAACGAGTCCTTATCGCTATGTAACGATGCGTCGTCTCGCCTACTGTCGCCATCTGATTCAGACGGGCCTGTCGCTTGCAGAGTCTGCTGTAGAGGCGGGGTTTTCAGATCAGAGTCATATGGCGCGCCAGTTTATAAAAACATTCGGCATTTCACCGGGCCGTTGGCAAAAATTTATTCAACGTCACCGTGCCTGAGTTGCACGATCGTTCAAGACTGATGTAGCGACATTATTTATCCTCGACGTTTCTTAGCCATTAAAGGAATGTCACCATGTATTTCCCTGTAAATCTGGAACAAAAATTCTCTCTCTTCGACGCTCACTGGCAGCCCAAAGTCATCGCGCAGATGAACGACTACCAGTTTAAAATCGTGAAAATAGCGGGTGATTTTATCTGGCACTCTCATCCTGAAACCGACGAAGCCTTTATCGTGGTCGAGGGCGTGTTATGTGTTGATTTTCGCGACGGGCATGTCCTCGTCAATCCGGGGGAAATGTATGTTGTACCAAAAGGCATTGAGCATAAAACGTCCGCTGAGACGGTGGTAAAAATGATGATGATAGAACCCTGTGGTGTCCTGAACACTGGTCATGAAGGTGGGGAACGCACCGCAGAAAACGATATCTGGATCTAACCTGGGGTAATTTCAAGCCAGTCGGCCGGACTGGTTTGAAATAGCGCCGGCATTACTCCTCGATCGCAGCAGACCCGTTGAACTCACAGCCAGTAGAGGACAATAAATATTCAGTTTGTTGTCCCGGTTATCCCGTCGTGTTCAGGCGCTTCTCTACCATAAAGTCTATGAAAGCACGAACTTTAGATGGCATTCTTACTCTTGATGATACATAGAGATAAAACCCGGGAAATGAAATACTCCAGTCCTGGAGAATAGGTTGTAAAAGCCCTTTATTGATAAAATCGGATATCGCAAAGTCCAGGTGCTGAATGATCCCTGTACCATTAACTGCCACACGAATCATGCTCTCATCATCATTTGTAATATACCCACCCGAGACTTCAAGTTCGAACTCTTCATTCTTACTCCCGACACGATAAAACTCCCACGGCGGGAGAGCACCGCTACTTCTGTGTCGCAGCCGCACACAATTATGATTGCGTAATTCCTCAGGTGACTCCGGAATTCCGTGCCTGCTTAAATAGTCTGGTGAGGCAACGGTAATCAGTTTGATACGGGGTGAGACAGGAACAGCCGTCATATGCTCTGCCAGGCTCTGTCCAAGGCGAATACCTGCATCGCAACCTTCGGCAATGATGTTAGACAAACCATCATCCATAATGAGCTCTATCTGAATTTTTGGATACCGGTTCAGGAATTCACTGATGACAGGTTCAATGAGCATTCTGGCTGCCACCCGCGATGAATTTATCCTCAGTAATCCGGTGGGTTCAAGCTGGGTATCACCCACATCTTTTAGCGCATCATCTATCTGACCTAAAGCCACCTCCAGAACCTCATACAGGCGCAAACCCTCCTCGGTTAAGGACATATTACGTGTGGTTCGATAGATAAGCTTCGTATTCAAACGCTCTTCAAGTGTCTTCAGGTTTTGGGAGAGTGCCGCACGTGTGATCCCCATTTCAGAAGCGGCTTTGGCAAAGCTGCCGGAGCGTGCAATCAACGCAAACCAGGCAAGCGAAGGCAGAACAGAAGGTTCTAGTTTCATTTATTGTAAACTCATACTTAACACTGTGATAGATATTAGGTTATTGATGATAACCAATGCAAGTTCTACTATTAACGCAATCCGCAGTGCAGCCACGAGTGAAGCGCGGAAAAACGGCATAAACTTTTTACTGACCAGGGTTACATTCCCCGGAGGCCCATATGAAGACTGTTGCGATAAAACATACCTACTGGAACATAGCTGCTGACCTGTATTTTCCGGACGATTTTGATGAGACTAAAAAATATCCGGCAATTATCAGTGCCCATCCGATTGGAAGCTGTAAAGAGCAAACCTCTGGGAGTGTTTATGGTGCCGCACTGGCAAAAGCGGGTTTCGTCGTGATCGCTTTTGACGCGAGTTTTCAGGGGGCGAGTGGTGGAGAGCCTCGCTACCTGGAGGATCCAACCATGCGCGTTAAAGACTTCAGTGTGGTCGTGGATTACCTTGTAACCCTGCCATATGTCGATGAAGCGCGCATTGGTGTGCTGGGTATTTGTGGCGGTGGTGGCTACTCAATTAATGCGGCAATGACAGAGCGTCGAATTAAAGCGATTGGCACAATCACTGGTGCAAACTATGGTCGCCTGATGCGTGAAGGATTTACAGCTTTCGATCCTGTTGGCGCACTTGAAACAATGGCGCAACAGAGAACGGCTGAAGCCCGCGGTACCGGGCTTCGTGTTGATGATTTATTGCCACCGTCTCCAGAAGCGGCTATCGCGGCAGGGCTGACGGAAACCGACCTGTTTGGGGCGACGGAATATTATCGTTCACCACGCGGATATGCTCCAAATGGGGTTAACCGGGCACTGTTTTCTCACCAGAGTGTTGCCGTGGGTTGGGATGCATTTCATCTTGCAGAGGTGCTCTTAACACAGCCGTTAATGGTCGTGGTGGGTGATAAAGTCGGGGCATTTGGTGCATACCGCGATGGATGTGAAATTATTGGCCGGGCGGCGTCCAAAGACAAAGAACTGGTCGTCGTTGAAGGCTGGTCACATTACGATCTATATGATAAGCCCGAGCCTGTAAAACAAGCTCTTGATAAACTTATCCCTTTCTACAAAACGCATCTGTAATTAAATTACCGTGGGGAGAACAAAAGGTTTCCCCACTGTCCTTTTCTTAATTTCTCGGGAAAAAAAGTGAAAAATGTACTGATATTAGGTGCCAGTGGGCAAATTGCTTCCTGGGCTATACATATGCTTGCCTGTCAGACTGATGTAAAAATGACGCTTCTGGTTCGTAACCCCAGTAAACTTAATGGTGAAGAGCCCGTAAATTCAGAGATTGTTATTGGTGATGCATCGGATCAGGCATTCATGGATCAACTTATGGCAGGAAAAGATATTGTTTATGCAAATCTTGCCGGAGAGGTTGATGAGCAGATGAAAGTCATCATTTCGGCAATGAAAAAGAATAACGTTCAACGAATTGTCAGTATTAATACCCTGGGTATATACAATGAAGTACCGGGTGAATTCGGCGAGTGGAATAACCAAACCATTGGTGAGTATTTCCCACCTTACAGAAAATGTGCAGATATCCTTGAATGTTCTGGGCTTGATTACACTATCATCAGAGCAGCCTGGTTGACGGATTATGATGAAGTGGATTATGAAGTCACTCAAAAGGATGAACCATTTAAAGGTACTGAAGTTTCAAGAAAAAGTGTAGCGACACAGGTGGTCAAAATCATAAATAATCCATCAGAGATGGTTAATAAAAATATTGGTTTAAATAAACCAGACACCGACGGTCCTAAACCTGCCTTTATGTGATGTTTTTTTGAAATGACGATGACATTAATTCGCTGAATTCGTAAATGCATTGCGTTATAAAACTTGCCGGAACCATATTATGCAAAATAAATTTTCTTCACTCTTTTCACCCTATATGCTTACCAGATATATAGCGTTACGTAATCGTATTGTCATGGCTCCAATGACGACCTGGTCAGCTAACCCGGATGGCACTATATCAGATCAAGAACTGGCATTTTATCAACGCCGGGCTCGGGATGTCGGTCTGGTAATTACGGGGTGCACCTTCGTAACGCCTGAAGGCATTGGATTCACAGATGAGTTCGCCGCTTATGACGATCGCTTTATAAACAGTCTTGAAAAACTGGCATCTGCGGCAAAGAGTGGCGGTGCTACCGCCATACTTCAGATTTTCCATGCGGGTAATAAGGCCCTTCCTGAGCTTATACCCAATGGTGATGTCGTCAGCGCCAGTATGTCATATGTTAAGGCCGGTGATATTAATAGTGAAGCGATACAAAGCAGGGCAATGACTGAGAGCGAAATACAGACAACAATTCGGGCATTTGGTGCTGTCACAAGAAGAGCAATTAAAGCGGGTTTTGATGGTGTGGAACTTCATGGTGCGCATGGTTTCCTGCTACAGAATTTCTTTTCTCCGCTGTTTAATAAACGTGTTGATCGGTGGGGTGGGGATCTCGAAAACCGTATGCGTTTTCCCCTCGCCGTATTGCAGGAAGTTAAAAATGCAGTGTATGAATGTGCAACGAAACCCTTTGTTATCGGCTACAGGATCTCGCCAGAAGAGTCTGCAGAAGGGGGGTTGAGGATTGAGGATACCTATAAGCTGTTGGACCGACTGATATCATCGGGTATTTCGTATATACATACTTCTCTGGTAAGTGTTAACAACAGCTACCCTGTCGAGTCCCCAAATGGGCCAGAAACTATTGATTTAATTTTAAATCATATTGCTGAAAGAATACCGGTGATTGCTGCGGGAAAACTACGCACACCTGAACAGGCACAGGAAGCACTTTCACGTGGACTTCCACTTGTAGCAATAGGTAAAGGGCTGGTCATTAACCCTGAATGGGTTGCTTTAGTGAAAGCTGGTCGTATAAATGAAATCCAGACATCGCTTAATCCCAGAGCCGTGAAAGAACTGACCATACCCGACAAACTCTGGAATGTTATTCTGGCATCTAAAGGAACAGGGTGGTTTCCTTTAAGCGATGAAAAAGAAATTTAAGAACCCGGGGATTGTGACCTTCTCATCATTCCCCCACGCTACAGTGCCAGCGCTACTCCTCGCCCTAAACAGACATCGTTAATCTCAAGATTAACGATGAGTTCGGATCATCAGCCACTGTAATACCATTGATATTACTGAACCGTTGAACCTGCTTGTGGCCACAGCCAACAAACTTTCCATTAAATACCCTTCAAACCATCAAAATTTGTGAAATCCATCATAATTAATAGGGGTATTCAATGGTAGGGGATAATCATGAAGGAGTTACTCAAGGTACATATCGACGATTTCAAAACGCACTTCCAGGGGGAAGTGATTCTTCCAGACGAGGCAGGCTACGACGAGGTACGCCAGATCTGGAACGCAATGATCGACCGCAAGCCCGCGCTGATCGCCCGCTGCACGTCACCTGATGATGTCGTTCAGGCCATCGAATTCGGGCGAACGCAAAATCTCCTCATTTCGATCCGCGGGGGTGGACACAATATCGCGGGCAATGCCGTGTGCGACGGCGGTTTGATGATCGACCTCTCACTGATGAAGAGAGTGGAAGTGGACCTGGCAACCGGTAGGGCCAGCGTTGAACCTGGCTGCACCCTTGGCGATTTTGATGAAGTGGTGCAGGCATACGGCCTTGCCACGCCCTTGGGCATCAACTCGACCACCGGTGTGGCCGGTCTGACACTCGGTGGCGGGTTCGGCTGGCTGAGTCGCAAGTACGGTATGACGATAGATAACCTGCTCTCCGCGGAGGTCGTCACGGCAGATGGCAGGCAGCTGCACACCAGCGAATCAGAAAATTCGGATCTGTTTTGGGGGCTGCGGGGAGGGGGTGGCAACTTCGGTGTTGTTACTCGTTTCGAATTCCAACTCCATCCCGTCGGGCCGAACGTACTGAGTGGGCTCATTGTTTTTCCGTTTGATCAGGCAAAGCTCGTGATCACGCAGTTTGCCCGATTTACCGAGACGATGCCGGAAGAGCTGAATGTCTGGATGGTCACGCGCAAAGCACCTCCGCTACCTTTCCTGCCAGAGGATGCTCACGGGAAAGAGATGGTCGCGCTCGCTTTGTGTTATGTGGGCGACCCTAAAGAGGGCGAGAAGCTTATCGAGCCACTGCGTGGGTTTGGCACGGTGCTCGGCGAGCATATCGGCGTTCAGCCCTACACCGCCTGGCAGCAGGCATTCGATCCCCTGTTGTCAAAAGGGGCACGTAACTACTGGAAGTCGCACAACTTCTCGCAACTCAGTGACGGCGTTATTGATACCATCATTGAGTACGCCGCCAGATTGCCGTCACCTCAGTGTGAGATATTCATCGGGACAATTGGAGGCCAGACGGCCAGGGTCGCGCCTGAGGCAATGGCCTACTCAAGCCGGGATGCTAATTACGTGATGAATGTGCATGGTCGCTGGGAGTCGGCCGCCGAGGATGAACACTGTATTGCCTGGGCGCGTGAATTCTTCGCTAAATCACAACCATTTGCCAGCAGCGGTGCATACATCAACTTCCTCACTCAGGAGGAGGCTGATCGTATTGCCTTCGCTTACGGTGCGACCTACCATCGACTCGTGGAGCTCAAGACTCAGTACGACCCAACGAACCTCTTCCGGATGAATCAGAACATCAAACCGGTATAAGGCCAGGTATTGCGCCTGACAACAGTATGTAGCCGACACGCTACGCATACTGCGGTTGTTAAACGTTAGGCGCAGTAACAAGGCATCTTTATTGACCATGTCGTTGCCAGACGGCACCCATTTTGAGGTTGTGATGGATATCAGCTTCATCCTCATCTGGAGTAGTAATGTTATCGACAATGCCCCGGAAATCTCAAAAAGTGCGTGGAACTAAAACGGGTATGCCTACATGAGGCAATATCAATCAAGGCGATCATTTTTTAAACGTAACAGAGATTATTCAGGCAACTTTAGCTTGTCTCAAAAAATGAAGCATCATTCGACTATCAAACACCCTATCATCACTAACATCTAATTGCTTGATTATACTATTATTTAATGAAAAGAAAGCTATAAAACTCATACTATCCAACAAAATACATAAACTAGTGTGATATCTAAATTATAATTCTTATACTTCTGGTAAAAAGTGGAGGCTAAAATGAGACTAACCCTAATGCTGTTATGCTGTCTGGTACAGAGTTTAGCCTGGGCTGGCGAACTGCCGAAACCCGTCGGTAAACCCATTTTAACGATTTACGGTAATATACAAAACACGAATGAAGATGGAAAAGCAGTGTTTGATCTCGCCAGCCTTGAAAAACTAGGCCTGGTGAGTTTCCAGACGACGTCCCCCTGGTATAATGGACTTACTAAGTTTGAGGGTGTTCCAATGAGCAAACTCATGGATTATGTTGGTGCAAAGGGTTCTGTCGTTAATGTTATTGCGCTCAATGATTACTCTACCGTCATACCTTTCAGTGATTTCAGAAAATACAACGCCATACTTGCCTTAAAGATCAATGGCGAATATATGAGCATCCGCGATAAAGGTCCATCATTCATTGTATACCCCTATGACAGTCTTCCTGAGTTGAATAATCAGATTTATTACTCGCGTTCAGCATGGCAGGTTAGCAAAATGAAAATTGAATAGCAGTTCAGGAGAACATAATGAACAGGATACTGGTTGGTATCATTTTTTCTCTTTTTCTCACGACAGGATATATTGCATTTCTTGTTTATGCTCAACAGCAAGAGTTGCAAAAACTGACTCACTACACTGAGTCCTGGTCCGTGGCTCAACTGGTATCAGAGTATTACCGATTTGAATCATGGCTTGGTCTATACGCAACCGATACCGATAACGTTACGATAGACCAGGCCCGCATGCGTCTCGACATTATGCTAAGCCAGAGCGATTTAATGAAGGGGGGAGATTTAGGTCGCTATATTGAAAACGATAAAATGCATCAAGTGCTCGCTGCACGTCTGGAGAAAATGCTTGCTTATCTGGATGGTAATCTTGAAAAAATGAGCCATTCAGAGCTACAAGCATACCTTAAAAGTATGCATATGCTCGATGCGCCGCTAAGTCAACTTTCTGCAAATGCGTTAATGAAAAACATTAACACGATTAATGAAGCCAACAATAAAACACAAATTCTTTATTATATTTATTCTGCACTTTCGTTACTCCTGGTGATATTAAGCTTCATTCTGGGCTTTTTAATGATTTATCAGAACAAAAATATTCTCAAAGCACATCTGCAGGTTAAAAGCCTTGCTGACGAACTTCAGTTATCAAAAGAAACACTGCAGATTCAGAATTCGAAGCTGGAATATGATGTTTATCATGATTCCCTCACTGGCATGAAAAACCGCCTTTACTTCTGGGATGACCTCAATGAAATTATTCTTCAGGCAGATAAAAACCACATTCCTGTCACCGTGATGTTATTTGATTTAGACCGGTTCAAAGAGGTTAACGACACCTATGGCCATGATACCGGAGATTTACTGTTGAATCAGGTATCCAGGCGACTCACCTCAATGAGCAGCGTTTCAGATACGTTTTACCGCTTGGACGGAGACGAGTTTGCACTTCTGTCCAGTGGCTTGACCGAAAATGCGGCTGTTTCACACGCCAAAGAAATCAGTAACTATATCAGTCAACCCTATACGATTAATAACCAACTGATAAAAATTGCCACCTGTGTGGGTATTGTTTTATCCGATAATGAACGACGTTCTGATTATCTTTATAAATTTGCCGATCTGGCCCTCTACGAAGCCAAAAAAGAAGGTTCGCAACAGATAAAAGTCTTCCGTCAGTGGATGCTGCAAAGGTTGCAGGAAAGCAGAACCCTTGAACATGATATGGCACTGGCGATCGATAACAATGAATTCGTTGTTTATTACCAGCCTAGGCTTTGTTGAATAAATCAGATTTCGGGTAAGTCTCCCCCGTAGCGGGTTGTGTTTTCAGGCAATACGCACGCTTTCAGGCATACCTGCTTTCGTCATTTTGTTCAGCGCTCGTACCAGGGCCATAGCCTCCGCAACCTGACCATCGTAGTCACGCAGCGTCAGTGAACCCCCGAACAGCTGTTTTACCCGGTACATCGCCGTTTCCGCTATCGAGCGACGGTTGTAATCTGTTGTCCATTTCCACCGCGCATTACTCCCGGTCATTCGCTGATTAGCCACTGCACGGTTACGGTCTGCATATTCACCGGGCCAGTAACCCGCACCTTTTCGGGGCGGGATAAGCGCGCTGATTTTCTTACGCCGCAGTTCATCGTGACAGAGCCGGGTGTCGTAAGCGCCGTCTGCCGATGCTGCCCTGATTTTTCTGTGAGTCTGCCGGATAAGATCCGGGAAGGCTTCTGAGTCCGTCACATTGTTCAGCGACAGGTCTGCACAGATGATTTCATGTGTTTTGCTGTCAACTGCCAGATGCAACTTTCGCCATATACGACGGCGTTCTTTGCCGTGTTTTTTGACTTTCCATTCGCCTTCACCAAAGACCTTCAGCCCGGTGGAATCAACCACCAGATGCGCGATTTCACCTCGGGTGAACGTTTTGAAACTGACATTAACCGACTTTGCGCGCTTGCTGACACTGGTGTAATCCGGGCAGCGCAACGGAACATTCATCAGTGTAAAAATGGAATCAATAAAACCCTGTGCAGCCCGCAGGGTCAACCTGAACACGCGTTTAATGACCAGAACGGTGGTGATGGCGAGATCAGAATAGCGCTGAGGTCTTCCCCGTGATGAAGGCGTTGCCGACTCATACCAGGCCTGAATAGCTTCATCATCCAGCCAGAAAGTTATGGAGCCACGGTTGATGAGGGCTTTATTGTAGGTGGGCCAGTTGGTGATTTTGAACTTTTGCTTTGCCACGGAACGGTCTGCGTTGTCGGGAAGATGCGTGATCTGATCCTTCAACTCAGCAAAAGTTCGATTTATTCAACAAAGCCACCAGCCTATTGTCGATTCATTCAGCAATGAAGTTTACGGCTACGAAGCGCTTATCCGCTGGATACACCCTGTGAAGGGGATATTGTCCCCGGATTACTTTATTTCTGTTGCTGAAAAAACAGGGATGATCAATGGGATTGGCAAAACAGTGCTTGAACTTGCCTGCAGGGAAGCGGTTTCCTGGGCGGTTCCGGCAAGGATCTCTGTGAATGTCTCACCTGTTCAGCTGGGCACTAAATCGTTTACTACGATGGTGCAGTCCATCCTGAAAGAGACAGGACTACCGGCTAGCCGTCTTGAGTTAGAGGTTACAGAGTCTTCGCTCTTCAGTGATAGCAACATACCGATCAATATTCTCAAAAAGCTAAGATCGCTGGGTGTAAAAATTTCCATTGATGATTTCGGAACGGGGTATTCGTCGCTCTCAAGGCTGAGTGAACTTAATTTTGATAAAATTAAAATAGACAAATCCTTTGTGAATCCTATATCCACGAAAGATGATGCACTTAATATCGTTAAATTGATTACCGGCATGGCAAAGAGCCTCAATATGAGGGTTATTGCAGAAGGTGTTGAAACCCAGGAACAGCTTGAACGTCTTCAGGCGCTTGGCTGCGATCTCGTACAGGGATACCTGTTCGGAAAACCACAGTCTGAGATTGACAGAAAGATTCGAGGCGGTTGAAATGGTGTCTGGCCCAAAACCATTTTTTGAGCAACGTGTGGCTGGCTGCAAGGTGTTTATACTGGAGACGTGATGGTTAAGCTGTTGATCACCGGAAGTATTAAGAAAGACGGTAGCCTGAGCGTCGAAGACTCTTCAATTTTCTATTATCAAATATATGTTTGCTAAGCAAAGGTTAACAAATGAAAAAAACAACCCCAGAATATACACCTGTTGACTTATCTCGTTGGGCTCGGAAGGAGCATTTCGAAGTGTTTCAGTCATTTGCTCAATGTACAATTAACCAGACTGTCCTGGTAGATATTACCGCGCTGCTAAAACATATAAAAGAGGTTGGCTGGAAGTTTTACCCGACTATTATTTTCCTCCTTTCTAAAATCGTAAACAGGCATTCGGAGTTCCGTATGAACATGAAGGACAATGAGCTTGTTATATGGAAGGATATTCATCCAAGCTATACAATTTTCCATAATGAAACGGAGACCTTTTCGTCATTATGGAGTCACTACGATGGCAATATCCATCACTTCCAGAACGTTTATTCAGAAGACGTTGCACGCTATGGAAATAACCTTTCTTATTGGCCTAAGGAAGAGTCT
The DNA here is from genome assembly GCA_014169315.1 of Enterobacter cloacae. Taxonomy (NCBI): domain Bacteria; kingdom Pseudomonadati; phylum Pseudomonadota; class Gammaproteobacteria; order Enterobacterales; family Enterobacteriaceae; genus Enterobacter; species Enterobacter cloacae. Next base: position 2,638,249 of record AP022133.1, on the reverse strand, counting down.
CGGGAGAATGTGTTTTTCGTATCGGCTATTCCCTGGGTAAGTTTTACCAGTTTTAATATGAACATTGCTAACATGCAGAACTTTTTTTCCCCCATGTTCACTCTCGGAAAATACTACGAACAGGATGGAAAAATATTGTTGCCTCTCGCCGTTCAGGTACATCATTCCGTGTGCGATGGTTTCCATGTGGCAAGATTGTTCAATGAGTTACAAGAGATGTGTGATGCCTTACCGCATCAGTCAGAGGAATTTAATGCCTGATGCGCCAGAAGTGTCAGTATCCCGGCAAAATTGGCCATTGAATTGTAGAACGCACAGCGCATCACTGCCCATGTAACCGACGCGGGCAGTTATGCCATGAGCAGGAGCCTTTAACGTTATTTTTTCTTATTCAGCATCGATTTCAAATCAGCAAATGGATTATACGTTGCTGTACCCACATCTTTCTGCGCGTCCTCTCCGGCCACAACGGTAGTACCGTACTGATCCGCCTCTGTGTATTTTGAGTGCTCGTGGTCGTGGCAATACAGGCACAACAGCTCCCAGTTGCTGCCATCTTCCGGGTTGTTGGTATGATCGTGATCGATATGGTGAACCGTGAGTTCACGGAGATTGGAATACACAAATTCCCGCGAGCAGCGCCCACATACCCAGGGGTAAATTTTTAGTGCTTTTTCCCGGTATCCGCTTTCCAGTCGGGCGTAGTTTTTGGGGATCAGTGCCATGCTGAGTTACCTGTTGTGAAAAGAGAAAATTTTACCATATCTCCCCCGATGGAACAGAGGGAGAACCAATTTTGATATTCAGGGAGCAATACGATCTTCGTTCATTACGCCGTGACCTGTCAGCGCAGAAGCGCTAAGCTTTGCCGCCTGACTCTGTACAGCGAGATCGTAATGGATAACCTGGCTCTCTGGTATCGTCGTTTTGGCGAACCGGAATCTGTTCTGCAACCTGAGGCTGGACCACCTGGCGAGCTGATGCCGGGAAATCTCCGCGTACGTATGCTGTTTTCTCCGATCAATGCATCCGATCTTATTCCCATCACCGGTGCGTACCGCCACCGGACACCGTTGCCGGCAGTGGCGGGCTACGAAGGTGTCGGTATCGTGACGCAGGCACCCGCATCGTTTGCGCATCTGTCAGGCTGCCGCGTCCTGCCGTTGCGGGGGCAGGGTACCTGGCAGCATGTTGTCGATTGTCCGGCAGAGTATGCTATCCCGGTTCCGGAACACATCGATTCGCATCTGGCCGCACGGGCGTACATCAATCCGCTGGCGGCACAGATGATGTTGACCCGCTATTCACCTCAGAATAAGCAGGTGCTGCTAACCGCTGCCGGCTCCGATTGCGCGCTTCTGCTTGGTCAGTGGGCGCTGCGGGCAGGTGCGGAGGCGGTGTACGGTATTCACCGTTCTCCCATTCATGCTGAGCGCCTTGCCGCGGCAGGCATTATCCCCCTTGCGCAACACGACACGCAGGCAGTGCGCGCCGTTGCCGCGCGTGCTGACGTGGTTTACGACGCCACAGGGGGAGCGCTGGCGGAAACGATCCTGAGCGTGATGCCCGTGCAGGGGACATTTGTCTGTTATGGGCTGCTTTCCGGGCAGATATTCCGCCAGCGGCAGGCCTTACCGCGCGTGGAATGGTTTCATATTCGCAACTATCTTGATGCACTGAATGTTGAGGCGTGGCAGGACGAATTTTGTCACATCTGGCCTAAGCTGTGTGCCAGTCAGTATAGCGATGTCACAGTATACCCGCTGGCGGAGTGGAAGGCGGCACTGAACGCTTATCGGCAGGCCGGGAGGTGCAGTAAACCTGTATTATCGATGGACATCTGAAGGTGAAAAAACATCGTCAGCATAATGTTGAGTGATATTTTATTTATAATAAATGCGAAAACCATTTCAACAAACTAACCGAAATCGCACCGGATGGGTAAAGAATTGCAAAGGCTTTGAGTAAAATCCTGGCTTATGGTACAAATCAGGAGTGTTCAACTACCGAGGACAATTTTCATCCGCAAAGACGAGAAGCAACACCGCGGATAATTGTAATTTTATGGACAATGTGTTCAGGACGTATTTTTTTAAAAACACCGCTGTATTTTCCACATCTCTTTACCCTCTGTCTGGTGAGCAACACTGGCGCACCGCGCTATAGTCATACCTTCTGCCTGAGCTGACGCTATGCGTTTAGCTATCTGATTTAATTTCATATTTTTTGGGTTTGCTGCACGCAGCGAGCCTTGATGGATTATATTCTCAAGCAGGAGAAAAACATGTTTTACTGGATTTTACTAGCTCTGGCGATCATCACTGAGATTACCGGCACGCTCTCTATGAAATGGGCAAGCGTCAGTGATGGCAACACGGGTTTTATTTTAATGTTGGTGATGATCTCACTGTCCTATATTTTCCTCTCATTTGCAGTCAAGAAAATAGCGCTGGGTGTGGCTTATGCACTGTGGGAAGGCATTGGTATTTTGTTGATTACGTTGTTCAGCGTCTTGTTATTTGATGAAACGTTATCCACGATGAAAGTTGCCGGATTAACGACCCTGGTAGCAGGTATCGTGCTGATTAAATCAGGTACACGTAAACCGACAAAACAGCAGAAGGAGCAGACCCATGCCGCAGTTTGAGTGGATCCATGCGGCCTGGCTGGCGCTCGCAATCGTTCTGGAAATTGTGGCTAACGTCTTTCTTAAATTCTCAGATGGTTTTCGTGGTAAATTCTACGGCCTGATGTCGATTGCTGCCGTGCTGGGGGCGTTCAGCGCCTTGTCCCAGGCGGTAAAAGGTATCGATCTTTCGGTGGCATATGCGCTATGGGGCGGTTTTGGTATCACCGCCACGCTGGCGGCAGGTTGGGTGCTTTTTGGTCAGCGTTTAAATAACAAAGGCTGGATAGGGTTACTGCTGTTGTTGGCGGGTATGATTATGATAAAACTCGCCTGAAACCATCATCGCCATTATTTACAGGCAGCGAAATTCGCTGCCTGTATTACGCTTAGAAAAGTAAAACTTTGAAGAGGATGGCGAATGTACCGCACATTAAGCTGGCACAATATCCCCACAGCAAAAACGTTGTTTATCATGATATTCATGGCGGGGATCGGCTTAATCATTTCCATCGTCGCACTGCTTTATCTTTCCCTGCATCTCATCAGTAGCAAAACCAATGAAATTGATGAACATCGCTCAGCACTTTCTGTGCAGGGTGCCATCGAGACGTCGGTCACTCGTGTCTCCTCCCTGGTCATTGATAATGCCGTCTGGGACGATGCGGTGCGCGAGGTTTACAGCCCCAGGCTTGATACGCAATGGCTGTACAACACCTGGGGGGCAGGTTTTAAAATCAATAATCTCTATGACGGCACGTTTGTGCTGGATGAAAAATTTAACGTGATTTGGGGCTCGTTCCAGAGCCAACCCTTTAATGAAACGAATCTCGACTTTTTCGGCAATGGCCTGAAGGCGCTGATTGACCAACACCGACGAGCCTTATCCAGCGACAAGAATATCTATGCCGGGATCACCCGAACACGAAACGGTGTTGCTTTCGTGGGGATTGGTCTGGTCCGGCCGATGATCGGAAGATTACAGGTTAACGGAGATACCCGGCGTTATCTGGTGATTACCCGCCATCTGAACGACAAGATATTATCCGATCTGGGCGAAACGTTTCAGATTGATAACCTCAACTATACCGCTGACAAAATCAATAACCTGAGTATGCCGCTGCACAGTTCGGCAGGGGAACTTCTGGGCTATCTCAACTGGCAGGCGCGCCTTCCCGGTGCTCAGGCAGCCCGTGCTGCATCATCCGATATTACGCACATTGTGGTGCTGGCGGCAGCGCTGATCCTGCTGTTTATTCTGGTAAGTAGTGTGGGTCTGTACAAACTTGCCAGGGGGGAAAGCCAGGCGCGGCTGGTGGCGAGAACGGACTGGTTAAGCCATCTGCCGAACCGCCGTGCGTTAATTGAAGCGCTGGATAAAGTGAGTTTGCGCGGTGATATTGACGTGAAAAGCGTCGTGTTTATCGATCTTGACGGCTTTAAGGATGTGAATGATGTGTATGGCCATAGCGTCGGCGATGATCTCATCATTAAGATAGCAAAAGAGCTGAATGCGCGGATCCCGTCTGGTGGGATGCTGGCGCGAATGGGGGGCGATGAGTTCGCCATGACCATTGGCGGCGACCGCGCAGAAGCGCTGGCGGCCGCATTTGCCGGGTCAGTGCTTGATTTCCTCAATACACCGATTCGCCTGGGTGAGCGTACTATCCATATTGGTGCCAGCATCGGCATTGCCAGCGGAACGCTGATTGAATGCACCACTTCCGAGCTGTTCCGCCGTGCCGATATCGCTATGTATCACTCCAAAATTACCGGAAAAGGGCGTGTCACGCACTACGATGCGGAATTAAACAGCGTTCGGGAACGCCAGCTGGCGATTGAAAATCAGATCCGTAATGGACTGGAGCGCGATGAGTTTGAGGTCTGGTATCAGCCGATTATTGATGCGCGCAGCCAGAAAATGAGCAGTGTGGAAGCACTGGTGCGCTGGCCGCGTCGCCCGGGTGGGGAGCTTGGCCCGGATACGTTTATTACCATTGCAGAGACCAGCGGTCTGATTTACAAACTGGGGCAGTTTGTTTTGCATCGGGCCTGTCAGGATCTGGAGCCTTTCGGTGAATTAAAACTGTCAGTTAACATCTCTCCGGCACAATTTCGCGATCCCGAATTTGAAGACAAAGTGGCAGACGTGTTGAAGGTCACCCGGTTCCCGGCGACCAGACTTCAGCTTGAGGTAACGGAAACCTATGTTCTGGAAAATCCGGAGCGTGCCCGCACGGCGATAACCAACCTGAGAGCGCTGGGAACGGCGGTGGCGCTGGATGATTTTGGTACGGGCTATTCGAGCATTGGCTACCTGCGGCGTTTTAATTTTGACACCATCAAGATAGATAAATCGCTGGCCGGGCTGGTGGATAACGACGAGCAGGCGGCGGCTCTGGTGAGTGGAACGGTACGGATCGCCAATGCCCTGGGGATGGCGGTGGTCGCCGAAGGGGTGGAAAACGAGAAACAGATGAAACTGCTGCGGCTGGCTGGTTGCGATCAGTTGCAGGGGTTCTGGTTCAGCCAGCCGATGCCAATTGAGGCGATTATGGCATTACGCCAGGTAAGACAGTGCTAACCTATTGTTGTGCCAGTGCATCCAGCTTGTCGCGAAAACCGGTCACCGACAAGGCCCGGTTATCGGCCCGATATCTGTCTTTGGCGGCCGGGGCGGAGCTTTGCACCCCAATCAGCTGCCAGCCATTCTCCGTTTTTAACATCAACGGTGAGCCGCTATCACCCGGTAACGTATCGCACTGATGTGAGAGCACGCTATTTTGCGCCCAGCCCGTCACAATACAGTCCGTGTGGGTGTAAAGCGCATCCAGATGATCGACAGGGTAGCCTGACTGCGTCACCTTACGGTCGGCGGCTTTCAGCGCGGCAGTCAGCGCAGCTTTATCCCCGTCGAATAACGGTAGCGGTGTAATGCCAGACGGCGGGTAGCGCAAGACGACCAGGCCAAAATCCCAGGAGGCTGCAGCGGGGGGCACTATCCAGCCATCGCCATCAGGTTTCAGGCGTTTGCCGAGGGAAGGATCAACCCGGCCTTCAATACCGTGGATTTCATAGCGCCAGGTGCCTTTTTGCGACACAAAACGCAAGGCAACGGCTTTATCCGGCTTACCGTTCGGCGGTGTCAACAGGCAGTGGCCCGCCGTCAGTGCAAGTTGAGGGGTAATCAGGGTCGCGGTACATAAGTTACCGCTGGCGGTTTCCAGTTGCCCGATGGCATCCCAGGGAGCCTGGGCAGGATTAGCGACACGCGTGCGGTCATCATGACCAAAAAACAGCGTCTTTAGTTCTTTGGCGCTAATGGTGTCATCACCGCCATCATCCGCATGCAAGAGCCCAGAAAAAAGACCAAACGTTCCCAGTAACAACACAACAGATTTACGCATATCACACTCTGGTGGGGGTAATTATGATTATTAAAAGTGAACCCTATGGAAATACTATAGACGGGACAGCGTTAAAGTGGGAGTAAAATCAGCGTGCTACAATCAGGAAAGATAAAAATGGCTTGCGATGAGCGCGCATAAAATAAGCAGAATAAGAATGAGCTCAAACCGATAGCGCCGCAGCATACGCCCTCCGGATAAAAAAACGGCGCTGTACCTTTCCGGTTCAGCGCCGGTTTACCAACGTGCCCCGAAGGGCACGGTTAAGCTTGTACTCTTACGCAGCTGGCTGTGCAGCTGGTTTAGCAGCTTCGTGTTTTACTGCTTTTTTGTGATGCTTTTTAGCAGCCTGAGCTTTCTGTTCTACAGCAGGTTTTGCTGCTTTTTTGTGGTGCTTTTTAGCAGCCTGAGCTTTCTGTTCTACAGCAGGTTTTGCTGCTTTTTTGTGGTGCTTTTTAGCAGCCTGAGCTTTTTGCTCTACAGCGGGTTTTGCTGCTTTTTTGTGGTGCTTTTTAGCAGCCTGAGCTTTTTGCTCGGTTGGTGCTGCGGCTGCTGGAGCTGCTGCTTCTTTTGTTGCAGTTGCTTTGTGTTTTGTAGCGGTTTTGTGGTGTTTCTTATGGTGAACTGTTTTCGCTGGAGCAGCGGTGGTTGCAGTTGCAGTTGCAGCAGGCGCTGCAGCAGGTGTTGCGGTTGCAGTAGTTTCAGCAGCAAACGCAGCAGAAGACAGACCCATAGCAGCGGCAACAACCAGAGCTAATACTTTGTTCATTCTCATACCCTCGAATTTGTTTTTTCATTTAACCCCACTGCGGGGCCGTTGAAAGAACTATATCCCTGTAAAACCGAGGTTTCCGTGAGTGATTGGTATCGGCGTGTAACGTAATGTACAACGGGCAGGAACGGTATGTACGAACGAGGCTACACCAGCCTGTTCGTACACGTCAGGGCTATTTCTTCAGTGTGGCCAGGATAGCTGCCGGCGGCTGACTGCCGACAATCGAACGCGGCTCGGGCTCGATCACCACCATGAATGGTGTGACGCGGATGCCCATCCTTTCTGCCAGCGCGGACTGGCGCGTAACCAGGTCAGAACAGGCTGGGGTCGTGTCGTTATCCGGTAAAAAACCCGCCATCGCTTTTTGCAGGCTTTTCACCTTATCGGTGGAACACCAGACGCGTCCCATATCTTCAATCACGGAATCGCGAATGGAATCGGGCGCAACGGTCAGAAATGACATCGTCAAACCGGCGTCCGTATACTGCTTAACGTTTTTCACCACATTACTGCAGTAGATGCACTGGTTATCAATAAACACCAGCAGTTTGTACTTTTCCGTGGGAGCCTGAAACGTGATGGGCTGGAGGTCGGCCAGAGAGTGGGTAATGTCGTCGTACGCTTCTTTTGGTGTGTTATCCGTGGCGGCTAAGGTACTCACACTCGCCGTACACAGCATGGCTAACGCTATCGTTTTGATTATGCCTTTCATCATTCATCCCTTTATTTATTTTTTAACCCTGGCCTGATAACAGTTTTATTGTGTGACCAGGAAAAGAGTTAATACATCAGGCGAGAGTGTAATGATATGCACAAAATCATATTCTTATTGCGTAGCGGGAGAAGACGCTGCCGGAGCATGCTCCGGCAGGTGAATTACAGATAGCGCGAGGTCAGGTGTTCACGGAAATAACGGATGTTCAGATCTTCACCTGTCGCCAGGGTAATCAGCTGTGAGGTGGTAAAGCGGCTGCCGTGCTGCCAGATGTTCTGGCGCAGCCAGTCGAACAGGGCCGAAAAATCGCCATCAGCAATGGATGCCTGCAGATCCGGCAGCGCCGTTTTCGCGGCATGGAACAACTGGGCGGCGTACATTGCACCCAGGGTATACGATGGGAAGTAACCAAAACCACCGTCAGTCCAGTGGATATCCTGCATACAACCGTTGCGGTAGTTGTCTTTGGTGGATAACCCGAGCCAGGCCTGCATTTTCTCGTCCCACAGCGCCGGGATATCGTCGACCTCGATGTCACCGTTAATCAGCGCCCGTTCAATCTCGTAGCGCAGCACCACATGCGCCGGATAGCTCACTTCGTCTGCATCGACGCGAATATAACCCGGCTTTACCCGCTGGTTCCAGGCGATAAAGTTTTCTTCGCTGAATGCGGCCTGGCTGCCAAAGCGGGCCTGGACGGCAGGGAGCAGATGTTTCAGGAAGGCATTGCTGCGCCCGAGCTGCATCTCAAAGAACAGGCTCTGGGATTCGTGGATTGCCGTTGAGCGTGCCAGCGCAACAGGTTGGCCAGCCCATGCACGCGGCAGGTTTTGTTCATAACGGGCGTGTCCGGTTTCGTGAACCACGCCAAAGAGGGCGCTAAGCAGCTCCTCCTCGTCATAGCGTGTGGTAATTCGCACATCTTCCGGTACGCCGCCGCAGAACGGATGCGCGCTGACGTCCAGGCGACCGCCGTTAAAATCGAAACCGAGCATTTTCATCGCTTCCAGCCCCAGTTCACGCTGCGTGGCGGTCGGGAAGGGGCCTTGTGGCGGAACGAACGATTGCTGAGACTGTTTTTCCACCGCGTTAGCCAGCAGATCCGGCAGCCAGGATTTCATGTCGCCAAACAGTACGTCCAGGCGAGCGCTGGTCATGTCCGGTTCAAAAATATCCAGCAGCGCGTCGTAAGGTGAACAGCTTTTGGCCTCAGCACGCAGGCGAGCCTCTTCGCGGCTGAGTTTGACCACCTCTTTCAGGTTTGCGGAAAACCCGTGCCAGTCATTCGCCGGGCGCTGGGTACGCCAGGCGTGTTCACACTTGCTGCCCGCCAGCGATTTGGCTTCCACCAGTGATTCAGGCAGCAGCGTGGCTTGCTGATAATGGCGCGTCATTTCGCGCAGATTGGCCTGCTCAATGTCATTCAGATCTTCGCTCGCGGCAGCAGCCAGCCATTCGCCCATTTTTTTGTCGGTCAGGATTTGATGTTGCAATACGCTCATTTCGGCCAGCGCTTCGCTACGCGCGGCACTGCCGCCTGGCGGCATCATGGTGAACATATCCCAGCTGGCGATGGAGGAGAGGTGCGAGAAGCGGGAGAGACGCTGGTAGGTGCGGGTGAGTTGTTGGTAGTTGTTGTTTTTCATGAAGTCCTCGTGTCTGAATCAGCCGATGACAAAAAATAGCATCGGCTCGATTTAAACACGAAGACGGTTGAATGTTAATGCAGACGTTTATGCAGACTGGCACCTACCAGCAACGCCGCACACAGCATCAGCGCAATAAACCCGCCCACGCCGTTCCAGCCGTAGTTATGCCAGAACACGCCGCCAAGCGTCCCGGCGATACTGGAGCCGAGATAGTAGCTAAAAAGATACAGGGACGACGCCTGACCTTTGGCGCGCCGCGCACGTGGGCCTATCCAGCTGCTTGCCACGGAGTGAGAGGCGAAAAAACCGGCGGAGAAGAGCAGCATCCCGGCAAAAATCAGCCACAGGGATGAGAAGAGCGTCATCAGCAGGCCGAGCAGCATCACCGCCGTTGACACCAGCATCACCGGGCCGCGGCCAAAACGTGCGGTCATCGCACCCGCTTTCGGTGAACTCCAGGTTCCCGTGAGATAAGCGACGGAGAGCAGACCCACGACTGCCTGGCTCAGGTGCCAGGGAGAGAGCATCAGGCGGTAACCAATGTAGTTAAACAGCGTGACGAATGACCCCATCAGCAGGAAACCGGTCAGGAACAACCGTGGCAACCCTTTATCACGCCAGTGCAGGCGGAAGTTGATAAACAGCGTTTTTGGGCGCAGGGACGTCGGGCGGAAGTGGCGTGACTCGGGTAGAATTTTCCAGAACATCAGTGCAGATGCGAGGGCAAAACAGCCGATCACGGCCAGCGCAATGCGCCAGCTAAATAAATCCGTAAACACCCCGCTCAGCAGGCGGCCACTCATCCCACCGATAGAGTTTCCGCTGATATACAGTCCCATTGAGAATGCGACAAAGCTGGGGTGGATCTCCTCGCTGAGATACGTCATCCCGACCGCCGCCACACCGCTCAGCGATAACCCAATCAGCGCGCGCATCATCAGAATACCGTGCCAGCTGGTCATCATGGTGGAAAGCAGGGTACAGACGGACGCCAGCATCAACGCGGTGACCATCACCGGTTTGCGGCCAATGGCGTCGGAAAGTGGTCCGGTAAAAAGCAGGCCAATAGCCAACATCCCGGTTGAGATCGACAGCGAGACACTGCTGCTGGCAGGCGACACGCCAAACTCATGAGACAAAACGGGAAGGATGGGCTGAACGCAATAAAGCAGGGCGAAGGTTGCCAGTCCTGCAGAGAAAAGCGCCAGCGTGACGCGCATAAATTGGGGAGTACCACGTTTGATGAACTGCACCGGCTGTGATGCTGCGGGTAAATCATCAACATCGCTTGCCGGAGCGATATCAATGGTAGTTGTACGACTCACACATGTTCCTTGCTTAAACATCCCCGTGATTTCTGGTGACGGGTATGACCACATGATCAGAGTAGGAAATTGTAAATATTCTGTCTAATATATTAATAATCTCAAATGATACTTTAAAGATATGAATATTGAACTGCGTCATCTGCGCTATTTTGTCGCTGTAGCGGAAGAGCTGCATTTTGGCCGTGCTGCCGCGCGGTTGAACATCTCTCAGCCACCGCTGAGCCAGCAAATTCAGATCCTGGAGCAGCAGGTGGGGGCTCGTCTGCTTGCACGTACTAACCGCAGCGTGAGCCTGACGGCGGCAGGAAAGCAGTTTCTGGCCGACAGCAGACAAATTCTGAGCATGGTTGATGACGCAGCCGCCCGGGCCGAACGGCTTTATCTGGGGGAAGCCGGTGAACTGCGCATCGGTTTTACCTCATCCGCTCCGTTTATCAGCGCCGTTTCGGAAACGCTCTCGTCGTTTCGTCGTCACTTCCCGGATGTACATATTCAGACGCGCGAAATTAACACCCGCGAACAGATTGCCCCGCTTAATGAAGGTTCGCTCGATCTGGGGTTGATGCGTAATACCCAGTTGCCTGACACGCTGGAGTGGCAGGTGATTTTGCGCGAACCGCTGATGGCGATGATCCCGCATGACCATCCGCTAGCCTCGTGCCCCGCCGTCACGCTGTCAGAGCTGGCAAAAGAGCCGTTTGTCTTTTTTGACCCTCAGGTAGGCACGGGTCTGTATGACGATATTCTCGGCCTGATGCGGCGCTACGATCTTGCCCCGGTGATTACCCAGGAAGTGGGAGAGGCAATGACCATTATTGGGCTGGTTGCGGCAGGGCTGGGTGTTTCTATTCTCCCGGCCTCCTTTAAACGGGTACAATTGCGTGAAATGCGCTGGGTTCCCATTGCTGAATCTGATGCGGTTTCAGAGATGTGGCTGGTCTGGTCAAAACACCATGAACAGAGCCATGCGGCACAGCGTTTCAAAAAGCAGCTTATCGCCGCCTCTGCAGGACGATATTTATAGCGAAATGGGGATAAAAATGTGCAGTAAATCACATGGCTAAGTAAATATTTGACGACGGCCATTGAAGTGCTTCACCATAGCCCACAGTTTATTTCGAAGCTCGAAAATAAGGGAGTACGAGGTGGTTGCTGATAGTCAGCCAGGGCATATTGATCAGATTAAGCAGACCAACGCTGGCGCGGTTTATCGCCTGATTGATCAGCTTGGTCCGGTTTCGCGTATCGATCTTTCGCGCCTGGCACAACTGGCACCTGCCAGTATCACCAAGATTGTCCGCGAAATGCTGGAAGCCCACCTGGTTCAGGAGACGGAAATTCAGGAGCCGGGCAGCCGCGGCCGTCCGGCAGTCGGGCTGGTGGTGGAAACGGAAGCGTGGCACTACCTGTCGCTGCGTATCAGTCGCGGCGAAATTTTCCTTGCGCTGCGTGATCTGAGCAGCAAGCTGGTGGTGGAAGATCGACTGGAGTTGCCGCTCGACACGGAACAATCGCTCCTCGATGCGATCATCACGCATATCGATCAGTTCTTTATCCGTCACCAGCAGCGGCTTGAGCGTTTAACGGCGATCGCCATCACCATGCCGGGGATTATTGATACCGAAAATGGCATTGTGCACCGCATGCCGTTTTACGACGATGTTAAAGAGATGCCGCTGGGTGAAGCACTGAAAAGTCATACGGGTGTGCCGGTCTATATTCAGCATGATATCAGTGCCTGGACGATGGCCGAGGCACTATTTGGTGCGTCACGCGGTGCACGGGATGTTATTCAGGTGGTGATTGATCACAACGTAGGGGCGGGTGTCATCACCGACGGACGCCTTCTGCACGCCGGGAGCAGTAGCCTGGTGGAAATTGGTCACACCCAGGTCGATCCCTACGGGAAACGGTGTTACTGCGGAAACCACGGCTGTCTGGAAACCATTGCCAGCGTGGAAAGCGTGCTGGAGCTGGCGCAGGTGAGACTCAGCCAGTCAATGAGTTCGACACTCCACGGGCAACCGTTAACCGTCGACTCGCTCTGCGCCGCGGCGCGTCAGGGCGATCTGCTGGCGAAGGACATCATTACCGGTGTGGGGAATAACGTCGGTCGCATTCTGGCCATCATGGTGAATCTCTTCAACCCACAAAAAATTCTGATTGGCTCACCGCTTAGCCAGGCGGCAGAGATCCTTTTCCCGACCATTTCGGCCTGTATTCATCAGCAGTCGCTCCCGGCGTACAGCAAGAATATTGTGGTCGAAAGTACGCAATTCTCGAACCAGGGCACGATGGCCGGTGCTGCGCTGGTGAAAGATGCGATGTACAACGGCTCGTTACTTATTCGCTTACTGCAGGGTTAACTCTTTTCCACAGATGCAAGAAAGATTGCGCTATCTCAAGCCGGGTAGCGCATGCATCCCGTAGACTTCCCCCACTGAATTATTTACCTGGTTTATATTTCCGAAGCATACCCAAGAGGTGGAGTGAGTCATGCTTAAGCGTTTCTTTGTTACTGGTACTGATACCTCTGTCGGGAAGACGGTGGTGTCTCGCGCGTTGCTGCAAGCCCTGGCGGCACGCGGTGAGCGCGTCGCAGGGTACAAACCGGTCGCAAAAAGCAGTAAAGAGACGCCAGAAGGACTGCGTAATAAAGACGCACTGGTTTTGCAAAGCGTTTCATCCCTGGAATTGCCTTATCATGCGGTCAACCCTATTGCGTTGAGCGAAGATGAGAGCAGCGTGGCACACAGCGGTCCGATCAACTACACCCTGTTGTCTGACGGCCTGGCGAACCTGAGTGAGAAGGTTGACCATGTGGTCGTTGAAGGCACGGGCGGGTGGCGCAGCCTGATGAACGATTTGCGCCCGTTGTCCGAGTGGGTAGTACAAGAGCAACTGCCGGTGGTGATGGTGGTTGGGATCCAGGAAGGGTGCATCAACCATGCGCTTCTGACGGCGCAGGCCATTGCCAACGACGGCCTGCCGTTGATTGGCTGGGTGGCAAACCGTATCAACCCGGGTCTGGCGCACTATGCAGAAATCATCGAGGTGCTGAGCAAAAAACTGCCAGGTCCACTGGTGGGGGAACTGCCTTATCTGCCTCGCGCCGAGCAGCGCGAGTTAGCGCAGTACATCGATCTCTCTGCCTTCGGCAGCGTGTTGACCATAAATAGAGTCGTGGCGTAACGTTCGCGACAGCACAGACGCCACCACGCAGGCTACCAGCAAACCGGGCAGCAAAAAATACTGCCCGGTCATTTCACAGACCATCAGCGCCGACATAATTGGCGCGTGTGTCGTCGCGGCGAGCAACGTTGCCATCCCCGCCAGCCCCAGCAAAATTGCCATCTCTGATCCCGGAAACCACAGCGCGGAGATCTGCGCAAACAGCATCCCTGTTGCCATACCGACAAACAGCGTCGGGGTGAAGACTCCACCCGGAGCGCCCGAGCCGCTACTCGCCAGTACCGCCAGTAATTTGCACAGAAACACACCAGCAATCACCGACAGTAATGGTGGGGAAAGAAGAAACGCCTGCACCACACTGTAGCCATTGCCCCATACTTTTGGCGTCATCAGTGACAACAGTCCGACGATCAGCCCGCCAAGCGCCAGTTGCCAGGGCGGTGAGAGTTTGAGACGCAGAAACAGAGAGTGGCTGAACGTCATCAACCACATCAGCAGTGGGCCGCAGATACCTGCCAGCAAGCCTATTCCAACGATCAGCGAATAATCCGTCGCCGTGAGCATTTCGCTAAGATGGACTTCGTAGAGTGTGCTGGCTCCGGGGCTTAACAGACGCGTGGTGAGCAGCGCCACCACGGCGGCAATCACAACCGGGCCGAGCGAGGCCAGCATCAGAGTGCCAAACAGAATTTCAGCAATAAAAAGGCTACCGGCCAATGGTGCGTGATAGGCGCTGGCCATCCCGGCGGCGGCTCCGCAGGCGATCCACAATTTCCATTCGGATTTCGGCGTAAAGCGTTGGGCGAAACAGGAGGCCGCCAGTGCTGCAAGCAGGATCATGGCACCCTCACGACCAATAGCGCTTCCGCTGGCGACGACCAGCAACGACGCAAGGGATTTGACCAGGCTGGCTCCGTAATCAAACTGTCCGTCTCCGGTTTCCAGCGCTTCCATATAATCCGTCGGGGCATGGGGACGCTGCGCCGTCAAACGTTGCCATCCCCACAACAACAGCCCGGCAGCCAGCCCGCCAAGCGCCGGTGTCAGTGCACGACGCCAGGGCGACAATGCCGCGGCAGCATCCACCAGACTGCCGCTTTCGTTGCTGAGGAATACCCACTCCAGCAAATACATGGCGTGGCGGAATACAGCAACGGCCAGCGCGGCCAGCACGCCAGTGATGGTGGCAATCAGGAGTCTGCGAAACATCGCTCGGATGTCAGGGTAAGTGTGAAGACGTTGCATGGGCCGCAATTGAACAGGGCAGATACCGTATTGTGAAGTGAAATCGCGGTGTTAGCAAAAGGTATACGTGCGGAAAAGTGGAGAACCCGGCTTGCCCGGTATCGGTGAGCAAGCCAGAACCTCGTTAACGATAAAGCGGTTTTTCAGCGACCGGAATAATTAATGTGGATTGCCAGTCCGCGAGCGTCAACTGAGCAAGTTTACCGAGTGCGGTGTAGAACGGGTGTCCGGCATTTTCGACAAATACAGAAAGAAAACGGGTGCTCCACGGCAAAAGGTGCCAGGCCAGAAGCTGGTCGCGCTCCGTATCGCGACCGTTTTCGGTCAGCCACCCGGCCAGCAGCAGCAACGCACCAAACTGATCTTCCGGTTCATTCTGCTGCATTTCAAAGACGATGTTGTTCTCACGCATCCACTGGCGCAGCGCGAGGGTTGAGTCACCAAACAGCACAGATTCGCGATCCAGCCACACGGAACCCCACGGCGGGGCGGGAAGCGCATACGGGCCAATAAACAGACGTTGCCAGACCTCCATTAGTGGTTCATCGGCGGGCACTTTGAAAGATTCCTCTATGTGCTGTAAAACATCCTGCGCCAGAGGCCAGTCCTGCGTCCAGCCGCCAGCGGTGAGCGCATTGACCAGAGGTGCGGCTTGCTCGCTGTCCGGAGCAAAATAGAACAGTGCGCCTAATACTCTGGCACTAAACGCGAACGATTCGCGGTGTGATACGTTATTCATGACTATATTCCTTACTCGCGCGGGTTGCCCCGCACGTTTATGTTAACCCGCAATTGCCATACCGACGGTCATATGCAGACCATAGAATAGCTCACGGTTAATCAGCTCACCTTTTCAACCTGCACCAGATTGGTGTGCTGCGGGTTACCTTTTGCCAGCGGTGACGGACGGTGCGTGGTCAATGTGTTGATGCACGAGCCGTGGTCGATGCGATCGCCGTTCATGTTGGCATCATGCCAGGCTCCCTGGCCCATTGCGCTCACGCCAGGCATGATGCGTGGCGTCACTTTCGCCGGAATACGCAACTCACCGCGATCGTTAAAGACGCGCACCATGTCGCCGTTCTTAATGCCACGTTTGTCGGCATCGACAGGGTTGAGCCAGATCTCCTGGCGGCAGGCCGCTTGCAGAACATCAATGTTGCCGTAGCTGGAGTGGGTGCGGGCTTTAAAGTGGAAGCCGAACAGCTGAAGCGGGAAGGTGCTGCGCTCAGGGGCATCCCAGCCGTCAAACGTAGAGGCATAGACCGGCAGCGGGCTGATGGTTTCATCTTTTTCCAGCGCCCAGGTGCTGGCGATCCTGGCCAGCGCGCTGGAGTAGATTTCAATCTTGCCCGATGGGGTTTTGAGTGGGTTTGCCTCGGGGTTGTCGCGGAATTTTTTGTAGGCCACAAAATGCCCAGCCGGATCTTTACGCTTATATATACCCATTTGTTTCAGCGCGTCATAGGACGGCAACTGTGGATCTTTTGCGAGCATTTTGGCATACAGGAACTGTAACCACTGCGCCTGGGTGCGGCCTTCGGTAAACTGCTGATGGATATCTGACCCGAGACGTTTCGCCACTTCACTCATGATCCAGTAGATAGGCTTGCGCTCAAACTTCGGTGCGGTAACGGGCTGCAGGAAAATCAGATATCCCATGTTGCCCGCGTAATCGTTAGGAATAATGTCTTCCTGTTCCACGGTCATTAAATCCGGCAGCAGAATATCGGCATACTTCGCTGACGAGGTCATAAAGTTGTCGATCACCACGATGGTTTCGCACTTGCTTTCATCCTGCAAAATATCGTGGGTTTTATTGATATCGGAGTGCTGGTTAATGATAGTGTTACCGGCATAGTTCCAGATAAATTTGATCGGCACATCGAGCTTATCTTTGCCGCGTACACCGTCGCGCAGGGCGGTCATTTCCGGGCCACGGACGATGGCATCCGTCCAGCTAAAGCAGGATATCTGCGTTTTCACCGGGTTGTCCGGCAGCGGCATACGCTCAATCGTGATGGTGTAGGTGGATTCACGTGCGCCGCTGTTACCGCCGTTGATCCCCACATTGCCCGTCAGGATCGGCAGCATGGCGATAGCGCGGGATGTCAGTTCGCCGTTGGCCTGACGCTGTGGGCCCCAGCCCTGACAGATATACGCCGGTTTCGCTGAGCCAATCTCACGTGCAAGCTTAATGATGCGATCGGCTGGGATCCCGGTGATACGTGAGGCCCACTCCGGCGTTTTGGCCGTGCCATCGTCACCCTGACCGAGAATATAGGCTTTGTAATGACCGTTTGCTGGCGCGCCTTCCGGCAGCGTTTTCTCATCGTATCCCACGCAATATTTGTCGAGGAACGGCTGGTCTACCCGGTTTTCATCAATTAACACCCAGGCGATACCGGCCACCAGCGCGGCGTCAGTGCCTGGACGAATCGGGATCCATTCATCTTCACGCCCTGCGGCGGTGTCGGTATAGCGAGGATCGATAACGATCATCCGCGCGTGAGAACGTTCGCGTGCCTGTTCGAGGTAATACGTGATCCCGCCGCCGCTCATGCGCGTTTCCGCCGGGTTATTACCGAACATCACCACCAGTCTGGTGTTTTCAATATCAGAGGTGCTGTTGCCATCGTTGCTGCCATAGGTGTAGGGCATTGCACAGGCAATTTGTGCCGTACTGTAGGTACCGTAGTGGCTTAAGAATCCGCCGTAGCAGTTCATCAGGCGAGCCACCAGCGAGGCGTAGGGGGAGGAGCGGGTGATATTACCGCCCACAATCCCGGAAGAGTAATTAATGTAAACCGCTTCGTTACCGTATTTTTCCACCACACCTTTCAGGCTGGTGGCAAGGGTGTCCAGTGCTTCGTCCCAACTGATACGTTCAAACTTGCCTTCGCCACGTTTACCGACGCGTTTCATCGGGTAATTCAGGCGGTCGGGATGGTTTATTCGACGGCGAATAGATCGACCGCGCAGGCACGCACGCACCTGATGATTGCCATAAACATCATCGCCGGTATTATCCGTTTCGACCCAGTACACTTCATCATCACGGACGTGCAGGCGCAGCGCACAGCGACTACCGCAGTTTACCGAACAGGCTCCCCATACCACTTTATCTTCCGCGGGTTGCATGGCGTTTTGTACCGCCGCAGCGGCGCTTTTCATGCCAAAAGGAAAAGAAAGCCCGCCAGCAGCAAGCGCCAGAGAACCTATCGCCGTGGATTTAACCAGCATTCGGCGGCTGATCCCGCCGTGACGTTCAATATCGGACATGACTCACCCCATCATTGCTGTTACGTATTATTTTCTCCCGTTATTAAAACCGGGCTAATGATGGGGTGAGTGTTACTTATTTGGCGGTATTAAATATTAATCCTCATCAATTCAAGGGGTACTGGTGCCTAAAAATCACTGAGGTTCACCTTGCGCATTGTCCTGAGTGCCTGAAGCTGCGCTGTTCCCTGTGCGGGTGTACAAGATTTTAAAAGTATCACTGGCACAATGACCAACCACCTGTGCATCCGGTTGGTCGGCCTGATCGTTTGGCACGATGCTCAGCGTAAAGCCGGACTCTGGTACACCGTTGTTGATGATTTTCTGCTGAATGTCGCTCTTCACGCGCTCGCAGGAATCCGGGGCGGCCAGAGTGGCCGTTGAAACACTCATTAACAGCAGGGCGGTAATCCAGGGTAACCGTTTCATCTGTCGCTCCTTTTCTCTGTGTGTAGATTAATTTTAGCAGGGATCGTGTAAACATCTGTATTTGCTAATATGATTGGGAATAATCTCCCTGTATCGGTAAATGATGTGAAGAAATACGCAGTGATAACGTTACTGGCAACGGCACTGGTGGGGTGTGATAACAACTCTGCGCCGCTGTCGTTTACGCCTGAGATGGCGAGCTTCTCGAACGAATTTGATTTTGACCCACTGCGCGGGCCGGTTAAAGACTTTTCCCAGACGCTGTTCAACGACAAAGGTGAGGTATCCAAACAGGTGACTGGCACGATGTCATCGGAAGGGTGCTTCGATACGCTGGAGCTGCACGACCTGGAAAATAATACGGGCGTCGCGCTGGTACTGGATGCCAACTACTACCTTGATGCTGAAACACAGCAGCGCAAAGTGAAGCTGCAGGGGAAATGTCAGCTGGCTGAATTACCGTCGGCGGGCGTGACGTGGGACACTGACGACAACGGCTTTGTGGTGGCAGCACACGGAAAAGAGATGGAAGTGAAGTACCGCTACGATGCCGACGGTTACCCGCTGGGTAAAACGACGGTTTCCGGCGAACAGCACTTGTCCGTGCAGTCGACACCGTCAAAGGATTTGCGCAAGCGAATGGATTATACGGCGGTGAGCACACTAAACGATAAGCCGCTGGGAAATGTGAAGCAGAGCTGCGATTACGACCGTCACAATAACCCGGTGAGTTGCGATCTGATGATCATCGACGACAGCGTCAAACCCGCCGTTGAGCACAAATACACCATAAAAAACAGTATTGATTACTATTAAGAAAAAACCGCGCAGTTTACTGCGCGGTCGCTTTCAGTTGAGTCGTGCCGGATGCTTTGTGCCCGGCCAGATGCTGGTGCTGGAAGATACACATGCGGATGGTGTTGCGGTATTCACCATTGATAAAGAACTCATGGATCAGTTCACCTTCCACCATAAAGCCAAGCTTGCGGTAGATATGGATCGCTTTTTCATTCTCTTTATCAACAATAAGATAGAGCTTATACAGGTTTAATACGTTGAACCCGTAATCCATCGCCAGCTTTGCTGCCCGCGAGGCGAGACCTTTCCCCTGATGCTCCGGCGAAATGATTATCTGGAATTCCGCCCGACGGTGGACGTGGTTGATCTCAACCAGCTCGACCAGACCGGCTTTTTCACCTTTGCACTCCACCACAAAACGGCGTTCGCTCTGATCGTGGATGTGCTTGTCATAAAGATCCGACAACTCCACAAACGCCTCGTATGGCTCTTCGAACCAGTAACGCATCACGCTGGCGTTGTTGTCGAGCTGGTGAACAAAGCGCAGGTCTTCACGCTCCAGCGGACGCAATTTAATGTCACTTATGCCCGACATTAAGGTGCAACCGTGCGGCCAGTACGGCGATCCAGGCAGCGCAGTGTGTTTGGCTCCCAGTAGGCATTGACGTTTGCACTTTGCTGACACTTGTCACGTGCATCAAAAGCAACATCTTCTTTATCCCACTCTTTTTCAGCACGTTTGTTGACCTTCTGACGAAGGTTACGGGTGTCATTCCATTGTTCTTTGTCCATCGCAGCGTTCTGACGGCTCTGCGCGCTATCACCAGACTCAATAATGAGTTTGCTGGTTTCGGCTGTAGCCGTTGCGGCAAAGGCGAACGATGACAGCGCCAGCAGGGCTGTCAGACAAAGGCGTTTGCTTAATGTAGTCATAGCGTTTCCTTTTTTAATGGGCGCAGAAAATTAAGTTACCCAGTCCCGATTCTACATCAAACCGAAATGGCGTCATACCCACGCCGCAGGTATTGAAAAGTAAAGGGCATTATCAGGTATGATAGTTAAATCAATCCTCACGTAATGTCCAAAATGATTAAGACGACGCTGCTTTTTTTTGCCACCGCACTGTGTGAAATTCTCGGATGCTTCCTGCCCTGGCTGTGGCTGAAGAAGGGGGCATCGGTGATGTTACTGGTGCCTGCGGGTATTGCGCTGGCGTTGTTTGTCTGGCTATTAACGCTGCATCCGGCAGCCAGTGGACGCGTCTATGCGGCGTACGGTGGTGTCTACGTCTGTACCGCACTGCTGTGGCTGCGCGTTGTTGATGGCGTCAGACTCAGCCTGTATGACTGGGCCGGCGCGCTGGTTGCACTGTGCGGTATGCTGATTATTGTCGCGGGCTGGGGGCGGGCGTAAGCCCCCATAATTTGTGATCTCTCGCTGATTTTTTGATCGCAATACTTGTATGGTAGTAGTGCAGTTGGATAAATTTCCTGCATCACAACGAGCGATGTAAGGAACTGGATCATGAAGATTGTCGGGGCTGAAGTTTTTGTTACCTGCCCGGGGCGTAACTTTGTCACCCTTAAGATCACCACCGATGAGGGCATTGTCGGTTTTGGCGATGCCACACTGAACGGACGTGAACTCTCCGTTGCCTCTTACCTGAAAGATCACCTGTGTCCGCAGCTGATTGGCCGCGATGCGCACCGCATAGAAGATATCTGGCAGTTCTTCTATAAAGGCGCTTACTGGCGTCGTGGGCCGGTCACCATGTCGGCGATTTCGGCCGTCGACATGGCGCTCTGGGACATCAAAGCCAAAGCGGCCAATATGCCACTCTACCAGCTGTTGGGGGGCGCATCCCGCGAAGGGGTGATGGTTTATTGTCACACCACCGGGCACACCATCGACGACGTACTGGAAGATTACGCCCGTCACAAAGAGATGGGCTTTAAGGCGATCCGCGTCCAGTGCGGTGTACCGGGTATGAAAACCACCTACGGTATGTCTAAAGGAAAAGGGCTGGCCTACGAGCCAGCGACCAAAGGCGACTGGCCGGAAGAGCAGCTGTGGTCCACCGAAAAATACCTCGATTTCACGCCGAAGCTGTTTGATGCGGTGCGAAGTCAATTTGGTTTTAATGAACACCTGCTGCACGACATGCACCACCGTCTGACGCCAATCGAAGCGGCGCGTTTCGGTAAGAGCATCGAAGACTTCCGTATGTTCTGGATGGAAGACCCAACACCTGCGGAAAACCAGGCGTGTTTCCGTCTGATCCGCCAGCACACCGTCACGCCTATTGCCGTGGGGGAGGTGTTCAACAGTATCTGGGACTGCAAACAGCTGATTGAAGAACAGCTTATCGACTATATCCGTACCACCATTACTCACGCAGGGGGGATCACCGGGATGCGCCGCATTGCGGACTTCGCGTCACTCTACCAGGTGCGTACCGGCTCGCACGGTCCGTCGGATTTATCACCAGTTTGTCACGCTGCCGCACTGCATTTTGACCTGTGGGTACCGAACTTTGGCGTACAGGAATATATGGGTTATTCGGAGCAGATGCTGGAGGTCTTCCCGCACAGCTGGCGCTTCGATAACGGTTATATGCACCCGGGTGATAAACCCGGGCTGGGCATTGAGTTTGACGAAAAACGGGCGGCGAAATACCCGTATGATCCCGCCTACCTGCCGGTGGCTCGTCTTGAAGATGGCACGCTGTGGAACTGGTAAACGAGGAACGAACGATGAAAAGCGTAGTGATCCAACAACCGAACGCACTGGTGATTGAAGAGCGTCCACTCCCGACGCCTGGTGCAGATGACGTGCGCGTCAAAATCAGGCTCGCCGGGATCTGCGGTTCAGACAGCCATATCTACCGTGGTCATAACCCGTTCGCCAGATATCCACGCGTAATCGGTCATGAATTTTTTGGCGTCATTGATGCTGTGGGCGAGGGCGTTGAGCACGCCCGTCTGGGTCAGCGCGTTTCGGTTGACCCGGTGATCAGCTGTGGTCACTGTTACCCATGTTCCGTCGGCAAACCCAACGTCTGTACTTCGCTCGTGGTGCTGGGCGTCCACCGTGACGGTGGGTTCAGCGAATACGCGGTTGTGCCCGCTAAAAACGCCTGGCCAATCCCGGACGCGATCCCGGACAAACATGCCGTGATGGTTGAGCCATTCACCATTGCTGCCAACGTAACGGGCCAGGCGAAACCCACCGAACAGGATATTGCGCTGATCTACGGCGCAGGCCCAATGGGGCTGGTTACCGTGCAGGCGCTGAAGGGGGTCTACAAGGTGAAGCAGGTTATCGTCGTTGACCGCATTGACGAACGCCTGGCGATGGCTCAGCGCAGCGGCGCGGACTGGGTGTTGAATAACGGCGAACAGTCATTACAGGCAGCCCTGGAGGAGAAAGGGATCAAACCGACGTTAATCATTGATGCCGCCTGTCATCCGTCTATTTTGCAGGAAGCCATTACCCTGGCCTCCCCGGCAGCCCGCATTGTGCTGATGGGCTTTTCCAGTGAACCGAGCCAGATTGTTCAGCAGGGGATCACCGGCAAAGAACTGGCGATATTCTCCTCGCGCCTGAATGCTAACAAATTCCCGGTCGTTATCGGCTGGCTGGAAAAGGGGCTGATCGACCCTGAAAAACTGATTACCCATACTTTTGACTATCACCACGTAACAGACGCCCTCGAACTGTTTGAGAAAGACCAGCGGCAGTGCTGCAAAGTCTTGCTCACGTTCGGCCAATAATAATTCACGCGGTTAAGAGCCTGCACAGACAGGCTCTGAGTGGTACGCATCTTACCTTTCAGAGATAGCCATTATGACGCAAGTACAACCTCAAAGAACAACCTCCGATCTGGTGAAAGCCGCCGTTTCAGGCTGGCTGGGTACCGCGCTGGAGTTCATGGATTTTCAGCTTTACTCACTGGGTGCCGCGCTGGTATTCCACGAAATCTTCTTCCCGGAACAGTCTGCGGCAATGGCGCTGATTCTGGCGATGGGCACCTACGGCGCAGGCTATATTGCCCGCATCGTCGGCGCGTTTATCTTCGGCAGGATGGGCGACAGCATCGGGCGTAAGAAGGTGCTGTTTATCACCATTACCATGATGGGGATCTGTACGACCCTGATTGGTGTATTGCCAACCTATGCGCAGATAGGGATTTTTGCACCTGTTCTGTTAGTCACGCTGCGTATTATTCAGGGGCTGGGGGCCGGGGCGGAAATCTCCGGGGCAGGAACCATGCTGGCAGAGTACGCACCAAAAGGAAAACGCGGCATCATCTCCTCGCTGGTGGCGATGGGCACCAACTGCGGAACGCTGAGTGCAACGGCCATCTGGGCGGTGATGTTCTTTGCCCTTGACCGCGAAGAGTTGCTCGCCTGGGGCTGGCGCGTGCCGTTCCTCGCCAGTGTGGTGGTGATGATCTTTGCCATCTGGCTGCGAATGAACCTTAAAGAAAGCCCGGTATTTGAGAAAGTGAACGACGCTGAAACTGCCGCCCCGGATACGTCGCTGGGGGCGATGTTTAAGAGCAAATCGTTCTGGCTGGCGACCGGTCTGCGCTTTGGCCAGGCGGGGAACTCCGGCCTGATCCAGACGTTCCTCGCTGGTTATCTGGTACAGACGCTCTTGTTCGATAAAGCGATCCCAACCGATGCGCTGATGATAAGCTCCATCCTGGGCTTCCTCTCCATCCCGCTGCTGGGCTGGCTGTCCGATAAAGTCGGGCGTCGTTTACCGTACATTATTCTGAATATCTCGGCCATTATCCTGGCGTACCCAATGCTGTCGGTAATCGTCGATAAAAGCTATGCACCAGGCGTCATTATGCTCTCCATGATTGTGATTCATAACGTGGCGGTACTGGGGCTGTTCGCGCTGGAAAACATCACGATGGCGGAAATGTTCGGTTCGCGTAATCGCTTTACCCGGATGGCTATCTCAAAAGAGGCGGGTGGTCTGGTGGCGGTTGGTTTCGGCCCGGTACTGGCGGGGATCTTCTGCAATATGACCGGCTCCTGGTGGCCGATTGTCGCAATGCTGGTAGCGTACTCCGTGATTGGGCTGGTGTCCGCCATCCTGATGCCAGAAGTGCGTGACCGGGATTTGAGTTTGGCGGAAGACGCGGCTGAAGCCCCGCGTCACGGATCTGTCGGGTACGGGGCGCTCTCTTCACGCCGCTGATGGTTTATATCTTGAGGTACTTGTCACACAACTTTTTGCTCGTGTCACACCACATGGACAAAAGTTAATATAAATCAATATATGAATCTGAAGTATCCGTATGGTTGATGGCAGATATTTTTTTACGACATCTACCATTCTAGTTGGTGTAGTCAACAGGCGCTGCCGCTCCGGTAAGAGGGCGGCAGTGGATCACAGCTTTCTTTACTTAACGAGTCTCAATCATGGAAAACCGGTTATTACAGGCGAAAGCGACCCTTCCTCAGTACGATCGCGATAGCCTCAGGGCACGCATTGTTCATTTAGGGTTTGGTGCATTTCACCGTGCGCACCAGGCGGTGTATACCGACATTCTCGCCGCTGAACACGGCAGCGACTGGGGTTACTGCGAAGTTAACCTGATTGGTGGCGAACAGCAAATTGCCGATCTGAAGGCACAGGATAACCTTTACACCGTGGCGGAGATGTCCGCCGATGCATGGACATCTCGTGTGGTTGGCGTTGTCAAAAAAGCGCTGCATGCGCAGGTTGACGGGCTGGAAGCCGTGCTGGCGGCGATGTGCGAACCGCAGGTGGCCATTGTTTCACTGACCATCACCGAAAAAGGATACTGCCACTCACCGGCGACCGGGAAACTGATGCTCGATCACCCGTTAATTGCTGCCGACCTGCAAAATGTTCACCAGCCAAAATCTGCTCCGGGCGTTGTGGTTGAAGCGCTGGCGCGTCGTAAAGCGGCGGGCCTGCCTGCTTTTAGCGTGATGTCCTGCGACAACATGCCAGAGAATGGCCACGTGATGCGCAATGTGACCTGCGCCTATGCCCGTGCTGTTGACGGTGAACTGGCAGACTGGATTGAAGCCAACGTGACCTTCCCGTCAACGATGGTGGATCGCATCGTGCCAGCGGTAACGGCGGAAACGCTGGATAAAATCGAGCAGCTGACGGGTGTACGCGATCCGGCGGGGGTTGCCTGTGAACCGTTCCGTCAGTGGGTGGTTGAAGACAATTTTGTCGCCGGGCGTCCGCAGTGGGAAAAAGCCGGCGCGGAGCTGGTGGCAGACGTTATTCCGTTTGAAGAGATGAAGCTGCGTATGCTTAACGGCAGCCACTCCTTCCTGGCATACCTCGGCTACCTGGCGGGATACCAGCACATCAACGACTGCATGGCCGATGAGCACTACCGCGCCGCCGCACACGCGTTAATGCTAAAAGAACAGGCCCCAACGCTGAAAGTGAAAGGGGTTGATTTAGGTCGCTACGCTGATCTGCTGATTGCACGTTACAGCAACCCGGCTCTGCGTCACCGCACCTGGCAAATCGCGATGGACGGCAGCCAGAAGCTTCCACAGCGTATGCTGGATTCTGTCCACTGGCATCTGGTGCATCAGAAACCGTTCCCGTTGCTGGCGCTGGGCGTGGCGGGCTGGATGCGCTATGTCGGCGGCGTGGATGAGCAGGGTAACGCCATTGAGGTGGTCGACCCGCAACTGGCGGTCATTCAGGCTGCGGTAAACGGTAGCCCAGAGGGCGAAAATCGCGTGAAAGCGCTACTGGGCATTGAGACTATCTTTGGCAAAGAGTTACCGCAGGAAGCCGTTTTTGTGGATGCGGTGATGAAGGCTTATCAGACATTACTGCAAAAAGGAGCGAAAGCTACGGTGGCGCAGTACGCGGCACAGCGGTAACACCACTGCCGCATCCCGCACGCGGTGGGATGCGGCAAGCATTATTCTTCGCTAAACCAGTCGCTGTTTTCCTGACGAATCAACAAGACCGACTCGCTAATTTCCTGCAGATGCAGCGTCATCGCTTTTTCCACGCCATCAGGATCGCGTTTTTCCAGCGAATTGAAAATATCGTGGTGCTGTCGGAGCAACATTTCCGGCGGCGAGACATGATCAAGACTCATATAGCGCACGCGGTCAATGGTGGCTTTGATGTTTTCGATGGTGTCCCACGCCAGCTGACAATCCGCAATTTGCGCCAGCTTCTGGTGAAACTCGTCATCGAGCTGGAAAAAGTCATTCAGCTGTTTACGGTCAATCGCAATACGCTGCTGATGCAGGTTTTGCTCCAGTTGATAACACTGGTTGTCATTGATAAGCGATGCGGCGCGGCGCGCGACGGCACATTCAATGGCCTGACGGACAAAACAACCATTACGAACCTGAGAAAGTGAAATCTTATTCACATAACTGCCGCGCTGGGGGCGGATCTGGATCAGGCCGTTTTCAGCCAGCTTAATAAATGCCTCTCGCACCGGCTGACGGGAAACGTCAAAACGTACCGAGACCTCTTTTTCAGAGAGTGGTGTTCCCGGCGGGATCAGGCAGTGCACAATATCACGTCGCAAAATGCGATAGATTTGCTGATTAACAGGCTGGGTAGGATTAAGTTGTGATTCAGCGGCCATGAGTTGTCATTTCTCAGAGAGTTAGCCTGAACATACTACCATTCTTTTGGGATCTGCGACAAACCCGGCCCGCAGGCCGGGAAGGGCAAAATTAGCCGCGATGGATGCTAAGTCCGGCAAAACTCTGGCTGACTGGCATCATTTCAACGGTATTAATGTTGACGTGTTTTGGCAGCGTCGATACCCACCAGACCGCTTCGGTAATATCTTCCGGTGTCAGTGCATTGGCGTTTTCATAGGTTTTATCCGCTTTTGCGTCATCGCCTTTGAAACGCACGTTAGAGAACTCGGTACCGCCAACCAGACCTGGCTCGATATCGGTGACGCGAATGGCGGTGCCGTGCAGGTCGGTGCGCAGGTTAAGGCTGAACTGGCGTACGAAGGCTTTGGTCGCGCCGTAGACGTTACCGCCTGCGTAAGGCCAGCTACCGGCGGTAGAGCCGATGTTGATCACGTGGCCGCGATTGCGCTCAACCATGCCCGGCAGTACGGCGCGGGTCATGTACACCAGCCCTTTATTGTTGGTGTCGATCATGTTTTCCCAGTCTTCCACGCTGGCTTTGTGGGCAGGCTCCAGACCCAGCGCCAGACCCGCATTATTGACCAGCACGTCGATGGCATGCCATTCGGCAGGCAGGTTCGCCATCATCTCTTCAATGGCGGCACGGTTGCGGACGTCCAGCTGCGCGGTCAGGATACAGTCACCTAACTCATCTTTCAGCTCCTTCAGGCGCTCCTGACGACGACCCGTTGCAATCACCTTATGCCCGTTGGCAACGAAGCGGCGCGTGATGCTTTCACCAAAACCCGACGTCGCCCCGGTAACTAAAATAATCATCTCACTGTTCCTCAACGCTTTTTGTGTTGAACTACCATAGCACGCGCGCGGGCGCGGCGTTAAGGCAACTTTTGTATGACAGCATTGCAGGTGAGGGCGGCCTGGCCTACTCTGGGGAGATACACCGTTCTCAGGAGTGAAAGATGTCGGTCAGCAATCCTTTTTTTGAAATCAGCCTGTTGCCTTATCAGGCTCCGCATTTTGACGAAATCAACGATAGCCATTATCGCCCTGCATTCGATGAAGCCATACGACAGAAGCGTGCAGATATTGCTGCCATCGTTGCACAGACCGCCGCGCCTGACTTCAACAACACGGTGCTGGCGCTGGAAAAAAGCGGTGCCATGCTGTCGCGCGTGAGCAACGTTTTCTTCGCCATGACCTCTGCACACACCAATGATGATTTACAGGTGCTGGACGAACAGTTTTCGACAGAGCTGGCGGGGCTGGCGAACGATATCTGGCTCAACGAAACGCTCTTCACCCGCGTGGAGAGCGTCTGGCAGGATCGCGCGGCGCTGGATGCCGAATCCCGTCGTCTGGTGGAAGAGACGTATCAGCACTTCATTCTGGCGGGCGCACGCCTGAACGATGCCGGGAAAACGGAACTGAAAGCGCTGAATACCGAGTCGGCGTTACTGACCAGTCAGTTTAATCAGCGCCTGCTGGCGGCGGATAAAACGGGTGGTCTGGCGGTGGATTATGCGTACCAGCTTGAGGGGTTGAGCGCAGACGAGATGGCGACCGCCGCGCAGGCTGCCGCAGAGAAAGGGTTGAACGATCGCTGGCTGATACCGCTGCTCAATACCACGCAGCAGCCTGCGCTTGCTGCGCTGACCGATCGGCAAACGCGTGAAAACCTGTTTAACGCGGGATGGGTGCGCACCCAGAAAGGGGATGAAAATGACACCCGTGAGCTGATCCTCCGCCTCGTCGCGCTGCGCGCGCGTCAGGCACACCTGCTGGGTTTTGACGATTACGCCAGCTGGAGTATTGCCGATCAGATGGCGAAAACCCCTGCAGCAGCGCTGGCATTTATGCGCGGTATCGTGCCGGCGGCGCGCGCCCGGGCAGAGCGTGAGCAGGCGGATATCCAGAAAGTGATTGATGACGAGCAGGGCGGTTTCACGGTGCAGGCCTGGGACTGGTCTTTTTACGCCGAGCGCGTGCGCCTGGGGAAATATGCGCTGGATGAATCGCAGATCAGGCCGTACTTTGCCCTCAATACCGTGTTGCATGACGGCGTCTTCTGGGCGGCCAGCCAGCTGTTTGGCATCCGTTTTGTCGAGCGTTTTGATATTCCGGTCTATCACCCGGACGTGCGCGTATGGGAAATCTTTGACCACACCGGTGAAGGCATGGCGCTGTTCTACGGTGATTTCTTCGCCCGGGATTCCAAAGGCGGTGGCGCGTGGATGGGGAATTTTGTCGAGCAATCGTATGAGCGTGCTGCGCGTCCGGTTATCTACAACGTCTGTAACTATCAAAAACCGGCTAACGAACAGGCGGCGCTGATCTCCTGGGATGATGTGGTCACGCTATTCCATGAGTTTGGTCATACGCTGCACGGCCTGTTTGCCAGTCAGCGTTACGCCACGCTCTCTGGCACCAATACGCCGCGTGATTTCGTCGAATTCCCGTCGCAAATCAACGAACACTGGGCCAGCCATCCGCAGGTGTTTGCGCATTATGCCCGTCATTACGAAACCGGAGAACCGATGCCGGAAGCGCTGCGGGACAACATGCTCAAGGCGACCCAGTTCAACAAAGGCTATGACATGACGGAACTGCTGAGCGCAGCGTTGCTGGATATGAACTGGCACAGCGTCCGCGATGCGGTGGATGATGTTGAGGCTTTTGAAGCCGCAGCGCTGAAAAAAGAGGGGCTGGATCTGCCCGCCGTACCGCCACGCTATCGCAGCAGCTACTTCGCCCATATTTTCGGAGGCGGGTATGCGGCAGGTTATTACGCGTATCTCTGGACGCAGATGCTGGCCGACGATGGCTATCAGTGGTTTGTCGAGCAGGGCGGGTTAACGCGTGAGAACGGGCAGGCATTCCGTGAGGCGATTTTGTCGCGCGGGAACAGCAGTGACCTGGAAACGCTGTACCGCAACTGGCGTGGGCACGATCCTGAGATCGAACCGATGTTGAAGAATCGTGGGTTGAGTTAAAAAAACACCCGGCGGCGCAACGCCACCGGGTGACAATGCTTATACCAGCGCGTTAGGGCATGCTTCGCCTTTCTCCAGCTGCTGCAAATTCCCCAGCGTCGTTTCCGAAATGCTGATCAGCGCTTCGGCCGTCAGGAACGCCTGGTGGCCAGTGAACAGGACGTTATGGCAGGCAGACAGGCGACGGAACACATCGTCCTGGATCACGTCGTTAGACTTATCCTCAAAGAACAGATCGCGTTCGTTTTCATACACGTCCATACCCAGCGCGCCTATCTTCTGAGTTTTCAGCGCTTCAATTGCGGCCTGAGAGTCAATCAACCCGCCACGGCTGGTGTTGATGATCATCACGCCGTCTTTCATCTGGTCAAACGCCGCCTGGTTAAGCAGGTGATAGTTTTCCGGCGTCAGCGGGCAGTGCAGGGAGATAACGTCTGACTGGGATAGCAGCGTCGTCAGGTCGACATACTCCACGCCCAGCTCCAGCGCGGCAGCGCTTGGGTACGGATCAAACGCCAGCAGGCGCATACCAAAACCTTTCAGAATGCGAAGTGTCGCGACGCCAATTTTACCAGTACCAATTACACCGGCGGTTTTGCCGTACATGGTGAAACCGGTCAATCCTTCCAGAGAGAAGTTGGCATCACGCGTGCGTTGATAAGCGCGGTGAATACGACGGTTCAGCGACATCATCATCCCGATGGCGTGCTCGGCGACCGCTTCCGGCGAATAAGCCGGTACGCGCACCACCTTCAGACCCAGTTCTTTCGCCGCATCAAGATCCACGTTGTTGAAGCCAGCGCAGCGCAGGGCGATATACTTCACCCCATGCTTTTTCAACTCTTCCAGCACCGGGCGGCTGCCGTCGTCGTTTACAAAGATGCAAACACCATCACAACCGTGCGCCGTTTTGGCTGTTTTTTCAGTCAGCAGAAAGTCGAAAAATTCAAGTTCGAATCCGTAAGCCTCGTTAACATGTTGCAGATACTTTTTGTCGTACTGCTTTGTGCTGTATATCGCGAGTTTCATAAGACTTTCTCCATTAATTTTGCATCCACGTTAGCATGATTAAAATATTCTTACAATTTATAAAATATTATTGAATTCAATGGGTTCTATGAATTATTTTAGAACATCTATACCCATTAACTCTATGATATTCAAACTACACAACTTTCTTCAGCATGAATTTATCCTGGGGGTGTCCTGGGGACATTGCCGTTGGCATTCTGGTGTGTAGCATGTCCACCTGATCCTGTTCATACCACCGATCCACGTTGAACAAACATCAAATGCTGGCTGAATGATGAGCATAAGAAACCATCGCCGGAAAATTTACAAAGACCATAATTCGAAGCGAGATAGAAACTTAGAAGCGAAGCGGTGAGGCTTTACACAGACATAGCGTATCCAGTGTCTTGCACGTATTCTCAAATGAAACTACTGTATATAAAAGGGTCTTCCCTTGTTGTGGTGGCTGAAGGCATGATAATGGTGTATTTAATCGCCAGAGGTCACCGCCATGGACGAAAAGTCCCTCTACGCTCATATTCTCAACCTGTCCGATCCGTGGCAGGTAAAGTCCCTTTCTCTCGATGAAAATGCCGGTTCTGTTACTGTCACTATTGAGATCGCTGAAAACACCCGGCTAGCCTGTCCGACCTGCGGTAAATCCTGTTCTGTTCACGATCACCGTCATCGTAAATGGCGCCATCTTGATACCTGCCAGTTCACCACTATTGTTGAAGCCGATGTTCCACGAATTATGTGTCCGGAGCATGGCTGCCTGACGTTGCCTGTTCCGTGGGCTGGCCCCGGAAGCCGGTATACGTTGCTATTCGAATCGTTCGTTCTCTCATGGCTGAAAATCAGCACCGTTGATGCTGTCAGGAAGCAACTTAAGCTCAGTTGGAATGCGGTTGACGGCATTATGACCCGGGCAGTTAAGCGAGGTCTTGCCCGGATAAAAAAGCCATTATCCGCCCGTCATATGAATGTGGATGAGGTCGCCTTTAAAAAAGGACATCGTTACATAACGGTGATCTCCGATCGCGATGGTCGGGCGCTGGCCTTAACGGATGATCGCGGCACAGAGAGTCTTGCCGGCTATCTTCGCACGCTCACTGATGGGCAGTTGCTGGCTATCAAAACGCTCTCAATGGACATGAACGCGGGCTATATAAGAGCAGCGCGTATCCACTTACCCAGTGCGGTTGAGAAAATCGCCTTTGACCGCTTCCATGTGGCGAAGCAACTGGGCGAGGTAGTTGATAAAACCCGTCAGAATGAACATCCGCACCTCCCTGTTGAAAGCCGACACCAGGCAAAAGGAACCCGCTTCCTGTGGCAGTACAGCGATAAGTGGATGACCGAATCCCGGCAGGAAAAGCTGATGTGGCTGCGTGCACAGATGAAGCTGACGAGCCAGTGCTGGGCGCTGAAAGAGCTGGCAAAGGATATCTGGAACAGGCCATGGAGCGAGGAAAGACGGAGTGACTGGCAGAGATGGTTGGCGCTGGCGGCTAACAGTGACGTTCCCATGATGAAAAATGCCGCGAAAACGATAGGAAAAAGGCTGTACGGGATCCTGAATGCGATGCGACACAGTGTCTCAAACGGAAATGCGGAGGCACTTAACAGCAAGATCAGGCTGCTGAGGATAAAAGCCAGGGGATACCGAAACCGGGAGCGCTTTAAACTGGGGGTGATGTTCCACTACGGAAAGCTGAATATGGCGTTCTGAGCCTTCCCACCATGATCGGGGAAGACCCATATAAAAACAGTCATTGAGATGTGCATTATGGAATTCTACAGACCAGCAGATTTACGGGAAATTATTGCTATCCCGCTTTTCAGTGATTTAGTGCAGTGTGGATCCCCCAGTCCGGCTGCCGACTACGTTGAGCAGCGCATTGATCTCAATAAGTTGCTTGTTTCTCATCCCAGCTCGACCTACTTCGTCAAAGCCGCAGGCGATTCAATGATTGAGGCCGGGATCAGTTCTGGTGATCTACTGGTTGTTGATAGCTCCCGTACTGCTGAGCACGGGGATATCGTCATTGCTGCTGTCGACGGTGAATTCACGGTTAAGCGTCTTCAGCTGCATCCTGTTGTCATGCTCAAACCTGAAAATTCCGCATACAGGCCATTTATTATAGGTAGTGAAGATAATCTGGAAATTTTTGGTGTAGTGACGTACATCGTGAAATCTGCTGTCTGATCATGTTTGCACTGTGTGATGTGAACTCTTTCTACGCCTCATGTGAAACTGTTTTTCGCCCGGATCTGAAGGGTCGTCCAGTCGTCGTTTTGTCAAACAACGATGGTTGCGTCATCTCTCGCTCAGCTGAAGCAAAACCCTTCGTGAAAATGGGTGAGCCGTTCTTTAAACAGAAAGATCTCTTCAGGCAGCATGGGGTGGTGTGCTTCAGTAGCAACTATGAACTCTACGCGGATATGTCCAACCGGGTGATGACGACGCTTGAGGAAATGAGCCCGCAGGTGGAAATCTACAGCATTGATGAGGCCTTCAGTGACCTGACCGGAGTGCGCAATTGCCGGGATCTGACGGAGTTTGGCAAAGAGATCCGCGCGACGGTTTTGAAGCGTACGCATCTTACTGTCGGTGTCGGGATAGCACAGACAAAGACGCTGGCTAAACTGGCCAACCAGGCAGCAAAGAAGTGGCAGCGACAGACTGGTGGAGTCGTGGACCTTTCGAGCATCGACCGTCAGCGTCGGCTACTGGCTTTAATCCCGGTAGAAGATGTTTGGGGCGTCGGGAGGCGTATCAGCAAGAAGCTCAACGCGATGGGTATTAAAACCGCTCTCGATCTCTCAGAACAGAGTACGTGGATTATCCGGAAACACTTCAATGTGGTGCTTGAGCGTACCGTACGGGAACTGCGAGGCGAGCCATGTCTCAATCTGGAAGAGTTTGCACCTGCGAAGCAGGAGATAGTCTGTTCACGTTCTTTCGGTAGCCGTATCACCGACTATGAAGAAATGCGGCAGGCCATCTGCAGCTACGCTGCGCGGGCGGCATGGAAACTGCGTGGTGAGCATCAATATTGCCGTTTCATCTCGGCGTTTGTTAAAACGTCGCCGTTTGCATTGAATGAACCGTACTATGGCAACAGTTCATCGGTAAAATTACTCACCCCAACGCAAGATAGTCGCGACATCATCAATGCAGCCACAAAATGCCTGGACGCTATCTGGAAGGAGGGTCACCGGTACCAGAAAGCCGGTGTCATGCTGGGTGACTTCTTCAGCCAGGGTGTGGCTCAGCTTAACCTCTTCGATGAGAATGCCCCGCGCGCGGGAAGTGACAAATTAATGGAGGTACTGGATCATCTTAATTCTAAGGATGGGCGAAGTATCCTGTACTTTGCCGGGCAGGGCATACAGCAACAATGGCAGATGAAGCGTGAAATGCTCTCACCGCGTTACACCACAAGATACTCTGATCTTCTTAGTGTGCGATGAGTGTTATAGGGGGGGCTGTTCAGTGCCAAAAGCGGACGGTGATACCGTCCGCTCGGTTTTGATGACAGGAGGTGGATCAATAGAACTCTGACTGTTCAATCATCAAAATGGTGAAGCCACTCGTACTTTTTTATCGAATAAACGTTCTTTTTACACGAACTGATGTAATGAAATAGGGAATCCAAATTAAAGCCGTTATCACATTTCTAAAAACAGGCACAAGTTCATTATATCTAATCTCAGTGCCAGGAATTAACATGTAAAGCATGTAGATATTTAATGACATCGTCGTTA
This sequence comes from Enterobacter cloacae, assembly GCA_014169315.1. NCBI lineage: Bacteria > Pseudomonadati > Pseudomonadota > Gammaproteobacteria > Enterobacterales > Enterobacteriaceae > Enterobacter > Enterobacter cloacae. Next base: position 2,603,379 of record AP022133.1, on the reverse strand, counting down.
CGACTGATATCAAAAATAAAATATAAAGCTTTGGTAGCGACTTTTTCTTTCTTATGAAAAATGAAAGAACTGTGACTGTAAACTTTTGCATTTCACCCCAGTCCTTCAATATTCGCCCTAACCGCTTTCAGAGTCCTTTTGCGGATCCAGCCGCTACCCGCCCGTATTATCAGCCAGTAAGCTGACATTTTTAGCTGAGTGCGTCTGTCCGGACAGTAGATGAATGTTTCCGTAGAGAGTTCATGCTTGCCAGACGCCACCTCCGTTACCTTGTAGCGCAGCAACAGTTTCGCACTGCCCGGCGCGGCTGGGGTCTGAAAAGCGCTGGCATCCGGAACGTTTTCCAGACCAAAATCGGTACGCCAGAATTGCCCTCTTAAGCCATAGCAGAGCTCAGATACAGAGTTTTTCAGAAGGGTAAAACTGTGCAAGCCAAAGTTGCCGTTCGAGCCAGGGTGCTGATTGCGTAGTAATTTTTGCGGTAATTGACGCAAAGACATTAACCGCCGAATCACGGCATCTTGCCGGACGTCAAAGTTTGCAATCAACGGCAGAATATTTTCAGGGTAGGTAGTGTGAATGACCGTTAGGTGTTTTTCATGAAACTGGAACTGGGGGGAGAAAAGCGGGAACATCCTGCCACTGAGCAAGCGCTTTGCGGGTAACGAATCCAGGGTTCAGCATCTCTCTTCCTTGTCATCCCTTACGTCCAGCCAGAATAACAGATGGTGTATCGCAGGCAATTACCAGGAAAAGATAGGGGAAGAGGGCAGTAAATGTAACTAGCCGGTTGGGTTAACGACGTTCGCTTCTTTGCGAATGGAGAAGCTCAGTGATTTCTTTGCGCTTTCTTGTTGCCCATTCAGGCTTGATAGAAAGCATTAAACTATATTGCCTTCTAAAATAAACCTCTCTAAATTCTCGTTCAGATGAATGGTTTGCCGCATAAACCCCGCTACGGGTCTATCCACAAACCAATAAAGAATTTCATCGTCACTGAGCGTTACTTTTCGCTGTATCTCAAGGCCTCTTTCACCGACGATAAAATGATATTCTTTTCCATGAATTTCAAGATAGGGAGTTGCAACCCCATCAGGTTGGTCAGGGATAAAGAAGTAATGATTTGGCCTTGTGCCTCCCCCTAATTTCTCACCTATTTTTAGAAGCTCATTTCGTAGTTCTTCAATCGTTTTCATAAGCATCTCTTACTTCTTGTATGTAAACGACTCATTATCGCGGATTGGGTGCACAGAGCCTGCTATCGATCAATTCCCCACAAACGCACTCACCGGCACGCCAAAACGCTTCGCCAGTGCACGCATATGATCCAGCGTTAACGTACGCTGTCCGTTAAGGATCCGGCTCACCAGAGACTTTTTACCAATCTCTGTCTCGAAGTCGCTCTGAGTGAGTTGGTACTGGTCCATCAGCGTTCGCAATAACGCAACGCCTGACGGAATGCTGGCAACACGCGCGTTAAAATCTGCAAACTCCGGGGACTCGTTTTCGTATTGATCGATTTTGGCGGTGAGCATCTCCACCAGCGGGCTATCGGGTTCGTGTTCGACCAGATACTCCACCAGCGCTAGCGCATCCTCATAATCTTGTCGCGACGGGCTTGAGCCCAGGAAAGGGAGCGCGTTGGTCAGATCGTTTGCCGCTTTGATGACTGCTGCATAATTCATTCTTTCGTTCTCCGGTAGAGGTCCGTGAGCTTGTCATACTCTGCGTGGGTGCTGATGTGTTTGATGAAAATCTTTCCTCTCTCAAAATCAGTAAAAAACATCACTCTTAAATGCCCGCCACCCACATCAATGACCCACCATTTTTCCCTGTATTTCATCCTGTCCAGGCTGGGGAATCGCTTTCTCATATCGTCCGGTGACGGGTAGTGTTCCTTCTTTAGCACCCGGTAAAGATCGTGCAGGGCGAGTGCTTGATTAGGAAATTGTCTGGTGGCCGCGTCGAAAGGCGCTCTTGAGACTACGTGCATCCATGCCCCTTATTTCCAGGATGGAAACATTATAGATGGTGAGTGGTGAGTTGACAATGTGGAAACTTCAATGGGCTGCAGTTTCCATATGCTCGTGATTACGGCGCTTATGTATTGAGTACGGACACTTTAAGAGGTGATGATGGCAGATAAAAGTGGATGGCATGGCTTGGTTTTGGGTATTTCTTTGATTTGCGCAGCGTATTCAGGAATTGTGGGGTGAGAAGAAGTGCTGTGGGTGTTAGTTTTGTTTACAGCAGTATATGGAAGTGTGTTGCATCCATCGGTTGAACTCACAGCTCAATGCAGACCTTGCTGTTTTCATGCAAGCCCGCTCCGTACCAAAAACGTACACTTAACAAGGTGATCAAACGATCACCGTGAAGTCGTAGACTCCCGTTTGCCCAGCCCTTTGAGCAGCATCTGGGTCGTCGCAGAAGCGTTTCCGGATGGCGAACAAACCAGTCCAAATTCACGATGCAGGGAAGGGGTCAGCGGTACTACACACAGGCCGTGTAATTCCTCCGGTAGGGCTGATTCTGGTACAAGTGCGACGCCCATACCTTCACCTACCAACATGCAGGCGCTGACCCAATCGCGAACTTTCACGCGCACGTCAGTGAGCTGCAAGCCCGCATTTTCCATCAGGCTGCGTCCATTCACTAAACACCCCCCGGTAGCAAGGATAAAGGGCTGATCTGCCAGTTGTTCTAACGTTATGCCATATGCCCTGGCATGACCTGCCAGCAGATGACGGGCGGGCATTACCGCTACCCAGGCATCCTTGCCTAAAACAACATCTGCACGCCCGGGGGCGGGGTTCATGACAACCCCGAGTTCAACTGTGTCTGCTGCAAGCCACTCCTCGACTTCCTCGTCTGTACCTTCGAGGAGCACTACCTCAATACCGGGATGCAGGCGCTTAAAGTCCCGCAATAACCTGGGCAAAAACGTGGACGTCACGGAGGGAAAACTGGCCAGGCGAATGCGCCCATTGTTTAACTCCCGGCTCTCATCTGCCAGCAAACGGATCGCATTCAGCGTCAATACCATGCTCCTTGCATGTTCGACAACCTGCACACCCAGGGCGGTGACGCCGATATATCGCCGCTCACGTGTGAAAACAGGAAACCCAAGTGACGCCTCTAGCTGAGCGATAGCCTGGCTGGCACCAGACTGCGTCATGCCAATTTCCTCAGCGGCGCGCGAAATATTGTGGGCATCGGCCACTGCGACCAATAAGCGCCAGTGCAAAAGATTCATCATGAGTATCAGTAGCTCAGCTAATAGTGAGTTTATGAACAATTAATTTTACAGAAAGATTCATATTAAGCAGAGTGTTTTCAGGATCGGCTTAAACGTTGATTAAAACTTTTCCATTCAAAAGGAGACAAAATGAAACTCTATTACGCCCCGGATACCTGTTCGCTTTCACCACACATTGTGCTGCGTGAACTGGAGCTTGAGTTTGAACTGGTTAAAGTGAACAACCGTAGCAAGCTCACCGCTGATGGACGTGATTTCCTGACCATTAACCCTAAAGGTTATGTCGCTGCGCTTGAACTTGACGATGGAAAGCTCCTCACTGAAGGACCTGCCATTGTGCAGTATCTCGCGGATCTTAAACCGGAAATCGGGCTGGCACCGCGAGCGGGCAGCTGGGAGCGGGTGCGTCTGCAGGAATGGCTTAACTTTATCACCAGTGAAATACACGCTGGCTCAGCGTTGTTATTCAATCCCTCACTGCCCGAAGACGTTAAGTCGATTTATCGAGAGAAGCTGTTCCGGCGGTTCAATTATCTTCAGGATCAGCTCAACGGTAAAACCTATCTGATGGGTTCAACGTTCAGTGTTGCTGATGCCTACCTTTTCACCGTACTTGGCTGGTGTAAATTCTTTTCCATCGACCTGAATTGCTGGCCCTTGCTGTCAGCATATATGGCAAGAATTAATACACGACCTGCTGTGCAGTCCGCATTACTGACTGAAGCGTCTGGCTAAGGTCAGTGGGGGATTGATAAGAAAACGCGACGCAAAAAAGCGCATTTTGGGGCGATAACCAGGAATCCTGGTGTATAAATTGGGGCTGATAATTTGCTACTATTCTGCGCGATTAGCCACTCGCGATGATTTTCAACGCATTGAATAATAAATAAATTATTGAGATAGCTAAAAATAAAAAATTCACCGCATAGTGTGAGAGCATCTATCCTTAAAACGGTCACTCACTTCAACTGAATGACTAAACATGCGACAATGATCGGCACTGTCGGCTTAATTATTTCGCTAAATCAGGATATTAACTGCCCATGAAGGGTAAATATAAAGCCGCAATCGCGCTTTTACTGCTGTTGATTTTGTTGCCGCTGACGCTGCTGATGACGCTCGCGCAGTGGGTACCGACGCTAGCCGGGATCTGGCTGCCTGTCGGGACACGTATCGCTTTTGAAAAAAGCCCCAGACTGACGCGTCACGCCATTACAATCCCCGATCTTCGCTATCTGGTTGAGGATTGCGAAATGGCTCGCGTAGAAAACGCGACGCTGTCACATCCCAGCCGCTGGAACATTGATATTGGTGCGCTTGAGCTTAATTCGGCGTGTCTCAGCAAGCTGCCTGCCACTGCGCCATCCACGGTGGCACCCAAAACGCTGGCGCAGTGGCAGGCTGTATTGCCGAATACCTGGCTCACCATTCACCGCCTGACGCTTTCCCCCTGGCAACAGTGGCAGGGAGAACTCCACGCATCGCTGACGCCAGCCATTCAGGCGCTCACCTATAAAGGTGAGCAGGTGAGCATCAAGGGAAAACTGCGTGGCCAGACGCTGACCATCAGCCAACTGGACGCTCTGTTGCCGGATTACCCGCAGCCTGTGAAACTGGTGGGTGAGTTTACGTTACCACTGGTTCCGGACGGCGTGCCGGTGAAAGGCCATGCGCTCGCCACCTTTAGCGTGCCACAGTTAACGTCTCTGGTTGATGCCGATCTGAACTGGGAAGAAAACCAGGGGCAGCTGGTGGTCATGGCGCGTGATAACCCCGATCCGCTGCTCGATCTGCCGTGGCAAATAACGGCGGAACAACTGAATATCAGTGACGGGCGCTGGAACTGGAACCTGTCAGGCATGCCGATGAGTGGGCGAATGGGTATGCGGATCGACAACTGGCAACAAGGGCTGGAGAAAGCCACAATTGCCGGACGCCTGAATGTGCTCACCCACGGCGATGCAGGGAAAGGGAACGCGGTACTGAATATTGGGCCGGGCAAGCTCAGTATGGAAAACAGTGACATGCCGCTCCATCTGAGCGGTGAAGCCAAACAAAACGATTTTGTCCTCTATGCCAAACTCCCGGCAAAACTGACCGGAAGCCTGAACGATCCGCAGCTCACTTTTGAACCCGGCGCACTGCTGCGTTCGCGTGGCCGCGTCATTAACTCCCTCAATATTGATGAAATCCGCTGGCCGCTGGCGGGCGTGAAGCTGGCGCAGAAAGGCGTGGATGGTCGCCTGCAGGCCATTTTGCGGGCGCATGAAAATGAAATGGGGGATTTTGAGCTGCATCTGGACGGCCAGGCCAACGATTTTTTACCGGACAGCGGTCTGTGGCAGTGGCGTTACTGGGGCAAAGGGAACTTCACGCCGATGAACGCGCGCTGGGATGTGGCTGGTAAAGGGGAATGGCGCGATACAGCGATCTCGCTGACGGATCTGTCGACGGGGTTCGACAAACTTCAGTATGAAACAATGCTGGTCAGCAAACCGCGTCTGGTGCTGGATAAACCGATCCGCTGGCTACGCGATCCCGCGAAACCGGCATTCAGTGGCGCACTGTCGTTAAATGCCGGGCAAACCACGTTCTCAGGGGGGAGTGTGTTGCCAGCGTCGGTGCTGACCTTCAGCGTTGACGGTTCCGACCCGACGCTGTTCCAGTTCAAAGGCGACCTCCATGCCGATAAAATCGGCCCGGTTCAGATGAATGGTCGCTGGGATGGTGAACGTCTTCGCGGGCAAGCGTGGTGGCCGAAGCAGTCTCTCACCGTTTTCCAGTCGTTGATCCCACCGGACTGGAAAATGACGCTGCGTGAAGGTGAACTCTATGCGCAGGTCGCGTTTTCTGCGGCTGCCGATCAAGGTTTTGAGGCGGGCGGGCACGGGGTACTGAAATCCGGTAGCGCCTGGATGCCTGATAACCAAATCAACGGCGTCGACTTCGTTCTGCCGTTCCGGTTTAGCAAGGGCACCTGGTCGCTGGGAACGCGTGGCCCGGTTACGTTGCGCATTGGCGAAGTGGAAAACCTGGTGACCGCGCGGAATATCACGGCGGATCTCCAGGGGAACTATCCCTGGAGTGAGGAAAACCCGCTGTTGCTCACCAACGTGAAGGTTGAAGCGCTCGGCGGGAAAATCACCATGCAACAACTGAGAATGCCGCAGCACGATCCCGCACTTCTACGTGTTGACAATATCTCCTCCAGCGAACTGATTAGCGCCGTCAATCCGAAGCAGTTTGCCGTGTCAGGTCCGGTGAGCGGTGCGCTACCGTTCTGGCTGGAGAATGAAAAATGGATCATCAAAGATGGCTGGTTGACCAACCCGGGGCCAATGACGCTGCGTATTGATAAAGATACGGCTGATGCGATTGTGAACGATAATATGGTAGCGGGCGCGGCAATCAACTGGCTCCGCTATATGGAAATCTCACGTTCGTGGACGAGAATCAATTTAGATAATCTGGGCGAATTAACCATGCAGGCCACCATCAAGGGGACGAGCCGGGTAGAGGGTAAAAGCAGCTCCGTGAACCTGAACTACACCCATGACGAGAATGTCTTTACCCTCTGGCGCAGCTTGCGTTTTGGGGACAACCTGCAAACCTGGTTTGAGCAACACGCGGCAATACCCAGTACCCGCAGTTCGACTGGCAAGGAAAGTGAGGAACAACAATGAAAAAGATGGCTGGTGTGCTCACCGTTGCTGTGGTCGCGATGCTGACGGGCTGTACGCCGCGCATTGAAGTCGCAGCACCGAAGGAGCCGATTACCATCAACATGAACGTGAAAATCGAACATGAGATCCATATTAAGGTCGATAAAGACGTTGAAACCCTGTTGAAATCACGCAGCGATCTGTTCTGAGGACGCCATGAAACGCACACTAGCTCTCATTTTACTGGCACTGGGGATGAACGTGCAGGCCGCCACGCTGACGCTGAACGACGCGCGTGCGCAGGGGCGCGTTGGGGAGACGCTGAGCGGTTATATTGCCCCGATCGCGAAAGATGCAGAAACCCTGGCGCTGGTTAACCGCATCAACGCCGCGCGCACGGAAAACTATCAAAAGTTGGCCGACAGCAACAATTTACCGGTTGATGAAGTGGCAAAAATGGCAGGGCAAAAACTGGTGGAGCGCGCACAGCCGGGCGAATACGTGAAGGGTATTAACGGTAAGTGGCTGAAGAAGTAGTTAGCGGCAACGCTTACGGTACTCGCCGGGCGACACGCCAAAGCGCTGCTTAAACGCCGTTGAGAAATGGCTATGGTCGGCAAACCCCCAGCTGTAGCCAATTCCCGCCAGCTTCTCATCATCGCTGGCGGAGCGCAGCACCTGCGCGCAGAGGTCGAGACGGCGGTTTTTAATATACTGGGCGACCACCAGCCCCTTATCGGCAAACATACGGTACAGGCTGCGCACCGACATTCCGCTCTCTGTGGCAATCCATTCCGGGCGCAGGGCTTCAGACTGAATATGGTCGTCAATCAGTGACAGAACATTCTGGAACTGGCGCTCTTTACGTGGCTGCGTAGACTCACGCTGCTGAAAGGCCGGGCGTAACAGACACACCATCGCTTCCAGCGCCGCTTCACTTTCTATATCGCTCAGGTCGGCATTTCCCATACTCTCCTGCAACAAACGATGGCTTAGCTGTACGGTCGGCAGACTGCGCGACAGCGTGAGTGCGCAGCTGACTTCCTGAAAACGGCACTGTTGCTCAATAATCTGACGAGGAACAAGCAGCGAAATCTGGCGGGATTTTTCCTGCCAGTAGATGGAGCAGGGGCGCGAGGCGTCGAGGAGGGTAATGTCACCAGTGTTGAGAATGGCACGGCGGTCGTCCTGTTCAATCTCTGCGCTACCGTCGAGCTGAAACACCGTATAGAACCAGGCATCGTTGCCGTTTTTTATCTCCTGACGGGTACGAAACAGGTTTACGCTACCTGCGGTCACGGTGCTTAGCTTCAGGCTGCGGGCATAGCTGGTTTCCAGTTCACCAATGAATTGTCCCTCTAAAGGACGCGCGTCGAAATGCCCGCAAACCTGGTTAATTTGCGCCAGCCACTGCTGATACTTTTCCTGTTCGCTTGCACCCGCCATCGTTTATCTCGCCGCACCGTCAATGTGTTCGTATTGTTGCATTTGTGTTGCATTTTGTCAGAGCTATGAGGCTGACTATAGGAAAGAACACTCACCGGGAACAGCGTTATAAGCCGGAATTATCCCGAATTGCGGAGCCTGTCACAGGTGGCAAAGCGAATGTCACAGAGATAAAAGCAGGAATGCGAAAGCCCTCTTAGACTGCAGTAACACCCTGCGAATAATAACGAAGGAGTACCTTATGTCTGAATCACTGGTAGCCGTACTGCCTGGCGTGCAGCAGTTTCTGGACCGACATCATGGCCTGTGGATTGAAGGCCGTCAGACTGCATCCGACAGCGAAAAACGGTTGAACGTGTTCAACCCGGCCACGGGAGAGGTGATTGCGTCAACCGCAGATGCCAGCGTAGATGATGTTGACCGTGCCGTGATGTCCGGCTGGCGCGCGTTTGTTGGTCGCCGCTGGGCGGGGAAACTCCCGGCAGAACGCGAACGTATCTTGCTGCATTTTGCTGACCTGGTGGAGCAGCACAGCGAAGAGCTGGCGCAGCTGGAAACGCTGGAGCAGGGGAAATCGATTAACATTTCCCGAGCCTTTGAAGTGGGCTGCACCCTGAACTGGATGCGCTATACCGCCGGGCTGACCACCAAAATTGCCGGGAAGACTCTCGATCTCTCTATCCCGTTGCCGCAGGGGGCTCGTTACCAGGCGTGGACGCGCAAAGAGCCGGTGGGTGTCGTCGCCGGGATTGTGCCGTGGAACTTCCCGCTGATGATCGGCATGTGGAAAGTGATGCCTGCGCTGGCCGCTGGCTGTTCCATCGTGATCAAACCTTCGGAGACCACGCCGCTGACCATGCTGCGTGTGGCGGAACTGGCAAGCGAAGCGGGCATTCCTGACGGCGTGTTTAACGTGGTGACGGGGAGCGGTGCAGTGTGTGGTGCTGCGCTGACGTCGCATCCGCATATTGCGAAAGTGAGTTTTACCGGTTCAACGGCGACCGGTAAACAGATTGCGCGCACGGCGGCGGATACGCTGACGGGCGTTACCCTGGAGCTGGGCGGTAAAAACCCGGCCATTGTGCTCAAAGATGCCGACCCTGCGTGGGTAATTGAAGGGTTGATGACCGGCAGCTTCCTTAACCAGGGGCAGGTTTGTGCGGCCAGCTCCCGTATTTACATTGAAGCACCGCTGTTTGACACGCTGGTCGGCGGCTTTGAACAGGCGGTGAAATCCCTGAGCGTTGGCCCGGGTATGTCACCCCAGGCGTTTATTAATCCGCTGGTGTCGCGTGCGCACTGCGATAAAGTACAGACCTTCCTTGATGAAGCGAAGTCGCACAACGCGGAGCTTATCAGCGGCAACCGAGGCCCGGATGGCAAGGGATATTACGTCTCCCCGACGCTGGTGGTAAACCCGGATGCCGCACTGAGGCTGACCCGTGAAGAAGTCTTTGGTCCGGTGGTGAACCTGGTGCGCGTGGCCGATGGTGAAGAAGCACTGGCGCTGGCAAACGACACTGAATACGGGCTGACGGCCAGCGTCTGGACGCAGAATATCAGCAAGGCGCTGGAATATACCGACAGGCTACAGGCGGGTACCGTGTGGGTGAACAGCCATACGCTGATCGACGCCAACCTGCCGTTTGGCGGCATGAAGCAGTCCGGCACCGGGCGCGACTTCGGCCCGGACTGGCTGGATGGATGGTGTGAAACCAAATCGGTTTGTGTGCGCTACTAAAAGCAAAGCCGGGTAAGACGTAGCCGTCACCCGGCATTTTTACAAAGACCAGCGATCCCGCCCGGCATTTTTAGCCTGATAAAGTGCAACATCGGCGCGGGCGATGATCTCGTGGGCGGTAAGTCCCGCCGTCATTCCCGTAATCCCCATGCTGGCGGTAACGTGGTCGCTGACCGTTGAGGCAACGTGTGGAATAGCCGCCATGCGCAGCCCCTCCTGAATACGTGCGGCAACCTGTTCCGCCATGCTCTCCTTGCAGTTGAAGAGGATCACCACAAACTCCTCACCGCCGTAGCGCGATACCACATCATTCGGTGTACGCACCGTTTGCTTCAGCACGTCCGCAACACGCGCCAGGCATTCGTCTCCTGCCTGGTGGCCGTAAGTGTCGTTGTAGCGTTTGAAATCATCAATATCCAGCATAATCAATGAGAAGGGTTTACCCTGGTCAACCGCATTGTTCAGCACGTTTTCCATTGCCCGACGGTTGGCGGTTTTGGTCAGCGGATCCTGGTGCGCCAGCGCATCCAGCCGAGAGATCAACAGCTGGTTCTGCTGATTACGCCGCCAGGCTTCATCAAACCAGCTCAGCAGGATAAAACGGCCACAGATGAGGATCAGGGTGAAGACTATCCAGATGGTGGCAAAGCGAATGTTGACCCCGTCATTTAGCATCCAACTGGCAACGGGCAGGGTGAGCCAGAGCGGTAACATGAAGGACAATAATCCTTCCGGGTAGAAATACAGCGCCGTCAGGCCTGCCAGTAGCAGGATGGCACACAGCGGCCAGACGTGGGGAAGTTGCCAGTCGGTGATAAACCAGTAACAGGTTATCGACCAGATTGCACTACAGACGAACAGAACAACGCTGATACCGGCAATGCGCTGCCAGGCCATGATGATTAAGGCGGCTGACAGCATAATGATGCCGAACATTGATGCATCGACAATTCGCGTCAGGTGGAGCGGGATCGGGTAAAGCGTATCGCTGTCCTGAAACAGGACGTTGCGTAGCAGGATCATGAGCGCAAAGCTCACGTTGACAAACGCCAGCCACGGCAGGTTCATTGCCAGTCCGTGAAGTACCATTGCCTGACGCGTCGGCCATGTTGCACGTTCGGGGGGCGAATTTTTTCGTTTTTCCATTGGCGTTGTTTTCCCGTCCAGGGGAGAGATGGGGTAAGCGATGTATCAGTAACTATAATCAGGCTCGATGATTCCTCAAATTTACGGGGAAAAAAACGGGCATCGCGCCTAATGCTTGTCAGTTAAGCATGGTGGATAATTCCGTTCACCTTAATATCCGCAGAAAATAATACGCTCACAACCTGTGAACGGGATAAGGGGGCCACCGCGGCCCCCTTATCAATCCCCGCGGCCCCGCGGAGAAATCGGTGCTTCGCACTGCGCTCACCTCCCGACCGGCTGCCTGCGGTCGGCTCGACTCAAGATTACTCGTCCCATCCCTGGGACTCGCCCCTTCGGGGCCAACGCAAGCGTTGTTCAAAATTGCTTCCGGCAATTTTGTCCTGTCTCGTTTCGCCTCTGGCCGCCATCCCTGGCGTCCAGCCCTTGTCATCCGGTCTCCGGTTCGCCGATTTCAGCGGGGACTCAACACCCGTGCCACATTCAGGCGATGAAGAAGGTTGAGGGAGCGTGAGTCCGGCTGAAAATCGCCGAAGCGTTTCCTGAAGGCCGGGGCGACGCGCAGGGATGCGCGGCGAGGGCGGCTTTACAGGGAGGTTACCTCCGCCCTGAAGTGGTTTAATAGTTTTAGACACGTTCAGAGGTTATAAATTAAATAACTGATGAGGTGCAAAAAATGAATTCACGCCGATTTACCCCAGAGTTTAAACGCGAGTGCGCTGAGCTGGTCCTCGACCATGGCTACTCATTCCGCCAGGCCTGCGAAGCCTCTGATGTCGGTGTCACGGCCATGAGACGCTGGGTCAGACAGCTTGAAATTGAACGTGGTGGCCTGGTTTTATCCGGTCAGGGCATCCCCTCTCCGGCTCCTCCGCTCACGCCAGAGCAGCAGTACATTCGTCAGCTTGAAGAACGGGTTCAGCGGCTTGAGAGGGACAAGGAGATATTAAAAAAGGCTACTGTAGATTCAATCTGTCAATGCAACACCCCTTTCAATTATCTCTTTCGGTGTTTTGAACTTCAGTGTCTTTCTCGGTCTGTTGTTTAGCTGAGCAGCAACCAGATCTAGTTCATGTTGAGTATATTGGGCAAGACATGTCTTTTTAGGAAAGTACTGCCGAATTAGCCCATTTGTGTTCTCATTTGTTCCCCGCTGCCAAGGACTCTGAGGATCGCAGAAGTAAACTTTAACGCCGGTGCTGACAGTAAATTCTAGATGTCTGGCCAGTTCCATTCCTCTGTCCCATGTCAGTGATTTTCTGAGTTCTGACGGTAAACTCAGGAATTTGTCGGTAAGAGCCTGATTTACTGAGACAGAATCTTTGCCCCTGAGTCTAAGGATGATCGTATAACGTGATTTTCGGTCTACAAGTGTGGCTATATGAGAGTTTTTTGTACCTGAGACTAAATCGCCCTCCCAATGCCCCAGAGAGCGTCTGTTATCGATATTTCGGGAACGTTCGTGAATTGGTGTTCCGTTCACTATGTTAATCGTACCTCTTTCGCCTTTGCGGGTATGACGCCTGCCATGGCGAAGGCTATGCGACCGTCGCAGATGCTGTATATTCAGGTGGTGTAGCGCTTCACGGCTACGAAAGTACAGCGTTTTATAAATTGTCTCAGGTGATATTCGCAGCGTTTTTTGACGTGGTTTTGTTCGCCTTAACCATCCTGATATTTGCTCTGGAGACCATTTCATCTCCAGCTTTTCCAGAACAAGCTTTCGCAATGGTAAATTTTGATCCAGTAAGCACGGTTTTGGCCTTTTCGCCATTCTGTTGGCTCGGTTATTAGCATCAACAGCTTTGTAATAGCGTCTGCCCCGATTACGCTGAACTTCACGTGAGATCGTCGAAGGACTGCGATTCAGCGCAGTAGCTATCGCACGAATGCTCATTTTGGCTGACAAACCAGCTCGTATCTCCTCGCGCTCAGACAGTGTCAGGTGAGCTACAGCCCGCTTACGCTCATGGGGTTTTATGCCGCCAGTATCCCTTAACATAGTGAAGATCGTTCCGGGTTTTGAACCCAGGATATTCGCTATTTCACTGAAGCCTGTTCCGTTCTTCCATAGTTCAAAAACAGAGGCTTTTTCCTCTGCTGTAAATGTTCGTCTCATTCAAAAAACCTCCGCAACCCCATGTTTTCACATAACTGTTGCGTTGACCAATTGAATCTACAACAGCTTTGCTGATGTCGGACGCCAGCAAGCCCTGAAACTTGTCGCCGCCCTGAGCCAGGAATACAGCGTAAAAGAGCTCTGTGCGGTCCTCGGCGTTTGCCGGAGTCTGGTTTACTACCATCGCAAACGCCAGAAACAACCGGATACGACGCGAATTGCCCTACAGCGAAGGGTGGCCGAGCTACACCGTCTTGGGCGGGGCTCAGCCGGAGCAAGAACGTTGTCTTTACTGCTTCGCCGCGAAGGAGAAAACGTTGGGCGTTACAAGGCCGGGCGACTGATGAAAGAAGCCGGTCTGGTGAGCAGGCAGCCCGGAAAACACCGCTATCGCCTGTGTAACCGGCAGTCTAATCTGGCGGAAAATCATCTCAGTCGCAATTTTACGGTAAATGCACCGGATAATGTGTGGTGTGGAGATATCACTTTTATCAGAACACAAGCGGGCTGGCTGTATCTGGCAGTGGTACTGGATTTATACGCGCGAAAAGTGGTGGGTTGGGCGTTCTCGTCTGTGGCTGACAGCCAGCTGGCGCAGAATGCCCTTACAATGGCCTGGGAAAACCGGGGCCGTCCAAAAGGATTAATGTTCCACTCTGACCAGGGTTCTCAGTATGCCAGCATGTCATACAGGGACATAGCGAAGCTGTACGGCATCAGACTCAGCATGAGTCGCAAAGGAAACTGCTGGGACAATGCCGTTGCAGAGAGGCTGTTCCGGAGTCTTAAAACGGAATGGTTGTTACGTGAAGGCTACCGAAACAGAAGTGAAGCAGTGAAGGATGTGGTTCAGTACCTGAGTGGGTATTACAACCGGGTAAGGCCGCATAAAAACAACGGAGGGTTAACACCTGCCGAGATGGAAAGACAAAGAACCTCAGGTCGTGTCCAAATTAAGTAGACCACTTCACCCGTCCCCGAAAAGCCGGAAGGAATAAGCTGAGGGCACCGCGAAGCGGCGATTTTCTTTGCCGGGAGCCGGGATTGTTAAGGGGGCGCGATAGCCCCCTTAACACGTTCACCGCAGCGGATTATGCAGGTAGCAGAAATGTCTGAGTGAACGGAACGATACCACTGAAATAACAAAGTGCCTTTGCGTCGCTTAACTGACAAACATTAGGGCATCGCGCCCGGTCGTTTACTTATTTCTGCTCGTCTTTCTTCTTGCCAAGCGTTGGTGTCTCGTCGAAGAAGTTCCACGGTTTGAGCAGGGTATGCACCCATTCCGTCGGCATAATTGGCCACTCTTCGGCACGTGCAACGTGAGTTGTCCCGGTCGTCATCCAGACCACATCATCCTGGTCGTTCAGCGACTCGTTATCCTTACTGTACTGGCCCAGGCCCGTATCGTGCGTTGAGCGGTTCGGGAATTTCCCTTCCGGGTACATTTCATCTGGATGGTAGCGCGTCACCCACAGCTGTTTATCCATAAAGCTCAGGCGGTGGTAGATCCACTCGTCCGGGGCAAACTTCGCACCGGTCGCCACCGGGTGTGTACCGCCCGCGTAAGGGATGATCTGGTACGAGACCGGGTTACCCATGCGGTTCTCTTTGCTGGTGTTACTCAGCAGCCGGATGGTACCCGGGTCAAATTTCTGCGCAGCCTGTTGCTCGGTATCAATGCTGTACTGATTGATCTGCATGGTGCTGGTACGCGGGCCACCGGCGGTGTTGGGTTTCACTTCCGGATCCATCGCCACCATCTTGTTATTGATACCATCCACGTCCATATCCAGACGGAAGTTATAGATGTGCTGGTGGGTGGTACCCACGATGTTATGATCGATCAGGGTGCCATATTTAGTATCGTCTTTTGCGGTGGCATCATGCATGGTTTTCGCCTGCACGCCTTTCACGGCTTCAATACCCGTCGCGCCCGCATCAATACCGATGGTGCCATTTTCGTGGAATACCCAGTCGAAGATGTAGTCATAGTTGCCGACGGTACTGACCCAACGCACCACCAGTTCACGACGTTCGGTACTGACGTTCGGCTGACCCATCTCCTGGTGCTTATACTCCGGCCCGGCATAACGTTCGAAGATGGCGATTGCGCGAGGGATCTCCATGGGTGCACCGGTGTAATCCGGAATGGTTTCATTGAGCATCACGGCGTTAGACGGTACGTCTTTGCCGCGCACCAGTGGGGAGGTCAGCGTGCCCATGCCGTAGTCGCCGGAATCCAGATACGCCTTAAAGTACCAGCCGACATCCGGGTCGCCGTAAGGGACGATCATCCCACCGAGCGATCCTTCATACATGATCTGGCGCTTTTTGCCATTGTCGTTCCAGGTCACGGTAGAAATAACCGGCCCGACACGGGAGTCCAGGCTCAGGTGGAAATCCCAGTTCTGCCAGTGCACCATATCGCCGGTAATGGTGTAGTTTTTCCCTTCCGGTTCAATGATGTCGAGCGGTTTTTTCGGGGTTTCTATGCGGTCACGGCCATCATATGGGCGTGGAGCCATCGGAACCGGAACAACCGCACCTTCTTCAATTTTCTGGATTTTCTTCTGTTCGAGGTCGACCACTGCCACCAGGTTTTCGATAGGGTGTGCCCAGTAGTTACCGTCGCCAACGTCCAGATAGCTCACCACTTTCAGCAGGCGGTCTTCCTGTTTCAGCCCGTCTTTACCGTCAAAATAGCCGACGGTTAACGGGGTCGTAATGACCTTCTTCGGGTCGGTGACGCCGTGTTTTTTCAGCGCATCGGCATATTCCGGGCTGTCATTGATAATCTGTTGTACGGCGGTGAAGTCATCCAGCAACACCATGCCGTGCGCGTCTTTGACCGGCTCCCAGCGCAGGACTTTTTTCTCTTTCAGGTCAACCAGGCTTTCGATAACATGCTTTCCGTCCAGCATGATGACGTTCGCCTGGCGAGGGGAATCCACTGTCGTGCCGTTCAGCACAAAGTCCCACACTTTGGCTTTCTCTGGCTCAGCAAGGGCAATCTGAGTAAAGCGGGTATTCGGTTTAAAATCGGCTGAGGCTTTGACAATGTCGACAGCCTGCTTAATTTCGTCAGCCGTTAACGCATTTAACGGGTGAGGGCGTTTTTCAACCTGGAAAGTCTGGTCAAGGCCGGACTGGAAGACATCGTTAATGAAGGTGTCAGCGATCCAGGCTTTTTTGTTTTTCATCACCACCGGCACCTGCAGCTTCAGGGTTTTGCCGTTGACGATGGCGGTTTTTGCGCCGGGTTTTACCTTCACAAACGCACCGTCTTTGGTAATGGTGAACATCTGTGCGTAATCATCCCACTGCACATCTGCGCCAAATGTCTGCAGCGTTTTGTCCATCGGGACCATATGCGCCTCACTGCCGTGGGCGAAAACGGGAGACTGCCAGGCGCAAAACAGAGCAACTGTCATGGCCAGTGCCGTTTTACGGGCAGAAAAAGAAGAGTTGCTTCCCATCGTTGACCTCATATTGTTGTGTTTATTGTGTTGTGATGACCTTATCCTGACAGCCGCAGGCGAAAAGCGTTTGCCTGCATCTGCCAGGTTATTTGCCAGTCTTGCCAGGTTAAAAAAAGACCGGGGGTAAATCACACCCCGGTCAATGGACTTGAGAGGAAAACGTCAGAAGTCGCTCTGCTGGCGCGCCACCAGCGTCAGAATGGAGTAGAGCGCGACGGCTTGTTGGTTCTGGTTGAAGATCTCAACGGCCCATTCCACCACGCCAGTCGGTTTTTCATCGGCAGAGCGTTGTTTCTTCAGCGTTTTGCGTTTGCAGGTCAGGCGCACCTGAATGGTATCGCCAGGTTTGACCGGCTCGATAAAGCGCAGGTTTTCCATGCCATAGTTGGCAATGACCGGCCCGACACCCGCATCGACAAACAGCCCCGCCGCGGCTGAAATCAGGAAGTAACCGTGTACCACGCGCTCGCCAAAGATCGACTCCGCTGCGCCGATCTTGTCCATGTGGGCGTAGAAATGATCCCCGCTCAGGCAGGCAAAGTTAACGATATCGGCTTCCGTCAGGGTACGGCGCGGCGTCAGCAGGCTATCGCCCGGCTGCAGTTCCTCGAAGTATTTACGGAATGGATGTACGCGATCTTCCTGCACTTGCGCACCGCGCACCCACTGTTTGCCAATGGCGGCGAGCATCGTCGGGCTGCCCTGAATGGCAGTACGCTGAAGGTAATGCTTCACGGCACGCAGACCGCCCAGCTCTTCACCGCCGCCTGCGCGGCCTGGACCGCCGTGTACCAGCTGCGGCAGCGGAGAACCGTGCCCGGTGGACTCTTTGGCCGACTCCTCGTTGAGGATTTGAATGCGTCCGTGGGCGCGCGCCGCACCGGAAATAAACTGGCGGGCGATGGTCTGTTCGGCCGTCACCAGCGTGCCCGCCAGGCTGCCGCCGCCCGCGCGTGCCAGCGTTATCGCGTGCTCTGCGTTACGGTATGGCATCAGGGTGGCAACCGGGCCGAAGGCTTCGGTGGCGTGTACGGCAGGGGTTTCGTCCGGCTGCGGGCAGAAGAGCAGGGTTGGCGGGAAGAACGCCCCCGCGGCCTGCAGATCGGCTTTGCCACCCAGACGGATCTGGCAGCCTGCGGCAACCAGCAGATCGACTTTTTCCTGCACGTCGGCGCGCTGTTCACTATTCACCAGTGCGCCCATTTTGACCCCTTCCTGTGCCGGGTCGCCCACCACCACTTTTTCCAGCCGCGCAATCAGCGCCTGGCTGACGGTATCAATTTGCCCCTGCGGCACAATAATGCGGCGAATAGCCGTACATTTTTGCCCGGCCTTCGTGGTCATCTCGCGGACCACTTCGCGAATGAACAGGGCAAATTCCGGTTGATCTGGCGTGACGTCTTCCCCCAGCACGCAGCAGTTCAGGGAGTCTGCCTCCATCGTGAAGGGGATCGCGTTCGCCACGATGTTTGGGTGAACGCGCAGGCTCTGTCCGGTGCTGGCGGAGCCGGTGAACGTCACCACGTCCTGGCTGTCGAGCTGGCTCAGCAGATCGCCCGCACCGCCGCAGATCAGGCTGATGGCTCCCGCCGGTACCAGACCGCTTTCCACGATCGATTTCACCATTGCCTGCGTGACCTGCGCGGTGGCGGTGGCGGGTTTGATGATCGCAGGCATCCCGGCAAGCCAGGTGGGAGCCAGTTTTTCCAGCATGCCCCAGCACGGGAAGTTAAAGGCGTTGATATGCACCGCCACGCCAGATTTTGAGGTTAATACGTGGCGCGCTGCAAAACCGCCTTCTTTCGACAGGGGGATCAGTTCGTCTTCTGGCCACAGCGTGTCGTCCGGCAGTTCGCGGCTACCGAGGCTGGCATAGGTGAAGAGGGTGCCGATACCCCCTTCGATATCGACCCAGCTGTCGGCCTTTGTCGCCCCGGTCTGGGCTGACAGGGCATAAAACTGTTCTTTCTGGCTGAGCAAATGTTTTGCCACCGCTTTCAGCATGGCGGCTCGTTCGATAAAGGTCATCGCGTGAAGTGCTTTACCGCCGTGTTCAATGGCGTAGCGGCGGGCGGCCGCCATATCCAGCCCTTCGCTGGTGACTTCCCACAAAGCTTCGCCACTGATGGCGTGATGAATATTGCGCTCGCGGCCCCGGCCAGACTGCCAGGTACCGGACAAGAAGCTGGCTAACTGCTGCATCGCTTATCTCCAAATGTTACGTAATTTCACTATAGATAGTTTGATCATGAATCATAAAAAGCAAGCTGAGTTTTAATGAATTGTTAACGTTGTGATCTGGCATGACGAAATACAGCTCATAAAGCCTCAGTTCACACGCCTTGCTTGAAAAGCCTTGCGAGCAGCATCACAAAACAAGGAAACATTTCTTGGGGTTATATTTAACTTCTGTGTAACTTTTAAGAAACGAAATGATTCACCATTTCACTTGTTAAGATAGATTAGCGAATCATAAAGGTGATGATGTGACGCAAGAACAACGCTTTGAGCAGCGCATAGCGCAGGAGACGGCCATCGAGCCGCAGGACTGGATGCCTGACGCCTACCGTAAGACGTTGATCCGCCAGATTGGTCAGCACGCACACTCTGAAATTGTCGGCATGCTGCCGAAAGGGAACTGGATCACCCGCGCCCCCACGCTGCGCCGTAAAGCCATTTTGCTGGCGAAAGTGCAGGACGAGGCCGGCCACGGTTTGTATCTCTACAGCGCGGCGGAAACGCTGGGCTGCGCGCGGGAAGACATCTATCAGAAGATGCTCGACGGCAAAATGAAATACTCCTCCATCTTCAACTACCCAACGCTGAGCTGGGCTGATATCGGCGTAATCGGCTGGCTGGTGGACGGTGCTGCCATCGTCAACCAGGTGGCGCTGTGCCGTACCTCTTACGGCCCGTACGCCCGGGCGATGGTGAAAATCTGTAAAGAAGAGAGCTTCCACCAGCGTCAGGGCTTTGAAGCCTGCATGGCACTGGCGCAGGGCAGTGGATCCCAGCGTCAGATGTTACAGGACGCTATCAACCGTTTCTGGTGGCCGGCACTGATGATGTTCGGGCCTAACGATGACAACTCACCGAACAGCGCCCGCAGCCTGGCCTGGAAAATCAAGCGCTTTGGTAACGATGAGCTGCGCCAGCGTTTTGTGAATAACACCATCCCGCAGGTGGAAATGCTGGGCATGACCGTGCCGGATGCTGACCTGCACCTGGACGAAGAGACGGGCAACTACCGCTTCGGCGAGATCGACTGGCACGAGTTTGACGACGTCATTAACGGGCGCGGTATCTGCAACCACGAACGCCTGGCCGCAAAACGTAAAGCCTGGGAAGAAGGGGCGTGGGTGCGCGAAGCCGCACTGGCGCACGCAGAAAAACAACACGCCCGCAAAGTGGCTTAAGAGGAAGCAACATGAGCAATGTCTACTGGCCGTTATACGAAGTGTTTGTACGCAGCAAACAAGGGTTATCCCACCGTCACGTTGGCAGTCTGCACGCCGCTGACGACCGCATGGCGCTGGAAAACGCGCGTGATGCTTATACCCGCCGCAGCGAAGGCTGTTCCATCTGGGTGGTGAAGGCGAGCGAGATTGTCGCCTCCCAGCCAGAAGAGAGCGGTGCGTTTTTCGACCCGGCGGAGAGCAAGATCTACCGCCATCCGACGTTTTACACCATCCCTGATGGCATTGAGCACATGTGAGGTCAGGGATGAAAACATTATCTGCATACGTCCTGCGTCTGGGCGACAACGGTCTGGTGCTCTCTCAGCGTCTGGGAGCCTGGTGTGGTCACGCGCCGGAGCTGGAAATTGACCTCGCACTGGCCAATATCGGCCTCGATCTGCTGGGACAGGCGCGCAATTTCCTGACCTACGCCGCCGAACTGGAAGGCCAGGGCGATGAAGATACGCTGGCCTTTGGCCGCGATGAGCGCCAGTTCCGCAATGTATTGCTGGTGGAACAGCCTAACGGCAATTTCGCCGACACCCTCGTCCGTCAGTACCTTATGGATGCGTGGAACGTGGCGTTGTATGAGCGCCTGATCCACAGCAGCGACCGCCAGATTGCCGCCATTGCCGCAAAAGCGATTAAGGAAGCGCGCTATCACCTGCGCTTTAGCCGCGGCTGGCTGGTGCGCCTGGGTGACGGCACAGAAGTATCCGCACAAAAAATGCAGCAGGCGGTCAACAATCTGTGGCGCTTTACCGCTGAGCTGTTCGACGCCGATGACGTCGAACTGGAACTGGTTGCGTCCGGTATTGCCATCGACCCGCGCACGCTGCGTCAGGCATGGGAAAGCGAAGTGTTTGCTGGCTTGCAGGAAGCCACCCTGAACGTGCCCGATGAAGTGGCGTATCGCACTGGCGGCAAGCGTGGGCTGCACACCGAACATCTGGGGCCAATGCTGGCAGAGATGCAATATCTCCAGCGTATGTACCCCGGGCAGCAGTGGTAAGAGAGGGGAATGTCATGCAACGTCTCGTGGACATCGCACCTGCACAAATCCCGCAAATCTGGTCGCTGTTAAGCCAGATCCCGGATCCTGAAGTCCCGGTTTTGACCATCACCGATTTAGGTATGGTGCGCAGCGTTTCCGCGCAGGGCGAAGGCTGGGTGATTGGCTTCACGCCAACCTACTCGGGCTGCCCGGCGACGGAACACCTGCTGGGAGCCATCCGCGACACGATGACTGCGCATGGCTTTACCCCGGTACATATCGTGCTCCAGCTTGAACCCGCCTGGACCACCGACTGGATGACAGCCGATGCGCGCGAACGTCTGCGTGAGTATGGCATCAGCCCGCCTGTAGGCCATAGCTGTCACGCCCATGTTCCTGCGGCGGTGAGCTGCCCGCGCTGTGCGAGCACCGATACCTCGCTCATCAGTGAATTTGGTTCAACGGCCTGCAAAGCGCTCTGGCGCTGCAACACCTGCCGTGAACCTTTCGATTATTTCAAATGCATTTGAGGCTGCCATGACAACGTTTCATTCATTAAAAGTGGCAAAAGTGGAACCCGAAACACGTGACGCTGTCACAATTACCTTTTCCGTGCCGCAGGAATTGCAGGATGCTTACCGCTTTCGCCCGGGTCAGCACCTGACCTTAAAGGCCACGCTGGGTGGTGATGAGCTTCGCCGCTGCTACTCCATCTGCCGTAGTACCGCACCGGATGAGATCAGCGTGGCGGTGAAAGCCATCGAAGGCGGGCGTTTTTCCCGTTATGCCCGCGATACGATTGTGCAGGGTATGACGATGGACGTCATGGTGCCGCAGGGCCATTTTGGCTATCAGCCCCGGGCCGAACGGGAGGGTCACTATCTGGCGATAGCGGCTGGATCGGGCATTACGCCGATGCTGGCTATTCTCTCCGCTACGCTGGCCACCGAGCCGAAAAGCCACTTCACCCTGATCTACGGCAACCGCAGCAGCCAGAGCATGATGTTCCGCGGCGCGCTGGCGGATCTGAAAGACAAATACCCGCAGCGCCTGCAGCTGGTCTCCATCTTCAGCCAGGAGCGGCTTGACAGCGATCTGCTTCACGGCCGTATTGATGGTGAAAAACTGCAGGCGCTGGCGAAAACCCTGATCAATTTCCGCCAGTATGACGAAGCCTTTATCTGCGGCCCGTCGGCGATGATGGACGACGCTGAAGCGGCGCTGAAAGCGCTGGGGATAGCAGAAAAATCTATCCACCTTGAGCGCTTCAACACGCCTGGCTCAGCGGTGAAACGCGCTGTAAACGTGCAGGTCGAAGGGCAGAAAGTCACCGTCCGCCAGGACGGGCGCGACCGTGAAATCACCCTGACGGCCGATGACGAAAGCATTCTTGATGCTGCCCTGCGCCAGGGGGCAGATCTGCCCTATGCCTGTAAAGGCGGCGTGTGTGCCACCTGTAAATGTAAAGTGGTGCGCGGCAAAGTGGATATGCTCACCAACTACAGCCTGGAGCCGGACGAGCTGGCTGCCGGGTATGTCCTGAGCTGTCAGGCGTTGCCGTTAACCGCTGACGTGATCGTCGATTTCGACGCGAAGGGGATGGCATGAGCGAACTGATTGTCACCCGTCATGGTCGTGTATTGCAGCTGACGTTGAACCGTCCGGCGGCGCGTAATGCGCTCAACAATGCGCTGTTAACGCAGATTGCTGAAGAACTGGAAGCCGCAGCGGCGAATACCGACATCTCCGCCTGTGTGATCTACGGCAACGAGCGCTGTTTCGCTGCCGGAGCCGATCTCAATGAAATGGCGGAGAAAGATCTGCCCGCCACGCTGAACGATATCCGTCCTCAGCTGTGGGCGCGGATCAACACCTTTAACAAACCTCTGATCGCCGCGGTTAACGGCTTCGCGCTGGGAGCCGGGTGTGAACTCGCGTTGCTCTGCGACGTGGTTATCGCCGGTGACAACGCCCGTTTTGGTCTGCCGGAAATCACCCTCGGCATTATGCCGGGTGCGGGCGGCACGCAGCGTCTTATTCGCTGTGTGGGCAAATCGCTTGCCAGCAAAATGGTGCTGACCGGGGAAAGCATTACGGCACAACAGGCGCAGAGCGCCGGTCTGGTCAGCGATGTGTTTCCGGCGTCGCTGACGCTGGAGTACGCCCTGAAGCAGGCCGCGCTGATGGCGCGCCACTCTCCGCTGGCGCTGCAGGCGGCGAAACAGGCGCTGCGCCAGTCTCAGGAAGTGCCGTTGCAGGCCGGGCTGGCCCAGGAGCGGCAGCTGTTTACGTTGCTTTCGGCGACTGACGATCGTCGTGAAGGCATCGACGCCTTCTTACAAAAACGCACCCCCGACTTTAAAGGACGCTAATTGTGGAATTTATTCTGAGTCATGTAGAGCAAGGCGTAATGACCCTTACGCTGAACCGCCCGGAGCGTCTGAACAGCTTTAACGACGTGATGCACCAGCAACTTGCGGAGTGCCTGAAGCAGGCCGAGCGGGATGACACCATCCGCTGTCTGTTGATCACCGGGGCGGGACGCGGTTTCTGTGCGGGTCAGGATCTTAACGACCGCAACGTCGACCCGAACGGCCCGGCTCCCGATCTGGGGATGTCCGTTGAAACCTTTTACAACCCGCTGGTGCGCCGTCTGGCAAAACTGCCGAAACCGGTAATTTGTGCGGTCAACGGCGTGGCGGCCGGGGCGGGGGCTACGCTGGCACTCGGCTGCGACATGGTGATTGCTGCCCGCTCCGCTAACTTTGTGATGGCTTTTAGCAAGCTCGGGCTAGTGCCGGACTGCGGTGGTACCTGGCTGCTGCCGCGCGTCGCCGGACGCGCCCGGGCAATGGGGCTGGCGTTGCTCGGTGACAAACTCAGTGCCGAACAGGCGCAGGCGTGGGGGATGATCTGGCAGGTGGTGGACGACGAACAGCTCTCCGTTACGGCACAGCAGATGGCGCTGCACTTTGCGTCGCAGCCAACCTTTGGCCTGGGGCTGATCAAGCAGGCGATCAACGCCGCAGAGACCAATACTCTGGACGCACAGCTTGATCTGGAGCGTGACTATCAACGTCTGGCCGGGCGCAGTGACGACTACCGGGAAGGCGTCAGCGCCTTTCTGGCAAAACGCGCACCGAACTTTACGGGGAAATAACATGGCGATAAACATCCGCACTGTCGCCGTGATTGGAAGCGGCACGATGGGGGCCGGGATTGCCGAAGTGGCGGCAAGTCATGGTCATCAGGTGCTGGTTTATGACCTCGCTTCCGAGGCCGTTTCCCGCGCGATTGACGGTATTCGTCAGCGTCTGGCTTCCCGCGTGATGCGCGGAAAGTTGTCTGCGGACTCTGGCTCGCAGATCCTCGCAAGGCTGGTTCCGGTGACGGATATCTCTGCCCTTGCCGCAGCGGATCTGGTCATTGAGGCGGCCTCTGAACGGCTGGAGGTGAAAAAAGCGCTGTTTACACAGCTGGCGGAAATCTGCCCGCCGCAGACGCTGCTGACCAGTAATACCTCTTCAATTTCCGTCACCGCCATCGCCGCAGACATTCGCCACCCGGAGCGCGTCGCGGGGCTGCATTTCTTCAACCCGGCACCGGTGATGAAACTGGTGGAAGTGGTCAGCGGGCTGGCGACATCGCCTGAAGTGGCCGATGCGTTGTGCGAGCTGGCGCTGAACTGGGGAAAACAGCCGGTGCGTTGCCAGTCAACGCCAGGTTTTATCGTTAACCGCGTGGCACGCCCGTTCTATTCCGAAGCCTGGCGTGCGCTGGAAGAACAGGTGGCCGCACCGGAGGTGATTGACGCCGCGCTGCGCGAAGGCGGTGGTTTCCCGATGGGGCCACTGGAGCTGACCGACATGATTGGTCAGGACGTCAACTTTGCCGTGACCTGTTCGGTGTTTAACGCCTTCTGGCAGGAGCGTCGTTTCCTGCCATCGCTGGTGCAGCAGGAGCTGGTACTGGCGGGACGATTGGGTAAAAAAAGCGGGCGGGGCGTTTACGACTGGCACGGCGATAAACCGGACGTGCAGTGGCTTGAGGCGGTCAACGACAGTTTTAGCCCGATGAGCGTCCAGAGAAAAAGTGACGGTGTCACGGAAATTGACGACGTACTGTTGATTGAAACACAGGGCGAAACTGCGCAGGCACTGGCGCTTCGGCTGAACAGCCCGGTGGTGGTGGTTGACCGTATTGAGCGCGATGTGGCCGTTATCGCGGCGGCGTCCAGCAATCCGCACACCGCCACGCAAAAGGCCATCTTCTGGCTGCAACAGCAGGGACACCGGGTGGTGCAAATTGCCGATTATCCCGGCCTGCTGGTCTGGCGGACGGTGGCGATGATTGCCAACGAAGCGCTGGATGCGCTGCAAAAAGGGGTCGCCAGCGAGAAGGATATTGATACTGCGATGCGTCTGGGCGTGAATTACCCGAGCGGCCCGATTGCATGGGGAGAACGCCTGGGCTGGCAACGCCTGCTCACGCTTTTGGAAAACCTGCAACGTCATTACGGTGAAGAACGTTATCGCCCCTGTTCACTGCTGCGCCAGCGGGCGCTTCTGGAGAGTAGCTATGAGTCATAACGCCTGGCATAACGCCCGCACCATGTATGAGCAGGATGCCTGCGCGCAGGCGCTGGGGATCGACATTATCGAGATGGATGACGGGTATGCGGTGGTGACCATGACCATCACCCCGCAGATGCTCAACGGCCATAAAACCTGCCACGGTGGACAGCTGTTCTCACTGGCAGACACCGCCTTTGCCTACGCCTGTAACAGTCAGGGACTGGCGGCGGTGGCATCGGGTTGCTCCATTGATTTTCTGCGCCCGGGTTTTGCCGGGGACACGCTGACCGCCACTGCGCGGGTGAAGCATCAGGGCAAGCTGACCGGCGTGTACGACATTGAAATCCAGAACCAACAACAGAAAACGGTCGCTCTCTTTCGCGGGAAATCTCACCGCATTGGCGGCAGTGTGACAGGAGAAGCCTGATGCGTGATGCATTTATTTGTGATGGTGTTCGTACCCCGGTTGGTCGCTATGGCGGCGGATTAGCGGGTGTACGTGCGGACGATCTGGGGGCAGTGCCGCTGCGTGCGCTGCTGGCACGCTACCCGCAGCTCGACCTGGAACGTATTGATGATGTGATTTTCGGCTGTGCCAACCAGGCGGGGGAAGATAACCGCAACGTGGCGCGCATGTCGGCGTTGCTGGCAGGTTTGCCGCAGACGGTTTCCGGTACCACCATCAACCGTCTGTGCGGTTCGGGGCTGGACGCGATTGGTTTTGCCGCTCGCGCTATCAAAGCCGGTGACGGCGATCTGATGATTGCGGGGGGCGTGGAGTCGATGTCCCGCGCGCCGTTTGTGATGGGTAAAGCCACGGCGGCGTTTCAGCGTCAGGCGGAGATCTTTGATACCACCATCGGCTGGCGATTTGTGAATCCGCTCATGCATCAGCAATTCGGAACTGACAGCATGCCGGAAACGGCAGAGAATGTAGCTGAATTGTTAAATATCAGCCGTGCCGATCAGGACGCGTTTGCCCTGCGCAGCCAGCAGCGTACCGCACAGGCGCAGCAGAATGGTGTTCTGGCGCAGGAAATTGTGCCGGTACGGGTGCCTGGTAAAAAGGGAACGGTGACAGAAATCAGCGTGGATGAGCACCCGCGCGCCGATACCACGCCTGAACAGCTCGCCGCGCTCAAAACCCCGTTTCGTAAAAACGGCGTGGTAACCGCGGGGAATGCCTCCGGCGTGAACGATGGTGCCGCCGCGCTGATTATCGCCAGCGAGCAAATGGCACTTGCGCAAGGTCTGGTTCCACGCACCCGGATCGTGGCGATGGCCACCGCCGGTGTTGAACCGCGTCTGATGGGGTTAGGCCCGGTGCCAGCCACCCGTAAAGTGCTGGAGCGCGCCGGTCTGAATATTAACGATATGGATGTCATTGAGCTTAACGAAGCCTTTGCTTCACAGGCGCTGGGCGTGTTGCGTCAACTGGGATTACCGGACGATGCCGCACACGTCAACCCGAACGGCGGCGCTATCGCATTAGGCCACCCGCTGGGAATGAGCGGTGCCAGGCTGGCACTGGCTGCCAGCAATGAGTTGCACCGACGCAACGGGCGCTATGCGCTTTGTACGATGTGCATCGGTGTGGGTCAGGGCATCGCCATGATCCTTGAGCGTGTTTGAGCGAATTACAATGTGAGTACCCTACAATGACAACGACAAATACAACAAAGCTTGATCCGATCGAAACTGCATCCATTGACGAATTGCAGGCTCTGCAAACCGAGCGCCTGAAGTGGACGCTGCATCATGCCTACAACAACGTTCCGATGTACAAACGTAAGTTTGACGCTGCGGGCGTTCACCCTGACGATTTCAAAGTGCTGGACGACATTCGCAAATTCCCGTGCACCACCAAGCAGGATTTGCGCGATAACTACCCGTTCGACACCTTTGCCGTACCGATGGAGCAGGTGGTGCGTATCCACGCCTCGTCCGGTACTACCGGTAAACCGACTGTCGTGGGTTATACCCAAAACGACATCGACAACTGGGCTAATATTGTTGCCCGCTCCCTGCGTGCCGCAGGCGGCAGCGCAAAAGATAAAATCCACGTGGCCTACGGCTACGGCCTCTTTACCGGCGGACTGGGGGCACACTATGGTGCTGAGCGTTTAGGGGCGACGGTGATCCCGATGTCCGGCGGTCAGACCGAGAAGCAGGCACAGCTGATCCGTGATTTCCAGCCGGACATGATCATGGTTACACCGTCCTACTGCCTGAACCTGATTGAAGAGCTGGAACGCCAGATGGGGGGCGATGCCAGCACCTGTTCCCTGCGGGTGGGCGTGTTCGGCGCTGAGCCGTGGACACAGGCCATGCGCCGTGAAATTGAAAAACGACTGGGGATCACCGCCCTGGATATCTACGGGTTGTCAGAAGTGATGGGCCCGGGTGTGGCGATGGAGTGTATCGAAACCGCCGACGGCCCGACCATTTGGGAAGATCATTTCTACCCGGAGATTGTCAATCCGAACGACGGCACGGTGCTGGCCGACGGTGAGCAGGGCGAACTGCTGTTCACCACGCTGACCAAAGAAGCGTTGCCGGTGATCCGCTACCGCACGCGTGACCTGACGCGTCTGCTGCCGGGCACCGCACGCACTATGCGCCGTATGGATCGCATCAGTGGGCGCAGCGACGATATGCTGATCATCCGTGGTGTCAACGTATTCCCGTCGCAGCTTGAAGAAGAGATCGTCAAGTTTGAACACCTCTCTCCGCACTATCAGCTGGAGGTGAACCGCCGCGGACATCTTGATTCGCTTTCGGTGAAGGTGGAGCTGAAAGAGAGCAGCTTAACGCTCACTCACGAGCAGCGCTGCCAGGTTTGTCATCAGTTGCGCCACCGCATTAAATCAATGGTTGGGATCTCCACCGACGTGATGATCGTTAACTGTGGCAGCATTCCGCGCTCTGAAGGGAAGGCCTGCCGGGTGTTCGACCTGCGTAAGGTGGCAGCGAACAGCTAAGGCCAGACGTGTCACCCTGGCTCTCTCCCTTTGGGGAGAGGGCTGGGTGAGGGAACCAAACCGCACAACATTTTATGCTATGATTCATCCAGGAAAAAAATCACAACAGAATGAATCACATGAATAAACTCGACGCCTTCATCCAGCACGCAGTCAGCTCCGTTCCCATCAGCGGGACATCGCTTATCTCTTCCCTGTACGGTGATGCACTTTCCCATCGAGGCGGTGAAATCTGGCTCGGCAGCCTGGCCGCTTTACTTGAAGGCATGGGGTTTGGTGAACGTTTTGTGCGTACCGCGCTGTTCCGCCTTAACAAAGAGGGCTGGCTGGATGTTTCCCGCATTGGGCGTCGCAGCTTTTACCGTCTGAGTGATAAAGGACTGCGTTTGACCCGTCGCGCGGAGAATAAAATCTACCGTGCGGAACTGCCCGCATGGGACGGCAAATGGCTGCTGCTGCTCTCTGAAGGTCTGGACAAAACGACCCTCGCCGATGTGAAAAAACAGCTTATATGGCAGGGGTTTGGCACGCTTGCGCCGAGCCTGATGGCCTCGCCATCTCAGCATCTGGCGGATGTGCAGTCCCTGTTGCATGACGCGGGCGTGGCGGAAAACGTCATCTTCTTCGAGGCTCACTCACCGCTGGCACTGTCCCGCGCTGCGCTACGCTTCCGGGTAGAAGAGTGCTGGCAACTGACAGAACAAAACGTCATGTACGAGACGTTTATCGACTCATTCCGGCCGTTGTTGCCGCTGCTGAAAGAGGCTGCGCCGGAAGAGTTGACGCCAGAACGTTGCTTCCAGATCCAGCTGTTACTGATCCATTTTTATCGTCGTGTGGTGCTGAAAGACCCGCTGTTGCCGGAAGAGTTACTACCAGCGCACTGGGCAGGGCAAAGTGCCCGACAGCTCTGCATCAATATTTATCAGCGTGTGGCACCGGGAGCGCTGGCGTTTGTCAGTGAGAAAGGCGAAACCTCCGTCGGTGAACTGCCCGTGCCTGGCACGCTCTACTATCAACGCTTTGGTGGTCTTACAAGCGCATAAGGAGTGAGGATGCCTGTTTATCAAATTGACGGTCTGACGCCGGTCGTGCCTGACGAGAGCTATGTTCACCCGACGGCGGTACTTATTGGTGATGTGATCCTGGGTAAAGGTGTTTACGTTGGCCCAAATGCCAGCCTGCGCGGCGATTTTGGCCGTATTGTGGTGAAAGACGGTGCCAACATTCAGGATAACTGCGTGATGCATGGTTTCCCGGAGCAGGACACCGTGGTCGAGGAAAACGGGCATATTGGCCACAGCGCCATTCTGCACGGCTGCATTATCCGGCGTAACGCACTGGTCGGGATGAATGCGGTGGTGATGGACGGCGCGGTGATCGGCGAAAACAGCATTGTCGGTGCGGCGGCGTTTGTGAAGGCGAAAGCGGAAATGCCTGCCAACCATTTGATTATTGGCAGCCCGGCCAAAGCGATTCGTGAGCTGAGTGAACAGGAAATAGCGTGGAAGATGCAGGGCACGCGGGAATACCAGGTGCTGGTGGAACGCTGCAAGCTGACGATGCATCAGGTTGAACCGCTGCGCGAGGCAGAACCCGGGCGGCAACGGCTGATATTTGATGAGAATTTGAGGCCAAAGTCGGCGGGGTGAGTGGGCTTGAGGTCAGCCCGTTAGCCACGTCTGTCTCAGGTCGCAGACAGACGTGGCTAACGGGCTGATTAAGCGAACAGGTACGAGTATTTCTGTCGCCGGGTTCAATAATGGTAGCTGGTCAGGGGCGCGAATTGAAATATGATAGGGGGCTAAACGTTAGCTGACAAAACGAGAGGGATTTCGTCATATGGAAAAGAAAATCTTCATACTGATTGCTCTGGCCGGTTTAGCTGCGGGTTGTGCGCCGTTACATCCTTCCGGGTGCCATAAAACCACGGCAACGGGCAGTTGCGGTTCTGGCCGCTGGGACGATCAGGATGAGTGGGGCGCTCAGGCCCGGGCAATCAAAGCGGCTATTAATGCCAAACTTGTTGCACCACAAAGCTGGAAAGGGAAAAAATGCAGATTGCATATCGAGTTTGCTCAGGATGGCACTGCTTCAAATATTTCGACCAGTGATGGTAATAAAGCATATTGTGAAGCGTTAAAATCCGCTGCTCAGAAAGCCACATTCCCCGCCTTTACCCATCCGGAGGTATATGGAGATTTCCAAAAATCGCGCTTTGATATGCTCGGCTAGTTCATCACCTCCACGTGGCTAAGCGACAGGCAGCGGGTTCTTCCCGCCATTTATGTTGCGTATAATGCGGTGTCGATACAATTCTGATAATTGCTGTGACTAATAATATGAATCTCAATCGCTTTTGTTATCTGCTACTGATCTTCGCGGCATTCGGGAGCCTTTTTACGTCGTATCCCTTTGTCACGTGGCTTCTGCTTGTCAACGTACTGACACTGACGATTTACGGCATAGACAAAATGGCGGCGCGTAAGGCCTGGCGCAGAGTGCCAGAATCTACTTTGCTGGTGTTTGGATTGATGGGGGGGTGGCCGGGGGCGATTGTGGGTCAACAGCTCTTTCGCCATAAAACACAAAAGCAACCATTTAAAACATATTTCATCATCAGCGTGGTATTGAGTCTCTCAGTGATGGTGGCGGTTTATCAGTACTCTCCATTTTTCCCTTCCTGAACAGGTAATACCCCTAAAGAAAGTGCATGGTTAGCCGATATTGGTGAAGCTTTACTCTGTTCTGGGGTAAAGCCACATCACTAAGATCGAACATATCAATAAGGATGAATAATGAACGACACCTCTTTTAAATGGACGTGTATTACATGTGACAAGGAGATCCCGCAGCATCTTGAATATTGTGCTGAGTGTGAGGAAAAACGATATCGTAAAATAGGCGGTTTGTTATATCTGCCACTGATCAATATACTGTTTATCGCTTACTCTTACTTCAATTCTCTGGCAGTAACTTTAAGTGCTGGCATGGGAACGTTAGGTCGTCTTCCGATCTCCCAGACTATCTATCTCTTTATTGCTGCTGGGGTTAACTTAATTTTCCTGCTCTTTGTCATTTATATTGTTTCTCTGTTTTTACGTAAAAAGAAAGAGTTACCCCTGGCTTATTGTGCATTGCTTGTTTCGAGTGTCACTCTTATGCTAATTGATCGGGTAGCCACTTCTTACATATTCCCGCAACTCACCCTGGACTTTGCTCAGGTGATGCCTGTTATTACATATGTGATTTACGCTTGTATATGGATCCCGTACTTCCGCACCTCCGTACGGGTTAAAAAGACGTTCATTTGGTAGGCGAACCAGGCAGTCAGTAAACGATATTAAAGGATTTTTGGTGGATTTGATTCCCGGTATTGAACAAGCTGAATCTGTTGAAGTCTCAGATTGTCAGGGCTGCAACTGCAGCCCTGCGCCTGGAGCGGACATTACAAAAGTGAAAGAAGGAATATCTCATTCGAGATAACCAGGGCAGCAATTATTCGGTAGCATTCCGCTTATCTGTGATTTCTGTCAAGGTTTGTTGATTTTTTTTATTGACAGCCTGTCTCTTAAAAATTAGCGGAAGAAAATGAGTGCCACCATCAATCCCGCAACTAAAACAGCACAGTAGAAAAAGATGTTCCCTGTGTATTCAGAAAGTGCGTTTAGGTGCTCTTGACCTTGTTTATTTAGTATTTGAATGGCGTCTTTTTCATTATCTGCTTCTATTGTATAAGGATATCTAGTAAATCCTTTATGTTTCAGTTCATTAGAAATATGTCTCGTCAATAGATTCTTAGCGATTACTTTGGACTCATCACCTTTAATGAAGATTACATAGTTATTCACATCTATTTCCTCTACATGAAAAAATACCTAACACCATTGATATAACGTTAGTAAGACTTCTGAAACTATTGTTATTAGTAGGGTACGAGTACGTCTGCTTTTTGCTGTGAGTTCAACCTATGGATGCAACACACCTAAGCAACCTGACCATAATACCAGCGTTCTCCTGTGAACCATTCATCACGATCCTCGCTTCCATAGTATTCGAGTGTGATACCGATTTCCTGTACGTTAGCTGGCAGAATGAGTCCCCACTCAGCAGCAAGGCTACGATCTTTGATCAAAGCAGAAGCACCATTTTCAGAACGACCTTCAGTTACGAAGCCTTGATAATATTCCTCGGAGCGATAAAGACAGACCTCACTTGTAAACATATCCGGAAGACATACTACAGCGGTAATCCGAGGGCTGTAATTCATACCAGCAGTGGCCGTTATGAGGTTTGAACATGCATTAATCAAAGCTTGCGCACAAGCTGCTTTGGTTTTAAGCGTGCTATATTTCCCCTGAACGAGGTTGATATCTACTGGAATTTTGAAATTCCAGTAATGCTCATCTTCTGAAAAAACACTACGTTCAAGGTTGTGAAAAGTACCAGCCCAACGGTTAAGAGCTTTTATGCGTCGGGGAATATTTCTGACTTTGGTTCGATGATCTCTGTTAAGTCGTCTACTCATGAATAATTTACTTTTTAGCTGCTCAAACGGTTCACGTTGTGTCCCTACAAAGAGCATTCTATCCTAAGTTGTTCAGTTTATCGTTACGTCTGCAATTTAATGCACCGCAATCGGCTTGCAAGAATTTATGTTTGCCCCTCGCTCAAAACAGATCTCACATTTCCTCATGCAAGTCTGCTTCGCGCCAGAAGCGAACACCACTTACCCCCGTAGCCACGGTGTGATCGTCAACCCGGTAAGCAAGCCTTCAGGGCTAAGCAGGCGAGTAACGGTTTGCCCCCACGGTTCGGTGCGGTTAGCCACCAGCAGGCGATAGCCTTTTTCACTCAGGATACGGGTAGCAGAAGCGAGATCCTGTACCTCATATTCAATCCATCCCTGCGGTATCGGATGGTCGGCTGGCCACTGCTCCTCGCCAAAACATGATGTTGCAGCCTGTGATAGCGGCCAGACGGCAAAATGTTTAACCCCCTCCAACATACCTTCTTCGGCAAGAAGATAGTCGCAGTTACCCTCCATTGGCTTAAGCGGCAATCCGAGTGTCTCGACATAAAACCCTGCACTGGACTCTGTATTTCGCGAAATGGGCCCGAAACCCGCGACAAACAAAACCTCAACGCCTGGTAAAATCTGCGACATATCCACCCCCTTAATTGCCTGAAATTAATTCTGAATTTATATTACGGCTGGCCTAAACGCTACCCTCAATTCTGGTATCTCATTCACTGTACGGGTTTAGCACTCAGGGCTATGACAATCAACAGGATGGCACCCGCACTCATTACCAGCCATGCGCTGGTCAGTGAAACCGCATTGTCGCGAAGGATCCCTCGCAATTAATGGCATGAGTGCAGCAATCATGTATCCACCACCTTGCACTTTAGAGAGTAACCTCCCGGCCTGTGCAGGTGTTCGTGTGTGCTAGAAGGTGATGATGAGAGACTGCGGGAAGATGGCTCCGATACCTGTGCAGGCAGCAAGGTTGACACTGCCTACCCGGCGAAAATACCAGACACATTAGCCTCGCCATCAGTAGCAACAGAACAGCGAGCAGTGGAACACGACGATCGGGGAATTTATCAGCCAGCGCTGAAACGACAAACCCTGCGACAACTTCGGTTGAATGGTATAACGTCTTGCGGCAATCTGGTTGCTGTAAGCTGTTCAAAATCACAAAGGCTCATATGAAACAAATTACTATCAGTGACCTGAAACACCAAAGCGAGCAAGCCGCAAATTCCCCTCGCTTACGTGCTCATCGGAATTTCCACACTGATCTGAGTGATCCAGTTCAGCGTCTAGCTATTACTATGGAGCCAGGCACCGCTGTGCTGATGAAATGGTACGCTCAGGTGCAAGTGGGCGATGGTGGTTTTACTCTGTAAATTATTTACAGTGGGCCCAGCGAGTTGAAATGTGATCCTATTCAGTTGGCATTTTAAAATACTAATCACTTGCGATCTAAAATATTACGAACGGTCCTCTTTTAAAACGGAATGATAAAATGGCCCATTCATTACAACGACTTGATGATGACCCTCTAAGGGAACAAATCCGGGGGGTAAATGTCTATCAACATGACAGCGGCCAGCTTCCCTTCGGAAACATTGATGCCTCACATTTTGAGTTATTGATTGCCGATCTTTTCCGGCATATGCAGGGCACTGGAGTCGATTGGAACTGGTATGATGATGTCTGCCGGGTAAATGATGGTGCCGATAATGGCGTTGATGTCCTGTTATCTCTTGATCAAGAGAGCCGGGGTATTGTGCAGTGCAAACGTTATTCGAGCGCTGACGTTACCATGACGCTGGTTCGTCAGGAGTTGCTTGCTCTTACTCTGCGCGGACTGATCATTGACGACCTGCTTCCTCCCGAGGATCACTCAACACCCTTCCGGTATATTCTTGCGGTATCCAACAACGTCGCGGCAGATGTGTTCAGTTTCTTTACAAAGAAAAATGCTGTGATTAAAGATCTCACGAATAACCAAAGTAAGTGGGAAACGGCGGCCAGAATCGTTAAGAGCAAATATGCCCTGCTTAAAAACAGCTCTGTGTTTACCGGTAAAACCGATGCCCAGCTTCTGGCGATGGTGAGCGACAGATTAAAAGCATTTAAATATACGCTGTTCCGTCAGGAGTCACTTTCTCCGCTGGTGAGGAGGTGCGACTATGTCATGAATACCTATTTTGCCCGGGAGCAAGTTTGTACGGTAGATGAGATCCACCGGTTATTCCAGGAGTATATGCCGGAACAGCCAGAGCTGCTTGCGTCAAATTACCTTGCTTACAGGTCCGTATATACACGGTATTTCAACGCAACAATGCTGTACGGTAAACGACTTCATTCGGTACTCATCCACCAGAGAGGACATGAGGCGCTCAAGACACTAGGGAAGGTGCGAATAAGTCCGAGATGTGAGATCATCGTGTTGTAACCTGAACCCAGAATGAGTAACCGGATGAGCCAGCAACTGACTTTTGCCGACAGTGAGTTTTCCAGTAAACGCCGCCAGACCCGCAAAGAAGTTTTCCTTGGCAGAATGGATGACTTGCTTCCCTGGGACAAATTACTTGGCGTTATCGAGCCTGTGTATCCCAAGGCCGGTAATGGTCGCAGGCCCTATCCGCTGGAAACCATGCTGCGTATTCACTGCATGCAGCAATGGTACAACCTGAGCGATGAGGCCATGGAAGATGCCCTCTATGAAATCGCCTCCATGCGCCAATTTGCTCGCCTGTCACTGGATAAAGCCATTCCAGACCGCACTACCATCATGAATTTCCGGCATTTGCTGGAGCAGCATGAACTGGCCCGCAAAATCTTCAGTACCGTTAATCACTGGCTAGCAGAGTGTGGCGTTCTAATGACCCAGGGCACCTTGGTGGATGCCACCATCATTCAAGCCCCCAGCTCTACCAAAAACAAACACAACAGCCGTGATGAAGACATGCACCAGACCAAGAAAGGTAACCAGTGGTACTTCGGCATGAAAGCGCACATTGGCGTGGACGCCAAAAGTGGCCTGACCCACAGTCTGGTGACCACGGCGGCTAACGAGCACGACCTCAATCAGGTTGGCAAGTTACTGCATGGCGATGAAGAATTTATCTCAGCCGATGCTGGTTATCAGGGGGCCGAAAAGCGCGATGAGCTCAGCGATGTCAGCGCAGACTGGCTTATCGCCAAGCGTCCCGGCAAAGTGAATGCATTGAAGCAACACCCGCGCAAGAACAAGCTGGCCATCCGTTACGAATACCTGAAAGCGAGTATCCGAGCGAAGGTTGAGCATCCATTTCGGATAGTAAAATGTCAGTTTGGTTTCGTCAAAGCCAGGTACAAGGGGCTGGCTAAAAATGACAGTCAACTGGCGATGTTATTCACCCTGGCGAACCTGGTTCGAGTTGACCAATTGATACGGGCACAGGCGAGATCTACCTGAAATGAGGAAATTGGCCTGAAACAGGGCCAAAATCAGCCACGAAGAGACGATTTTGGGCTGAAAATTGGAAAATTGAGCCACAGGACGTCGATAAAGGACGGTTTGGGGCGTCATATCGGGAGCTGCGGACCACTTAATCGCAGCTTCCCTAGACGAGATGCTGACAACACATCTTCCCCGCCAGACGGGCTCACAGCCTTCGGTAATTGTGTTCTGTGCAGATGCCTTCACACTATCTGATTATGCAACCCTTAATAATCTTATCAGCAGCTATCCCTTTCCCGTTGTGTTGCAAGCTGGTTTCGGGTGCGTAAAAGGCAGTGATCTGAATGGGTTACGAGAATCAGCGATAAATTTCCCGGACGGTGACACAACGCTTTACCCGGCTGACGCAGACTATCAGGGGGGCTGGTGCTGGATAAAGGAAGAGAATTCAGCTCCAGAGGTATGGTTATTACTCGAAACCACTGACCGCGGTTCGGGGACTGGACACGGCAGATTGTCCCTTCGACTGAGTTTTGCGGATATCAATCTCTGGTGCACCCTGAGTGGTGATTTTTACCCGGATACGCTGAATAAACACTTGCTGTGCGAAAAAGTTCTGGTCGGGATGAAGGATGATCGTTCAGGAAGAGGTAATCTCCTGCTCGTCTCTTCTGCCGGCCCCATTCAGCAGAACACAGTCTGCCGTCAGGTGAATCTGTTCAATATGCTCAGAAGGCAGTCGGAGTTGGGGGTGGTACTTTGTCACGCGGCAGGAAACCCGGAAATCAGTGAGGCTCTGCGACATGCCACGGGATTTTTCCCGCTGAGTACCGGCGATGACCGGTTGTTCCTCTGTCCGAAGGCGCAGGATTTCTTCCTCCTGAGAAGCAGTCACATTGCCTCCGTTATACTAACGCTTACCTTTGACAAGACCCGTAACAGTTTTAGCCTGATTGATTCCTTTTTATATCAGCGGCATGCGGGGCAGTTACTGTCCCTCAGCAAGGGCATTCAGATGGAGCTTGACCGTATGTTAAGCCCGTTGATCCCGGCGACGATGTATCCTATGACTTCCGCCGGTCTCACTGCTCTGCGCCAGGGAATACTGACGGGAACAATCCCATATCCGGAAAACCTGGTGCAATAT
The DNA here is from genome assembly GCA_014169315.1 of Enterobacter cloacae. NCBI lineage: Bacteria > Pseudomonadati > Pseudomonadota > Gammaproteobacteria > Enterobacterales > Enterobacteriaceae > Enterobacter > Enterobacter cloacae. The sequence continues at coordinate 2,565,412 of AP022133.1, read as the reverse complement.
GCACTCAATGGTACGGGCTCTGAAAACAACACCGAACCGGATTCCCTGCATTATCATAGGATTGCCCTGCTTCGGATCCTGAAAGCGCTTAGTTATCTCTCCGGTGATGTCAATATCAGCTGGCAGTCTGACACGAGCATGACGGCACACCTTTCCTGGGAACAGGCAGGTGGGCAGAAGGACGGGATCCTTGGCTGGGATGCTCAGGGAATGAATTATATCCAGGTGCAGAGTCGCCTGCTCGAATGGATGAGGGATGGTTCATGGCACCCCGACTTATTTGTTTTCGCTCTCTTCGAGGGACATATGCCAGCCGGGCAAAACCGGGTACCGCTCGATCTGACCCGCAATGACATTGTACAGCCCGACGAAATTCCGGACAGCACCGTTATGCCAAGGATTTCCCGCAGGGCCTGGGTGGTGGGGCTGATGGACTTGGTGCAAAACAGCATGACAAGCACAACAACAGCGGATCGCACGTCCTTCCTGAAACAGATACAGGGTCTAAAAAATGGATAACCTAGTAAACCTGATAGATGCCAGAGCCAGCATGACAGGGTTTTTACCCCATAAAAAGGCCCGCACCCGATTTGCGCAGGTGAAGCATGCGGTAGGGTATTGGGAGTCCGATTATGCCTCGCTTCTGCTCTGGGATGTCAGTTATGTGCCTCAAAACGACCTCATCCGTGTGATGAATTACGGTGAGCAGGTTCTTGATACCCTGACGCGCGAAAGAGAAACAAAAGGGTACGTTATCGATGCTTCTCTCATTTATGCCTTCAGGGATCCGTCCCTATGTCCTTCAGCTCTTGTCGGACGGATCGAACGTGACACACATCTGGCCCGTAAGCACGTTGTTATTAGGGTGGACGGCCGTTGGACCCGGACAGAACGGATCACTGTTCTGGGGCTTTCCCCAGTCTCGACAGAAATTCATGCGTCCGATGGCGCACGTTTTACCGATGCTACAGAGCGTCTGATCATGGACATTACCCACAGCAGTCCCTCCGGTCTTGCCCGCCGACATGCAAATGAATGGGAGAATGGTGATGTTTGATTTACGCATTTTATCGGTAAAGATTAAGAATTTCAGGGGTATTAAGGGAGAGGTTACGCTTCCACTTGATGCGGGGCTGACCGTCATTTATGCGGTAAATGGCACGGGAAAAAGCACGTTGTGTCATGCAGTTGAGTGGGTTCTCACTGGTGAAGTGGCCGAGGTCCCTGCAGATGCGTTGGTGTGCCATTTCGCCACCGGTACGACGGAGGTGACCTGTGTTTGTCTTCTTGATGGAAAAAAAACAACCCTGGTTCGCACCCTGCAGGGTGCCACTCTTCAAACAGAGGAAGGAGAAGAGAGGCATATAAAAGATGACGAGTTGCTCGCGATGCTGACGCCGGCAGAAGCTGGTCTCAAAGCGCGATCAAACATTGCCACGAGAAACAAACGCGAGTGGTTACGGCACAGTCGCTGGCTCTATTCGCATTCGCTGGCTCTGCTGGTTGATGAAGCCGAATCGGAACAGCGTTCACAAATTTTTGCCAATATACTTGGCTATGGTCACTTACTTCCTCAGCAGAAATTACTGATGGACTATCTGCGGTATTTGCCACAGTCCGTCTCGCTTTATAAAAAGCTCAGGGATACGGAAACAAAACGGCAGGAACTCGAACAAAAGCGTGAGCATTACGGGATACTTGCAACCCGCACCGAAGAGAGGCTGACAGCGCTATGTGATGCGCTGCGGATCCCGAGGGAAAACGTTCCTCCCCGGACACAGCTTGATCGGGCCTTGATGACACTGCAGATACGGCAGTTTGATCATCAGCTTCAGCAAACTCGCTACAGACAACTCGCCGAAACCTGGAAATCCGCCCACTATGCGGAAAAAGAACTGACACTTGCGGATCAAAAACATCTCTATTTTGAATCTGAGATCCGTTCCCGTGAGGAAAAGCAGAGTGAACGGAAGACGCAGATACGTGCTTTAAAACACCATATTGCGGAAGTGAACCACCAGCGGGACAGGGTAACCGAAACTCTCACCACTCTTAACAATCAGTGGGAAATGGTCAGTGAGCGCGTTTTTGAAACCATCGGGGAGTATCCAGACCGACTCACATTAGCGCAGTTACAGGCAACGGTGCCTGAATCCCGTCTCTCCTCTGCCATGAGCGGAAAACGACTTTCCTTACTGCATAAAGCTCTCGCCGTACACCGGGCATGCTGGCCTGACGAAGACACGAGAAAGGAGTGGCAAGAATACATACGGGAATACAGTGATGAAGCTCCGCTGAAAGCCAGGGGGGAGCGTTTTCAGGTGCTTAAGGAAAAGCGCGATTCTTTCCGTTTCAGACAGATACATCTCAACGACACTCTGACTCAGCTCATAATCCTCGGCGAGCGTATCGTCAGTCATTCTGGTGAAAGTCATTGTCCATTATGCAGCCATGACTGGGAGGGAAATGCATCTCTGATGGAGGCGATACGGCAGTCAGAAAGCATGCTCTCGCCAGCTTTACATGCACTTAAGACCGAGCTGCGGCAAACTGAAGAGGAGATGGGGCAGCTCCGGGAAGAGATCCGTGGCCTGAAAGTTAAACGAGATCGTGCTACTAGCTATCAGGAACGTCTGCGTCGTGCTGATAAAACGTTTCTTGAACAAAAAGCGCTTCTTGATGTGGAGTGGCTCACGCCCTTGACTCCGGAAACGTGGCGACATGAGACACTGGAAAACTACTTAACCCGGCTGAATATGGGCCGGATGATTGCCGAGTTTGCGGATAAAATTAGGCAAGCTGAGAGGTTACTGGATGACCAGACACTGAGGAATGATGTCGCTCTGGGGGATCTGCCTGAGGAATACCGTTCAAGACTTACAACTACGCAACGAACACATGAGGTTTTGCTGACCAATCTTGCTCGCCAGCAAGCAGAGCTGGAACTAAAGCTCGGACAGGAGTCTGTTTTGTTAAATGAACTGATTTCCGAGCGTAATCACATTGAAATAGTACTTCGAGGGTACAGGGAAACCTGGGACTCATTCAGAACATTATGGGACAGTTTTACCGGAAACGCTCCGGTAAGTCAGAAAACACTTTCTGAATACAAAAACACACTGGATAACGATCTTACTGCCGATGAGAACATCACCCTGCTATATGAAAAGGCTAAGCTTGCCGTTCATGCCGCTGTAGCTGGCGAAGACTATACCCTTCTGCTCAGTGAAGAGAAGGAACTTCGTCAGCGTATTGAATTACAGGCAAAACGCAAACAGGTCGCTAGTGTTGCTCTGTCAGAAGTTACGCATGAAATTGAGAAACTGGCAGATGCACGCATTAATGAGCTGATCGTGCCGGCTTCAGAGCTCTTCTCCAGAATGCATGCCAATGAGGTCTATAAGGGACTGAATATTGCAGGCAAAGGAGAACTTCGCTGGCGGGCTCTGGTTGAAGGGCCGGGAGACAATGATGATGCTTTGGTGGCTGACAGCTACTTCAGCCAGGGGCAACGTCAGGATCTGGCCCTTTCTCTCTATCTGGCGCGGGCACGTTCTCTGGGGGGCACATTCTTTCTGGATGAACCCGTGGCACATCTTGACGATCTAAACCGCGCTGCAATGGTCGATATCTTCAGGGTGCTTTCAGTCCAGAATCCAAATATGAGTCTTGTGCTGACCACCAACAGCGATCTGCTGAGGCGGCATCTGATACAGAAGTACGCCCTACTGAGCGATCAGGCGCTGACGGTGATTACTATGACAGGAAATCCTCATCAGGGAGTCGATGTTACGGTCAGCTCAACAGGCAGGAGGCCTCACTTCCCGGATAACAGACTACCAGCCCCAGTCTGGTGAGGGGCTTCTCACCGGAGCGGACGGGGTTGTCGGCTACAACTCGTGTAGTAGGCAGGTTCTCGTCGCTGGCAGTAATGTAGAATTTTTGACCCCCATCGGGTATACCGTGCTACGGTGTTCCAGTTTCTGAACGCTATAGTCGGTTTAGCTACAATCATTTTTATCAATGCAGATGTTTGCAGGAGTTGTCTGGAGTACCCGAGCAGGGTACTCCAGTGCAATGCGGCATTTTATATCAGGCCGCCAGTTCGGGCATTTGCTCCTTCACGAAATTCAATACCTTCTTCGCGTCCAGGGACGCATAGGGCAGACTCTCAATAATGGCGATTGAACGCGTATTGCCAACCGTTTCTTTTATCTCATCAAGTTTGTATTGAATGTGCGGCGCAATGAGAAAACCGTCAAAAGCGGGGGCGACACTGGCGAAGTTATCCAGCCCGACAGCGCTAATCATCAGCGGATAGCCTTCCCGTTCAGCCAGAGACTGCATCTTTTTGGCGAGAGAGTTTGCGGTATTACCGAACAAACAACATATCAGAAGCTTTTTCATGTTTTTTACCTCCTGAAAACCGCTCACAGGGTATTCCTGGCATCATTCCTGAAATGAGTGCTACATCTTATTTTGTGACAAATAATGGATGGCGACTCTCAACGACTTATTACCGTTTAAGCCAGTCGAGAAAAAACTGGCTAAAAGCAGAGACCTGAAGCGGCTGTAATTTGCGTTGCGGGTAAACAAATTGCAGCCCGACATCTTTGCGGTCGTATCGGCTAAATCCGGTAAAACTGTCGGCAAACAGCACCGTGAGTCTGCCGGTCTCAACATCGTCTTTCACATCCCACCACGATTTTCCTGCTATACCCGCCCCACTGAGCGCCCACTGGCGAAGCAACGCCCCGTCGTCACACACCATCGCTGGTTCTACGCGAACGACGGTTTCTTCACCCTCATTTTCAAAACGCCATTCGTTCATTACCACCCCCTGAGACTCAAGTGCCAGACACCGGTGATGGGCTAAATCTGCAAAAGTGGAGGGGGTACCACGATCGTTCAGATAAGCCCTGGCAGCGACCAGAACCCGGTGATTCGGGCGGATATTTCTGACGACAAGGCTGCTGTCCGGCAGGTTGCCGAAACGAATGCTCATATCCAGCCGGTTAGCGACCAGATCCTCAACATGCTCCCTTAAATAGATGAAAAAGTTCACTTCAGGATGGAGCCGGGAAAATTCGATAACGGCGGGGCTAAGGTACTGCCTGCCAAAGTCAGAGGGGGCGGAGAGACGAATATTGCCACTGAGAACACCTTCTTTTTGTGTCAGTAACGACTCGGCGTGATGCATCTCTTCCAGTACGCGCAGCGCGGCATGGTAAAACTCTTCGCCTGCGCGGGTGAGCGTGATGGAACGTGTAGAACGATGGAACAGACGAGTCTGGTAACGCTCTTCAATTGCCTTCAGGCGGGCCGTCATGGTCGCAGGAGATAGCGACAGGCGTCGTCCGGCGGCGGAAAGGCCTCCTGCCTCGGCGACTTCAACCAGCAATGCCATGTCTTCAAGTTTGCCCATTATTCATTTTTTCCGAAAAGTGCATCTGTTTTTCGTGTAATTATCAAAGTCAGTAGCCATCTGTAAAGTGTTTTCATCCAAAGCACAAGGGATGAAATCATGAACCGTATTTCACTTTTTGAACGTTACAGGTTGGGTAAACAGAACCTGAAAAATCGTATCGTTATGGCACCGATGACGCGCGCGCGCTCACTTCAGCCGGGAAACATTCCGTCCTCCCTGATGGCTGAGTATTACCGGCAACGAACCAGCGCAGGATTGATCATCACGGAAGCCACACAGATCTCTCCCCAGGGCCAGGGATATTCATGGACACCCGGGATCCATTCTCCTGACCAGGTTACAGGGTGGCAACTCACCACGGGGGCTGTGCATCAGGCGGGAGGTGTGATTTTTTCTCAGCTCTGGCACGTCGGCCGGATGTCGCATGCCAGTTTTCACCAGGATGGAAAGCCCGTAGCCCCGTCAGCCCTGGCTCCTGACGCGAAGGTGTGGATAGTGAATGACAAAGGTGAAGGCCAAATGGTTGACTGCCCGCAACCGAGAACGCTTTCACGTAAGGATATTCACGGCATTATTGCTCAGTATCGTCAGGCTGCATTGAATGCTGTTCAGGCCGGGTTTGATGGCGTGGAAGTCCACGGGGGAAACGGCTATCTGATCGACCAGTTTCTGCGTCAAACCTCAAACAAACGCACGGATGAGTATGGCGGCACCCTCGCCAACCGGATCCGTTTTGCGCAGGAGGTGTTGAACGCCATTGCTGAGGCCATTGGTCACGAGCGCACGGGCATCCGCCTGTCACCGTTTATTACCCAACGCGGGATGAACGATCCGCAGGTCACTGAGGCAATACTCGCTCTCGCGGCCTGGTGTGAACAGCGAGGGATTGCGTTCATCCACCTGGCCGAAGCTGACTGGGACGATGCGCCACAAGTGCCTGACCACTTCCGTAAATCACTTCGTGAGGTATTCACGGGAACCCTTATCGTCGCGGGGAACTATGACCTTGATAAAGCGGAAAAAATACTGGCTGCGGGCTATGCCGACTTGATCGCGTTCGGTCGGCCGTTTATTGCCAACCCGGATTTACCGCATCGACTTGAGCACCATTTGCCTCTGGCTCGGGTGCGTGATCCCGCCACGCTGTTTGGTGGCACCGCGACGGGATATACCGATTACCCCATTTACAACCTGCAAGAGAATGATCTGCAGTGACCTTAATAACGAGTTGAGAGAGATTATGAAATATTCAACGTATTTGGCCCCAGGCGTAATGGCGCTCATTCTTGCTGCTACCACAGGAACAGCCTTTTCGGCCCAGGTAGAACTGGTGAAACCGGAACATCTTATTGTCGATAAGAGCCTGCCACAGACGCAATTAGCGGCGAATGAATATGTTGCCAGAGAGTATGCGACATTCTGGAATACGGGAAAAGAGTCCCTGGCCCGTGACGCCCTGGCGATTAATTTCATTGATAAAACGCCCCCTGAAGGTCGTAAGCAGGGACCTGATGGTGCAATTCTGGCCTCCAGGGCGTTTCGTTCAGCTGTACCTGATTTGCGCTGCGACGTTGAACAAATGATTATTTCAGGTAACCGTGTCGTATCCCATTTACATTTTCGTGGTACGTTCACCGGGACATTTGGCAAGCTGAAGGGGATGGGGCAGAAAATAGATTTCATCGCCACGGATATCTATGAAATCAGCGAAGGTAAAATTGTGGCTAACTGGCATATTGAGGATAACCTGACACTGATGAAACAGCTGGGCGCACTGTAAATTCATCACTCCGGGTAACCGGGGGTGGCCCGGAGTGATGCGTAAATCCTATAGCCCAAGGTCGCTCAACGAGGGGTGATCGTCCGGGCGTCTGCCCAGCAGCCAGTGGAACAGTCGCTCTGATCCCTTGATCGGCATATCGTTTACACAGGCGAAACGACGCTTCATCAATCCGTCCGGATCGAACTCCCAGTTTTCATTGCCGTACGAACGGAACCAGTTGCCTGAATCATCATGCCATTCATAGGCGTAGCGAACCGCGATCCGGTTTTCTGTGAATGCCCAAAGCTCTTTTATCAGACGGTAATCCAGCTCTTTCTTCCACTTCCGCTCCAGAAACGCCTGGGCCTCTTCACGGTTATTGGCGAATTCTGCGCGGTTACGCCATTGGGTATCCAGCGAATAGGCCAGCGCGACTTTCGCAGAGTCGCGACTGTTCCAGCCATCTTCTGCCAGTCTGACTTTTTCGATGGCACTTTCACGCGTAAAGGGCGGTAAAGGAGGACGTGTGTTCATGGCGATTACCTCAGAGTGATATTAAGTAGACAGGTCTGTCTACTTGCGGTAATCTAGTCCTGAAAAATAACGCTGTCAATACTCTCGTTTGAGGCTACCGAAAAGTGAATACAGAAATCACGAGCAACGATAAAAAAATCAGCGTCAGGGATAAGATATTACTTACGGCGCACGATCTGTTTTATTCCACGGGCTTCAGGGCGACAGGGGTGGATACGCTGATTAAAGAGGCGAAAGTGACGAAAGTGACGTTTTATCGCCATTTTCCGAGTAAAAGTTTACTTATTCTTGCCTATTTGCAATATCGGCATGAAATATGGATTAAGTGGTTTGAAACCACGCTGCGCCGACATCTCGACGAAAGCCAGATATCTTCTGATGCGTTATCTGCAACGCTCGCTGAATGGTTTATTTCGCCCCAGTTTCACGGCTGTGCGTTTATTAACGCCAGCGCAGAGGCAAAATCCGAAGATATTGAAAGCGAAATAAAAGAAATATGCCGCAATCATAAATTCGAAACAAAGAAAGTCATTACGTTGCTGACGGGAATGGCTGATGAGAACGTCGTCAGTGAAATAATGTTACTCATTGACGGCGCGATTATTCACGCGCAAATGGGGATAAATTCAGATGAGGTAATAAACCAGCTAAAGGCAGGTTTAATGAGACTGAGCGGAAACGGCTATACACCTGAACAACATTCATACCGGAAATGAGCGTGTGGCCCATAACTGCACATTCTCCCTTGATATCGGCTGGAAAACCTTGCGGAAGGACGCGGGGCTTGAGCCAGAACAAATACTCCGCGGATGTGCTCGCCCGTGCCGCTAAAAGTCATCGCTTGCGACCGCGCCTGGCTGGGAGACCGTCTATGTGATCGCATTATTCTCAGCCAGACGCGATGATCCCTGCGTCGGGGGTAGTGGTTACGCGCCGAGTTCTTTGCGGATAATCTCTGCCCCGGCGCTCAGGGCCTTCAGCTTACCGTTGGCAACCTGACGGGAAAGCGGGGCCATACCGCAGTTGGTTGACGGGTAAAGCTTGTCGGCATCGACAAACTGCAGCGCTTTACGCAGCGTATCGGCCACTTCTTCTGGCGTTTCGACACTGTTCGTGGCGACATCAATTGCGCCAACCATCACTTTTTTACCACGGATCAGTTCCAGCAAGTCCATTGGCACGCGTGAGTTATGGCACTCCAGGGAGATAATGTCGATGTTTGACGTCTGCAGCTTAGGGAACGCTTCTTCATACTGTCGCCATTCTGAGCCCAGCGTCTTTTTCCAGTCGGTATTGGCTTTAATGCCATATCCGTAGCAGATATGCACCGCCGTTTCGCATTTCAGCCCTTCAATGGCACGCTCTAACGCAGCAATACCCCAGTCGTTCACCTCATCAAAGAAGACGTTAAACGCAGGTTCATCAAACTGGATAATGTCGACACCAGCGGCTTCTAATTCTCTGGCCTCCTGATTCAGGATTTTGGCAAATTCCCAGGCCAGCTTTTCGCGGCTTTTATAATGAGCATCGTAGAGCGTATCAATCATCGTCATCGGGCCAGGCAGTGCCCATTTGATCGGCTTGTCAGTGAGCTGGCGCAGGTACTTCGCATCATCAACGAAAACCGGTTTTTGACGCGTCACGGCATCCACGACGGTAGGGACACTTGCATCATAGCGATTGCGAATGCGCACAGTCTGACGGTTTTCAAAATCCACGCCGCTGAGATGTTCAATAAAGGTGGTGACAAAGTGTTGGCGGGTTTGCTCGCCGTCGCTGATGATATCGATACCCGCGCGTAGCTGTTCGTCGAGGGATAAACGCAGGGCATCCTGCTTACCGGCACGTAATTCATCGTCCTGCAATTTCCACGGGGACCACAGCGTTTCGGGTTGGGCAAGCCAGGTTGGCTTAGGTAAGCTGCCAGCCGTTGATGTCGGGAGCAATGTTTTCATAATAATAAACCTTTTAATATTGATTAATCACAGCGTGAAGTTATGAGACCACTGCTCAAGAATGTGTTTGTAGGGCTTAATAAATTGCTCTTCCGTAAACTTGCCCTGCTGAATAGCGAGCTGGCTACGTTCTTCCCGGTCGTAAACAATTTTTGTTAATGAATGATCCTGTTGATTCAAATCCGGCTGATAGCATTGTCCTGCCGCCGAGTTCGCATTATAAATTTCCGGACGATAAATCTTTTGAAATGTCTCCATCGTACTGATGGTTCCGATCAGTTCAAGATTGGTGTAATCGGCAAGCAAATCGCCGGAATAATAAAAGGCAAAAGGTGCTGCGCTGTTTTCAGGCATGAAATAACGAACCTTCAGCCCCATTTTACCGAAGTACTGCTCAGTCAATGATGACCCCTCTGGCTGATACTCAATACCCAACACCGGGTGGGAGTTACCTGTGCGGTGGTAGATATCTTTACTGGAGACACTCAGGCAGATCACTGGCGGCTTTTTGAAGTTCTGCTGGTATTCAGCGGATTGTGTAAAGTGCTTAAAGATGTTGCCATGCAAATCACCAAAGTTATGTGGGATGCTGAACCTGGATTGATCTTTATTGTGATCGAGCAGCAATACGCTGAAGTCATAGTCGCGTACGTATGAAGAAAAATTATTCCCGACAATGCCTTCAACACGCTCGTTGGTTTCTTTGTCGACAATGAACGTTTGCAGTATTTCAATTGCCGGGAAGCTATTGTCGTCACCAACATTCATATCAACAGAAACAATTTCAAGCTCGACAGAATAACGGTCGGATTTAGGGTTATCCCAGCGTGCTAATGCATTAAAACGGTTGTTAATCATCACCAGCGTATTACGCAGATTTTCCTGACGCTTTTCACCGCGCGCTAAGTTGGCAAAATTGGTCGTAGTACGCGTATTTTCTGAAGGGTTATAGTTCTCATCGAAGCAACTGCGCTTAAGGGTGAATGTAAAATTTTTATTCATTGTGGTTATGCATCCTAAGTTCATGTTGCCAGAAAGTTATCAATACATCATTTATGCCTTAGCCAGTGGCGCAGGGGAAGTGACTTAATTTCAATGCAACATGAGCTATCTTCATACATGGTGAAAAGGACTAACGTTCGGCCAGTCTGGTACACCCTCGCTAATTCCCGGTATAATTGCCAAAATTTCCAACCGGTTTAGAAACGAACATGACAAAACTCACCTTACAAGAGCAGATGCTGAAAGCGGGCTTAGTGACCAGCAAGAAAATGGCTAAAGTCCAGCGCACGGCAAAAAAATCCCGCGTACAGGCTCGCGAGGCGAGAGAGGCTGTGGAAGAGAACAAGAAAGCGCAGATTGAACGTGACAAGCAGCTCAGCGAACAGCAAAAACAGGCCGTGCTTGCAAAAGAGTTCAAAGCGCAGGTGAAGCAGCTGATTGAAATGAACCGTATTACCGTTTCAAAAGGCACGATCACCTTTAACTTCACCGACGGTAATCTGATCAAAAAAATCGACGTCGATAAGCAGACGCAAACCCAGTTGATTAATGGTCGTCTGGCCATTGCGCGCCTGGTGATTAACGCTAACGGTGATTGTGAATACGCGATTATCCCGGCAGTGGTGGCGGATAAAATCGCCCAGCGTGATGCGGAAAGTATTGTTTTGAACAGCGCGCTGAGCCAGGAAGAGCAGGATGAAGACGATCCGTACGCAGACTTCAAAATCCCTGATGATTTGATGTGGTAAGCAACGTTCAGAATGGTGCGTCGTGACGGGCGTTGATCGCTTTTCCGCTCACCGGATGAACAAAATCCAGCCCGCTTGCGTGCAGCATGAGCCGGGGCGTCTGTTCGGTACCCGGCCATTCAAGACCACCATACAAATCGCAACCGATAATCGGGTGACCTAACTGCTGGCAGTGAATGCGTAGTTGATGGGTTCGCCCGGTCTCCGGGGTAAGCTGCACGCGCGTCAACGGTAACACCGTTCCGTCTTCCTGTTCCTGAAACATTCGCTCTACCACCCGATAACGGGAGCGGGCAGGTTTGCCGTTGATGGCGCAAATCGACATTAGCGGGAACAGCGCCGGATCTTTGGCAATCGGTGCATCAATGACCCCCTCGTTGTTATCCACATGCCCGCAGAGCAGAGCCGTGTAAACCTTGTTGATGGCGCGCTGGCTGAACTGATGGCAGAGCGCGGCATTGATCGCCTTATTACGGGCAATCACCATCAGCCCGGAGGTGCCGAAATCAAGACGATGCACCAGCGTGCAGCCGGGGAAGGCCTGTACCAGGCGGTAGTGTACAGAATCGAGGTTTTGCGGGTTTTTACCTGAGAGGCTCAACAACCCTGAAGGTTTGTTGATCAGTATAAGGTCGTCATCCTGCCAGAGGATCTCTATTTCCGCAAAGCACGGCGGGGCAATAAAAGTATCAATAATCGCAGACATCAGGCAGCCCGACAGGAGAGTGGGTGCGGATAATAACGAAATGGCGGGAAAAAGAAAAACCCTCTCACCAGGCGGTGAGAGGGGGAAATCTTAGGCGGCTACGAAATCATCGATAGCGGCTTTCGCATCAGACTGCGCTTTGGTCGCCATTTCCGGGCCGTAAGCGATACCTTCGGCGAACACGAAGTTCACGTCGGTGATGCCGATGAAGCCCAGGAAGACGCTCAGGTACGGTGTAACCAGGTCAGTTGGGGTATCTTTGTGAATACCGCCACGGCTGGTCAGAACCACAGCACGTTTACCTTTAACCAGACCTTCTGGGCCATTCTCGGTGTAACGGAAGGTTACGCCTGCACGCGCTACCAGGTCGAAGTAGTTCTTCAACTGAGTTGAAATGTTGAAGTTGTACATTGGGGCGTTGATCACGATGACGTCGTGCGCCTGCAGCTCAGCAATCAGCTCATCAGAGAGAGCCAGCGCTTCCTGCTGACGTGAGGTCAGTGGGGTGTCGCCTGGACGCAGCGCGCCAACCAGTTCGCCATCCAGCACAGGAATTGGGCGGGCAGCCAGGTCACGTACGGTGATTTCATCAGCAGGATGCTGTTCACGCCACTGCTCAACGAAGTAATCAGACAACTGACCAGACTGAGAGTACCCTGCCAGAATACTGGATTTCAAAACTAATACTTTGCTCATGGGTGATTCCTGTTTTGCATTTGATTGAAGGGGGGTGCCCCGTTGCTTGTTGACACTTTATTCACAATCCTGTCGCAGAGATAGCGCAATATATCGAAGTCTATGTTCGAATTTTTTGAATAAGGCACTGAAAGCGCCAATGTGGTACTCTATAGCAATCATTAAAATGAGATTTTACCCGGCAGAGCACTGCCCGTTAACGCTATGACAGAACAACAAAAATTAACCTTCCCGATGCTCCTGCAACAGCTTGATTCGTTGATGCTGCGCGACAAACAGCGGTTTGCCCGCCGTCTGCACGGGGTCAAGAAGGTTAAAAATCCTGATGCACAACAGGCCATTTACCAGGAGATGGCGAAAGAGATTGAACAGGCAGCAGGGAAGGTTGTGCTGCGCGAAGCCGCACGTCCGGATATCACCTACCCGGAAAACCTGCCTGTCAGCCAGAAAAAACAGGACATCCTTAACGCCGTGCGAGACCACCAGGTGGTGATTGTCGCGGGGGAAACGGGTTCCGGGAAAACCACCCAGTTGCCGAAAATTTGCATGGAGCTGGGGCGCGGTGTGAAAGGGCTGATTGGTCATACGCAGCCGCGTCGTCTGGCGGCGCGTACCGTGGCGAACCGTATTGCCGAAGAGCTGCAAACGGAGCCGGGCGGTTGCATTGGTTACAAGGTGCGATTCAGCGATCACGTTAGCGATAACACCATGGTCAAGCTGATGACCGACGGTATTCTGCTGGCCGAAATCCAGCAGGACAGGCTGCTGATGCAGTACGACACCATCATCATCGATGAAGCGCATGAACGCAGCCTGAATATCGATTTCCTGCTCGGCTACCTGAAAGAGCTGCTGCCACGTCGCCCGGATCTGAAAATCATCATTACTTCCGCGACCATCGACCCGGAACGTTTCTCGAAGCATTTCAACAATGCACCGATTATCGAAGTTTCTGGCCGTACTTTCCCGGTGGAAGTGCGTTATCGCCCGATTGTTGAAGAGGCGGATGATACCGAGCGCGACCAGTTGCAGGCTATTTTCGATGCCGTCGATGAGCTGGGGAACGAAAGCGCGGACGATATCCTGATCTTTATGAGCGGCGAGCGTGAAATTCGCGATACCGCTGATGCGCTCAGCAAGCGTGACCTGCGCCATACGGAGATCCTGCCGTTGTACGCACGCCTGTCGAACAGTGAACAGAACCGTGTGTTCCAGGCGCACAGCGGGCGTCGCATCGTGCTGGCAACCAACGTGGCGGAAACCTCGCTGACCGTGCCGGGCATTAAATATGTCATCGACCCGGGTACGGCGCGTATCAGCCGCTACAGTTACCGCACCAAAGTTCAGCGTCTGCCGATTGAGCCGGTTTCACAGGCCTCTGCAAATCAGCGTAAAGGGCGCTGTGGCCGTGTATCGGAAGGGATTTGTATTCGCCTCTATTCCGAGGACGATTACCTGTCGCGCCCGGAGTTTACCGACCCGGAGATCCTGCGTACCAACCTGGCGTCCGTCATCCTGCAGATGACCGCGCTGGGGCTGGGTGATATCGCCGCGTTCCCGTTTGTGGAAGCGCCGGATAAACGCAACATTCAGGACGGCGTGCGCCTTCTGGAAGAGTTAGGAGCCATCACCACTGACGAACAGGCAACGGCGTATAAACTGACCCCGCAGGGGCGTCAGCTCAGCCAGCTGCCGGTTGACCCGCGTCTGGCACGTATGGTGCTGGAAGCGCAGAAACACGGCTGTGTGCGCGAGGCGATGATCATCACTTCGGCGCTTTCCATTCAGGATCCGCGCGAGCGGCCGATGGATAAACAGCAAGCGTCTGATGAGAAACATCGTCGCTTCCACGATAAAGAATCCGATTTCCTCGCCTTTGTGAACCTGTGGAACTACCTCGGCGAGCAGCAGAAAGCGCTGTCGTCGAATCAGTTCCGCCGCCAGTGTCGTGTGGATTTCCTTAACTACCTGCGCGTGCGCGAGTGGCAGGATATCTACACTCAGCTGCGCCAGGTGGTGAAAGAACTGGGTATTCCGGTGAACAGCGAACCGGCTGAATACCGTGAAATACATATCGCGCTGTTGACCGGTCTGCTGTCCCATATCGGGATGAAAGATGCCGAAAAACAGGAGTTTACCGGCGCACGTAACGCCCGTTTCTCCATCTTCCCTGGCTCTGGTTTATTCAAAAAACCGCCGAAGTGGACCATGGTGGCCGAACTGGTGGAAACCAGCCGTCTGTGGGGGCGTATTGCTGCCCGTATCGATCCTGAATGGGTTGAGCCGGTTGCTCAGCATCTGCTGAAGCGCGCTTACAGTGAACCGCACTGGGAGCGGGCGCAGGGCGCGGTCATGGCGACCGAAAAAGTGACCGTTTATGGCCTGCCGGTAGTGGCGGCGCGTAAGGTTAACTACAGCCAGATTGACCCGGCGCTGTGCCGCGAGCTGTTTATTCGTCATGCGCTGGTTGAAGGCGACTGGCAGACGCGCCACGCGTTCTTCCGTGAAAACCTTAAGCTGCGTGCTGAAGTTGAAGAACTTGAGCATAAATCCCGTCGCCGCGACATTCTGGTGGACGATGAAGCACTGTTCGAGTTTTACGACCAGCGCATCAGCCACGATGTGATTTCTGCCCGTCATTTCGACAACTGGTGGAAGAAAGTCAGCAAAGAGACGCCTGACCTGCTCAACTTTGAGAAGAGCATGTTGATCAAGGAAGGGGCGGAGTCGGTCAGTAAGCTCGATTACCCGAACTTCTGGCACCAGGGCAACCTCAAGCTGCGACTGACCTATCAGTTTGAACCGGGAACGGATGCCGATGGTGTAACGGTGCATATCCCGTTGCCGTTGTTAAACCAGGTGGAAGAGAGCGGGTTTGAGTGGCAGATCCCCGGCCTGCGCCGCGAGCTGGTGATTGCGTTGATTAAATCGCTGCCAAAACCGGTGCGCCGTAACTTTGTTCCTGCGCCGAACTATGCCGAAGCATTTTTAGGCCGCGTGACGCCGCTGGAGCTGCCGCTGCTGGATTCTCTTGAACGTGAATTCAGGCGTATGACCGGCACCACTATCGATCGCGATGACTGGAACTGGGATCAGGTGCCCGATCACCTGAAAATCAGTTTCCGCGTGGTGGACGATAAAAACAAAAAACTGCAGGAAGGCCGTTCGCTAACCGAACTGAAAGATGCCCTGAAAGGCAAAGTTCAGGAAACACTCTCTGCCGTCGCGGATGACGGTATCGAGCAGAGCGGGTTGCACATCTGGAGTTTTGGTCAACTGCCGGAAAGCTACGAGCAGAAACGCGGCAACTATAAAGTGAAGGCCTGGCCAGCACTGGTGGATGAGCGTGACAGCGTGGCGATCAAGCTGTTCGATAATCCGCAGGAACAGCAGCAGATGATGTGGCGCGGGCTGCGTCGTTTGCTGCTGCTCAACATCCCGTCGCCGATCAAGTATTTGCACGAGAAGTTACCGAACAAAGCCAAACTGGGTCTGTACTTTAACCCGTACGGCAAGGTGCTGGATCTTATCGACGACTGTATCTCCTGCGGCGTGGATAAGCTGATTAACGAGGCGGGTGGCCCGGTCTGGTCGGAAGAGGCGTTTGTCACGCTGCACGATAAGGTGCGGGCAGAGCTGAACGACACCGTCGTGGAAATTGCTAAACAGGTCGAGCAGATCCTGACAACCGTGTTCAACATCAACAAACGCCTGAAAGGGCGCGTGGATATGACGATGGCGCTTGGGCTATCGGATGTGAAAGCTCAGATGGCGGGGCTGGTTTACCGTGGGTTTGTTACCGGCAATGGCTTTAAACGTCTGGGTGACACCCTGCGTTACCTGCAGGCGATAGAAAAACGTCTGGAGAAAATGGCCATCGACCCACATCGTGACCGCGCGCAGATGCTGAAAGTGGAGAGCGTTCAGCAGACGTGGCAGCAGTGGCTGAACAAGTTACCTCCGGCGCGCCGCGAAGATGAAGACGTGCAGGCGATCCGCTGGATGATTGAAGAGCTGCGCGTCAGCTTCTTCGCTCAGCAACTGGGAACGCCATATCCGATTTCGGATAAACGTATTTTGCAGGCAATGGAGCAGGTTTCAGCGTAGCAGTTACCCGGGAATCCCTCTCCCGGTGGGATGAGGGTTCCCCCGTAAAGTAATCGGGCAGTGCACAATTCCCTCACCCCTCTGGGGCGAGGGGAACCCTCCGGCACACATGTTCATCCGTTCACTATTGCCAGCGTAAAGCCATCCCACCCCTTCAGACCGACCGTTTGCAGCGCTGTGGCAGTAAGACGTGGATTATCTCCCGTCATCTCAATAAACCGCCGAACGCCCTGTACGCGTGCGTCATCACTTTGGCCGTTAATGACTTCGCCGTCGCGCACGACGTTATCACCGATAATCAACGTGCCCGGACGCGAGTAGTACAGTGCCCACTCAAGGTAGCCGGGATTGTTTGGTTTATCGGCATCAATAAAAATCAGGTCAAACGGGGGAATATCGCCAAATTGTTCGAGGGATTTGAGCGCCGGACCTTCTGTCAGTTCAATGCGCTCATTAAGCCCCGCCAGCTGGATATTCGTGCGTGCCACCTCAGCATGTACCGGGTCAGCTTCGAGTGTCATCAGCTTCCCGTCAGCCGGCAGGGCGCGAGCCATCCAGATGGCGCTGTAAGCACCCAGCGTGCCAATCTCCAGAATGCGTCTTGCCTGTGTCATACGGACAAAGAGGGCCAGAAGCTGCCCCTGATTAGCGGCAACGTCGTGCTCAGGTAAACCGGCACGTTTGTTGTTTTCGAGAACCTGCTGGAGAACCTCATCCTGAGGAATGAGCGAAGAAATCATGTAATTATCGACTGCAGACCATTGTTGTTGCACAGATTGACTCCTTAGTTTCAGGCTTGTCTTAAAGCGTTTCCTGGCCTACTACCTGGTGTCCGATGATTCAGCGTCTGACGTAAAACAGAGTTCAAATGAATATGATTCATTCATGTTAATCATATGTGAGTGGAAAAGTTAATGAAAAACGAGCGCTGACAGGGTCACGATGAAATAATCAGCAATCGGTGCTTTTTCACTGGAGGTGAGTGGCGTAATGTTTTGTATGATGGTTAATCGAAAGCATAAAATGCAGGTTAGCCCGGCTGTTTTTGATTATTCCAGAAAGATGGCAATCTGCCGGGGTGACGGGGATGTCGGCTTTCGGAGATATCTCCTGTTCAGCCACGATGTGCGCAGTACTCTGACCCAAACACTGTAAGGATATCACTATGACACGGGTACGTTTCCCTTGTTTACCCGACGCCACACGCCATGCCATTAACATTGTGGGAGAGTGGCTGGCGCAGGACGATCTGCAGAACGATCAGTCCGTTGATCTTGTCATTCTGGCGGGAAATGCGGTTATTCCGACTATCGACGCTGCCTGTCGCGTGGCGGCAGAGCAGGGTGTTCCGCTGCTTATCAGTGGTGGTATCGGCCACTCCACCTCTTTTTTGTATGCCGCGATTGCGCGCCATCCCCGCTATAACACGCTTCCCACCGCTGGGCGCGCTGAAGCCGCCATTCTGGCGGATATCGCGCGTGAGTTCTGGAATATCCCTGCGGAACGGATTCTGGTGGAAGATCAGTCAACCAACTGTGGTGAGAACGCCCGCTTTAGCCGGGAGATGATAAAACGCCACCGTCTGGCCGCTGAACGCGTGCTGGTGGTTCAGGACCCTACCATGCAGCGACGCACTATGGCGACTTTTGCACGTGTGTGTCGGGACGAGCCTGTATCACCGATGTGGGTAAGCCATCCCGGCGTAACGCCGGTGTTGCAAAATAGCGATGATGGTCTGGTCTTGCGGGGCGGGAATGAAGGCCTTTGGCCTGTTGAACGTTATTTGTCGCTGGTGCTGGGTGAGCTCCCGCGCCTGCATGACGACATTAACGGCTACGGCCCGGCAGGGCGAGATTTTATCGCCCATGTTGAATTTCCTTCAGACGTCGACGTCGCGTGGCGTACCTTGCGCGAGGACGCGATCCTGACCGATGCCCTCGCCAGCCGTTCACTGCTCTGAAGATTCCCCTCTCAGCAGAGAGGGGATGTTGAGTTACAGCGCGGCATACTTATCCAGCGTACGCACCAGCTGTGTGACAAACCCGTATTCGTTGTCGTACCAGGCGACGGTTTTGACCAGTTGCACGTCACCCGCATCTGTCACTTCTGTCTGGGTGGCATCAAATACTGACCCAAAGTGAGAGCCGATCACATCGGAAGAGACAATCTCTTCATCGGTATAACCGAATGATTCATTGTTTTCCGTGGCCCGTTTCAGCGCCTGATGAATCTCCTCGACGGTGACCTTTTTGTTCAGGACAGAAACCAGCTCAGTCACGGAACCGGTCTTGACCGGGACGCGCTGCGCATGACCTTTCAGTTTGCCGCTGAGGGCCGGGATCACCAGACCAATGGCCTTTGCAGCCCCGGTGGTGTGCGGGATGATATTTTCCGCCGCCGCGCGCGAGGCGCGAAGATCTTTCCCGCGCGGGCCATCCACCAGCGCCTGAGTACCGGTATAGGCGTGAATGGTGGTCATGGTACCCACGTTGATACCAAATGCGTCGTTCAGGGCTTTCGCCAGCGGAGCCAGGCAGTTGGTGGTGCAGGAGGCGACGGAAATGATCGTATCGCGACTATCGATGGTGTCGTCGTTGACGTTGAACACAATGGTTTTCATCTCACCTGCGGGGGCCGAGATCAGCACTTTTCTGGCTCCTGCATCCAGATGGGCTCTGGATTTCTCTTCCGAAGTATAAAAACCGGTGCATTCCACGACGATATCGACCCCAGCCGTTTTCCACGGAATATGTTTAGCCTCTTTTTCGGCGTAAACCGCGATCGATTTGCCATCGACAATCAGCGAATCTTCGGTGAAATCAACGCTCCACGGAAAGCCGCCGTAGTTAGAATCATGTCTGAGCAGATAGGCCAGAACTTTGGGGGAGGTAAGATCGTTGATGGCAACGACGGTGTTGCTGTCCTGGGTTTCAAGAAGGCGACGAAGTACAAGGCGTCCAATGCGTCCAAATCCGTTAATACCAATTTTACTCATGGTTTACTCCTGGTGAACGTGTCGGTGCGACAGTGTGAACTCATCCAGGCTTAGACCATGACGGGCATGGCGGCAATTGAAGATGCTTCATCCCTGGGGAAGTATTTGAAAAACCATGCAGAAAAGTTAATGAATTTTTAGGGAAAGCTGGTTATGTTGGCGCGGTATTTGTTCTTTATCAGGAAATGACATGCGCACTAAATATACAAGCCTGCAAATAAGCATTCACTGGCTGGTGTTTCTGTTAATTATCGTGGCCTACTGTGCAATGGAGTTCAGAGGCTTTTTCCCCCGTACCGCCCGTCCCCTGATTAATATGATCCACGCCTCGTGCGGTATCGCGATTCTGGTGCTGATGGTGACGCGCCTGCTGGTTCGCCTCAAATTCCGCTCACCGCCGATCCAGCCGAAGCCTAAAGCGATGGTGACAGGGTTATCCCATCTGGGGCATCTGGTTGTTTATCTGCTGTTTATCGCCTTACCGTTGGTGGGTATTATGATGATGTATAACCGTGGTAATGACTGGTTTGCCTTTGGCATGGTGATGCCGTACGCGGCGGAATCGAATTTTGACCTGGTGGACGTTCTGAAAGAGTGGCACGTGACGCTGGCCAATCTGGGGTATTTTATCATTGGCCTGCACGCACTGGCGGCGCTGATGCATCACTACTTCTGGAAAGACAACACGCTTCTGCGCATGATGCCGAAAAAAAGCCAGACCCCATGATTTTTATGCCCTGCGGTGAACTGCAGGGCATCCTTCACGTCTGATTATTGCAGATGGGCGCGTTCTTCTGGCGTCAATTCCAGCGACTGGGTTGACCCTGTCTCTGATGATTTCACTGCCGCCTCCAGCACTGCCATGACCGCTAATGCCTCAACAGGATGAACCGGGTTATCGATCTTACCTGTCAGCGCATCGCGCACATTGATGTAATACTGGCGCTGGTCGCCTTTCGGGGTTTTAACCGCCTGCGCGTCGCCGCTGGCACCAAACAGCAGCATATCGTCGCTGTCTTCCCCCCAGCTTTCGCTACCTGGAATAACGCCAGCCAGCAGTTGCGCCTCCTGTTGGTCAATTCTGGCTTTTACCACGCTGCCTTTATCCCCGTGTACGGTAAAACGGGATGTCCCGCCCGCAACCAGCATGCTGCAATGCAGAATGACCTTGTGCTCCGGGTAATTTAATACAACGTGTGCCCAGTCATTAATTTCTGCGCCGTCGCGCAGTGTCGCAATATTGCCCTGAACGGACTGAGGCAGGCCAAAGAGCTGCAGCGTCTGGTCGATCAGGTGCGGCCCCAGGTCAAACCACAAACCACTCCCCGGGACGTTTTGCTCTCTCCAGCGCACGCGAACTTCCGGGCGGAAACGATCGATATGTGACTCAAGGTGTTTAATCTTACCGAGACTGCCTTGTTCAATAACCTGCTTAATACCGAGGAAATCGCTGTCCCAGCGGCGGTTGTGGAAGACGGAGAGCAGCAGCTGCTTTTCATCAGCCAGGGCAATCAGGTCGCGTGCTTCCTGCATATCAAGGGTGAATGGTTTATCCACCACCACATGTTTGCCTGAGTTGAGGGCAAGCGTCGCCAGCGGCGCATGAGTTGCGTTAGGGGAGGCTATTACCACCAGGTCAACATCCGGATGCTGGATTGCCTCTTCGGGGGACGCCACAACGGTCGCATCCGGGATATCACGTTTGACCTTTTCTTCATCGCGAGAAGAAACCACCGCCAGCTTAAGTCCTTCAACCGACTGGATCAGCGGAGCATGGAAGGTTTTACCCACAAATCCATACCCGATCAGTGCAATGTTAATTGTCTTCATTTTATTCATGACCTTCTCCACGTTATTACGCGTCTGCAAGGGTGATTTGCAATGCGTCAGTATCCCCGGCTTCAGCCCAGGGACGGTCTAAAAACAG
This sequence comes from Enterobacter cloacae, assembly GCA_014169315.1. Classification (NCBI taxonomy): domain Bacteria; kingdom Pseudomonadati; phylum Pseudomonadota; class Gammaproteobacteria; order Enterobacterales; family Enterobacteriaceae; genus Enterobacter; species Enterobacter cloacae. The sequence goes on along the minus strand of AP022133.1, from coordinate 2,543,551 downwards.
TTGATGAATGTCGGATAACCCGCAAACCAGATGCGGTTCACAGTGGTTTAATTTCAAATGGTCGGCGACGATCCAGTGTTCATGGCTTGCCGCCAGCATGGCTCGTTTGACTTCCGCATCGGCTTCTGTGCTGGCGCTCAGGCCGAGCCGGGCGTGAATGGCGCACGCGCCGAGGATAGCAATGTCCGCCCGGTAGCGGGACAGCAGGGATAGCGTGGCGCTACCGGCAAACAGGCGCTGCTTCTGATCCCATTTTCCGCCGAGCAGGATCAGCCCGATATCTTCCCGGTCGCTAAAATGCTGCGCGATATCCAGCGAGGGGGTGATCACCGTCAATGGCCCCTTAAGAAAACGCGCAACCGCCATCACCGTGCTGCCGGCATCCAGAAACAGCGTCGACCCGGCAGGGACGCTTTCCGCCACCCGTTTTCCCAGACGTTGCTTGGTTTCAGGCAGCAGCGTATTTCTGCCCTGGCGATCCATTGCCGGGAGATTAAGCGCGATAGCCCCGCCGTGGTTCTTCTGTGCCAGACCCTGTTTTTCGAGGTCGGTCAAATCACGGCGGATAGTATCAGCAGAAACCTGCAGCTTTTCTGCAAGCTCAGTAATACTGGCTTGGCCCTGTTCACTCAGAATATCAATGACATATTTTTGCCTGGCGGTTTTGTGCATGTTTCTTTTAATCCTGCAGAATGTCGCAATAAATCGCATATTACAGCATTTTGCGGGAAAGGGAATATCAGATGCAATGGACGGTTTACATAAACAAATAACTCAAATACCATACCCCCCTATAGTATCTAAGGAGAGCCGTATGCCGCATTCGCCCGAAGATAAAAAGCGTATCCTGACCCGCGTTCGCCGCATTCGGGGGCAGGTCGATGCGCTTGAGCGCGCGCTGGAATCAGGCGATCCCTGTCTGGCTATCCTGCAGCAAATTGCCGCCGTGCGCGGTGCTGCTAATGGCCTGATGGGCGAGATGGTCGAAATTCACCTCAAAGATGAGCTGGTGACGGGGGAGACAACCCCGGATCAGCGGGCAGTTCGGATGGCAGAAGTCGGCCATTTACTGCGCTCTTATCTAAAATAAACCCACAGACCTCACAACAAGGGAAGAGACACTATGAAATCTCGCGCAGCTGTCGCGTTCGGCCCAGGCCAGCCGCTGAAAATCGTTGAAATTGATGTCGCACCACCGAAAAAAGGCGAAGTGCTGATCAAAATTACCCATACCGGCGTGTGTCATACCGATGCATTCACCCTGTCAGGGGATGATCCTGAAGGCGTATTCCCGGCAGTGCTCGGCCATGAAGGCGGTGGGATCGTGGTGGAAGTGGGCGAGGGTGTGACCAGCCTGAAGCCAGGCGATCACGTCATTCCGCTGTACACTGCGGAATGTGGCGAGTGTAAGTTCTGTAAATCCGGTAAAACCAACCTCTGCCAGGCCGTGCGTGCGACGCAGGGGAAAGGGCTGATGCCGGACGGTACCACCCGTTTCTCTTACAACGGTGAGCCGGTTTATCACTACATGGGGACCAGTACCTTCAGTGAGTACACCGTCTGCGCGGAGATCTCGCTGGCAAAAGTGAACCCGCAGGCTCCGCTGGACAAAGTCTGTCTGTTGGGTTGCGGTGTGACCACCGGGATCGGCGCGGTGCATAACACGGCGAAAGTCAAAGAGGGCGACACCGTTGCGGTGTTCGGTCTCGGTGGCATTGGTCTGGCGGTTATCCAGGGAGCGGTACAGGCAAAAGCCGGTCGTATCATCGCGGTTGATACCAATCCGGAGAAATTCCGGCTGGCGGGCGAAATGGGGGCGACCGATTTCGTGAACCCGAAAGATGACGAAAAACCGGTTCAGGACGTCATTGTTGAACTGACTGACGGTGGTGTCGATTTCAGCTTTGAATGCATTGGTAACGTTGACGTGATGCGTTCTGCCCTCGAATGCTGCCATAAAGGCTGGGGTGAGAGCGTTATCATTGGCGTGGCGGGTGCAGGTCAGGAGATCAAAACGCGTCCGTTCCAGCTGGTGACGGGGCGTGTATGGCGTGGTTCGGCATTCGGTGGCGTGAAAGGTCGCACCCAACTGCCGGGCATGGTTGAAGATGCGATGGCCGGGAAAATTCAGCTCGATCCGTTCATCACCCATCGCCTGCCGCTGGAACAGATCAATGAAGCATTCGATCTGATGCACGAAGGTAAGTCCATTCGTACCGTCATCCATTTCGGCGACAACTAATTATTCTGCCAGCGGTTTTTGCCGCTGGCCTTTCTTTAATAATCTTCTCTAAAGTGTGACCTGTCTTGCGCTTTTCGCCATAATCAAATTTCCTGCCGTGCCGATGACTATTTTACAGGCGTGTTTATACGCATCTTACCTACAAGAGAGTCGACGGTCATGGACAACACAACTTCGATGCAGGCGCAGCAAAAGCTGAGCTTCTTGCATCACATCAGGCTGGTTCCGCTGTTTTCCTCCATTCTCGGTGGCATCATTCTTCTGTTTGCCTTGAGCTCAGGCCTGGCGGGCTATTTCCTGTTGAAAGCGGATACCGATCAGCAGGATGTCACATCAGAAATTCAGGTTCGTCTGGGTTTATCAAACAGCTCTAACCACCTGCGAACCGCGCGTATCAACATGATCCATGCAGGTGCGGCAAGCCGTATCGCTGAAATGGAGGCGATGAAGCAAAACATCAGTGAAGCAGAAACGCGCATTAAGCAGTCGCAGGAGGGATTTAACGCGTACATGAATCGCGCTGTGCGCACACCTGCCGACGAAGCGCTGGATGCTGACATAAAAGCGCATTATGACGCGTATATCGCCGGTCTTCAGCCGATGCTCAAATTTGCCAAAAACGGCATGTTTGAAGCCATCATTAACCACGAAAATGACATTGCGCGTCCGCTGGATGACGCCTATAACGACGTGTTGTTGAAGGCGATTAAAATCCGTACCGATCGTGCCAACGCATTGACAGCAGAGGCACATACCCGAACACAACTGGGGCTGATGTTTATGATCGGTGCGTTCGGGCTGGCACTGGTGCTGACGGTCATGACCTTCATCGTACTGCGCCGCACGGTGATCAACCCGCTGCAACGTGCCGCAACGCGCATTGAGAATATCGCTAAAGGCGATCTGACCATGTCGGAGGATGTGGCAGGGCGTAGCGAAATCGGGCGTCTGACGCGCGATCTGCAAATCATGCAGCGCTCTCTGGTGACCACGGTAGGCACCGTGCGTCAGGGAGCGGAAGAGATCTACCGCGGCACCAGCGAGATTTCTGCCGGTAACACCGACCTCTCTTCACGCACCGAGCAGCAGGCCGCCGCCATTGAACAGACGGCAGCCAGCATGGAACAGCTGACGGCAACCGTGAAGCAAAACGCCGATAACGCACATCATGCAAGCAAGCTGGCGGAAGATGCCTCTGGCAAAGCCAGCCGCGGTGGTCAGATGGTTTCCGGCGTGGTGAAAACAATGGGTAACATCTCCACCAGTTCGAAGAAAATCTCTGAAATTACCGCAGTCATTAACAGCATTGCGTTCCAGACTAATATCCTGGCACTCAACGCCGCGGTAGAAGCCGCACGAGCGGGTGAGCAAGGCCGTGGTTTTGCGGTGGTGGCGAGTGAGGTGCGTACTCTGGCAAGTCGCAGTGCGAATGCAGCAAAAGAGATTGAAAGTCTGATCAACGAATCCGTGTCACTGATTGACCAGGGTTCCGGCGAGGTGGTGGCTGCGGGCAACACCATGAATGAAATTGTCGAGGCGGTTAAACGCGTCACCGATATTATGCTGGAGATTGCCGCTGCGTCTGACGAACAGAGCCGGGGTATTGTGCAGGTGAGCCAGGCGATTTCGGAGATGGATAAAGTCACCCAGCAGAACGCCTCGCTGGTGGAAGAAGCCTCTGCAGCCGCGGCATCGCTCGAAGAGCAGGGTGCGCGTCTGACTGAGGCCGTCGGAGCGTTTCGGTTGAGTGGTAAAACACAGGGGCGTGGACAACCTCAGACCTCTGTGGCCGTAAAACCTGCGGCGTTACGTCCAACGGTCGCGGATAACGGGGATAACTGGGAAACGTTCTGAGTTCGCTACCCGGAAAAAAAGGGTCATATGATCTAATGCTTGTCAGTTAAGCATGGTGGATAATTCCGTTCACCTTAATATCCGCAGAAAATAATACGCTCACAACCTGTGAACGGGACAAGGGGGCCACCGCGGCCCCCTTGCCAATCCCCGCGGCCCCGCAGAGAAATCGGTGCTTCGCACTGCGCTCACCTCCCGACCGGCTGCCTGCGGTCGGCTCGACTCAAGATTACTCGTCCCATCCCTGGGACTCGCCCCTTCGGGGCCAACGCAAGCGTTGTTCAAAATTGCTTCCGGCAATTTTGTCCTGTCTCGTTTCGCCTCTGGCCGCCATCCCTGGCGTCCAGCCCTTGTCATCCGGTCTCCGGTTCGCCGATTTCAGCGGGGACTCAACACCCGTGCCACATTCAGGCGATGAAGAAGGTTGAGGGAGCGTGAGTCCGGCTGAAAATCGCCGAAGCGTTTCCTGGAGGCCGGGGCGAGGCGCAGGGATGCGCCGAGAGGGCATTGCCTGCAGGGATGCAGGCTAATGCTGAAGTGGTCTACTTAATTTGGACACGACCTGAGGTTCTTTGTCTTTCCATCTCGGCAGGTGTTAACCCTCCGTTGTTTTTATGCGGCCTTACCCGGTTGTAATACCCACTCAGGTACTGAACCACATCCTTCACTGCTTCACTTCTGTTTCGGTAGCCTTCACGTAACAACCATTCCGTTTTAAGACTCCGGAACAGCCTCTCTGCAACGGCATTGTCCCAGCAGTTTCCTTTGCGACTCATGCTGAGTCTGATGCCGTACAGCTTCGCTATGTCCCTGTATGACATGCTGGCATACTGAGAACCCTGGTCAGAGTGGAACATTAATCCTTTTGGACGGCCCCGGTTTTCCCAGGCCATTGTAAGGGCATTCTGCGCCAGCTGGCTGTCAGCCACAGACGAGAACGCCCAACCCACCACTTTTCGCGCGTATAAATCCAGTACCACTGCCAGATACAGCCAGCCCGCTTGTGTTCTGATAAAAGTGATATCTCCACACCACACATTATCCGGTGCATTTACCGTAAAATTGCGACTGAGATGATTTTCCGCCAGATTAGACTGCCGGTTACACAGGCGATAGCGGTGTTTTCCGGGCTGCCTGCTCACCAGACCGGCTTCTTTCATCAGTCGCCCGGCCTTGTAACGCCCAACGTTTTCTCCTTCGCGGCGAAGCAGTAAAGACAACGTTCTTGCTCCGGCTGAGCCCCGCCCAAGACGGTGTAGCTCGGCCACCCTTCGCTGTAGGGCAATTCGCGTCGTATCCGGTTGTTTCTGGCGTTTGCGATGGTAGTAAACCAGACTCCGGCAAACGCCGAGGACCGCACAGAGCTCTTTTACGCTGTATTCCTGGCTCAGGGCGGCGACAAGTTTCAGGGCTTGCTGGCGTCCGACATCAGCAAAGCTGTTGTAGATTCAATCTGTCAATGCAACACCCCTTTCAATTATCTCTTTCGGTGTTTTGAACTTCAGTGTCTTTCTCGGTCTGTTGTTTAGCTGAGCAGCAACCAGATCTAGTTCATGTTGAGTATATTGGGCAAGACATGTCTTTTTAGGAAAGTACTGCCGAATTAGCCCATTTGTGTTCTCATTTGTTCCCCGCTGCCAAGGACTCTGAGGATCGCAGAAGTAAACTTTAACGCCGGTGCTGACAGTAAATTCTAGATGTCTGGCCAGTTCCATTCCTCTGTCCCATGTCAGTGATTTTCTGAGTTCTGACGGTAAACTCAGGAATTTGTCGGTAAGAGCCTGATTTACTGAGACAGAATCTTTGCCCCTGAGTCTAAGGATGATCGTATAACGTGATTTTCGGTCTACAAGTGTGGCTATATGAGAGTTTTTTGTACCTGAGACTAAATCGCCCTCCCAATGCCCCAGAGAGCGTCTGTTATCGATATTTCGGGAACGTTCGTGAATTGGTGTTCCGTTCACTATGTTAATCGTACCTCTTTCGCCTTTGCGGGTATGACGCCTGCCATGGCGAAGGCTATGCGACCGTCGCAGATGCTGTATATTCAGGTGGTGTAGCGCTTCACGGCTACGAAAGTACAGCGTTTTATAAATTGTCTCAGGTGATATTCGCAGCGTTTTTTGACGTGGTTTTGTTCGCCTTAACCATCCTGATATTTGCTCTGGAGACCATTTCATCTCCAGCTTTTCCAGAACAAGCTTTCGCAATGGTAAATTTTGATCCAGTAAGCACGGTTTTGGCCTTTTCGCCATTCTGTTGGCTCGGTTATTAGCATCAACAGCTTTGTAATAGCGTCTGCCCCGATTACGCTGAACTTCACGTGAGATCGTCGAAGGACTGCGATTCAGCGCAGTAGCTATCGCACGAATGCTCATTTTGGCTGACAAACCAGCTCGTATCTCCTCGCGCTCAGACAGTGTCAGGTGAGCTACAGCCCGCTTACGCTCATGGGGTTTTATGCCGCCAGTATCCCTTAACATAGTGAAGATCGTTCCGGGTTTTGAACCCAGGATATTCGCTATTTCACTGAAGCCTGTTCCGTTCTTCCATAGTTCAAAAACAGAGGCTTTTTCCTCTGCTGTAAATGTTCGTCTCATTCAAAAAACCTCCGCAACCCCATGTTTTCACATAACTGTTGCGTTGACCAATTGAATCTACAGTAGCCTTTTTTAATATCTCCTTGTCCCTCTCAAGCCGCTGAACCCGTTCTTCAAGCTGACGAATGTACTGCTGCTCTGGCGTGAGCGGAGGAGCCGGAGAGGGGATGCCCTGACCGGATAAAACCAGGCCACCACGTTCAATTTCAAGCTGTCTGACCCAGCGTCTCATGGCCGTGACACCGACATCAGAGGCTTCGCAGGCCTGGCGGAATGAGTAGCCATGGTCAAGGACCAGCTCAGCGCACTCGCGTTTAAACTCTGGGGTAAATCGGCGTGAATTCATTTTTTGCACCTCATCAGTTATTTAATTTATAACCTCTGAACGTGTCTAAAACTATTAAACCACTTCACTTGAGTCGAGCCGACCGCAGGCAGCGGGTCGGGAGGTGAGTGCAGTGCGAAGCACCGATTTCTCTGCGGGGCCGCGGGGATTGATAAGGGGGCCGCGGTGGCCCCCTTGTCCCGTTCACAGATTGTGAGCGTATTATTTTCTGCGGATATTAAGGTGAACGGAATTATCCACCAGGTTTAACTGACAAGCATTAAGGCAAATGCCTTCCCTTTTTTGATAATTAACGCGAGGTCTCTTCAATCAGCGGGCCGTCTTGCTTTTCATCATCAGGATGAACCGGCGCGGTGCTGTGAATTTCGTGAACGCGTTTACGTACGCCAAACCAGCCTGCAATCAACAGCACTGCCAGCAGTGGGATGGTGGCAATGGTGTAGGTGCCGTTCGGGTAGTCAAACGCCATCAGTACCAGCACGCTGAACAGGAACAGCAGGGTGAGCCATGAGGTCACCGGTGCGCCTGGCAGCTTAAAGCTGACGTCAGCGGCTTTGCCTTCTTTAATCGCTTTACGCAGACGCATCTGACAGACCACGATAAAGGCCCAGGAGGCGATAATGCCGAGTGCGGCAACGTTCAGCACGATCTCAAACACCTGAGACGGTACCAGATAGTTCAGGAACACACCGAAAACATACACCACCAGCGTTGCCAGAATGCCCGCGTAAGGGACATGCTGCTTGCTCATCTTCGACATGAATTTCGGTGCAGAGCCACCCATCGACATGGAGCGCAGAATACGACCGGTAGAGTAAAGACCGGAGTTCAGGCTGGAGAGCGCCGCAGTCAGTACCACGATGTTCATCACGCTGCCAACGTAAGGCACGCCAAGCTTAGAGAAGAAGGTCACGAACGGACTCTGACCTGCCTGGTAGGCATTCCACGGCAGCAGCAGAACCAGCAGTACCACGGAACCAACATAAAACAGGCCAATGCGCCAGATAACGCTGTTGATCGCTTTTGGAACCATCGTCTGCGGATCTTTACATTCGCCCGCCGCCGTCCCCACCAGTTCAATAGAGGCAAAGGCAAACACCACGCCCTGAACCAGAACCAGCGCAGGCAGCAGACCGTGCGGGAAGAAACCGCCGTTATCGGTTATCAGGTGGAAGCCCGTGGCATTACCGTCCAGCGGCTTACCGCTGCCGAGGAATACCGTACCAACCACCAGGAACACCACGATCGCCAGCACTTTTACCAGCGCAAACCAGAACTCCATCTCCGCGAACCACTTCACGCCGATCATGTTCATTGTGCCGACAATGGCCAGCGCACCGAGGGCAAACACCCATTGCGGCACATCGCCAAACGCGCCCCAGTAGTGCATATACAGCGCAACGGCGGTGATATCGACGATACCGGTCATCGCCCAGTTAACGAAGTACATCCAGCCTGCAACATAGGCGGCTTTTTCGCCGAGAAACTCACGGGCATAAGAGACAAAACTGCCGCTGGAAGGGCGATGCAGTACCAGTTCGCCCAGCGCACGGAGAATAAAGAAGGAGAAGATCCCACACACCAGATAGACCAGGGCGAGAGCCGGACCCGCCATCTGCAGACGAGCACCAGCACCTAAAAACAGACCTGTGCCGATAGCGCCACCGATGGCGATCATTTGAACCTGACGGTTGCCCATCGCTTTGTGGTAGCCCTCTTCGTGGGAGTTCAACCAACGACGTCTCGCAGCATGATGATCGGCTGCGTTTTTATTGCTTGTTTTCATTGAGTTACCTGTTTGCCTGTCTGAACCATTATCGTGATAGTCGTACCTGGCAGGGAGCGAAACAAACGATTGCTTCTGCGCAGACACATGTTGCCTTTCCAGTCATTCTGCGTATGGATAAGGCGAAACATGGCGAGGTATCCTACCCGCAATTGATAAGCGACGCAAAATATAACCGTGCCGAAAGTGATGCACGTCGAAGGAAATTGTGTGGTCAGAGCAGACGGGGATCACAACACGCTGAATCGTGGTGATTTTTTAGTCATAACATTCAGAGATGCGCTGATTTAATCATCAGATTAGCTTAATAGTTACGCGGCGGCATTGATGATTTTAATTCATAACGACAAGCTTTTCTTCTCTATAGTGCTCATAAAAGAAAGTGCATAGAGTTAATACATCAAAAGCAGATGTATGAGGTAAACAATGCAGCAGCGACAATTAGGACGACAGGGGTTAACGGTATCCGCACTGGGACTTGGCTGTATGGGGTTGAGCTATGGCTATGGTCCGGCCACGGAAAAACAACAGGCCATTGCGCTTATTCGTGCTGCGGTCGAACGCGGTGTGACCTTTTTTGATACCGCAGAAATTTATGGTCCTTTTATCAATGAAGATGTGGTGGGCGAGGCACTTGCACCCGTTCGCGATAAGGTGGTGATCGCCACTAAATTTGGTTTTGACTGCGATAAACCCGGTCAGATGCTTAACAGCCGCCCTGAGCACATACGCGCGGTAATAGAAGGTTCGCTAAAGCGATTGAAAACCGATTATATCGATCTCTATTACCAGCATCGCGTGGATCCGGATGTCCCTGTTGAAGAGGTCGCCGGTACGATTGCCGATCTTATCGCAGAAGGTAAGGTGAAACATTTCGGTCTCTCAGAGGCGAGTGCTGAAACCATCCGTCGCGCTCATGCAGTGTGTCCGGTCACGGCGTTGCAGAGTGAATATTCATTATGGTGGCGACAGCCTGAACAGGAGATCCTGCCGCTTCTGGCGGAGCTGAACATCGGCTTTGTTCCTTTCAGCCCGCTGGGTAAGGGCTTTTTGACCGGCGCAATTGACTCCAGTACCACCTTCGACAGCAGTGATTTCCGCAATATCGTCCCGCGCTTTAGCGAAGCGTCGCGTCTGGCGAATCAGCGGTTAATCGACGTGGTGAAAGCGCTGGCCGCAGAGCAGGGGGTCACGCCTGCGCAAATCGCACTGGCCTGGCTATTGGCAAAAGCACCGTGGATTGTACCGATCCCGGGGACAACCAAACTCCACCGTCTGGAGGAGAATCTGGATGCCGTTAACGTGACGTTGTCACAAAAAGCGCTTAATAACATCAACCACGCGCTGATGCAGATTGATGTTGTCGGTGACCGTTATCCGAAGCATCTGCAGGCACGCGTCGGGAAGTAACTTATTGTTTGCGCAGGGCTTCAAGCAGTAAAGCAAAGGCAGTGGTGTGCTGGCGGCGACCAGGGTAATAAAGATGATAGCCGTCAAATGTCGGGCACCACTCCTGCAATACCGGGATTAACCGTCCCTGAGCGATGGCCTCCTGGACGGTGTCTTCAGGCACGTAGGCCAGCCCCAGTCCGTTTTCAGCGGCGTCGATACGCTGCGGTAGGTTGTTGAGCGTCAGTTGCCCCTCAACCCGCACGCGTAACTCGCGTCCGTCACGTTCAAATTCCCAGGCATATAACCCCCCGCGCGTTGGCAGGCGCAAATTAATACAGCGATGCTGTTCAAGCTGCTCGGGTGTTTCCGGTACACCAAAACGCTGGAGATAATCAGCTGAACCCACCACGAGCATCCGCATATCTGGTGCGATCCGCACCGCAATCATATCTTTCGCCACCTGTTCACCCAGACGAATCCCTGCATCAAAACGGCCATCCACAATATCGGTCAGGCCGTTATCCACCGTCACTTCTACATTGATGTCGGGATATTTCACCATAAAGGGTTTCAGTACCGGCCACAGCACGGCGCTCATCGCGTGTTCACCGGCGGTGATGCGAATATTTCCTGCCGGTCTGTCGCGCGTGTCGCGCAGCGCAGTCAGTTCCTGTTCGATTTCCAGCAGATGCGGGCTTAAGCGCATAAAAAGCTGTTCGCCAGCCTCGGTTGGGGCAACGCTACGCGTGGTGCGGGTGAGCAGGCGAACGTCCAGCCGGGTTTCCAGATTGCGCATGGCATGGCTCAGCGCAGATTGCGAAACTCCAAGCTGTGCCGCTGCCCGCGTAAAACTGCGCTCGCGGGCGACGACCATAAAAGAGATCAGATCGTTGAAATTGTCTTTTAACATCACGGCTTACCCAATTTATGAATTACATTCATGGTTCCTTTCTTATTATGCAGTCTAATACTCACGGCACCCTTGCGCTACTGTTAGCACAACAGCAAATGAGGAGAACATCGTGAAAATTATCCGTAGTGGTTCATTACCTTCGATTCAGGGACCAGAAGCCTGGTTTACCGGTACTGTTCGTATTGACGCGCCTTTCCAGGCGACGGAGCCCGCTAAAGTGGGTGGCGCAACGGTAACCTTTGAACCGGGGGCACGCACTGCCTGGCATACCCATCCTCTTGGACAAACGCTGATTGTCACCCAGGGACGCGGCTGGTTACAGGAGTGGGGTAAAGAGGCGGAACCGTTGAATCAGGGTGATATTGCCTGGATCCCGCCTGGCGTGAAGCACTGGCACGGTGCGAGCGCACAAACGGCGATGACGCATATCGCCATCGCCGAGGCAGTAAACGGCAGCCCGGTTGAGTGGCTGGAAAAAGTTACCGACGAGCAGTATCAGGGCCGTTAACCGCCAAAGACCGCAATCGCCTGCTGCAGACGCGTGGTGCGCTGCGTCAGGTGATTTGCAGCGCGGGTGACGTGATCCACCATCCCTGTATTGTTATGCGTCATCACGCCGATGCGGGAGATGGACTCGTTGATAAGTGCGAGTGCCTGAGTCTGCTCCTGCGTGGCATGACCGATCTCCTTAATCAGGGAAGACATCTGCAGTACGTTACCAACCATCACTGTCAGTTGTGTTTCGGTTTGCTCAACCATTTCCACGCCAGAGTTAACGCTGGAGACATTTTTCTCAATAAGCAGCTTGATCTCTTTGGCTGCTGTCGCGGAGTGTTGCGCGAGGTTGCGCACTTCTGCTGCCACCACCGCAAAACCACGCCCGGCTTCACCAGCACGTGCTGCTTCAACGGCTGCGTTTAGCGCCAGAATATTGGTCTGAAAAGCGATACGGTCAATCACACCAATAATATCGACGATTTGGCTGTTATCACGTGAAATGGACTGCATCATGCCGATGGTCTGTTTCATCATGGCTTCACCGCTGTTGGCGCTGGCGCTGGTGCGATCCGCCATCTGGATCGCTTCTTTTGCCGTTTCTGCCGTCTGTTGAACGGCGCTGGCAATTTCTTCTACTGCTGCGGCCGTTTGCTGCAGGTCATCTGCGGTTTCTTCCGAGCGCGCCTGTAATGCCACGCCTTCTTTTGCTACCTGTTGGCTAATGGTACCAATACCGGAAATTTGCGCGCCAACATCGTCTACCAGTGAATTAAGGTTTAACCCTGACTGATTCACCAGACGCATCATCAGGCCAATTTCATCGACTCTGTCAAAATGGTAATAGTCGGTTTTGCGACCCGAAACGACGCGCTGCATTTGGTGCACAATGGTTTTCACCGGGCGAGATATTTGTACATGCAGATAAAGAGCCAGAGCAATAAAGAGTGCAACAAGTCCACTTACCTGCGTAATACTTTGGGGGAATGAAAATACCAGCAAGCAGGCGAGCAGGGTGGTAACCGTAATTCCGCTATTAATGCGTTTTGTGGTACTCATTCGTTTAAACAGAGAGGTGAAGGCAAGTATTCCTCTGCGAACCACTAACCCTTTATAAAAGCGATGCTGTTTTAATTCGTTGTTGCGGACTTTTTCATAGAGCTTTTCACTGGTGGCGATCTCTTCGCGGGTAGGAATATTACGTACCGAAATATAGCCGGTTAACGATTCATTCTGATACACCGGGGTGACGTTGGCGCGAACCCAGTAGTGATCCCCGTTGTGACGACGGTTCTTGACCAGCCCCGTCCAGCTCTCTCCCTGCTGCAGGGTGAACCACATATCTCCAAATGCCTCGGCAGGCATATCGGGATGGCGAATGACATTATGGGGTTCACCCAGAAGATTTTCTTCTTTATATCCACTGGCTTCAATAAAGGCTGAATTTGCATAGGTAATATGGCTATGCGTATTGGTAGTCGACATTAACGTCGAACCTTCGTTAAGTAAATACTCGTTTTGTGTAACGGGAGTGTTACGCCGCATGAGTAACTCCATAATGATATATAAGTAAAAGAAATACCACCCAATAAAACGCAGGCTAGATTGAGAATTTATTCTGTTGTTTTGCCGTCGGCGTATTCTCCACGAAAATGAAGATATTCTAAATACCCTAAGTTAACTATTTTTTACATGTTTAAAGAGGATATTGTAATAAATATGAAAATAACTGCAGGTTCATTTTTCTACCTCAATGCAAATGATTGACCTAAACCAAATTATGAGCGCGACGTATATCCTCCAGTAAAACTGAAAAATTGAAATAGCGTTAGATTAACAGGGTGGCAACGTATGGTGGCAAGTACGCCATGCGCTCACTAAAGGCTTATGCATAGCAGGGTTTTGTATATCTGATTTCTGGCAATCTAAATGTAAATTAATTGTTTCTCAGCGGTGAAATACACCTTTAATAATGTCGACATGTTAAGTCAAACGAGAACGCAACATGTCCTGGCGAATCAGCATTCTGGATAAAAGCCCCATAGCTGAAAATGAAACGGCCGCCGATGCGCTGGCGCGAACCTTAACACTGGCACAACAGGCGGAAACACTGGGTTATCACCGCTTCTGGATTGCCGAGCACCACAATACCCCGCAGCTGGCGAGCCCCTCACCGGAGCTGCTGATTGCCTGGATACTGGGACAAACAAAACGTATCCGCGTGGGGTCGGGCGGCGTGATGCTGCAACATTACAGCCCGTACAAAGTTGCCGAAAACTTCAATGTATTAGCGGCGCTTGCGCCGGGTCGCGTGGATCTGGGTGTCGGGAAAGCCCCCGGTGGTTTGCCACTCTCTACCCGCGCGTTACAGCACGGTCTGAATCAACAGGCAAAGGGCAGCTTTGCCGAACAGCTGACGCAACTGGACAGCTGGATCCATCCGGAAAACACGTCAGGGGAAGAGGCCGTACGCGCCACCCCGTTACCGCCGGTACCGGCACAGGGTTTTTTGCTGGGGGCGAGCACGGAAAGCGCGCAGCTGGCGGCATCACTTGACTGGCACTTTGTCTTTGCCGCACACCTGAATGGCGATCCCGGGCTTCTGCGTGACGTTGTAACGTTCTGGCGCAAAAACAGCACCCGAGAGGTGATTGTGGCCGTGCAGGTGATTGTTGCGCCGACACAGACCGAGGCAGACGCGCTGGCGCAAAAAGTTGAAGTGTGGGGCGTGGAGCTGGCAAACGGCCAGCGCGTCACCGTGGCCAGCGAAGAGCAGGCCTACGCCTTTGCACGCCAGGCGGGAAGTGAGCCGGTGCGGATTGCCCGTCGGGCGCAGTCTCTGCTGGCGGGTACCGCTGAGTCGGTACTGGAGCAGTTAGATGCATTACACCAGAAATGGGGCATTGACGAATTTATGATCGACACGCCGGTTGCCGATGGCTCAACGCGCGTCCAGTCCCTGCGTCTGCTGGCGCAGGCTCGTCCCGATAAGGAGGTCACGGCATGAGTTTTGGTGAACAACTGATTGCCTGGCGTCGTGAGCTGCACCAGAACCCTGAACTGTCTGGTCAGGAGGTCGAAACGACGGCCCGCCTGCGCCAGTGGCTGACGAATGCCGGTATTACCCCGTTACCTTACGAACTGCCTACCGGGCTGGTTGCGGAAATCGGCACGGGTAAAAAGCTGATTGCACTGCGGGCCGATATTGACGCGTTACCCGTGGAAGAGCGCAGCGGAGTTGCGTTTAGCTCACAACGTGCAGGGGTGATGCATGCCTGCGGGCACGATATCCACACCAGCGTGATCCTCGGCGCAGCATTAAAACTGAAAGAGCGTGAAGCGTCGCTCAACGGTCGCGTGCGGATCCTGTTTCAACCCGCCGAAGAGAACTTTGGCGGTGCAAAGAGCATGGTTCGGGCGGGAGCCTTGCGTGATGTCCGCGCCATCTTCGGCATGCACAACGAGCCGGGTCTGCCGGTAGGTGAGTTCGCCACCCGTGGAGGACCGTTCTACGCCAGTGTCGATCGGTTTGTTATCCGCATTACCGGTAAAGGTGCGCATGCCGCTCGCCCACATGAAGGAAACGATGCCATCGTGCTGGCGAGTCAGCTGGTCACGGCGCTGCAAAGTGTCGCCAGCCGTAACGTCAATACGCTGGATTCTGTGGTGCTGAGCGTTACGCGTATCGCCGGTGGAAACACCTGGAATGTGTTGCCGGAAAGCGTCGAGCTGGAAGGCACCCTGCGCACACATCGCACCGAAGTCCAGCAGAATGTCAAAGCGCGTGTGGGTGAAATTGCCTCCGGGTTTGCCCGCGCGTTTAGCGCGCAGATTGATATCACCTGGTATGCCGGGCCAGATGCGCTGGTGAACGACGAACGCTGGGCTGAATTCGCCACATCTGTTGCCAGAGACGCAGGATACGAAACCCGGCACGCCGAACTGCATATGGGCGGGGAAGATTTCGCGGTCTATTTGCAGCAGATACCAGGGGCATTTGTCAGTATTGGCAGCGCCAGCCCGTTTGGTCTGCATCACCCGGCATTTAACCCGGACGAAGCACTCATTGAACCCGCCGCTCGCTATTTTGCCCAGCTTGCGGAAAAAGCACTGCATCAAATTTAATTTATCAGAGGTGAATATGTCTGCAACGCGTCAATTGCGGCTGGGAACCATTTTACATGGTGCCTCCGGAAATATGTCTGCCTGGCGTCATCCTGCGGCGATCGCAGATGCCAGTATTAACTTTGATTTCGTCAAAGCGACGGCGTTAAAAGCGGAGGAGGGGAAGCTCGATTTTTTATTTGTCGCTGACGGTCTTTATATTAACGAGAAATCAATCCCGCATTTTTTAAATCGTTTTGAGCCGTTAACGGTGTTATCTGCACTGGCGAGTATGACTTCACGCCTGGGGCTGGTAGGAACGTTATCCACCTCCTACAGTGAGCCTTTTACCGTGGCGCGTCAGTTTGCCAGCCTGGATCACCTGAGCAATGGCCGCGCAGGCTGGAACGTGGTGACCTCGCCGCTGGAAGGCTCGGCGAAGAATTTTTCCCGCGAAAAACACCCTGAGCACGCCCTGCGTTACCGTATTGCCGACGAATATCTGGAGGTGGTGAAAGGGCTGTGGGACTCCTGGGAGGAAGACGCTTTTGTGCGCGACAAAGAGAGCGGACAGTTCTTTGATCCGGCAAAACTGCATACCCTCGATCATCACGGTGATTTCTTCCAGGTGGCCGGGCCGCTTAATATTGGCCGCACGCCGCAGGGTCGCCCCATTGTATTTCAGGCCGGGGCATCAGATGACGGTAAAAAACTGGCGGCGAAACACGCCGACGCCATATTTACTCATCACGACACGTTAGACGAAGCGAAAGTGTTTTATCGCGATGTGAAACAGTTGCTGGAAATAAATGGCCGCAGGGCGTCCGATTTACATATATTCCAGGGCGTCAGCGTAATTGTTGGAGAAAATGCTGAGGACGTGGAGAAGCAATATCAAACGACTGCGGCACTGGTGTCAGTTAACGATGCCCTGAATTACCTCGGACGTTATTTCGAACATCATGATTTTAGCCAGTATCCGCTCGACGAGCCGTTCCCGGATATTGGCGAGCTGGGGAAAAACAGCTTCCGCAGTACCACCGATGAAATTAAGCGTAATGCCCGTGAATGCCACTTAACCCTGCGTCAGGTGGCACTGGAGGCGGCGTCTCCGCGACCACGTTTTTCCGGCACGCCAGAACAGGTGGCAGACGGCCTTCAGGCCTGGTTTGAGGGATATGCGGCAGACGGCTTCATCATTCAGGGCGGTACGCCGGACACCTTCCCGCGCTTTGTGGAACAGGTGGTGCCTGTCTTGCAGGCTCGTGGCCTGTTCCGTACTGAATACCCGGGCACCACGCTGCGCGACAGTCTGGGTTTAGACGAACCTAAAAATCATTTCACACAACAATAAAAGAGAACACCGCTATGCAAAAAACATCGCTTATTCTGGCGCTCGCGCTGGCCTTTACCCCTGCCGTCTGGGCAGAGAATGTGAACATTAACGGTACTGGCGTGAGCATTGAGGCCAATAAAAATCCCGTCAATACCGCTAAAAATGGCGACGCGATCGCACAGTTACCGAAAGATTATCGTTTTGCCGTACCGGGTAAATTTACCGTTGCGGTGGCAGGTCTGAATCAACCGCCGCTGACGGTTTTCTCCGATGACAACAAAACGCTGCTCGGGAGTGAAGTCGACATCGCCCGTCTGGTGGCTGACAGTCTGGGGCTGGAGCTGAACGTGGTGCCCACCTCCTGGGAGGACTGGCCGCTGGGCGTGGCGTCCGGGAAATACGATGCCGCCATCAGCAATATCACCGTCACCAGAGAGCGCAAAGAGAAGTTTGATTTTGCGACGTACCGGAAGGATTCACTCGGCTTTTACGTGAAATCAACCAGCCCGATCACCTCGCTTCAGAAGGCGGAAGATATCGCCGGACTGCGCATTATCGTGGGTTCCGGTACAAATCAGGAGGCCATTTTGCTGGCATGGAATGCTGAAAACCTCAAAAAAGGTCTCAAACCCTTTACCCCTGTGTACACCAAAGACGATGCGGCGCAAACCCTGGCTATCCAGTCAGGACGTGCAGATGCGTACTTTGGCCCGAACGTGATTGGTGCGTGGAAAGCGGCATTGACCGGTAAAACTAAGCTGGTCGGCAGCGTCGACGGCGGCTGGCCGAAGGCGGCACATATTGCAGTGACGCTGAAAAAAGGCAGCGGCCTGGTTGAACCGGTACAAACCGCGCTTAACGGGGTGATCAAAAACGGCGATTACGACAAAGTGCTGAACCGCTGGGGGGAAGGGGTAGAGCGTATTCCCGGTTCAGAAGTGAACCCGGCCGGGCTGGGTGATTAAGGAGAGGATATGAGCGAGCAATTTCGTGACGTTTCGCCGGAAGATGCCGATCTTCAACCCATCATCGATGGGTTGTTCGGTGAATACGCCGCCCGGTACGGGGACTACTTCTCTAAAGACGCCGAAGTGGAGCTGACGGAGTGGTACTTAGCGCCACAGGGGCTGTTTATTGTGCTGGAGCGTGACGGAGAGATCATCGCTACCGGCGCGTACAAACCCTTTGACGAACATACGGCCGAAATCAAACGCATCTGGACGCATAAGGCGTTACGTCAACAGGGTCTTGCGGCCCGCGTGGTACAGGAGCTGGAGCGTCGGGCTGTGCTGGCAGGTTACAGCCAGATTTACCTCACCACCGGTTTTCGTCAGCCGGAGGCGGTCAGGCTCTATATCAGCCAGGGGTATCAGCCGCAGTTTGATCTGAATCGCGATCCGGAAGAGTACAGCCTGCCGCCGTTTGATGGCCGGCTGCGTTTCACCAAAACGCTGGTACGCGAAGCGTTCAGTAAAACTGCATGAGGAACGACGATGAGCAACGTTGAAACCATTAAGGTTGTCCCGGCACGATATCCGCTGCGTGCCGTCGGTGCAGTCGCGGCGCTGTTTGTGCTGGCGATCGTGATACAGTCCGTGGCCTTTAATCCTCGCTGGGAGTGGGCGGTATTCGCCCGCTGGTTCTTTGACCCGGCGATCCTGGATGGTGTCGGGCAGACGCTGCTGTTGACGCTGATTGGTACTGCGCTGAGTGTGATAATCGGCGGCATGCTGGCGCTGGCAAGATTGTCCTCTTCCTGGTTGTTAAGCAGCCTGGCCTGGGGTTACATCTGGCTGTTTCGTTCTCTGCCGTTGATTGTGGTTCTGATCATCCTCTACAACTTCTCATACCTCTACGACACACTCTCCCTCGGGGTGCCGTTTACCCGCATCACCTGGGGCAGTTTTGAAACCATCAACGTGCTGGGGCAGTTTTCCACCGCCGTGGTGGGGTTAACGCTGGTGCAGAGCGCCTATACCGCTGAAATTATTCGCGGGGGCTTTCTTGGTGTCGATCACGGTCAGTATGAAGCCGCCGCCGCGCTTGGACTGCCCGCCTGGCGTCGTACCGTGCGCATTATCCTGCCTCAGGCGTTGCGCACCATTCTGCCGTCCGGATTCAACGAAATCATCAGCCTCGCCAAAGGGACGGCGATGGTGTACGTCCTGGCGATGCCGGAACTGTTCTACACCATCCAGATGATCTACAACCGCACGCAGGAGGTCATTCCACTGCTGATGGTGGGCGCTGTCTGGTATCTGGTGATTACCACCGTATTGTCTGTTATTCAGCACGTTGTCGAACGCGGGCTCGCCCGCAGCGAACGCCGCTCTGCCGTTAATCAGAACCGGGTGACCCACCGCGTCCGTTCTGTCACCACCACACCAGTACAGGAGCCTGTCCATGCAAGCCTCTCCTGAAGGACATATTTCAATCACCGGCGTCAGTAAGTTCTTTGGCCGCCATAAAGCGCTCGATAACGTCACGCTTGAGATCCCGCCGGGTTCCGTTACGGTAATTCTTGGGCCGTCAGGCTCCGGTAAATCGACACTACTGCGCACCATTAACCATCTGGAACGTGTCGACGAAGGGTTTATCCAGATTGACGGGGATTACATTGGTTATCGCCGTCAGGGTGACAAACTCTACGAGCTGAAAGAGAAAGAGATCCTCAAACAGCGCATCAATGTGGGATACGTGTTCCAGAACTTTAATCTCTTTCCGCATCTGACGGTGCTGGAAAACCTGATTGAAGCGCCTGTTGCGCATAAAAAACTCAGCAAAAAAGAGGCAGTGGAAAGGGCATACAGCCTGCTGGATATGGTGGGGTTGCGCGATAAAGCAGATGCGTGGTCGCGCCACCTCTCCGGCGGTCAGCAGCAGCGTATCGCGATTGCTCGCGCACTGGCGCTGCGCCCCCGCGTGATTTTGTTTGATGAACCGACTTCGGCACTCGATCCGGAACGGGTGGGTGAAGTGCTGGACGTGATTAAAAAACTCGCCCGTTCGGGCACCACACTGGTGGTCGTCACCCATGAGATCGGTTTTGCCCGGGAAGTGGCGGATCAGGTGGTATTTATGGTTGACGGTAAAATTGTTGAGCAGGGCAGCAGTGACGACGTGTTAAACCGTCCGTCACACGCGCGAACGCGCCAGTTCCTGTCAAAAGTGCTGTAGGTGAACCCGTGACTGACTGATGCTGCTCTACACTTAGGGTTTTGAACCCTGAGGGGGCAACATGATTAAACTCTATGGCGTACCCGGCTGGGGCTCGGCAATCAGTGAAGTGATGCTGACCCTGGCAGACATTCCTTACCGCTATATCAACGTGAACGGGTTTGACACGCCCGGTCCGCAGCGCGACTTGCTGGAAAAGCTTAACCCACTGTGCCAGGTGCCGACGCTGGAGCTGGAAAACGGCACGATCATGAGCGAAACGGCAGCGATTGCCCTGATGGTGCTCGATCGATGTCCCGATCTTGCTCCGTCTGTCGGTCAGCCTGAACGCCAGCAGTTTCAGCGTTTGCTGATTTGGCTGGTCGCTAACGTTTATCCTACGTTCACCTATGCCGATTACCCTGATCGCTGGGTTCCGGATGCCCCTGATCAGCTCAGGCAGAATTGCCTCGAATACCGTAAATTTCTCTACCTGTGGCTGGATAACCATCTTCAGGCGGCACCGTTTACGTTTGGTGAGCAGTTGACCCTGATTGATGTCTATATTGCGGTGATGCGCACCTGGGGGCCACGGCACGAGTGGTTTGCGGAAAATACACCGAAGATAACGGCCATTGCGGATGTGGTCTGTTCGCTCCCTGAACTGCACAAGGTGTTAAAGGCGAACGAGATTATCTGATAACGTGGACCCCTGACTCACAACCGGAATCCTGCTCATGCCACACGTAGATATCAAATGTTTTCCCCGCGATCTCAATGACGAACAAAAAACCGCACTGGCGGCGGATATTGCTGAGGTGATTATTCGCCATTTCAACAGTAAAGACAGTTCCGTGTCAGTTGCGCTGAACCAGGTGCAGCCTGAGGACTGGAAAGAGCAGGTCTGGGACACGGAAATTGGCCCGAAGCTGGATGAGTTGATTAAAAAGCCAGGGTATTCGATGTGATTTTGGGCCGGGTGACGTGACGCTTCACCCGGCCTGAGACGTTACAGTGATGACCTGCGATACGGCGCATAATCCGCCTGCCAGTACGTCTTCTCGATACGCGCCATGAGTTCCTCGTCATCTATCGCTGGCGCAATGCCTTGCTCAATGGCAGCACGGGCAACGGCAAACGCAATATTACGTGACACGGTTTCAATCTGATCGACCGGTGGCAGCAATCCGCCTTTTTCGGTGGTGACCAGTGGCGATTGTGCTGCCAGACTGCGGCTTGCCACCATCAACATCTCCTCGGTAACCCGGCGGGCATTGCTGGCCAGTACCCCCAGACCCAGCCCCGGGAAGACATAGGCATTGTTACACTGGGCAATGTCATACTGTGCGTTCTGCCAGAAAACCGGGGCGAACGGGCTTCCTGTTGCCACAAGCGCGGCACCCTGCGTCCATTCGATCAGATCCTGCGGCTGTGCTTCTGCGCGTGATGTCGGGTTCGAGAGCGGCATAATAACCGGACGCGGGCAGTGGCGGTGCATCTCTTTGACAATCTCTTCGCTGAACAGACCTGGCTGCCCCGAGACGCCAATCATCACCGTCGGATGCGCATTTTTTACCACTTCCATCAGCGAAATATTGTTCGATTCCACCTGCCAGTCGCGAATGTCTTCACGCGCGGTCAGCAGCTTTTTCTGGAAGTCGAGCAGGTTGGTCATATCGTCGGTCAATAAGCCAAAGCGATCGACCATAAAGACCCGGCGGCGGGCCTCGGACTCCGTCAGCCCGTCATCAACCATCAGCGCCACGATTTTTTCTGCGATACCGCATCCGGCTGAACCGCTGCCCAGGAAGACCACGCGCTGATCGCGAATGCGGGTTCCGGCAGCGTGGGCGGCTGCAATCAGCGTACCGGCGGTGACGGCCGCTGTTCCCTGGATGTCGTCGTTGAAACAGCAGAGCTGGTCGCGGTAACGCTGGAGCAGTTTGGTCGCGTTTTTCTGCGCGAAATCTTCAAACTGCAACAGCACATCAGGCCAGCGGTTTTTGACGGTATTGATAAACATATCCATAAACTCAGCGTACTGATCGTCGCTGATACGTGGATGACGCCAGCCCATATACATTGGGTCGTCCAGATGCTGCTGATTATTGGTACCCACATCCAGCATAATTGGCAGGGTGGACGCCGGATGAATACCGCCGCACGCGGTATACAATGACAATTTGCCAATGGGAATGCCCATCCCGCCGATACCCTGATCGCCAAGCCCCAGAATACGCTCACCGTCTGTCACAACGATCACGCGAATATCATTGCGCGAGAAGCTTTGCAGCATCTCATCAATACGATGACGGTTAGGCCATGAAATAAACAGGCCACGCGCGCGGCGATAAATAGTGGAGAAATGTTCACAGGCTTCGCCGACCGTTGGGGTATAGATAATGGGTAATGTCTCTTTCAGATGCGAACGCAACAGGTTGTAAAATAAGGTCTCGTTAGTATCCTGAATGTTGCGCAGGTACACGTGACGAGAAATATCACTTTTAAAATGGCAGAATTGTACCCAGGCACGTTCAGTTTGTTCTTCAATGGTTTCTACATTGTGTGGTAATAAGCCATGCAGGTTAAAGTTATCACGCTCTTCTTTAATGAATGCGAGCCCTTTATTTAATAACGGATTTTCCAGTAAAACAGCGCCATTATACGGCGTGTAGAGCACTTCTTTACGAGACATGGTTGACTCCTGAAATATTTTTTAAAATAAGGCAGATTAAGAAATTAAATAAATCATGATGCCTTCGGTCACGACGCCGACGGCAGTACCAATTAAAATGGAAGAGGATGCAGTATCAATATACGTATCGCTGCGCAAGGCAAACATCCCTGCGGCGATAGCAGAAGGGGTCGCGCCAATAATGACGACCTGTTGCAGTAATGTATGGCTAAGACCAAATGCCAGCCCTGCAACTGCCATCATGGCAGGCTGAATAAGGTTTTTAATCCCGATATTGGTAAACGTCTGCACATTCAATGTTGGACGTTCGCCGTAGAACAACAGGCCGAGAGCAAACAGTGAAAGACCGCCGGAAACTTTACCTACCATCTCAATCGGCATGCTAAGAATATGGGGTATCTGTAAACCCGCCAGGCTTAATAACACCCCCGTTACCGGGATCCAGACGATTGGGTTGCGTACCGCTTTAATCAGGTTTTGCATCACCATAGCGCCCGGATGTAGCGCGTTAAGGCTGTCGTCACCGTTCTTATCACCCATACGAATCAAGACGATAGTCAACGGGATCATGATGACACTGGTAATAATGTTGCCGATAAGCACGCCGATAAATCCTTCCGGGCCAATCAATACCGCAAGAACGGGGGCACCAAAGTAGGCCATATCCGGGAAGGCACAAACCAGTGACTGAATGGCGCTGGTTTTGATATCGTGACGAAAGACAAAGCGTGAAATAAATAACGTCAGTAAATACGAACCCATTAAGCCGACAACCAGAACAGCCATAAATGTCATGTTCTTAATTTTACCTGGGTCCGTATTTAATGCGCCGATAAAAAGATGGAATGGCAGGGCGAAACGGATGACTACCGTCGCCAGGACGTTTGCATCTTCGCGACGAGTATATCCAAGTTTCCCGCTTAGCCATCCGAGTAACATAATAAAGACGAGCGGAAACAGTGACTGTAGCAGTAATGAGGGCATAATATTTCCTGTAGGGTATTTTATGGGTTTTGTTGACGCACAATCTAGCGGTTAGGAAACAGGGCAGGAGTGATAACGGTCACACTCTCCCTGGTTTTATTAATTTCAAAAAGATTGTTTTAGTTGGATAACTAATGAGCGCGTCATAAATTGATAAATGACAAGAAAATGCGTTGAGACAGGCGTAATCTCATTTTTAATTACTTTAGTTACTTAATGATGAATTAAGTTATTTAAAATAAAACCCCCATAGCGTTCACATTTCCCTTAACACCATCATGCTATTTTCACCCTGAGCCTGTTTTTATAAATGGCCTTTTGATTACGTATTTCATATTTAAGAATATTTTATCATCAGGAATACTCTGTGTTTATTCCTGTTTATCTGTATATCCGAACTCACTAATCAGGTGATTATATGAAAGATAATCCTGTACAAACCTCTCCTGCACCATCCTCGCGTTTTGCCTTCGGGCTGAGCAATACCGACGTGGGTACTGTCCCGCTGTTGCTGTTTGTGGGCATTGCGACCATTGTGGCGACTTCCGCCTGGGCAGGGCTACTGCCAAAAAACATGATTGGCGGACTTGCGGTGATCATGACCCTCGGTTTTGCGTTTGCCAAAATTGGCCGTCAGATCCCTGTCCTGAAAGATATCGGTGGCCCGGCAATACTGTGCCTGATGCTACCCTCCGTGCTGGTTTACTTCGGCGTATTTGAGAAACACACGCTGGATACCGTTCATCTGCTGATGAAAGAGGCGAATTTGCTCTATTTCGTCATCGCCTGTCTGGTGGTGGGGAGTATTCTGGGGATGAACCGTATCCTGCTGATCCAGGGGATGATCCGTATGTTCGTGCCGCTGGTGGTGGGAACGCTGATGGCGGTGTTGAGTGGGCTTATTGTCGGTTCGTTGTTTGGCTACACCCCATATCACACGTTCTTCTTCATCATCGTACCGATTATTGGCGGTGGAATTGGTGAGGGGATCTTGCCGTTGTCGCTGGCCTATTCGGCGATACTGGGGCAAACCCCTGATGTGTATGTCGCGCAGCTGGCACCGGCTGCCGTGGTGGGAAATATCTTCGCCATCATCTGTGCAGGCACGCTGGCGCGTCTGGGGATGAAACGTCCTTCTCTGTCCGGGAATGGCATGTTAACCCGCAGCAAAGACGACCATAGTTTGTTTACCAGCACGCAGAGCGTACAACCGACCGATTTCCACCTGATGGGCGGTGGGCTGCTGATGGTGTGTGCGTTTTTCATTGTCGGTGGGCTGTTTGAAAAACTGGTGCATATTCCAGGCCCGGTACTGATGATCCTGATTGCCGTACTGTGTAAGTATTTCAAATTGATCCCGGACTCAATGGAGCAGGGGGCGCACAGCTGCTATAAATTCGTCTCGGCAGCGCTGGTCTGGCCGCTGATGATTGGTCTGGGCATGTTGTATGTTCCGCTGGAGAGCGTGGTGTCGGTCTTCTCCGTCGGCTACGTCGTGGTGTGTGGTTCGATCGTTATTGCGATGGCGTTAAGCGGCTACTTTATTGCGTCGCGTCTGAATATGTACCCTGTTGAAGCGGCTATTGTTACCTGCTGTCACAGCGGCCTGGGTGGCACCGGGGATGTGGCAATTCTGTCTGCATCCAACCGGATGTCGTTAATGCCTTTCGCGCAGATCGCCACCCGTATTGGCGGTGCGTCGACGGTGATTTTCGCGACGCTGTTGATGGGCTGGATGATGTAACGTAGCCGGAAGAGTGAACCGTAACGGCACCTTCCGGTTGCCGTTACGGTTCAGGCCTTTATAAAAATTGTGTCTCTGGATAGAATCACCACATCCACAGCGACGGGATACAAAATATGACCGGAAGAGTCGATTATCACATCGAAAAATATCTCCTGACTGAAGCGGCAGAGCCGGAGCGGCTCACGCGCCAGTGGGCAGAAGTGATGGAAGAATGTCGTGAACAAAAGTCCGGCGCAGCAGACAGGTTGCGTCACGCGCTGCTTAATGTGGATTATGTGACCAGCTTTGAGCTTCCCTTCAGACTCCTCCTCACCCGTACGCCACAGCTAATTGATGATATCAGGGATGAATTTCAGCTCAGCCAGAAAAATGTTCTGTTCAATGGAAAGCGATTCGGCTGCGTCTATAGCCTTAAAATGAATCTGGACGGGATACCCGACGAATTTAGCTATCATCTTAAGACCCGTATCCAGCGAAGTGATACCACCGGCGGTAATGAGGTTCCTTACCGACAAATTGCACAGCAGGTTAAACCTTCCCGGGAACGGCTCAGACTGGCGCTGGAAAACGGGCTGGCTGTGACGGCACTCGATGGGCTTTTCTGGTTCGGTATTCAGCGCATTGCCGCTGATGTGCAAAGGTTAAGGAAAACCGGGATGAGGATAGTGACATCAGAGACTGAGGTATTCGATACGCTCACGAATACAACCCGACGCATCCCGGTTTATCGGCTGGATGATGTAATGTCAGCGTCATAAACCAGGAATAATGTCCGGTTCACTCCGGGTTACTTCGCCTGAAGCAGTATGTCCATCAGCCCCGGAAAACGGGCGTCCAGATCTTCACGTCTGAGTGAAATCATATTCTCTCTTCCCTGTGGGCGTTGCCAGATCACGCCACTGTCGCGCAGAACGCGCCAGTGGTGCGTCATGGTGGATTTCACCACCTCCTCTGGCCGCAGGGCATTGCAGCTGAGTTCGCTGCCATCGGCAAGGCGACGGATAATCGATAAACGTAGCGGGTTGCCGAGGGCAAACAGCACATTTTCCAGCAATATTTGTTCAGGTTCCGGGTGGTTTGGGATCATAGTTTTCCTGCGTATGACGTCAGATTGAGCTATATCAACAATAGGTCAACCGTTAAAAAATAGTTCGATAATACTCGTACAATAGGACTATTATAGCAAACGAACAAACACACGACCATCCCGGTCGTCACATACATGTCTTAATGACTAAGGAAATATCATGCCCCGACCCATCCCCCTCGAACGTTATCGCAACATCGGTATCTCCGCGCATATCGATGCCGGTAAAACGACCACCACCGAGCGCATTCTGTTCTACACCGGAATGAGCCACAAACTGGGTGAAGTTCACGATGGCGCGGCAACAACCGACTGGATGGCGCAGGAGCAGGAGCGAGGGATAACCATTACCTCGGCAGCCGTAAGTTGCTTCTGGCCAGGTATGGACAGAGGGTTTGAACCGCACCGGATTAACATCATCGACACCCCGGGGCACGTGGATTTCACCATCGAGGTGGAACGTTCCATGCGTGTGCTCGACGGTGCCGTCATGGTGTATGACTCCGTTGGCGGCGTTCAGCCACAGTCGGAAACCGTCTGGCGTCAGGCGAACAAATACCACGTCCCGCGTCTGGCGTTCGTCAATAAAATGGATCGTCCGGGGGCCGACTTCTTCCGCGTCGTGCGGATGATGCAGGAACGCCTGAAAGCCAATCCGGTACCGATTGTGATCCCGGTGGGTGCAGAAGATCACTTCTCTGGCGTGGTGGATCTTATCAAGATGCGTACCATTCTGTGGGACGACGCGACCCAGGGCATGGTGTTTAGCTATGCGCCTGTACCAGACGACCTGCTGGAGACTGCGCGGGTGTGGCGGGAAAAAATGGTTTCTGCAGCGGCGGAGGCCAGTGATGCGCTGATGGATAAATACCTGGAGACGGGCGATCTTGATGAAGCTGAAATCATCAACGGTCTGCGTATTCGTACCATCTCCGGGGAGATCCAACCAATGCTGTGCGGCAGTGCCTTTAAAAACAAAGGGGTACAGCGCATGCTGGATGCGGTTGTCGAACTGATGCCATCGCCACTGGATATTCCAGCCATCGATGGTGTGGATGAAAAAGGGCAGCACGCTGAGCGTCACCCAAGCGATCAGGAGCCATTCTCGGCGCTGGCGTTCAAACTGATGAGCGACCCGTACGTTGGGCAACTGACCTTTATCCGCGTTTACTCCGGCGTGCTGAGAAAAGGCGATGCGGTGTACAACCCGGTGAAAGGCAAGAAAGAGCGTATTGGCCGTATCGTGCAGATGCATGCTAACGACCGTCATGAAGTGGACGAACTGCGAACGGGGGATATCGCGGCCTGCGTTGGGCTGAAAGATGTCACCACGGGAGATACCCTGACTGACCCGAATGCGGTGATTACGCTCGAACGCATGGAGTTCCCGGACCCGGTGATCTCGCTGGCCATCGAGCCAAAAACAAAGGCTGACCAGGAGAAAATGGGGATCGCGTTGCAACGACTGGCCGCGGAAGATCCCTCGTTCCGTCTGCACACTGACGAAGAGTCCGGCCAGACGATTATCTCCGGGATGGGGGAATTACATCTGGAGATTATTGTTGACCGCATGAAGCGCGAGTTTGGCGTCGAGGCGAATATTGGGCGTCCACAGGTAACCTACCGCGAAACCCTGCGCAAAGCGGTGAAGGATATCGAAGGCAAATTTGTCCGTCAGTCCGGCGGTAAAGGACAGTACGGTCATGTGGTGCTGAGCCTGGAGCCGTTAGAGCCTGGCAGTGGCTTTAAGTTTGAAGATGCCACCAAAGGCGGCGTGGTACCGCGTGAGTACATTCCGTCCGTCGAAAAAGGACTGCGTGAAGCCATGAACACTGGCGTACTGGCGGGTTATCCGGTTGTCGATGTCAAAGCGACCCTGACGTTTGGTTCATATCATGATGTCGACTCCTCGGAGATGGCGTTCCGCATGGCGGCCATTCTCGGGTTTAAAGACGGAGCTCGTAAAGCAGACCCGGCGATCCTTGAGCCGGTAATGCATGTTGAGGTGGAAACGCCGGAAGAGTATGCCGGGAACATTATGGGCGATCTCTCTTCCCGCCGCGGGATGGTGCAGGGCATGGAAGAGCAGTACGGTAGCCAGATTATCCGGGCTGATGTGCCGCTGGCAGAAATGTTTGGTTATGCCACTACGCTGCGTTCGATGTCGCAGGGGCGCGCAACCTACACGATGGAGTTCCATCATTTCGCAGAAGCACCGCGTAATGTGGCGGATGAAATTATTGCGGGACGCGCAAAAGGTTAATACGTGAAGTGAAACAGGGCACTGTTATTCGCGACAGTGCCCATTCTTTGGGCTATAACTCTGTGATCCCTGTAGTTTTTATAAAGGGTAATGAATTAACGGATCTGATACGGCAACGGGCTGAACGTATGCATATATTAACGCGACAGTTTGCCCAACATCAGTGCCCGGACGTTAAGTAAAACAACTCAGTGCACGGAAAAATTATGGACAATAATAACGCAGCAAATCACAGTACGTCAGGAAGGCTCATGCTGACGGGCGGTGCACTTGGCGTGGTTTTTGGTGATATCGGTACCAGTCCACTTTATACCCTAAAAACGATACTGCTGTTGTCCGGGGATAACCCGACTCCTGAGGTGATTCTGGGGTTACTATCGCTTATCTTCTGGACACTTATTCTGGTCACTTCGGTGAAATATGCCATCTTCGCCATGCGTATCGACAACAATGGCGAGGGGGGCATCATGGCATTAATGTCATTGCTGGTGCATAAAGGAAAACACAGCAAATGGGTAATCTTTGCCGCGTTGCCCGGTGCCGCGTTGATATACGGCGATGGGGCAATAACACCTGCCATTTCAGTTCTTTCCGCACTTGAAGGGCTTAACATTATCTTCCCTGAAGCCCAGTCTATTGTCGTGCCTGCCACGGTGTTCATTCTGGTGGCATTGTTTGCCATTCAACCCTTTGGTACCGCGAAAATAGGAAAAATCTTTGGCCCGGTTATGACGCTGTGGTTTG
The DNA here is from genome assembly GCA_014169315.1 of Enterobacter cloacae. Taxonomy (NCBI): domain Bacteria; kingdom Pseudomonadati; phylum Pseudomonadota; class Gammaproteobacteria; order Enterobacterales; family Enterobacteriaceae; genus Enterobacter; species Enterobacter cloacae. The sequence goes on along the minus strand of AP022133.1, from coordinate 2,513,807 downwards.
TGGCGATTGCCGTGCTCGGTGTGTCCGGCATTATCAAACACCCGTCGGTGTTGATGGCCATTAATCCGGCCTACGGCGTGATGTTTTTATTCTCAAATGGCTTCAGCAGTTTCCTGGTTCTGGGAGGCGTTTTTTTATGCGTGACCGGTGCTGAGGCACTGTACGCAGATATGGGGCATTTCGGCAAAAAGCCTGTCTGGCTCGCCTGGTTCGGCCTGGCGTTTCCTGCTTTGTTACTCAACTACGCTGGTCAGTCAGCAATGATCCTGTCGGGTGCTGACATCACGCAGAACGTCTTCTTCCGCCTGTGCCCGCCATTCCTGCAAATTCCGCTGGTCATTCTTGCCACGCTTGCCACCATTATTGCCAGCCAGGCAATTATTACCGGGGCGTTTTCAATGACCCGGCAGGCGATCCAACTCGGCTGGCTCCCGCGTTTACGTATTAAGCAAACGACAGCGGAAAGTTACGGACAGATTTATATCGGTACGATTAACTGGCTGCTGATGGTGGTCACGGTCGGCCTCGCGATATCGTTCAAATCATCGGAAAACCTTGCTGCAGCCTACGGCATTGCGGTGTCACTGACCATGCTAATGACATCCGGGCTGTTGTTCATGGCGATGCGGCAAATCTGGGGCTGGAGTCTGCTCGCCAGTGGCCTGGTTGCCGCCTGTTTTCTGGTCATCGACAGCAGTTTCCTGATTGCCAACATCGTGAAAGTGATGGATGGCGGCTACATCCCGCTGACGCTGGCGGCCATCATTTGTGGCGTTATGCTGATCTGGAATCGGGGTGTGAAGGCGACGTCGCGCGCCATCAATGAGAAGGTGATCGATGTTGACGAGTTATTCCAGCATATCAGTGAGATGCAGATCCCACGAGTGCAGGGTACCGCTGTGTTTTTAACCCGAGCTCAGAATGGTGTTCCCCCGGTCATGCGCTGGCATGTGGCTCGTAACCATGCGTTGCAGCAGCGGGTGGTGTCGTTGACAATTGAGGTGCAGAACGTCCCTTATGTGAAGGCGGGTGAGCGACTGGTGTTTAGTGAACGGGCTCCGGACTACTGGCAGGGTGTGGCGCGCTATGGTTTTATGGAGCAACCGCATATCCCGCAGCTACTGCAGAGCGTTTCTGGCCCGCCTGCGCCGTTTGTACCAGAAGAGATAACCTGGTATCTGGGGCATGAGACCATCATTGCCCGTGAGGGGCACGGAATGGCTTCATGGCAGCGCAATTGTTTTGCTTTTATGGTGAGAAACAGTACCCACATTACCAATTACTACCGTCTGCCGGGTGACCAGGTCGTCGAAATTGGTCGGCGGGTGGCAATTTAGCCTTATTGTATGTGGTCAGAAACCTCAACCGCTTTTTTGAGTTTTCTGACCACAGAAATGTATTCACTCCAGTGCCTTCACCCTCTTCCCGCTGGCGACAAATGTCCCGGCTCCCAGATGATGCAGGGTGTTCAGTTTATCTCCGTCAAACTGCCAGCGTCCGTCCACGAACGCGCGTTCATCCGCCGCGGCAAAAACCACTTCACCAAACAGCGTGTCGTATTTCTCTGCCGCCGCGGTCGCGGGCAATAATCGACACTCCATCCATGCCAGACATTTTTCTTCGATTACCGGCAAACCCAACACCGGGCCAGTGATTGCAGGGATCCCGTAGCAGTTGAATTTGTCTTCGTCGCGTCCGCTGACGCTGCCCACGGCGTAGGTCCAGTTGGCGGCCGCAACACCCGGAATAACGATGCCGAATTTTCCGCTACGCTCTATCAGTTCCCGCGACCAGGCGCTTTTGTCCACCACAATCGCGATGCGCGGAGGATCAAACTCGACGGGCATTGACCAGGCCGCAGCCATGACGTTGCGCCTGGCGATGGTTTCATCCCGGCTGGTGATGAGCACGGTTGGGCCGTGATTCAGAAGGCGGCTGGCATGATGTAATTCAACAGGGCGAAAGTGGCTCATAGGGTTTCCTCATATACACAACGTTGAGTATGGCGAAAAAGCACGTAAATCAAAGTGGGCGCGTAAAATTAGTTTATAAACAAAGCATCACTATCAAAGGAAACTGATGCATGTCCCCATTTCTGACTGCCTATTTTGCCCGCATCGGCTGGAAGCAACCGACATCGGTTGATATCGACACCCTGCGTGCGCTGCATTTACACCACAACTGTGCGATCCCTTTCGAGAATATCGATGTCGTTCTGCCGCGAGAAATTCATCTGGAAGATCAGTGTCTGGTCGACAAGCTGGTTACCGCGCGGCGTGGCGGCTACTGCTTTGAGCAAAATGGTCTGTTTGAGCGCGTATTACGCGAAGTCGGGTTTACGGTGCGCAGCGTTCTGGGGCGTGTGGTGTTATCCAGTCCATCGCAAATGCCGCCGCGTACGCACCGTCTGCTGCTGGTCGAGCTCAACGGCGAGCGCTGGATTGCCGATGTTGGCTTTGGTGGCCAGACGCTGACGGCTCCGGTTCGTTTAATTGCCAACGAGGAGCAGGAGACGCCGCACGGGCTTTACCGTCTGTTGAGCGAGGGCAATGACTGGGTGCTGCAGTTCCGTCACCACGAGCACTGGCAGTCGATGTACCATTTTGACCTCACGACGCAGTATTTCAGCGATTACGTGATGGGCAACTTCTGGTCGGCACACTGGTCACAATCACATTTCCGTCATCATCTGCTGATGTGCCGCCATCTGCCGGACGGCGGTAAGCTGACCCTGACCAACTTCAACTTTACCCGCTGGCAGGGGGGCCATGCTGAAGAACAGATCCATTTGCCGGATGCAGAAGCGCTGTACGCACTGATGCAGGCGCGGTTTGGTCTGGGGGTTGACGATCCTAAACACGGTTTTTCGCTGGAGGAGCTGACGGCGATAATGGCGGGATTTGAAACACACCCTCAGGCGGGGAAATAGCCGGGCAGGCACAGCACCGCCCGGCCAGAATGAGATGGCTTAGCGAATCAGAACCGTTTTCCCTTCGCCATCAACCGCTCGTGTCGACATGGTATAACGGTCGACACCGATCAGCGTGCTGAAAAGGTCTTTGGTGAAAACGGTATTCCCAAAATACCAGGAGTGGGTTGGCATGCCTTTTATGCCATGCGGTTCATCCTGTTTCATAACAGAAGCGCTACTGTCCAGTAGCCCGTAATATTGTGTGCAGTCAACATTAATGGCATTGGCTGGCACATTGTCCGGTAATCCGATGCGCCCGACGCGTGGTGCAATACCCACGCGTTTAACGTTCGATATATCAAGAGCCTGATCGAGTCTGCTGGAATAATTTGTCAGGCGAATGCAGTGCCGATATATAGAGTCACTTCGTGGATCGGGAGTAGACATAACATTACTTGAAACATCGCCGGCAATAAAAATAATCTGGCTCACTTTCCAGGCACTGTTGGCGAGGTTTGTATCATCGGCATCATCAAATGCCTCAGTTAAAACATAAGCACCGGTGGAATGTCCTAATACATGGATATTCATCGGGCAGTCCGGTTTTTGTTTTTCAGAAAGATACGCAATCCCCTCAGACATGAGCCGCATTGCGGTAAGTTTGGCTTTGTGTCTGTCAGAAAGGTAGGCGAGCGCTTTGTCGTCACTCGGCCAGTCGAATGAAACCACCAGCCCCTTAAAGCCAACGTCATTCAGTCCGTTGGCCAGAAGTCGATGTCGTTCAATGACTTCGCTTTCACTCATGTTGTATCCATGTACTGAAAACAGGAGATCCCCGCGTTGTTCACCTTTATCGTTGCGCCACTGTGCCAGTTTAGTGACTTTATCAAACCAGTCCTGAGAAGGAATAGCATGGCTGGGGTCGGGATCTTTACCGTCCGGAACCACCAGATAAGTTGTCTCGCCGACTTCAGCGGTGAATTTTCCTCTTGAGGCTTTACGAACGGACATAACATACGAAGGCATGATTAACTCCCACGATGGGTAATAAAATTTTTATGAAAAATACAGTAAGGTTATTAAGGAATATTCTTTTAATTGCTGTGATTTCTGACGTTCCTTTTTGGGCTATGCATAAAGATGAAGTGTATACGAGGGCGCTATTAAGTTGATTCTTTGCCATTCTTTATTATTGGATTTTGACATTCCTCGCATTATTTATTTGTACGGAACGCAAATTCATTCACATAGTGAATGCAAAGGTTGTTTTTTGTTGAGACAATAAAAAAGCCTGTTGCTTGCAACAGGCTTTAGAGAAAACAGTGTGTTTACCTACGCGAGCGTACCACCTGGTATCTGCGCGTCAGATATTCCACCGGTGCGCTCCACACATGCACCAGACGCGTGAACGGGAACAGCAGGAAGATGGTCATCCCCAGTACCAGATGCACGCGGAAGATAAACGCCACGCCGTCCAGATGTTCAGATGCACCGCCCCGGAACGTGACCACCGCCTGTGCCCAGTCCACCAGTTTCAGCATTTCGCTGCCGTCCGGATGTTGGGCGGAGAACGGTATCGTGGTGAGTCCCAGAATACACTGTATCAGCAGCACGCAGAGGATCAGGATATCCGCCGTGGAGGAGGTAGCGCGAATACGCGGATTCGTCAGACGACGAATCAACAGACCTGCACCGCCCACCAGCGTCAGCACGCCGCACACTCCACCTGCGATCATCGCCATCTGTTGTTTCTGCGACATCGGCAGGAACCAGGAATAGACCCAGTGCGGGGTCAACATCCCGAACAGATGCCCGAAGAAAATCCCCAGAATGCCGATGTGGAACAGATTCGACCACAGCACCATCCCGCGTTTATCCAGCATCTGGCTGGAGGAGGCGCGCCAGGTGTACTGGCCGTAGTCGTAGCGCAGCCAGCTTCCCAGCAGGAAAACGGTGCCGCACAGGTAGGGATAGATATCGTAGAAAAAGACGTTCAGATACTGGATCATTTTGGGCCTCCGGCGCTGACGTCGACATACTGCGGGGCGACGTCCTGGCTAAAGCGTCGTTGATATTGCTGCATCGGCGAGCTGTCGCACGATGTGGCGTTGTCCTCGATAAACTTGACCTGTTCCTCTTCCCAGACGGCATCCAGTGCCTGACGGGTGTCATCACGTTTTTCACCGGAAACCTGTTTGGTGACACTGTCACTTGAAAGGCGACTGCCGGCGAGGGTAAGCAGGGCGTCGAACAGCTGATAATGTGCCACACCGCGCTGTTTCAGGCGTCCACCGATCAGCGCCAGGATCGGCGCAACGTTTTGCAGCCCTTCGCGTGCTTCGTCGTCGGTGACGATGCTGAGATATTCCAGATAGAGCGGCAGATAGTCTGGCAGCTCGCGACAGTCCAGCTGCAGTCCGGCTTTCTCGTACTGGCTCATCAGATCGACCATCGCCTGACCGCGATCGCGGGACTCAGCATGAACATGCTCGAACAGCAGCAGCGATGTCGCGCGACCCCGTTCAAACACTTCGCACCACTCCGCTTGTTTATCCAGCAGTACCGCCCCCAGGTGCTGCCGGGCAAACGGCAGCAGCATGGGGGCATCCTGTTCTACAAGGGAAAGTGCTTCCTCGCGGTTTTCCCATAACGTTTCATCGGGATACTCAATCAGTAACGCGATGATCTTGAGGATTTGCATTATTCTCCCTCCCCATGTTCGCGTACTTCAGTGATGTTGATGGCATCAATGCGGTGGCTGTTGAAGAGGTTGAATTTGGTGTCGGAGCCGTGGCAGCCGTCACCAAAGGTAAAGCCGCAGCCATTTTTCTCCGGGAAGGCATCCTGCGCCATTTCGCGGTGGCTGGTCGGGATCACGAAGCGGTCTTCGTAGTTGGCGATAGCGAGGTAGCGGTACATCTCCTCAACCTGTTCAACGCTCAGGCCCACTTCTTCGATGGCGCGGGTATCGGTCACGCCCTCAACGGTCTGAGAACGCTTGTAGTGACGCATCGCCATCATGCGTTTCAGGGCGCGCAGCACCGGGCCGGTATCGCCTGCACTGAGCATGTTCGCCAGGTACTGTACCGGAATACGCAGGTTCTCTACCGCAGGCAGCACACCGTCGTTCATCGGCAGGCCACCGGCGTCGGCGTAAGACTGAATCGGTGACAGCGGCGGTACATACCAGACCATCGGCAGGGTACGGTATTCCGGGTGCAGTGGCAGGGCGAGCTTCCAGTCCATCGCCATTTTGTACACCGGTGATTTTTGTGCAGCTTCAATCACGTTCGCCGGAATACCCTGTTTCAGCGCTTCTTCAATCACCGCCGGATCGTGTGGGTTGAGGAACACGTCGCACTGGCGTTCATACAGATCGGTTTCATGCTCGGTGCTGGCCGCTTCTTCAATGCGGTCGGCGTCGTACAACAGCACGCCGAGATAGCGGATGCGCCCGACGCAGGTTTCCGAGCACACCGTCGGCTGGCCGGATTCAATGCGCGGATAGCAGAAGATGCATTTTTCTGACTTCCCGCTTTTCCAGTTGAAGTAGATCTTTTTGTACGGGCAGCCGCTGATACACATGCGCCAGCCGCGGCATTTGTCCTGGTCGATCAGCACAATACCGTCTTCTTCACGTTTGTAGATGGCTCCGCTCGGGCAGGTGGCGACACAGCTTGGGTTCAGGCAGTGTTCGCACAAGCGAGGGAGATACATCATGAAGGTGTTTTCAAACTGGCCGTACATCTCCTTCTGGATCTTCTGGAAGTTGCGGTCGCGGGCACGTTTTTCGAACTCGCCCCCAAGCAGCTCTTCCCAGTTTGGGCCGCCGACGATTTTGTCCATCCGCTTGCCGCTAATCAGCGAGCGCGGGCGGGCGGTGGGCAGGTGGTCGCCCTCCGGCGCACGGTGCAGATCCTGGTAATCAAAGGTGAATGGCTCGTAGTAATCGTCAATGCCGGGCAGGGACGGGTTAGCGAAGATTTTCGACAGTACGCCCACGCGGCTGCCGAGGCGTGGCGTGAGTTTGCCAGTAATACCGCGCACCCAGCCGCCTTGCCACTCCTCCTGATCTTCCCAGTTCTTCGGGTAGCCAATACCCGGTTTCGTTTCGACGTTGTTAAACCACGCATATTCCATGCCTTCGCGTCCGGTCCAGACGTTCTTACAGGTGACCGAGCAGGTATGACAGCCAATGCACTTATCGAGATTCAGTACCATTCCAACCTGTGAGCGTATTTTCATTTTTTCGCCTCCTGTACCTGATCCCGACCTTCGCCATCCAGCCAGTTAATGTTTTTCATTTTGCGGATCATAATGAACTCGTCGCGGTTGGAGCCGACGGTACCGTAATAGTTGAAGCTGTAGGCCAGCTGCGCGTAACCGCCAATCATGTGCGTCGGTTTTGGACACACGCGCGTCACCGAGTTATGGATACCACCGCGGCGTCCTGTCACTTCGGAACCCGGAATGTTCAGGATGCGCTCCTGGGCGTGGTACATCATGGTCATGCCCGGTGGAACACGCTGGCTCACCACCGCACGGGCAGTGAGCGCGCCGTTGGCGTTGAAGACTTCGATCCAGTCGTTGTCCTCAATGCCGAGCTCTTTGGCATCGGCTTCGCTGATCCAGACAATCGGCCCGCCGCGCGACAGCGTCTGCATCAGCAGGTTTTCGCTGTAGGTGGAGTGAATGCCCCATTTCTGGTGCGGTGTCAGGAAGTTGAGCGCTTTCTCCGGGAAACCGTTCGGCGGAATTTCCCGCATATGGGTGACGCTACGGGTATCAATCGGCGGACGGTAGGCCACCAGGCTCTCCCCGAAAGCGCGCATCCACGGGTGATCCTGATACAGCTGCTGGCGACCAGAAACCGTGCGCCACGGGATCAGCTCGTGCACGTTGGTGTACCCGGCGTTGTAGGAGACATGTTCGCTCTCAAGACCGGACCAGGTCGGGCTGGAAATGATTTTTCGCGGTTGGGCCTGGATATCGCGGAAACGAATTTTCTCGTCTTCTTTGTTCAGCGCCAGGTGGGTATGGTCGCGCCCGGTCAGTTGCCCGAGCGCCTCCCAGGCTTTTACCGCCACCTGGCCGTTGGTTTCCGGCGCAAGGGCGAGGATCACTTCCGACGCATCAATCGCCGTTTCAATCAACGGTCGGCCTTTCGCCGGGCCATCACGTTTGACGTAGTTCAGCTTGCCGAGGAAATCGACCTCGTTCTGCGTGTTCCACGAAATGCCTTTTCCGCCGTTGCCGAGTTTGTCCATCAGCGGGCCAAGCGACGTGAAGCGCTCCCAGGTTTCGGGATAGTTACGCTCGACAACGGCAATGTTGGGAGCCGTTTTGCCGGGGATTAAATCGCATTCACCTTTGCGCCAGTCCTGGATATCAAACGGCTGCGACAGCTCGCCCGGGGAGTCATGCTGTAACGGCTGCAGCACCACGTCCGTTTCTGTGCCCAGGTGGCCGACGCACACTTCCGAGAACACTTTGGCGATCTCTTTGTAGATTTCCCAGTCGCTGCGGGATTCCCACGCCGGGTCAACGGCGGCAGAAAGTGGGTGAATAAACGGATGCATATCCGAGGTATTCATGTCGTCTTTTTCATACCAGGTAGCCGTTGGCAGGACGATATCGGAGAACAGGCAGGTGCTGGACATGCGGAAATCCAGCGTGACCAGCAGGTCGAGCTTGCCCTCAATGGCTTTGGTCTGCCACTCCACTTCTTCAGGCTTGACGTCATCGGTCGAACCGAGATCCTCGCCCTGAATGCCGCTCTCGGTACCCAGCAGGTACTTCAGCATATATTCATGGCCTTTACCGGAGGATCCGAGCAGGTTCGAGCGCCAGACAAACAGGTTACGCGGGTGGTTTTTGCCGTTGTCCGGTTGTTCACAGGCAAAGCGGATATCGCCCGATTTTAATGCCTGAACGGTGTACTCCTGCGGCGTCATGCCTGCCGCGTCGGCGCGTGCTTTCACGTGCAGCGGATTGAGGTTGAGCTGCGGAGCGGAAGGCAGCCAGCCCATGCGTTCGGCGCGGACGTTAAAGTCGATCAGATGTCCGGTGAATTTCGAGGCGTCCGCCAGCGGGGAGAGCAACTCCTGCGCCGTCAGTTTTTCGTAACGCCACTGGCTGGCGTGGTTATAGAAGTATGAGGTGCTGTTCATCTGACGCGGTGGACGGTTCCAGTCCAGCGCGAAAGCCAGCGGCAGCCAGCCGGTTTGTGGGCGCAATTTCTCCTGGCCGACATAGTGCGACCAGCCGCCGCCGCTTTGCCCGACGCAACCGCAGAAGACCAGCATGTTGATCATCCCACGGTAGTTCATATCCATGTGGTACCAGTGGTTCACACCGGCACCGAGGATGATCATCGAACGACCGTGAGTTTTGTGGGCGGTGTCGGCAAACTCCCGGGCGATTTTTTCGATAAGAAAAGCAGGCACGCCGGTAATTTGCTCGCCCCAGGCCGGGGTGTAGGCTTTGATTTCGCCGTAACTTCCTGCCGCGTTACTGTCTTCCAGACCGCGATCGAGACCGTAATTAGCCAGTATCAGATCGTACACGCTGGCGACACGCTTTTGGCTACCGTCAGCAAGCGTCAGGGTTTTGCTCGGGACGCGGCGATACAGCACCGGCTCCTGTTTCACACTGCGGAAGTGCGGGTTTTCGTTACCGCCAAAGTAAGGGAAGGCCACGTCAGCGACGTTGTCATGCGTAATCAGCAAAGAGAGCGTCAGCTCGGTTTCATGGCCTGCTGCCAGTGGCTCAAGGTTCCATTTTCCTTTTTCGCCCCAGCGGAAACCAATCGAACCATTTGGCACCACCAGATTACCGGCGATATCAAAGGCGATGGTTTTCCATTCCGGGTTATTGGTTTCGCCAAGACCCTCGGCCAGATCCGAGGCGCGTAGCATACGCCCCGGTACCACGCGGCCATCCTCTTGCTCGTCGAGAAGTACCAGCATCGGCATGTCAGTGTAGCGGCGGCAGTAGTTGAGGAAATAGTCGCTTGGGTTATCAAGGTGGAACTCTTTGAGGATCACATGGCCCATGGCCATCGCCAGCGCGCTGTCGGTGCCTTGTTTCGGCGCGAGCCACTGGTCACTCAGCTTTGCCACTTCGGAGAAATCCGGGGTGATGGCGACGGTTTTGGTGCCTTTGTAACGCACTTCAGTAAAGAAGTGGGCGTCGGGCGTACGCGTCTGCGGTACGTTCGAACCCCAGGCAATGATGTAGCTGGAGTTGTACCAGTCGGCAGACTCCGGCACGTCGGTCTGTTCGCCCCAGGTCATTGGTGAAGCCGGGGGTAAGTCACAGTACCAGTCATAGAAGCTCAGGCAGGTACCGCCGAGCAGGGAGAGATAACGCGTACCGGCGGCGTAGGAAACCATCGACATCGCCGGAATAGGCGAGAAACCGGCCACGCGATCCGGGCCATAGTTCTTGATAGTCCAGACGTTGGCGGCGGCAATCAGCTGATTCAGCTCTTTCCAGCTGGAGCGGATAAACCCGCCACGCCCGCGCGCCTGCTTGTAGCTTTGGCTCTTTTGCGGATCGCCCTGAATCGCGTCCCAGGCCAGCACCGGGTCGTTGTGCTGTGCCAGTGCCTCGCGCCACAGCTCAATCAGTTTACGGCGCACCAGCGGGTATTTCAGACGGTTGGCACTGTAGAGGTACCAGGAGTAACTCGCGCCACGCGGGCAGCCGCGCGGTTCATGGTTGGGCAGGTCAGGGCGGGTGCGCGGGTAGTCGGTCTGTTGGGTTTCCCAGGTCACTAGCCCGTTTTTGACATAAATCTTCCAGCTGCAGGAGCCGGTACAGTTCACGCCGTGGGTGGAGCGCACAATCTTGTCAAACTGCCAGCGCTGACGGTAGCTGTCCTCCCAGTCACGGTTGGTGTTATACACCTGCCCGTGTCCATTGGCGAAACTGTCGCCCTTTTGTTTGAAATAGCGGAAGCGATCCAACAGTTTACTCATGACATTTCTCCTGCTCCGATAACATTGCCGGACGGCGATGCACCGCTATCCGGCGAAAGACGATGCGTTATTTTTGTGAGGATTTACGGCCATACGTCAGCCAGGTGACGAACACGCAGATGATGTAAAACACGAGGAAAACTTTCATCGCACCAACCGGTGAGCCGGTCATCGCCAGCGAGGTGCCAAAGGCTTTTGGGATAAAGAACCCGCCGACGGCACCAATCGCCGAGATAAAGCCGAGCGCGGCGGCGGTTTCGGTCACCGCTTCATGCTGCGCCTGCTCGTCGGTTCCTCCGCGCTGTTTCACGCGGGTAATGGTTATCTGACGGAAAATGATGGCAATCATCTGGAAGGTGGAACCACTGCCCAGTCCGGCGGTGAGGAATAACCCCATAAAGACCAGATAGAAGGCGATAAAGTTGCCTGAACCGGAGCCGGGGAGCGTCAGGAAAAGCAGGGCGCTGAAGACGGCCATAAAGATAAAGTTGATCAGCGTGACGCGCACACCGCCGAGCTTGTCTGAGATCATCCCGCCAGCGCACCAATCAACGGGCCAAAGAAGGCGAGATGGAGAATATTGACGTCAGGAAACTGGGTTTTCGACAGCATGGCAAAACCTGCCGAGAAACCGATAAAAGAACCGAATGTTGCCAGATAGAGCAGGCTGAGTAGCCAGAGATGAAAACGCTTCAGTACCGGGAGCTGACTGGCAATGGAGGCTTTTGAGCTGGCAATATCGTTCATGCCAAAAAAGGCCGCAATGGTCGCCAGCAGCAGAAGCGGTGCCCAGAACCAGGCCGCATTTGCCAGCCACATTGACGAGCCATCCTCCTGCGGTACGCCTTTTACGCCGAGGAAGGTAAACATCGGCAGGAATATCACCAGTGGCGCAACCAGCTGCATCACGCTGACGCCCAGATTGCCCAGCCCGCCGTTGATGCCCAGCGCGCTGCCCTGTTTTGCTTTCGGGAAAAAGAAGCTGATATTACCCATGCTGGAGGCGAAGTTGGCTCCGGCAAATCCGCACAGCAGCGCGATGATGATAAATACCCAGTACGGCGTGGCCGTATTCTGAATGGCGATCCCCAGCCAGACGCAAGGAATAATCAGGATCACCGTACTTAATACCGTCCAGTAGCGCCCACCAAATATCGGTACCATGAAAGAGTAGGGGACACGCAATATCGCACCGGAAAGAGAGGGCAATGCGGTCAGCATAAAAAGCTGGTCAGTGGTGAAATGAAATCCGACTTTATTGAGATTGACCGTAATGGCACTAAATAACATCCATACGCAAAAAGCCAGTAGCAGACAAGCCACAGAAATCAAAAGATTTCGTCGTGCGATATGTTTTCCTTTATTCTCCCAAAAGTCGGCGTTTTCCGGTTTCCAGTTACTCAACAGATGATGATTGTTTTTCTCACTTTGTTGTGACATATCGCCCTCTTGCTTAACCAGGTAAAGAGAAAAGTGAAGTTAAAACAGATAGATAACTGCCTGAATATTGTTAAAGTTATTAGGTGTTTTGGGATACCATTGAAAGGATAGATAAAAAAGCGAACCCCCGAGTGTGGAGTGGAAACATGGATTCGCTTAATGTGTTACTAAGTGTAACTTTTGACGGGAGTTAATACTCCGTAGGAGGTATTAAAACAATTCCAGTGAGATGAGCTTGTCGAGATGTTTATTAAACGCCGCATCGTCCATTTCGGGCATATTTAAAATATAAATTCCGTCAAGGCCACACACCAGCCCGATCAACCGCCACGCAACATTTTCTGCCCGGTCAGTATGGGTGAACTCACCGGCCTCTCTGCCTGCGCAGATAATCGTGACGGTCTCCTGGTGCCACATTTCCATCGTCAGCACATAGGCACCCTTAATGTCATGATCCCGGCTCGCCAGAATTTGAGCCTCCCGCCACAGGCGAATATAAGGTTCAAACCCACCCTCATCGCTGCCAAGCATGGCACGCAGGCGCTCCCGCCAGCTGACGTTTTCACCGGTCACTTCGGCATCAAGCAGTTCGCGGATCAACCGGACAAAGGCCAGTGATTTTAACTCGCCACCGGAAGTAAAATGGTGGTGGACTTGCCCGGTCGCGACACCCGCTTCGGCAGCAATGCGGCGTACCGTCATTGCCGACAGCCCTTCGACCAGTGCCACGCGCATGGCCGCCTGTAAGATCTCTTCCCGCCGCTCATCCTTGCTCAGATAACGCATTTTTACTCACTCTCAATGGGGGTGAAACAAGTGTAACAAAAAGCTGGACACGTGTTCAACATCGCGTAGGATCGCATTCTGGACGTGTGTCCAGGTTTGAGTGAAAAGGAAATTTATGTTTCGTCAGTGGTTAGCGTTAGTGATTATCGTGCTGGTTTATATTCCGGTGGCGATTGACGCGACGGTACTGCATGTTGCTGTGCCGACATTGAGTATGACGCTGGGAGCCAGCGGTAACGAATTATTGTGGATCATCGATATTTATTCGCTGGTCATGGCCGGAATGGTGCTGCCAATGGGCGCGCTGGGCGACCGCATTGGTTTTAAGCGGCTGTTAATGATTGGCAGCACGTTGTTTGGCGTATCATCGCTGGCGGCAGCATTAGCGCCCTCGGCGGGCTGGCTTATTGCGGCGCGCGCCTCGCTGGCGATTGGTGCGGCCATGATCATCCCGGCTACGCTTGCGGGGATCCGCACCTTGTTCGTCAACGCCCGGGATCGCAATATCGCGCTCGGCGTCTGGGCGGCGGTGGGTTCTGGTGGCGCTGCTTTTGGTCCATTGATTGGCGGTATGCTGCTGGAGCATTTTTACTGGGGATCGGTATTTTTGATCAACGTACCGATCGTACTGGTCGTTGTCTCGCTGGCCGCGCGTTTTGTTCCGCGCCAGCAAGGACGGCCTGAACAGCCACTGAATATTAGCCATGCAATCATGCTGATTGTGGCCATTTTGCTGCTGGTCTACAGCGCAAAAACGGCGCTGAAGGGGGCACTTTCTCCGTGGCTGGTGGTGGGGACGCTGCTCACCGGTGCGGTGATGCTGTTTATCTTCGTGCGCATTCAACTGCGTGCCCGCGTGCCGATGATCGATATGCGCCTGTTCTGTCACCGTATTATTTTAAGCGGCGTGGTGATGGCGATGACCGCGATGATTGCGCTGGTTGGGTTTGAGCTGCTGATGGCACAAGAGCTGCAGTTCGTTCATGGTTTCACGCCGTTTGAAGCCGGGATGTTTATGTTGCCATTGATGGTTGCGAGTGGGTTCAGTGGCCCAATTGCTGGCGCGCTGGTCGGGCATCTGGGGTTGCGCACCGTCGCTGCCGGGGGGATGGGACTGAGTGCCGTGAGCTTTATTGGGCTGTCGATGCTCGATTTCAGCACCCAACAGTGGCAGGCGTGGAGCCTGATGGTGCTGCTCGGCTTTAGCGCCGCCAGCGCGCTGCTGGCATCCACCTCGGCAATTATGGCGGCCGCACCAAAAGAGAAGGCCGCTGCCGCAGGGGCAATTGAAACCATGTCTTATGAGCTGGGGGCAGGGCTTGGGATCGCCATTTTCGGTCTGCTGTTAACCCGCAGTTTCTCAGCGTCGATTGCGCTGCCACAGGGGCTGGATACATCGCTGGTCGACCAGGCGTCCTCATCAATTGGTGAAGCGGTGAAGGTGGCGCAGGATCTTGCTCCAGACACGGCAGACGCACTGATCGCGGCGGCAAAATCCGCGTTTATCACGTCACACAGCATTGCGTTGGGCAGTGCAGGGGGCATGTTGTTGATACTGGCGGTCGGAATTTGGTTTAGCCTGGCAAAAGTGGCTAAGCAGTAAAGACAAGCCCGGCGACGAGCCCTTTGAAAACGGGCTACGCCGCATGCAAAGGGATAACTGCCTACGACGCAAGCAGGCAGCCTTTATCCAGCGCTTCAATCTCAGTGCCGCTGAAACGGGCATATTGTCCGGTCAAGCGCCAGAACGCGGGTTGCGTTTCGGTGTAAATTTCAGCGGCCAGTACCAGACGTCGTCTCTCATCTTCGCTCATTTCCAGCAACGTCCAGGGAATAAAGTACCGCGCCGTTGAAGTCAGTTCGAGCCACAAAGGGCAACCACATCCCGGGCAAAACCAGCGTTCACCGCGTGCGGATGACGAGAAATGGGAAGGTGCGATGGAGCCTTGCTCAACAAGGGGTTTTCCCTGTGCTTCCAGGTACATACCGATACCACCAGACCATTTCTGGCACAGCGTGCAGTGACAGGCGTAGACGTCGAAATCATTGAGGCTTACGCTGAACTGACTCATCCCACATAAGCAGCGTCCTTTAAAAATATGCATGGCGTTCTCCTTTATTACGCCAGTAAAACTGGTATAAAAAAAGCCAGCCACGAGGGCTGGCCTTTTCAGACTGACAAATCTTAGAACTGGTAGGTCAGGCCTACAGCTACGATGTTGTCGGTAGTCACGCCAGCAGCTTTGGTGAATTTGTTGTCATCAAGCAGGTTGATTTTGTAATCAACATAGGTGGACATGTTTTTGTTGAAGTAGTAAGTCGTGCCCAGATCGATGTACTCAACCAGATCCTGGTCGCCGTAAGTACCGATGTCTTTACCTTTGGATTTCAGGTAAGCGATGGATGGACGCAGACCGAAGTCGAACTGGTACTGTGCAACCACTTCGAAGTTCTGAGCTTTGTTCGCGATATAACCGTCACCGAAGTTGGTCATGTTGCGGGTTTCAGAGTAGGTGGTTGCCAGGTAGATGCTGTTCGCATCATATTTCAGGCCCGTTGCCCACACTTCAGCGTTCTCACCACCAGCGTTCATGGTGTCAACTACGCGACCAGCACTAACCTGCTTGTCAGTACGGTCAGATTTCGCATAGGTTGCACCCACGCCGAAACCGTTCATTTCGTAGGTAGAAGACAGACCCCAGCCGTCGCCGTTCGATTCGGTGATGTCATTACCACGGTCGTTTTTACCCTGGTACTGAGCGGCAATGTTCAGACCGTCAACCAGACCGAAGAAATCGCTGTTACGGTAGGTTGCAACGCCAGTGGTACGCTGAGTCATGAAGGCGTCAGACTGGGTCCAGGTATCGCCACCGAATTCTGGCAGAACGTCAGTCCATGCGCCGATGTCGTAAGCCACACCGTAGTTACGACCGTAGTCGATAGAACCGAATTCGTTGAATTTCAGACCCGCGAATGCCAGACGAGTTTTGTTGCCGTCAGCACCCTGAGATTCAGAACGGTTGCCTTTGAACTCATATTCCCACTGGCCGTAACCGGTCATCTGGTCGTTGATCTGAGTTTCACCTTTGAAGCCCAGACGAACATAAGTTTTGTCGCCGTCTTTGTCAGCATCATCAGAGAAATAGTGCAGACCAGTTACTTTACCGTACAGATCCAGCTTGTTACCGTCTTTGTTAAATACTTCAGCAGCGTTTACAACGCCAGCTGCCAGCATAGAAGTTACTGCCACTGCAACTAATTTAAGTTTCATCTTAAATAATCCTTATAATTTTCTTTAGGTATTCCTGAACCATTATTGAACGATTTTTAAACGAGGCCGTTCGTCAATGGCATGCTATTTTTAAAAATCTTGTATCTCCCTTTCAATAATAAGTTTCAAAATATTAGCAATAATTTCAATTAGTGTGATCGGGATCGAAAAAATTGCCGAAAAATGCACTGATTTGGTTATCATTTAACCAAATAATGATTGTTTTACAGACATGACAATTAATGAAAATATAGTTTTTTAGTGGTTTAGTTTTTCTTTGTAATTATTGTTGTTTTCGTGGGGTTTGTGATAGCTGAGATGAGAATGATGACGTTAAAACAGTGTGTTACGGTGATCTTCGGGGTAATTCTTCTCCGGATTTACTGAAATATCCAGAAATAAACTATTGCAATAAGTGCTATATACATCGTAAATATTTGCAGGGAAGTAGTCACATTCCGTTGTCAATTTATGTCAATTAATGCATTTCAGAATTTACGTGACAAGGGAATATAAACAAAATTTTCCGGCGTCCTCCATCGTCCTGATAAATATTCTGACGCCCGATCACACTTTAAATTTAGGTTAGTTTTTGCCGGGCAGAAACACGCCCGGCACGGGTTATTTTCGCGTGGCAAACCAGCACAGCAGTGACCCGGCGCAGACCATCAGAGCACCTTGCCAGAAGGCGAATGACAGTGGGGCGCTCAGTAATACACTCGCCAGCGCGGCCGATAATACCGGGGTAAAATAAGAAACAGCAGCCAGTACAGTAACGTTGCCGTGGAGAATACCGATATTCCACGAGGCATAGCCAAACCCCAGTGCCACACCACACATGAATAACTTCACAACCACCGGGATACTGAACACCATTTCAGGTTGATCGCTCACCGCGTATTTCACCCACAGACTGAGCGCCGTAAGCAAAACAAAGAGGGTGATACCGTTTTGCCCTTTGGCAAATTTGCTGGTCACGGTGCAGTAGGCCGCCCAGATAAATGCACCGGCAAACGCCAGCGCATAACTGAGCGGATTAGAGATAACGTTGCGGACTATTTCATCCACGTGGAGCCCGTTCTCCCCCCCTAATACCCAGCCCACCCCAAGTAGCGAGATAGCTAATCCGGGGATCACCCACAGGGTTGATTTTTGACCGTTGAACAAAATCGCAAACACAATGGTCAGGCTAGGCCACAGATAATTAACCATCCCGACCTCAATGGCCTGAGAACGCGTTGCGGCATATCCGAGTGACAGCGCAAGGCAAATTTCGTAGGTGACAAACAAGACGCTACCCGCAATAAGATAACGTGGAGAGAAACGTCGAATATCAGGAAAACCAACCGTTACCAGACACAATAACCCGCTCAGGGTGTATATCATCGCCGCGCCGCCCACTGGCCCCAGTCCCTCACTCACGCTGCGAATGAGTCCAACCATTGTGCTCCATAACAGGATTGCTGCCAGACCAATGAGCGTTGCTCTTTTTCTGTCCATTACCTTGCCATCACCATCAATATCAAAGGGAAAATGTATAGCATTAATCCGCCATGTATCGCGAATTATTCCGTTAACCGCTTAATCATAAAGGGGTATTTAAATTCACCAGGGGTGACTATTAAGGGGGCGAAGACTGGCGACCTTGATTTGACGCAAAAAAATCAGGGGCTTTGCTGTTAGTTTGCGGCGCGAAGTCTTATCAGATAACGAGGACAACAATGGACGTCAGCCGCAGACAATTTTTTAAAATCTGCGCGGGCGGTATGGCCGGAACCACAGCCGCGATGCTGGGATTTGCTCCCAAAATGGCGCTGGCTCAGGCGCGCAACTATAAACTGCTGCGAGCCAAAGAGATCCGTAACACCTGCACATACTGCTCCGTAGGTTGTGGGCTTTTAATGTATAGCCTGGGCGATGGCGCGAAGAACGCCAGAGAAGCGATTTATCATATCGAAGGGGATCCGGATCATCCGGTGAGCCGTGGGGCGTTATGCCCGAAAGGAGCCGGTTTGCTGGACTACGTCCACAGTGAAAACCGTCTGCGTTACCCGGAATACCGTGCGCCAGGTTCTGACAAGTGGCAGCGAATCTCCTGGGACGACGCGTTCTCCCGGATAGCCAAACTGATGAAGGCCGACCGCGATGCCAACTTTATGGAGAAGAACGCCCAGGGCGTGACGGTTAACCGCTGGCTTTCCACCGGGATGCTCTGTGCCTCTGCGGCAAGTAATGAAACCGGCATGCTGACGCAAAAATTTGTGCGCTCACTCGGCATGCTGGCGGTAGACAACCAGGCACGCGTCTGACACGGACCAACGGTAGCAAGTCTTGCTCCAACATTTGGTCGCGGTGCGATGACCAACCACTGGGTTGATATCAAAAACGCCAACGTCGTGATGGTGATGGGCGGCAACGCCGCTGAAGCACATCCGGTGGGATTCCGCTGGGCGATGGAAGCGAAAAACAACAACGATGCGACGCTTATCGTCGTCGATCCGCGCTTTACGCGTACGGCATCGGTGGCCGATATCTATGCACCAATCCGCTCCGGTACGGACATAACGTTCCTGTCTGGCGTGCTGTTGTACCTGATCGAAAATAACAAAATTAACGCGGAATACGTTAAACACTACACCAACGCGAATCTGCTGGTGCGGGATGACTTTGCCTTCGATGACGGTCTGTTCAGCGGTTATGACGCACAAAAACGTCAGTACGATAAATCGTCCTGGAACTATCAGTTCGATGAGAACGGCTATGCGAAACGCGATGAAACCCTGACCGATCCGCGCTGCGTGTGGAACCTGCTGAAACAGCACGTTTCCCGCTACACGCCGGATGTGGTGGAGAACATCTGCGGTACGCCGAAAGCGGACTTCCTCAAAGTGTGTGAAGTGCTGGCTTCCACCAGTGCGGCGGACAGAACCACCACGTTCCTGTATGCGCTGGGCTGGACGCAGCACACCGTGGGCGCGCAGAACATCCGTACGATGGCGATGATCCAGTTGCTGCTTGGCAACATGGGTATGGCGGGTGGTGGCGTGAATGCGCTGCGTGGTCACTCCAACATCCAGGGATTGACCGATCTGGGGCTGCTTTCCACTAGTTTGCCGGGTTATCTGACGCTGCCGTCAGAAAAACAGACTGATTTCCAGACCTGGCTCACGGCGAATACGCCAAAAGCCACGCTGGCCGATCAGGTGAACTACTGGAGTAACTATCCGAAGTTCGCCGTCAGCCTGATGAAATCTTTCTACGGCGATGATGCGCGCAAAGAGAACGACTGGGGCTTTGAGTGGTTGCCAAAATGGGATCAGTCTTACGACGTCATCAAGTATTTCAACATGATGGATAAGGGTAACGTCACGGGCTATATCTGCCAGGGCTTTAACCCGGTGGCCTCGTTCCCGGACAAAAACAAGGTGGTGCGCAGCCTGAGTCAGCTGAAGTACATGGTGGTTATCGACCCGCTGGTGACTGAAACCTCCACGTTCTGGCAGAACCACGGTGAATCAAACGATGTCGATCCGGCATCGATTCAGACCGAAGTGTTCCGTCTGCCGTCGACCTGTTTTGCCGAAGAAGACGGTTCTATTGCTAACTCTGGCCGTTGGCTGCAGTGGCACTGGAAAGGTCAGGATGCACCGGGTGAAGCGCGTAACGACGGCGAGATCCTGGCCGGGATTTACCATCGTCTGCGCGAGATGTACCGCACCGAAGGCGGCAAAGGTGCTGAACCACTGCTGAAGATGAGCTGGGACTACAAACAGCCTGATCACCCGGAGTCCGAAGAGGTGGC
Source organism: Enterobacter cloacae (assembly GCA_014169315.1). Classification (NCBI taxonomy): domain Bacteria; kingdom Pseudomonadati; phylum Pseudomonadota; class Gammaproteobacteria; order Enterobacterales; family Enterobacteriaceae; genus Enterobacter; species Enterobacter cloacae. The sequence goes on along the minus strand of AP022133.1, from coordinate 2,493,615 downwards.
CAAAGAGAACAACGGCGTGGCGCTGGCGGATCTCTATGATGCCAGCGGTAACCTTGTGGCGAAAAAAGGCCAGTTGCTGAGCAGCTTCGCGCTGCTGCGCGATGACGGTACGACGGCGTCTTCCTGCTGGATCTACGCCGGTAGCTGGACGGAGCAGGGTAACCAGATGGCCAACCGCGACAACGCTGACCCGTCAGGTCTGGGCAATACGCTGGGCTGGGCATGGGCGTGGCCGCTGAACCGCCGCGTGCTGTACAACCGCGCCTCAGCGGATATCAACGGTAAGCCGTGGGATCCGAAACGCATGTTGATCCAGTGGAACGGGTCGAAGTGGGCGGGTAACGATATCCCGGACTTCAACACCGCCGCGCCGGGCAGTGCGACCGGGCCGTTTATCATGCAGCCGGAAGGGCTGGGGCGTCTGTTTGCTCTCGATAAGCTGGCGGAAGGGCCATTCCCGGAACACTACGAACCGATGGAAACGCCACTGGGCACTAACCCGCTGCACCCGAACGTGATCTCCAGCCCGGTGGTGCGTATCTACGAGGACGACGTGCTGCGTTTAGGCAAGAAGGATAAGTTCCCGTATGTGGGGACGACCTATCGCCTGACCGAGCATTTCCACACCTGGACTAAGCACGCGCGGCTTAACGCCATCGCCCAGCCGGAACAGTTTGTGGAAATCAGCGAAACGCTGGCGAAAGCGAAAGGGATTGCTAACGGCGACCGCGTGAAGGTCAGCAGCAAGCGCGGCTTTATTCGCGCGGTTGCGGTAGTGACCCGCCGTCTGCAGTCGCTGAACGTTCATGGTCAGCAGGTGGAAACGGTGGGTATTCCGCTGCACTGGGGCTTTGAAGGTGTGGCGCAGAAAGGCTACATCGCCAATACCCTGACGCCAAACGTCGGCGATTCCAACTCGCAGACGCCGGAGTATAAAGCGTTTCTGGTCAACATCGAGAAAGCGTAAGGAGCGAATAAATGGCGATGGAAACACAAGACATTATTAAGCGCTCCGCGACCAATCCGATCACGCCCGCACCTCGTGTGCGGGATGACAAGGCTGAAGTCGCAAAGCTAATCGATGTCTCTTCCTGCGTGGGCTGCAAGGCCTGCCAGGTGGCCTGTTCTGAGTGGAATGACATCCGCGACGACGTGGGGCACTGCGTGGGGGTTTACGATAACCCGGCGGATCTGAGCGCCAAATCCTGGACGGTGATGCGCTTTAGCGAAACCGACCAGAACGGCAAGCTGGAATGGCTGATCCGCAAAGACGGCTGTATGCACTGTGAAGACCCGGGTTGCCTCAAGGCATGTCCGTCTGCCGGGGCAATTATTCAGTACGCCAACGGGATTGTCGATTTTCAGCAGGACAACTGTATTGGCTGCGGCTACTGCATCGCGGGCTGTCCGTTTAACATTCCGCGACTCAATAAAGAGGATAACCGGGTATACAAATGCACCCTGTGTGTGGATCGCGTCAGCGTGGGACAGGAGCCTGCCTGTGTGAAGACCTGTCCGACCGGGGCCATCCACTTCGGCACCAAAAGGGAGATGCTGGAGGTGGCGCAGCAGCGCGTGGATAAACTGAAAGCACGCGGTTACGAAAATGCAGGCATTTATAACCCGCAGGGCGTGGGCGGTACGCACGTGATGTACGTACTGCACCATAACGACCAGCCGGAGTTGTACCACAATCTGCCGAAAGATCCGGCGATCGATACCTCGATCAACCTGTGGAAAGGGGCGCTTAAACCGCTCTCTGCAGCGGGCTTTATCGCCACCTTTGCCGGGTTGATTTATCACTACATCGGTATCGGGCCAAACAAAGAGGTAGATGACGACGAGGAGGAGCATCATGAGTAAGTCGAAGATGATTGTGCGCACGAAGTTTATCGACCGCGCCTGTCACTGGACGGTGGTGATCTGCTTCTTTCTGGTGGCGGTTTCGGGGATTTCGTTCTTCTTCCCGACGCTGCAGTGGCTGACTGAAACGTTTGGTACGCCGCAAATGGGACGAATTCTGCACCCGTTCTTCGGTGTACTGATTTTCGTGGTGCTGATGTTTATGTTTGTGCGCTTCGTGCACCACAACATCCCGGATAAGCAGGATATTCCGTGGGTCAAAGGCATCGTCGAAGTCCTGAAAGGGAACGAACATAACGTTGCGAAAGTGGGCAAATACAACGCCGGGCAGAAGATGATGTTCTGGAGCATCATGAGCATGATTTTTGTGCTGCTGGTGACCGGGGTGATTATCTGGCGTCCGTACTTTGCGCACTATTTCCCGATTCAGGTGATTCGTTATGCGCTGCTGATCCACGCGACGTCGGCCATTATTCTGATCCACGCCATCCTGATCCATATGTATATGGCGTTCTGGGTGAAAGGATCGATTAAAGGGATGATTGAAGGAAAGGTGAGCCGCCGCTGGGCGCAGAAACACCATCCACGCTGGTACCGTGATGTTGAACGTCTTGAAGCGAAACAAGACAGTACGGAAGGCATAAAGTAAGCCCTGCGCCGTCGGCGTTGACCGACGGCGCTTCGCTTGCGTGGGCCATTAACGCGTCAATACAGCAAACTCCCGGCCATATCAGAACCGCTCGTCAACATAGCGGAACGGATATTTTGTAGGTTTTACCTTGCCAATTTTTCGCTTCGGTAATTCAACGGGCTCAACGTGCATCGCTTTATAGGGGATCTGCGTGAGCAGGTGAGAGATAATATTCAGCCGCACACGTTTTTTATCTTCCGAGCGCGCCACAAACCACGGTGCCCATGCGGTGTCAGTGGCGGAAAACATCGCGTCTCGTGCCACGGTATATTCGTCCCACATGTTGAAAGACTTAATGTCCATCGGGGACAGTTTCCAGATTTTGCGTCCGTCGTTGATACGATCGCGCAGTCGGCGTTCCTGCTCTTTCGGCGTGACCTCAAGCCAGTACTTCACCAGGATGATCCCCGCATCGACCATTGCTTTCTCCATAACAGGCGTACCGTCGAGAAATTTTTCTACCTGCTCCGGGGTACAGAATCCCATGACTCGTTCGACGCCTGCACGGTTGTACCAGCTGCGGTCGAAAATGACGATCTCTCCCGCTGCAGGCAGGTGGGGAACGTAGCGCTGGAAATAGAGCTGGGTTTTCTCTTTCTCGGTGGGCGCGGGGAGTGCCACAACGCGAAATACGCGCGGGCTGACACGCTCGGTTATCGCTTTGATGGTTCCGCCTTTACCGGCTCCGTCACGCCCTTCGAACACAATACACACTTTCAAACCTTTAGCGACCACCCACTGCTGAAGCTTAACCAGTTCAACATGAAGACGGCGCAACTCTTGCTCATACACTTTTGTTTTCAGGGGGGCATTTTTAACGACATCAGCAACGACACTGGCTTTCTTCTTACTGACCATAATTGTCATCCTCTTGTTGTCCTGCCGCGGGGAAGGAGCTGTATTTGAAGTGTAATCTATCTGTATTAATGGATTAACGTGTCAGAGAGGCGATTTGAACTGGCTCACCATACAAGATTATTCAATAATGGCTGTTGCGAACGTTTAACAAGTGGTTGTTGTATGAAAAAGACAATTTTTTCGTTGGCACTTGGCACATTTGGCCTGGGGATGGCTGAATTTGGCATTATGGGTGTGTTGACGGAACTGGCGCATGATACCGGGATTTCAATTCCCTCCGCCGGGAATATGATTTCGTTTTACGCCTTCGGTGTCGTAATAGGTGCGCCGGTTGTGGCGCTGTTTTCCAGTAAGTTCTCACTAAAATCGACGCTGCTGTTCCTGGTGGCCATGTGCGCGGTCGGAAATGCGATTTTTACCTTCTCATCATCGTATCTCTGGCTGGCAACAGGACGTTTGATTTCGGGTTTTCCGCACGGAGCCATTTTTGGCGTCGGGGCGATCATTCTTTCCAAAATTGCACCGCCGGGTAAGGTAACGGTCGCCGTTGCGGGCATGATTGCCGGTATGACCGTAGCCAATCTGGTGGGTGTTCCGCTGGGGACGTGGCTGGGGCATGAGTTCAACTGGCGCTATACCTTTATGCTGATTGCCATATTTGATGCGCTGGTGATCTTTTCGGTGCTGATGTGGGTGCCGAAAATTCACGATAAATCAGAAACCAAATTGACCGAGCAGTTCCATTTTCTGACGAAACCGGAACCCTGGCTGATTTTCGCCGCCACCATGTTTGGTAATGCCGGTGTGTTTGCGTGGTTCAGTTTCGTTAAGCCGTTTATGGTTAACGTCTCTGGTTTCTCCGAAGGGGTGATGACCGTCATTATGATGCTGATGGGCCTCGGGATGGTGCTGGGTAACCTGCTGAGCGGCAAATTGTCTGGCCGTTTTAGCCCACTGCGCATTGCGGCAACGACCGATCTGGTGATTGTGGCCTCACTGTTGTCGCTTTTCGCCTTTGGAGAACAGAAAACCGCCTCACTGGTGATGGGGTTTATCTGCTGCGCCGGGCTGTTTGCACTCTCCGCACCGCTGCAAATTTTGCTACTGCAAAATGCCAAAGGGGGCGAGATGCTGGGAGCTGCCGGGGGACAGATGGCGTTTAATCTGGGCAGTGCGATTGGCGCGTATTTTGGCGGGATGATGATTACGCTCGGATATAGCTGGAGTTATATCACGTTACCGGCGGCCATTTTGTCTTTCTCCGCCATGACTTCGCTGTTGATTTACGGCCATTTGAGCGCCAGAAAACGTCAGGCCAACGCGCGTGCGCTAGCCTGATCTGGCCCGGCGGAGACTGCCGCCGGGCGCAGACGTTAAAGCTGTGCTTCTATTGCCTCAATCTCTTTACGCCATTGCGCCTGCAGCTGCGGCTTTTGATGTTTCGGCTTACGCGCGACATCCTCCGCAAGCAGCGTTTCCAGTGCAATCAGCCGTTCAAGCAGATCGTCCGACAGTGCCGGGGCGTTTTCCACCGGCGGTGATGACTCAGCCTGGTATGTCAGGCCTGCACTTTCACGCAGCCTTTCGAATACGGCTTCGGCATCATGCCACTCGCTCAGCATGCCATCCTCAATCAACCAGAAGCGGTTACAGCTTTGGCTAATCAACTGACGATCGTGGCTGACCAGCAGCACACCACCTTCAAACTGTTGCAGAGTGTCGGCCAGCGCTTCTTTGCCCTCCATGTCCAGATGGTTGGTCGGTTCATCCAGCATCAGCAGGCTATAACGGGCAAGCGTCAGCCCAACAAACAGCAGGCGAGAACGCTCGCCGCCGCTGAGCGTGTTGACCTTTTGTCCGTGACGCGCCCACGGGAACCCGGCACCGATCAGCGCCATCTTGCGATTCTGCGGATCGGGTGCAAAAGGCTCCAGTGCATCAAACAGCGAGGTATCGTCCGGCAGCTGGTTCAGCGTCTGATCGTAATAACCTGGCGAGACACGCGGATGGATTTTCAGCCTGGCGTCCGTTAGCGCATCGGTAAAATGTCGCCAGATAAGTTTCATCAACGACGATTTACCGCAGCCGTTACGCCCGACGATCGCCACCCGATCGCCACTTTTCAGCCTGGCAATGTCGACATTAAACAGATCCGGCAGCCCTGGAGCGGGCGGAACACCGAGACGTTCCATCTCCAGCAGACGGTCGGCCCGCAGCGCGTCGCCCCGCAGGGTTAATGTCCACTGACTGCCTACGGTGACTTCCGTCTGGTTCTCTTTCAGCCGCTCGACCTGTTTTTCCATCTGTTTGGCTTTGCGGGCCAGATCTTCGTTGTCGTAGACCTTGCCCCAGGTTGCCAGCCGTTTGGCGCTGGTCGTGATGCGGTCGATTTCCTTTTGTTCAGCCTTATGGCGTTGCGCATCGCTTTCGTCTTTTGCGACCAGCGCCTTGCGCGCCGCCGAGCAGGGAAGCGCAAAGTAGTGCAGCGTCTTATCGCGCAGGATCCAGCTACCGTTAGTGACGGCGTCCAGCAGTTGTCTGTCGTGCGAGACCAGCACAAAGCTGCCAGACCAGTTCTGTAAAAACTGTTCCAGCCAGAGCATCGTTGGCAAATCGAGGTGGTTGCTCGGCTCATCAAGCAGGAGCAGATCGGGATCGCTAATAAGCGCTCTTGCCAGCAGGAGACGCGTATGTTGGCCACCGCTCAATGTGGCCGATTGTAATGCCATATCCTCTGGTGTGAAGCCCATTCCGGCCAGTAGGGTTTCTGCTTTCCAGCGCAGGTTGTCTCGTTCAGCAGACGACAGTTGCGCCAGCACCGCATCCAGCATAGTCAGCGGATAAATGGCGTCCGGCAGATGTTGCTCAACGCGCGCCATCAGGCAGTGCCCGGCCAGCGCCACCGTTCCGGCAGCAGGCGAGTTTGTGCCGTCCAGGATCTTTAACAGCGTACTTTTACCGCAGCCGTTATCACCCAGCAGACCAATGCGGTCGCCTTTTTTCAGCGTAAAGGAGAGGGCGTCGAAGAGCGTGCCAAACGCCGTATCAACACGTAAAGATTGTGCAGTGAGTAAAGTGCTCATTATTGCTTACCCAGGAGTTACAGGCATGTTTATGCCTCGTCAAACATCGCTGACGATAACTCAGTAAGCCCGAGAGAAGGGATTTCAGGGGTTGGTGTCTTCGCTCAAGCCGAAGTTATCGCAGCACGATATCGATAACGCCTGAGCAGGTGCGATCACCAAGTGTATGTGAAACATTGAAAATTTCACAGTACAGCATAATTGGCCTCCTTATATATTCAGTGGGTTAATGGATGAAAGGAGTGTAGCGGGGGAAAGAGGATTTAGCCAGAGGGAGAAGGCCAGACGGTGCAGTCTGGTGCCCTCACTCCAACCCTCTCCCACAGGGGAGGAAGTCAAAAAAATTGAACAAAGAGTGAGATAATTTAAGTATAAACACGTTGATTTCAATTCCGGTGTTAGAGATTTCAGAAGATGAAGCATATATAGGCGAACGATTTCTTAGTTTTGATGAACTGGCTTTTCTGTTGAAAGAAACTCAGAATGTTTTTTCATCCCGATGTAGCTGTTTTCATACAGCTAATCTTTTTCTGCGGGGGGCAGTGTCCTTGTGAAATACTGGTTTTGCAAAAAATAAGCGCTTTTTAAATGGGAAAATAAACCACATGAGTTAATGAAGTTCTAAATCAGTTATTCAACAGTAATCATCATCACCAAGAATGATATGCAACATATAATTCCTGGTGATGATAATTTAATTTTTCGTTACTTTTCCCCACGCAATAAATGTGATCCACCCCTCAATTCTCTTATGTAAAATGTATATTATCTTACAGTTAAAATGGCACTTAATTATTAGCGGCTCAGCTAACGGGAATTGAATACATGGAGAATGTCAAATTTAAATAATACTGTTAATTAAGGATGATATCATGGCGAGAGGATATTTTTTGACTGTGGGCTGTCAAACAACATGTGGTGGCTCAATCATTACAGGTTATGCGGGACATTCATTATCAGGGCAACGTACAGCCAGAAATGGAGATAAATACATATGTGGAGTTGATAAACAAGTTCATACCATTTTGGGCGGAATTCCGTTCTATTCTATAGATGGTGTAGCAGCAGCAGGTACTTTGCATAGTCGGGGAAGTTGTGATTGTAAATGTGAATTTATCCCCTCTGATTATTCGATGTCCTATGGTGATGAGCCTGTATCCAGACCTCAAAGACTTCAATCGTCCATACCAACCCCGATAGCACCAAAACCGACGTCAGAACCAACTTTCTCTCCTCAGCCACCAGCAGCCACACCTCCAAAACCAATTTCCCCTGTGCCAATGAAAGAGAAAGAACAGCGCGAATCAGTAGATGCCGGGTATTGTATACTCCCATATGGAAGCCACACCCGAGCATATGACCCCTATCTGTTTCTAAATCCACCAAATGGCGTGCGCGAACTGTATCTTTCATTGAACGGTGAAGATAAACAGTATAAAGCCGGTTCTATCCTGCTCATTGTTGACCCGGAGAAGCAGGACGAGAAACAAATAGCGCACTTGCAAGCTGCGAAGGAACGAATTGATACAGCCCTGGCCCCGCTTTCACATCAGCAAGCGCGATTTCTGTTTAAAAATAAAGATACCATTGAAATGTTTGCAGCCGCTGCCAGTAAAACCAGCGAAATTTACGGGTACTCAGGACAGGTCACAGAAGCAGCAAAGGGATATTTCCAGCAGGTTGAAAATATCCTTGTCAGTATCGAGAAATCCTATCAAAACCACTACATCACCAGCGGCGCGTTGATCAGTGAGCAGTTTTACGTTGAGCGCCGTCAGTTGCTTGGTCAGCTTGATAGCGTCCTTAAAATGTTCTCAAAGCACCGTTTCATGTTCAATGAATATACCGACCTCAAAAAATCACTTGGACTCTCAACCCATGCAATTACCCATCGCTGGAATGAAACAGGGGTAAGCGATATCGAAGGTTATGCGACTCACATCGAGAAGCTGGCGAAGTATGTCAAGTTAATGGAAACTGCCGGGAAGATTGGCGTTGGCCTGGCTGCATTAGATACAGCATCGAAAATTACAGAAGCCTGTGCCCTGGGCAAAGATTGTGCTAAAACTGCCTTTACATCTATTGGGGAATTTTCCGGTAGCCTGGCTGGAGGATACATAGCTGAACAAATAGTAGAAAGAGGGGCATCAGGAGCAATATGCTCCCTTGTGTTAGGTGCAGCTACGTTTGAAGCTGGAGGTGCAGGGGCTTTACTCTGTACTATTGGTGTTGCAGGGGGTATAGGTTGGGGGAGTGAGGCGGTTTTATCCTCTGATGGAGAAAAATTAGGCAAACGACTTTATGAGATCACAAACGATGATTAAAGTAAGCGATTTGATATTTATCACCTTCAGTTTACTAGGCTTTTTTCTTATTTGTTGTAGTTTTATCTTATCTGCATTGAATCGGAAAAGATATGACGAAATTTGTATTTTATATAAAGAAAAACACGGTAGTTTGCCAGAGGCTATTACGCTTTTCAAAGACTCTGATAAAAACATGTTGAATATACTATATTTTAATTATGGATATGCAGTAAAAAGACAATTTATAATGATGCCAATCTTAAGTAATAAGAATTCAATTCACATGCCAGATGTTGATAAAGAATTTATCCGTGGATTACCCAAACATCTTATTAGACCATTCTTAATAGAGCATTATCTTGCAATAATTGGAGCAATTCTTATAGTTGTGGGTTTGGCTTTAATGAAAATTATTCATCATATTAACCTATGAATATATTGAAAATATCTCTAAAATAATAAAAACAAGCCCTTGGTGGGCTTGTTTTTATCCTAAAAAGTATCATTCCCTCAACAAATATCACTCATTCTGATAATTTACTTATTGAACTCTGTCACGAACATTAAATTGGATGTCTATATTCTAATTATTGAAATGTTTGAACGTTTCAAGAGAGATTAATCTACATAAATAAGGATATATTGATGGTAAACAGGGTTCATTGCCGTGTTGATGATCGACTCATTCACGGACGTAAGATGCCCCCACAAATGGCGACATTTGCAATTCTTATGCAAGCCATAGCGCAGCGGCGATTTTCTTGCCGGGAGCCCGGGTTGCCAGGGCGGTGGCGGTGAACCGCCCTGGCACGTTCACCTGTGTCGTCGTTACAGAGCAGCAATCAACATAAAGTGAACGGAATGACCACCGCTGCCTTATGTTCCCCCTCACCCCAGCCCTTTCCCTCAAGGGAGAGGGGGTATTCTGTGCCAATCTGTAATTTGTGGGGAACCCGGAGAGAGGGCCGTCCGTAACCGTAGTTAAATCGAGGTACGACGATAGCTGCGGTATTCCGGCATCCAGAAGTTATCATCAATGGCTTGCTGCAATGCATCGGCAGAGGTTTTGATTGCCACACCTTGCTGTTGCGCCATCTTGCCTACTGCAAACGCAATAGCGCGAGACACTTTGTGGATGTCCTTCAGCTCCGGCAATACCAGACCTTCACCGTTGTTAACCAACGGAGAGTATTTCGCCAGCGTTTCACTCGCGGACATCAGCATTTCGTCGGTAATGCGTGACGCCCCGGAAGCGATAACACCCAGTCCAATACCCGGGAAGATATAGGAGTTGTTGCACTGGGCAATGGGGTAGGTCTTGTCTTTCCACACCACCGGATCAAACGGACTGCCGGTGGCAACCAGCGCGTTACCTTCGGTCCAGGCGATGATGTCCTGCGGCGTGGCTTCCACGCGGGAGGTTGGGTTAGACAGCGGCATCACGATAGGGCGTTCGCAGTGCTTGTGCATTTCGCGAATAATCTCTTCGGTGAAGAGACCGGTCTGCCCGGAAACGCCGATCAGAATATCCGGCTTCACGTTGCGCACCACGTCCAGCAGGGAGAGCACCTCGTTGTCGGTATCCCAGTTTTTCAGGTTGTCGCGCTTTTGCACCAGCTTAGTCTGGAACGGCAGCAGATTTGGCATGCCGTCGGTCAACAGACCGAAACGGTCAACCATAAAGACGCGGGAGCGGGCCAGTTCTTCGCTCAGGCCTTCGCGCTGCGTCTGGGCAATAATCTGCTCGGCAATACCGCAACCCGCAGAGCCTGCACCGAGGAAGACGATTTTTTGGTAGCTCAACTGGCTACCTGCCGCACGGCTGGCAGCGATCAGCGTACCGACCGTCACGGCTGCAGTGCCCTGGATATCGTCATTGAACGAGCAGATCTCATCGCGATAGCGGTTCAGCAGCGGCATCGCGTTCTTCTGCGCAAAGTCTTCAAACTGCAGCAACACGTCTGGCCAGCGCTGTTTCACGGCCTGAATGAAATCGTCGACAAACTGATAGTACTCGTCGTCGGTAATACGCGGATGACGCCAGCCCATGTACAGCGGATCGTTCAGCAACTGTTGGTTGTTCGTGCCAACATCCAGTACCACTGGCAGGGTGTACGCCGGGCTGATACCGCCGCAGGCGGTGTAGAGGGAAAGCTTACCGATGGGGATCCCCATCCCGCCAATGCCCTGGTCACCGAGACCCAGAATACGTTCGCCGTCAGTCACCACGATCACTTTAATGTTGTGATTTGGCACGTTCTGCAGAATATCGTCCATGTTGTGACGGTTCTGATAAGAGATGAACACGCCACGGGAACGACGATAAATCTCAGAGAAACGCTCACAGGCCGCACCGACCGTCGGGGTGTAGATCACCGGCATCATCTCTTCGAGATGGTTTTGCACCAGGCGGTAGAAGAGGGTTTCGTTGGTGTCCTGGATGTTACGCAGGTAGATGTGCTTATCGATTTCAGTTTTGAAACCCTGATACTGGATCCAGGCTCGTTCTGCCTGTTCTTCGATGGTTTCAACCACTTCTGGCAGCAGGCCAAGCAGGTTAAAGCTGCTGCGCTCTTCCATGCTAAAGGCACTGCCTTTGTTCAGCAGGGGGAATTCAAGTAAAACCGGCCCGGCATACGGGATATATAAGGAACGATGTTTTTTCAGTTTGTTGTCCATGTCACTCACTCTTTTTTTGAAGATCCGTCCCTGACACTGCTGTTTGTCATCTTTCTGGCCTGTGCTGCGGGGTTCGGTCGGGAGGTATTATAAAGGAGCTAAATGTTAATTACCGCAACACATAAAAAAAACACCATCGGTTTTGCCGATGGTGTTGCAGATCTTTTACTGGAACTTACTTGCCTGCGTGGCGTTTTCTGCCGGTAGCGTGGGTGACCTGCGTTTCGATGTCGCCCTCAATCACCACTTTGCGCTGGTTTGAAAGCTTGTAGTTCAGCCCCAGAATATGGCGTGCCTGACGGTTCGATTTCATGTTAACTCCTCAATCCTGTTGATAGTTTTAAGGACAAGTTCACTTTCGTGAACGAAATGTAACCCCTTAGGTTGCCCATCAAGCGTAGCAGGTTTTCAGCTTACCATTTCATTTCACCGGTATTCACTTTGGCGCTCAGCTCCAGCGAGCTGGCTTCAGCAAGGTTAGGCCACTGTTTTTTCATGCTGGCGATCACCCCTGCAGAATCTTTATGTTCAGCCAGCGCGTGTTCGAACTGCTGCAGATACTGGCGGGTAAAGTCGATAGCGCCGGTTCCTGCCGGAGGTGTACCGAGATAATGGCCCGGGATCACGCGCTCTGGCTGGTGGGCTGCCATGTCATCCAGCGTTTGCTGCCACTGCTTGCGGCTTGCCTGGGTCTGGGTATCCGCCGTCCAGACGTGAATACCCCAGGAGACGCCGGTGCCGCCGAGGATTGTTTTTGCCGACGGGATCCACACGTATGCGGCGTAGCTGTTCGCCTGTTCGATATCAATTTTCTCGCCATCAACCATGAACGTTGTGGAGGCCAGAACCTGCGGCACAACCAGCTCCGTTGGCGCACCGTCTTTCATCTGTGGTCCCCAGAATGCGAGTTTGGCGTCTTTGGTGGCCTTGATGTGGTCAACCACCGGCTGAGTGGCCACGACTTTGGCATTCGGGAACGCTTTGACCAGTGGTTGCAGGCCAAAATAAAAATCTGGATCGCCGGAGGTGATCACAATCTTATTCAGCGTTTTACCGCTGTGGCGGATTTTTTCCACCAGCGCTTCACCATCCTTTACGCTGAACTGCGCGTCAAACAGAACGGCTTCTTTCGGCCCGGAAACCAGCGTGGAAGAGACAGCAAAAATGCCTTTCTCCTGTGGGTTATAGGTATCAATGGTTAACGGTGCAGCAAAAACGGCTGGGGTAAAAAGGGTACACAGCACTGCAAGGCGGGTGATTTTCATTCTGTTGTCTCTGTTCTTCAGGAAAGTCTCTATTGTACCGATCTCTTCATTTGCCAGAATTCCTGAAACAAGACATGCTTTGTTTCATAAATCGAGCAAATGGAGCTTTATATGGATCGCGTTATTGCCGCTCAGGTCTACAACCGTATTTGTGAGCTGGGGAGTTTGAGTGCCGCCGCGCGTGCGCTGGGGATCTCCCGTCCAATGGTCAGTCGCTATCTGGAACAAATGGAAAAGTGGGCGGGGACGCGGCTGGTCAACCGCTCGACGCGCAAGCTGACGCTGACCGCCGCAGGGGAAAAAGTGCTGCAAAAAACACGCACGCTTTCACAAATCTCGCAGGAAATTGAAGATCAGTCGGCGAAAGATTTACCCTCCGGCACGCTGCGGGTGGCCTGCGCGCATTTTACTGCCATGCATATGATTGCCCCGGTGCTGCCCGGTCTGCTTTCCAGATACCCGCAGTTGCGTGTAGAGCTGGATGTGAATAACCATCCGGTAAGCCTGGTGGGCGAGCGTATTGATGTGGCGATTCGCATCACCGATAACCCGGAACCCGGCATGATTGCCCGCAGGCTGGGGGAGTGCCGCTCCGTTTTGTGTGCCTCACCTGCGTATCTGGCAACGCACGGTATCCCCGACAGTGCTGACGATCTGGCGCAACATAATTGCCTGCATTACAGCTTTTTTGCCGGACAGTCCTGGCATTTCCTGACGCCGGAGGGCGAGAACCTGAGCGTGGCCGTGAGTGGCAATCTCAGCGCCAGTATCTCGTCGTTATTGATGGAGGCGGCGGTGAATCACTGCGGGATAGCCATGCTCCCGGAACGGGAAGCACAGACTGCACTTGAACGAGGGGAACTGGTGCCCGTGCTGACGACGTTAAGACCTAAGTCCCTTGCTATTTATGGTATTTATCAATCCCGTGAATATCAGCCCGCCGCGCTGCGCGTATTTCTTGACGAACTGGCCCGTAACCTGGCGGATCCATGAGGGGCGACTCTCATCAAGCGCCGGGTGTAAGCCCGGCAGGGAATACCTCTCCAAGCCATGCAATAAACACCCTCAGGCGATGCGTCAGGTGCCGGTTCTGCGGATAGACCACATGAAAAGGGTATGCCTTCGGACGCCAGTCATGAAGGATCTCAACCAATGTTCCTGCGGTTAAGTGGTGCTGGATTGAGTAACCAAACGTCTGAATAATGCCTAACCCCGCCACCGCCGCAGCCAGGTGGGCATTACTTTCGTTCACGCCAAGATAGTGTGGTACACGGATCTCCTGTTCTCCGCCATTTTCTCTGAAGCGAAAAGGAAAAGCGCGTCCTGTCACAGGTGAAAGGTAGCTAACGAGCTTATGACCGTTGCGTAGCTCCTGTGGATAAGCCGGAACGCCGTGATTTTTCAGATATTCCAGTGTTGCACAGGTGACCATTTCGGCGTCACCAATGTGTCGGGCAATAAGGGTTGAGTCATCAAGGGGACCTCCACGGATCACGCAGTCCACATTACCGCTGATCAAATCAACGGGGCGGTCGGCCACGCCGAGATCAATGCGGATATCCGGATAACGCTGCATAAAGTCCGGGAGCAGAGGGATCAACACATCACGGGCGGTTGAGCCACCAACATCAACGCGCAAATGACCTTTTGGTGTACTGCGCGATACGCGAAACGAGGTATCAATTTCCTCGATGTCAATCAGCACGCGCAGCGCTTTTTCATAGTATTCCGCGCCCTCCGTCGTCGTGACCACGCGGCGGGTGGTTCGGTGTAATAGCCTTATCTCCAGATGAATTTCAAGCGATTTCACCAGTTTGCTCAGGGTGGCTATCGGCATGTTCAGGGAATCTGCTGCCCGGGTAAAACTCCCGGATTCCACTACGCGTGTAAACGCGCGCATCGCCATTAACTGATCCACGCTTTTCCCCTCTGATTATTTCTCTGTGTAAATAGTCATTTTCATTTTTGCCCATTTTTCGCTAATCCCGCAAGGGATAAAGTCTGTTCAACGCAAGCGACAGTTCGCTTGCATCTTAAATCACGTAACAGAAGGTGAATGACATGAACACGACTTTCTCAGGCAAAATCGCACTGGTCACGGGAGGTAGCACAGGTATTGGTCTTGCCACGGCGCAGGAGCTGGCGGCACAGGGTGCGAAGGTATACATCACCGGGCGTCGTCAGGCGGAGCTGGACGCGGCGGTGGCGGAAATTGGCTCGGCGGCGGTAGGTATTCGTGCGGATGTTGCTAAACTCTCCGATCTGGATCGGATCTATGCCCAGATAGCACAAGAAGAAGGGCGTCTTGATATTCTGTTCGCCAATGCGGGTGGTGGTGACATGCTGCCGCTGGGCGCAATCACCGAAGAGCAGTTTGACCGTATTTTTGGTACCAATGTCCGCGGCGTGCTGTTCACGGTACAAAAAGCGCTGCCTCTGTTATCAACCGGGTCGTCCATTATCCTGACCGGATCGACGGTTTCCATTAAGGGGACGGCGAACTTTAGCGTGTACAGTGCCAGTAAAGCCGCCGTGCGCAACTTTGCCCGTTCCTGGGCGCTGGATTTGCAGGGCCGTGGCATTCGCGTCAACGTCGTTAGCCCGGGTCCGGTCAAAACGCCGGGGCTTGGCGACCTGGTGGCGGAAGAACATCGTCAGGGGTTGTATGATGCTCTGGCTGCACAGGTACCACTGGGTCGTTTAGGTGCGCCGGGGGAAGTGGGTAAAGCGGTCGCGTTTCTGGCTTCGGATGCCGCGAGTTTTATCAATGCTACCGAGCTGTTTGTTGATGGCGGGATGGCGCAAATTTGAGGTGTGAGATCGCCGCCCTGGCGGCGATCTGCTTACATTAGACATTACGCCAGCAGCGTACCGTTCGGCCTTCGGTTGACGGTTGTAGTGCCTGCGGGCGTTCGCACCCCTGGGTTGCCAGCGGACAACGGTCACGGAAATAACACCCGACGGGCAGGTGACGGTTGCCGGGAAGTTCTGTTTTGCGCAATGCCAGCCCCTCATCCAGCGGTTCGCCGGTTCTGGGGACGGAATCAAGCAGTAACCGGGTATAAGGATGGCGGGGCCTGACCAGTACCTGCGCGGCGGTTCCCAGCTCCACAATCTGCCCCAGATACATTACCGCCACGCGATCGCTCATGTGCCGGACGACCGAAACGTTATGAGAGATCAGGACATAGGTCAGGTTGCGCTGTTGTTGCAGTTTCACCAGTAAATTCAGGATCTGCGCCTGCACGGAGATATCCAGCGCGCTGGTCGGCTCATCCAGCACGATGATGTCCGGGTCGGACGAGAGCGCCCGGGCAATGGCGATACGCTGACGCTGTCCACCGGAAAAGGCATGTGGCAGGCGGTCAAGGTACTCCGGTCGAATGCCGACCTGCTGCGCCAGGTCTTCCGCCAGCTGACGACGTTCACGTTCACTGCTGCGTTTTTGCACCCACACCGGCTCGGTGATGATGCGCCAGACGGGCAGACGCGGGTCGAGCGAGGAGAGCGGATCCTGAAACACCATCTGCATACCGCCTGCGGAGTTTGTCCGCTGGCATGCCCCGGTGCTCGGTTTGAGCATTCCCATCAGCAGCTGTGCCAGGGTGCTTTTTCCGCAGCCAGATTCCCCCACAATGCCCAGCGTTTCGCCCCGGCGGATCTGCAAATCCATTCCGTTGAGCGCATGTACCTGCTCCGTTACGCGGCCCAGCCAGTTTTTACGCGCAGGGAAGTTCACGTGTACACTATCCAGTTCCAGCAAGACATCAGACATGGTGTTTCTCCTGTTGCGGGTACCAGCAGGCAGCCCGCTGGCCTTCTGCACCATTGGGCATTAAGCGCGGTGTTTCACCACATTTCGCCCCAGCGGCAAAACAGCGCTCGCGAAAAGCACACCCGCGTGGCAACTGGCTGAGATTGGGTACCGTACCGGGGATCGCCGGTAGCATTTCGCGTGGTTCGCCGTTTTCCGGTGCGCACTGCAGCAGACCGATGGAATAAGGATGAACGGGATGCTGGATCAGCGTCTGCGTGGTGCCGCTTTCGATCACACTGCCCGCGTACATGACGTACATCCGGTCGCAGAGCTGTGAGACCACGGCCATATCATGGCTGATAAACAGCACCGACGTGCCGCTGGCACGTGCTTTATGTTTCAATAATCGCAGTACCTGAAGTTGCACTGTCACATCCAGGGCGGTTGTCGGTTCGTCGGCGATGATAAGCTCCGGCTCGCAGGAGAAGGCAAGGGCGATCATGACCCGCTGGCGCATGCCGCCGGAAAGTTCGAACGGATAGCGATCCATCACCTCCGTTGCATCCGGAATTTGCATCTCTTCCAGCAGGGTAATCGCTTTTTGCTGCGCCTCGCTGCGGGTGAGTGGCTGATGCTGGCGGATCACTTCAACCATCTGTTTGCCAATTCGTCGCGTTGGGTTCAGTGCCGTCATCGGTTCCTGAAAAATCATCGCCACTTTTGCGCCGCGCCACTGGCGAAGCTGTTTTTCTGACGCATTCAGCACATCTTCGCCGAGCAATTTCACCTGCCCGTGATGAACCCGGTAGCTGCCTTCCGGCAACAGACGCATTGCCAGCATCGCTGTGACCGATTTTCCCGAGCCGGATTCGCCAACCACACCGACAATTTCGCCCCGGGCGATCTCCAGTGAGACGTTGTTGAGCGCATGGACTTCACCACGAAAAACCGGGAAGCTCAGGTGCAAATCTTCAATGGATAATACGGTTCCACTCATGACGGTTTCCCTCCCGATTTCGGATCAAGCAGGTCGCGGATGCCATCACCAAACAGATTAAAACCGACGGCAGTGATCAGGATCGCCGCCCCCGGAAAGGCGCAATACCACCACTGATCGAGCACATAGTTACGGCCCACGGCCACCATTGCCCCCCATTCGGCGGTGGGCTGTTGCGCCCCGAGGCCGATAAACCCCAGCGTGGCGGCCATCAGAATGGCACTACCGATGTCCAGCGAGGCCTGCACAATCAACGGCGGCAGCGCGTTGCGCAGGATATGCCAGCTGATCAAATGCCAGCGCGATGCACCAAAGGTACGGGCGGCCTGTACATAGGTAAACTGACGGACGATCAGCGTTTGCCCGCGGGCCAGGCGCACGTAAAACGGAATACGCACAATCGCAATCGCCAGCATGGCGTTAAACAGGCTCGGGCCAAGTGCCGCCGCCAGCGCCATTGTCAGCACCAGCGAGGGGATAGAGAGCATGATATCCATTACACGCATAATGATGGCGTCACCGCGTCCACCCAGCACGCCGGACAAGCACCCCAGCAGCGAGCCAATGCCCCCCGCGATAGCAACTACCGCCAGCCCGGCAGTGATGGACTGTTGGCTCCCCACCAGCACGCGGCTGAACAGATCGCGTCCTACTTCGTCGGTACCAAACCAGTGTAGTGCCGACGGAGCCTGCAGCCGGGCGGTCAGATCCAGGGCATTTGGGTCATGCGGCACAATCCACGGCGACGTGACCATCAGTAACAGCATCAGGATCATAATCACGCCACCAATCAGCGTGAGCGGGCTTTTACGTAGCATCCAGAACAGCTTTGCCCAGTCGATGCGCGGTTTGGTGGTTTTAACGGGGACGGGCGTTTCCTGAGTCAACATCATTCGGCACCTCCGCGCCCGATTCGCGGGTCAATCCACAGATAGAGCAGATCAACCACCAGATTGACTAACACATAAGCCAGCGAGACCACCACGGCGAAGCCCATTACCGCAGGGAAATCGAGCGCCTGAATGGAGGTCACTACCCACGCGCCCATCCCCGGCCAGGCAAAGACGGTTTCGGTGAGCACGGCACCGTAGAGCAGATCCCCCAGTGCCAGTCCCAGTACGGTAATTGATGGGATCATTGCATTCGGTAACGCGTAGCACAGAACGATGTACCAGCCAGGCAAACCACTGGCGCGGGCGGTACGGATGTAATCCTCGCTGAGCTGTTCCAGCATGGCAGAGCGCACCTGGCGTGCCACAATCCCCAGGTGGACAAACGCCAGCGTCAGCGAGGGTAAAATCAGGTGTTGCAGGGCGTTAAAAAAGACCTCGCCGTTACCTTCCAGCAGGGCATCTATCAGATAAAAACCGGTGATGTGTGCAGGCGGGTCGAGCCAGTCGTCCAGCCGACCGCCGCCTGGCAGAATTTGCAGATGGCCGTAGAACAGCACAATCACCCCCAGCCCCAGCCAGAATGCGGGGGTGGAGATCCCGGTCATCGCCATCAGCCGCACCAGGTGATCCAGCCAGCGGTTACGGTACACCGCCGATAAGATCCCCAACGGTACACCAATCACCAGCGCCAGCAGCAGAGAGCAAAATGCCAGCTCCAGTGTGGCGGGGAAAAAGGCTTTCAAATCTTCCGCCACCGGTCGTCCGGTACGGATGGAGGTGCCCAAATCACCGTGTGCGAGGGCATCCACATAGCGACCAAACTGGATATACAGCGGCTGATCCAGCCCCAGTTGCTGGCGAATGCTTTGTACAATTTCGTCGCTGGCACGGTCACCGGCCAGCAGACGGGCCGGATCGCCGGGGATCATGTGTGAAATAATAAAAGTAATGATACAGACACCGGCCACCACCAGGAGTAACCCCCAGCAGCGCTGGCGCACAATGCTCCAGAACGTCATACACTTTCTCCCGGCGAGAACCGTTACTTGCTCATGGTGGCGATATTGAACACCTGCTCGAGCATCGGATTAAAGGTGAAGCCTTTGACCTCTTTGTTCATCGCCAGTTGGTAGTTCTTCTGGAACAGATAAACGTAGGCCGCCTCGTCGATCACAATCTTCTGGGCCTGTTGGTAGTCTTTGGTGCGTTCTGCCTGGTCGGTGGTTTTCAGGGCGGCCTGCAGCAGGGCGTCGACCTCTTTGTTGTCATAGAACGAACGGTTGCCCGGCAGACCTTTTTTGTCTGACTCGAACCAGTAGTTCATGAACATGTACGGGTCGGCGAAATCCGGGCTCCAGTTGCCGATGGCAATGTCGTAATCGCCTTTGCCTACGCGGTCACGCATGGTGGCGTTAGCCAGTTTCTCCAGTTTGACGCTGATCCCCAGTTTACCGAGGCTCGCCTGGGTAGAAAGGGCGATCGGCTCCCAGTTCGGATCGTTATCGGAGTAGAGGAACGTCAGGCTGGCGGGTTTGTCTTTTACGTTCTCCAGCGCCGCTTTGGCTTTGGTTTCGTCGAAGCTGTACTGCATGGCGGTGGCATCAAAGCCCCACATACCGTCAGGAATTGGGCCACGCATCTGTTTGCCGTTGCCGCTGAGAATACCGTTCACCATCCCCTGATAATCCGTCGCCCAGGAAACCGCCCGGCGCAAATCCACCTGGTTCATTGGCGCTTTGCTGTTGTTGAGATACAGGTAGGTCACGCGCAGGGATGGGTATTCCGCCACGGCCACTTTACCTTCCTGTTTCAGGGCTGAAAGCTGATCCACTGGCAGGGAGTCGGCAATGTCCAGATCGCCCCGGGAAAGCTGCAGGCGACGCGAAGCACTTTCACCAATGATCTTCACCGAGACGCGCTTAAAGTGTGGTTTATCGCCCGGCCAGTGCGGGTTAGGTACCAGTACCAGTTGCTGACCTTTCTGCCAGCTTTTCAACATAAACGGGCCGGAACCCGCGGTGTTTTGCGCCAGATAACCACGCGCATCATCGGCGGCATTGGCTTTCAATACCGCGGGGTTGATTATCGAGGCTCCGTCGTTTGCCAGCGTATAGAGGAACGGGGCAAACGGCTGGCTGAGGGTGAATTTCACCGTGTGGTCATCAACCGCATCTATTTTGAGATCTTTCGGAAACGCTTCCGACGGCCCCTGGCTGATTTTCAGCAGACGCTCGAACGAAAGTTTGACCGCCTCCGCGGTGACCGGCGAACCGTCGGAGAATTTTGCCTTGTCCGTCAGAGTGAAGGTCCACTCTTTCTGGTCATCGGACGCCTTCCAGCCTGTTGACAGATCGCCTTCCACTTCAGTCGTGCCCGGTTTGTATTTCACCAGACGTTGATAGGAGGGATAGGTCACCGTCCAGTCGTTGTTGTCGATAGTGACCGCCGGGTCGAGCGTTTGCGGATCGGCCGCTTTACCGATCACCAGCATATCTTTCGGGACAGCCGCCAGCGCGGCAGGTGCGCTCATTGCCAGCGTGGCGGCGATAAGCATGGTAAGCATTGTTGTTTTCATAGCCGTGCTCCAGTGTTAAAGGGATGTGTGCGTCAACGGGAAACAGTCAAAACGATCTTTAAGCAGGGGATAACGGGCCGCGTTCGGCAGCTCAAAATGCCACCATTCACTGCTGATCCCCACAAAGCCGCCGCCAAACATGATGGCGTTGAGTAGCAGGCGGTTGCGCTGGGCATGGGGAGGGACTGACGGATGATACGGGTGTGAACGGTCGTGCATTTCGTCAAACCCGGCCCCCATATCCAGCACAGTGTTGTGTTCATCCATCAGGGTGACATCGATGGCAGTCCCCCGGCTGTGGTTAGAGCCTGTCGCCACATCAACCACGTATTCGGGATCCGGGCAGGCATCCCAGAGTTGTGCCTGGGCCTGTTGTGGGCGGTAGGCGTCGTAGACCACCAGTTTTAACCCGGCCAGCGTCGCGATACTGATGGCTTTTGCCAGAGCAGTAACGGCATCGGTGTGCAGCAGGCACCGGGCTTCCTGATAAATTGGCCGGCCGGTAATGTTGTCGGCGGTGGCGTATTTCAGATCGATATGCAGCGAAGGAAAGGTTTTCGCCACATCAACCAGTTGACACTCTTCGGGCATAGCTCCGCTCCTTTAGCGTTCGAATTGACCAAACTCTTGTTGTAATTGTCGGTTTACCGCCAGACGGTCGGGAAGGGCATCACCCAATGCTTCCACCACGCCTGACAGCAGCAGGTTGAACAGACAACTCACAGGTGCCAGCGAATCCCAGAAATGGCCGGTATCGGTTTTCACCTGCAGTAAATCAATGGGGTAATCCCGCGCCCACGGGCACCAGATATCGGTGATTAGCACCATCGGGATCCCTTTTTCACTGGCGACCCGGCAATACTGCCGGGCAATGGCAGAGTAGGCGCGGGTATCCGTCAGCACGACGTAAGGATGCGAAAACCCCGAGTTCAGCGATTCGACCCAACTGCCGGATAACCCTTCGGAATAGCTCACGCGAGGGCGCAGATATTCCAGATGGCTGAAGAATGCGTTGGCGATCCCACGCGTAGACTGAATGCCCAACACAAATACGGCATCCGCATGCGTAAGCTGGTGAACGACCTGCTTAAAGGTATCGCTTTGCGCCAGCTGATAGGCATGGGTAATCGCATCCACCTCCAGCGACAGCGAGTGCTGAACGCGGTCTGACAGCGGTTGTTGCTGCTGCCAGGAGTCCAGGCGCTCGTTCATTCCCCAGGGCTGATACGGATCGCGCAGGCTTTTTTTGGCATCTTCCAGATTGCGGTAACCCAGCTTGCGCAGGAAGCGACCTACAGTGATCCCGCTGGTGCCCGTGGTCAGCGCCACGCTTTCCGCCGTTTCAAACGGGATCTGCGCGGCGTGAGCCAGCATCCAGCTTGCGACCCGCTTTTCGCTGGGGGTGAGCTGGCTAAAGGTTGCTTCGATACGGCTTAGCACTTCGGGTTTTGTCGTCATACCGCCTCGCTGTTAACAGGCTGTCAAACGCCGGATTTGTGTTACCTGATTAACAATGCATGACGCGTGCCATGTTCACAGAGCGTGTCACACCGCCTGCGCTGCAAAGTTAATGCAATATTTATTTAACCAATGATCAACATTTGTGCAGCGTAGTTCACTTTTGGTGCATTGTCTGACCAGGAGGGGCGGAATTTGGTGAATACGTCAGTGCCTTCACATTTTTGTTAGGATAGGGGCACGGTAAATCAGAAGGGGACGACTGAATTTTATGAACGATCAAAACAACACATTATGTCATTACACTGATTTAACTGGGCTGATTGGTATCATTGGATCTGGCTCGTTTTGGGCCACTAACCTGGCTTTCATGAATGATAAGTCTGAATTAGTTCATGGCCTGGACTGCGCCAAAAAGGCCATCAGGTTTATGCAGCCATCGCCCTTATTTAGCGACTGGAGTCAGGATTTTACCGATGCGATCGATCGCATCAAAGAACGAGATATCAATGATATTTTTACGGTGAGTTTTTGCCGCAATCCTGATTTATTGAGTCAATGGCGGGGTTATGGAAAAGCACAGGGCGTATCGCTGGTGCTTGATCAGACCCTGTTGGTTAATCGATTTGAAGCGTTTATTAAACGCGAGAATACAAAGCCGGATAAGGGAATGAGGCTGGATCACTATTACATGATAAATGATAGTGTTACCTATAACCGACCAGAAGAAACGTTTGAGCTAAAAAACAAGCTCCAGAGCCACATCGACGGTTACGCGCAGTTTGTTGAAGAGGTGGGTACTGATGCGCCTGACCAGTTTGCCTACCTTCAGCATATGATTTCCCAGGTGGCTCCGTTCTTTAAGCACAGTGGGTTTAGCGAGGAAGAAGAGTACCGAATTGTTATCAGAACTCTATGTGGGGATAATAAAATAAAATTCAGAACTAACGATAAAATGATTATTCCATATATCCCGATTTTGCTCACCGGAGAAAATAAACTGCCATTACGAGAGATAAAAGTAGGGCCATGTGAAGATTTTACGTTAGTGCGAAAGGGCATCGAACTCTTACTCACCGTTAATGGTTACTCTGACGTCAATATCACGCTATCAACCATCCCGTATCGGGGGTGATGGCAGTAATCACGCGTGGCTGAATGATGCCTGTAAGAAGGCATCATTCAGCTGTACCTTGCTTATGTGCAGTAAGGTAAGCACGGAACATCAGCACCAGTTGTCGCTCAGCTTCCACTCCCGCGCTGGCGGACATCACTCTCATACAAAATACCGGGACTGTTCCGAAAAGGACGGCTGCCATCGTCTGGGCAACTTTTCCTGGCATCAGGAGATTCTTCCTATATTACCGGGTCTGAACTGTGCATTGACGGGGGATGGGCCCAGGTTTAGTTTTCACTGTCATCGTTTTGTTAAGTCCACCATATTATTTAGAGTGCATAAAATGACCGTTTTATGTACTCCATCCAGGGGGCAGTTTGATATTCAACGAAGGCCATGTGGATAATTTTTAAGATGAAATTCTATTTTTTGCGTCAGCCACTTCCTCAGAGGATTTCCCTGACTTTTTCTGTGCCATGCACATGATATACCGAATTTTTCAGGGTTATTTTCATAAGAAATAACCCTGAATATTGGGTTGTCAGCAATTGCCGAAGGGATAAAGGCCACTACATCGTTGAGTTCCATAAAGGCGGGCAGTGTCGTATAACAGGGTAACGTTGCAATAACGTTATCTCCGCTCCCGGTTTGTGCAAAGTATTTGTTCACAATGTCTTCAATGTTACCCGGGCCGGTCGAAAATCTGACGGCAGGCAGTGTGCGGATTTCATCCGGATCCCTCAGCGAGGAAGACTGTCGAACAACGCAACTGTAATGCTCGGTGAATAGTTTTTTCTGAACCAGCCCGTCATCGATGTGATCGGCAAAACCAATAACCATATCAATATCCCCACTGGCTAAAGCGCTGGCATGGTGCTTTAAACTGAAATCCAGAACCTCGAAATGAAAATTTGGCATCTCCTGACGCAGGGCCTGAAACCAGGCCGGCAGGATGGTGAGCTGGGCATATTCATTTGCCATAATGTTTATCGTTTTGGTGTAGTTTTGCGGGGCAAATACCACCTCACCGGAAAGACTGTCAAGCGCATACAGAATGTCACCAATTCTGCTGGCTAAATTGATGGCGTAATCTGTGGGTTGTAATCCAACATTTTTACGCAAAAAAATCTCGACCGGGAAAAAACTCCGTAGCCGCTTTAAATATGCGCTCACTGCCTGTTGTGACATGTCGGCCTTAAGCGCGACCTTTGATACATTTTTTTCCTGCACAAGCAACATGAACATGCGCATGTGTTTGATATCCAATCCTTCAATCATTTGGTTGTATCTCATACAATTGATAGCGCATATACATTGTATCATCGGGGATTTAAGATCTCACTCGTTTCCAATAACCCTGAAGAGTGAACACAATGAAAAAAATTATCCTGATTGGTGCACAAGGCAAAATGGGCCAGGCAGCACTGAGCGGCCTTAAAAACCACGAAGTGATTACCGCGAGCCGTTCCGGTGAAGGTTGTGATCACCAGGTGGATATTACCAGTACCGCATCCCTGAAAGCCTTATTTGAAAAGGTCGGTAAATTTGATGCTGTGGTGAATACTGTTGGTTACTGTGAATATGCTGATTTTACCGAAATGACCGAGGAACAGTGGGAAACAACTGTTCAGAGTAAGATGATGGGGCAGATTAATCTGGTTAAAACTGGTCTGGACTACATCAGTGACAAAGGTTCTTTCACCCTGATTTCCGGCATTCTGAATGTTAAACCAATTCCGATGGCTATCGCTGACGCCACAACCAGTGGTGCGATTGATACATTTGTAAAATGTGTGGCTCACGAACTGCCACGCGGAGTGCGCATCAACGTAGTTAACCCGACCGTGCTTGAAGAGGCATGGGACGTTTATGGTGAAATGATGCCTGGTTTCCAGCCTGTTCCTGGTGCTCTTGTCGGGAAAGCCTTTGAGCGTTCTGTTGATGGATTCATTACCGGACAGGTTCTGTTTGTAGACGCTTAATTCTTCGCCTGTGCGCCATAGAATACAATTTGATTAATGAGATACACGCACGACAGCGAGAATATAATTTTCGCTGTCGTGCCCTTAAACATAATGTGCAGGTCGTCAATTTCCCTGATTTTTAAATAACCCACTTGTAACAGGACTCTGCTGTTGAAACCAGAGAATCTGATCGCCTCAAACCACGCTATTTTTCCCCTGATGTTTCCTCTTTATGACTCCTTGTGCTTAAATAGCTAAAACGGTTTAACATAGTTTAGCTGAGAGGATGACATGGAAAAAATCTGGGTGCTTGGGGATGCGGTTGTGGATCTCCTGCCGGATGGTGAGGGCAAACTGCTGCAATGCCCCGGTGGCGCACCGGCAAACGTGGCGGTTGGCGTCGCCCGGTTAGGCGGAAAAAGCGCCTTTATCGGCAGAGTGGGTGACGATCCTTTTGGCCGCTTTATGCAGAAAACGTTAGCGGATGAAAAGGTTGATGTGCAGTGGATGCGCCGCGATCCTGCACACCGCACCTCGACAGTGGTGGTTGACCTGGACGAACAGGGGGAACGCTCGTTTACGTTTATGGTGCGACCGAGCGCAGATCTGTTCCTGGCACCCGATGATATCCCACCATTTCAGGCCGGAGAGTGGCTGCATGTCTGCTCGATTGCCCTCAGCGCTGAACCCAGCCGTTCCGCGACACTCAAGGCGATGGCAGCCATCAGACAGGCGGGCGGTTTTGTCAGTTTCGACCCCAATATTCGCCCCGATCTCTGGCAGGACGATGATGAATTGCGCCACTGCCTTGAACAGGCACTGCTCAGCGCCGATGTGGTGAAACTCTCCGTCGAAGAACTTCAGTTTTTAACCGGAGATACGCGGGTGGAAGACGGGCTACTCGCGCTGATGCGTCACTGTCCGGCCAGCCTGGTGCTGGTGACGCAGGGGAAAGAGGGGGTGCTTGCCTGGCACCAGGGCACGGTGACTCACTATCCGGTTACACCGGTGGAGTGCGTTGATACCACCGGCGCAGGTGATGCTTTCGTGGCAGGGCTTCTCTACGGTCTGGCCTCGTCCGGAGCCGCCACCAGTGGTGCTCTTGCCCTGATCATAGGTTTAGCTCAGCGCTGCGGCGCACTTGCCACAACGGCCAAAGGGGCGATGACCGCTCTGCCATACCACCACGAACTGTAATTTTCCCCCACAGGCCGCCATCCGGTGGCCTGAATTGTTGCCTTGATCACACTTACTAAATCGGTTTAGCAAAAAACATTGCCGATCCAAAATTCAGCGGTTTAGTATCAGCAACCTAAACCGGTTTAGCAATTTAGCAAATATAAAAATCTTCCTTTAGGGATGCGCCAAAATGTATAAAAAACGCAAACTTGCCGTGATAATTGGCATGCTGGCCGGTAGTACCTCTGTTTTTGCCCAAACGGATATGACCTCAATCGAATCTCGTCTTGCCGCGCTCGAACAGCGTCTTCAGGATGCGGAAAACCGCGCCCAGGTCGCTGAGAAACGCGCCACGGCCGCGGAACAAAAAACGCAACAGCTGGTGGCTGCTCAGCAGCAAGCGCAAACCACCACGCAGGAGGTGGCTCAACGTACCACCGTGCTGGAAAAGAAAGCCGACCAGAGCAGCGGGTTTGAGTTTCATGGTTATGCCCGTTCCGGTCTGCTGATGAACGATGCGGCATCGAGCAGCAAAAGCGGACCTTACCTGACTCCCGCCGGGGAAACCGGTGGCGCGGTTGGCCGCCTGGGGAACGAAGCGGATACTTACGTTGAGCTGAATGTGGAGCACAAACAAACGCTGGACAACGGTGCAACAACGCGCTTTAAGGCGATGCTGGCGGATGGCCAGAAAAACTATAACGACTGGACTGCCGATACCAGCGACCTCAATATTCGCCAGGCCTTTGCCGAGCTGGGCAATCTGCCTGATTTTACCGGTGCGCTGAAGGGCAGTACCTTCTGGGCGGGTAAACGTTTTGACCGCGATAACTTTGATATCCACTGGCTGGATTCCGACGTGGTATTCCTTGCCGGTACCGGTGGTGGTGTGTATGACGTGAAGTGGAACGATACGCTGCGCAGTAACTTCTCCATTTACGGGCGCAACTTCGGCAGTGAAGAGCAGATCGACAATAACGTTCAGAACTATATCCTCAGCATGAATCATTTCGCCGGGCCGTTCCAGCTGATGGTTAGCGGCTTGCGGGCAAAAGATAACAACGATCGTAAAGACAGCAATGGCGATTTCATTAAAACCGACGCGGCGAATAATGGTGTTCATGCCCTGGTGGGTCTGCACAATGACAGTTTCTACGGTCTGCGTGAAGGCGTAGCCAAAACCGCGCTGCTGTATGGTCATGGGCTGGGTGCGGAAGTGAAAAGCATTGGCTCTGATGGTGCGTTACTGTCTGACGCCAATACCTGGCGCTTTGCAAGTTACGGTGTCACGCCTCTGGGGGGAGGATGGCACATTGCGCCTGCGGTACTGGCTCAAAGCAGTAAAGATCGCTATGTCAAAGGTGACAGCTATGAATGGGTCACCCTTAACACCCGCCTGATTAAAGAGGTCACGCAGAATTTCGCCCTGGCGTTTGAGGGGAGCTATCAGTACATGGATTTAAACCCGGAAGGTTACAAAGATCGCAATGCGGTCAACGGAAGCTTCTACAAGCTGACTTTCGCTCCGACGTTAAAAGCGGGCAAGATTGGCGATTTCTTCAGCCGTCCGGAGTTGCGCCTGTTCGCCACCTGGATGGACTGGAGCAGCAAACTGGATAACTACGCCAGCAGTGATGCCTTTGGCAGCAGCGGTTTCAACGCTGGCGGGGAATGGAACTTTGGGGTTCAGATGGAAACCTGGTTTTAACCCTTCACGCTCCCGCACTGCGGGAGCGTTTCATACATCATAAAAATGAAGTCAGACAGAGGTATCTATGGATTTTGACAATATCGCCCGTGCGCTTATTCCGCTGCTCGGCGGCAAAGAGAACATCGCCAGTGCGGCGCACTGCGCTACGCGTCTGCGTCTGGTGCTGGTCGACGATGCACTTGCCGATCAGCAGGCTATCGGTAAGGTTGAAGGGGTTAAGGGTTGTTTTCGTAACGCCGGTCAGATGCAGGTCATATTTGGCACCGGGGTGGTCAACAAGGTTTACGCGGCCTTTATTCAGGCGGCAGGGATCGGCGAGTCCAGCAAGTCCGAAGCGGCAGATTTGGCCGCGCGTAAGCTGAATCCGTTCCAGCGCGTTGCGCGTTTGCTCTCTAACATCTTTGTGCCGATCATTCCTGCGATTGTGGCGTCCGGTTTGCTGATGGGCCTGCTCGGGATGGTGAAAACCTACGGCTGGGTCAATGCGGATAACGCGATCTACATCATGCTGGATATGTGTAGCTCTGCGGCGTTTATCATTCTGCCAATCCTGATTGGTTTTACCGCCGCGCGTGAATTTGGGGGTAACCCCTATTTAGGAGCCACGCTGGGCGGTATTTTGACCCACCCGGCGCTGACGAATGCCTGGGGTGTGGCGTCTGGCTTCCATACCATGAACTTCTTCGGCCTTGAGATCGCCATGATTGGCTACCAGGGCACGGTATTCCCGGTGCTGCTGGCCGTCTGGTTTATGAGTATTGTTGAGAAACAGCTGCGCCGCGTGATCCCGGATGCATTAGACCTGATCCTGACGCCGTTCCTCACCGTCATTATCTCCGGCTTTATTGCCTTGCTGATTATCGGCCCGGCAGGGCGTGCGTTGGGTGACGGGATCTCCTTTATCCTGAGTACCTTAATTTCCCATGCGGGCTGGCTGGCAGGGTTGTTATTTGGTGGGCTCTACTCAGTGATTGTGATCACCGGTATTCACCACAGCTTCCACGCCATCGAAGCCGGTTTGCTGGGTAATCCGTCAATTGGTGTCAACTTCCTGCTGCCAATCTGGGCAATGGCGAACGTGGCGCAGGGCGGCGCGTGCCTGGCGGTGTGGTTCAAAACCAAAGATGCAAAAATCAAAGCCATTACCTTACCGTCGGCGTTCTCTGCCATGCTGGGGATTACTGAGGCGGCCATATTCGGTATCAACCTGCGCTTTGTGAAGCCGTTTATTGCGGCGTTGATTGGCGGTGCAGTGGGCGGTGCCTGGGTGGTATCGGTGCATGTTTATATGACGGCCGTTGGGTTGACCGCGATCCCGGGAATGGCGATAGTGCAGGCAAGCTCGCTGCTTAACTATATCATCGGCATGGTTATTGCCTTTGGCGTAGCGTTTACCGTCTCCCTGCTGCTGAAATATAAAACGGACTCTGAATAATGACGTTACCTTCTCGCTGGCCTGCCGTGCTGCAGGCCGTCATGAAAGGCCTGCCGCGCGCACTGGCTGACCGCCATTATCCCCAGTGGCACCCGGCACCCGTGACAGGGTTGATGAACGATCCGAACGGTTTTATCTGGTTTGCCGGGCGTTATCACCTGTTTTACCAGTGGAACCCGCTGAATTGCGATCACCGCTATAAATGCTGGGGACACTGGAGTTCTGAGGATCTGGTGCGCTGGCAGCATGAGCCGATGGCGCTAATGCCCGATGAAGAATATGACCGCAACGGGTGTTACTCCGGCAGCGCCGTGGATAACAACGGTGTGCTGACGCTGTGCTATACCGGCAACGTCAAATTTGATGACGGAAGCCGCACCGCCTGGCAGTGTCTGGCTGAACCAAATGAAGACGGAAGTTTTACCAAACGAGGCCCGGTGCTGCCGTTGCCGGAAGGCTATACCGGACACGTACGCGACCCGAAAGTCTGGCAACATGACGGGCAGTGGTACATGGTGCTCGGCGCACAGGATCTGGAAAAACGCGGCAAAGTGTTGCTGTTTACCTCTGCCGATTTGCACAACTGGCAGCCCTGCGGAGAGATCGCCGGTCATGGCATCAACGGTCTCGCTGATGCCGGATACATGTGGGAATGCCCGGATCTGTTTGCCCTCGACGGGACTCACGTTCTGATCTGCTGCCCGCAAGGGCTGACTCGTGAATCGCATCGCTATCTCAACACCTATCCGGCAACCTGGATGAACGGGGCGTTTGACTATGAACGCGCCGCGTTTGAGCACGGTGACTTACACGAGCTGGATGCCGGTTTTGAGTTTTATGCCCCACAAACGACGCTTGCCGCAGACGGACGGCGGGTGCTGATTGGCTGGATGGGCGTACCGGACGGCGAAGAGATGTTGCAACCAACGCGCGCCCACGGCTGGATCCACCAGATGACCTGTCCACGTGAGCTGCGCTACCAGGATGGCAAACTGTGGCAAACCCCGGTTCGCGAACTGGAACAACTGCGTGAGGATGAGCATCACTGGCAGGGTGTTGCCAGCAATGCGCCGGTACTGGATGCAACACGTCTTGAATTCTGGCTAACCGCGTCATGCGTTGATGTGGATTTTGCCGGGGCGTTGCGGCTTAGGGTTGATGACAACGGGTTACGCCTGGAACGTGCCAGCCTGCAAAACGGTGAAATATTGACCCGCTACTGGCGGGGTGAGGTTCGCCATTTGCGCGTTCTGTGCGATCGCTCCAGCGTCGAAATTTTCATCAATCACGGTGAAGGCGTGATGAGCAGCCGCTATTTTCCTGACCATCCGGCGCAGGTGCGCTTCGAAGGTGCGTCCGACATCACATTACGGTACTGGTCGCTGCGCAGCTGCATGATAGAATAGTGGTTTTGGCAGCCGGATCTAAGTCGTTGTGAGAAAAACAAAACGCGTCACCATAAAAGACATCGCGGAGCTGGCGGGGGTATCAAAAGCCACCGCCAGTCTGGTACTGAATGGTCGCAGCAAAGAGCTTCGCGTGGCTGAAGAGACGCGTGAACGCGTGCTGGCGATTGCAAAAGAGCATCACTATCAGCCCAGCATTCACGCCCGTTCGCTGCGTGATAACCGCAGTCATACCATTGGTCTGGTGGTTCCGGAGATCACCAACTACGGTTTTGCCGTGTTTTCTCACGAACTGGAGACGCTGTGCCGCGAGGCTGGCGTCCAGTTGCTGATCTCCTGTAGTGATGAAAACCCAGGGCAGGAGACGGTGGTGGTCAATAACATGGTGGCACGCCAGGTCGACGGGTTGATTGTCGCCTCCAGCATGCTCAGTGATGCGGATTACCAGAAACTGAGTGAGCAGTTACCCGTCGTTCTCTTTGACCGCCATATGAACGACAGTTCGCTACCGCTGGTGATCACCGATTCCATTCCCCCAACGGCCGAACTGGTGGCCGACCTTGCGCGGCAGCATCCTGATGAGATCTATTTCCTCGGTGGGCAGCCACGGCTTTCCCCAACGCGCGACCGTCTTGAAGGGTTTAAGCAAGGGCTGCGTGATGCCAACGTCGAGCTTCGCCCGGAGTGGATCATTCACGGTAATTACCACCCCAGTTCCGGCTACGAAATGTTCGCCGAACTGTGCGCGCGCTTGGGTCGTCCGCCAAAAGCGCTGTTCACTGCCGCCTGTGGTTTGCTTGAAGGTGTGCTTCGCTACATGGGCCAGCACAACCTGCTGCAAAGCGATATGCGGCTGGCCAGCTTTGACGATCACTATCTCTATGATTCCCTCACCATTCCTATCGACACAGTCCGTCAGGACAACCGTCAACTGGCCTGGCACTGCTTTGATTTGATTGGCAAACTGATCGAAGGAGAAACGCCGGAACCACTGCAGCGGAAGTTGAGCGCGACGCTACAG
This sequence comes from Enterobacter cloacae, assembly GCA_014169315.1. Classification (NCBI taxonomy): domain Bacteria; kingdom Pseudomonadati; phylum Pseudomonadota; class Gammaproteobacteria; order Enterobacterales; family Enterobacteriaceae; genus Enterobacter; species Enterobacter cloacae. The sequence goes on along the minus strand of AP022133.1, from coordinate 2,461,357 downwards.
CGACGTTACAAAACGACAGCGTAAAAGATGACCGGCTGGCTGGATACTTCAATAACTTTAATTAATTAAAGCTCTGGATCAGCCGATAACCATAGGGAATATATTCCCTGAGGTACTGTCTATGTCGTTGAAAAAATCTTCCCTGATTATTTTGTTCTCCTTACTGTTCTTCTTTGTTGCGAGCACCATCACCAGCGTTGGGCTCATCATTAAAAGTAATAATTCACTGGATAATGTGAATAAAGAAATTCAGGTTGTCCTGTCTATTATTGACCCCATCAACCATAGCCGTACGCTGCGCGTCCGGGTGATGGAGTATGTGAAGATGGTGGAGGCGGGGGATTCAACGGATCAGCCCGCGAAACTGGCGGCGGTTAAAGAGGCACTGACAAAAGCGGATCACGCCTTTGCCGCCTTTATGGCCGCACCGCGCCTGGCGGATGAAGCACCGCTGGTAAGTGCCTATGAAGAGGCCTGGAAAACGTATCGCAATCAGGGTCTGGAGCCGTTAATCAACGCGGCGCAAGCCCATGATGTGGCGCAATTCAATACGCTCATTTCACAGGTTTCTCAGCTGGATCGGAAGTATGAAATTGTGCTCGACCAGGTGCTGACCGTTCATCAGAAATATGCCAAGAGCCTGAATGAAGATGCGAGCAGCAACTTCGTTTCGGGTCTGGCTATTATCGCGGGCTTTGCCTTCCTGTTTGTGGTGGTGATCATCGCGGTCAGCCTGCTGATGAAGCGCTTTGTTTTTGCCCCGGTGAACCTGGCACGCGAGCACTGTAGCCAGATAGCGGCGGGTAAACTGAACATTGCTGTACCCGTGAAGGGGAATTCCGGTAATGAAATTGATCACCTGATGGGGTCAATGGAGCAGATGCGCCTGGCACTGCTTTCTACCATTGCGCAGGTGCGTGACGCGAGCCACACGGTGACGCATGCCGCACAAGAGATTGCCTCCGGGAATATCGACCTGGCTTCACGTACGGAACAGCAGGCTTCTGCGTTAACCCAGACGGCGGCCAGTATGGAAGAGCTGAGCGCGACCGTTGCCAATAACACCGACAACGTACACCAGGCTGGAAAACTGGTTCAGGACGCGGTGAAAAATGCGCACACCGGAGAAGCCGTGACCCGCGAAGTCATTGAAACGATGAATACCATCGCGGGGAACTCGAAGCGCATTGAGGATATCACCAGCGTCATTAACAGCATTGCTTTCCAGACTAACATTCTGGCACTGAACGCCGCGGTTGAAGCGGCTCGCGCGGGTACGCAAGGGCGCGGATTTGCGGTCGTCGCCAGTGAAGTCCGTACGCTGGCACAGAAAAGTGCCGTTGCAGCGAAGGATATCGAAAATCTTATTGCCCAGTCGGTTGTCAGCGTGAAAAGCGGCACTGAGCTGGTCAATCGCTCCGGAGAGGTGATTGACGCGATTATTGCTTCAGTGAATAAAGTGAATACGCTGATGGAGCAAATTTCAGTGGCATCTGAAGAACAAAGCCGCGGGATTGGCCAGGTCGGACAGGCCGTCACGGAGATGGACGGGGTAACGCAACAGAACGCCGCACTGGTGCAGGAGTCTGCGGCGGCGGCGGCTTCGCTTGAGGAACAGGCTCAGCATCTGACGCAGAGTATTTCGAGCTTTAGCTTGCCTGCGCACGCGTGATCGGAGGGGGGAGCGATCCCCCCATTTTTCCCACTCTTCATTATATTTTCATTTCCTCAGCAATATTTTCCCTGCTCATTCGTCTACCTCATCACAAGCCATAATCAGTTACTGTAAATGAGGAAAGACAATGAGAGATTTCGACATGCGTGGAAGAGGTCACGGACGGGGATTTGGCCGTCATCATATGGGCAAGGGCTTAGTGATTGGCGCGGTGATATTTGTGGCGCTGGGTTTGCTGGTCATGACCCTGTGGAACGCATTACTCCCGGCCATTCTGGGTGTGAAGGCCATTGGTTTCTGGCAGGCGCTGGGGATTCTGGTGCTGAGCCGAATTCTGTTCGGCGGTCTGGGTTTCCGCCCGGGGATGTTCGGTGCGCATCGCCGGATGCACGAACGCTGGATGAACATGACACCCGAACAGCGTGAAGCGTTTATCCAGCAACGCCGGGAAGGGTTTGGTCGCCACGGGCATTGCGGCTGGCGTGGCCACTGTGATGATAAACGGGATGAGCACGCCCCGAAAACGCCGGAAGCAGAGTGAGCGAGATGAAAGCCGGGGTGGCGGGTGAATCTTTGCTGATGTCGGCGCTTAATGCCTGCCGCTCCCGGCTGAAAGCCTTTATTCGCGGACGAACTTCCGTGCGCGATGATGCCGACGATATTCTGCAGGAAGTGACATATCAGCTCATGAAGGTGGAACAGCCGGTAGAGAACGTTGCTGCCTGGCTGTTTCGCGCGGCCCGTAATGAAATGACTGATCGGGCGCGGAAAAAACATGAGGTCCCGCTCTCCGGCGACTTCACCGCGGATGGCGAAGCGGGAGCCCCGGAAGATGAGTTAGCGGAAACCCTGTTCGGTGTTCCGCAAACCCCGGAAGAGGAATACCTGAAAACGCTGCTATGGGAAGAGCTGGGGCAAGCACTGTCTGAGCTTCCAGCGCTTCAGCGTGAGGTCTTTGAGAAAACGGAACTTCAGGGCTACAGCATAAAAATGCTGGCAGACGAGACGGGGGCCAGCGAACAGGCACTGTTGTCACGTAAGCACAAGGCCGTGCTTTATCTCCGCGCCCGATTACGGGATGTCTATGAAGCATTGACCGGTGATTGATGCCAGACAATAAGCGGGCAGACAAAACCTTACAATGTCGAGCCTTGTAGATTCATTTCTATCGTTTATGATCGGGGCATCTCATTATTTTGGAATGTTATGCGCAACCGTCAGCTTCTGGGTAAATGGCTTTTGATAATCACGTGCCTGGCGATGGCAATCTGCCTGGTTCAGCGTGCGGTTTATCTTAACCATTTTTTACAGGGGCTGAACCCGCAGACGGTTCTGGTTGTCGATGCTCCGGCTCAAAGCGCTGATGCTGAGCAGTCAGGTCCATCCCCCTGCCAGTTAGGTGCGCATTCCCTTCTTTGTGCCCAGCCACTGTTCTTCGATGGCGCACTACCGGCCATCATTCTCTTCTTCGCATTGCTGCAACTGTTTTCCCAGGTGCGGGCATTTGTTGACAGAGCCCAGCCTGTTCAGGCTCCTCCACCACGAATACACCTCAAAAACTGCGTTTTCCGTGAATGAAAAACATCGTCATCACACGATAATTTTCACTATTCACGGAGTAAAACATGTTTAACATCTTCAGGGGATTTATCCTCCTGTTGCTGTCCTGCACTGGCATGGCCAACGCAGCAGACACAGGCTGGCTGACCTCCCCACAAAACGATCACGCCCGGATCCGCTTCCAGGCAGAAAAGGGCCAGGATCGTATCTTAGGCTTGCTCACCGTAGAGCTGCAGTCCGGCTGGAAAACCTACTGGCGCTCGCCGGGCGAGGGTGGCGTCGCCCCACAAATCCACTGGCCAAAAGAGGTGCGGGATACGTGGTACTGGCCTGTCCCTTCACGCTTTGATATCTCTGGTCTCACTACCCAGGGTTATCACGACAAGGTGATTATCCCGATGGTCATCACCGGGACAGATGCCGATACGCTGAATGGCACTCTCACGCTCTCAACGTGTAGTAATGTCTGCCTGTTGACGGACTACACGCTGCGTCTGGATTTCAACACCCCGGTAGATGAGGCTTTTCAACGCGCTTTCGACAGTGCAATGCGCGCCATCCCGGGGGATTCGGGAATATCCTCAAACCTGTCTGCCTGGCTGTCTGACGGTAATCTGGTGATAACGGGAACCACGGACGGGGAGTGGAAAAAACCAGCGATCTACTTCGACCCGCTGGAGGGCGATATTCTTCCTGGCGATCCGGCTATCAGGCACGACGGTAATCAACTGCACGTGACGGTGCCAGTGACCGATGAATGGGGTGATAAGCCCACCACGCTTAAGGGGAAAGCGCTCTCTTTTGTACTGACCAATGGCGATAACGCGCAACAAACCGTGATTACCGTCGGGGACGAGCCTCCGGGCCAGACGACAGCGGTTGGGCTGAGTAAAATGCTGGCCTTCGCGCTGCTCGGCGGGCTGATACTGAACCTGATGCCCTGCGTACTACCGGTGATGGGCATGAAGCTCAGCAGTGTACTGAATGCCGGTTCGGATAAGCGGAAAATCAGATTACGCTTCCTGGCAACCAGTGCCGGTATTCTGACCTCCTTTGTGCTGCTGGCCGTGATGGTTTCCGCCCTTAAATTAACCGGAGCCTCGCTGGGATGGGGCATCCAGTTCCAGAGCCCGTGGTTTATCGGCCTGATGGTGGCGGTGACATTCCTTTTTGCGCTCAATCTGTTCGGGGTCTTTGAAATGTTGCTGCCTTCTGCGGCGATGGGGCGGCTGGCCACAACGGGGGGCGCGGGGCTTACCGGCAGTTTCTGTGAAGGTATGTTTGCCACTCTGCTCGCGACACCGTGTTCTGCACCGTTTCTCGGTACGGCAGTGGCGTTTGCGCTGGGCGCACCGTTACAGGAACTGTGGCTTATTTTTCTGACGCTCGGCCTGGGAATGAGTTTACCGTGGCTGTTTGTTGCGTTGATCCCTGAAACGGCCATGCTGCTTCCCAAACCGGGACGCTGGATGAATACGCTGAAGATCGTTCTCGGTCTTATGATGCTGGTATCCAGTCTCTGGCTGGTGACGCTACTCAATCTGCATCTGGGAGAAGCGCTCAGCCACATCATTATGTTGATACTGATTGTCATCGCGATCATAGCGTACGCCATAGCAGGGCAAAGAACCTCGCCACTGTTCTGGTTCGTGGTGATCGCGTTATCTGTTTTAGGGGGTTATCAGTTGCGCGGGTTGCTGACCACACCGGTACCCGACACGCAAACTGAGGTTCAGGCGATCCCGTGGCAACCATTAAGCGAGGAGGCTATCCAGAATGCTGTTGCGCAGGGGAAACGCGTCTTCGTGGATATCTCTGCCGACTGGTGTGTCACCTGTAAGGTCAATGAGCATCGGGTATTGAATCAGCCTGAAGTCATCGCGGCACTCAGCCAGCCGGATGTGGTTGCGCTACGTGGAGACTGGAGTAAGCCATCGACGGCGATCGCGGATTTCCTCGGAAAACGCAATCGCTACGCCATTCCGTTTAATGAGGTCTATGGCCCCGGCCTGGCTGATGGAGAAATTTTCTCTCCATTGCTTGATAAAAACACCGTTCTGACGACCCTGGACAACGCTAAAGGTTAAATGTGCTATGAAGAAAATCATGATTACGCTGATGTTCCTCTTTGTGTCTACTCAGATGGTGGCCGCAGAGGTACAGACACCGGAACAGGAACAACGCGCCCAGAAGATCGTTTACGATTTCCTGTTTAACGATCCCAATTCACCGCGTATTGGGGCTAAAAATCCAAAGTTAACGCTGGTGGTGTTCACGGACTACAACTGCCCGTACTGTAAAAAATTCGATCCTTATCTTGAGAGGATCGTCGAGAAATATCCGGATGTGGCGGTGGTCTTTAAGTTTCTGCCTTACCGGTCAGAAAGTTCGGTGACCTCTGCACGTGACGCCCTGACCGTCTGGCGTTCACATCCTGAACAATTTATGAAATTTAACGATATCCTGATGGCAAAAAAGGGATACCACGATGATGCCAGTATTCAGGAGGCCAAAAAGCGGGCGGGGGTCAGTGTGACAACGCCTGATGCCGAGAGCCTGATGACGATCAAACGCAGCCTGCTCATTGCCGAAAAACTGGGTATTCAGGGAACGCCGGCAACGCTGATTGGCGAGGGGCTGCTTCCCGGCTGGGTTCCTTTTGAACAGTTCGATGAAATGGTCAGTGACGCGCTGAAAAAAAGTTGAATTGAGGGGGCGGCTAGCCCCCGATTATCCCGGAGAGGACAATGAAAAAATTACTGTTAATTTCGCTGCTGGTGACGTCAGGGCTGGCTCAAGCCGCTGAGGCCATTCCTGATGTTGTGAAGACGTTCAGTGAACAGCAAAACATTAAGATCATTAAGAAAATCGATGCGCCAGGTGGAGCGCCCGCCTGGCTTGGGCAATATCAGGACATGGGCGTTACGCTCTTTTTAACACCGGATGGAAAGCATGTAATTTCAGGCTATCTGTATGATGAAAAAGGTAAAAACCTTAGCGATGCGTATTTCCAGAAAGAGATCTACGCGCCGCTGGGGCGGGAAATGTGGAAACAGCTCAATGCAGCGCATCCGCTGAAAGAGGGGGCGGATACAGCACCGCGTAAAGTGTTCGTCTTTGCCGATCCATTCTGTCCGTATTGCAAGGCCTTTTGGGCCGAGGCGCAGCCGTGGGTGAAGGCGGGTAAGGTTCAGTTAAATACGCTGCTGGTGGCGTTTCTTAATCCCAACAGTGGCCGTAACGCCTCCGCGATCCTGAATGCAAAAGATCCGGTTTCTGCCTGGAGAGAGTACGAGCTTTCTGGCGGGAAAACATTGCCTAAACCTGCGGGCGGAGCCTCACGTGAGAACGTGGCTGTGTTACAGCAGCACCAACAGTTAATGGACAGTCTGGGCGCAAATGCCACCCCGGCAATTTATTATCTGAATGCACAAAACGAGCTTCAGCAGGTGGTGGGCATGCCAGATGAGAAGCAACTCGAGGAAATGTTTGGGCCTAAACCATAATAAAGGCAGGCAGAAGCAGGGGCTTCTGCCTGATTTTTAATGCGTTAACTTCCCCAGCGATCTCTGAGATAGCTAACCGCGTCCTGAGTCTGGGGCTGGTTAAGATAATCTTCCCGGAACAGGATAGTACCGTTTACGCCGGGCAGGGAGTCATTCAGGTCGAGCTGTTTTTTCAACTCCGGCACACCGCCATTCACCATCCAGTCCGGCTCATTTTTGGACGGTTCACCCACTTTATAGAACGCAATGCCGATATAAAGACGGGTATGGGTTGGTTTTACCACATCAGCCCACCATCTGGTCAGCACGTCATAACGCGCGGCGCTGCGGGAGAAAGGCCAGTAAATTTGTGGCGCAATGTAATCCAGCAGTCCCTGTTGTACCCACTGACGTGTATCGGCATAGGATTCATCATACGCAGCGGCTCCTCGCGTATCTGAGCCTGCCGGGTCAAAAGAGCGGTTACGCCATACGCCAGCCGGGCTGACACCAAACTCAACATCAGGCTTCAGCTGTTTGATAGCACTGGAAACCTGCACAATCAGCTGTTGTGTATTGTGCCGACGCCAGTCCGCTTTAGAGGCGAATCCCTGGCCATAGTGTTTAAACGTTTGAGTATCGTTCAGGGTTGAACCTGGCGTTTCGGAATAGAAATAGTCGTCAAACTGCACGCCGTCTATCGGGTATTGCTTAACAACCTCGCTGACAATCTGGGTTATCCAGTCACGCACTTCCGGAATGCCCGGGTCGAGGACAAAACGATCGCCAGAAATACGCACCCACTCCGGGTGCTGCACATAGACACTGGAAGGGTGCAATGACGATGTCCGGTTCAGCTCCGCAATGGTTGACGGCCGGGTGTTGGTCGATACCCGGTAGGGATTAAACCAGGCGTGCACTTTCATGCCGCGCTTGTGCGCTTCATCCAGCATAAACTGCAGCGGATCGTAACCCGGATATTCGCCGATGTTACCCGTCAGCATATCTGACCAGGGCAAAATTTTTGATGACCAGAGCGCTGTACTGTCAGGTTTCACCTGGAAAAACACGGTGTTGATACCGAGGCTTTTCAGTTTATCGAGTTTGTCTTTCAGCGCCTGTTTTTGCTGGCTGATACGGAGTTCAGCACTGCTGGCATTCACTGATGTGACCGGCGGCCAGTCAAGACGGGAGACGGTTGCCAGCCAGATCCCACGCATCGGTTCATTTGTCTGCCGGGAAGGTTGATTCACCGACGGGGGCGGAGTGACGAGAGACTTTGGTGGTTTTGAGGTGCAACTAGCAAGTAAAAGTGCGCAGCCAACAAACGCACCTATCCGTTTTACGTGTAGCGACATTTACGTATTAGCTCTTTGTGATTCGACTATGAGTCCAGGGATTAAAGTCGGGAACATCCGGTTCTTCGGTGGTGTTATCACTGAGAGAATCAAGATACAGCGCTTCAACTTCCGCACGCGCCCAGGGCGTTCGGCGCAGAAATTTTAAACTCGATTTAACGCTGGGATCGTTTCTGAAACAGTTAATTTTGATACGGTTGCCCAACTCGCTCCAGCCATATCGTGCAACCAGGGCATTTACCTGCATTTCCAGCGTTACGCCATGCAAAGGATCTTTAGAAATATGTGCAGTCATAGGCGTCCGGTTGTCTCATTTTTCGTGGGGTTAGGTTGAACGATGAAAGGGTACAAGAAAGGTGGAAAAGGGGCAATCATTGTCCTGACTGGCGGGTAATTGCCGCACAGTGACTCAGCTCCGTTTGTGAGTGATATTGCAGAAGTAAAAGGCTGGTCTATTCTAAATAACAGAACTTCGCTTATCTCGTGATCGTTGAAAAGTCACAATAATTTTGCGTTTCAGGCGGTGGAAATGAACAAAATCCAGCTCGCTTTATTGTCGTGTTTGCTGTCAGTATTATCGTTTATCACGGTTGCCGCAGAACCACGCCTGGAGCCGACTGAACAGGAGCGGGCCCGAACGGTTTATATCTTCCACCAACCTGTTGTTATGCTTCAGGCGAAATTTGGCCTCACAACGCCAGAAGAACGCGTATTACGCATTCGCAATACGCTGCGACATTTCACTGAGCAGGATGTACGCGAACCGCTGAAAATTATACCGGTCACTCGTTACAACCAGCCTGGTCGCTTGATTGTCATGAACGGCAAGCCTGTTATGTTGCTTACACAAGCAGACCTTGATGAAGGTGACGATCTTACGCTTGATCAGGCCGCCCAGCGTGTGTTGACGCGTCTGGAGGCTCAACGAACGGCACTTCACGAGCAATATAATAGCGGCTGGATTGCGTTATCCGCCGTGAAAACTATCGTGGGTTTTCTGGCACTGGCTCTTTTCTGGTACGGTGCCTGGCGTTCCTGGCGCTGGGTGCGACGTTTTTACCGTCACCGCATTCTGGAAAGCCGCAGCATAATTCCTCAACGTTGGCGTAAGTTTGTTGGCGCGATTGAGACCCGGTTGTATGCCCTGTTAATGTTTTTGTCCGGTGCCCTGGGGTTATATCTCTGGTTGCGCTGGGCATTCAGTTTGTTCCCCTGGACGCGCATCTGGGGGACATCATTGGGCGACTGGGCAGTGCGCGTTTTACGAGATATTGCGTTTTCTATTGCCTCTGCGCTGCCGGGGCTCATGATTGTTTTGATTATTTTCCTTATTACCGCGTTTATACTTAAACTCCTTAAAATCTTGTTAAATCAAGTAGAAGTAGGGGGATTGCAGCTTCCAGGTATCCATCCCGAAACCGTAGGTGCCACTCGCAAGCTGATTTCTGTCGGCGTGTGGTTGTTTGCCTTATCTGCGGCATATCCGTTTTTGCCGGGGGCAAATTCACTGGCTTTTAAAGGTATCAGCGTATTCTTTGGCCTGATGCTGACGTTGGGGTCAGCAGGGGTGATGAACCATGCCATGAGCGGGCTGGTGTTAATCTACTCCCGCGCGTTACGAAAAGGGGATGTAATACGGGTCGCGGATAATGAAGGTCTGGTCACGGAGATTGGCATGCTTGCGACCAAAATTCTCACACGGGAAAACTATATTGTTACGGTACCCAATGCTGTCGTCGTCAGCGGCAAAATAACCAACCTTAGCGCACAGGAACCTGATGCGGGGATCAATCTGACAGTTGGTGTGACTATTGGCTATGACACGCCCTGGCGGCAAGTTCACGCGATGCTGGAAATGGCCGCCAGACGGGCAAAATGCATCGACCATTCCCAACCACCTCTGGTGCGGCAGCTGGAGTTGATGGACTGGTACATCGCTTATGAACTTCAGGTTAAGCTGATACCCGGGCAAGCGCTCGCCGAGGCTCGTAATGAATTGCACGGCCTTATTCAGGACGTCTTTAACGAGTTTAATGTGCAAATTATGTCGCCAAACTTTGTGATGCAGCCTGAAGGGACGGTAATCGTGGCTGAAGAAAACTGGTACGCAGCACCGGCTGAACAACCAGAACAGAAGTGATATCCGTTGCGTCCAAAAAATCAGTACAACTGACCTAACTTAGGTTGTATTAAAATTGAGTTTACTAATCAGATTGATATTATCCATCTGTTTTGAATAAATTTTCTTAGTCTAAATATAATATATCTCCCAGAGCACTTTATGAACCAGCAATGGAAGCGTGAGCCTATCCAATATCCTTTTTTCATTTAATACATCGACTTACAGGTGTGACCAGAGTGTATTGCAATTGGAAGTTGCTATAAAATTAGCAAACAACGTATTGAATATGCTGAATTTATTTAACTCGCTGTCAAAATATTGAACTATTGATAAGCACCATCTACACTGTAATTTCAGTTGCCGCCCTACAGTATGAACTATTGCCTAATTGCGGAATATACCATTTCGCGATCAGGTGATGACGTGGTGACCGATATGCTAATTATTAAAATTTTTATGATTACATCAGTGATATTTATCCTCATGAAACCTGAACACCTTTCCAGGAATATTGTCATATGGATAACAATGTTGCAGATAAAAACAGCGATGCTGGCAATCAAATAAACACGGCAAGTCTCTCGCTCCCGAAAGGGGGCGGCGCAATAAAAGGATTGGGTGAAACCTTTCAGGCAAATGCATTTACCGGTAGCGGCAGTTACGCCATTCCACTGCCGTTGACGCCTGCCCGTGGTTTTGAACCCGCGTTGAGTCTTAACTACCAGTCCGGCGCGGGTAACGATGCTTTTGGGCCTGGTTTTTCTGTAACCCTTTCCAGCATCTCACGGAAAACCAGTAACGGCATTCCGCAATATAATTCTGATGACATATTTATTACGAGTGATGATGGTGAGTTAATTCCGTCCATGACAGAGCATGGCGGTCACTGGCAACCGGTGGTCACGACCAGAATTCTGGATGATATTAACTGGCGGGTGCAGGTATTCCAGCCAATTAAAGAGAGTGGTTTCTCTTTGATTGAGCAATGGATTGATCCATTATCCTCCAGTTGCTGGTGGAAAATAACCGATAAAAATAACACTGTTTTTAATTATGGGCGCAGCAATAACAGCCGGATCACCGATCCAAAAGATGCCTGTAGAATATATCAATGGTTAATTGATGAAGCGATTGATAGGGAAGCTGCGATTAAGTGGTCCGCAGCTCCCGATATGACGCCCCAAACCGTCCTTTATCGACGTCCTGTGGCTCAATTTTCCAATTTTCAGCCCAAAATCGTCTCTTCGTGGCTGATTTTGGCCCTGTTTCAGGCCAATTTCCTCATTTCAGGTAGATCTCGCCTGTGCCCGTATCAATTGGTCAACTCGAACCAGGTTCGCCAGGGTGAATAACATCGCCAGTTGACTGTCATTTTTAGCCAGCCCCTTGTACCTGGCTTTGACGAAACCAAACTGACATTTTACTATCCGAAATGGATGCTCAACCTTCGCTCGGATACTCGCTTTCAGGTATTCGTAACGGATGGCCAGCTTGTTCTTGCGCGGGTGTTGCTTCAATGCATTCACTTTGCCGGGACGCTTGGCGATAAGCCAGTCTGCGCTGACATCGCTGAGCTCATCGCGCTTTTCGGCCCCCTGATAACCAGCATCGGCTGAGATAAATTCTTCATCGCCATGCAGTAACTTGCCAACCTGATTGAGGTCGTGCTCGTTAGCCGCCGTGGTCACCAGACTGTGGGTCAGGCCACTTTTGGCGTCCACGCCAATGTGCGCTTTCATGCCGAAGTACCACTGGTTACCTTTCTTGGTCTGGTGCATGTCTTCATCACGGCTGTTGTGTTTGTTTTTGGTAGAGCTGGGGGCTTGAATGATGGTGGCATCCACCAAGGTGCCCTGGGTCATTAGAACGCCACACTCTGCTAGCCAGTGATTAACGGTACTGAAGATTTTGCGGGCCAGTTCATGCTGCTCCAGCAAATGCCGGAAATTCATGATGGTAGTGCGGTCTGGAATGGCTTTATCCAGTGACAGGCGAGCAAATTGGCGCATGGAGGCGATTTCATAGAGGGCATCTTCCATGGCCTCATCGCTCAGGTTGTACCATTGCTGCATGCAGTGAATACGCAGCATGGTTTCCAGCGGATAGGGCCTGCGACCATTACCGGCCTTGGGATACACAGGCTCGATAACGCCAAGTAATTTGTCCCAGGGAAGCAAGTCATCCATTCTGCCAAGGAAAACTTCTTTGCGGGTCTGGCGGCGTTTACTGGAAAACTCACTGTCGGCAAAAGTCAGTTGCTGGCTCATCCGGTTACTCATTCTGGGTTCAGGTTACAACACGATGATCTCACATCTCGGACTTATTCGCACCTTCCATAGCAAAGGCAATCGGATTGTATACACCTACAAGGCTGAAGATGGCGAAAATGTCGATGATAAAATCAATGAAATAAATCGATCATTATCAGCAAGAAAATATATTCACAGCGTGCAATACGGTAATTATTTTACTGTAACCAGCACCGGGATGGAAGCGTTCGCATTCGAGGTTGTTTTTGATTATGGCGAGTATGACTTAACCCAACTGTCGCAGGCCGGAAGCAACCCTTACCATCCGGTGCGCAGCTGGCCAGTACGCAGCGATCCGTTTTCCCGTTACCTCAGTGGTTTTGAGATCCGCACACTCAGGCTATGTCACGGGATTATGCTGTTCCATAAGTTTGCGCAACTCGGTGACAAACCTTGCCTTGTGAAGGCGTTGCAGCTGACGTACGACGAAACCGCGGATTTCTCTTTTTTGCAGGCCATAACCCAGCGCGGATACCGCATCAACGCCGACGGTAGCTACGATCAGCAGGCTCTGCCCCCCCTGACGTTGAGCTGGTCACGCTTCGCGCCACCGCCGGTACCGCAGTTCAGGACCTTAACCGTCAATGACCAGTTGGCGTTTCCTGGCATGCTCGATAATGCAGCTTTTCAGCCGGTTGATCTGCAAGGTGAAGGCCTTCCTGGCATGCTACTCAGTGATGCAAACACCACGCTTTACTATGCCCCATTGGGCAACGGCCGCTACCAGCCACCCGTGTCGCCGCGTGCATTCCCTGACACCCGTAATTTCAGCGATCCTTCACTCAGTTTGCAGAGTCTGAATGCCAACGGACAACTGGATCTGGTGGTCAGTACCGCGCAGGGGACGGGCTATTTCAGTCAGCAGAATGAGGGGGGCTGGTCACCGTTTTACCGTTTTTCCTCGCAGCCGACCGATCTCGCCAACCCAGAGCGGGAGACCGCCGATCTGGTTGGCGATGGCAAACCCGATCTGCTGCTCTTTCATCCGTGCGATCTGCTGTTTTATGCCTCAATGGGGCGATCCGGTTATTCGACTGCCGATAGCGTACGCCTGCCGGTGGGGTTTCCCACGACGGTGAACAACGGTGAAACGGAACTTGTCACTTTTGCCGATATGTTTGGCGACGGGCTTTCGCACCGGGTCAGGATCCGCAGTGGCTCGGTAGAAGTCTGGCCCTGTCTGGGGTATGGCCGTTTCGGCGAGAAAGTGTATTTCGCTAATGCGCCACGTTTTGATGCGACGCTCAGCGCATCGCGTATTTTTCTTGCGGACATCGATGGTTCTGGTACTGCCGATCTGGTGTTTGCGTTTCCCTGTCGCGTGGAAATCTATCGCAACCAATCCGGAAATGCATTCGCATCAACACCCGTGGTCATCGCCTTGCCCGCACCATTCACGGCTCTCAGTCAGTTGCGTTTTATTGACCTGCTAGGCGAAGGGACCTCGGCGCTGGTGTTTACCAGCGCAGGCCCGCAGATGACGCATTACTATTTCAATTTTTGCGGTGAACGCGAGGCAGGCACACCCGCGCTGAAGCCCTATTTATTGACCCGGATTGACAACAATCTTGGTGCCACCACCGATATTTTCTACACCAGCTCCACCCAGTTTTACCTGGAAGACAAACTCCGTGGCACACCATGGGCTACGCGTCTGCCTTTTCCGGTGCAGGTTGTTGCTAAAACCATTGTCACCGACGCGATAACGGCTTCGCAGATGACGCAGATCTATCGCTACCATGAGGGGTATTTTGATGCAGATGCCCGCGAGTTTAACGGCTTTGGCTTTGTTGAAAGCTGGGACAGTGAACAGCTTGCGGTTAATCGCGAAGGGGAGAGTCGCGATCGTGATGTTCCCCCGGTCTATACCCGCAGCTGGTATCACACTGGATCCTGTCTCGAAAATGCCGCCATTACTCGCCAGTATCAACAGGCGTATTTCAAGGGAGATGCAGCTGCTTATGATTTTCCCGATAGCCTGTTCGATCCTGCAGTCTATCGAGGCGGCAGCGAGACAGTATTGCAGGCCTATGCGGCGCTGAAAGGTTCACTGCTGCGCACGGAAGTCTATGGGCAGGATGGCAGCGCCCTACAGGATGTACCCTATACGGTAAACGAGTCGAACTTTACCGTCACACTGCGACAACCCGCCATTGCCGGGATCAATGCCGCTTTTCTGGTCAGCCCGCGTGAAAGCATCGTTTACCATTATGAGCGCAATGCCAGCGATCCCCGTGTTCAGCAGAATTTTACGCTGGAAGTGGATCCACTCAGTGGCGAAATCAGCAAATCATGCACCCTCTTTTTACCCCGTCGTCAGGCCAGCACTCCACCGGTTGCGGGGCAGCAGCAGTTAAAGGCCACCGCGTCTAATCGGCACTTTATCAACACGTCGGAGAGTACCGGTTATCACTACCGTGGTGTGCTGTATGACAGCCAGTTGTGTGAGATCTATAACCTTACTTTAAACGGTGGCGACTACTGTACCTTTGCTGATTTACAGCAACTTCCGGCGGCGCTGGCGACCCCTTTGCCTTACCAGGTTGCGCCAGTGACCGACACACTCCAGGCAGGGCTGTTGACGTGGGACCGCCGTCTCTTCTGGAATGATGATCAAAGCGCGGCGCTGCCGCCGGGCGAAGTGGCCCGCGTGGCGTTATTGCATCATAGCGCCAGTGCCGTATTCACTGCGCAGTTTGCCACTGCGGCGTTCGGCACCGTGCTGAGCGACGAAACGCTGCAAACTGCCGGGGGCTATGTTTATGAAGCAGACAATGGCTACTGGTGGAACCGGGGACTGGTGCAGTTTTATAGCCAGCCGCCGTGTTACTACCAGCCGGACAGAGCAGAAAATGCCTTTGTTGATGCGCAATCGTCGCTTTTTGTGAAGAGCACCGTCAGTTATGACCAGCCTTATTGCCTCACCGTAACCAGTACGACCCAGTATCTCGATGAACAAAATGTGGATCCTGATCAGCGTGCCAACACGCAGACGGCGGTGATCGATTATATGACCCTGCAACCCTGCCAGTTGATTGACAGCAATGGCAATGTCGCACAGGTCATTTTTGATCCGCTGGGGCAGGTGGTGGTGACCACCCTGTTTGGCTGGCAGGACGGTACGCCGGTGGGAGGGATGCGGTTATACGCCGTTGACGGGCAACCAGCGGAGTATCAGTTGCCACCTGCGGCGTCGTTTGCGGACATCACCCAGGATCCGTCCCGCTATCTACAGGGCGCGACGAGTTATTTTTATTACGACCTGACAGCATGGCAACGGAGCCAGCAACCACCGTGTTCCGTGGTGCTGCTGCGCGATGATTACTATCGGACCTGCACTGGCGTATCGCCGTTTTCCTGCAAGCTGGCGGTGAACTATAGCGATGGTTTTGCGCGTGAACTGGAAAGCAAAACCAAAGATAACGATCGCTGGATCGTCGGCGGTCGAACGGTTTACAACAACAAAGGCAAGGTGTGCGAGAAGTATTTCCCCTGGCTGAGTGATACCCCGCGCTATGAATCACAGCAAACCTTGATTGACGCCGGGATAATGCCACCGCCGACGGTGACCCACTATGATCCGCTGCTGCGGGCGATTCGTATTGATACCCCGAAAGGGTTCTTCTCGCGGGTACAATTCACGCCCTGGGATGAGTCACACTACGACGAAGACGATACAGTACTGGAGGCACCGTATTATCTGGCCTTTATGGCCAACTACCCGGCAGATCCGACACAGCAACAAAAAGATGAGAAAGATGCGCTGATTAAAGCCGCACGGTTCTATAACACGCCTGCCATTAAGGTGATCGACAGCGTGGGGAACACCTGTCTTGAGATCCAGACCGATGCCGACCAGCGTCAACTCGTCTCCTTCATGCAGACGGACATCCAGAACCGCGTGCTGCTTTCGATTGATCCGCGCCTTTACCAAACCAATCAAACCCAGAGCACCGATTACTATAATTTCCGCTACCGCTACGCGATGGGGCAACAAAAACCTGCCTGCGTCGACAGTGCGGATGCCGGTCTGCAACGCCATCTGGACGATATCTTTGATAACCAGATGTGGTCACTGAGCGCCCGCAACTACTGCCAGTTCATTTCCTACGACCGGTTAAAAAGGCGCGCGGCTTTGCGCATCTGTAAATTGGCCGACGATCAGCCCATCACGTCGTATGCCGATTTTAATCTGGTGGAAATTTTCACCTACGGCGAAACCCAGCCGCGGCTTCCACAACGCAATTTACGCGGCCAGCTGTACCAGCTCTGCGATCTGTCGGGCATCGTCGTTAATCATCAGTATGATTTGCAGGGAGAAGTACTGCAAAACTCCCGCCAGATGGTCACGGATTACAAAACCCCGACTAACTGGAACACGACGCCAGTGCTGGAGAGTGAGATCTATACCAGTGGCTATCGCTACAATGCGCTGCAACTGTTACTGAGTGAAAGCACACCCGATGGCAGCACCGTCACCCATCGCTATAACGACAGCGGATTACTGGAACAGACGGAGCTGACGCTGAGTGACGGCTCATCGCAGCCGGTTGTGCAACAGATCGACTACGATGCCAATGGTCAGCGTACCCGCGTCGCCTTCGGTAATGGCGTGGTCACGGATTACACCTATGAGACCACCACCTTACGCTTAGTCGGGTTGTACAGCGCCCGCCCGGGCACGCAGATACAGACCCTCCAGGATGTGAGTTACAACTACGATCCGGTGGGTAACATTACCCGCAGTCGCAACAACACCTGCGCCACGATTTTCAATAATAACCAGCAGGTGGATCCGCTGGCGGATTACACCTATGACGCGATCTACCGGCTGATCTCGGCAAACGGCAGGCAACATCCTGCTATTACGGGTAATACCTGGAAAAACAACAGTAGCGCCGGGGATTTCAAGCAGTCCCGTTTCAGCCAGCTACCCGCGGTAAACGATGCCGACAAGCTGGAAAATTACCAGGTGACCTATCAGTACGATGATGCCGGCAACCTGATCGGCAAACAGCATGTTGCAGCTTCTGCGACGTGGCATCGGGAGATGCCGGTGGAAGATAACAGCAATCGGCTGAAAAATGTCGTGGTCGATGCGGCAGGTAACCTGCGTGAACTGGCGATCAATAACACCGTCACGCTGGACTGGAACTGCTGTAACAACCTGGTCAGCGCCTGCATTATTGAGCGTCCGGATGAGCTGAATGACTGCGATTACTATCTCTATGACAGCCATGAACAGCGCACAAGAAAGGTGAGCGAGCGGATGGCCGCAGGGGGCGCAGTCACGCTGATCGAAGAGAGTGTTTACCTGGGTAATTATCAGATCAGGCGTAATATCAGCGTCGATGCACAGGGTAAGCAAACCATCACGCAGGCCCGGCAAATGCTGCGCGTTATGGATGGTGCGGTTTGCGTGCTGATTATGCAGTATTGCGCGATCGGCGCAGAAGCGGGCACACGGCTGATGCGTTTTCAGATGACAGACAATCTGAGCTCCGTGGCCTGCGAATATGATCAAGCGGCCCGACTTATCAGCTACGAAGAGTATTTTCCCTATGGCGGTACGGCAATTATTGCCGGAGCGAATCAGGCTGAGGTGCAGCGTAAGGTGTACCGCTACTGCGGCAAGGAGCGTGATGACAGTTCCGGTCTCTACTACTACGGTGCCCGCTACTACGCGCCCTGGCTAGGGCGCTGGCTGAATCCCGATCCGGCAGGGACCGTCGATGGCCTGAATCTGTATGCCTTTGTTCTCGGCAATCCGGTTACCCATATGGACGCCGATGGCAGGGTGATGACGCGCGCGCAAAAAGCCAAAAGCGCGAAGGTCGTGGTCGTCAGTAACGCTTTCGAGTGGGATGTGAAACATATCGCCAGCTATTCAACGACTGATACAGACTTAGCCAGTATCCTCGATCACTTCGGGGAGCCCACGACCAGTGTGGTGAAAACCTATACCGACCTTGCCGATCGCATCGCCTATGACGTGAAGGGAGGCAGTAGCAGTAAGCTCAGTGCCAGCACTATCACGGATATCCATCTGGCTCTGGAGGCGAGCAAACCGCTGCATTTTCAGTTCAACGATCTGCTGGGTGAGCAGTGGCGCGAAAACATGGATGAATACACCGGGGGAAAACGGCAGATCCCGTTGTACTCGGTGATGCGCAGTAAGACGACATCGTTCTTTCAGGAGCTTGATGTCGATACAGTGTCCAGCCTGAATGACCATTTAAAAGCCATCAGCGGCCGCCCCGCTGAAGTCCATCACATTCTGTATAAAGCCGTCCGGCCGCAATACGCCAACCAGACCCCTAACCTGATGTTGACCCAACGTAGCGCCAAAGAAAGCGTCTATGGACCGGGTCAGCATGAATTGATGCATATGCTGGCGTCGGGCAATGACAGCGACAAGTTCCGGGTGCTGTTACCCCAGTTCGAGGCCGAATATCTCAAGTGGTACAACGGCAAAATGATCGTCTCGTCTATCCAATAATTACCATTGATGCAATGGGTTAATTGAATGTTTCCCCGAATCACATAACGGGAGTGTTACATGACACACACAACAATCCGGATTCAGGACCACGCACTTAAGGCCCTGTATGAAGCGAACCCAGAGTTTGATGTCCGGCAGGTGAAATTCCACCATCCGGATGATATGTCGGCGCTGCGGGAGCAACTGGCTGCCACGGGGCTTGATGACGACGGGATTGCCACGAAAGTCACCGAGCTGAAAACCTGGCAACGTTTGCTCAACCTGCATCCGGATGTCAATGTTGCACAGGGGCTGATAAGTCGTGGCATAGTCTGTGCAAACCAGCTGGCACGCATACCGCTGCAGACATTTGTGCAGACGCATGCGCAATCACTGGGCATGAGCGCCGCAGAGGCCACGGAGATGCACCAGCGCGCGGTGGGTGTACGTAACAGCGCCATGCACTTATGGGCCTCGGTGAGCGGCACGGTGGCTTCCCCGTTTTACCGTTATTCCGCGATGGACACCGTGAGCCCCGAGCTGAAGGAAACCTTCCAGAATCTGCCCAGCTACCAGGATATGTTCGGCTCACTTGACTATTGCAACTGTCCGGAGTGTCGCTCGATCTTTGGCCCGGCGGCGTATCTGGTCGATCTGCTGCGTATCATCGACCAGTACGTTACCACGCCGAACCGCGCCACGATTGATGACGCTTTTCTCTTTACAGCGCGTCGCCCGGATATCTGGACTATCCCGCTCGACTGTGGCGCGGCCAATGATGCCGTACCTTATCTGCAAATCGTTAACGAGCGCCTGACCGTCCGCGCCGAATTGGTCACTGGTCAGGGTGTGCTGGAACAACTGGCCACCACACTGGTGTACCCACAGGCGCTGCCTTTTAACGCCCCACTGGATCAGATCCGGGTGTTGCTCGATAAACTGGGTTGCAGTTACGGTCAGGTCTTGTCGGCATGGAGTGCGGCAGCCAGCACCGTTGCCGCTCAAACGCTGGGGTTGTCTGCCGATCAGCAGCGCATTGTGACGACCGCGCTGACGGTAGCCGCCGAGATCGCGCCTTACTACAATGTCAGTGATATCAGCACGCTCAGCGTGGCCGACACGTTTATGGCCAGCACCTGGATGAACTATGCGCAGATGCTGACACTGTTGGAGCAGGACTTATCCGCGACGGAACAGCAGGCGGGCTTGCAGGTTAACTTTTTCCTTAACCAGGGGCTGGGCGGCAAATGGGTCGCGCTGAGTCAGCCAGCGGGTAAGCCCGCGCAGCTGGATAATCTGACGGCCACGGCGCTGGATAGCATCAACCGTTTGCAGCGTCTGGCAACGCAACTGGGTAACCCAGCAGCCGAGGTCGACTGGGCGCTACGTTGTGTGCAGGGCGGTAATATGCCTGTCATCAGCGATGATAGCCTGATCGCGCTGCAACAACTGTTGGCGATCGCCGATCGGTTAGGGCTGGATCTGCCCACGGCCTGTTCACTGGCCGGGCCGATTAAAACCTACGGGCAGGGCGCTGACGAGGCGGGCCCGCAGTTCGACCGGTTGTTCAACTCCCCGGCGATCCTCGCCAGCAACGCACCGTATCATCCCTCCGGCAACCCACTGAATACAGGGTATACCGATACGCCACTGACCTGGACGCCGGGTTCATCCGCGGCGGAAGATATCCATGCCATCAACCGTGTCCTGCCGGGGCTGGGCATTAGCCTGAGTGATGCCAATGCGCTGGGTCTTGCACTGGTGGGTGAGAACGCGCAACAAACACTGACCGTACAAACGCTGTCGGACTTATATCGCCATGCGCTACTCAGCCGTACGCTGCAACTGCCCATGAGTCGTTATCTGCTATTGTTGAAACTGGCTGGCGTGGCAACACCTGCCACGCCGGGCGTGCAGGAGATTGCCGCGCTGGTCGGGAAAGTCCAGTGGCTGAACCAGGCCGGTTTGTCGGTGTACCAGCTTGATTACTTTATTAATGGTGTTGCCAGTGTGTACGTCAATCCGCTGTATCAGCCGGATAACACCACGGTGTGGCAGCAGGGGCTGTGGGTAACGGTACCGGCAGGTACGGCTTCAACCGGCAGCGATATCACTGCGCAGGTGGCGGTGCTGTTTGGTGTCAACAATCCTCTGGCCACTACCGCGATGTCGATGGCGGTGGCGGCGGTGGCGTTGCCTGCGGGGGCCACCGACTGGGAAACGGCATTTCTGGCGGCACAGAGTGATGGCAAAACGCCGGAATATGCCAGCTATGTGCAGACGGTGCTGAAATGGGTTTCACGCTGGCTGGTACTGGCGCAGAGCCTGAATCTTGCCGATACGACGCTGGCGAATGTGGCGGTTTGCCCGGCGGCTTATCAATTACCGACAAATTTCGCGGTACTGGGCTGGGAGGCCATCAGCAATATCTGGCAGGTGCAGCAGATGATGCAAAGCCACGGGGATTTGCAGCAAAACCTGTTGCTGTATATCCAGTTGGTGTCGACGGGGGCAGCCAGTGACACGAGTTTACTGGTGCTGCAAAAAGCGACCGGATGGGATCCCGTCGTGGTGGCGTCGCTGTTGAGCGGGCCGCTGCAGGCGGTGACGGTGGTCACGTTACAACTGAACCGCCTACAAACCTGCATCGATGTGATGAGCCGTCTTGGCGCGAATCCCGGTTTTATGCAATCGATGGTGAATGTGGCGGCGTTACCGGCGAAGGGGAACTGGGCGACGTGGAGCCAGAGTGCCGCCGCCGTGCTGGCCAAAACCGCCAGTATCTATGGTACCCAGTGGGAGAGCGTCTGGACGCCGCTGTCCGGTGATTTGGCGGTGCATCTGCGTGATGCCCTGCTGTCGTTGGTGCTGTCGCAGCTTAATAGCGATGATCCGACCATCAAAACCGCCCGCAATGTCTATGAGTTCTTGCTGACCGATGTCGAAATGGGGGCGGCCACCACCATTTCCTACATTGTGGAAGCGTTGAATGCCGCCCAACTCTATTTGCAGCGTTGCCGTTTACAGCTGGAACCGGGGGTGCTGGATCTGACACAGATCCAGGATCCGTGGTGGGAATGGATGATGAACTACCGTGTCTGGCAGGCGAACCGTGAGATTTTTGTCTATCCGGAAAATTATCTGATCCCCAGCTTGCGCAAAAACACGACGCCACAGTTCACGGCGCTGGTGCAAAGCCTGCAACAGTCGGATGTTAACAAGGCGTATGTGGGCGCGGCGTTCACCACCTATATCAACAGTTTTTCCGAGGTGGCCGAGTTAAAACCGGTCGATGCCTACCGAACCAAAATTAATGACAGCAACAGGATCTATCTGTTGTCACGCAGCAAAACTGCGCCTTACACCTTCTATTACTGCCAGCAAACGGAAAATATGCCGTGGACGCCGTGGGAGAAAATCGATCTGACGATCAATTCGGCGAACTGTACGCTGGTATATGCCTTCAGCCGTCCTTTCCTGTTCTGGAATGAGATCAAGAAAAACAATACCTCTTCGGTTTCCGGTTCACCCAGCGAAGTCACCACCACCAACAGCGTTACCTATACCGCGTCGGTGATGTATTCCTTTCTGAATCAGGAGGGAAAATGGGTACAACCGCAGACGCTGGTTGATCAGGATGTGGTGCTGTTCCGTTCGGATGATACCCGCAATATTGCGCTGATGAATAACGCCATGTTTGATGGCCTGTTTGATATGGCGGCGACCTGCTGGAACAAGGTCTTTGCCTTTAATGTGGATGCGACAAACTACGTGGAACCGCCTCCGTTTAAGGCCGAGGCCGAGCGGCTGGTGGTGATGTATGGCCCCAATGTGCTGGATACAGGGGATATTTGGGTGACGAAAAACCCCTCGTCACCGACCAGCGATCCCAGTGCGAGCAGTTTCTGGCTCAACCTGCGCGACCGCGCAGAAGATCACAATCGAATGGTCATGGGGCAACTGTCCGGCAATATGAATCTGCGCCCGGTTGCCGTGCTGAACCTCAGTCTGGAAGGTGATGTGCTGGTCCAGCGCCAGGAGTTGCTGCTGGCCGATCCCTATATCGCTAAAACGCCATTATCGCTGATTCATGCCGAGATTCAGAGCTCAGGCGATGTGCTGCAGGTCACCCATCGCAGCCAACCCATTACCGACAATCGCAATGTACCAGGTACCGTTGGCCTGACCGTTGGCAGTAAGGCCAGCGCAGTCAATGGTAATTCGTTTATTGGCAGCGGAATTTCTGCCACGCAGAGCCTGCAAATATACCAGGCGTTACAGGCGGCGAAGGTGATTGATGCGACCGGCAATGTGTTACCACAGGCGATGGCGACGCTGGATCTGTATAGCGTACTGTCGGGGATCACGGCGTATGGCGCGTTCAGCCCACTGCAATTTTCGGCGGTGCAGCAGGTGTTGTTCGACCATCTGGAAGGGAGCGAACTGTTCGGAACCATTGCCGGAAACTGCACGAAAGTCGTGCCAGTAGGTACCCAACCCGGTTGGTTCCTGTTCTTTGTGCAGGATGAGATCTTCCTGCTATCACCGGAAAACGGCGACAAGGGGCAGCCAGCATTTTCCAGCTTTGCCGAAGGGCTGACGGTGGGGGATCCGCTGATTGAGCCGACGTTTGCGATTATGACCTATCAGGGCACTTCGCCCGGTAGCATCAACGCGGTCTTATCACGGCAAATTTACACCATTCTGACGCAGTACAACCTGGTGAAAGACGGTCGGCTGGCTGCCGGTGTGACGGTGGCTTATCTACAGGCCATATTACTCAACATGGGGCTGACGGATGCCCAGTATCAATACATTCTGAATGCGCTACGAAACTATCCGGTGATTTTCGACGATGCGTTTATCAGCGATAAAATCACTTACGCAGTATCGCAACAAATTTATGTCGCGCTGCAAACCATGCCGCCACTGATTGACCCTAACGGGCGCATCGATATGGAGCATTTGACCGGTGCCAACGTGCAGCTTTGTCTGGGTAACTTGCTGCTGTCGGGAACGATTACTCAGAGCCAGATTGCCGGTATTTACCGGACCCTTGCGCAGGCACCGAAAGCGATTGTGCTGACTTACCAGAATCACGGTGCAGCCGTGGGCTACACCACTACCGGTGACTTCCATTTTAACGTGACCCGATTGTCGACCAGTGCGATCAGCAAAATCAGCCGCGCGCTGTTTGTGGGCGGCGTGGATAGCTTGCTGAATTTAAAAATTCAGCAGATCCCGGTGCTACCGGTGCTGCCGTTTGAACGATTTACCCCGTCGAC
Source organism: Enterobacter cloacae (assembly GCA_014169315.1). Taxonomy (NCBI): domain Bacteria; kingdom Pseudomonadati; phylum Pseudomonadota; class Gammaproteobacteria; order Enterobacterales; family Enterobacteriaceae; genus Enterobacter; species Enterobacter cloacae. Next base: position 2,437,082 of record AP022133.1, on the reverse strand, counting down.
GACCGGCCTGAACTGGCCCAGTGCGCTGGATGCCACACAGGTCGATTTTGACGGCCTGTATGGCCAGTATTTCTGGGAAATTTTTTACCATATCCCCATGCTGGTGGCCGCCGGTCTGAATACTAACCAGCAATTCCAGGAAGCGCAGACGTGGCTACAATATGTCTTCAACCCGACAGAGGCGGAACAGTTTGTGACCGCCGCCACGATCGTGGACGAGACGGAGCAGGCGATTGCGTTACCGCAAGCCGACACCATTATTACGCAACTCAAACAAAACCCACGCCCACCCGCGTCGCCAATCCTCAATGCTTCAGGGGAAGTCAATCCGACATTTACGGCCACCACCAGTCTGAGTTTCCTGCAAAGTGCCGATCCCACATTGACGACAGACCAGTTACTGATGGTGCGCAATATCCTGCTCAATTACCAGCTGAGTGCCCCGGCCAGCCATTTCTGGAACTTCCGCCCGTTCCGTAACCATACCCTGCAAAGCCTGCAGGAGATGCTGTCGGACAGTAATCCGGCGGTCAAAGTGTATAACGACGATCCCTTTGATCCGTTTGCCATTGCGCGCTTACGCATCGGTGCCTTTGAAAAATCGACCCTGATGCAGTACATCGACAACCTGCTGGCGTGGGGCGACCAGTTGTTTATCCAGGATTCGTGGGAATCGATCACCGGTGCCTATATGTTGTATGTCTATGCCTACGATCTGCTGGGCCCCCGCCCACAGCTGGTGGGCGAGTGTGCGGGTGATGGCATCGTGTTGAATTTCGAAGAAATAAAAGCGAAATATCCTGATGGTATCCCGCAGTTTTTGATCGACCTGGAGAACTTCATTCCAGGCGGTTCCGGTTCGACGACGCCGATGCTGGGACACGCCTTTAACGACCTGTATGTCTACTTCTGTGTCCCGGAAAACAGTGACCTGATGCAACGCTGGGATACCGCAGAAGACCGGATGTACAAGATCAACCACTCGCTGAACATTGATGGTGTTTACCGCTCACTGGCGCTGTTCCAGCCACCGCTCAATCCGCTGGATCTGGTACGAGCGGCAGCGGCGGGGAACAACGTGATGACGGGGGCGTCATCCAGTGTGCAGTTGACACCGTATCGCTTTACTTCAGCGATTGGCGCGGCACAGAACCTGTGCAATATCCTGATTGAACTGGGTAGTGCGTTGTTATCCGTACTGGAAAAAAATGATGCCGAAGCACTGGCAGCGCTGCGTAATAACCAGGAAGGCCAAATCCTGGAGATGAATATCAGCATTAAAACGGAACGCATCAGTGAGATTCAGGCGAACATCCTGTCGCTGACGGCGTCGCAAACGGGCGCGGCCAGTCGTCTGACGTACTATACCGATATGCTCAACAACGGGTTAAGTGGCTATGAGCAGACCAGCCTGGATGCCACCGCCGCCGCACTGGCGGCCAACATCCTGGGCAGCATTAGCAAGACGGCGGCGACCATCGCCTATGCCGTGCCGCAAGTCGGCTCGCCGTTTGCCATGACCTATGGCGGCGTGCAACTGGGTTCGGCGGTGAATGCCTCGTCGGGAGTGTTCGAGATCGGCGCGGAGATCAGTAGCTTTATTTCGCAGCGGGCTGCCACGATGGGCGGGTACGAACGCCGCAGCCAGGAGTGGAGTTTGCAGAAACAAATCGCGCAGGCGGACAGTGACAGCATTGCCCAGCAACTTGTTGCCGCGAATCTGCAACTACAGTCGGCGCAGCAAGATCTGGCGGTGCAGCAGAAAAGCATTGCGCAGAACCAGGTTATTGAGCGCTATTTGCAGGATAAATTCTCTAACCAGGATCTCTACCAGTGGATGGCAGGCCGCCTGAGCGCGGTCTACTTCCAGACCTGGGCACTGGGTCTGCAAGCGGCGCAGCAGGCACAGGCCTCGTATCAGTTTGAAACGGACAGCAACCAGAGTTTCCTGTCGTTTGATTACTGGGACAGTTTGCACAAAGGGTTGACGGCGGGCGAAGGCTTACGGCTGGCACTTAATCGCATGGAAGCCGCCTGGCGTACCGGCGATAAGCGCAGCCTGGAAATTGAGAAAACCATCTCGCTGGCGATGATTGCGCCGGAGCAATTACTGAAGCTCAAGAGCGATGGGGCGTGCTCTTTCTCGCTGAGCGAAGCGCTGTTTGATTATGATTATCCGGGCCATTACTCGCGAAAAATCACCACGATTTCGCTGTCGATCCCGGCGGTAATTGGGCCGTATCAGAATATCAAAGCGGTTTTGACGCAGACGAAAAACAGTATTGCGACCACCGCCAACATTGATGAAGTGAAGTATTTGCTGTCGCCCGTTGGCGAAGTGCCGCAGGGCATACGGCAAGACTGGGCGCACGGGCAGAGCATTGCCGTTTCACGTGGTGTCGATGATTCAGGGCTGTTTACGCTGGATTTCCAGGATCCCCGTTACCTGCCTTTTGAGAATACCGGCGCGGTTTCTGACTGGACGCTGAGTATGCCGCTCGATACCAACCGTTTTGATTTTGGCCAACTCTCGGATGTGATCATTACCCTACGTTATACCGCTCTGTCCGACGATGAGCTGGCGCGCCAGGTGCGCGGCGTGCTGGCGCAGACACCGCTGCTGAATGGCATCTATGTCGATGGCGGCATGCAAAGCACCGCGTGGCAGACCTTCATGCTCGATCACAGCGACGCCAAAACACAGACGCTGACGCTGGATATCAATCCTGCCCAGTTGGGTTACTTCAAAAGTCTTACCTACAACGAACTGGTTCTGCAACTGACGACCGCGACCGGGATCACCCTTGCCGCTAACGCCACGTTTATGACTATCGCGTCGGGGAATAACACCACCACACCGTCCTTTACTGACGGGAAAGCGGTCGTCGATGCACTCAACTGGAATGGCAAAACCGCGCCGACGACGTGGACGTTCAAGTTTGATCTGACCAACCCGTCAATTGCGCCTCTGCTGAGCGATGGCTTTATCGACGGCAGCAAACTGCTGGATCTGCAAGTTGTCGCCCTGTATGCGGCCAAAATCTTTTAAGGAATAAATGGAGGAGTGAGATGCAAACCAACACCTTAAGCAGCGAATTAGCAATGAGCGCTGATGGCTCTCTGCAGCAACAGTGCGCAGAGATGGGAGCCCTTCTGGGGCTGGATGCGCCGGTCAGTGAGGCCGTGCTGAAGGCGGCGCTGGCGGATACCACCTATGCACATCATCTGCTGGTCAGCCGCGGTTCGCCGTTTATGGCGCACTTGCTTGACCACCCACCAGTCGTCATTGCGAATGAGGCAGAAGAATTTACTACCTCGGCGCTGCTGATGCGCGCCGGGTCAGCGCTGGCGCGTTGGGGAAAGACCGGTTTCTCTACCGTGTCGGATGAGCAGTATCGCGACAGGCTCGCGCTGTGTCAAAACTGCCCGCACCTGAAGGTGCCCCCCGAACATCAGCACACCTTGTACGCCTTTGCCGGTGCCAGCAATGGGGAAAAATCGGTGTGCGGGAAGTGTGGATGCGTGGTGGCGGCCAAAGCCCGCAGGCCGAACGAGACTTGCCCGGATGCGCATCCCGAACGTCCCGGATTGAATCGCTGGAATGAACCTGTCGCTCAGGTCAATTGACTGCGCGGCCATCGCCCGAGCGGCGCTTTGTTTATCCGCATCCTGAAGGAGGTGTCATCAGCATAAAAAGCCGTAGCAGATTACGTCATATGTCATCAGAACGTTCAAAAACTCAGTTTAAGGAGAGAGTTATGGCTGGCTATGATCCAACGGTGTGTAATCAGAAATTGACCCAACAAGGTATGCTGCCGCTGTGCGGCGGTGACTACCATTGTCAGGATGTTGTTAACCAAAGTTCCTCTTACCATTCGTTGTGCGGTGATGGTGGTGATCCCACCAAAATCTACACACCAGTGCAATGTACCGCCTGTACGAATGGTACAAGTTATTTGTATTTCCCCTCAGCGACATTTTTTGCACAGTGTGCGGCAAAAGGGGCGGGCTGGGGGCCAGCATTTTGTTACTGTTGTTGTAGCTGTTTTGCTAATGACACGATTGTGGCTGTCCCTGAGGGTGACAAAGCGATCTATCTGTTTACGGTGGGTGATTCCGTGCTGGCAGGTACGGTGGCTGAGAATAACGGCAAGGTTCAGATCGGCTGGGATACGGCGGTGGTGAACTTCAGCTCGGGAACGGGCAGCACCGGGTATCAACCGATGATGGTCTATATCGCGATGCAAAGCGCAGGGGCCAAAGAGATCAAAGAAATCATCTGTACCATGGATCAGATATTCCTGCTGGCGGATGGCAAATACACGAAAGCGGCGAATTTGCGTCCTGGGCAGCATCTGGTTAACAAGGATGGTGAACCCGTTGCCATTGACATGGTGAGTATTGGTTCCTATGAAGGCGGTGTACACCATATTTCGACTAACCAGCCGTGGCACAAAGTTCCCGATGGCCATCTGTTGTTAACGGGCGGCGTGGTGTCGGGCGACTACACCCTACAACTCTATTTCGACGAACTTCCTGCACAGTTGAAAGAAGAGGGGCTGGAGAGTAAACCGATGCTGGGCACCGCTGCCTACGATAAGGCTTACGCAAATGATGTAAAACGCAGTGAAGCCCTGTTTGAATTTGTTGGCTCTGGTTCCAACACCCAGCCGGGGGTTGTGCAACGTAAAATGGCAATGGGGTTGTTCACAACCTACAGTGTGGGTACCGCGTATATTCCCTATGGCGCGCAGGCACTGTTTACACCGGCGCAGGCTGCGGACATTGCGGAAAACGGAGCACAGGCACCAATCAGCAATACGATTTCAATCGGTACGTTTAACACCATCGCAAAACAGTTTGCCGGTTTTTACCCGGATATTGATTTCTATTTTGATCAACTGGATACCGTGCCCAATCTGTATGCCTTTAAATACCTTGGCCGCAAAACGGTGGTCGTCAGCGGTGGGCTGGGCAGGATGAAAGGTTTCAATTACGAAGGGATGTTCATCGCCATGGCGCATGGTATTGCCTGCTTTTTTGGCGGCGAACCGGAAAATAGCTTTGGTTATTCTGCCGTCGGGCAAGCGGACTGGTATGCCTTTGGTGTGATCTCGAAAGTGTGCTGGTCCAGCGCACCATCGATGACGTACCTGCTGGAGGCGCGCAGACAATGGAATGACTTGTTTGCCTTGATCAGCCCGGAGAACGGGAAGGGTAACCCGCTGGATCCGCTTAACGATCCGTCCATTGCCTGCCGCTCGCAAACGATTGATGTGGCGATTGCTGGCGGTAACTTGCCGGAATGCGCCGGTGGCGTACCGTTGCCAACAATTGAGTTGCAGCAGGTGGGGGCGCGATCGCCTACGGATGTGGTGCTGAGCTTGAGTCTGGCGGTGGATGAAACCAGCGGTAGCAATGTGGCTAATTACCTTCTCGAACCGGATAGCATCATCACCCAGGCCGTAGTGGATCGCACGACGGGATTTATCGTGCACCTGACGGCTCCTTTAATGCCCCGTACGGAGTACAAAATTACCATCCAGAACCTGGTTTCAATTCTTGGCACGGGCATTGACCCTGCACACAGCAGCATGACATTTACCACACCGCCAGAATAAATAATAACGTCGCACAAGTAGGCCAATAGACACTCCGGTTTGGTGGAGTGTCTATTGCAGAGGGGATCCCACGTTTTTGATCCTACCAGTGTTTGCAGAAGTGTCTTAATCATTACAGGTAATTTAACTTAAGTTGTGCGAGATCCTGGTTCATAAGACAAGTTCACCATATCTAATTGCTTTAAATGAATATTTTTAATATAAATATCAACTCACCTCGAGATAACTTCATGAACTAACGGGAAATGTGCCTCTCGTCAGCATACGCTCGTTCGGTGCATGGAACATTAGCCATTTTAGCCGTAAAACCTCACACATTATTTATAGGTAAATAGCGCCATCAGTAATTTGTGAAATTTTGAATAAAATACAATCCTTGGTCAGGGGGAGTTAAAGCCGAAACCGAGGATAAAACGGAGTTAAGCAATGAAGGATCAAAATAACTACCTGGCGTCGCTCGAGACCTGCAGACGGATCGCCAAAGAAGAGTACACGACTATTCAGCGCTACTTCGAACAATGCGACGCCATTATCGATGAACTGAGTAAAAAATTGCAACGCGTGATTGAACATGGCAGCCGAACGCTTTCCAGGGACAAGATGGTTGCGGATGGTCTTACCGACATGATGCATAGCCTTCAGAGAGACTACGGAAAGCTACTCTCGAAACGAAACGCCAATCTCGAAAAACAGCAAAGAAGTCTTGATTGCTTTAACGTCATGCTTTTTGGCCGCACGATGGCGGGCAAAAGTACGGTTCGCGAGGCGATTACCCGAGGAGATGGTCAGACCATTGGTAAAGGAGCACAAAGAACAACACGCGACGTTCAAGAGTATGAATGGAACAACTTAAGGATAATCGACACCCCTGGTTTCGGAGCCTATAACGGCCAGGAGGACACGCAGGTTGCCCACGAGATCCTTGAGCAGTCTGACGTCGTGCTGTTTATGCTTAATAGTGACAGTATTCAGGAATCAACCTTTGTTGAGCTTGAACATGTTCATAAGCTCAACAAACCCTTGATCTTTGTATTGAACATGAAAAAAGATCTGGAGAATGAGGGCAATCGGCGACGGGCGCTGAAAAATCCGGAAAAATATATTTTTAAAGAAGACGAAATTCAAGGACATACTGAACGCTTAAAAAACCTCGCCAGCCGTGTAGGCATCAATCCCGGCGCGGTTCGAATCATCCCCATTCATGCCCAGGCTGCATTCCTGGCAACGACTGTACCGGGTGAAGAAGGTTCTCAATTACATGAGCTTAGCCGAATCGATCGCGTTCTTAATGCGCTCATTAAAGAAGTCGAAGGCAATGGACCGATCCGCAGAGTCCAGACGTTTCTCGATTCAAGCCTCCATCATGTTGATGAACAGAGTTTACTGATCCTAAGACAAAGGGATCAACTTTCTATGCTTTTGCCACAGTATGAAAGTGGCCTCACGCGTATTTCCCAGTGGAAGATGAAGACACTTCGCGATGCGCCACGGCTCCTCTCAAGGGCAGTCGATCTCGCTTTTAAACCGCTCATTGACTCTGTGGCTGATTTTGTTGACGACCATATTGAGACTGACAATGCGGCAAGCGCATGGGATCGTCATTATAAAAGCCTAAATATCACAAAAAACATTGAGAAATCGGTGCAGGATTTGGCTGAACAGGTGATGGAAGAGCTTCAGGATTTCAATCGAGAAATGAATGAGGGACTTGATATTACCCTGTCTTTTGAAGTTTCCCACAATGGGAAGAGCTTCAGCGAGTCCGACTTCAAGCGAATAAACGGCTGGGGCTCGGCGATAGCCGGGGTTGTAAGTGCTATTGCTTTCTTTAATTCCTGGAATCCTGTCGGTTGGGTGGCGGTTGGTGTCAGTATAGTGTTCACCGTATTCTCGCTCTTCTCAGACAATCGTGCTAAAAAACTTAAAGAGGCCAAATCTGAACAGCGTCAGGCTTTGCTTGAGGATATCGAGGAAAGTAAGAAAAAAATAAAGTCTAATTTAGTCGATTGGTTCGAAATGAATATCCATCGCGCCTATATTATTCCTGCGGAAAATAACCTATCTCATCTTTGTCAAGCACTTAATAAATTTATAAACGAAATGGATGGAGCCGAAAGTCAACTCGGTACACTGAAGCATGAAATTAACTTTAGGCTACTGAACAGAGTCGCTCATATCATCACTAAGCAACATTTTGTTCTGCCGAAATTTATCAAGGTAGTGCGAATTCCTGGGTACGCGTGTTATTTTCTTATTTCGGATTATTTCAGGAATACTGACCTTCTTATGGCTATGAGTCAGTCCATGAGGGAAAAGATACTGACAGTATATAACACCAGCCTGGATAAAAAAATTTTACATCTTTATAAAGGACTCGTAGAAAGGGTCGAACTGACCGGGGATAATAAGGTTTCCGTGTTCGCCCCGAAGAAAAACTTAAGTAAAATTATTGGGAAAGACCACCGTCGCATAAAAATGGTGGCTTCGCTTTGCTCCTGTGAAATAGACCTCATCACTGTTTAAGGAAGAGTCATGACCGAAATTGGTTACAACACGCTCAAAGAAAAGGTGGAAAGCCTTTACCAACGTTCTCATGAGCTATGGTGCGCCGGTAACGTCAACGCATCGGAAGCAAATTTCGATATTGATTTAGCGCCTTTAAATCTTGTTTTTGCCGGACAGTATAGTGCTGGCAAGTCCTCTCTCATTAAGATGCTGACGGGTATTGAGAATATTAAAATTGGGTCCGGTGTTACGACAGATGCGGTTACCCAATATCAACATAAGTCGTTAAACATCTGGGATACGCCTGGGATACTTGCGGGTGAATGCGAACAACATGATGCCAAAGCGCTTGAGGCGATATCGAAAGCAGATCTTCTGGTCTATGTCATTACCAATGAACTGTTTGATGATGTCGTGGGCGCGGCCTTCCGGGACCTGTGCTTTAAGCAAGGACGCGCCGGGGAGATAATGATCGTTATCAATAAGTTCGAAAGCGACTCGGCCGATAAAGAGACTAAGATTTCGGGTATCACGCAGGTGCTTGAGCCCAAAATTCCTGAGGACTTTCCCATCGTCTTTACTGATGCGCAGTCATTCTTCGACGCGCTGGATGAGGACGATGAGCAAGAGCGTCAAGAGCTGTTGGCGCTTTCCAACGCCGAAGGGCTCACCAAAGCCATTGATAGTTTTGTGGCGCAACGTGGTCTGTACGCCAGGCTGACAACGCCTCTCCAGCAGCTTCAAGTCAGGCTGGAATCAAAAATAGATGAGCTGACCATTTCTGACCCACTACAAAAAGGCCTGGTGAGCTTGCTCACTCAAAACAAGCGCGTATTTCTGGCTAACAGACGTGATCTGACTAAAAAAGTCGGAGCGCATCTGGACACGCTGAATAGTCAGATCGTTGAGCAAGGCAACCAACTGGCCGATGCTTTGGGTGGAGAACAGGAAGTATTCGAAAAGATGCAGGACAGCGCGATTTACGAATGTGAGCGACTAATTAATTCGACTCTGGAAGCGCTGCGGGGCACTGTAGACGAGTGTCTGTCAGATCTGGAGGCTGAGTTAGTCGAATTGGCGAATACCCCTGCCAGCGCGAAGATCAACGAAGCGCTGTTGACTGCAAAGAATTTCAATCCCGAAGCCGAACAAGGGAAAGTCGGCAGCGTCTCAAAAGACGATCCCTTCAAGCTTAATAGTGCAATTAATCAGGGTATAGTGAAGTCCGCAGAGAAAGGGTTTTCCTTCCTGGCGAAAAGCGCTATAGGTGATGCCTCTAAAACAGGGCTGAAATCCATTTCTGGTAGTGGCCTGCACAATGCTATTAAAGAGATTGGAGGCTTCTTTGGCTACAAGTTCAAGGCCTGGGAGGCGGTTAAAATAACGGAAAAAATAGGGAAGGGCGCAAAATTTCTGGGTCCCGCCATGGCGATTTTTGGGGTGGGTATGCAGATTTATGATGACTATCAACAGTCTGAGCATGCAAAAAAGATCCTTCAAATTAAGCGGGACATTCGCAAAAACTTTAAAGAATACAGCGAAGCCGTGCGTGAGAGCATGGATACTCAGCTCAAGAAGGTGCATGAAATGGGCTTTGATCTGCCTATCACGAATATCGATGAGGCTCTGCATGAAATACGCTCACAGGTTGAGGGTAAATCCGATAGCGCTAATGCGCTGCAGGCTCAACTGGATGAAGTCAAAAATTTACGCGAAGAGATTCAAGGTGCCTTTTAATATTTCAAGACGTAATTATTTTGTGTCTAGTGTTCTGCGCTAAATAGGTGTTCCAAAACTATACACTCTTGCCAGCCCGATTTTACCCATTAAGAGATGGGCTGGCCCTCATCAATCTTTTCTGATACCCATGGCAGTATAATCGCCACTGAAGAAAATCGTTTTTCTGCAAGTTGTTGTAAGGGAGGGAGGGATTGTGTTTATGGAGTTACCAATCTGGATAGATGATTTAACTTATGTTGAGCGAAAATCCAGTTCATAAACTATATATTTTACATCCATCTGATTTTATTTGATATTTTCTCAACGTGAAGGTGAATCTACTTCCGGAGAACTTCATGAACTAACAGGAAATGCATCTCTTGTGAGTATTTCCTAGCTGCTTACTCTTCCTCAGTTCATGAAGCATTTACCTGCGTAATAGCATAACTAAGCACATAAATATTTAGGGTATCTCTGATTGCCTTCTTGAACTACTTAAGCTTCGAGATTCAGCAATTCGTCATCGAGCTGTCCAAGCGTTATGCTAATGCAGATTGGCGTGGCAGTGTTCATCAAATGGAAATCTGCATCACTAAACGTAAACGATCTTCTTGCGCCAAGTACCAGATCAATCGCGTCAATGACGGTCGATTTTCCTGAATCTCCTGGTCCTATCAGACAATTGAGGCCTGGACCAGGGCACCATTCGGCCTGTCGTACTGCCCGGAAGTTTTGGATGCTGATGTGGCGAATAACAGCCATGTATCGTTCCCTCACAAACCAAAAATGTTGTATCTGCATTGAATTAGAAGGAATTATTACACACATTTTCTGATTTAACTGTGATGCAACAGTGCTCCTGATTTGACTGAGGAAAGACCATGAAAGGTCGGGGGAAAGTGCCTACTATATTTCTCGGCTTCATATTTTCGTATACGAAAATTTTATTTTGTAAGACCAACTAAGCAACGTTTACATTTATTTACACAAATTCACTATATACATACATTTCGGTCGTGCAATAGTGAAATAGCACTTTATGCTAAAATGTAAAAGAGGGATTTTTATGTCAAATATCAGAGAATTAACTTTAAGTGAAATAGAACTAGTCAGCGGTGGTGGAAACTCTGGCGACCATGAACACAACTTTAAAAGTCAATCTCAAACTGGAGCACGTAACACTCTGGGACGGAATGCACCGACACATATTTACAGTGACCCAAGCACAGCTAAGTGTGGTGATGCTGTCTTCAGTGGGATGGTAGGTGGTGCAATCAAAGGCGGCCTTGTTGGAATGGCCAGAGGGACTATTGGTGGAGCAGTTATCGGCCAGTGTCTCTCCGGTGGTGGAAATGGTAACGGAGGAGGAAACAAAGCTGGTTCCAGTCATTGTTCAGGAAGTAACATCGGTGGTACTTGTAGCCGATAAGTAAGTATCAACGGAGGATGCTGCAATGGTTATTAAAATATTGTCTTTTATATTAAGTTTATTACTGGGTTTTGCGCTATTAAGTGGCTCCTCCATTATTGACCTATCCTGGTTTTCCTTGCCTGAGGAGTTTTCAAAGATAGTAATTACATTGATTACTCTGTTTTCCACTGCTAAATTTACAGATCTGATTTTAGCAAAAATAAAAACATTCATAAAGTGACGCCCTTGCAATGAATGAGCGTACGAGCCAGTTTATATATAGTAAAAAACATGCTATTGTTTTTCTTGCAGTGGTTATTATATCAACCATTATAACTCTAACCCCAGCTATTATGATGCATTATGTCGGACTAGATACGGCTTTTTTCATTATATTCATTACGGAAATTCTAATTTCAACTTTCGTTTATTTTTTTTATCTGAAAAACATCCCTGGATGTAGAATAAAAGTAAGTTCAAGTCCAGCTTCAGTTAAATTTTCAGTTATTTCATTTTTTATAATTATTTTTATACAACTTACTGTTTACTGCTACAGAGACTATTTATACCATTACAAACCATCACAGATAAACTGGATAACGGTTTTAGTAATGACACTAGTAGTGCCCTATTATGAGGAAATTATCTACAGAGGCTGTGCCTTCGAGGTTGCACGCTCAATTTACAGAAAGAATCTGGTCATTCCGTGCGTAATAACATCTTTGTTTTTTTGTCTAATGCATGGGCAGTATTACAATATTCTGGATCAGATGATTCTATTTGTTGTATCGATGTTATTATTTGCTGTTAAAATAAAAAGCAGATCTCTTTTCTATCCTATGTTAATACATTCAGGTATGAATGGATTCGTTATATTATTAAATATTCAGAGTATTTTATAACTATGAGTATATTCAGGGAAGAAGCTTTAAAGCATCACAGTGATACCGAGTACGGAGATATTGTCTTACCCGCATCATTTGGCATGTCAGTATGCGCCGTTACTACAATATTCTTGGTTCTGAGCGTCGCATTATTTGTTTATTTTGGTAGTTATACCCGCAAGGCGCATCTTACAGGCATCGTTATGCCTTCATCAGGAGTGGTGAAAATAATACCTCAATATGCCGGATACGTCACCCGACAGACTGTTTCAGAAGGTCAGCATGTCATCGCAGGTGAGCCCGTTTACCATATCAGCGGCGAGCATTATAACGAACAGGGCACAGGTACGCTGGCTGCCATGAGCATGTCCCTGAGAACTCAGTATGCCATGCTTTCTTCTCAACAGGCTCTGGAATTGCGTGACAACAGTCAGCAGCAGCACGCCATACAACAGCGAATTGCCTCCCTTAAACCTCAGATTAACAGTGCAGAGCAGCGCCTGTCGCTTGCCGGGCATCAGGTTGCGCTGGCTGTGTCCGTCATGGAGCGCTATAAAAAACTTGCCGGCACGCATTACGTTTCAGATATCGAATACCAGCAGAAGCAGATTGACGTATCCACGGCTCAGCAAAACGTTGAGGATCAACGTCAGGGGCTTTTGCAACTACGCACAGCAATGGAGGCCGCTGAAGACGACCTTAACCATCTCATCGTTCAGGGCGAAAGTCGGAAAGCTGAGCTGGACAGGCAGTTGCAGGGGATAAGACAGCAGCAGGGCGAACTGGCCGGACAGGAGCACTTTACGCTGACCGCTCCGGTATCCGGAACCGTTGCCGCCGTGCTGGTCAGGCAGGGACAGTCGGTCAGGGCATCTGAGCCTGTCATGACGCTGGTCCCCGACAATGCGCGTCTGCAGATAGAACTCTATGCCACCAGTCAGAACGCCGGATTTGTCCAGCCGGGGCAGCGTGTTGCACTCCGGTTCTCCGCTTTCCCCTATCAGAAGTTTGGTGTTCAGTACGGGACTATTCGTGAGATAAGCCGTACAACGCTGACGCCGTCAGATTTACTCTCCGTATCCCCTGTCACCTGGAAGGAGAATGAAGGGCACTACCGTGTGATTGTCGAACCTGAGAATACTTTTATTCTGGCTTATGGAAAAAAAGAACCTCTTCGCCCCGGTATGACCCTTGAGGGAGACGTCGGCCTGGATACACGTCATTTGTGGGAGTGGCTGACAGAACCGCTCTGGAGCCTGAAAGGAAAACTGTAATGGGATCACTGAACTGGACAGGGAGAAGACGGCTTCCCCTCATCCGCCAGACAGAGTCAGCGGAGTGTGGCCTGGCGTGTCTGGCAATGATGGCCAGCTGGCACGGTCTGCAAACGGATCTACCCACACTACGTGAACGCTTCAGTATCAGTACTCAGGGAATGACCCTGCAGAGGCTAATTGAGTGTGCAGCCGGTATCCGGTTGTCTTCCCGAGCCGTCAGGCTGGAACCGGAAGACCTAAAGTCCCTTTCTCTCCCCTGTATTCTCCACTGGAACATGAATCATTTCGTTGTACTTCATAAGGTTCGTGGGAGTAGGCTAGTTATACATGATCCCGATAAGGGGAAGGTGACAATTTCCCTGACGGACGCAGGGAAGCACTTCACCGGCGTCGCGCTGGAGCTGATGCCAGCCAGCGATTTCACCGCTAGGGATGAAAGAAAGAAAATTCGTCTGCGCCAGCTGACAGGAAAAACCCCCGGCCTGCTGGCGGCAATGTCCCGCATCATCGTTTTTGCTCTGGCGCTGGAGATACTGACATTAGGAAGTCCTCTTCTCAACCAGTTGGTGATCGATGAGGTCCTGGTTGCCGCCGATCGAGGCCTGCTGAGCGTTATCATCATTGCCCTATTGCTGCTGTCACTGACCCAAATGTTGCTGTCGCTGGCCCGCCAGTGGGCCAGTATTACGCTGTCCGTCAATTTTAATATGCAGTGGACGGCCAGGGTGTTCCATCATCTGGTCCGTCTCCCTCTGGCCTGGTTTGATGCGCGCAGTAAAGGGAGTATTAATGCCCGTTTTGAGGCGGTAGATATGATACAGCAGGCGCTGACCACACAAGTGCTTGAAGGTATTCTCGATGTACTGCTTGCGGTGACTGCGCTCTGCATGATGCTGCTGTACAGTCCTGAAATGACGCTGATAGCGGTACTGGCCGCCATCTTCTACGGCGTGCTGAGAGCGCTATGGTATCCCTCCCTGCGGCAGTCGGCGGAGGATGCCTGGGACGCCGGTGCCAGGGAATCAGGACACTTTCTTGAAACCCTCAACGGGATCCTGAGCCTGAGAATAAACGGTGTGACCGCATACCGCGAGGCCGCCTGGCTGAATCTTAACGTCACCCGCAGAAATACGCAGCTGCGCCAGAGTCGCCTGCTGATGTGCTATGACATTGTGCACACCCTGACAGGCAGCGTGGTATCGGCGGTGATTTTGTGGAAAGGTGCCGGTGAAGTGCTGAATGGTACCTTTACCGTCGGTATGCTGGTTGCCTATTTATCTTACCAGATGCGTTTTTCCTCGAGTATCAGCGGCCTGACCGATAAGTTTTTTGCCTGGCGGATGCTTGATGTCTATAACGAACGTCTGGCTGACATTGTGCTAACCCCAACAGAAGGCCATCGGCAAAGAACCGTTCAGGAAGAGAATAATACGTCGGTCATCCCCTTCGCATTCTGGGGGGCCGCGACCGAAGATGCCTGTCCCCCTTTATCCCTGGAGCACATTATTTTCAGCCACAAGGGTGGGAATAAACCGATACTCCAGGGAGTATCGATGACGCTGCATCCTGGCGAAGTGGTGGCCATTACGGGCAAATCAGGATGCGGAAAATCGACACTGGTGAAGCTTATCCTGGGAATTCATATTCCTGATGAAGGGACAATCAGAACATTTGGCATACCGCAAACGCACCCCGATTATTTTCAGGTACGACGGCGGATTGGTACCGTACTGCAGGATGATCACCTTTTCAGGGGATCCATTGCAGATAACATTATTTTCTTCAGCGAAGACCGCAATCAAGAAAGAATGATCCAGTGTGCCCGTCTGGCGCTCATTGACACTGATATCATGGCAATGCCGATGGGATATCAGACATTAATCGGTGAAACAGGTGGTGGGCTCTCCGGAGGGCAAAAGCAACGTATTTTGCTGGCAAGAGCGTTGTACAAAAAACCGGGGTTTTTGTTACTGGACGAAGCGACCAGCCACCTTGATGTTGAAAGTGAAATCCAGATAAGCCAGACGCTACGCCAACTGGGGCTACCTGTCCTGCTGATTGCCCACCGCCCGGAAACCATTGACTCTGCAGACAGGGTTCTGTATCTGGCTGACGGATATTTTAGCTGAAGAACCCGCACACAATTGATGATGACGATATGGTTTGTAATCTTACTGATGAATGACAGGTCAAAAATCAGCCTTAACGTACAAATCCTGCACGACCACGAAGCTAAAACGTCCTTGTGGTGGTCATCAAGGAAAAGGCGGTAATATAAACAACCATAGCATCAACGGACTTCACAGAAAGGGCATTCGTCATCGATTCTCGCACAACCGCCAATATCGTAGTGCAGCCGATCACCAACTATGCCAACCACACGTCGACCTTGCAGTCGACAAATTATCTATGTATAGCGGAGTGGGATCAACAATGGCAGACAGGTGACTGTGTCCATCAAAATCCACTGACGCTTGCGAGCAACACGAAGCTGCATGAGTGAGTACATGATTGTCCTTACATTAACAATGGATATGAAGTAAATGTATAATGAACATAAGGCAAGAAAAGGGATGCCTGTCATGAATTCGTAACGTGTTGATTTGTGAAGAAGCAACTGTCGAAGATGAAGTTATTGGGTGCTGTATTGCATTTAACATAATATACATTCGATAAGGTCATGAACGAGTAACCACATGGAAAGTGTGGTCTTATCATGGCAATTCATAGCGTAAAGTTAACCAAAAGCAGTAACGTAAAGCATGTTGTTAGCGCTTTACTCCTGATTTGTAGCCGGATGGGTGAGGGCGATAACGTCGCCCTTCTTACCGGTGATGAAGCCTCTGATATTTCCCCTTCTGACTATGTCCAGGCGTTGCCTGTGCGCACTGCAAAAATTCTTTCTGAAATCACTCGGCGCGGTATGTATTTCCACGTTGCGCCACACAGTCATTTCGGCGGCATCTTCATTGCCAAAAATCACAAATCTCTGAAAAAGAATACGTGAGGGAAATCATGCGCGATTTTGCACTGGTGTTTCGTCATGCCTGGGAACTGGCAAAAAAGGGAGCGGCAACTTACGGCGGTTCTGCGCGGCAATATTTCCGCGAATCTTTACGCCTTGCTTATGACAGCCTGAAAAGAAATGCAACGGCACGTGACCTTGTGAAAATAATGATTAACCGCAAGCTGTCAATGAGCCAGATACGCGAAGAGGTTAACGCTAAGTTTCAAAAGCAAACCGCAAAGAATATCGCTCGCAGAATCTGGAATATGTTTCGATCTCCTTACGTAGAGATTGAAAAAGTTAAGTGCAGTGAAACAGGTAAATACATTTATCACCTTAAAAAAGTAAAAAAGAATTTTTTTGTAAGTGGGGCTATTACACGTGCGCTGAAATCAGCAAGGCCGGAAAAGAAGAAAGCCATTAAACCGCGCCCGGCTATGTCGAAGGAAGAAATTAACGCGTGCAGGCTCGCTAATGCGTTTCATAACGCATTGCGTACTGGTGTCTATATCGAGCCTCAATTAATTGAGAACTGAAATGAAAAAACAACAAAAGATTGTCCAGTTTCGAGCTGATGAGGAGGTCTACAACCGCGCTCAGGAGCGCGTGACCAATGAGTCAATTCAGTTCCCGGACGTGATGCGGGCCGCTCTCAAGGCCATCGCAGAAGGGGATGTAACCCCGTTCGCTGACATCATTGGTGAGTCTGAGCGCAACGGTGATGAAGCTAATCAGGCATGGCTCTACCACAAATGCCATGAGCTTTTCGAATATAAAACCGGGCAGTTGCTGCGTAAATCAAGAAAAGGTATGGGCGAGCAAGGCACAGCGGCATATGTGCGTATTCGCGGCGGTGAAGAGCATATCTTGATTCAGGGAAATTATTATCCACTGAAAGACATTATCTGGCTGATGGCTAACGGCAGTATTTCCGGGGAAGTTATCTATAAGAATCCAAGCCGGGTTAATGGCAAGCACAATATAGACAACCTCGTATTAAACCCAATTGAGGTGCGAGAAGTTGTCTTAACAAAGTATTTGTCAGGATCTGAAAAGATCGACATTTGCACGGGAAAGCAAAGGGCCGTTGTTTTCAGCACAAATAATGACGCTCAGGCAAATGGTGCTATTGAGCGATTGATTAACAGAGGGCAAACAATCCCGCTACACCTGCGCGGTGAGGATGGCTGGAGCACTTCACGCACGGCAATTCACGCTTTGAAGATTGGCGATAACCAGTTTGTTCTGAGTATTTCATAAGGGGTTTCACGATGAATGAAAACGTTAAACAGGTAATGGCAGAAAAGCGCCGCATGACCATTGGTCAATTAACTGACCTTTTGATAAGTGGGAATCTGCGTCGTGAACTGCGCATGAGCAAGGAAGATTTTTCCGCGCTGGTAGGTGTTATGCGTGCCACGGTTCGCCGGGTGGAAGGATTTGAGGGTACGCCGAGCATGCGCATGGTGCTTAACACAGCTGCTGCTCTGCGTATTGGGATTGATTTCCCGGAATGCGGGAAAGTTGAAGTAGTGCCGAGAAGGGCCAAATGATGCGCAGATACATCATAACGGACGCCGACATATTCCAGGTGTTCCAACGCTGGTCGAGCCCTGATTTAAAGAATCAGAAGATGCACACCAGCTTCATCCGTGAGGCGCTGTGCCGCCAACATCCAGATAAAGCGATCCTCCAGTATGACGTGCGCCAGAAGATGAAAAGTATGGCGACACGCGGTCTGGTTACAGAGGTGCGCCTGGCCCCGAACGCAACAGCCTGGATGATTACGCAAGGTGATTTAAATGGACAAGATTAAGACCAAACGCAACGAGCGCCGCCTCTCCAAGAGCTTCATTGAAGAGGGTTTGAAGCTGGTAGCCGATCGCGCCGAACGTGAGGGCGTGAGTAAAGGCACTGCCAGCCGTCACGCTGCCGCTATCCGTGGCGTTACTCCGGCGTTGGGTGGAGTTAAAACCCGTGTAACGAATCCGGGCGCGTGGGTGGCTCTGTACGCCCGCAGTGATGCCACCTCTACGGTAATCAGCAACATGAAGTTTACCGCCGTCATCTTTGAATGGGCAGGCGAACAGGACTATGAAAATGCGGGCCTTTACGCTCGCATTGCAAAGGCGATCCGCACTGCTCTGGCGGTGCGAGGGGAAACCACTCAATGAGTAAATCATTAAATGCCCGCTGTATACGGCGCTGGGAAGTTGAATTTAAAGGTGTGTGCGATTCGAAAGTAAGCCCCTGGTGGCGTAAGCATCATCTTAGTGGCTGCATCCGTGAGTGTGCCCGGACAACTGCTCATTGCATGGTGGAGCGCATGGCCGAAGGTAACGCCAGAGTGGATTTTCCCGGAAGTGAGCCGGGTTGGACTCCAGAGTTTTCCGCATGGTACGCCACCCGTCGCGATCAGTACCGAAAAGAAGCCATGAGCTATCTCAATGAGGATGCCACTAACGACGAGATCGATGAAGAAATTCAAAACGAATTGGAGGCGTGGAATGACTAAGTTAACCCAGATGCAATGCGGCATTTGCGCCGAGTGTGTGCCGCAGGTTGGAGGTGGTTCGGGGTTTACCAATTGCGCCGACGCTCACGCAGAAGAGACGGCAGGTGACAAAATGCATTTCACAAAAGAGCAGTTAATAGAGCTGACCAGCGAAGATGTCCAGCTCTGGCGGGAGCGTGACGAGCTAATACCATCCCTGCAAACTGCAATGCGCCTGCGGCAGGCAGAAATTGCCCTAGCGGTGCTTACCGCACCAGTGCCAGATATTGATGCGCTGGCGGCTGAAATTGTAGAAAACCTTGTCGATTTGGGCGGCACTAATGAAGAGGCTGAGGCGCAGTACAGGGCATGGGTTCACAAAAAGTTGTTTGCCTATGCTGTGACGCTGAATAATTCAAAAGGTGTCAGCAATGCTTAGTGATTTACTGGTAATGGTTGACCGCCGCGCCAGGGCGGTCAGTTTGCGCGAAAAAACCATCATTAACGAACGCCACGCCGTGCGTATGCTAGAGCCGGTTCTGTCGCTGGGGGTTCGCGCCGCCAGCGTACCGGATACATGGATCCGGTACGCCGACCGCTGTATCGATCTTGGCCTTGCGGCCTCCACGGTTCGCCAGCGTATTGACTGTGTTGCTGCAGTTGTGGCCTGGGTGATTCACGCTGATATTAAATTCAAACCCGCCGCGCCGGGTTCGCTAGGGCGCATGTTGGATGCCATGCGCACCGCCGCCCGGTCAATCGGAAAACGCATTAAACGGCACCGCGCACTAAGCAAGCCGGGCCGGGTTAGCGTTACTGAATACGTTGATGTGGTACGCGATATCGAATCGGTCAGGGAGCCTTACAGGTGCGTCCTGCGCCTGATGCTGTGCTTTGGTTTCAGGGTATCAGAAACACTATCGCTCAAGCGCACATCCATGCTGGCTGGCGGTCGCCTGTTCGTGCCTGACAGACACACGAAAACGCATTCGGATCTGCTGCTGCCCGTTCCTCTGGAATACGTACCTTTGGTAACTGAGTGGATAGGGGTGATTGAGGACTCAGAAATCAAATACAACACGCTTAATACGGTGGTGTCTCGCGCCGGGATTAAATGGCGCAGCCATGACCTAAGAAAGGTATTCCGTACAGCCTCAGCCGTTCGTGGAGAGGATTATTTAGCGGTGGAGTTAATTCTTAACCATGCAGTTAAAGATGTGCCAGCTGCTTATTTGCAGTCTCCGCCATATTCAGCGATGCGCAAAGCGTTAAAAAACTCTATTGATGATTACCTCAGCGTTAAGGTAGAAAAATGAAAACAGCGGCTATTAAAGACAATGACGTAATGTATAAAACGAATTATCCGCGCGGATGCGTATTTAAATGCCTCCAGTTGCGCACTAATTTAAAAGCAGCGCCATCTATTTACCGCGTGGAATTAATCGACCGGAACAACGAGAAGATATTAATGGGTGGTCGCCAGCTTCTGGCTGACGCAATGGCGCTCTATACCGATTTATGCACGCTCAACGCCTCAGAGGTTGAGGTGGCGTTCTCCAGCATGTGCTAACACTTCGCAGATGTGATAACAGCCCGGCTAATGCCGGGTTTTTTTGTACCTAAAAAACGCCAGGCGGCGACCTGAGCATGTGACAATATTGTTAAATTCATGGCAACATAAATTCAACATCTTAATGTTACAAATGTAACGTAAGAAGTGAATAAATTGTTATGTGGATAAAAATAAACGAACCACAAATCAAAGTGGTAAACGGTGATGTATATCAACAATTCGAAAATAAACGCCAAAAATAATTAATATCAATATTTTCAATAGCATATATAAATTGATTGTTTTGTATGCGATTTATGGTCATTTTTTGATGTCCACAACTTGTAATTTGAGACGGCAGAAAATTAAAAAGTTTTGGCTGTGAAAAGTAGCAGATATTTCAGAAGGATAGAGAGGTGAGGCAAACGGATATATAAGGTTTGACAGTGCGACCTAATGTCGGAAAGGGGTCATTAAACCAGCAAAAAAGGCCAAAGTATTAATAAGTATTTCAGGCAGAAACAAAGCCGGGAAAATCGAAACACTACAAAATGCATGCCAATCAAATATATAGATGCAATTACGCGACTTTTGATAATGGTTTCGCTCTGATATGTTTCTGCGCTATGGTACGACCAGCTTAGTTAACATATTGACACGCCATCATGCAGCCAGGGCGAAAAATGGAGAGGTGGAGAGAGAGGAGGAGGCGAAACCCATTAAACCCGCACCGGGCTTGTTTCCGTCGCCTGCTGGGGTCGGATAATCATTTTTAAGCGTTCCGGCGAAACGAGCAATAAATTATCCGTTTAATTATGTTAGCGCTGTTACATATTATTTGAGCGAAAAGCGAGCACTACAAAACCAACAAAATAACAACAATAAAGTTGGCACGATTAATGTTATCCACATTGAAAGACAATGCTGGCGCGGCATCAGGGCGATATTGACCACTAACATGAATCATGCAGGGTGCAATTATTTGGCGGTTATCCACAGTTCAAACCTTGCGCCATATATTGACAATCGTTACCGCTGGCGGCGTTTCTGTAATTAGCCGGGTGCATGCCTAAAAATCACTCCTATATAAGGAGGCGATTTATGGCTTACGGCTGGCAGTACGAGATAACTGTTTTCTGCACCGATGGTGAGACGATCCACATTGACGGCGTTGATGTGGATTTTTCCTGTGTGCGCGATGACGAGAAAGAGCCGAACGAGGCCGACTTAACTATCTGGGGGCTGACGCCTGAAACGCATAACGCGATCGTCCAGGCTGGCTCTATGGTCACGTTTGCAGGTGGCTATATAGATGAAGGGATGTTCACGCTGTTCCAGGGTGAACTCATCAGCGCCGTGAACGTTAAACCCGGCGAGGTTTACGGCCTGAAAATGAAGCTGTACGAGGCCCTGATTCCGTTCCGCGCCAGCGTCACATCACGCAAGTTCCGTAAGGGGCAATCCCTCAAGGAGGCGATCGCGCAGGTCGCCTCTGATATGGGGCTGGGTTGCCAGCTGTCAAAAGCGGCTGCTGCGCTAACGCTCCCCAAAAACATCAGCGCTGCGGCGCTATCCCGCGACGTTCTGACGAGCCTTTGCCGCCCGGTAAACGCCACGTGGTCACTCCAGTACCAGACGATTGCTGTCACAGCTGGTGATTCCATTTTTGATGGTGCTGCCGCGTTCTCTCCTGACAGCGGGTTGCTGGGCGTTCCGCTTCTCAAAATCCATACCCCGAAACGGAAAAAGAAAAAGCCGTCAGAGAAAGAGCAGATCCAGGCCAAACACGAAAAGAGCATCAAAACGTATGCCTGGCCCCCGAAAAACTCACAGGTGGATTACAGCAAAGGCGCACGCCGCCAGATAGGTGTAATCGAGGCCATCACGTGGGAGTCACTGCTACGCGGTGGTGTGGAGATAGGTGAAAAGGTGGTGCTCTCTTCCCCGTCGATGGGTGAGAACTGGGAGATTATCGTCAAAAAAATCTCGCACCGGTTCAGCACCAGAGATTCCCAGCCCCGCACCACGTCATGGGAGGGAATTATCGCATGAGAGCGGCAAGCCAAATCGCGGCCATCGTTGACCAGGCGCTTAACTCTGCGCTGTTCGCGCTTGAGGCAAGAATCGTCTCCGTCAAAGGTGGCCGGGCCACCGTCAAGCCAACGCCTAAACGCACATTTGGTGATAACCCGGATCCCATTGAGTACGCCGAGGTCGAAAACGTCCGTTTGGTGTCTCTCGTCTGGGATGGCGGCAAGTCCGGCGTATCCGGTCGGGTTAAGCCTGGTGATGAGTGTCTGCTTGTCGCCTTATCCCACGGTGACGACGACGAACCAGACCACAAAACACTGTCCTCAGCCGTGGCGTTCTGCGGCTTTTCCGACTTCGCCAGTCATCAGATGCCGGATGGCGCAGGGCTGCGTTTGTTCAGCGGTAGCGCCTTCATCGAAATGGATGACGGCACCATCAAAGGCAACACCGGGCAGGGCGCAACATTTGAGTTAACGGGCAATAAAGCATCCATTAACGCGCCAGGCGGCATGGATATAACCGCCCCCATGACCACCATAAACGGCAATTTGACCATTTCGGGATCCATCAGCCAGGGCGCTGGCGGCAAGTCTAATGCCACGTTCGGCGGCAACGTAACAGTCACCGGAACCAGCGAAGCGGCTGACCACATCAGCGGCGGTAAGTCCTTCAACAATCACACCCATCTGGAGCAGGGCGACGGCAAGTCCACCAGCAAACCACAATAGGAATCAATGATGAAACTAAACGACCAGGCTGCACAAATTGCTCTTTCTAATCGCGGTTTTCTGATGGCTGGCGACTACACCACGGAAATCACCAAAGGCGACATTATCAGCGTAACCGAACGCACCGGGCTGGTAGTCGAGCGCGTGGAGTGCGTGCCTCTCATTAATGCGCCGCTGGCAATGGTGATGGCGACCTGCCGTGACTGCAAAGACCAGTACATGCCGTTTTATTGCGATCTGCCTTTCGAGCTGCCGCACCAGGCGGCTATGGCGCAGATGCTGAACGATGCGGGCGAGGGCTTTGACCTGGATGACCTGCTGGATATCGAGTCACTTGACGCTGCGGTGACGATCGTTCACCTGGAGCAATGGCGGCACACCGAATGAACATCACAACCGTTCAGTATCGCCAGAGTGTTAAAGGGTGCTTCATTTCGAATGAGCGCCCGGCCCCTGGCGAACCGTTAACACTGGTCATGCCTACGTGCCGGGGTAAGCGAATAATCCCGGTCGGGTATGTTGAGCGCATAGAGGCGGTGGGCGAGGCCCGCTGTCTCGTTTGGGTGTCGAAGCTGACAGCCGTTGAGGGGATGGACTACTGATGCTGGACATAATGCAGGACGATGACGGGGTAATCCTCGTCAATGGTGATTTTGTTCTGGATGGCGGCATTGATGGCGTTGCGCAGCAGGCGGAGATCCGCGTCGCTACTAACAGGGGTGAGTGGTGGCTGGACACGTCGCAGGGTCTGCCGTGGCTACCAGGCATCATGGGCTCAAAACTCCCGGCCTCTATCGTCTCCAACATGATTAACGCCGAGGCCAAACGCACGCCAGGTGTCACCGATGCCAGGGCAACAAACATCAGCGATGTGAAGGGCGATTACAAAATCCTTTTTGCTGTTTACATCGGCAATGAAACCAAAGAGGTGAGCAGTGGAATTAGTTAACGACAGCGGCTGGCACGGTGCCAGGTTGCCCGAGATACGCGGCGACAAGTACGAGAAGTTAAAGGGGGCGCTGGGCAACGTTAACCCTGATGGGGATTCACTCGTCGGACAGACAATCGCGGTGGTGGCAGAGGATGACCTGAACATCATTGAGGCGATCGGCTGGGTGTTTGCTGGGTTCTTCATTTCTCAGGCAGAGAAAGCCCAGCTTGATGCGTTTGGTGAGCGTTTTAACCTTCCACGCAACGGCTTAACGCGATCCTCCGCTTACGTCATCTATCTGCTGCAGCCAGGGCAGACCGTTAACGCGGGTGAGCTGTTCACAATTTCCGGTAGTTCGGGCGACTGGACAACGACCGGGGATGTAAAAGAGAACGGCAAGACGGCAGCAGGATTTGTGTTGTCGGTGAAGCAGGCAGCTATCACTACGGGCAACACTTTCACAATCTCGATCTCCGGCAATCCGTATTCCACTCAATACCGGGCGGGTGACACCTCCGACACTATCACCAGCCGTTTGTACGCCGATATCGTGGCGCGTGAGCCCTCACTGGCGACCTATACGACCGCTTACGGGCAGTTGCTCTATGCGGCTGACGGTCGTTCGCTGATTCAGTTCTCTTTCGCTGATGACGTATTCCAGATTGTGCGCACAGGCATTCCGACGACGGCCTGGTATCAGAGCGATACAGAGTTCCCGCAGGCGCTTTTCGGCTATATCGCCACTGATGACATCCTGGTGCTTTCAAACGGTTTGAAAGGCTACCTGATTGAGGATGACGAGATTTACAGACCGCGCATACAGGCTGCTGCTGCGGCGAGGCGCGTGAGCATCAGTTCATCACGCCCAGGCATCAAAAATGCGATCCTGGCTGTTGATGGTGTGACGTATGCAGACGTTGAGGTTAATCGCGGATTCCAGACCAATGCTGATGGGGTGCCGGGCAAATCAATACACGCCTTTGTCGCTGGTGGCGCGGATAACGACATCGCCCAGGCGATTTACAACGCGGCGGCAGGTGAGTGCGGCTTTTATGGCGACGTTTCCGGCACGGCCACAGACGGAACGACAACGGAAACCGTGTATTTCAGCCGTCAGAGCTATCAGCTGGTTTACGTATCGGTGTCTGGTGCCAAGTGGGATGCGGAAACAACTGGCAAGCCTGCGGATTACCTCAGTGTGGCGAAAAACACCGTAACCGCATATTTCTCACAGTTGCAGGTGGGGCGCGATGTGTTTTCTGGTCAAATTTATGCTCGTTTGTTATCCGCATTTCCGACGCTTACGGATATCACCGTTAAAGTAGGCGAAACTTCCACGCCAACTGATACCACAGTTGCGATCGGTAGCGGGATAATTGCCGTTACTAACAATTCATCTGTGGCGGTGTCGTGATGGAGCCGGTAATCAAAAGCCCAGCACAGCTGGCAAAAGAGCGCTTTACCTCAAAGGTGCGCAAACAGCGCAATATCGACCTCGTCGCCGGGTTGAAGTCCAGTAATGCGAGCATGGCTGCAGCGATAGAATATCTCAAAAAAGGCTACTCGCTGGATGACTCAACCGGGAAGTTGCTCGACGCCCGCGGGGAAGAGTATGACGTGAACCGCGAGGGGCGTGACGATGATGAATACCGCAAGGAAATACGCCAGGCGATGGGTAGTCAGTCAGTGTCTGCGCAATCCAGGCCATCCATCGGGGCATACATTCGCCAGCTTTATAATCTGACCTGGTTGACGCTGGATAAGGTCGGGCTAACTACTGGTGCGGTAGGCGCAGCATTCAACCGTGTACCTTTCCGCATGGTTTTTGTGCAGTGCGGCGGCATGGCCCCGGATATTGAACTGCCTGAATCACTGGTTTCTGCCACGTTTGGCGCTGACATATACAGCGCCGCCACGCCTCCAAACGTAAAGCTGGTGCAGCACGCGCCAATGTTCCCAGGTAATGTGTTCCCGGCGGTATGGGGGGGTATCAAATACGAGAAAACACAAAGAACCATCATGGCGACGGCAACGAAGGGGATCCGTGTTAATGCAACACAGTCGCTTTTAACGCGCGTAACTGGAACAAAAACACAGAGCGGAACGGACCTTGTGGAGCCGTTCAATACACTCGTAACAGTAAAAAAAGTGAAGGTGCTGAATGGATAGCTGGGCAGCAACAGATAAAACCTATTCCGGGCAAGGTGGCGCGGATATTCCTAATAAAGAAGAACCATCACAGGAAAAGCAGGCGACTGGCTTTGCGCCGACCTATTTTGATGCCAGGGGCAACCTGGTTTTTGGCGATGGCATCAGTGCGCAGGAGATGAACTTCATCCTTAATGACCTGTACGCCAAATACAAAGCGCTGCTGGCACGGGCGAATCAGCCATGAACAGCTTTGCGACGATTGACCGGGTTTATCCGTTTAACGGTGGGGTGTTCGCCAGTAAAAAACAGCCATCAACCACAGCGCGATCCGTGGGGTTTAAGCCGACCTATATCGACGCCAGCAATAAGCTGGTGCCGGGGGATCCGATTGATGTTGCTGAACTCAATTACATCTTCAACGACCTGTACGAACAGGCCGCAAACATTGACCGAATTTTAACGGCTAAGGGGAAATAATGGCCTTAACATCTGATGAACTGGTTGCCATATCCGACCTGACCAAAGCGGCGATCGCAGACACAAGCGTTGTGCCGGATTGGGTACTTCCTGCTGAGGTCAGAGGCAGCGCAGCGCCAATTAACGGTATTCCGTACCCACAGCAGACGATAGACGTGTTTGGCGGCTTACTGGCTGGCACATGGTCATTGAAGTTTCAGAACCCGTTACAGCGCGTTGTGTGCGATCTGGAGATATTCCACGGTGAAAACGCTCCGGTAAACGCTGCGCCTGACTTA
The DNA here is from genome assembly GCA_014169315.1 of Enterobacter cloacae. Lineage (NCBI taxonomy): Bacteria > Pseudomonadati > Pseudomonadota > Gammaproteobacteria > Enterobacterales > Enterobacteriaceae > Enterobacter > Enterobacter cloacae. Next base: position 2,410,016 of record AP022133.1, on the reverse strand, counting down.
TCCGCTCTGCAGTTGACCGTTTCCGGTTTCGATAAGGCGGTAATCTTCTGCCCAGCCAAGACAGCTACCGATGCAGCCCCAGCCAATTATTTTGGGCTGACGGTGTCCGGCGTAACGCCTGTCTATAAGCTGGGTGGTAAACGTCGATTCTTGGAGCAGTCAGGGCTGGTGGTGATTCCGCTGACGCTGATTTTGCTGTCTACCCGAGCATTGACCAGCCAAGAAACCAGCCGCGCTCTGTCTGTCACCCTCAAGCGTAAAAACGAATCACAAATGACAACCGCGCCAATTATAAGCGGCATGGTGTACAGCAACCCGTTACCGTCAGCGCGAGATATCGCTCAGGCATCGTGACCGCTCAGAAATAAAAAAGTCATTCTGATGATTTGTGCCAACATACCCCCGTTTTGTTATCAACATTTCGGGGGTTTGTCTTTTTATGAAAGTGACGACAAGAAAAAAGCCAGTTTTCACCGACTTTTACCGCAACGGCATGTTTGCCCGCGTAGTGGCGACCAAAACAGAGGCCGGTAAATGGCGTCTGTTCGGGCTCCACCGTTCTGCGGATGCTGCGGTCTTTGTCGAGGCTGCGCGCGGCGGAATTCGTGAGTGGTCAGGCTTAAACCACTTGGGTGATTTCTGCGATTCGATAGGGGTTACGCTGTGGGAGGTTCACCATAAAGCGGCAAGAAAAGAAGAGGCCGCATAAGCGGCCTTTATTATGCTAACAGTAACCAGAGGGTAAAACAGAAGGGTAAGGGAACAAGCCAATCAAGCAAGCTGGCCAAATTCCACACCCGCCAGTCGAAACCTCCCCACCAAGGCATGTTTGCCCGTTTGCCTGCGCCGTACTGCGTTATCCACCGATATTCGGCCTGGGTATGCTCTCGGGAAATATACCAGAGGCAACCAAGTGCGCCACCGACGCCCCACATGCCGGTTATTAGTCCTATCAAGCATTGAATAGACATGGCTGCAAGAGCATGCCCCAACGGCGAAAAATCCAATTTCATTTCCATCGCCCCTCCGCATGATAACCAATAATAACTGAGGCATCTGTTGCAGCAGCAGATAGAGAATGCCCTCGAACACCACCAATCGTGTTGGTGTTGACTGCGTCAAAAGCGACAGACCCGCGGCGCAGGTCGCTTGGAGATCCAGTGGTGACTTTGTATTGTAGCGCCACAGTTGGTGCTGATATAAATGTCGCACCGAGAGAGATGGCCATTACAGTGGTGGTATACGGGTCAGCAAAGGATCCCGCACCGGCGAACTTTCTTGATCCGAGGTCTTTATCTCCATAAGCCCTCATGGCACCTGATGGCTCTTTTACGATGTATCCGTCCCCCGCTGGTCCGCTGTACTCAGTACCGCTAATTAACTGCACACCAGCCGTAGTGTATGCGCGAGCTTTGTTGACCCACGTCCCGAAATCGGCTGATGCATCCACAAGTTCGATCTCAGAACTCGGAACAGTGTTTATCCGGTCAGGACCTTGTCCATTCAGCAGTACATTCGGAGGTAAATCCAGGCGGAGCTTACCAAACAGATGGAATTCGGAGCCGGCCGCAATGTTCATAAATGCGTTCGGGAGCGTGGTGAATTTATTCAACGAGAAATCTAGTTGAGCAGTATGCTCTACCTCCAGACGTGTTTGAGTATTCAGCAAAGGCTTAGTTGCATCGATTGAGATAGCTACCGGGAATGACGAAGTGGGCTGAACGATAGGGTACGACCCGTTCATATCCTCAGTCAGGAACTTGACCGTACCTTGTGTCTTCACGTTCGAACTTGAAATGATTAATTGGCGGAGAGTGTTGGACCGGAAAGTAGTATCTTTTATTTTTACCCGACACCAACGGAAGGCGGCTACCTCGCGAGTGCCATGCAGATCACAATCTTTAATGATCCAGGAAGGGGTATAACGATCCAATACCCCAGCAATTCCCGTTGTTTCGGTTTGTATATATACTGCGTTCCCGTCAATTCCGAGTGAAATGCACTGAATAATCGCGCAGTCGATACCCCTACCACTAAAGCCAATAGATGTTCCACCTTCCGCTTCACAGTCAATAAATCTGATATCAACCGCACCGTGGTGCGTATCGAAATGCGAAGCTGTCGCACCCTGAGATTTACAGCCAATAACACGTCCGCCGACGGTATTGCCCGCCGAAAAGGCTTCCAACGAATTATCCGCGAGAGACACTCGTAGCGTGGTGTACGAATGACGGCATTTACCAAAGGTGCAGTTCTCTACGCGAGAGAAGTACCCACCATCACAGATGCCATACCCGTTTTGCACGCCGTTCTCGTTATCAGCAAACTCCTGCATGTTGCATCCTTCGACATACGCGTAAAGTGTGCCGTCAAGATATACACCAGAGGCGTAGGCGCGAGTCATATTGACTCTCCGAATCACAGGTTTGTGATATGCCTTAATATTCAGGATCGTTGGCGCGTAAGCCTTCCCTTCAGGATACTCAAAGTTTCCTCCAACAAAGCGGAACTTCTTCGATGTATCAACAAGAACCACTCGCGCATTCCAGGCTATGCTATACGGGTTTACCACGGTGGTTTCATCGTAGTTTACCCCTTCGATGAAGCGCAGCGGTTTATCCAGCACCAGGCTTGTTGCAGTACTACCCGCGCCAACGCGAGCATATTCCTGGACACGGTATTTTGCTGCATTACCTAAACGCGAACGATCGGCAGGATTCACCGCATTAGAAACGATACGCACCCACTCACCGCGCTTAGGTGCGCGCGGCAGGTTCACCGATAGAGCCTTTGACCCGGCGACATAATCCCCGGAAAGTGGATAGAATGTTGGATTAGCGTTACCATTTGCTGTGAGCCAGTCATTTGCAGCATCTAACAAATAGGTGGCATCCCCGGCATCCCAGTTGACGTGTCCGGTGGTGTTCAGAGAGCCGCCAAATTTACGAGTTCTCGCTATTGGTTCGTAAATTTTGTTCTGCGGGCTCAAAGCCATCCAGTTCAAAGCAAGTTGAGCATAGGATGTAGCGTCTGCGGTTGGGTCCAAAGGAGCGCCCCAGTGGTCGAGGGTCGCCAGGTATGGGGGCTTAAAACCAAGAAGATCCGGAATGCTAGTCGCTGTGCTATCACGGATGTATTCAAGTCCGCCCGCGATAACACTCATCCCATCAGCAATGTTATTCCCTGGCGCGTAACTGACTAATTCCGACCGAGAGCCAAATCGAGCCAGCACGCCTTTTTTTTCGAGCTCAGGGCGTAAATCTCCGCTCCAGCTACTCCATGTAGATAAGACATTATCATATGAAGAAACCACCAAAATCAGAAGTTCAGAGGAAAAGGAGCGACGTATTGGTGTGCCTGAATAAACTGTTAATGTGCCCCCATCTGGATCTGGCGACGAACTGTTGCCAGCCGGAATAAGATAAATGCCAGGAGAAAGTATTGCGTCGATATCAGAATTGGCGCTGATTCCCGATTTCATCATCAGCGCACCATAATTATTTTCGGACATAAGCACCTCTTGTTTGTTAACAGGGGTGATTAGACCGAATGGGGAATAGCCAATACAGTAAAGGGCTGAGCGGTAACGCCGCCAGGCGATGCTGGCGGCTCTGGGAGGGGTTCAGGCTATCATTTCAATGCAAAGCGAATAGAGATGCTCCTGTGTGCCATTTAGCGCCTCAAATTCCGCCTTTCCGCCGCAGGTTCCGTCAGCATGAACCGGAACAAGCCAGGGATAAATCGCGCGTACTGCTACTGGCGCGGCGTGCTGGTGATGGCAGTCACATAGCGAAAGAACATAAGCGTGAGCGCCGTCTGCTGTTCTGCCACTGATGTGGTGAATGGTGGCGTTCTCATTCGTCACGCCATGCACATAGCAGGCGATACAGGGCAGGGATCCGATTTTGTCCATCATGCGTCGTTCCGCTGCTGTCGGCGTCCTGCCTTTTAATCCACGGCACTTAATCGGCTTGTTTTTTGCCCGTTCAGAACTTTTAATCTGGCGTTCCCGCTGCTTTTCGTACTGTTCGGCCCGCCATTCCGGGTCTGCCTGCTTCGCACGCTGGCGGGAGATTGCCCGCGCCTGATACTCACGTTGCTTTTCAAAGTGACACTGTAACTTTTCCTGTTCGGTTTTCATGACCGTTACCCCACATGTCAGTAAGGAAGGTCAGATTCAGGAACGTATACCGGAAGATCGTTAGCAAGCCCGTCCGTCTCCACATACAGGATAAGCATGTCGATAAAGCCTGCTGTGTAGGCATTGCAACGGCTGGCTATTTCATGGAGCTGCTGGAGCTTTATGTCAGTGCTGGCGTTGCCGCGTGCAATCTCAATGGCGATCGCCGCTTTCTGGTTCATCTGGTCGGCATCAGTGGCCGGTTCGTCAGTATCCACATCATCGGCCAGTCCGCAGGCGATTGTCATTTCAGGCTTTGCCAGCGCCTCAAAATTAATATTCCCGGTCATCAGAGCCAAAGTGTAGAACTCGCGGCAGGCGTTATACCAGTTGCGGCGGTGGTAGCGTGTATCGTTCTGAACCTCACGCATGTTGAGCCCGGCGTTAACATGGGACTCCATCAGGCGCATGGCAATATCCATGATTTCATCGTCGTGGCCTGATTCAACAGCCAGGACGAAAGCCTCTTCCTCTTCGCTCAGTGGAGAGCAGTCAGGAACGAACGTGCGCGGTGGCACGATTCGGTCACTGGAGTCGTGGACGTTACTGTTATCAGCGGTAGAAAGCGCAACGGTTGTCAGTGATTCGGCAATATCCATAGCAGTGTGCGCATCAACAGGCTGGCCTGACAGGGTGTTGATAAGATGGTCGCCATCAACCTTAAACTGTCCGGCGTCCTGGTAAAAACTCTGCCAGTGAACATCCGTGAGCCCGTAGCGCAGAACAATATCACGCGCCTGCTCTGCATCACTTTTCAGCCCATCAAGGCGGGTGATTGTGTCCTCAGCGACTTCTGCGGGAGTGCGTAAAAACGGGTTACGCGCTTTCGCCTGGGCGATGGCAGCGGATCCGGTAAACTCTCCAGAGGCAACCAGCATATTGAGGATCGCCTCTGGTTTGGTTCGGGCGCTGGTGGTCGGTTTCCATTCGCGGCTGGTGTTGAGCGCACGTGCTTTCCGGCGTTCCTGCTTGCGGCTGGCCTGGTCGATATCGTCATCACCATCAGTGATATCCAGAGCCTGGCGCAGACCATAACGGCGGAAATAGGTGAACGTCGCGCCCACCTTCTGGCATTCATCCAGGCGCTTATCTTCTTTCATGAAGGCCGGGAGACGGAACGACACTTCTGTGTTGGTCGGGATATGCAGGAAGGTAGTCACCATCGCCAGCGGCAGCTCGTCGCCTTTCTCAAACTCCTGCTTAAGCATCAGGCCATGCTGATAAATCGGGTCACGCAACATGTCCAGCATCTGCGCCAGGCTTGCGTGGGTAAAATCCAGCGTTTCGTTATAGCGATCGCGCAACGGGTTTTTCAGTTCGTGAATCATGTGTGCCAGCGCTTCGTTAACGTTGGCGTACTGCTTACCGGGCGCGACATACACCTCTGGCGCGGTAGCTGATTGCACTTCCTGTTTTTCACCATGATTTGAGGGATTTTTAGCGGCAGGAATCATTGCAGCACTGGCATAGCCAGCAGATTTAAGGCAGGTGAGGGTTTGCGCCAGCAGTTCGGCAGCGTCTGGGATAGATAAGAATGTAGCCATTTTGGTGCTCCTGTGTATGAGACTGAAGCCCACTTTTGAGATGGGCGGGGTGGAGCTCAAAACCGTACACAGTCGGCGGGCGTATTACGCACAAGGCGCTATTAGCCGCACTCCACCCCATAACTCAGCACTCACGTAGCACGGGCCACCAGAGCATAAATTCTGGGTACAAAAAAATCACGCTGACGGGGTGATATGCCGCTGTGTATGGGTGTTTTGAGCACCTGTATAGATCTTATTTCAACTACAAATTAGAATCAAGCACATCGGCAAGTATCAGGGATAGAAATGTGAAAACACCGAGCTATGCGGTCATCAAGGTGAATTCAGCAGGGGAAGCGAAAATAACCAGGCAGTGGGCAGCGACCTGTGCTGTCGCTGTGTTGGCGGGCAATGAATCATGGCGCAATGAGCGAAAAAATGCCCGTATAGCAGGCATGCATTATTTCAGATTGCGATGCTTTTTGCCTGAACTAAATCCTGAACATGCAAAGCTGGAGGGCGTGGCCTTCCGCATAACTGAGGTTTTCACCTGCCGCTGCTGCTTTCCTGAATGGCTTTTCAGTGAGAGCGACGTTAGCCAGGCGATAAAAGAGATCGCCTTAAGAAAGAGTACCGCTCACACCTAATTTTGTTGTCTTTCTGACAAATCAGCATAATCACTCCCGTAGCAGGCGGTTGCGAACTGCCGTTTGCTCTCATCGGTCTTTGCCTTTGCTTTGTTGATATAGCCATTGTTTTACTCTTTGTGATGTTGAGCCATTCCGCCCCCGGAGTGGCTTTTTTTTATTTGTACTACATGCCAGCGGTAACGCCGTTTTTGATCCTCCCATTTCCCCGATACGCTTCAAGCCTCACAAAGGGGGCGTTGTGACCATAAAGATAAGTAAGCGAGATGATGCTTTTGCAAAGCTGGTAGCCGAGGAGCGGGAAGCGCCGGGCTTTAGCTATGCGAAATCACGCAGCAGAGACTACAAGGGGTTTAACGATGATTTTCAGGCTGAAAAGTTGCTCAAAGACAACGACATCCAGCAGGCGGTTAGCGTTTACCGAAAGCACATTATTGCCAAAGACATTGTTGGCCGGCAGGAGGCACTGATTGACCTGTCGGCACGTTTCCGCGCGCCGGATGCAGCCGCTGTGATGCTGGAGCTACAGGCGCTGGAAAAGCTGAGGATGGAGCCAGAAGTATTTCGTAGCCGCCTGGCGGCGATCGACACCAGAGCCGTCAAAAACATAAAGCGAACCAAACACGGCTGGCAGGTAGAGGGACTGGATAAGTCGAACCTCGCTGCGCGGATCCTCACGCTGGCAGGTGTCGATATCAGTAAGCCGATTTCAGACGAGGGCAAACGGATTGCGCGTGAAACTCTGACCGAGATTTACCGGGATATAGGCGGCGATGACAGCGATTGAGACAACACCAGAGCATGACTTAGAACGGCGCAGCTACTGGCTAACCGAAAAAAAGAAAATGGCCGAGTGGCGGCGCACTATGCGTGCGTTAACCACCAAACCGCACCGCGTTAAATGCCTGCGTGGTGGCCGTGGTTCCAGTAAGTCGTGGCGAATCGCTGAGGCGCTGATTGAGCTGACTGTACGTTATGACCTGCGCGTGCTGTGCTTGCGCCGGGTGCAGAAATCTATCGACGCTTCATCCCATAAGTTGCTGGCCGACACGATTCGCCGTCTGGGCTATGAAGCTGAGTTCACGATAACGCAGAACAGCATCAAGGCTAAATCTGGCGCTGAGTTCAGGTTTTTGGGGTTCCAGTCGAACCTGGACAGCATCAAATCCATTGAGGGTATCGACATTTGCTGGGTGGAAGAGGCTCACGCCATTTCTGCTGAGGCATGGGAAACCCTGGCACCAACGCTACGCCGTGAAGGTGCGGAGCTGTGGATTACCTTTAACCCGGCGTTTGCCTGGGATGAAACCTATGTGCGGTTCGTGCTCAATGCAGAAGATGACTGGTTCGTTGAAGAGGTGAACTGGTATCACAACCCGTTCTTTAACTCGACGCTGGATAAAGAGCGCCTCTACACCCTGAAATATTACCCTGATCGCTACGACAACATCTGGAATGGCGTTCCGGTCAATGACCTACCGGGCGCGGTAGTGCATCGCGGTAATCTCGAAAGGCTGGTTGTTAAACCTGATTCACGCCTGGCGAAAGCATGTCGCACTGGCGTTAAAACGGCAGTGCTCGACGTTGCCGACGATGGCGATGACGATTCTGTGCTGGCGTTCTTTAACGGTCGTTTTCTTTACCGTATGGAGCGACTCAAAGCGCGTGACACCGTGCAGCTGGCGCAGCAGGCGCTGAAACTGGCAACAGAGGAAGGTTGCGCCGTACTGATTTATGACTCTGTGGGCGTTGGTTCCGGCGTTAAAGGTGAGCTGAATAAGTTTGATGACTCAGAAATTGAGTTCCGTAAGTTCGTTGCCCAGGGCGAGGTGCTGCGTAAAAAATCACGCTATCGCGGTGGCCGCAACAACGAAGAGACATTCCATAACCTCCGCGCCCAGGCGTGGTGGTCATACCGCGACGCGGTCAATGATACGGTGCGCTGGCTGGATAGTGACATCATGCCGCCTGATGGACTGTTCGCCATCTCCAGCGATATCCCGCGCCGCTATCTCGATCGCATCCTCTCTGACTCCACTGGCGTTATGTGGGAAACCACCCCAGAGGACAAAATCATCATTGAAGCGAAGAAAAAAGTTAAGCAGCGGCTGGGCGTGTCCACGGACTACGCCGACGCCATTTTCCCGCATCTGGTACGCATGAAATCAGGAATTATCCAATGACGAGTAAAGCAAGCCTGATTCCCGTAGAGGGGATCCTGACCAAAGAGGGCGTAATGCCCGCGCAGTACAACCATGACGGCTACGTCAGCATGATGACCAGCGTTGCGGCGGGCGGTCTTTCGCAGGGCGCTGCCGGGATGGGGTCGCCAACGGCAAACCGCATGAAAGCCCGTTCTGCTGAGGGGATGATTCCGCTGGTGGCGGCAATGGCCGGGGAAACGTCAGGGATTGGCTGGCGCATTATCACTGAGCCTGTTGCGGCGGCAATGCTGAACCAGTTCACGGTGGTTACTGATAACCCGGATGATGCTGAGAAAATTAAAGACCTGTTTGGCGACATGCGGGTGTGGCAGTGCGTTGAAAAGGCCGTTGTCCTTAAGCGTCACATGGGGTGGTCTGTGCTGGTCATGGGGGAAGAGTGGGTGCGCAGCCACGGCGCGAACTGGATTACCCCGTCTGATGACTGGTTCACCGATTACAATTCACCGATGTTCGGCCTGCCGGAGGGCTGGCGCATCCAGTTAAAAAGCCCGGTCGGTGGCGAGGTATTCATTGAGCAGGGCGATTCTATCCTTTTCGGGGATCCAGAATACCAGCCCATTTACGCCTGCGCAGGCATTGAATTTGGCGCACCGCTACTCAGCAAGCCTTACGCCTCATTGCAGCGGCTGGGCCTCTCCCATGAGCTGATAATCAGCATCCTCTCGCTGTCGGTTCAGGACATCTACAAAAAGGAGGAGCTGGCGGAGGATTTAAAAACTGCCAAAGGTGAAGCGCAGGTAGCCCGGCGCATTGGCGGCATCGCGGCAACGCGGCAGCTAAACGACATGATTGCAGTGGATAAGGATGAGTCTATTGAGCGCCTGCAAACCGTCATGACCGGAACGGCTGACCTGGTCGATATGGCTATAAAGCTGGTCTGCGCCGAAACAGGTTTCCCGATCGCAATGCTGGCCGAGCGTAAGGGTGGGCTGTCGAACAGCGATACCAGCGCAGACGCGCAATGGCAGAATCTGGTTTCGCACATCACCACCAATGACATCATTCCGGCACTGAAAAAGCTGGCGCTGCGCTACCTGGGTATCCGGGCCGAGTTCGTGCCGAACAAGAGCCAGGGGCAGATTGACCGTGAGGTTGAGCGGGATAAGAAAGTCGCTGAGACGGCTCAGCTTTACTACGCCATGCGTGCAATCACCAGTGAAGAGGTGCGGGCAACGGCACAGGAAACCGGGGCCATTAAGTTGCTCTCTACCACTCCGCCCGCCACTGGCACCATAGATGACCAGAACGACGACGATTCAGACCAGAATCAGGATAAATCGAACCAGGGAGGCACCAAAGAGGGCCAGAGCGAGGCCAACAATGGCAAAGAGTGAGCCACGGTATGACGCGGGTTATCCGCTGGCGATCGAGTCGGTCTACGCTCAGCGCCTGGGTGACAGCGCCCGACAATACGGTAAATGGGTTCGTGATGCCTGTT